>JBDVJO010000012.1:0-6727 GCA_039939375.1 Crocinitomicaceae bacterium | reverse complement strand
TGGCTCTGTTTCAGCCAGCAAAATCTCTATCGGAACTTGTCTTGCATAATGACTACCCATCCGATCAACTGAAAAAAATTTGCGATGACCAATCAAGGGTCTTCATTTTTTGGGAGGGGTTGTGCAACAGCTACGTCTGTTATGCTCCTTTATTTCGTTCAGACCTTCGAAAACACAACAAAGGCAGTATAGATGATACCTAAGACAATTAGTGTTATCCCAAATGTTCGACCCCTACGATATTTCAGATGTTCGTCCAAAGTTGTGGTGTTCTTGATCTCTTGTAGGAAATCTTCGAAGTTCGCAACGTCCATTTCAGTTAATTGAAAAACTTCGTGGTTAGCCAGTTTCATAATAATTGTTCGATGGATTCCAAGGTTGTTCGAAAAAGTTGATTGATTGTATGTTTCGATTCTGTCTGTTGTTCCATCGACTAGACCAAACAAATGGTTTACTTGTAATTGATTGTTTTGAAGTTTGAAAGTTCGAGTTCCGGGTAATGCGACATAAAATACTGTCATGGTGAACAAGACTGCCATTCCGAGTACGATGAAGCTTATGTTCGATAATTCACTAAAAGCTACATATGAAAATTTTATAGAAAACCACGTTCCCAGCATTCCAAGGACGATTAGAAGAGTTCGAAGCAGGAGAGGTGTGAATTTGAATCTGGATTTCATGTTGCCAAGATGGAGCATAACGCTCAGATATGGCGCTGTGGCCTCCGAGCTTAATTAATACCGATAAAAGTAGCTTATCTGCCGGTGCATTCAAAGTATCAGACTCGCACTGCAATTAGAAAGATAAAAACTCCCATGAGCAGAAGATAGTAGAAAGCACCTCAGTTTCTTGGCGGCAGATAAGCGGGATGTTTTGCAGACTCTTGGCAGATGACTAAGTAAGGCCATGCGCAATATCGTCTGTTACATGCTTTACTTGCCAACTTGTTCAAGTATGTCGACGAAATGGCAAAAGTCCTCAAGTTCAGTGGTTCGTCCTTGCACCCTGCTAAAACATGTTATTACCTGTCCGTTCAACTGTTTGAAAGCAAGGAGGTTGGTCATTGGGTTATCTTTCCAGACATCTCCATATTCGTATATGAGTAAGTACTTAAAACTATTCGATCCTGTACTAATCTCACCTTTTTTGAGAAGTTCGACATCCGTCGTTTCGGCAATAGAGTTCTGAACCACTTGAAAGTTAGCCGAGTCACTGATTGTTGTGGAATACTGCATCCAGCCAAACATTAAAAGTTCTTGCTCTAGGTTGTAATAAGCAGTGTCTATAGAGGTTACTCCAAGAGTATCACCAAAAATGAAGTCAATTTCTGTTTCCCAGTTCACCGGAAGCTTCAAATCCATGCTGAGTTCGCGATGTTCGAATTCAGTTAGTTCGATAGTCCGACATGATGAGAGTTGCTCAATATCCGTTGTTGAGTTACAAGCAAAAAGACTCAAAAAGATGGCGGTTAGGAAAAAGTATCGCATGGGAGAGGTATTGCATGTAACGCTCAGGTAAAATGCTGTGTGGCCCGAGCTTTTTTAATAGCACTAAAGTAGCGATTCTGGCTCCAACTCACAACGGTTCAGATACAGCACGTTCCATAAGCATTTTTCCGAGTGGCAGAGAGAAAAGTAGAAAGTACTGACCTCTCCAAAAGCCAGAAATCGCGGTTCAGTTCCACTGAAAATGGCAAATTGGCAGTAGCCACATGCATTTTTACCGCCTGTTATGCGCTTCCATTTTTAACTGTTCAATCGTTAGCCATGTTCTGGATTCGATCTCAGTTAGTTCATAAGGTTGGGTAGAATGTCCAGAGAAAAAGATGACTGGAAAAAAGGGTTGGTCTTCTGGAAAAGTTATGTTGCCGTCCCTAACTATTGTGTGTTCAATTGAGCTCTGAATTTGGATAGTTCCGTTAGAGTTCCTTGTTAAGAGGTTAGCAATGTCCCACGGATAACCCCAATGATATTTGTTGCCCTCAATGATTACAGGATTAAAATAGAAGATCAGTTCTTCTTTGCCCAGTTTCAAGTCCAAGTCAAAGAACCCGTAATCAATTCCATCTTCGTAACCGAAAGCAGAGAATATTTCCGGTTCAGGATCTCGATCCAAGTTCACGAAGTGATAGTACTGAATTCCATCGTTAAACTTCTTTTTCTTCTTGAATAATTCGAATTCAGAGGTGATCCAGTATTCCAGGTATTCATAGTTGTGCTTATCCTCACTTGCCATTGTCACTAAATAATCAAGTTTGCTGTCACCTGTAAAGTCAACTGTCACAACAGAGCTAATTTGCCCGTTCAGTTTATCAGTTAGTTCGGTTGGAATGGTAGTCAAGGTATCAATAGTTATAAAGCCTTGACCATGAGTAAGGATTGGAAAGCAAAAAGTTAGAAGGATTAGGTATCTCATTCTCGAAGTGCAGTTGCGCATAACGCCTTGATAAAAAACGTAGGGAGTAAAAAGCACTTGTCTTTCCTAAACCTACGAGCCAAGACCGATTTTTAAATTTATATTTTACTTGGCGGACTTGCCAGAATCCGATGAACTTTCGGGTTGCAGATCAGTCCTATGTTTTTTATCTTTTGTTGTGCGTTCGGCATTATTTTTTTCGTTGACTGTTTCCCAATATGGTTCAAATTCAATTTCTTCAAAATTGAAACTATGAAGGTTTTTTCCCTTGTAAATTCCGTTGCTAAATGTGTCCTGAATCCAATTGTAGAATTTCCAGTTTTTGTTCTTATCAGATTTCCCTTCTGTCCATTTTCTTATGTTCTTCACTGTTTTCTTGGCATTCAGCTTTTCAGACAGTTCAGTGATTATATTACTGTTATCAAAATTTAAATCTGTTGCGATTGCAAGAACTGTGAAGACGTTGAATTGAAGGTGACGTTCACTCACAAGATCATCTTCGTTACAGATGGTTATAAATACATCAGGTGCCGAATTACTTTTCTCACATTTCGTCCAAATTGGTGTCCATAGTTCTAAATGCTTAAATTTTATTTCTGAGTCTTTTTTAATTGTCCATTTTTTATGTGATTCTGGATTCCATCTAATTCTTCCGAGTTTTAGTTCTTTGTAATATTCAGAATTCGCTTGCTTCTGATATTCCAAAACCCTAACTCCCGTATTTTTGTATTCTGGGGATTGTAATATGATTTTGTCAATTACTGGTTCAATACGTTCAATCCACAATTTGTGGTTCCAAGGCAATTCTTCATCAGTTAGCTCACTAAAAAGAAGATAAAATTCATACTTCCGTTTAGACCATTCCTTTGAGTTGGTTTCGGTTAAATCTCCGTAAACATTCTTTATTCGTTGAATTATTGACATTTGCTAAATCTATTCGTTTTGCAGAGCTGACGCACAACGCTCAGCTATGATGAGTGGGGATTAGAATGCACTAACCTCTCGTCTCGAACATAGCCACGCCTTGATTTAAATTTAAAAATTGTGGCGGACTTTCCAAGCCCCACAAAAATATCTTGACCGATAAACCCCCATTCATTCATAGCATTTGTTATCACCATTTAATTTCAGCTACTTTCTTATTTATAGAAGATTCTGCTTTGTTGACTAATTCAGAAAAAGAATTATACTGTTCTTTAAATTCAGTAGTTATTCCTTGAAGGTTGCTGAATTCATGAGAAAGCTTTTTGCCAAGTTCCGCTATTTTCTGGCCTAAGGGATTAGTCTTGTAAAGTTGAGATGTGACAATAAATTCCTGGTTTGTTCGGATTATTTCATCATATAACTTCTGAAGCTCTCTTTGACCTGCAATTTCTGTGTAGTATTTCAATATTCCTCCATTGAAGAGGTTATAGGCTTCAGATCGTTCCCCCTCGGGGTTAATTTTATCTTCATGTTCAATGAATTCTGCTAATAATTCGATGTATTGATAAATACTATTTTCCAATTGACTCCTATGTTTTTTTGTGTCCTCTAGAACACGTTCATGATAGAATTGAACCTCATCTAAAAGTCTATTTAAGAACTCAATTTGGCTTATTAAACCGGAAAGTGATTTTTTGTTGACAACAGCCTTATGTAGCTCCACAATATCAACACTCAGTATTCTTTGAAAGTCATTTGAAAGCAACTTTGGAGGGGTCATCGGTATACCTGAATCGATGGTAGTATCGTTAGAAAGCTTCAAATACGCTTCCTTTAAAACGGGAGTGTATCCTGCTAACATTTCATCTATATGATGCTTGATATAAGATCGCATTTCTGATCGCAGAATTCTTTTATCTCTTCTTTTGAGCAGAATGTTTATAATGATTCCGAGTGAAAATATGATAACTGTTATTAAAGTACTAAACAGTGCATCATTTGAGATAAATGGTAAGTAATCCTTCTTTGCGTTTGAATTGACAATAGCAGTTTCAATTTGAGTGAAACCTTTTTCCAAATGAGTGTTAAGAGAATCTAGTCTATCGATTATTTCATAGGTGTTTAAATTGACGGTTATTGTGTCAATATCAGTTTGATTGTAATTATTTATAATTGATAGTGTATCCATTCAGATAATTGGTGATAACGCCATGATATGGTGCGTGGCGTTTTATGTTTTGTTTGTTTCGGATACTAATATAGCCGAATCTGTGATTCGGCTCATAATTTTTGATTCTCATGAGTCGCAGCGCAGAATCGGCGGGGCTTGCAAAAACCTCCAGTGCTTCCTTTTCCGCTAAACCGCCATGCATCTCATATCTGATGTTGTAGGTAGTTTTTATTCTTTACTGAAGTAGTCCCAGCAGAGCTTAGTGATATCGGCAATTATTTTCTTGTTCACATTAGCCTCTTCTTTTGAGTCACTAACTAATACACTTAAATAAAAATAAGTCCCATCAGGTAGAAATATTATCCCAATATCATTTTGAGCTGCAGTAATTCCCTTGTCGTTCTTACCAGAATGCCCTGTTTTGTGGGCAATGATGGTGTTTTCTGGCAAAAATGATTTCATAGATACCTTGGGGTGCCAAGACTGTTTCATTGTTCCCCACAAGAAGTCATAACTTTTTTTTGTTAATTGTTGATGCGAATTTTCGAAGAAGGTCATTAGAGTAGTATTAGTGGCTTTTGCTGTTGTCCAGTTTTCGTATTGATATTCCCACACAGTTTGCATAGTTAATTCGTTGTATTTGATAGCAATATCAGCAATACCCATTTGATGCATATAATTTTCGACGACAGCTGGCCCTCCGATGAGTTTGTATAGTACATCACACCCGACGTTATCGCTATTAGCTACAGTGAGTGTTAGTATTTCTCTCAATGATACATCCCCTCCTTCTGGATACCTTTTGCGAAGAAGACTCCATAAATGTTTGTAGGAATCCATTAACTCCTTATCAAGTGAAATAACTTGTTCCAAACTAAACTCCCCCTGGTCAATTTGATGCAATACCGCTAAAGCTAAATGATACTTAAATATACTCTGCATTGGTAAGCGCGTATCCCCATTAATGGAAATTGTATCTTGCGAATTAGTACCTCTGACCGCAACTCCTACCATAGCTGATTTGTCTTCTAGAAGACTATCTATTCTCTGCCTAAGAAAATCAATAGATTGGGCTTTAGATGATTCAAAAGCCAATAGAGCTAGTAGAACTGTTAACAGGGTCGCTTTTTTTGTCATTTTTTTAGGGTGCTAATTACCTACAACGTTCAACTAGCGAGAGTATGCCCACCAGTTGTAAAGAGTACTAATCTAGCGAAACTGCCCAACCCCTACAACGGTATCCACGAAGAACTGCATTCCGCAAGTCTAAAACCAGAAAGAAGAAATAAGCTAAGGGAAATAAAAGTGGCAGAATGGGCGGTGAAGCGGTCTAATTGCATTGGAAGTAGTAGAAAGCACTCAGGCATATTCTCGCTAGTGCCTGTTATATGTCGGTTTTATTCGATTTTTACTGTCGTTGAAGTTACAGTTATGACAGTTGATTTGGCCTGTTCGTCCGTTCCGTGTTGGAAAGTCAATCTCTGAGTTTTGCTATCATATTTGTAGTTCCTCGGGTTGTAGAAATTTCCATCAATCCAATAAGCTTGTTTGGCTGTTCGTTCGTTATTAATTAGTTGTTTTATAGAAATATAAAGTTTGTGAAGAACAACGTCCATTCCTTCAAGTCCAGCTATTTCTTGATCTGATAGGTAACCGCTCTCAATTAATAGAATAGCAGTTGGATGAGGTTCTTGAGAGTTAAACCGTTGAATATCTCTAATGGAATTCAGCAGGCTGAGTTCGTTGGAGTTTGTTACCTGTTCAATAGTTACTGACTGAGCTTTCACGTTCAGAAAGTTCAGGAAAATAAGCGCTATGAAAATGAGTTCTCTCGTCATGCAGTCTCTGACATATAACGCTCAGGTAAAATGCTGTGTGGCCCGAGCTTTTTTAATAGCACTAAAGTAGCGATTCTGGCCCCAACTCACAACGGTTCAGATCCAGCACGTTCCAAAAGCATTTCTCTGAGATACGATAAGAAAATTAGAAAGCACAACACTTTCCAAAAGCCAGAAATCGCGGTTCAGTTACAGTGAAAATGGCAGATAGGCAGCAGCCACATGCATTTTTTACCGACTGTGCCTGTTGCACAACTCAATTTAGGAATAATAAGGTTTGAATATAAAAGAGTTATTTACTATATTTAAAATAAACTCTTGCAAGGCAAAAAGCACCTTCAACCCAAGCTGTTCAATTCTTTCAATCTGGTAGATCGAA
>JBDVJO010000011.1:0-1209280 GCA_039939375.1 Crocinitomicaceae bacterium | reverse complement strand
ATGGTGGAGAGCTAGAGATGCCTTTATTTTAACTATAGGATTGGATGCAGGTTCATTCAAATTCGGATATAGTTATGACGTAACTATAAGTAAATTAACAAATGCCTCAGGTGGTTCGCATGAATTATCTATGGGCTTTAATTTTAATTGTAAATCGAAACCCAAGAAGTTTAGAACAATTTCTTGTCCTTCGTTTTAATATAGTGTAACCTTTAATCAGTAATTTGTTATAGCTGTACATTGAAAAAATAAATTGAGCTAAATCATGAAAATGCAAGGGAAAAAATTATTCGTATTAGCAGTGGCCAGTCTACTTTTGATTGGATGTGGGAGAGAAAGATCGAATGTGACCGGTTGGGAATATAACCAGCCTAGAAATGGTGGTTTCCAAAAAGTACCATATTTTGATCAAGAAACAGGACCAGGGCTAATTTTAGTAGAAGGTGGAACCTTTACTATGGGTAGAGCTGAACAAGATGTTACTTACGAATGGAATAATATTCCAAGAAGAGTAACTGTATCTTCATTTTATATGGACCAATTTGAGGTAACTAACTTTAACTGGTTAGAGTACTTATACTGGACAAGAAGAACATATGAAGAGTTCCCAATGATTTATCATAATGCATTACCAGATACAAATGCATGGAGATCTCCCTTAGCTTATAACGAGCCCTATGTAGAATATTATTTAAGACATCCTGCTTACCAGAATTATCCTGTTGTAGGAGTTTCTTGGAACCAAGCAAATGATTTTTGTAAATGGAGAACTGACCGTGTTAATGAGTTTATCTTAATTCGTGAAGGTGTTTTAACTTGGAACCCTGACCAAGCTGGAGAGCCGTTTACTACAGATGCATATTTAGCCAATCAATATCATCCACAACCATCTGATGAAAAAGAGCAGCAATTGATCGACTTAGATCCTATGCAAGGATGGAGTGGGAAAAGAAAAGATTTAGGTCAACGTATCGTTAGAATGGAAGATGGAATCTTATTACCGAGATATCGTCTACCAACTGAAGCTGAGTGGGAATTTGCTTACTACGGTTTAGTTGGTTCAATGACGAACGCAGAAGATCCTGGAGTAATTGAAAACAGAAGAACTTATCCTTGGACTGGACACTGGGTAAGACAAGATAACCAAGAGTTCCAAGGAGATATTAGAGCTAACTTTGTTAGAGGAAGAGGTGATTATATGGGAACTGCCGGAGCATTAAATGATGCTGCTGACGTTACTGCACCAGTTGATTCTTATTGGCCAAATGATTATGGATTATACCACATGGCTGGTAACGTTTCTGAATGGGTAATGGATGTTTACAGACCACTTTCTCATGAAGATTTTGATGAGTTCAGACCATTTAGAGGTAACGTTTTCAAAACGAAAGTTTTAGGAAATGACGGAGTTATTGATGAAAAAACTGGACAAGTTATCTATGATGTTTACGGTATCAAAGAATACTTACACGAGTTTGAAAGAAAAAGATATCAAAGAATCTCTGCCGGAGATCACGTTCAAAAAAGAACAATCACTGATGATTCTTCTGCATTGTATAGTGGTATGTCTATGAATGTAAAATCGAGAAACGATATTGATTACTACAATGCTCCACCAGAACAAGTGTACCTTTCTAAGAATAAAGTTAAAGATTCAATTGAGTTAGAATTGCTTTATGAATTGAACAGAGTTGTTGACCAGGCTATTGAAGCTGCAAACAACCAGTGGTATATGGAAGCTTCTGAGATTATCCAAACAAATATTTTTGACGGATTATTTGATGGAGTTGACCCAAGATTTGATATCCAAGATAACTTAGGAAATACTTATCCATTAGAAATCATATCAGATTTAAGAATTGGAATGTCTGATTACATTGTAAACACACCAGGGAAATTAAAATGGAGACAGGTTACTGCTGAAGAGAACATCAACAGAAGAAACTATAAAAACTCTGATTACAAAGATTTTGTTGACGGTGATTTTGAGTCTTCAATTTACTATGGTGGAACAACTGAACGTTCTATGACTAGACATGATGAACGTAAGAACAAAGTGAATGAAGGTATTAGAGATGAGTCTTTAGTTATGTATCAAAATGATCATGAAGAGTACGACTTAACTGGTACGCCTATCAATTCTGATGCACAAGCAGCATGGCCAACAACTTTAGTCTCTGATAAATCAAGAGTTTATAAAGGTGGATCATGGAGAGATAGAGCATTCTGGATTGTTGGTTCAAACAGAAGATTCTTAGATGAAGACTTATCTACATCTACTATAGGATTTAGATGTGCTATGGATAGATTAGGATCTCCTAAAGGACTAGGAAGATACAGATAATCTCCAATCACATAAAACACTTTAAAAAGCCTTTCAACTGAGTTGAAAGGCTTTTTTTTGAACCTTTCTTTTTAATCCTTGTATTCAATTTCAAGACCGGCAAATATTAGTTGAAAATTGAATAAATAAAAAGAAATGAAGAAGATCATAATCGCAATAATCGGAATTGGAATGTTTTCCTTTTCTAGTCATGCTGAAAAAGAAGATGTCGTAAAATCGACCATAAAAAAAGTAACAGTATATACTCAAGGAGCACAAATTCAAAGAAGAGCTTCTTACTCTGTAAGTAAAGGAATCACAACATTGGTAATAGAAGGTGTTAGCCCAAATATCGACCCAAATAGCTTGCAAGTACAAGCTAGTGGTGAAATTGTCATCCTAGATTCTAAGTACACCATTTTTTATCCGCAACCTGATCCGGTTTTAAATCCAGTAAATGGTATTCCACCTAAAATTTTGAAAGAAATATCCTTACTGCAAGACTCCATTTTCAATGTCAACTATGATATTTCTGAGATACAGTATCAAATTGATGTTTTAAACAGTGAAAAAAGAATCATTGAAAACAATGGGACTATCAAGGGTGAAGGAAAAGTGAACGATTCTATTCCATTATTAGAAGATGCTATTGCGTTCTATCACAAAAAAATGCTTGAATTAAATGGACAACTATTAAAGTTGAATAGAGCTCAACAACTTAAAACTAGAGACCAAAACAGGATGAACACCAGGCTTGTTAGTCTTCAGAACTATAACAACAATAACAATTTTGTAAATTCTCCAACAAAACCACCAGTTCATCAAGTAAAAATCACCATCTCCTCAAAAGAGTCTGCATCTGGTAGAATTAAACTTTCATATTTAGTAAACAATGCCGGATGGACACCGTCATACGACCTAAGAAGTTCAGCTGCTGACCGTAAAATTAATCTAACATACAAAGCTCAGGTTCATCAAAATACCGGAGTTGATTGGGAAGGAGTAAACTTAAGTTTGTCTACAAACAATCCATACGCTAACAAAACCAAGCCTACTCTTTCACCATGGTATTTAGATTATTACACCTATCGAAACACAACTTACAAAGAGTATAATCAACCTGGAAACACACCCTCAACTGCAGATGTTGGAATGACTACTTTATCAAAATCAGCTAAACGCAGAGATGAAATGGAAATGGCAGATGACGATTTTGATGCGCTTACTGCAACTAACTTCACAAAGATGATAGAACATTTAATATCAGTTGAATATGAAATAGACCTCCCCTATTCTATTAAATCTGACAATCAAGAAAATATGGTTCTTGTGAACACTAAGGACTTAAACACCGAATTCATGTATTACGCAATTCCAAAGTTAGATCTATCAGTATATATGGTTGCCAGAATAACGGCTCTAGGGGATTTAAACTTAATACCAGGGAAAGCAAATTTATTTCATGATGGAGCTTATTTAGGAAATACCTATATCGACCCAAATACTATGAACGATACGCTTGATTTAAGCTTAGGAAAAGACCCCAACCTAGTTATGAAGCGAACATTACTAAAAAATGAATCTAAAGAAAAAGTAGTGGGTGATAAAATCGTAAAAACAGTTTCCTATAAAATTGAACTAAAGAACCATAAAAACTCTACAATAAGACTTATCGTCCAAGACCAAGTTCCGGTTTCTCGTAATAAAGAAATTGAAGTTTCTTTAGACGATCTATCTAAAGGAAAGCTGAACGAAATTACTGGAATCGTTGAATGGAACTTTAAGATGAAACCACAAGACTCTGAAGATATTGATATAAAATTCACGGTCAAATATGACAAAACACAAAATGTCAATTTAGCATACAACTAAGAAAAAAGAGGAGGTTAATTAACCTCCTCTTTTTTAATTTTATCCATGTAGTTATGTTCGGGCGTTTGTTGAATGGCATTCATAATTTCAGCCAGAATTTCTTCTACTGTTTTGGAGTAATCAATTTCTAAGGGATCTTGGACCGTCATTTTAAGCAGCGACTTAGTTTTCTTTGTTTTCAATCCTTTTTTATCAAATGCTCTTCGAAACCCATCTATAACTATTGGAACAACAACGGGTTGATGTTTTTTAATTAAAATTGATGTACCTATTCTACCCTGAGCATAAGGCGCAGTAGTTCCTTGTGGAAAAGTAATTACCCATCCGTCAGAAAGCGCCAAGTCTATATTTTTCGTGTCATCTTTTGAAACTTTTCTTCTGACATTTTCTCCATTCGCCCTCCATGTTCTTTGAACGGTCACCGCGCCAGACAACGCTAATAGCTTGGGGAGAAAACCACTTTTCATAGTTTCTTCAGCGGCGATATAATAGATGTTATGTTTTTTGGGAGTAAAGTGACCTTTCCAACTAATTTTATTCGGTTTACCAGATAAAGCGGAGTGAATTGCAATTAAAAAAAAGGACACATCTGCAAAATAAGTTTGATGATTAGAAACTATCAATACGTTCTTGTCTGGCAAATCCAAAAACTTTTCAGCACCTTCAATTTGAGTTTTGTATCTTAATTTGAATCTTAAATACAAAATCGACCCAAAAATTCGGATGATCCATTTTTTTTGAAAAATGCTCTGACCAAATATGTTTCTTTTAAATAAAGGCAATTGATAATTTTTTACGAAGATAAAAATCGATTTGATTTCATTACCCTTGAAACCTACTAAACTATTTAAGATTTCAATAAAGCCGTAAGAACGTTGCGGAGAATACGTCTAATTTCACTAACTTTAAAGAAATAAATCAAGAATACCATGAAAAAAATATTTACTCTAACTGCCTTGTGTGGTTTCGTTGGACTGTCTGTTTCAGCTCAAGAAGAAGCACAAGTGAACAAAGAAGTAAAGAAAGAACAATGTACTTTCTTTATGAAAACCGCTCCTCTCGGTGAATTAATGAAAGGACTAACCCCTGTAGATGAGGAAACTTATTATGATAATTGGGAACCAAAAGACAGAAAATTAAGATCTGATTGGTCACAAATTTCTGATCATGGTATTCCTGAAACCAACAATATTGACCCGGTGCGTCAAACAGTATATGGAACTCGCTCAGGCGAAGGAATGATGAAGGAAAATTGGGCAGGTCAAGCAGGAGCTTTTCCTCCAGATCCAACAGGAGCTGCAGGTCCGAACCACTATGTTCAAGCTGTAAATTCAACTTATAGAGTTTATGATAAAGACGGTACAGCAATTACTCCGGCTTATGCATTACATACTTTATGGCCAGGCTCTACTAGTGATGGAGATCCGATAATCATGTATGATAGATATGCTGATAGATGGTTTATTTCTCAATTCCAAACAGGATCAAACGAAATTCTAATTGCAATTTCTGAAACGACTGATCCTCTTGGCTCTTATTATTTATATGAATTTTCATTTTCATCATTTCCGGATTATCCAAAATTTGCTGTTTGGTCTAATGCTTATTTCATGACAGCTAATATGGGGTCAAATGACTGCGTAGGTTTTGAAAGAGAAAAAATGATTCAAGGAGATGCTTCAGCCTCAATGATAACTATGTCATTCCCTAACTTTTATCAATTCTTCAATTCAGTTGCTCCTGCTTACGCCGAAGGAATGACTGCTCCTGAAGATGATGCTTCTGGGTGGGCATTTGCCGTTCAAGATGACTCATGGCCTGGTATTTCAGATGACCATATCAAAGTTTTAAAAATTGACTTAGATTGGACTACACCTTCAAATTCAAGTGTAGTTGTTCATCAAGAAATTACAACCGCAAACTTTAACTCGGTATTCACGAATAGCTGGGATGACATTACACAACAAGGAACAACTCAAAAGCTTGATGCTGTTACTGGAATTTTCATGTATAGAGCACAATACAGAAGATGGGAAGGTTACAACTCAATGTTGTTAGTAACAACAGTTGATGCTAACGGAGCGAATAGAGCTGCAGTGAGATGGTTCGAACTAAGAGAAAATAATGACGACAACTGGTACATCTACCAAGAAGGAACATTTGATCCGGATGATGGAAATAGCCGTTGGATGGGGAATGCTGCAATGGACTTAAATGGAAACATTGGACTCGCTTATTCTTTTGCAGGACCTTCTAATTATGCAGGTTTAAGATATACGGGAAGATATACAACTGACCCACTTGGGGACATGACTATTGAAGAGCAAATTGCCGTTGAAGGAACCGGAGCGCAAACAGGAGGAAACAGATATGGAGATTATTCTCAAATGACAGTTGACCCTTCAGATGACGCGACTCTTTGGTTTACAGGTGAATATCTTGGAGCTTCTGGATCAAGAAGAACAAGAATTTTCTCTTTCGCAATGTGGGAGTTACTAGGAGAAGAAGAAAGACCAGTTGGAAATCCTTTCTTTAACGCATTCCAGCCTAACACTGAACAATTAACGATTCTTTGGAAAGACTTAAAAGATCAGCAATTTGACATTAACGTGTTAGATATGAATGGTAAACTAATTGCTCAAGAGTTAAATGTGGATGCTAGCCAAAATCAAATGGTATTCAACATCCCTTCAACTGCTACCGGAATTTACCTGGTTCAGTTGAATGGAGAAAACACCCAACTTTCAGAGAAAATTTATTTAGGTAAATAAAATTCAATCATAGATTTATTAAAAGCCTTCTTACTTTTGTAAGGAGGCTTTTTTTTCTCATGGAAACAAAAATCACTGACACATATAACCGCGTTCACGATTACTTGAGGATTTCCTTATTGGAAAGATGCAACTTGAGGTGTACCTATTGCATGCCAGAAGAAGGCATCTCTTTAAGGAATAAAAGTGAATTCATGACTCAAGAAGAGTTATTCCAAATTACAGAAACCTTCGTAAAACTAGGTGTAAAAAAAATCCGTTTAACTGGGGGTGAACCTTTAATCAAAAAGAACTTTGCTGAAATACTCAACCACTTTTCCACCCTACCAATCGATCTCTACATTACTACAAATGGAATTTTACTCGATAAATATTGGGCAGAACTTGAGAATGCAGCCATAAAAGGAATTAATATCAGTATCGACTCTTTGCAAAAAGACCGATTCAATACTATTAGCAGACGTGATTACTTTGAACACGTAATCACAAATATAAACACCGCAATAACCAAAGGTTTAAATATCAAATTGAATGTGGTATTGATGAAAGGCGTGAATGATGATGAAATTATTGACTTTATCAACTTCGTTAGGATAAGAGATATCACTGTCCGATTTATTGAATTCATGCCATTTGATGGCAATTCTTGGGATCGATCTAAAACAGTAGATTTTGTCGACATTCTTAATACTGCAAAAAATCACTTTGGTGAACTGAAACAGTTAAGTCTTGAAGAAAACTATACCGCCCGAAATTTTCAAGTTCCAGGTCATATAGGGCAATTCGGAATCATCTCCTCCATATCTAATCCTTTCTGTGAGTCCTGCAACAGAATAAGACTTACTGCAGATGGAAAAATTAAGAACTGTCTATTCTCAAATTCTGAAACAGATCTTTTGACTGCCTTACGCTCAAATACAGAACTGAAACCACTTATCTTAAGCTCAATTAATAAAAAATCACAATCAAGAGCTGGACTAAAATCTTTTGATGATGAGGGATTTACTTTTGAGAACAGAAGCATGACGACTATAGGTGGATAAGAAAACCAATCAATTTGCCTATATTAAAACTATGGTTGATTTTGGAATAAGCGTTTTAGCTGGCGGAAAAAGCAGCAGAATGGGAGAAGACAAAGGCCTCATGAGCTTATTTGGAAAACCCATGATCGAATATGTATTAGAAGAAGCAAAGATTCTGGGTAAATCCATCCAAATCATATCCAACAATTCCAACTATAAAAAGTTTGGACATACAGTTTACAAAGATAAATTCAAAGAAAAAGGTCCTCTTAGTGGATTGTATACTGCCCTTACTCATTCTGACAAAGAATACAATTTAATCCTAAGCTGTGACATCCCCTACGCTAAAAGCACTTTATTCAAATTTATTTTGGAAAATTGCGAAGGATATGACGTTACATTACCTTCAAAAGAAGAAAGAATCCATCCTTTAATTGGGGTTTATAAAAAATCACTGACTGAACATTTTGAAAACGAAATTAATAACAACCGATTAAAAATATTAGACGCTATTCAAAACTTGAATGGGCAAATCCTTGATGCGAGTGACTTTGAAAAAATCAACTTTACCAATTTAAATTCCAAATCTGATTTAGAAATTTAAAAATTTCTAAATCATTCCAAATATGCATTGGCATTAATAAATTCACTAATTTTCGCCTTCAAACTATAACTATGAATATTTGTTTTATAATGTATCCATGGGACAATGTTGACCCAGCAAAAGACTCTACGTTAAGAATCATACACGAATGTATGAAGAGAGGACACCGTGCAGTCGTTGCAACTCCTGCGGGGTTAACAATGCGAAATAGCGTTACGAATGTTTTTGGAAAAGTGCTTTCCGTTAAAGGCAATTTCCCATCAACAGCTCAAAGCCTTTATAAAAAAGTAAATCTCAAAGAAAAAATGTTGCCTTTGGCTGGCTTTGATGTTATTTTTATGAGAGCTAATCCGCCTATTGATAGTTTGATGCTTAATTTCTTAGATTCTGTGAGAGATGATGTATTTATCATTAATGACATACAGGGTTTAAGAGAGGCGAACAACAAATTATACACCGCAAGCCTTGATGATCCAAACAATGACATTATTCCGATCACACATGTTTCTAAGAACAAGGAATATTTAAAGCGAGTAATTCTTGAATCTGAAAAAGATAAAATGATCCTAAAACCGCTAGACGGCATGGGCGGAAGCGGTGTAATTGTAGTAGAGAAATCTGCAGTTCAAAACATAAATTCATTGTTAGACTTTTACATTTCTCCAGGAAAAACTGGACAATCTAACTATGTTATTTTACAAGAATATATAGAAGGAGCAGATCAAGGGGACGTAAGGGTTTTAATGTTGAACGGAGAACCAATTGGCGCTATGAAAAGAGTGCCTGCGAAAGATGATCACCGCTCAAATGTATCTGCTGGTGGTACAGTGCAAAAGCATAGTCTATCTAAACAAGAGAAAGAGTTGTGCAAAACTATTGGTGCCAGATTGATTCAAGACGGACTTTACTTTGTAGGATTAGACATCATTAATGGAAAATTAATTGAAGTAAACGTTTGCAGCCCAGGTGGAATCGTAAACATAAATAGACTAAACAAAGTTAGACTTCAGGTAAAAGTGGTTGATTTCTGCGAAAATGTTGTTAAATATAAATCAGCCGCAGCAAAACGTAAAACAGAGTTGAGAGAAAGAGTTCAAAATGCTTAAGCTATCAGTTGATCAAATCATTGAGCGCATTCAAAAAGGTAAAAATTTTGAAGCGGAATCAGAAAATGCATCTTTCTATATAAAGATTGCGGATTACGTGCCCTACGTTTGCACAGCGATTCATGACGGCCATAATTTTAGGGAAGAACTTCACGAAAAAATAATCCATACCGAACAAGAAAGATGGTATGAGGAAGACCCAAAAACGTTAGACTTTATTTCAAGTTTCCCAATAGTATTGGCTGGAAAAGATTCTCGATTTGAATACGACCTGAACAGAGGTCCAGAAACCGCGGTTTACAAGGATGCTTGGGGAAAAGATGTATGGAAGCCTGAACTTAGCGAAAAAGAGCGTGAAACCAGTTTAGAAAAACATGCAGACTTCTTCAGAGTAGTTCATGCACTCATTACAAAGCTAGAGCAATTGTTCAAGGCTTGTGTTGTGTATGACATGCATTCATATAATTATAAAAGACATGAACATGAAGTTCCTGTCTTCAACTTAGGAACTGAACGCATCAATAATAAAAAGTATGGGGCAATAAAAAAGGCCTTCCTAAACGGCTTATCGAGCATTGATCTCCCAAACATCATCAACACAACTGAAGAAAATGGTCCGTTTAAAGGAAGAGGCTATTTATTGCAATATATCACAGAGAATTTTGACGAAACTTTAGTTCTAGCGACAGAAGTTAAAAAGATATACTGCAATGAAGAGACGGGTGAGATTTTCACTTTAGTTGTGGATGCCTTAAAAGATGAATTTAAAAGAGTAATTCTTGAAAACGCATTACTTTTTACTAAGAAATTTTCAAACCTTAAGGTCAAAAATCACAACCTCTTACTCTCTTCTGAGTTAGATAAATCGATTTTAAAAGTTGACCGTGCCTTACATAAATTGATTAAAAATTTTGAGGTACTTAAATTTGTCAACCCTACGAATATAGAATCTGAAAAGAAGAAATTCATTAGAGCAAAAGGACTTTACAATCCAACATTTAAATACAAGCATTTAAACGTTAACCCCTTTTTGTTGAAGCGAAAGCTCATGAACTTGCCCGTAGAAGAAATTGATGATGTACATATTCAGGGGTTGTATCAAGAAATTATAAACTCGTATTGCGATAAAGTTGAATTAATAGCTTCAATTGGAACGGAGAAATTCCTTTATAATTCATTGAGATATTTTGGGGAACCTAATGAACGTGATATTTCTAATGCCAAGTTCATTTTACATTTGCATGATCAAAATGAAAATGAAGGCGAAACCATGTCTGACACTGAAGCATTAAAAGTGTTAAACAATGAATTGGCAGAGTACGATTTTACCTGTAAGATTAAATTATCAGATAAACTTGCGGCAAAAGCAATGGTGGTGAATTCTGAAAAAACCTTGTACCTAAAAAAAGGTGGACGATTCACGCACAATGAAATCTACTCTTTAGTGCATCACGAAATTGGAGTTCACATGGTTACAACCATGAACGCAAACGAACAACCCATCAAGTTATTCTCAATGGGAATGCCCGTAAATACGAGAACTCAGGAAGGCTTGGCAATCATGTCTGAGTACTACTCAAATACGCTTACCGTAAAGAGGTTAAAGGAATTGTCTTTGAGAGTAATCGGAATTGCATCAATGGTAAGCGAACATAATTTTATGAAAACAGCTGAGCTCTTGCGAGAAAATGGAATGAGTTTAGAGTCTTCTTTCTATTTAACGACAAGAATATATAGAGGAGGAGGTTTCACAAAAGACTACTTGTATTTGAGCGGGTTAAAAGAAGTTTCACAACTGATGGACAATTCTGATGATTACAAGGAGTTGATGGTCGGTAAAACCAATGCAGATTATTTACCATTAATCAATGAGATGATTGATCGAAAACTAATTTTGGCACCAAAGTTTACCAACCCAGCTTACAACCAAAATCTGAATCAAAACAAATTGGTAGATTACATCATTGAAAACCTTTCATGATGAAAACTACCGAAGAAGCGCTTTATGCGCATGTGCTCTACTTTACCAATTTTTCTCCTAATCGCCATTTTGGCAACCTTTCAGCGCTCAATCAATGCGCACTAGATATTCAACAATTTTTCAATGATGCTAACCTAAGCACTGAGCGACAAAGTTGGACCGCAAGAGGCAACGATTATCACAACATCATTGCTAAATATCGACCAGAAAAAAAGAAAAGATTAATCGTTGGGGCGCATTATGACGTTTATGCAGATAATCCTGGAGCAGATGATAATGCTAGTGGAATGGCCGGATTATTGGAATGTGCTAAACTCATTGCACATCATAAGCCTGAACTAGATTACGGAATTGATTTTATAGCTTATTCTTTAGAAGAACCTCCTTTTTATGGCACATCAGATATGGGAAGTTATGTACACGCACAATCTATTCGTGAGAATAAGGAAAATATAATTGGAATGATTTGCTTTGACATGATTGGTTATTTTTCTGATAAACCTAATTCTCAACGATTTCCTAATGAGGCGTTAGCCGCGTTGTATCCAACAACAGGAAACTTCATTCTAGTAATTGGCAAACATCAATACAGAGGCTTCACTGAAACTTTTCATCAAAATATGAATGCTTGTAATGAAATGGATGTCCAGAAAATAATTTTTCCAGACGATAATGAGTTAGCTACATTATCTGATCACAGAAATTACTGGATGTTAGAAATGAACGCTTTAATGATTAACAATTCTGCATTTTTAAGAAATCCTAATTACCACGAGAAAACAGATACCATTGACACCTTAGATTTTACCAAAATGAAACTGGTGGTGAATGCTGCAATTCAAGGGATTATTGGTTTTTAAATTCACAAACAAGAGGATTAGGATAATCAAAACTAAACAACTACGGTCATTCACCTCAGAAGGTAACTATAACTCTCTAGCCTTTGGCTTATATAGAATAATCACCTGAATTATTAAGCCAAGAACTACAAGAGCAACAATTTCAAAACGTGAAATTAGACTTACTAAACTTAAAGAGCTCGAAGCTATAGATTGTTGTCGTCTTCCCTCCTCCATCTGAATTTCAGACAAACTAACAAGACTTTCATTTATAGCTAAAACCCCTAAGTTAATTTGATCTAAAATTAATTCATTTTGATCGACATCTTGCTCTCGAACGTAATTCTCTTCTATTTTTTTTAATTCAGTGAATTGTAATTCAAGAAGATCTAAAGCCTTCTCTTCCTTCTCTACTAATTCTGTTTTGTAAAAATCTTGAATTAAATTTTCAAAAGACTGGTTTACTGAGTTGTTTCTTAAGCTAAAAAATATACTATCTGCGTTCGCTATAGCCAAACTTTTCTCATTCATGTGTTGAGACATTTTAAAGATTAGATCCTTGGCTACTAATCGATCCTCATAAATATTGGACACAGATTTTTCTATGCGTTCAAAATGATTCTTATCAATTAAGTTTGTCGCCAAAATCAAAACAAACACAATCAAACATCCACCTATCCATTTAACTTTATTGGCCATAATCACTCCATTTTCTGATTCACTTAAATATAAGGAAAATTGATTGATTTATTGTGAAGCATTTTAGAACAGTCCTAGTTTTTAATTTATCACTTAACTCAATGTCAAATTTGACTTAACTAATCTCTTAATTGATTAATATTTCCCCCAAGTGTAGAAAAAATACACGATCTAAAACTCAACAACCCTGCATAACAAACTGAAAAACAAACAGTTAAAATAAACGGAACAATATTTTCAAGTCAATACTCAATTATAACTGAAAATCATTTCTAAAATCCAACATTATGAAAAATACCCTACAAATTATTTCTCTGGCTATCATTTCTTCACTTCTATTATTCAGTTGTGGAACATCAAAATCATTCAACAAAAGCAGATATAATAACAACTATTATATAGGAATGAGCAAAAAAGAAAACGTAAATAATATTTCTTCTAACTCAGCACTTCAACAAACTGACCCAGAAGTTAGGACAGAATCAAAAACCCCACAAAAAGAAGAACCCTCAGTTGACGTAAACAAGGAATCTGATATCACTACTGGACCTTTGGTAACTGAAGTTGAATTAGATCAAATAAAAAATCAAAAAATAGCAACAAACGAAACATCTTCAAAAGAAGAAATAGAAAAAACGAATAGTAGAGATCGAAATAGTAAAGTACATAAGATCATTAAGGATAAATATGAAAAAATTCAAGAAAATGCCTCTCAAAACAACCGATCAGGAGATGCGCTTAGTTTACTTTGGATAATAATTCTTGTCCTATTAATTCTCTGGGCACTTGGTTGGGGTTTCGGCGGATTCGGACTTGGTGGGTTGATTCATGTTTTAGCCGTAATTGCCTTAATATTATTAATACTATGGCTACTTAGAGTAATCTAGACACTATTGCAACATTTTTTTAAAAAAGCCGATACTGGCGTATCGGCTTTAATTTTAGTGGGCCTTACTGGATTAGTTCTTTACACTGCGTTTCAGTCATGTATTCGTCACTGCGCTACTCGGCTCGAACCAGTGACCCTCCCGACTTAAGTCGGGATGCTCTGAACCAGCTTGATAATCATTTTTCTGGACTTCCAATTTTTGATCTCTTTCTCCCTGGAAAATGCATTTGACTTGTTTTCAAATTCCTCTTTCCAAACAACTTTCCAGTCTGAAGCTTTGCCCGTAAAACCTTTGTGATTAGAATTATGTTTTCGTAAACGCTTGTCAATTTCGTCTCCAGTATAACCGACATAAAACTTATCAAGTTCTTCAGAATATAATATGTAGGTCGTAAATGTCATGTATAAAAAAAGCCGATACTTGCGTATCGGCTTTAATTTAGTGGGCCTTACTGGATTAGTTCCTTGCACTGCGTTTCAGTTATGTATTCGTCACTACGCTCCTCGGCTCGAACCAGTGACCCTCCCGACTTAAGTCGGGATGCTCTGAACCAGCTTGATAATCATTTTCCTAGACTTCCAATTTTTTATTTCTTTCTCTCTAGAAAATGCATCTGACTTGTTTTCAAATTCCTCTTTCCAAACAACTTTCCAGTCTGAAGCTTTGCCCGTAAAACCTTTGTGATTAGAATTATGTTTTCGTAAACGCTCGTCAATTTCGTCTCCGGTATAACCGACATAAAACTTATCAAGTTCTTCAGAATATAATATGTAGGTCGTAAATGCCATGTATAAAAAAAGCCGATACTTGCGTATCGGCTTTAATTTAGTGGGCCTTACTGGATTCGAACCAGTGACCCCCTGCTTGTAAGGCAGGTGCTCTGAACCAGCTGAGCTAAAAGCCCCCACTGTGTTTAGGCAAGTTGTTTTCTTGAGCCAGTGACCCTCCCGATATGTCGGGATGTCTGAACCAGCTGAGCTAAAAGCCCCCACTGTATTTCGGCAAGTTGTCTTCTTGAGCTAGTGACCCTCCCGATATAATCGGGATGTCTGAACCAGCTGAGCTAAAAGCCCCCTGTGTGCATTGTTTCAATGCGGGTGCAAATATAAAGTACTTTTTTTAAATACTCTACATATTATGAATATTTTTTTTGTAGTTTTTTCAAATAATATGAATTACAAACAGTTAACAATACAAATTCTTTTAATGCAATTGCATTTTAGAATGAAAGCATTATTTTCACCAAAATAAACGAACAACTAATTCCGACCCAAAATTGAGATTTGTCCTTTTATTCAGTTTAATTATAACTGCCCTATTTACTTTTGGGCAAAATAATAATTACAAGCATTTCAGCACAAATTCTGGCTTATCTAGCTCTGAAGCATACGGTGTAATTCAAGACGATTGGGGGTATATCTGGATATCTACAGACCACGGCCTCAATAGATATGACGGATATCAGATGAAGCATTTTAGCACTGAAGACGGATTAACTGACAACACCGTTTTTCGATTTAAAAAAGACCCGTTCGGTAGAATCTGGTGCACAACTTACAATAATACACTATTCCTCATTCAAGGAAATAAACCTCAATTCATCCCATATAAATACAATGAAATTTTGCAGAAGGTTGGAAAAAATAGGGTTCTAAAAGAAATTTATTTTGATAAAACAGGAAATATCTACATCACATTTTTACTGAACCTAGGGTATATAAAAATTGCACCGAACGGTGAATTAACTGATAGAATAAATCGAGCAAGCTTTCCTAAAACTGAATTCAGAAGGTACCACCTTGGAATGAATCAGGATGTTTTTATTTCAATAGATTCAAGTATGGCTGATACCGAAAACTCGTGTTCAGAAAGCGTAAATTTCATAAACACCAATAAAGCTTTCACTGAGTATAGAACAAATATGATTTATTTTAAACCAAATGAGACCTATGTTTATGCCGGACCAAACAATATTATTATTCAATCAGCCAACAGGGAAGACGTCAAGATTAAATTAAACAGTGAATTAACCCAACTCGAAAAATTAAACGATCAATTCTTTTGGTATTCCGGTATTAATCTTGGGCTACAGATATACGATATAGAAGGAAAGTTAATCGCTAAATTTCTAGAGGGATATTCAGTGACGAACACACACCTTGATCATGAAGGTTCGCTTTGGATTACAACTTTAGAAGACGGAGTCTTCCTAGTAAAGAATTGGAAATATGCCAATTTTGACAAAAAAGGTTCTCTTATTTCTATTTCTGATCTTGAAATTGATAATAACAACCAACTGTGGGTGGGCTATTCAGATGGTGATATTTATGTCAAAAAAGGAGGGAAAATGGTATTAAAACATTCTTCTTTAACTGGTAAAAGCGTTAAATTCGGGCTAACAGATTCTAACGAATTATTCTACATTCAATCTGACTACCTCTTTAATCAAGCCAGAACTGACAGCATCTACATTGGCTTTAACTACAATTTTGCCATCAAAAGTTTTGAACCCCTTGATGTTTTAATTTGCAATTATTCAGGAATTTCTCGGAAAACAGAAAAGCTTTTACCTGCAGACATAATCCATAAAGGTGTCAGAGTAAAAGACTACACAAAAGCTAATGATTCAACTATGTATTTTGCTGGTCACAGTGGTGTTTATAAGCAAACGCCAATTGGACTTGAACTAATTGATTCAAATCAACTCATTTTCCAGCAACGATTTGACGCTATCACATCAAACAACAACTATTTAGTAGCCGGTTCAAGAGGGTCTGGAATTATATGCATAAAAGACAGTAGTTGCTATATGATAAATTCCAAGAATGGACTTGCTGGCGACTTTGTTAACACCCTTCAATTCGAGAATGACTCCACTCTTTGGGTGGGCACAAATCGTGGAATTTCTGTAATTACCAAAACACAAAAAAACGTTGACATACTGAATATTGGAAGAAAAAAAGGACTTTTTGATGAATATGTAACTGACTTTGCTTTTTTGAAAGACACCATTTGGGTTGGAACAAGAAAAGGACTTTCATATCTATTACGTTCAGATCTTAGAATCAAAAATGCTCATCTTGATTACCAAGTCTATGTAGACGGAATTAAAATCAATGGAATTTCGAGTAAAGCACAAAACAATTTTAAACTCGACCATGATGAAAATAAAATCAGCTTTAATTTTTTGACTCTCGCTTTTGCAAGCATGCAACAAAAGCTGTATCGATTTAAGTTAGTGGGATCTGAAAACAAATGGAATTACACCACCAGCACCTCAGCTTCTTACTCTTCATTAGGGCCAGGAAATTACACATTTAAAGTACAATTTAAAGGTGAAAACGAAACTTGGGATTCAGAATCTATCCCAATTCACTTTCAAATATCAAAACCTTTTTGGAAAACCTGGTGGTTTATCATTTCCACGATTTCTTTGGTGCTAGGATTCATTTATCTCTTCTTTAAATACAAAGTCATCATTTATAATGGAGATGTATTAAGGGAAATCTTAAGATACATCTTAAAGAAACTAAAGAAAGATGAAAATTATATCATCATTAACGAAGCTGGAAAAGAATACAGAATCAATACAGCTGACATCCTATATGTAAAATCAGATAAAAACTATCTAGAAGTGTACACCACCGAACGCAAGCACGTGATCAGGGAAAAAATAGGTGCTTTTTTAGATTTAGTTCCTGATCCGCTAGAATTTATCAGAGTTAAACGGTCTTACATCATCCGTATTGATAAAGTGACGGAAAAAGGAAAAAAACATGTCAAAATTGACCAGGTCAAAATAGAAGTTGGAGATACGTATTTAGATCAACTTGAAAAAATCCAATTTTAAGCTAGGTGTAAATACCTAATGAATAAAAATTTCGTCCCAAAAAAAGGGGATTCTGTCCCAAACTCAATAAAACAAGTGCTAATTGATTTTTTTTCAACCTACATTGGTCTCAGAATTTAGAGCTCAACAATAGTTATATAGAACTAAATTTTAGCCCAAAACTTATGAAAATGCCGTTTAGATTTCTGAGCGGCATTTTTATTTAATCTTCTTTTTTTCGTAGCTCAAATAATTCGCCAAAATGTTCTTTTAAACTTTTGCCCTTAGCGATCATTTCGTAATCATCCGCCTCATACATCCAAACAATTTGAACTTTTGCCTCTTTACTATACTCCGCTACCTTTTCTATAAAGTCAAATAAAATTCCAGCAGAAGAAGTATTAAAATACTCCATATCAACCGTAAACTTCGTAGAAGACAACTGCTGATTTTTTAATTCATCAAACCAAGTCAAAAAAGGCTGGTAAAAATCTACAGCATTTTCAGGATAGCTTCTACCTTGGATCAAAATTTCACCAGTTTTACAATCCCCTTTAATCATTGGGGATTTAATCGTTCGTTCTATGAAATAATCTTCCATCTTTAATTGACTTGTTCTTCAGACTGCAATAAAGTTAAGCTTTATAATTATCGATTCATAATATTAAACCAAGCTCTTTTATCATAGAACACTAGATTTTATTGGCTAAAAATCTAGGATTAGCTACTTTTACAACCAATGAATTTTGACAACCAATCCATAAGTGATTTAGAGTTTGATGTTATATGTAATAGATTATCAAACTATTGCAAATCAAAAAAAGCTGAACAAAACGCCGTACGACTCAAAAAACTCAACTCAATAGAGGATGTCAAAAAAGAGCTTAATCTTCTTAATGAAATCGCTCAAATACATGCTGCAGATGATTTAAGCATGCCACATCCTGCATCAGACTCTATAGATGGTGCTTTAAAGCTATTGCACATCAACAATGGAGTTTTAACCTTAGATGAGCTTTTGAGAGTGTACACGTTATGTTTGGGAACCCAGCGTCTGATTCAATTTACCAGTAGTCAGCAGCATAATTTTCCATTAATTTATCAGGCCTGCGAACATATTTCTGAAGTTGATAGTATTTTAAAAATGATTCAGGAAATCTTGAATGATAAAAATGAAATTAAGGATGACGCTACGGCAACTCTTGCCCAAATCAGAAAACAACAAACATCCAACAAAAGAGAAATCAATAAAAACTTTGAGAAAGCATTAAAAAAAGGAAAAAAAGATGAAGTTTTAGCTGACACTTTAGAAACTTATCTAGACCACAAAAGGTTATTGGCAGTTATTTCTGGATTTAGAGGAAACGTAAACGGAAAGGTAGTCAGCACTAGTGCTAAAGGTAACATTGCTTATATTGAGCCCGAGAGCAATCTTCGGTTGAACGAGCATCAAGCGCAACTCAGAAATGAGGAGAGATCTGAGGTTTTCAAAATACTTTCACAATTAACAGACAAACTGAGAAGCAGAAAGAAAGATCTAGAGGCTTTTCAGCGTTTGCTGGTTCGATTTGATCTTTATAATGCAAAGGTCCTTTTTGCAAATACATATAACGGAATTGCTCCAAAAATTAATGAAGAAGCTATTTTCGATTGGACAGATGCCAAGCACCCCTTACTTTTCCTTTCTAATAAAAGCAGTAATCAAAATACAATTGGGCAAGACATTTCTATGTCTAGAAACAAGCGATTTTTTGTTATTTCTGGACCAAACGCCGGAGGAAAATCGATCACTTTAAAAACAATAGGACTGGTTCAAATGATGTTTCAATCTGGCTTATTTGTTCCACTCGGTGAGAATTCATCTTGTTGTTGGTTTGAAGATATACTATCCGATATTGGAGACAATCAATCTATAGAAAATCAACTCAGTACTTATAGTTACAGACTTCAACGTATGAAGCTTTTTCTTGATAAATCTGATCAAGACACCTTGTTATTACTTGATGAGTTTGGATCAGGATCAGACCCAGAGCTAGGTGGAGCACTGGCAGAAGTTTTTTACGAACAGCTTTACGACAAGGAATGCTTTGCAGTCATCACTACCCATTATGCTAACATCAAAATACTCACTGCAAAACTAGATAATGCAACCAATGCGTGCATGCTTTTTGACACTGAAAAATTAACGCCTCTTTATAAGTTAAGTGTTGGTCAACCAGGATCTTCTTTCACATTTGAAGTAGCCTCATTAAACGGCATCCCAAGTGAACTTATCGCTGCTGCAAAATCTAAAGTGAGTGATACCAAGTTAAAAGTAGATGAACTTACAGTAGCTCTACAGAAAGAAAAATCAGAATTCAAGTCAATTAATGAACAAAACTTGAAAAGCACTGCAGCTGCAGAAGCTAGTAAAACTTCTTACGACCAAAAACTATTAAGGCTGTCAGAAAAAGCAGAGAAACAAGCGGCTTTTTTTGAGCAACAAAACAAATATCTGAATGCAGGAAAACGTCTATTTGAACTCATAAAAAAATATGAGAAACAAGAGACCAATAAAGCTTTGAACGAATCGGTAAAACGTTATGTTGCCCAAGAAAAATCGAAGATATTAGCACTAAAAAAAGCGCAAAAGGAAGCTGCTAAAAAACGTAAAATAAAAGAGCAGGTAAAAATAAAACCTGCTTTGCTTATGGATGAAGAATTAAAAGCTCCAAACTTGCCTAAAGTAAAGAAATCTAAAAAAGAACAAATTGCTTCAACACCAATAAAGGAAACTAAAAAAGACTTTAAAGCTGGAGACATGGCTACATTAAAAAGTACTGGTCAGAAAGGGAACATCAAAGAAATAAATGGCAACAAGGTCAGTGTATTAGTTGGCAACTTTGTGATTACAACAAAGCTCTCGGAAATTGAATAGTTACTTCATTTTCTAAGGCATTCCGAGTAATAATCAAGCATAAAACCTATTTTTAGGTGAACATATTAAGCAATTCCTTGTATATAGCGTTATGAAAAACATTATTTATCTCCTGATTACTTACCTATTGATTTCATGTGGTAATGCAAAACCCGCGCAGCAAGAAGACATTGTCTCTGAATCCACAGAAATTACTCGACCGAAAAAATTTAATACAAAAATTTTTATAACACATTCAACTCCTTACTGTGGCGGCATGGCTCCCACCCCAGACATGTTAGCAAATTTAACTCAACCTCAAAGCAATCAAGAATTTGTGTTAATAGACCTGACTAATGACACAAAGAAAAACGTGAAAACAGATGCGACAGGCACCCTTTATTTAAACCTAAAGAAAGGTAAGTATGCTATTCGTGAAAAATATAAAGATTGTAGTTTTACTGAATTTAAGAATAACAATTTAGCTGTAAATAAACCATACTGCGAACCATCACTTGACACCAATTGCATGTATAACTGGTGGATGTCAAATTTAGGAGAATTTGAAGTTTCATCACTAGACAGTTTGCAAGAAATCAATTATGGAACTTCTAACAGATGCTTTACAGGCAACAACCCTTGCATTTATTACAACGGCCCTATCCCTCCTTAATTTTAAACAAAAAAAAGAGCCACAAAATTGTGACTCTTTTTCTCTTTGAACTAGCGGGAACTAAAACGCTAATTTAACTCCAATACTGGGGTCTAAAGACATCCAAGCATGACCTCCTGAAGTTACCTCAAAAAATGGCTTCATGTCTAAACTTACAGCCAGAGGAATTGGTTTGATTTTGTATTCTAACCCTACTACTCCATCTATCCCCAAACCAACTTCTCCAGATCTGTAATTGTCATAACGTTCATGACCGTAATAATGAATTGAATGCCCAGTATCAAATGCTACGTGACCACCTGCTCCATAATACCAGTTCAATCCTGGCGCTCCGGTAGGAGCATGTTGCTCAAATAAAAGCGTTGCAGATAATCCGTGGTGCCATATTCCCAGTATCCCTTCCAAGGCGGCTCTTTGCCCTAAAAATTGTTTAATTGTTAATCCTGAAGTTCCACCAAACCTTAAACCTACTGCAGTGTGATAATTTTGCGTATTTACTGCAAAGTCTGGTTGCGCTTGTGCTTTCGCGTTTACATTAATCAATAATGCCAATGCTATAATAAATATGTTCGTTTTCATAATGTGGTTTTTGATTTTACGTTTGTTTATTAGGCTGACTTTTCAAATTTCATTTCTTTGTCCGTCAATACCACTAAGTATTTAGAACTTTTCCAGAATTTTGAAGGATTTGTAATTTCAAGCCATTGAATTCCATTGTCAGACTGCACCCATTTATAACTATCTGAAGGGTGATTTGTAGCCAACTCTGCCTTTTTTGCAAATACTGGAATTGTTGTGTAATTGGTTCTGTCAATTTCGATAAATTGCCCTTCGTCAAAATCATCTTTTAACGTTTTTGCTGCACCAATTCCGATTATTCCTCCTTCTTTCTCAACAACATCCAAATCTCTTAGTTCTTTGTACTCTCCTACTACATAATAAGAAGTGTTCACCGTTTTTTGCAAATTGCTCAACTTTTCATCTTTCTCAAAAATCTGTTGATCCTTTGCTACGATAGTATTTGACAACTCTTCATTGAATTGCACTTGAGCTACTAATTCTTGTTGAACGATTGCCTTATCAGCTTCAGATTTTTGAAGATCTTGCGCCAATTGAATATTCAATGATTCTAACTCCTCTGTTTTCTTGATAAAACCATTTAACTTTTGTTCTAATCGCTTATTCTTTTTAGCATAATCGGCTAATTCTTCGTTGTTTTCACCGAGTTGAGAACTTAAGTCTGCAATAATAGCTCTGTTCTGATTCAATAAAGCCTCAATAATTAACACCTCATGTTGAACACGTTCTTCAGCTGTCATAGGTCCTTTTGGACTATCTTCTAACATTGATGCTCTTAATGCCGTTTCATGAGCCGTAACTTCTGCAAGATTTTGCTCTAAATCTCCAAAAGTTAAGTTAAACTGATCTCGCATTTCTTGTTGATCGATTGCGGCTTGCTCTTTAATTGCGTCATTTTTCTGATGCAACTGAATTGAATACAAGCCTAATCCCGCAGCACTAAAGAATAACACTGCTATTAATAGAATTCTCCATCCTTTTTTTTCCTTTTTCTTTTCTTGCCTTGCTGGCATTTTTTTCTCTTGATTTTTCATTTTATGGTCCTCCATTTTTAATTATAGGTTTATTAAATATTTGTTTTATGCTCTTAATTCTTGCTGAACCGCTTTTTGGATTATTGATCCAAGTCGATTACTCGAATTGATATTCTTGTCTATGTATTCGTAGATTCCTTTTTTCAGTAATTCAATTGCAGTTGACGCATCTTTTTGAGCTGAAATCATTATCACTTTACAATCATCACAATGTTTATTCACTGCGTCTAACACATCTTCTCCATTTAACTTTTCATCTGATTCTGGATTGAATAAATAGTAGTCTAATACCATAATATTCAAGTCGTCTTCTAACTCATGAATAGCATCATGTGCCGTAGTAAATGATTTAATCTCAAATTCTGCATCAGGATAAACCTGAGAATTACAGATTGAATTAATATATTTTGACAATGTTCGATTATAGAAGAAATCATCCTCCACAATCGCAATCTTTATTTTTTTCTTCCTTAACATCTTGTTTGTTTTTTTGATTCGATTTACTAAGTGCCAAGAAAGTGCCACACCTGCCAAAAACCACCAAAACTCCTACTGCTATTGGATTCTTGTTTTCCGAGTACTCTGACTATTTTTTCAAAATGAAAATCCTCATTTCAAAATGAAATTAAGCGAGAAGAAAAATGAAGGGTTTTTTCGGGTAACAAGTTTACTTACGAGACAAAAAAAAGAGAACAAGTTCATTGTTCTCTTTTTTGAATTCAATATTTAATTAGAAACTATAAGTTCAAAAGCGTATTAATTTTTGCATTGATCAATTCCAAAATATCGTCTTCATCTTTGTGTATATGTGCATCAATATCCAACAATGCGATTTCAGCTAAAGTAGTTTTACTTCCGGTTCCGCTTATTAGTAGAATTTTACTTTCAGGAAACTTAGCACGTATGTATTTTGCTGCCTGCCCACCGTTTAGTCCTCCTTTGATTTCGGTATCTAAAAAATAATCTAAGATGACCAGATCTGGTTGAATCACCTCAGCAGCGATCAACATTTCTTCAGCAGCTTTAAACGCAGTTGCCTTTAAACCTTCAACCTGATTAACAGATTGCACAATCATACTCACAATGATGTGACTATCGTCTACCACATATATTTCCTTCTCCTCTTTCATAGTGCTTATTTTTCTGACATTTCTTTTAACAACCTATAAACGGTGGTTTGTCCAATATCTAGCTTTTCAGCCACAACTTTAGTATCGTTGCTGTATTTATCCATATATAGATTAACGATTCTTCTATTATATTCTCGTAAGCTTAACTCTTCGGTTAATACATTTGGCAATGCATCTTCAGAATTTAAAGATAAATCTGAAGCAGTAATTTGATCCGAAGAACTCATAACTACCCCCAATTCTACGACAGATTTAACTTCTCTTATATTTCCTGGCCATTGATATGACAATAATTTTCGTTGCGCATCTTCAGACAACCCTTTTTCTGGCAGATTGTTTGTCTTACAAAAACCATTTATGAAGTGTTTCGCTAAAATCAGTACGTCTTTACCTCTTTCTTTTAATGGGGGTAAATGAATCGGCAATCCAATTAACCTAAAATATAAATCCTCTCTAAAATTACCCGCTTGCACTTCTTTTTGCAGGGTTCTGTTTGTTGCAACTATAATTCTACAATTAATTTTGATTGGCTTATTAGATCCTACTCTCACAATCTCTCTTTCCTGAAGTGCCCTCAATAATTTGGCTTGAAAAACGATATCCATTTCACCAATCTCATCTAAGAAAAGTGTTCCTTCACCTGCTTCCTCAAATTTTCCAATTCTTCTTGCATTAGCTCCTGTAAAAGCCCCTTTTTCATGACCAAACAATTCGCTCTCCAACAAATCAGCTGGAATCGCAGCCATATTTATTGCGACAAAGGGCTTATCTGCACAATAGGAATTGTAATGAATAGCTTTTGCTACCACTTCTTTACCTGTTCCGGTTTCTCCTGTAATTGTAACATTGATATTGGTTGCTATTGCCTTAGACATAAACTCAAAAACTTGTTCCATAGGCTTACTCTTTCCTATCATTGTTTTCTCAAAGGCATACTTCCCTTTCACTTCTTTTTTGAGCGAAATAATCTCCTTTTTAAGCTTTGAAGTACTTCTAACATTATTGACGATTTTCAATAAACGCTCTTGAATGTCTTTAGATTTTACAATATAATCCGCAGCACCTTGCTTTAGTAATTCTACGGCGACTTCAATTTCATCCTGCTCTGAAATTACTATTACTTCTATAGTAGGATTAAATGCTTTGATTTTTGCTAATAACTCATCTCCATTTATATCTGGCAACCTATAATCAATAGTCACTACCTCAGGTTGATCAGACAAATTGTCTAATAATTCCTTCCCTGTCACAAATCCTTTTACCACAAAGTCTGGATTACGAGATAAATTATGGACTATCAGCTTATTATACCATTCATTATCTTCTGCAACATATATTGTAAACCCCTTTTCTGATGACATATAACCTCTTTAACAGTTGATTTTATTGTTGATCAATCTCTTCTTGTACTTCTTTAATTGCCAATGCTGCGTTTGCTTCAACATTGTCAAAGATGTCTTGAATTCTTGAAGTATCGCCATTATCTCTGCAAATTTTTTCAATTTCTTTTAAATCTTTGTGCAGATTAATTGCCCCTATGTGTTTACAAGGAGAAGCTATTTTATGTGCATATTCTGCCATATTCTCCCAATCTGACTGGGTTAAACAAGCTGCGATTTTTTTCACACCTTCTTCTGTTCCCTCAATAAATGTTTGCAACATATCTAAATAAAACTCTTGATCTCCTGCTGCTAAATTTTTCAATTCTTTAAGGTCTAAAGATTCTATCTCGTTCTCATTACTCATCTTCTCTTTGGTTTTAGTTTGAAATTGTAAACTAGATTTAATGGTCGTTAATAATTCTTTTTCTTTGTACGGCTTAGCTAAAAACCCATTCATCCCAGCCTTGTAATACTTCATTTTATCTTCTTCAGAAACAGCAGCTGTGAGTGCAATTATTGGAGTATTTGCTTTCTTTTTGTTTTTAAATTTTCTGATTTTTTTTGTTGCCTTGATTCCATCTAACTTTGGCATTCTTATATCCATCAAAATAAGATCATAATCGTTTTCTTTAAGCTCTGCCACGGCTTCTCCTCCGTTTTCTGCCTCTGTATATTTGATGTTTAATTTCTTCAGAATGCTTATCAATAATAATCGATTATACTTTTCGTCATCTGCAATTAACACGGTTAAATTCTCTAATTGCTTGTAATTGACTTGTGTGAATTTCTCTTTTTTAGGTAGGTCTGACTTCACACCAATTTTGTAAGGAATCTCGAAGGTTACCGCAGTTCCCTTTCTCGGCTCAGAGTCAAGTTTAATGTTTCCTTTATGCAGGTCTACTAATAACTTCACAATGGATAAACCTAAACCGGTTCCGCCAAAATTTCTTGAGGTACTTCTTTCTGCTTGCTCAAACTCTAAAAACACTTTCTTCAAATGTTTTTTCTCCATTCCAATTCCAGTATCTTCAACAGTAATTCTAAGAACACACTCATTATTGGTTTTCATTAAAGTGGAAGTCTTAACTGAGATCGTTCCTTGATCAGTGAACTTCACAGCATTGCTTAATAAATTAAATAGGATTTGTTGCAATCTAAATGGGTCTCCAATTAAAATATCCGGAACACTATCATGGGTTTCGCAAATCGTATTAATCGGTTTTGGAGATGCTTCATTTTGGAGAAATACCGCAATATCTTCCATCATTTTTTTTGGTTCAAACCCTATTTGTTCTAATTTGATTTTCTGAGCCTGTAACTTAGACAAATCGAGTACCTCATTAATTAAATACAGCAAGTGATCGGTAGATTTTTGCACCATTCCCAATTGCGATCGTTGGGTTTCAGTTAAAGGCCCTTGCCCTATCTGTTCTGAGAACCCTGCAATTGCATTCATTGGTGTTCTTATTTCGTGACTCATATTGGCCAAAAACTTTTGCTTTGTTCTTGCCAATTCTTCAGCCTCTCTTTTCGAAACCTTTAAAGCCCTTCTATATTTATTATTATTTCTGACGTAGTTAATTATAATGAAAGCCATCAGTACAACAAGGACTCCTGTAATCACGCAAAACCATGCAATTTGTCTATTTGTTTTTTGAATCGCCAATTCTGCATTGTCAGACTGTCTTGCAATTTCGTTCAATTCAGAGGCTTCAAACTCATCAAAAAAGGCCATGATCTTTTTCGTAATGAATTGGTCATTCGTTATAAAATCTAACTCCTTTTGTTTTAAAGCTTCTTGAATTTTATACTCTTCCCGCTTTACTTCTGTCACCTCCTTGTTGATTTGATCCATATTTAAATCTGGCTCAACTATGATGGAGTCTACTTTCGGCACTGTATCTTTAACGCGCTTTTTGAAAAGCCAACCAAAAAGTCTACGTTTTTCTTCCACTTGATTTTCAGCCACTGAAGTCGTGTCTAATTTTTCGTTTTGACTCGACTTTTCTATTTTATCAACCACCTTATCAAGCGCCTGCTGCGTTCTAAAACCATCTTGTAATAGTAATAGCTCGTTCAAACCTCTTACTTTTTGGCTAATCAAGGTGTCTAATTCATCTAACCTTAAATGACGGTCTGATTCGTTTTTAGACAATTCATGAAGTTCATTCAATTTCTCATCCGCCAACTGAACCGACTCATAGAAATCAGTCAGGTACAAGGTATCTTCAGTTATCCTGTAAGATTTTACACTAATTTCTGCATCATTGATATTGTTAATCAGTGCTTTCGCGGTTAATAAACGCATGTCTGGTCGCAAATTCTCACTTATTTCAGTCACAATACCTGTAAATCTTTGATATGCAAAGATTCCGGTCATTGCAACCAACCCCAGAACAATTAAAAGTATTCCGGTAATTTTAAACTCAAAAGAAAAGCGTTTTGACATAGTATTAAATATAATAGAATTCTTGGGTTTTTAATTTTTACTAACCCATAAAGTGACAAAAAATTTTAGGCGCTAAATTTTCTTGGATTCCAATTCGTATTCATATAGTGACTTAAGTAAAAACAAGCTTTTTTTAATGCATTGCTGTCCTTATATATAAATTGATCTGCTCCTAGCTTTAACGAACCTTTTGAAGTACGTTCACTATCACTTTGGGACATCACTACTACTTCACTGTGGTCACAATACAATTTGACTCTTTTCAAAATATACTGAGCATTTATCCCTCTACCCAAGTAATAATCTGTGAACACAATATCAATATCATTCCTGAGGTTCATGATAAAATCTTCTGACTTGACATATGATTCAATGGTAAAGTCTACATCATATTGCTTACTCAAGCGTTCAGAATATTTTTTGAGTTTTTCGGTCAATGCTTTATTAAAAAATTCGCTGTCCTCTACTATAACTATTTTTATGTTGTTATCATTTGCTATCATCACTTTCATTTTTAATTTATACTTGGATAAGAAAAAAGGGAATTTTTACCTTCCCTTTTTTCAGTTAATATTTATTTCTGATTAGAATCTTATTGTTCCGGCACTTTTGATTTTACCTTCTACCACAACAACTCCTTCAATAATTTGCTCTTCCATCATTTCTTCTCCTTCTTCCTGAGCTGGATACACAATCAAGTCATATGTTCCTTCTTCCATACCTCTTAATAAAAACTCACCTTCAGCATTGGTATATGCACTAATGGTATCGTTTCCATTTGTCAATAGAAGTGCAGCACTTGCAGTACCTTTAACTTTACCATCAACTCCAGTCGCTCTATCTTCAATTAGCTTTAGTGCTGGTTGGATTACATATTCGTCTCCATCTTCTTTAATTGATTGTGCAACATCAAAGTCAATTAATACATCTGCCCCTTCAGAAGCAGAAATTTGCTCGTTAATTTCAATTTCAATTGATTTCGGACCTTCAAATCCTAATTGAAATACTGCTGTGGTAGTTGTTGACAAACCTCCAATTTCAGTACTTGACTTTAAGGTTAATTTGTGCTCGTTACCAAAGTTTAATTTAATTTTTGAGTAGGCAGCGATTTCAGCATTTTGCATTGATGCAATGGTCGCTTCTTTACCGTTTGTTAAGTCAAGTACACTCACTACTTGAGATTGACTGTTCAAGGTTACCCAACCTGACTGATCGTTATAAGCTTCTACTGACTCAATTTCTACAGTTAAAGCTTCATACTCTCCTGGGTTATCGGTCATATTCACCTGAAACTCTTGAGGCTCTGTGTCACTTTCGGTTTGATACTCTTCTTTTTTACATGCTGTGAACATCATTAAAGATGCTGCGATTGCCATTGGAATAATTTGTAGCTTTTTCATTTTTGTCTGTTTTAATTAATAATTCAATTGTTTGATGATACATAAGAAAAGGCCGTGCCAATTACACACCCTAAAACTAACCTACGCCACCAAAAACAACTGACAAACAGGATATTACAACTATACCTTTTAATATTCTTCAAATACAAAAGAATGGTTTATATTTTCATTTTGAAAATATCGTTTTCATTTTGAAAATAAAACAAGTTGAATCCTCGATTTACGTGTGTAATTTGATCTTACTTGGGTTTCAGCCTATATCCTCTTAACAGCAAGGCTTTTCAGGCTTACTAACACAAAAATCAGTTTATTAAGAAATCTACTGTTGACAACTTTTTAATCAATATATTGACGACTTTTTAATACTTTTGTGTTTGAAACTTGACAAACTTACGCTAATACAAAACGAAATAATTATAGAACAACCGTTAATACAGTAACCACATTTTAATTAATTACCCGCTTTTGCGGTCCCTGTAAATCTTATTACGATTAAGACCAACACATTTTTTGGTAGAAGTGTGTCTCTTTTTGGCTCTAAACTTTAAAAAACTAGATCCTTTTTAGGCATAACAACAACCAAAAATGTACTTAAACACACACACATATTACAGTTTACGATACGGTACTTATAGTCCGCAAAAACTACTTGAGCAAGCACAAAAGAATGGGGTAAAATCTTTTGCGATTACTGATATCAACAACACTTCAGCCTGCCTAGCTATAATTAGGGAAGCTTCTAAATATGATATCAAACCAATTGTTGGCATTGATTTTAGAAACGGAATCCAACAACTATTTGTAGCCATAGCCAAAAACAACGCTGGTTTTCAAGAAATCAACGAATATCTAACTCCATTTTTAGTCAACAAAACATGCATTGAAAATGGCATCAAAGAGATTCCGGCACAAGCTCCAAACTTTAAAAACGTATTTGTAATTTATCCTTATAAAAAAGGAACTACCTACAATTTAAAAGCACATGAATTTATCGGAATCAGTCCGTCTGACCTGGATTATATTCGCATAAAAAAGGTAGATTGTAGTAAGGCTGTCATCTTACAAACAGTCACCTTCAGCAATAAAAAAGACTTCAATGCACACCGCCTTTTGCGAGCGATTGATAAAAACACTTTATTAAGCAAATTGCCAGAGAGCGAGCAAGCCAATCCTACAGACAAAATGCTCCCCCTCACTACTTTATTAGAGCTTTATCAAGATATTCCTAAGGTTATTCAAAACACTCAATATATAATTGACAATAGCTCCATTTACTTTGACTTAAGCGACACAGCTGATCCGCAAAATCAAAAAAATTACACTGACTGCCCCATTAAGGATAAAGAACTACTACTCAAGCTCTGTCAAGAAGGACTCGATTACCGCTACCCTACTATGACACAAGAAATAGAAGATCGGATTCAAAAAGAATTAGAAACCATTGAGCAAATGGGCTTCATTTCATATTTCTTGATTAATTGGGACATAGTTTCTTACGCAAGATCTAAGGGCTATTTTTATGTTGGTAGAGGAAGTGGTGCCAATTCGGTTATCGCATATCTTCTCCGAATCACAGATGTTGACCCTATTGAATTAGACCTCTATTTTGAGCGATTCATTAATCTTTATCGAACAAATCCCCCAGATTTTGACATTGATTTTTCGTGGACAGACCGAGATGATGTGACTGAATACATATTCACCAAATTCAAACATGTTGCTCTTGTTGCTACCTACAATACTTTTCAAGCTAAAGGTGTAAGAAGAGAATTGGGAAAGGTTTTCGGATTACCTAAAGAAGAAATCGACAAACTGAGCAAACCTTATTTACAAAGGTGGGAACTTAACCACCTAAGCGATTTGGTGATCAAATACAGTGATCATATTCACGGATTCCCTAGTCACCTTAGTATTCATGCCAGTGGAATCGTTATTTCAGAAGAACCCATTCATTACTTCACCCCTACTTTCATGCCACCTAAAGGCTACCCTACCATTCAATTTGACATGCACATTGCAGAAGATGTTGGCCTCTATAAATTCGATATTCTAAGCCAAAGAGGTTTAGGTAAAATAAGAGACACTTTTGAGCTCATCAAGCGCAACAGACCTGAAGACGCCAATTTTGACATCCACGATTTAAGAAAATTCAAAGAAGATGAGCGGATCAAAAAAATGCTGCGTGAAGCTAAAGCAATTGGCTGTTTTTATGTTGAATCACCAGCCATGCGTATGCTGCTTAGAAAATTGCAAGTTGATAATTACTTAGGACTCGTTGCTGCAAGTTCTGTAATTAGACCCGGAGTAGCACAATCCGGAATGATGCAAGAATACATTCTTCGTTACCGAAATCCAGAAAAAAGAAAAGACGCACACCCTGTACTCTTAGAATTGATGCCTGAAACTTATGGCGTTATGGTGTATCAAGAAGACGTTATAAAAGTCGCTCACTATTTTGCCGGACTTTCGCTTGGTGAAGCCGACAAAATGCGAAGAGGGATGTCTGGGAAATACCGTTCTAGAGCTGAGTTTGACCAAGTAAGAGAAAAATTCTTTCACAATTGTATCCATGTCAAAGGGCATTCGGCAGAGTTAACTGCCGAAGTTTGGCGACAAACTGCCAGCTTTGCTGGTTATGCCTTTGCCAAAGGACATTCTGCTTCTTATGCCGTTGAGAGCTACCAAAGTCTTTTTTTAAAAGCTTATTTCCCCATTGAATACATGGTAGCCACAATCAATAATTCAGGCGGATTTTACAGTACAGAACTTTATATGCTTGAGGCAAAATTGCACGAAGCTGTTGTGCACGCACCCTGCGTAAACAGAGGCTTACTCGAAACTATGAACTATAAGAAAGATATTTTTTTAGGCTTTCACCTACTGCACGCTTTTGAACGAAATACCGCAAGAAAATTAATCGCAGAACGTAATGAAAATGGCTACTATAAAGATTTTAATGATTTCATTGACCGCGTAGATATTTCACTTGAACAAATCAGCATTCTCATTAGAATTGATGCTTTCAGGTTTACGAAAAAAGATAAACGTAGCCTATTGTGGGAAGCTCACTTCAAACTTGACAAGCTCGGAGGAAAGAAAAAAAAGAACGAAGCAAATTATGAAATGCGTGATCTTTTCAGGATTCAACGTCCAGAATATGAGATTCCACAACTAGACAACAGCTGGCAAGAAGATACTTTTGATCAAATAGAACTGCTTGGATTTCCACTCGGTTCAGCTTTTAACATTATACGACCTGAAGAAACACCTCACATTTTAGCCAAAGATTTACCTAAATACATAGGAAAAACAGTTTGGATAAAAGGCTATCTCATTCACCGAAAAAGAACCACCACTAAAGGAGGTAAAACCATGTTTTTTGGAACCTTTTTAGACGAAGAAGGTCAGTGGTTAGACAGTGTTCATTTTCCGCAAATAGCTGAAAAATTTCACTTCAGAGGTAAAGGTGTTTACAAGGTTAAAGGAAAAGTAATTGAAGATTTTGATTGTATAACAATAGAAACAGAATATATGGAAAAGATGGATGTAATAGAAGACCCACGGTACGCCGAAGTAAGAGATGAAGAAAAAGAAAAAAAGGTAGTCACAAGAAACAGAAGAATCGATTATTGGACGTAGTTCTTGGCTCTTGGCTCTTGGCTCTTGGCTCTTTAAGAAAATTAACTGAGTAAACTAATAAGCACAAACCCCCAATCATTTTTTTCCCAACTAAAACTCATTGACTTCTCGAAACTGGAAGCTCGTCAAGATGACACTTCGACTCTGCTCAGTGCGGCGCAAATGGCGTGGCTCGTTTTTCGTTTTTCGTCAAGACAGCAAATGACTTGCTCCTTTTGACTCATTGACTCATTGACTACTGAATACTGACTACTGACTACTGACTACTAACTACTGACTACTGACTAAAAAACTAATCGACTCAAAAAAAAAAGAAAAAAAAATGAAAGCAGTAATGCATATGGATTTAGACACCTTTTTCGTGTCATGTGAGCGACTCATTGACAGCAAACTTATAGGAAAACCTGTACTTATCGGGGGAACCTCTGATCGTGGTGTTGTTGCCTCTTGTTCATACGAAGCCCGAAGGTTTGGGATACACTCTGCTATGCCTATGCGAATGGCCCGTCAACTTTGCCCTGAAGCCATTATTTTAAGAGGGAATTCTGGAGTTTATAGTAAATTCTCTAATGCTGTGACTGACATTATCAAAGAAGCCGTTCCGCTTTATGAAAAATCTTCAGTAGATGAATTTTATGCAGACCTAACGGGAATGGATAAGTTTTATGGTTGCCATCAATTCGCATCTGAATTACGTACAAAAATTATACGCGAAACCGGGCTGCCTATTTCTTTTGGATTATCAGCCAATAAAACCGTCTCTAAAATAGCTACTGGAGAAGCTAAACCAAATAATGAAATCAAAATTGATAGCGGAACAGAAAAGCCATTTCTAGCACCTTTATCCGTTAAAAAAATCCCTATGGTTGGTGATAAAACCTATCGTGCACTCTGCAACCTAGGTGTAAAAAGGATACAAACAATACAAGAAATGCCCATTGAAGTAATGGAACGTGTTTTTGGGAAAAATGGCATTATGATTTGGCGCAAAGCAAGCGGAATCGACAATTCACCTGTAATTCCTTACCAAGAACGAAAATCTATATCAACCGAACGCACCTTTGATAAAGACACCATTGATGTCACTAAACTAGAAGGCATTTTAACAGCAATTGCTGAAAATTTAGTTTACCAACTCAGGAGAGGAAACAAACTTACCGCATGCATTACTGTTAAAATCAGGTACTCAGACTTTCAAACCTACACCTTACAAAAACGAATTCCGTATACCGCATCTGACCACACCATAATTCCACTTGTGCTTGAATTGTACCGCAAACTTTACCAACGCCGAATGCTAGTCAGGCTAATTGGTGTAAGATTCAGTCACCTTGTTGAAGGTGGGCATCAAATTAATTTATTTGAAGACTCAAACATTATTAACCTCTATCAAGCAATGGATAATATCCGAGAGCGATACGGTGACCGATCAATTATGAGGGCTGCAGGGATGGGAGCTAAAAGCATAAGCAGATGGAATCCGTTTAACGGAGAGCCACCTCCACTACTCGCAAATAGAAGAAGATGATTTTAAGAAAAATTAAGTTAAAAATCCTTATCAGCCCAACGGTATAACATTCATTAACAAACAATTAATACCTCATTCATCATCTTGCATAAAAACAAGAAAGCATGAAAAAAATCCAATTAATTCTGCTGGCATTAATCATAGTGTCATGCCAAAAAGAAAAGAATAAAGTACAAATTCAAATCAACAAACAAGAAGATGTCTTAAGTGAAAAACGAATCGATTCTATTTTAGACCAATTAGAAACCGTTACCTATGAAAATTTACCCGAACAATATATAAAATACTCACATCCTGAATGTAAATTCAACAATGAATTGAGCAACAGAAAATTCTATAAACTAAACGGCAACCAACTCAAGCTAAAAGTAGTAGGCGAATTTACCATACAAGAGTTTTTAGCCAAAGACGAATATTACAAAACCTATAAAAGAAACCCATTTCCAGAATTCGAACAATATTGGTTAGTAGACAAAGAAGTATTATATATGATGCTAGAATTAATTAGTCAGCTAAAAAAAGAAGGTTATAACGAATATGGATTTCACATAAGAACAGCTCACCGACACCCAACTAAAAACGGTGAATTAAATGGAGCGTCTTATAGCCAACATATGTTTGGAAAAGCCATAGACATAGGAATAGACGACATCAATCAAGATGGAAAATCTACTCAGGCAGACAAAACCATTGTTTATAATATGCTAGAAAAAATTGTAGGAAACGAAGGTGGACTCGGCAAATATCCAGGAACCATGAACCTTCATTTTGATTGCAGAGGATTTAAAGCCAGATGGGACGTTCCATAATCAACCTGCCATAATTAAGTTAAAAAATTAACTATCAAATAATTAAGTCTTGGATTAACCAAAATCTTATTGTAATTTGTTGAAAAAAGAAACTATGATGAAAACCTTTACTCTACTTGCCCTTTTGAACATTACACCAATATTATCAACCGCGCAGATCGTCACTTATGACATTACACCTGCAGATTTTATTGGTCTCGAATTGACAACAGGAGACATTTGCTCTGCACCTTTCACAGGTCCCGAAGAAGCGAGACAAGTGGCCTCAGGGAATACATGGGGATTCACATGGACATCTACCAATGGTGGAACACCATCCAGCATTACCATTAACTTTTCGAACACAATAACTGACGGAGGCGGAGTTCATCCAACAACGCTGAACTCAAATTCAACGGGAAACGTTACTAACGGAACCGCTATTAATTGCACAGGAGGAAGTAATGCGAACAGCTGGAGTATTTCAACCACCGGCTATGTATCATTAGGCCTAAATACATTTAATGTAGACTTCAGTGCATCTAGCATGGTTAATCAATTCGACCATTTCCCAGCAACAACTGACGTCTATTTTCAAGTTGAAGTGGATTACACCCCTTGCACCCCTCCAACCATTGCAGAAATAATTACAAACATTAGCTGCAATGGCGAGATGGATGGTGAAATAGACCTAACAATTTCAGGCGGAACCGCTCCGTATTCATTTGACTGGAACAATGACGGAACAGGAGATTTTGATGATACTGAAGACTTGACAGGATTGGCTCCGGGTGAGTATATCGTTTCTGTACAAAGCACAGGAGGATGTACACAAGTAGACACCTTCACAGTAACTGAACCTGCAGTTTTAGACCTAACAGTAACACAAGACAAAAGCACTTTAACTGCAAATGCAACGGGAGCAACTTATCAATGGATTGATTGCGCAACAATGACACCAATAGCCGGTGCAACAAACGCAAGCTACACCGCAACATCTAATGGAGATTATGCCGTTATTATAACAGATGGTTCTTGTTCTGACACCTCTGCTTGTTCAACAGTAAGCTCTGTAGGTATAGACCAAATAAAAGAACTATCTGTAGATCTATTCCCTAATCCAACAGCAACAGAAAGCAACTTAAAAATTGAAGGATATACGGGCTCGATTAAATACGAACTCTACAGTATTTCAGGTAAACTACTTTATAAAAACAGTGGAAACATACAATCAACAGTTATACTACCAATTGACCTAACCGACTTTGAAAGAGGTGTATACTTCTTAAATGTTGAAGGAGAAAGCCTCCAGAAAACATTCAAAGTCATTAAAAAGTAATTGATTTAATGCTAAAAAAAGACCGTTCAATTTAATTGGCGGTCTTTTTTTTTGTTTTGAGGTTAAAAAAAGTTAAACCTAAAATAGCTAAGCTTATCATCCGTATATTTAAAACAACTACTAGATAACGTATTGTTAGCGTGGTAGATTTTTTCATGGAAAACCCTCTTTAGTTCAACTGAAGAGGGTTTTGGTTTTTTTGCCAATATCACCAACCTTTTCTTGCTTAGCACGTTGATTATCTTAACTTTGAGTTAACAATTCGATAATATGAAAAGAACACTGCTCCCTATAGTTTTTTGCTTCTTCAGTTTTTTTACTTATTCCCAATCTTTATTTGACGTTTCAGTTGTTCATGAAATAGAAATTAACTTCTATGATAGCAATTGGGATCATCTTCTAGATTCAATGGCTTCTGAAGAAACCGGGACGGGAAGTGGAACGGGCAGAATCCTTGCAGAAGTCATTATTAACGGCACCCCATTTGATAGCTGCGGAGTTAGATATAAAGGGAATAGCTCAATGGATACAACATCCAACAAAAACCCCTACAATATTGACTTAAACTACGTTATCGGAGGACAAGAATATCAAGGAAAAGATAAAATCAAATTAGCGAACTGTTTTACTGATCCTTCAATGGTCAGAGAAGCCTTAACTTATGAAATAGGTAACCGTTATATGGATTGTCCAAAAGCTAGTTTTACAAGACTTATCATAAACGGCAATTACATTGGAATCTATACCAATACAGAATCTATTGACAATGAATTTTTAAGTGAGTTTTACGGTTCAAGTAAGAACCCTTTCTTTAAATGCGACCCCATATCATTTGACATTTACGGAGACAACTCCAATCTAGCTTATCATCCTGACACAATTGGTTATGACACATTATACGATATGAAATCAGACTACGGAACCACCGCTTTGCAAGAATTAACTTATCAATTAGAATTTAACGCAAGTAACATTGACCAATACTTAGATGTTGACAGAGCCCTTTGGTTTTTAGCCTTAAGTAGCGCACTTGTGCACAATGATGGTTATACCGCATTTGCTCACAACTTTTACGTTTACAAACAAGATAATGGCAGGTGGAGCATTATTTTATGGGATGTAAATATGTCATTCGGAGGATTACTTTGGAATGGAACAAATTTTCTTCCTGTAGGATTGACAGACCTACAAGAGCAAGATCCATTTATCCATGAATCTGCTATGGATTTCAGACCACTCATTGCACGACTGTTATCACAACCTAAGTACAAGAAAATGTATGTTGCCCATTATAAAACTATTCTTGAAGAGAATATAGCCAACGGCCATTACCTGACTAGAGCCGAAGAAATGAGTGCTCTAATAGATGCTGACAGACAAATTGAACCATACAATGAGTACACATACACCGAATTTCAAGACAACCTTTATGATGATGTCGGATCATGGATTAATCTACGACCAGGACTTCAAAACTTAATGGAACCTCGTTTGACCTATTTAAACGGTTTGACCGAATTTCAATTCGTAGATCCAGGTTTGTTCAACGAATCTACCAATCCGGTTGAACCTGACCCGTTCACACTTGTCACCTTCAACATTGAAGCAATCGCAACCAATGAAGTTTATTTAGGTTACCGGCATAATAAATATGATGTGTTCACCAAAACCGAAATGTTTGATGATGGAAACCATAATGACGGTACGGCAGGAGATGGAGTTTACGGAGTAGATGTAGTTATTCAAGGTACCGATATGCAGTATTATTTTTATGCAGAAAATGCCAATGCCGCTAGATTTTCACCGGCAAGAGCTGAATATGAATTTTACACTTTAAGTCCTAAAAAAGGACTAGTAATTAATGAAATTTCTGCATCTAACGCTACAATAGCTGCAGATTTATCAGGTGATTATGATGATTGGGTTGAATTATACAACGCATCTGACGATCCAATTGCAATAGGCGGATATCACTTATCAGACGAGAACGGCAATTTGATTAAATGGCAACTTCCTAATTTCACCTTGCAACCGGGTGCTTACTTTATTGTTTGGTGCGATAATCAAACAGCACAAAGTGGTGTACATGCGAACTTTAAATTATCAGCTAACGGTGAAGGATTATACCTTTCAGATGATTTGGGATTCTTAATTGATTACGTTGAATACCCAACTCAATATACTGACATCACTTACGGTCGACTTCCAAACGGCACCGGTCCTTTCAACTACTTGGTTCCGACATTTGGCGCTCAAAATGATGCACTTTCTGGTATTGATAACCCGATTACCGAAAATGAAGTCAATATTCAAATCTATCCCAATCCTGCCAAAGAAAATGTTGTAATCAAAGTAGATGGAATTTTAGAAAAAGAAGCCTATATTTATGATTTACAGGGAAGATCAGTATTACAAATCTTCTTGAATCAAACTGGAATTACACAGGTGGACATTAGCCAATTAGCTAAAGGAACTTATGTTCTAAAAATTGGAAATGAACATTCAAAAAAATTAATTGTTCAATAAAAACTATGAAAAAGATTCTAATCTCTGGCCTAATTTTAGGCGCCGCCCTATTCACTATATCAACCACAAATGTTTTTTCAACTTTTGATTTAGCACCTTATCATCCTGAAGATCCAAGATCAGGAGGTGCAGGAGCGATTTTAGGTCAAGACCGTACAGGTGGCCCGCTTTCAGTAGGAACCTGTGCAGCTTGTCATAGTGGTGGGTCTTTTACACCTTCTATTAACGGACAATTAAAGGATGAATTTGGATCTACGGTAACCTCTTATGACCCGGGAGAAGATTATGTTTTAGATATTACCGTAACTGCGAATACGGCCAACAACTTTGGTTTTCAAGCGAACGCATTAACATCAACAAATGCTCAGGCAGGAGATTTTGGATCTACCCTAACTGCGAACACTCAAATCACAAATATAGGTGGTGTAGAGTATGCTGAACATGCAGGAACAGCAGGTGGAGCGGGAAGCTATACTTTCTCTATGAACTGGATTGCACCGTTTTCTGGAGCAGGAGTTGTAAGTATTTATGGAATTGGGATGGCTGTGAATGGTAATGGCAGTACTTCCGGAGACACACCCACTTCTGGTGGAGGAAGCGGTGCTTTATTAACCATCAATGAAAATCCAGCTACTATTATTGACTATAATCCTGATGTGTTATGTGTAAGTGATGCTCCAATTTTCCCCTTACAGTCTGGAAACATTACTGGTAGCTACTTTTCGTCAGTTGGTCTTTCTATAAATTCAACTACAGGAGAGGTGACCCCTGCTTCCTCAACTCCAGGGATATATATCGTAGATTATGTTTACGGCTCAAATGGAGTTGCATCAACTACCATTGAAATTGTAGAAGATGGTGATGCGAGTTTCAATTATAGCGCTTCTACTTTCTGCCAAAGTGATGCAAATCCTTCAGCAATAATAACTGGAACAGGTGGCGGTATTTTTTCAGGTCCAACAGAAGTTGTTTTTGTAAGCACATCTACTGGCGAAATAGATTTATCTGCATCAACACCTGGTGGCCCCTACACCATCACAAATACTATTGGCGGACCTTGTGGTGACGTGCAAACTTTTGATGTCACAATCACAACCTCTGAAGATGCCTCATTCGTTTATTCAACAGATTATTGCCAAACTGACCCTAACCCAATCGCCGGCTCTGTTGTTACCCCCGGAGGTACTTTTTCAGGACCGGGACAAATTACCTTTTTAAACACAACTACTGGTGAGATCGATTTAAACAACTCAATTCCTGGTGGACCCTATACTATTACCTACACTACTTCAGGAACATGTTCCGGAACTTTCACTCAAGACATCACTATCCATGAAGATTACAACTATTCCACATCTGTAGACATCTGTGAAGATGGCACGTATCAATTCGGACCTAATTTGCTTGACTCTTCTGACGTAGGGGTTCACGTTGAAACATTCACCTCAATTGGCGGATGTGATTCTACCGTGAATTTAACCTTAGGAACTACTTCGGTAGACACATCAGTTACACTTTCAGGAACAACTTTAACAGCAGTTGCTTCTGGTTTAACTTACCAATGGGTGGATTGTGATAACTCGAACGCCCCAATTTCTGGAGAGAACAATCAAAGCTTCACCCCTTCTGTTGATGGGAATTACGCAGTACAAATCACGGATGCCAACTGTTCAAAATTCTCATCATGCTACAATGTGATAATCGGATCTTCAATTTTTGAACCCGAACTAAAAGACTTAAAAGTCTACCCAAATCCAACAACTGGTTTGTTTGAAATAGACGGCATACAAGAACTACAGAATATTCAGTCTATTATTCTTTATGATTTAAGCGGAAAAGAGGTCAAAACTTTTGAAAATAATCTCACAAATTTTGATATCAACAACCTTCCAAAAGGAGCATATCAATTGGTAATTGAGCATGAAAATGGATTAAATAAAATGAAATTATTGAAAGATTAAATAATTTCTGACATGATATAAAAGCTGCCAAACAAAAGAATTAAATCTTTTTTGGTGGCTTTTATTTGTGCCGATTCTAAAGCTTTTGCCGAACCTTTATAAGTAGAAACACTCAACTTATTCTGTTTACCTAACTCTTCAAACTGATCTGATTTAACAGATCTTGGAGAATCAAATTCAACGAAGTAAAAATGCGCCGACTTGGGTAAAAGATCTATAATCTCCTGAACATCTTTATCATTGGATGCTCCATATATCAAATGAAGCTCATCAAAGGTCAGATGGCTTAATTCAGACATTAAATTTTTCACTCCGTCTAAGTTATGAGCAGCATCTACAATGGTTAAAGGCTCTGACCCTATTTGCTGAAAACGTCCTTTAAAGTTGGTTTCTTCAGCCACTTGGAGCAAGCCCTCTTGAACATCTCTTTGCCTAACCGGCAGTTCTTCTTGGAGAATCTCTATCGTAGTAAAAACAGTAGCTTTATTCTCTTCTTGAAATAATCCTAGCAAATCTGAAGGGTAATCACAAGGAACTGCATATAGTAAAGTTGAATTATTTTTTTGGGCTACTTGTTCAAAAACTTCTTCAGTCTCTTTTTGTTTCTTACCAACTATCACCGGAACGCCAGGTTTGATGATCCCTGCCTTTTCCTTGGCGATTAAAGCTAAGGTATCACCTAAAAACTGTTGATGATCTAAACCGATATTTGTAATTACAGAAGCTATAGGTGTAAGAACATTTGTTGAGTCTAATCGACCTCCTAAACCAGTTTCAATTATAGCAAGATCTACTTGCTCTTTTGCGAAAACTGAGAAAGCTAAAGCGGTGGTAATCTCAAAAAATGTGGCATTTAACTCTTGGATTAAAGGGGCGTTTTGGTTGACAAAATCCAACACAAGCTGTTCACTTACGAGTTGACCATTTATCTTTATCCGTTCTCTAAAATCTGAAATATGAGGAGAAGTAAATATGCCAACCTTATAACCAGCTGTTTGGTATACTGAAGCTAACATATGCGCAACGGACCCTTTTCCGTTAGTACCGGCAAGATGGATGGATTTAAATTTATTATGGGGATCATCAATCGCCAATAACAAAGCCAAGATTGTTTCCAATCCTGGCTTATAAGCTTTTAAACCTTCTTTTTGATAATTGGGCAGTTGTACAAAAAGCCAACTTACTGCGGCATCATACGACTCAAATTTAAGTGATGTTGTCACGTAATGTTAAGCCTTCTTGAACGTAAATATTTGATAACCTACGTACTCTGTTCCAGCACCAGGTTTTGCATCATACTTCATTGTTTTAGCTGCTTTCTCAGCAAGCTTTCTTAGGTAGTCACTACCTGAAGTTGACTTTGACTCTTTGAATTTTGTTTGAACAATGTTTCCTGCTGCATCAACATAAATATCTAGTGCAATCTTTCCTTCTTCCTGAGCTGAAGCATTGAAAGTTGGTGGTCTTGTAATTTTTCTACTTGGATTATAAGTTCCATCTCCAGGTGTGTTTCCCTGACCATTTCCACCTACACCCGAACCTTGACCAAAACCAGGACCTGAACCGTTTCCATTTCCCTGACCCGAGCCTGGAAAGACGAAAGCATCATCTGGTTTATTCACTTGTTCATTATTAGCCTGTGTTCCTGTTCCACCAGTGCCTGAAGGCACATTAACAGACTCATTTGTTTGAGTATCATGTGAAGGAGCTGGATCACTTTGAGGAACAGGTGTTACCTCAGAAACTTCACTTGAACTTTGACTTCCACCTTCAGGTTGAGAACCTAGGTCAAACTCAATGTCCTCCATTGTAATTTCAATAATCTCTTCTTTTTTTGGTGGATCTGGAACTTCCAAACTCACTAATAAGAAGAATAAAATCAATAACATAATAAACACTAAAGCTGCGTATAACGCTCTTCTGTGATCCTCTTCTCGTAATGCTTGAATACTTTGTCTAATCGTCTTCATGGTTTCTCCTCTTTAATTATGCCTTAAAACGTAAGGCTTCCTAATCTACTGCAAAAACCTTACCTTATTTCTTATAAGTTAATACGGGTTTCCAACCTCTTTGTTTCGAAAGTGCGATTATATTAAAGATGGCTTCATAATTTGACATCTTATCTCCCGTTATTTTTAAATTCTTCTCTACTTCTTTTGACATCTTAGAATCCAAAATTGGAACGACCTCATCAAAGGTGTAATTCTCAGGATTATTAGCATCAAAAAAGTACAAGCTGTTTTCACCAACACCTATTTCCATTGGCGCAGGGGTTGGACTGGTTTGACTGTTTTCATTTGACGGCAAGTCTACCGGCAAGTGATCATTCGTTTGCGTACTGATAATGATAAAGAATATCAATAACAAGAATACCAAATCTGTCATAGACGACATTCCGCCCTCAGCTTTTACTTTATTTCGTCTTCCTAAGTTCATACAACTATTTCCCTGGTTCGTTCAATAAATCTAAGAACTCAATTGAAGCTCCCTCCATATGGTGGATTACCTTGTCTACTTTAGCTACTAAATAATTGTAAGCCATATAGGAGATAATTCCCACAACTAATCCGGCAACAGTCGTAATCATAGCCTCCATGATTCCACCAGAAATAGTAGAGATATCAAATGAAGCTTCAAATCGCATAGAGTGGAAAACCCTGATCATACCCAATGTTGTTCCTAAGAATCCAATCATAGGAGCAGCACCTGAAGCGGTAGCTAAAAAGCTCATGCGTTTTTCTAACTCATAAATTTCAAGCTTTCCTACGTTTTCAATTGAGCTAACGATATCTCTCATTGGCTTTCCAATTCTAGAGATTCCTTTTTCAACCATTCTTGCAGCTGGATTATCAGTTTGCGCACATAAATCTCGTGCCGCTTCTATTTTACCATCAATCAATAGTTCTTTAACACGAACCATGAAATTTTTCTCTTCTTTCAAAGATTTACTAATCGATAAAAATCTCTCAACAAATATATAAACGGCGATTATCGAAAGCGCGAACAGGGCAATCATTACCAATAAATTGGTTAACGAAACCTCACCCGTAGTAGGATCAATTCCAATGATTAAATCCCAGATTTTCACATCCTTTGTTAAGTCAGTGATTTTCTCTACTTGTTGTGCGTTATTTAAACTATCTAACCCTGATGATTGTAATAATAAAGGGAAAAAGCTCATAATTTGGTTTGTTTTAATTTATTAACGTTGGGTGGATTCAATCGTTACAAAGACGACCCAATATCCCAAATTCTTTGGAAAATTACGCAATAAACCAACTAGCCAAATGCCAGTAGCGAGAAGTTATTAACTACTAAATTTTAGTTGTTCTGATTAGCTGAACATAAAGAAGTAACAAGCTGCACCAGCAAGATATCCGATAATCGCATACATACTGATTTTTTTGATGTACCAACCGAAAGAAATCTTCTCTAGCCCCATTACTGCAACACCCGCCGCAGAACCAATGATTAGAGCAGATCCACCAGTACCAGCACAATAAGCTAAGAACTGCCAGAATTTACCAGACACGGCAAAATCTCCCGCTTCCGCTATCGGATACATACCTTGAGCCGCCGCTACCAAAGGAACGTTATCTACAATCGCAGACAATAATCCGATTGATACGTTGATGGTATAGATATTTCCGCCCATTGCATTATCTAAGAATCCTGCTACTGTGTTCAGATGGCCTACTTCTTGTAAAGCTCCTACCGCCATCAAAATCCCTAAGAAGAATAATACGGAAGCTGTATCCACTTTTTGTAATACAGAGATTACCGACAGGTTTCTTTTTAACTCTCCAGTTTTCTTACCGTGCATCACTTCAGTTACCGCCCAAAGCACACCTAAAGACAACATCATACCTGTAAATGGAGGTAAATGTGTTAAGGTTTTAAATACAGGGACAAATAATAATCCAGCTAAACCTAAGAAGAAAACAAACGTCTTTTCAAAGTTTGTTACTTCAACTGGCTCATGACCAGGTAAAGCTTCAATTTTTTCAGGACGGTGAACTTCTCCTTTCACAAAGAAAGATGCTAAAACTAGTGGCACAATTAAAGCTACCAATGAAGGAATAATCAAGTTAACAATGATTATTGTTGTCTCTGGTAATTGTCCGTTATTCCATAACATAGTTGTGGTAACATCCCCAATTGGAGACCATGCTCCACCGGCATTCGCTGCAATAATAATGAAACCACCAAACAACCAACGCGCTTCTTTGTCATCAATCAGTTTTCTAATCACTGAAATCATTACAATTGAAGTTGTCAAGTTATCTAAAGCTGCTGACATAAAGAAGGTCAACAAACAGATCACCCAAAGTAGTTTAACCTTGGAGGTTGTATTAATCCTATCTGTGATGACGGAGAACCCCTCATGAGCATCAATCAACTCAACAATGGTCATTGCTCCTAATAAGAAGAATAATATTCCTGCAATTTCAAATAAATGATGCATCAATCCATGCTCTACGTACTCATGCACATGATGTGAAGTATGATGCGGATCTTTTGTAGTAAACTCAGCATCAAAGTTTCCATGATTTAAAATCTCATCTTTTTCTTTGATTACCTCATGATTGGCAAACTCAGCAAATGCAGGATTGTTAGCATGAATAGTTGAATCTCTCGAAATATCTAGGATAGTTGCGTCTGGTTCAATACCCAAATGCGCTTCAGGCCAAATTGCATACATTCCCCAACAAATCATCCCGATAAGTAGGGCTGAGGCAGCTTTATCAACTTTAATATTATGCTCTAAGGCTATCGCTAAATACCCTACAACAAATATGATCACCATTATTATTGCAATTCCCATAACTTCTAATTATTAAACTAATTTATTCAATGCGATTTCAAAAGCTGTCTTCGCAATTTTGGTTTTGTTACTATTTTTTTGATGTGCTACGACCATAGCATTTTTGATGGTTTCAGAAGTATCTTTAAAAATTCCTTCATCTGAAATATCATCTAAATCATTACTCATTAAATAAGCAAATACTCTTGCCATTCCACAATTTGAAATAAAATCAGGAATTATTGCTAAATGCTCATCTGTGTAATCTGCAATTGGTCCGAAAAAGATTTCTTTATCAGCGAACGGAACATTTGCTCCAGCTGATATCACTTCCATTCCACCAGCAATCATTCTATCTACTTGATCTTTCGTAATCAATCTTGAAGCTGCACATGGGGCAAAAATTTCGGCTTTCACGTCCCAAATTTTAGCATTTACCTCTTCAAAAGAAAGCATATTATCTGCTTTCAATTTGTTTCCGTCTTTTTGTAAGAATAACTCTGTAATTTCTTCAAAAGAAAATCCTTCTTCATTTATCAAGCCTCCAACACGATCAATGATTCCAACAACTTTTGCGCCGGCTTGCGCTAAATAAAAAGCAGCAGCAGAACCTACATTCCCCCACCCTTGGATAATCACTCTCTTTCCTTTCACATCTCCACCCCAAATATTGTAGTAATGAAGCACTGCTTCAGAAACACCATAACCAGTTATCATATCTGCCACCACATACTTTCTGCTCACCGCAGGTGTATACTTAGCATCTTCGATTACTTTCAGAACTCCGTGACGCAATTGTCCAATTCTATTAATCTTTTGAGCTTCTCTGGGTTGAAAATGTCCGTTAAACACTCCTTCTTGAGGATGCCAAACTCCACAATCCTCAGTAATTGGAATCACTTCGTGAATTTCATCAACATTTAAATCTCCACCTGTGCCATAATAGTGCTTCAACAAAGGAGTCACTGCAGCATACCATCTTTTCAAGACACCAGCTTTTCTTGGATCATTTGGATCAAAATTGATTCCTGATTTAGCACCACCAATTTGAGGTCCAGCTACTGTGAACTTCACCTCCATGGTTTTTGCTAATGACTCAACTTCTCTTTTATCAAGACCTACTCTCATTCGAGTTCCTCCTCCGGCAGCACCTCCTCTTAACGAGTTAATAACTACCCAACCTTCTGCTTCTGTTTCCGCATCTTTCCATTCGAAAACGATTTCAGGTCTCTTATTCTCAAATTTCTCAAGAAGTTGTATCATGAATTCTCAATTTTTTACAGCTGCAAAAATAACAAAGTTTTTAAATGATTGGACAGCATTCGCTTAAGTGGACTATTTTATAGATGGAGTATGGATTATTCCCGCACAAGAATCTTTTGTAGCTCCCGTAACTGAAGACAATACATTAATTTGGTTAAACACTCTCAGGTAACCCAACAATGCAAATATCAAGGCTTCTTTAAATTCCACCACCTGCTTTTCTGGCACTTCAATTGACGCATTTGAATAAAGGGCAATTCTTTCTAATAAATAAGAATTAAAAACACCTCCTCCAGTTATCAGGACATTCCGTAATTCATTTTTGTTTAATACTTCAGCAATTTGAATGGCCTCATGCTCAACGATAGTGGCTAGCCGATCAGCCAAACTTTCTGATTGATATTTTTGTATGATAGGAAAAAGGTCTGAACGCATCCACTCTATTCCGAGTGATTTTGGAATCGGATCATTGTAATAAGAAAGTCTATTCAAATCTCTCAACATTGCTTGAATCACCTGCCCACTTTTGGCCAGTTGCCCATTTTCATCATAATCCTTACCGGCCTCATCCATCATTAGATAATTCAACGGAATATTTGCCGGACCGATATCAAAAGCTATTCTTTCTCCATTTTTTTCGAATGAAAGATTTGAAATGCCTCCAAGGTTTAGGCAAGATTCATATTCATGAAAAAGCAGCCGATCACCAATTGGCACAAGAGGAGCTCCTTGGCCACCTAACTTAACGTCTCCAACTCTAAAATCATTGACAACAGAAATCTTTGTTAAATCCGCTAAAACTTGACCATCTCCCACTTGAATAGTTATCCCTTTTTGGGGTTGATGAAAAACTGTATGTCCATGAGAAGCTATGTAATCAACCGAATCTTCAAGATGATTATCTTGAATAAAGACATTCACCTGGTTAGCCATGAACTTCGCAAAATCAACACTTAATCTAGAAACTTGCAGCTCTTGAAAGTTAATCGCTTCCTTCAGTTCTTTTTTAAAACCAGCATCATAAGGCACAGCTCTCGTTGCTACTATGTCATATATCAACTCGTTCTTCTGGCTCAAAAAATCAACACAACACAAGTCTAATCCATCTAAAGAGGTTCCAGACATTAGTCCTATAAATCTAGTTTTTGAATCCATTCGTAAACAATATTAGGAACAATTGGTTAATAATATAAGGTCAAATAATAGTTATCTAAAACAGACTTTTGTGAATAAATACTTAAATTTGCACCTTCCTGAAAAGAAGTGTTTTTTCGTAGCTGATTTTCAGAACTTAAAAAAAACAAACTTAACTAAACCATGGATTTCAAATTTACCGAAGAACAACTTGCCGTTAGAGATGCCGCTAGAGATTTTGCACAAAACGTGTTAAAACCTGGCGTAATTGAAAGAGACATTCACGCAAAATTTCCAGAAGCCGAGATTAAAGAATTAGGCGCATTAGGATTTTTTGGAATGATGGTAGACCCGAAATATGGTGGAGGCGGTATGGATACTGTTTCTTACGTATTGGCAATGGAAGAAATTTCAAAAATAGATGCATCCACTTCAGTTTGTATGTCTGTAAATAATTCTCTTGTTTGTTGGGGATTAGAAAGATTTGGAACAGAAGAGCAAAAGGAAAAATACCTAAGAGCAATTGCAGAAGGACATAAAATTGGTGCGTTTTGTTTATCAGAGCCTGAAGCAGGTTCAGATGCAACTTCGCAACAAACTACTGCGATTGACCAAGGAGACCACTACTTGTTAAACGGAACAAAAAACTGGATTACCAACGGTAGCTCGGCGGAGATCTATTTAGTAATGTGTCAAACTGACAGAGAAAAAGGACACCATGGAATCAACTGCTTGATTGTTGAACGTGGAATGGATGGCTTCATTGTAGGGGAAAAAGAAGATAAAATGGGGATTAGAGGTTCTGATACGCATACATTAATCTTTAATGATGTAAAGGTTCCTAAAGAAAATAGAATTGGAGAAGAAGGGTTTGGATTCAAATTCGCTATGCAAACTTTAGGTGGAGGTAGAATAGGAATCGCTTCTCAAGCAATGGGAATTGCATCAGGAGCACTTGAATTAGCTACCGCTTACTCTAAAGAGAGAAAAACTTTTGGTAAAGAAATTTATAAGCACCAAGGCATTGCATTCAAATTAGCAGATATGGCAACTAAAGTTGAAGCAGCAAGACTACTTTGCCTGAATGCCGCGAGTAAAAAAGATGCAGGCGAAGAATTTACAGAAGCAGCCTCTATGGCTAAATTATTCTCTTCTGAAATTGCTCAATTCGTAACAACTGAAGCTGTTCAAATTCACGGTGGATATGGATATGTTAGAGAATACCATGTAGAGCGTTTAATGAGAGATGCTAAGATTACTCAGATTTACGAGGGAACTTCTGAAATTCAGAAAATTGTAATTTCTAGAGGTATTTTGAAAGACTAGTAACTAGAACAACACTATAAATTGTAGAAAGAAGACAGTATTCATTTACTCGTCTTCTTTTTTTGTTTTAAAATTACTTACCTTGATGAAGAACAGACCCAAAATGAAACTCATCAAACTTTATATATTATTTATTTTTAGCATCCTCTCATTCAATTCGGTGCTTTCTCAAGATAGTTTAAGGAGATTCAGCGCCGAAGGAGAAGTTAAAGTGGTTCCTTTAATGAGTTCTTTTTATTCTGGTTTTAGATTTTACAACATCAGTACAGAAGCAAATGACTCCGGTCTTACTTTAATCAATAAACCAACTAATTTTAGGCCAAGCCTTAATCTTAGATTAAACGTAACCAACAAATCCCAAAGTTTTTATTTTGGAGTCGGCTTCAAGTATGCTCCCGTCAAAAACTACTGGAACAAACTTCAACATCCAGATTCTACAAGCTCCATTTTTATAACTGAAAATATCAAAACAGATTATATTGGAGGAACCTTAAGATTTTTATTTGACCCAATCAAAGACATAAAAATTATTGGCGGATTTACCATTGGAGGAGGAAAGCTCTTTGGCCGGAGTTCAGAAGTGCAGGTCACTAACCCTGTACCACCAATTGCTTCACCTGGCAATTCAAAGAAAATTAAATATGACATAAATGAACCGACCACCATGGATTTGGGTTACCAAATTGAGCTTTGGGACCTTTACTTAAATTATACTTTCCAATACTTATTTAACACAGGAAAAAACTTAACTTTTTACGTGGGCTTTGAAATCCCTTTCTTGCGACTTTTCTTTTACAACTCTCAAGTTAAAACCGGACTTGAATTAAACAATGATTCGTTCTTTACAAGCCTTCAAAATTTCACGCCTATTGTTGGTGATCAAAGTTCTGGGAATAAAAACTTAGCCTATTCTTTGAAAAAAACACACACCTCCAGCTTAAACTTTGGTATTAGATACCATTTTGGAAACTACTAGATTATTTACTCAAACATAGTTTGAATAAACAAACTCAATGCTTACCCTATAGGCGTACAAACCTCTATCAAAAAGCCATTTAAATCTAGTAAGTAACCTACTTTTTGCCCCCAAGGCTTCAACTTGATTGGTTCAAACAATTTCGCTCCTGCATCAATAGCACGAGAGAAATCATTTTCTATGTCTTCTGAAGTAAAAGCGAATTCAACACCTATTACATTTGTACTACTCCCTAAGGTTTCAACTGGTTTAGAAAAATTCGACTTTGCTAACTCTAAAGAAGCAAAACTAATAGTTGTTTCTCCAGAAACTAACTCACCATAATCCTTTTCTGGAGTAATAAACTTTCGTTGAAAACCGAATGCTTTTTCGTAAAAAGACAAGGTCTCATCTACATTTTGCACATAAGTGATAACGTATGCAAACTTCATAGACTATAATGTTTCAATAAGTTTTTCTAGCTGGATTCCACGTGAACCTTTAAGCAAGACCGTGTAATCCTCTATTCCCTTTAACACTTTTGAATCTAATAAATCTTGCACACTTTGAAAATGTAGTTGACCTGATATTGCTTTCTGAAATTCAGCTCCTACAAAAATGGTTTTAATTCTTGCAGCCTCTGTTTGTTGAATCACTTTTAAATGTTCTTCCTGAGAAATTTGACCCAACTCTAACATGTCTCCTAAAATCGCTAGCTTAGGTCCTGTCTCAACTTCTTCAAAACTTTCAATAGCTGCGGCCATGGATGTTGCATTTGCATTGTAACAATCTACGATTAGAGTATTTTTTGAAGTTTTTTGTACCTGCGACCGATTATTTGATGGCACGTAATCTTTCAGGGCTACCCCAATTTTAAGAGGCTCAACCCCAAAATAATTACCGATTGCTGCGGCACATAAAAAATTTGTAAAGTTGTACTTACCAACTAGGTTGGTTTTAATAATCTCAGATTGAAAAGACTCAGAATTCCATTTGAAATACACGAATGGATCTAACTTTACCACTTCTCCTTGCACATCTCCAGCAGATCCACCATAAGGAATAACTTCATTTACATCCGGAATTTTTTGAGCTAAAATCTCATCTTCGGCATTATAAAAAATAACGCCATTTTCCTTTTCAAGAAAATCGTACATCTCTGTTTTTGTGCGAATAACACCTTCTAAAGATCCAAACCCCTCAATGTGCGCAGCCCCAATATTCGTAATAACACCATGTGTAGGTTCAGCAATTTCTACCAATTCTTTTATATCCCCAGGCTTGTTTGCCCCCATTTCTATTACCGCAAAATCATGCTCAGCAGTTAACCTCAACAAAGTAAACGGAACTCCCAAATGGTTATTCAGGTTTCCTTCAGTAATTAGCAAATTATATTTGGTCTGTAATACAGCTCCAATCAATTCTTTTGAAGTCGTTTTTCCATTAGAGCCTGTTATTCCTAGAACTGGGATGTCAAATTGTTTTCTGTGATGGTTGGCTAAATCTTGCAAGGTTTGCAAAACCGAATCCACTTTAATAATTCGATTACCTTCGATTTCTTCATCAACAATTGCATAACTACATCCTTCTTCAATTGCTTGATTTGCAAAAGTATTCCCATTAAAATTTGCACCTTTTAAAGCAAAAAACAAAGTATTAGGAACAATCTTTCTGCTATCCGTTGAAACACCATCTGACGCCAAAAAAAGCTGATATAATTCTTCTATTTTCATTTATCCAGAATTGCGGCAATACCAGGTAATACTTCTCCTTCAAGATACTCTAACATTGCACCTCCCCCGGTTGAAACGTGACTAACTTTATCTGCCAAATTAAATAAATTTACGGCGGCTACGCTATCTCCTCCTCCCACTAAAGAATAAGCGCCTTTCTCAGTCGCTTCTGCTACCGCCAAAGCTATTTCTTTCGTTCCGTTCTGAAATTTTGGCAATTCAAAAACTCCCATAGGCCCGTTCCAAAGTATTAATTTAGAATTGACGATAGCTTCTTTAAACTCATTTATAGAATTGTTTGCGACATCAAGCCCCATCCAACCATCTTGGATTTCATGAATCGCTACACTTTTCGTATTTGCATCATTAGAAAACTCATCTGCAACCACCGTGTCGGTTGGAATTAACAATTTCACTCCCTTTTGATTTGCTTCTGCAATAATATCCTTTGCCGTTTCAATAAAATCATCTTCAACAAGTGAATTTCCAACTTTACCGCCTTGCGCTTTGACGAAAGTATATGCCATTCCGCCACCTATAATCAAGTTATCTACTTTGTCTAATAACTTTGTTATGATTGTTATTTTGGAAGAAACTTTTGCTCCTCCAACTATTGCTGTCAACGGTTTTTCAGTTGAATTTAAAACTTTGTCTACGCTTTTAATTTCTTGCTCAATTAAATAGCCAAACATTTTATCTTTTGGAAAAAAGTCAGCAATTATTGCTGTTGAAGCATGAGCTCTGTGCGCCGTTCCAAAAGCATCATTAATATAAACGTCTCCGTGTTTGGCCAATTTTTCAGCCATTTCTTTACTCCCTTTTTTCTCGCCTTCATGAAAACGTAAATTCTCAAGTAATAGCACTTCTCCTGCTTTCAATCCTGAAGACATTTCAAAAGCTTTAGCTCCTATACAATCAGAAGCGAACTGAACACTTGTACCTATATTCTCTTCAACTTTTGCGATAATGTTTTTCAATGAAAACTTCGCTTCCGGAATATTTTTCGGTCTGCCCAAATGAGACATAAGTACAACTGCACCGCCATTATCTAATACTTTTCTAATAGTTTTTACAGCTGCTCTAATTCTAGTATCATCTGTAACTTCAAGAGTTTCTTTATTTAACGGAACATTAAAATCAACTCTGATTAATGCTGTTTTACCTTCAAAATTATAGTTTGAAATATTTTCCATGATTCGCGATTATGAGGCAAATATACAGCACAAAAAAAGAGGACTAAATAATTTAGCCCTCTTTTATTATCTATTTTTTAACAGCTTGTTATTAGAACATAACTTTTCTGTTTACAACTTCATTGTCGATTAACAACGACACAAAGTAAATTCCTGATTGATTGATTTGAGAAACATCAATTTGTGCTGTTTGAGCACCAGGATTTTTGTTTCCGAAATCTTCTCTATAAACCAACTTACCAGCCATATCGATAATATTTAACTGCACTTTTGAATAATCTAAAGTTTGGTATTTAATATTCAATTGTCTGCTATTGTCAATATATGCTTCAAAAGCTTGATCAAGTTTTTGGTGAGCTGTGATTGATGCTCCCGGATCAACTGTTAACATTTCTTGACCTAAATAAATTACGTCTGCAGAAGTTGCTCCATTATCGTTTGATCTGTTATAAGAATAGTAAACCGTTAAGTTCCCCATGTCAGTTGCTGGTGCATTCCAATCAAATGACCAAGAACTAATTCCTGAAGAAGCTGTGTGATAAATATATTCTCTACCTCCTGCAGTTGTTGTTGCAGAATTTGTACCTGCAGTAAATGTTCCTGCTGCGTTATCAGAGGCATCTAACACCGTTAATTGGAATCCATTTTTCACACCATTTCCAACAACATCCATTGTATAGGTTTGCCCTGGCACATATTGTAATCCAGTTCCGGAGAAAGTAAAATTCACTGTCCCTGCTGCGGATTGCGTAGAACCCGAATGGCAATCAGTACAGTTACCCTCACCGGGCGCACCTGTTTTTTGTGTTGGCGGATTCGCCGAATATTGCAATTTATCTATCCCATCATTATGATAAGTAGACATAGTTCCTTCTTTATCAAAATAAGAGAAACTTAAAACTCCAGCAATTGGAATTAATAAAAGTAGTTTTTTAGTCATAGTTTTCAGATTAAGTCGTTTAGACGAACAATATAATAAATTCTTACCAGCTTATTTTACAGAAAATTAGAAAGAATTGAAATCTTAATTGTTTAAAGTGCCTTGTTGAATCCAACAATCAAATTTTTGTATCAGCGTGTCAGAAATCTTATTTTGACCTAGAGGCATTGGCGTAAAACCTGCTTCATGACTAATCGCACTATAAATCACATTCGCATTGGTTGAAACTTGATTGTGATTAATCAAGATATATCCTCCGGAGCCGGTTTGGTCATGACAGCCCATGGTATTGCAAGAAGCATCTATAATTTCAGGCATTATAAAGTTTGTAAAAGATACCGTATCAGAACAAGGTCCTGGCTCAACAATTATTGGTTCAATTGTTTTTTCCTTTAAGCAAGAAGTAAATCCAACTAAAGCAAAGACTGACAACAAGCAAAAATACCTCATCATAACTTAAACCTTCTGTTTATTGAAAAGCCAAATCTAAATTGACCGTCTAACCAATTTGATGTTGTGCCCGGAATAAATATGTTTTCGTTTAAACCTCTACTATTTGAAAAATGCAATGCAAACGTATGTCCTCCCGTTAAGATTTCAAATCCAAAACTTAGAGGATCTTGAGCAACAATAGTACTTGGTCTTCCAAAAGCATGATTGTATTCAAACAAAATTCCCAAAGTCTTTGTAAATCTGAATCTACCTGAAGCACCTGCAAAAAAAAGTCCGTTTACATCATTGTAATCCACAAAATTTCTATGATTATAGCCGGCGTTTACCTGCAGTGATATTCGCTCACCAAACTTTTTAGTAACTAATAATTGATTCGTAAAGATGAATCGGTTTAAAAATTTAGGATATGAAGTTACCGAAGTTGAATCTGTTGATGCAGCAGAATATGGCAAAACTAAAGAACTAACAAAAGTCAACGAAATTGGCATTCCTGAGGTTTTCTGTTTTAAAATGGCATATTTTGCATAAGCATCCAACAAACCTGTTCTTGCCCCTACTCCTTTGCATCTTCCTAAACCAATATCTAAATCATCAATAATTCCATATTCAAAAGCAATTCTTACATCTGCCAAGTTATCAAAACCAAAAAAACCTTGAATTCCGCCTTGATCTCCAGCAATATCACCAAATTTATGCGCAACTATAAATTCTAAAGATTGCTTTGGCAACATTTCATTTGAGTGGTTATTAATCACTCTTGTCCCTGCGAAAGTCTCATTGATTTTCTCCTGAGAAAAGGCTACAGTGCACATTAATGCAAGGGCTATAACTACTATTTTTTTCATTCGTTCGCTTTAGTTTTTATATAATGCATTAAATCAAGCATCTGCTCTTTACTCATATTCTCGTAGGTGTATTGAGGCATGTATTGTTTTCTTCCACTTATTGCATAGGTACCGTATCTTGTAATATGAGATATGGAATAACTGTTATACTTGGTTTTTTTCGATTCTAAAAATTTGAAGGTTAATTGCGTTGTATCTAAATCAAAATTGGTGATATTTCTTCCCACGGCATGACAATGAAGGCAGCCTGCATCATAAATAAACTCGCCATTCTCAACAGATGGTTCATATCCTTTAATCAATGGAATTTCTGAAGTACCGAAATGCGCATCATTAATTTGGTTATACTTTGATTTAATTAAAGACACTGCTTTTTTATTTCCAGAACTAATGTAAGCTACAAACTCTCCATATTCGCGATCAGTAAAAACCAAATCTGAAATTTTTAATTCGATCGATTTGTAATAATGCATCACAGATCTTATTTCCCAGTCTTCCATTTCTCTACCCTGTGAGCACTGTGTTGCGCACAGTTGAATAGCATTAAATAAATTATCTCGAGTTGGCGCAACTAATTGGCCGTATTTTTTAGCGTAATCTCCATTGTACCAATGCTCTTTATTGAACATACCGTAAAAAGTACTCGCTGGCAAAAATGGAATATCGTTTTTCATACTATAATCCAAAACACGCTCTGGAGACTCATCTGCCGGGTCATCCGTTTCTAATTGTAAATTATGACAATCCGTACACACAAAATACTTAGAAACCCTTGAATTAGACCCATCAGATAATTTTCCATACTTCACCAATTCTTCTCCCATTTTCACAGAATCTACATTGGCTCGTTGAATATAGTGTAATGGCCTAGGTTCGTTCAAAATATCTAAGGCATCTGATACAGAAAGGTCTTCAAGTTTAATTTCTTCTAATTGCTGTGGACTGAATGAAGAATAGGTTCCTGAATCCTTAAAATTAAATGCAAACAAAGCTACTGTTGCAATTAATATCGTTCCAATTTGAAGAAATTTCTTTAGCATAGTTAACTTTGATTATCGAAATATAGAAATTTTTTCTCTTTAATGAACAATATATTATCTACGCCAATTGAATATTTGAAGGGAGTTGGTCCTAAGCGAGGTGATATTTTGCGCAAAGAAGCGAACATTTTCACCTTCAATGATTTAATACATTACTTCCCGTTTAGATACATTGACAAATCATCCTACAACACCGTTAGTGAAATCCCTTCCTTTCAAGGAGCAGTTCAGTTAAAAGGGCAAATTTTAGGTTATAAAGAAGTTAAGTTTGGGAAAGGAAAAAGGCTGGAAGTAAAATTTCAAGATAACACAGGTAAACTTGATTTAATCTGGTTTAAAGGCGGCAAATGGATTGTTCCAAAATTAGAAGTTGGTGGATGGGTGAAAGTTTATGGCAAAGCAAAACAATATGGTGCCAACTGGAACATTGCTCATCCTGAAATGGAGTTTTTGGCCCATGAAAACGAAGACTCTCTGGGCTTGCAAGCAATTTATCATTCCGGTGAAAAGTTGTCAAATTTAGGATTCAACTCTAAAGGAATAGAGCGTATAATTGAGCAATTGATTCCGAAACTTAAAAATCAAATTGATGAATTTTTACCTAAATGGCTTCTGGGCGAATTGAATTTGATGACCAGAGAAGAAGCGATTATCAATATTCATCAACCCAAAAACAAAGAAGCAGCCCAACGGGCGCAATTGAGGTTAAAATTTGAAGAGTTGTTTTTATTGCAACTCGAGCTGGTTGTTAGGAAAGAGATTACCAAAAAGAAAATTCAAGGATTAAAAGTCGAAAAAATTGGCAACCATTTTAATCGATTTTTCAATGAGTTTTTACCCTTTGAACTGACCAATGCTCAGAAACGTGTGATTAAAGAAATTAGAGCTGATTTAGGTTCAGGAATTCACATGAACCGCTTATTACAAGGAGATGTTGGAAGCGGTAAAACACTCGTAGCTCTAATGGTCATGCTTTTGACGATTGATAATGGGTATCAGGCCTGTTTAATGGCGCCGACAGAAATTTTAGCAACTCAGCACTACAAAACGATCAAAAAGTTTCTGAAAGAAATGGACATTGAGGTTGCACTGCTAACTGGGTCTACAAAAAAATCAGAGCGTAAAATTTTACATGAAAAATTACTGAGCGGAGAAATCAACATTTTAATTGGAACGCACGCTTTGTTAGAAGATGTTGTGAAATATAAAGACTTGGGAATCGCCATTATAGATGAGCAACACCGTTTTGGAGTCGCGCAGCGATCTAGATTATGGAAGAAAAACGTGCTGCCGCCACACATCTTAGTAATGACTGCCACGCCTATCCCAAGAACGCTAGCGCTTACTTTTTATGGCGATTTAGATATTTCTGTCATAGATGAGTTGCCACCAGGCCGAAAAGAGATACAAACCTCACACCGATTAGAATCTTCTAGACTAAAAGTATTTCAATTTATAGAAGATGAGATAGCAAAAGGAAGGCAGATTTATGTCGTTTATCCATTAATTCAAGAATCAGAAACCTTAGATTATCAAAATTTAATGGATGGTTTTGAGGCGATTACGCGAAGATTTCCGCTGCCAAATTACAGAGTGAGTATTGTTCATGGGCAAATGAAAGCCGAAGATAAAGAATACGAGATGCAACAATTTGCGAAAGGCATCACCCACATAATGGTCGCAACTACTGTAATTGAAGTTGGCGTAAATGTGCCAAACGCATCAGTCATGGTCATTGAGAGCTCAGAGAAATTTGGACTCTCCCAATTACACCAGTTAAGAGGACGAGTGGGAAGAGGAGCAGATCAATCATTCTGTATTTTAATGACAGGCTACAAATTAGGAGAAAATGCCAAAAAGCGTCTCGAAACTATGGTTGAGACCAATGATGGATTCAAAATATCAGAAGTTGACCTGAAATTAAGGGGAGCAGGAGATATCATGGGCACACAACAAAGTGGTGAATTAAATCTTAGGTTATCAGATTTAGCGAGAGACGCACAAATAGTGACTTTGGCAAGACAAAAAGCGTTGGATTTGATTGAGAAAGACCCTACTTTTAAGAACCCAGATCATAAAGCATTAGCACAGCAACTCAAAGTGATTTTGAAGGCCAAGCCAAACTGGAGTAGAATATCTTAATTTTTAGCTGTAAATTGAGAAAAAATCTAGAAAATGAAACTATTATTTCTGTCTTTAATCGTTTGCCTTTCCAATAATGCCTTTTCTCAAGTATATGGTGAGATATTTATGGATAAACGGGAAGTAGCCAAAGACATTAGTTACACGATTGAATACTCAAAAGAGGCCACCCTTGTTTTCGATATCCGAGTAAATACAGATGGAAAAGTAACTTCTTGTGTTTTGAATAAAGAAAAAAGTACGACCTCAGCATATCCGGCAATGATGAAAGCCAAAAACAAGATTATGAATGAATTAGTATTCAAAAAAGGAATTGGATACCCTGAGTTTCATGCTGGATACGTTCAAATTAAAACAGTAAAACCAGACTCCACCCAGCAATCAAATCCCTACGCACCACCTCTTGATTGAATTCCAATAATTGCGGATTTTCTGTAAAAGCTGAGAACAACCTTCAATTTTTCAATGCGTTTTGTAAGAAATTAGAACATGAAAAGTATCGTTATCCTTTGTTTATTAGTGTCAACTACAGGTTTTTCTCAAATCACTAAAAACGTTTGTTTTTTAGGAAACAGTTACACGTACTCTCAAGATATGCCAGGCATGATTTCGAGTCTAGCCACAGCTGATGGAAACACGTTAGTTAAGGATCAAAACACGCCCGGCGGTTATACACTTATGGGACACAGCACCAACAGCACTTCTCTGTCTAAAATTGCAACTGCTGGCTGGGACTATGTGGTGCTTCAAGACCAAAGTCAATTGCCATCTTTCCCTTGGTCTCAAGTAACTTCTGATGTTTTTCCATATGCAGAAATTTTGAGTGATTCAATAAGGTCTGCTAACGAATGTGCTACGCCACTATTTTTCAACACTTGGGGCCGAAGAGACGGAGACTCGCAGTGGGATTCAATCAACACTTTTGACAAAATGAATCAGCGATTATTTATAGCGTACGAAAAAATGGCGAGTGACAATAGCGGCAAAAGAAGTCCAGTAGGTAACGGTTTTGATCATGTTCATAATGACATAGCAGCACCTATCACTCACACCCAACTGTATGTTGGTGACGGAAGTCATCCTTCAGTTTATGGCGCTTATTTAGCAGCCTGCATTTTTTACGAAATTATATTTGAAAGCACCGTTGAAGGGAATACTTATTTCCCAAGTGGTATAAGTGGTTCAGTAGCTACTTATTTGCAAGATGTAGCCAATCATGTCGTGAATGACGTTGACTCAATTGAAGTTGATTTTACTCAACCAGAAGCGGCATTTAGTTTTGTACAATCCGGTACGGTTGTGACCTTTACTAATGAAAGCATACACGATTTTGAATGGTTTTGGGATTTCGGAAACGGAATGACATCTACCGAAGAAAATCCAACTATAGATTTTGGACAGCTTGGTGATTTCACAGTAACCTTGACAGCGATAAATTGCGACTTAGAAGATGATGCCTCAGAACTAATCAACATTAATACCAATGGCACAGACAACAAAGAAAGCCACTTTATTCTCTACCCTAATCCATCAGCAAATGGACAAGTGAATTTAGTTAGTTCAAGTGTGGTATACTTTGAAATTTATAATGCAGAAGGAAAGTTAATTGAAAGAAATTGGAGCAATCAAAAAGCCAATTTCAAACTTGAAACCGGCTTTTATATCGTTAAGGTAAATGGCCAGAGCCAAAAACTTATCGTACTTTAATCTTCTCCTCCGAAGAATTCTTCTGAAATATCTGATTGATAGAATATCCTTATTTGAGCGGTATCCTTTAAAAAGTCAACTTTACCAATTAAAATTTTCGTGATTTTTAATCCTGTCCTTGCCTCTAAATCTTCTAATAACTGTGGCCGATTTTCTGGTTTAATTAAATCGATTTTTTCATAAGTAATGGTCTTACTCATTTCGTGATTTTGAAGGATCACATACTCCAGAAGATAAACGAAACCAACTGTTCCTGCATTCACAAACATCAATTCTGCTAAACTAATTTGCTTACCAGCCAAGGCATTGACAACTGCCAATCCAATAGCCACAAATAGGTAGGTCATCTCCTTAATACGGACGGTTCCGGTACGGTATCTGATGATTCCAAAAATGGCAAAGAGGCCAAGCCCCATTCCCATATCAATCTCTAACTTTTTAAGCGCAAAACATATCATGAACGATATGATTGAAATCATATAATAGGTAAACAAGTAGTCTTTTCGCTGGGTTTTACGGTAATAGATAAACCTGATAAGGATGGTCAGAAATAAAAAGTTAATCGCAAACCTGTATATTAACTTGTAAAAATCATCATCCATTAATGGAATTCCCATGAATTGGTATACCGTTTCTTGATCTAGCATTTTATTTTTTTAATTTTTCTAATAATAATAATTTATCCTTGAAATTATTTGATTTCAAGCTTGGGTTCAGAGCTGCGGTTCCAACACAATACTTACTAAAACCATTTGGTCTTACTAAATTCTTTTTCATGAGTTGATAAAACAAACTGTTACGGTTGACGTTTTCTTGCTTCAATTCTGCAATTACGATATGAGGATAGCTCTCCGTTTTTTCTCCATCTTTAAACCCTAGATTTAGATCCAAAGTTAACCGTTCTTTTTCAAACTTATTGACAAGTGTGATTCTATCAAAAGAGTTCCACATTTTAGAAACCAATCCATAATCCTTTCCTGTCACAGCTTCAATATATTCTTTAGAACCTTCAGTCAAAACATGCTCAAAGTCTCTAACCTTGATTCTTTTTTTATCGGTTCTTCCTTTATATTTTCTTTTTACTTCAAGAAAAAAAAGATTTGATTCTATGTAATTTCTAATCCTAACCTTATAACGCAAACTTCTTTGGTTATGGTGATCTAAATAAAACCCGAACTGATCTGTATCAAAATATTGAGTAGAATATGAATTCATTCGAGTTCCTTCAATTTCTAGTGATCTGTAATTATCCTTCAATAACGGTAGAATCTCATTAAAGGTTTTTCTAGAAACCACGAATTTGGTATCGGTACGATTCATTAGAGCAACCTCATTCATCTGATCCAAGGTGATTGGTTCAAACTTATTTAGGGTTTCTAGCTCGGTATACCGTTCAAAATTCATTAATCAAAAGTAACTTAAATTTGTATATTACATATAAATCTTATCGATACACTATTAGACGAGAGATATTAAAAATAGTTTAACTACTTATGAAAATTAAAACGATCAATGTTCATTATAAAGAAGGAACAGACTTAGCGGCATTTGATGTGGCGAGTCAAAATCTAATTAATGAAACCATTGAGTTCTCAAAAAACGCCTATGCTCCTTACTCTAATTTTCACGTCAGTGCTGGACTCTTGCTTGAAACTGGCGAGATTCTAAAAGGAACAAACGTTGAGAATGCCTCATACCCAGTATCAATTTGTGCAGAACGAACACTTTTATCACATACGGTTTCCAATCATCCGAACACAAAGATTTCAAAAATCGCCATTTATGTGGATAAGGAATTAAGTGAACCGGTTCCCCCTTGCGGATTGTGCAGACAGACTTTATTAGAAGTTGAAAAAAGACAACATCAAGAAATTGAAGTAATCCTTATTTCAAAATCAGGAACTTATATAGTGTTTGAAAAATGCGCAGATTTATTGCCTTTATATTTTGATGGAGAAGTGCTTTAATTAATCTTCATCAGGATCTGGCAAATCAACATCTTTAAAAGACTTTGAAAGACTCAAAAGGGGCATTCGAACATTAAAAAATAAGCGTTTAATTTTTTTACGTCCTTTTACTTTATCTTGGTCTCGTTTTCTAAAATTTAGCAAATCACAATCTGTAATCAATTGCTGAGATATGGCTTTCAACCCTAGGTCATTCAATATTTGATACTCATGATTGACGGATATCACCACATAGGCCGATCCTAAATCTTTCCCATCTCCACTGTTGTAAATTACATCCAAAATAGAATAGTAAAGAGTAGCATATTTTCGCTTTAAGGAATCTTTCCCCATTTCTAAACACGATATGGACATTTTCAACAACAAGTCTAAATCAACAGGGTTTCGTTTAATTTCCTTTTCTCCTACAACTAGCGCTTCTTTGTATTTTTTTTCCAAATATAATTCGGTGAATTTTTTCTTTTGATTTGATGTTCCACTGGGGACATAATTAGGTTGAAACACAAAACCATAATATAAATAATGGTAATCCTCTGCAGTAATACTAGCATCTGCTTTTAAAATTTTCTTTTTTAATTGCGGATAAAAGTAGACTGAATTTGAGTCTACCGTTTTTTTCTTGACGTCATCAAAATCAACCAAGGAAACTTGTTGGCAATAACAAGTACTTGACATCAATAATGAGATGAATAGTAAAAATTTGGTCATGAAATGGTTGGTTTGCAATGTTTTGGCGCAATGCACTCTCTATAACTGAGGCGTTTCAAAAGGTAACAAAAAAAATCACATTTTCTTCAAAATCAGTTCGATAAATTAACGACAAGAAGCTGAAAATTGGAATCTTAGATTGATTGTATCTAAAAAATGAATTTGTCGTACAAATCTTACCGCAATTTTCTGCGAAATATGAATATATTTGTCAATTGAATTTTAGACACGGAAACTATGGCATCTAAAGCAGCTGCAAAAAAGCCGTCAAAGGCAACTAAGACAACAAGAACAACCAAAGCATCTAAGTTCTCTAAAGAAACTTACATCAAGTGGTATACGGATATGTTATTGATTAGAAAATTTGAGGAGAAAATTTCTCAATTATATATTCAACAAAAGTTCGGTGGATTCTTGCATGTATATATTGGTCAAGAAGCAGTTGCGGTAGGTACCGTCTCAGCTTGTCAAAAAGGTGACAAACACATTACTGCTTATAGAGATCACGGTCACCCAATAGCATTAGGAACTGACCCGAGAATATTAGCTGCAGAGCTTTACGGAAAAGCAACAGGATGTTCAAAAGGTAAAGGTGGCTCAATGCACTTTTTTGATGTAGAAAAAGGATTTTTAGGTGGTCACGGAATCGTTGGAGCGCAAATTCCAATGGGAGCAGGAATTGCTTTTGCTGAACAATATAACGGAACTAAAAATGTATGTTTTTGTTCATTTGGAGATGGAGCGGCTAGACAAGGTGCTTTACATGAGACATTCAATATGGCAATGACTTGGAAGCTTCCGGTAGTATTTATCATTGAGAATAACAATTACGCTATGGGAACCTCAGTCGAGAGAACCACGAATGTAACGGATATGTCTAAGATTGGTGCTTCTTATGAAATGCCTTCGTTCGTTGTTGACGGGATGTCGCCAGAAGCAGTTCATGAAGCAATTGAAGAAGCAGCAGAAAGAGCTAGAAAAGGAAACGGACCTACGCTTTTGGATATTAGAACTTATAGATACAAAGGACATTCAATGTCAGACCCTCAAAAATATAGAACAAAAGAGGAAGTTGCTGAATGGCAATCTAAAGACCCTATTGATCATTGCTTAAAAGTGATTAAAGACAATAAGTGGTTAACTGACAAAAAGATTGAAGAAATTAACAGTTGGGTTAAAAATGAAGTGGCAGAATCAATCAAATTTGCTGAAGATTCTCCATTACCAGATCCGAGCGAATTGTACGAAGATGTTTACGCTCAAAAAGATTACCCTTACATTAAAGAATACTTAGCTTAAGCTAAATTTTATAAAGAATTAAAGAAAAAAGCATGGCGGAAATAGTTAGAATGCCAAAGTTGTCAGACACAATGACTGAAGGAGTTGTTGCAGAATGGCATAAAAATGTTGGAGACGCAGTATCAGAAGGCGATTTATTAGCTGAAATAGAAACTGATAAAGCAACAATGGAGTTCGAATCTTTTTATGATGGTGTGTTATTGCACATTGGTGTTGAAAAAGGTGGAGCTGCACCGGTAAATGCTGTATTGGCAATTATTGGTGAAAAAGGTGAAGATGTTAAGACGTTGTTAGCTGAAGCAGATTCAGAAGCTCCGGCTGAAGATCCTGCAAAAGAAGCAGCAGTTGAAACTGCGCCAGAAAAACCGACTCCAGCACCAGTTGCTGCCGAAACGGTTGCTGCACCTGCTAGCTCTAATGGCTCTTCAAATGGCGAGCGAATTTTCGCATCACCATTAGCTAAGAAAATGGCTGAAGAAAAAGGAATTAATCTTTCAGCTGTTTCAGGAACAGGAGAAAATTCAAGAATTGTAAAAAGAGACATAGAAAACTATCAACCGGCGGCAGCAGGTGGATCAGGTGTAATTTATGCGGCTCCGGTAGGAACTGAATCTTATACGGATGTTCCGAATTCTCAGATGAGAAAAGCGATTGCTAAAGCACTTTCTGCATCAAAATTCTCTGCACCTCACTTCTATTTAAAAATGGAGGTTGATATGGACAATGCTATTGCAGCTAGAAAAGCAATCAATGCAGATGGAGATGTAAAGATCTCTTTCAACGACATGGTTGTTAAAGCGGTTGCTGCAGCCTTAAGAAAACATCCTAAGGTAAACGCAGATTGGTTGGGAGATGCAATCAGATATAATGATCACATTCATGTGGGCGTTGCTGTTGCTGTAGAAGACGGTCTAGTTGTTCCGGTTGTGAAGTTTACTGATTCAAAAGGAATGGCTCAAATTGGAGCTGAAATTAAAGATTTAGCATCAAGAGCTAGAGACAAGAAAATTCAACCTGACGAAATGCAAGGCGGAACATTCGCAGTATCTAATTTAGGAATGTACGGAATTGAAGATTTTACTTCAATTATCAACCCACCTAATGGATGTATCTTATCAGTTGGTCAAATCAAATCTACACCGGTAGTTAAGAACGGAGAGATTGTTCCAGGAAATGTGATGAAGTTAAGTTTATCATGTGACCACAGAGTGGTAGACGGGGCAGTTGGATCTGCATTCTTAAAAACTTTAAAGGAGTTATTAGAGAATCCAGTGAAGATGATTGTTTAATCAGAACTTTATATATTTTGAAAGCCTCTTGCAAACCAAGAGGCTTTTTTTATTTTTAGACCATGAAAAAACTGATTATTGGAACTGATTTTACCCTCCACATATTGTTACTTGTAGTAGGTTCGGCATTTATTGTTTATGAAAACAACTATTTTGCTGGGCAACTTTTTGTCATATGTTGGCTTCCCTTTATCATATACACAGTATTTAATTTAGCCAATTATCAAGAGTTTCCTAACTTAAAACAAAGTATCTATTCTCTCCTCAATCTTTCTTTTTTAGGAGTTTTAGTCTTTCTCGACAAACTCATTCTTTTAGAGTTCTTTTTCTGTACTATTTTAGCAGAATTAGTTGCAATTTCAATAGCCATCTCGTATTTCTTTCTTTTTAAAAGGGGACTAAACGATATGTCTGCTAAAGATCTATTTGGAAAAAAAGGAGCCGCATTATTAGCCCTTTTCTTTTCAGCAATATGTTACCCTTATATTGGTGAAGCTGCAATATATCTAAACGTAAATGGATTAAATATTTACATGATTATTGGTTTTGTATTTACGTTATTTGTTGGTGTAATTAGGCAAATAAAATCAATGACTGCCTTGGTCAATAAGCGAAATAAAAACCCAGAAAAAGTTTATGAAGACTTAGAAGAAGCACTAAAACCAAATCAACCTATGACTGCAGACACCAGAGTCATTCTGTTTTCTTTAGCTGCTTGGTTTTTAGGTGTTGGTGCTATTTATGTTGTATTTGTGCATAACGCATAAGAACGGTTCAATAAAAAAATCCAACCTTGTCAAGGCTGGATTTTTAAGTTAAAATTAATTCCAATTTATCCTTTGCTTTGAAACCCACCGAACAAATTCTTTACTTTCGTTAGAGTTCAAAACTTTTAAAGCTTTGCGATATTCTTTTCTAAATAGTTGATCATCAAATTTAACCTTCTCTAATATCATTTTATAAAATTCTAAATACGACTTTTTTTTATCCATTTCATTTAAATTATAAAATACGACACCTGGTCCTGTCATAAACAGAACTAATTAAATTGTTTCACACGTTCAATTTTTTTTTAGGCCTACCAGTACAGTAGCAATCCTTTTTCATCAGTTTTTACTTGAACATCTTTCACCAAAATGTTCTCTGGTAAAATCACTGATCGGTAAAAACCATAAGTTGAATATCGATTCCAAGGACAATATCTATCAGATTCTTCTATGACAATGTTGTTCACACCCTCTACGATAATGACACCTTCATCTTCATCTTTTCTGACATCTGTTTCTTGTACTCCAGCTGCTGAAATCCTCATTTGAAACTGGACCTCATTTTCAGCCTTTTTTGAACCGAAATAATCGGGTAATAACTCATGTAAGAGTTGAATGGAACTGTTAATTTTTTTCTTCATAACAAGCATTTTAAAGTGTTTGACAATAATTAATTTGTTACTCTACTGACAACTGTCAGCTCAAAATTGTATTCCGTAATTAGCACCGCTATTACAGCCATTAATCTACAAAAAATTTGCCAAAATTCAAAACTGAAAAAATGTCATGTTTTCAGTTATAGTTACTGCTCTAACTTCTTCAATTCTGTTCGTCTATTCTTAGATTTTCCTTCTTCAGAATTATTGTCAGCAATTGGCACAGTTTCACCATATCCCTTGGTAGTTAACTGTTCAGCTGGCACCCCTTTCGAAACCAAATAGGTTTTTACCGATTCTGCTCTTGCTAACGACAAGGTTTCATTTGCCTTATCTGCCCCATCAGAATCGGTGTGTCCTGCTACCTCAAATTTGCTGTCAGATTCACTTAAAAGGTAGGTCACAAGTTTATCCAAGATTTCATACGATTCTGCTAATATTTCTGCTGAATTTGTTTCAAAATTTAGGTTCTCAATTTCAAAAACATCTCTTGATTCATACAGAATTTGAATTCGAACGCGATTGTATATTTTACGACCTTCTAACTCAGGAATATTTAACGGCGCTTCCTTTTTAATTTCTCCGTTTTGAATCAGTTTCAGCTCATATTCCCCAGGACTCAATTCAACATTAAACTTACCCAGTTCATTAGTTGTTCCTTTTCCAATGAACTCACCTGACTTTTGATAAAAATGAACTTCCATTTTTTCAACCGGTAATTCGTCAAAATCTGAAACAAAAATTTCTGCAGAGAATTGCTCCGCAAAACTTGTAGATTGGAAAAGTAAAGTTCCTAATAGAAAAATGACACATGTGATTTTCATACAATTGATTTTTAATTTTCTCTTGTATGTTTACTCTGATAAAAAGGTAACTATTTAGCTTTTAAAATCAGGCAAAGCCAGTCGTCATATACAATTTCTAGACGATCGTTTTCCTTTAACTCTTCGTATGTAGGATATACGTTTTGGGTGATACCATTTCTAATCCATACAATTCTGGCTGCTGCAATAGATGCCACTTCACCCAAAATGCCATCCATTTCTTCTTGAAAAAGCGGATTATTTTGAAGCGTATATAGATTTTGTTTCTCTGCTAAGAGTTTAGGGTTTAACCTAAAATCTGAGAAATAATTTAACGCAGCCTGATCATTTGTGTAGACAACCTCAGCATCCAACCTTGAAATGGCAGATGTGAATTCAAAGGATTGCCAATCAGCAGAATTATAACCTACTCCAACAGTTCTGAAATCCAACAAACCAAAACAATTCCACCCAACAAAAAGAAGTATCAGTTTAGGAAGAAGATAGTTCAATTTGTGCTTTAAATTAGCTGTGAACCCTTCTGCTTTTATTGCCAACACGGCTAAGACAAACAGGTTTAAATACAAGGGAAAGAAAGTTCTAATTTCAATTGGAATGCTAGCATCTATGAACATCTTGCTCAAAAGTATGAAGGCAATATATCCGTAAAAATGGATGAGCAAAAACCACTCTAACAAACTTAACTGCTCTTTTATTTTCCAATGTTTTATTAAATAAATCAAAGGGAAAACAAATAGAATGACTCCTAATACTATTGCTAAATAAGAACTTGAATTTAAAGGGAGCAAAACATCTCCTAATGCTTGAAACACACCTTTGACATCTTGAAATCCAATAGGATGAAATTCAACAACTCTTGCGGTTTCTCCTAAATAACTTACTCCTAAAAGTGTCCAAAATATAATAACAGAAATGGATAGAACCACTATTAAAAACCCTCTTAAATAACGTTTTTGAAAAAGGTATGCCATTAATAATGCCCCTCCACACACCAGCCCAACCATTTTTGTTAAACACAAAAATCCAACCACTACCCCAACCCACACAATGGGTCTAAAATTCTCTTCCTTTTTTAATTGAATGAATAGCAAAATAAACAACAAGCCATACAAGCCTTCGGTCCATAAACAATAGTAGTTGACTAATAAGGATGATAAAGCAAAAATCGTCAAAAAATAACGCGGTGCTTCAAGTAACTTTAACAAGTATCTAAATGCAAATAATGATACGGTAAAAAGTAAAAACTGCAACACCAATAGCATCCAAGGAGTGTTGCCAATCAACCCTAGAATAAGAGGATAAATAGGGAATCTATGCGCAGCAAACTCTAATCCGTTGCTCCCTGAATGTACATAACCATTGCCTGACCAAAAATTTTCACCCGCTTGGATAAACGACACTGAATCAAACGTTATTGCCGGACCAAAAGGATATAAAACGAAAAAGAACCATCCCAAAATCAGGAACTCTAAGCCCCAATTTTGAAATAGTTCCTTAAGATTCATTTGAAATTATCTAAAAAATTAACCTTCAGCAACTTCTAAAGATGCGCTTTCAGTAGGGAATGCTCTATCCACTTTTTTAAATAATCCTTGCAATACTTTACCAGGACCAACCTCAGTAACTGAAGTACAACCATCAGCAATCATTTGATTCATGGTTTGTGTCCATTTAACTGGCGCCGTTAATTGCGCTACCAAGTTATTTTTAATTTCATCCGGATCTAAAACAGCACTCGCCGTTACGTTTTGATAAACCGGGCAAATAGGAGTTGAAAACTCAGTAGCTTCAATCGCTGCTGCTAATTCTGCTCTTGCAGGCTCCATTAAAGGCGAATGAAAAGCTCCACCAACTGGTAACTTTAATGCTCTTCTTGCTCCTGCTGCTAATAATTTTTCACAAGCTTCATCAATTGCCGGAACAGAACCGGATATAACCAATTGCCCAGGACAATTATAATTAGCTGCCACCACTACACCGTCAATTGCATCACAAACATCCTCAACTACTTTATCTTCAAGGTTCAAGATTGCGGCCATAGTTGATGGCTCTGCCTCACAAGCTTTTTGCATGGCTAACGCTCTTTGAGATACTAATTTTAACCCATCTTCAAAAGTTAATACACCATTTGCAACCAATGCAGAAAGCTCTCCTAAAGAGTGACCAGCCACCATTTCTGGTTTAAAATCATCCCCCAACACCTTTGATAAAATCAGAGAATGCAAGAAAATAGCGGGCTGTGTTACTTTTGTTTCTTTCAACTGCTCATCAGTTCCTGAGAACATGATATCCGTAATTCTGAATCCTAAAATTTCGTTTGCTTTTTCAAAAAGATCTTTTGCTAAAGTTGAGTTATCGTAAAGGTCTTTTCCCATTCCGATAAACTGGGCTCCTTGACCTGGAAAAACGTATGCTTTCATAAAGTTGTATTATTTAAATGTCCATCTTGAGAGGAAGAGAATTTTGATTTGACTCAGCTTCTAAACCCGCTCAGTGTATTTTTGATTTTGGTTAGTTAGAACAAATTTAATGAAAGAATTGAACTCAATTTAAGGCGAAGGATACAGTTTTTCACCTTTTAAATTTAAAACATGTAAAGAATCGTCAGAAGTGTAAGCTGCAATCAAAGAATCTGTACCAACATATTGGGTCCAATCGTCTTTATATATACATTCAGAAATAATGCTTCCGTGGTGATTAACAAAAGCATAATTATCCTTGATTTTAACAGCGGTGTAATATTGATTAACATGAATTTCAGAAAACTGTGGTTTCAAAACATATTGGAATTTACTATTCACTAACCCCCAACCTTCTTTAGATAAAACCCATGCAAAATCACCGAACGTTCGTGCAGATATAAAGTTAATTTCATTTTGTAATTCATAAGATGATGAGAGCACGTAGCAGCAAGAATCATTAGACGAAAAATAACAGTTGGCTTTTTTGAAAGGAACTACAATTCCTGACAATTCACTTAAAGTATCGCCCTTTCTAGAATACATAATTGACCTAGTGTATCGCTGATAAGTCCAGCTATCAAATTCATCATATGCGTAGTCATCAAACTTTTTAACCGCTATCAAAACATCTTCCAATCCCTTATAAATATAACTGTAATCATATGGAATAATATTCCCTCCAATTAATCCTACTCCCAAATTTTGCCCTCTTCCAAAAACTCTTAAGGAGTCAATATAATATCCACTTACTGAAACTGGATAGAGATTAGGATTCCCAAAAGCTTTGAGCCTATTACCAAGCGTATCAAAATAAATGGTTGAATCACCAATAACCCCGTAGCATATCCCATCATAATACCAAGGACTTAAATCGAAATTATTGATTCCATCAAGGATATTTGGTATTACAATCTCCAATTTAGAATTAATTATTCCAAAATGATTATTCATTTTGGTAAGAGCAAAACCGCCTCTAAACGGATACACATGGTCTAATTCTGAAACATTGTCCTGAGAAAAAGACACTGTATTTATAAAAACGAGAAAAATCAGGACTTTGGGGTTCATGTTTATATATTCAAATTTTAATCAAAAGTTACAAAAAACCCCTCACTTATAAAGCGAGGGGTCACATGAAAATGTCTGTACTATTCAGACGGTTTTACAACGTAGTTTTATTCAACGATTAACTTTTCAATAATTTTCTCGTTTCCGTGATCAACCTGTACAATATACACGCCATTTTGCCATTTCGTCACATCAATTTTATGATTGAACTGCCCAGCAAAATCACCTAATTCCATTTTTGCAACGGTTGCTCCTCTCATATCTGTGATATTAATAGTGGTAGGTGCTATGTCTTCAAAATTAAGTTCTAATTGCGCTGTTTGCTCTGCTGGGTTTGGGTACATTTTAAACATTGGCGCTTTTTTATCCCCCTCTGTTACCACCATTGATTTATTAGATGGAGCAGTAGCTGGATCCGTCACAATTAACAAAGTAAAGTCTCCACCATCTCCCCAAACTGCCACTTCCATATGGTGATTAGGGCCATTCACTTCGTTGTGATAGTCTGCATTTGTAGCATCTATGCTCTCCCACTGAACATCTCCATTTCCGTCTCCTTCAATGTGCTCATCAGAAATAATCATTTTCTTCACGAAAACTTGCCCCGAATCGCCTTCATGCCCTTTCATTGCTATTGCAATTAAACTATCAATATTGATGTTCTCCAGTATTCCGTCAATCTCCACTTCTACATTCACATCCTCTTCACCATTTTCAGAGGTCTTAATAATTTTCTTCTCTATTCTTATTTCTTGCGTTCCATCCGGATTGGTTGTTGTATGAACATCTTCAACGTTTTCGTCCATTTCAATAATTACAACCTCACCATCACCGTGTCCGTCTGATGAAAAAGTGAATTCATTGGCACCAGAACCAGAATGCGTTAAATCAATAATGTTGATTTCTGGATCATTGTCAAACCCTAAATCTGCTAAATAGTTTTGTGCTGTATAAGTTGAATTTGCTGCAACCGTGGTGTCAAACGTGGTCATTTTCCCGTTCACCATTCTTACCACTTCATAGTTCTTCATTTCTGGATTTGTCGGATTGTTATCTGACGTGAAAGAATAAATTCCAGCTGTTAAGGCAGTCAAAGCTGCGCCTCCTAAAATAATTGCTTTTGTATTTTTCATATTTCTTGTTTTAAAGTTCGACCTGATCGATTTGTTTGAGACAAAGTTAGACCAGACTGCCCGCCCTTCAGGTTAAAGTTAAGCAAAAGGCAGGTTAAAAAAGGTTAAAGTTTTGGGGACTCATTATATTGGGTCTAACTTTGAATCATGTCTAAAAAAAGCATACCTATTTTAATCAGCATAATGAGCCTAGCGCTGATAGGTATAATTGTGATTCAATTTTTGTGGATAGAGAATACTATTTCTGAAAAGCAAAAAGTAGTAGATAACAATGTAAAGCTTGCCATTGAAAATGTCGAACAACAGTTGAACGATCACCGTGCAATGACATTTATATCTGATTCTTTAATAAATGGCTTTTCATTTCAAGAGATTATTACAATGGGGGATACAGCGATTGTTCACCATGAAGTAAGAAAAGACAGCAACAAACAAGTTGAAATTAAAGTAATGGGCGCCTATAATTCAATAGATGAAGATGTCATTATTAATGAAATACCTGAAGGAACGCAACACACTGAAATCATTATTAAAAATGAATCCAACCAAATAATTGAATTTGATTCAGACATTGATTGCTTGTCATTTACGCACAAAGCGGATGAGATAGGTCAAATGGAATCGTTGATCAACCGAATGAAAATTGAAGTACATGGCGGATCAGAAGATATACGATTAGATAGCACACATTTATCAGGTCTAATTCTCGAAGAATTGGCGGCTAACCAATTAGGAGAATTACAAGATTGGGGAATTTTTGACCAACAAGAAAAGCGGTACACTATCTATCCAAAATCGCCAGAAACAATAGCCTATAAAATACAGCTTTTCACCACAGACATCATGAATCCAGGAAGATATGAATTGAACTTACGGATAGATTCAGAAAAAACAATTTGGAGTCAAATCTGGATGATGATCGTTTTATCCCTAGTGTTTATTCTTATTATCACACTTGTGTTTGCATACAGTATCAAATTAGTAGTGAAACACAAAAAGATATCTGCGATAAAATCAGATTTCATCAACAACATGACCCATGAATTTAAAACCCCTTTAGCTTCAATATCTTTAGCTGCAGATTCATTATTACACCCAAACACAAATACAGACCGCGAAACTTTAGAGCGATACGTAAAGATAATTCAATCGGAAAAGTCTAAGCTAAACAATCAAGTAGAACGTATATTAGAAGTGGCTTCTTTAAAGCAGGATTCGCTTGAAATACCATTGAGTGATCAAGGTTTGGATACCTGTATTCAGGATTCCTTAGAACAGTTAACCTTACTCATAGAAAAATCAAAGGCCGAAATTCACATTGAAAACAAGGACTCCTTGAGAGTGAAAGGAAACAACTTCCACTTATGTCACGTGTTTACTAATTTGATAGAAAACGGAATCAAATATTCAGTTGACCAACCCGTTATTGAAATTTCAACGTACTCACAAAACGGAGAGGTGTTTATTAAAATTAAAGACCACGGAATAGGGATGGATAGCGGCCAAATCAAAAAAGCATTCGATAATTTTTACAGGGCGCAAACGGGAAACATCCATGACACAAAAGGGTTTGGCTTAGGATTGAGTTATTCCAAATTGGTGATTGAAAAAATGGGTGGAACAATTGAAATTGAAAGTAAAAAGAATGTAGGAACAACGGTCATCATCAAACTTCAGCAAGTATGAAAAAGATTTTACTAGTTGAAGACGAAGAAAATTTTGGTTCCTTGCTCAAAAACTATTTGGAGCTTTCTCAGTATGAAGTATGTTGGGCTCAAAACGGTGCTGAGGCCTATTCTATTGTTAAGCAAAATGATTTTGACCTTTGTATTTTAGACGTGATGATGCCGCACATGGACGGTTTTACTTTAGGTGAGAAAATCAAAGACGAAAAAGACATTCCATTCTTTTTTTTAACTGCTAAAAACCAAAAAGAGGATATGGTGAGAGGTTATCAGATTGGCGCAGACGATTACTTGACCAAACCATTTGACACAGAAGTTTTATTGCTAAAAATAAAAGCTTTACTAAATCGAACCTCTGACAACTCTGAACTACCCTTACAAAAAGAAAGCTATACCATAGGCAGCTTTGAGTTCAATCCAACGAACAGGATTTTGAGTAACGCTAAAGGCAATCAAAAATTATCGCCAAAAGAAGCCATGTTGCTTGATTTACTTTGCCGATATATGGGAAAAATCATGCCAAGAGTCATTGCTTTAGAGACCATCTGGAAACAGAACGACTACTTTACCAAAAGAAGCATGGACGTGTATATTGGAAAATTGCGAAAATATTTCTCTTCTGATGACAAAATTAAAATTGAAACCTTTCACCAAATGGGGTTTCAATTAATGGTCGATTAACTTTTAAATCTAATGGTCGCAAAAACACCTTTATTGTTTTCGTTGTAAGATACCTTACCATCAATTTGATCAATTACTGTTTCTATCAACTCTGTTCCAAAAGAAGTAGCTTGACTTTGGGCATCAAAACCTTCACCATTATCTCTGTACACAAACATCACCTCATCTCCATCATAATCTAACGTAATCTTAACAGTTGGACTTTCTTTTGAATCATCAAAGGCATGCTTGATTGAATTAGTTATCAATTCATTCGTAGCAATACCTAAAGCGATCATCTCTTCCATTTTAAGCGATTCAATCTTTGCGTCAATTACATATCTAATTTTCTTTTCATATGAAAAATGCGTGATTGAATTGGTTAAGCGTTCAAAATAAATTTGCGGATTAATATTGGCAAAAGACTCTTCTTTATAAATTAACTCATGAACTTCGGCCATAGATTGAATTCTATTAATAGCATCTTCAAACGCCTTATCAATTACGGGATTGTTTTCTTCATAAGACTGCAAGCGAAGAACACTGCAAACAATTTGAAAGTTATTCTTAACACGGTGATGGATTTCTTTTAATAAAATCTTACGTTCATCACTTTGGCGCTCAATGATTGCTTTCTGTTCTTTGATCTGTTTAATTCTTCTTTTTTGAATAAAAATGAACACCACAACAATCAGAACAATTACCATAATGCCGTAATTAATTACCTTTTGCTTATTCGCTTTTGCATTACTGATCGCCAATATTTTTTCGTGTTCTTTTTCAGAGATTTCTTTTTCTGTTTTGTACTGATATTCCAATTCTTTTTCTGAAGCCTCAACGCTGATACTTGAATTATAAATAGAATCACGCACGTGAACATACTTTTGATAATACTCTAGGGCTTCAGACGGTTTATCGATTTCGTTTTTGACTTCATAAAGAGTTTTATATGCTCTGAGTACAGGCTGAACTGCTTGGGATTTAGAAGCATATAACAAAGCGAAATTTGCATTTATTTCAGCATCTTCTACGTGATTTCCGTATAAATAAGCCTTCGACAGTTTCACATAGGTCAACGCAGTCCAAGTATTGTTACTTAAGTTTTTGAAAGTTTTTAACGCTTTAGATAAATAATGCACTCCTTTATCAATACTATCTGAATAGTTCTGGCAATATATTCCACCAATGTTATTGTAAGACATTGCTGCTGCTTCTAGGTTTTTAATAGACTCACTTAAATCAAGTGACTCAAAATGATATTTCAAGGACAATTCTAAATCACCTTGTTCTTGGTAAATAACTGCCAAATTATTAATCACAATGGCTTTTTGAGCAAGATCATCTGAATTAAAAGAACACTCATAAGCCAACTTTAAATATTTCTCAGATTGTTCAAGATTTCCTTGATGAAAATAACACCTTCCAATATTCGTATAAATATTGATATAATCTTGTGGTTCAGCAAAATCTTTAATAAAGTCAATACATGTAAAAAAATAATCCAATGATTTAAGTAGGTTTCCTTTATCTATTTGTTCTTCCCCCAAGCGATTGAGGCCCATTGAAAAGTACCTAAAGTATTCGTGACGGTCATTTTCTTCTATGTTTTTAGAAAACATTTTAAAATAACTTGAACTGAGCATTACTCGAGCATATTTGTATAAGAACGAGTTACCATCTAGTTCATCCAGAACTTTAGATAATACTTCAAGTTTTGCCAAAGGATCATCGGAAGCATGATACTGCTCTAAAGCAGCGTCTACATTTAATTTTTGAGTAGCACTTAGATCAAATTCAGAAAGCGAGTCTACCAAATAATACTCTCTATCCAAAAAATCTGAAGAATAGACTATTTGACTTAACAATAACAGTAATATCAGGGTAATTTTCTTCACGGCTCAATTTCAGCGAGCAAAGATGGTGCATTTATTAAAAATAGAAAAATTATTTCGCAGTTAATTATCTGAATTTCAATTTAGAACAGCTCAATCAGTTTAAAAATTCAAAGTCAATGTGAAAATGATCATCATGCAAAGAATTTATTATTGGTGATAATTTCTGAACAACATAAATGTTACTTTCTTTTAGTCTTTTACCCTGCTCACCAAGAAATAATTCATCTTTCAGTTCAATTTTAATGATGACTTTTGCCACTTTCAAACCAAATCTTTTCGCGGCTTCATTTAGGCGCAAAATATGTAAAGCAACGGTTTCAAAATCAATTGAAATAGATTTGTCTTTGTTGTACTTACCTGAATTATCAACACTCAACCAATAATGATCGGCTCCAATAGTATCCAATCCGTAATAAGCTTTGTTGTCTTTGATTAATGGCATCATAAAGTCTACACTCATTCCATTTTGATGCGTTTTATGGGGGAACATTTCTCCACCGTGCGCCTTAGAACATTCCATGATAAAGAATTTTCGTTTTGGATAATCTTTCTCAAGAAGTCCATACGCCGCCAAAATTGTACTCCTAACTTTATCATGAACAAACGCGCGATTACTCATGTAAGAAATAGAATCAAAATACTGAAAATTACTTCCATAAAAAGGTATTAATTTTCCGTTTTTGAGCCTTCCGTTTGAAACCACACCTTCTGAAGAGCTTGGTAAAGAATCTTCATTGATAGTGCTCAAATACTCTGCTACAGTTTGATCTCCAATCTTTTCTTTTTGAATTCGGATTGAATCTTTCAGCAAAAATTCTAATTGAGAAAGAGAACTACTTGAAACTAACAATAGGAAGACAGCAACCAATACTTTCACTGGGATAATCGTTTTAACTTTCTTAGGCCTAACAAGGCAAAAACATAAACAATTAGCGCTTCGGTATTAATCACAAACAACCAGATTAACGCGGTTGACGAACTGAATATTCCGAATTTATAATGCACAATATTCAGGCTAATGAAAATCACTAATATATAAACTAGTGGACGGATGTTTTGCTTGTATTTAAACACTACATAACTCAACAGACCAAAAGCAATCGCAGGAAACGAAAATGCGAGCAAAAAGAATTTCAAATCCACAATTACTTCTTCTTATATTTCTCAGCCATCTCTTCTCTCCAAGTCATTGGGGTACCATCAGCTTTTAATTTCGGCTCTTTTTTAGCGGTTGATTTAGCAGCAGGTTTCTTTATCTCTCCTTTCTTCTCAACAACTTTTTCTTCTTTTTTAGCAGCTTCCTCAATGGGTTTTTCTGCTTTTTTCTCTGCTACTTTCTCAACATTGCCAGCAGCTTTTTCAGAAATCGAATCTGTTTTTTTATTCCCAAATTTTTCTGCAGCAATTTTTTCTGGATCTACTTCTTCAGCAACTTTTTCATCTACGATAGCCACTTTCATTTTTTGCTTTCGATAGTCTCCAGTTAATGGACCTTCAGGTGTCACTAAATACTTTTTGCCTTTATGTTTAAAGTCTGGCATATAATAAGGTTTCCCTCTTTTCCTTGCCCACCACGGTGATTCGTAAACTGCAGACGAAATACCCAAAACGAATAAAATGTAGAATCCATTAAAGATTACACACAACACTTTATCTATCATTGAATGCTTCCCAAAAGAGTCACATACCTCTGTAAACATGACGATTACAAAATAAATCAAAGGCAAAGCAGCCACTCCCATAATTATAAAAGGTACGGTTGCCTCAGACAAACTGTGCTTTGGAGCTAACCAAATTCCGTCATTTTCTACATAAGCTGGAAAGAGCCCATCTATTATTGGCCAAAAAGCAATCACGATTCCCATCATGACGATTCCAGGAATAATTAAAAACCACGCATGAGATGCCGGTCGCCCTACTACTTTACAAAAAACCATAACATTCCAAACCGGAACGAGTGCCGCAATTGCTGGCTGTCCAGCTTTAGCGTAAAGCGACATTTGCGAAACCAGACCAATAAATCCAAGTATTACGCCTCCTACAATTAATCCAGGATATTTGGAAAAAATGGTAATGAAAAAATCTATCATAACAGTTAAAGTTCGTTCTCGATAATAAAATTCACTGTGGCAAAAACAGCTTCAAAATACAGAAAAATTTTGAATATTGAAATAATCGATTGAATTCTAAAAAGTTGACTGATCAAACAAAAAAAATAAGAATGCAAAACCAATTAGCCCAGAACAAATAATTGCTATCTTTAATTAAAAGTAAAAAACGCCCTCTCTTATCTTTTCTAGGGCATTAAATTAAATCATATGAACGACCAAAATACCTTAATCATGTATGGGGTAATTGCTGTTTTAATTCTCTTATTGATTATTAAATCTGTAATTCTAGTGCAAGAAAAAACAATTAGAGTAATCCAACGACTAGGAAAGTTTAAAAAAATGGCACCAGCTGGACTCGGATTTATCATTCCTTTTGTTGACCAAAAAGCAGGTGTTATCAACTTAAGGGTTCAACAGTTAGATGTTGATGTAGAAACAAAAACGCATGATGACGTATTTGTACATATTAGAGTCTCTGTGCAATTTCAAGTAATGAAAGACAAACTCCATCAAGCGTTTTATTCATTAGATAATCCAAGACATCAAATTTCATCTTATGTATTTGATGACGTAAGAGCAGAAGTTCCTAAAATGGAATTAGATGATGTTTTTGCCAAAAAGGAAGAAATTGCGGTTGCGGTCAGACAAAACTTAGCAGACTCAATGGATGATTATGGTTATAAAATTGTAAAAGCATTGATAACTGATATTGATCCTGATGCACATGTTAAAGAATCAATGAACAGAATTAACGCCGCTAAAAGAGACAAAGAGGCGACAATGGAAGAGGCTGAGGCTGCTAAAATTAGAGTGGTAAAAGCCGCAGAAGCTGATGCCGAGTCAAAGCGACTTTCTGGTGAAGGTATTGCACAACAACGTCTTGAAATTGTTCGTGGATTTAAAGAGTCAGTTGAGGATTTTCAAAAATCTTTAAAGTCAATCACGCACGAAGAAGTGATGCAATTTGTTTTGATGACGCAATATTTTGATACCTTAAATAGCATTGGTGCAAATGGAAAAAACAGTTCTATCTTAATTCCGCATACACCGGCTGCTATGGCTGACTTCCAATCTCAAATCATCAACGGTACTTTGGTTGGAGCAAAACTGAACGAAACAATTTCTGAAGCCAGAGGAGAGAAGAAACAAGATGATTAAAACGACCGTTCTTGTTCTCATTACACTACTCGTAATTTATTTAGGACTAGAACTTTCTAGTATATTATTTGAAATTCCCCGTTCTGAGATTCTTTCTTGGACGGGGATTATTTTTTTAGCTTACTGGTTAGAAAAAGGACTCAAGTATATTTTACTCCTTCCATTTAAAATTTATCTCGGGGATGTTCGGAAACATCCTATGGGCAAATCGGTGCAAGAAATGGGATTTACCCTTTCATATATATCTGTTTGGCTAGCGGTTGGATTTACGCCTATTAATGCAATTGTTCAAGGAAATACCTCTGAACATTTGATTACTTATCCTTTATTTCTTAAAATTGCCTTGGTTCTCATAATTGCAACCATTCTTTTTTCAATTCTATGGTGGATTTCACTCAAATTAAAAAAATAACAGCACTGCTCGTATTCTTTAGCACGTTTTCAACTTGGAGTCAGAACCCTCAAGAATTGAATAATGGAATTAGAATCATGTTTTACAATGTTGAAAACCTATTTCATCCATCCAACGATAGCTTAAAGAATGATGATGAATTCACTCCAGAAGGCGATCGCTATTGGACCTTTAGAAGATATTATGACAAGATTAACAAAGTAGGTAAAACTGCATTAGCCGTTGGAGAATGGGGTCCACCAGCAGTTATTGGACTTTGCGAAGTAGAGGACATTCAATGCTTGCAAGATTTAGTTTATTCTTCACCTCTTAAAAAGTTTGGTTATGAAATTATTCATCAAGAATCTGGTGATAACAGGGGAATAGATGTCGCTTTTTTATATCGCCCCAAGTACTTTAAGCTTCAAACTTATAAGGCATTTCGCTTAGATTTCGGAGAAGACAGCAGACCCACAAGAGATATATTATACGCAAAAGGAATTGCAGGGAAAGACACCTTGCATTTATTCGTTAACCACTGGCCATCTAGATATGGTGGGCAATTAGTAACAGCTCCAAAGCGTGACTTTGCGGCTCAAACCTTAAGAGAAAAATACGATTCTATTTTAGCAGTTACTCCCAATGCAGCAATCGTAGCAATGGGCGATTTTAATGATCACCCAGATGACCCCTCTATGAAAGATATTTTACGCGCAACAAAAGACACCTCTGAAATGAAAGATGGCGATTTACTTAATATGGTTTGGCAATATGAATTCAAAAAGGGTACGCATAAATACCAACATGAATGGGGAATTTTAGATCAATTTGTAGTCACCCCGGGACTCATAAATGGGAGCTCAGGCTTTCAAACCTACATGAAATTGGCACAAATATTTGATGCTCAATATTTACTCGAAAAAGAAAAAGATGGAATTGGGGAAATCACTAACAGAACTTATATCGGTTTTAAATATCACGGCGGATACTCCGATCACCTTCCTATTTATTTAGATATTTTATTTAATTCAAATTAAATAAAGCTTGTCAATTGCTGAAATTAAATACTGAACACCTATAGCAATCACAATAAAGCCTATAATTCTTGACAAAGCATTGATTCCTGAAGCTCCCATACGTTTAACGATAAAGTCTCCGCTAATCAGAATTAAGAATATAGAAACACTCACCATTAAAATGGCCGCAATAATGTATAATTGATGAGTCATCTCAGCATATTCTTGTTGATACGAAATCAATAAACTAATCGTTCCCGGTCCTGCCAGCATTGGAATTGCTAGTGGTGTAAGAGAAACTTCAGACCGATTGAAGGCATCATCCTTCTCTCTTTTTTTCATCCCTTTGTGTTCTGTAAAATTACCCTTTAAGAGTGCGAAACCTGATGAAGCAATAATCAAACCTCCAGCAATTTGTAAAGCCTCTAAACTTACCCCAAAAAATGATAGTATATACTGACCTAGATAAAACGACACCCCCAATATCAATAGCACATATAATGCTGTGTATATTGAAATTATTCTTTTCTCGGTCTTTGTGTTATCAGCCGTCAAGCCAACGAAAATAGGAACGGTACCCAAAGGGTTAATAACTGAGAATAATGCTGCAAAACTTAAGAAAAATATTTCCATTTTTTTCGCAAAGTTCGTCTAGTTTACTCACTTAAAGAGTTACTAAAACCTTAATAAATCATGAACATTATCAGAAGTGCTCATCTTCATAATAAATCGACTCTACTTTAACAATTACTCCCTCTTTATCAAAAGTCAACTTTTTTAAGTTTTTAATAGCGATTCCTAAAACATACCCATTATCGGTAATCTCTATCTTATCGTATTTGCAAGGGAGAATCATCTTATTTTTATAATAAAGTCCATACTTGCTCCCCTTTAAACACTTTATCAAATCACCATTGTCTTCTAAGAAAAATAATTTGTCATAAACGGGTTTAATCAGAAAGTACTTGCCAGATTTTAATCCCCTCATATACCCTATTCTATTTCTCCTTTTCAACATATATCCATCACAGTTATCCTGATCTGAAATATCATCAATTTGAGTATTTCTAAATCTGAAAACTATTTCGCCATATGGATTCAGTAGTAGGTTATATTTTTCATCCCGCAAATAAAGCATGCGCTTGCCTTGATTTGAGCAATCAGAATGAATTTTAATGTCATCATATAGTGGAGCCAGCACTTCTTTTTGATGCACCCAATTATAAAGCCCTTTCTTTCCGTTTTTTGAAACGAGTAGAAGTTTTGAATCATACATGCGAAATGAAATGTCAAAGGTTGATTTTACCTTATCATAATCACCATTTTCAAGATAAAATATATCTCCTGTTTCGTTGAATAAATCAATCTTACCTTCAGTAGTTACACCTACAATGAGTAATTCGTTCTTCAAATGATACAAGAATCTTTTATACTTCTTTTCAGGAGACTTTCCTTTTTCTGAAAGGTTGTACCAATAGAGCTCATCTTTGCCTGCTAAGAAGTAATCTGTTTTTTCAATTTTGTTGTATTTGGCATTATGTACTACAACTCCATTGTATTTCACTCCAAACAAATCGCCATACTGATAGACATCTTGACCAAAACTGGAAGACAAAAGAATGGTAAGAATTAAGAACAAGAAGAATCGAATCATGGAACCAATAATCATCAACAATTGTGCCTAGAGTGTGGCACAAAAAAAAGCCCTCTCAAAACGAAAGGGCTTTTAATTACAAATTTTTATAACCGTTACATGTCACCAGGACCGCCAACTGTTTTATAAGCTTTTTTCTTTGGTTTTAATTTCTCAACGAAAATAACATAGAAGTGATCTCCTTCTTCATTAATAATTTCTTCAGAAATTCCATTAGTGATGCTTGCGTTTTGACCTTTGGAATTCGCAATTTTCATATCCATTAATTCATACGTTCCATCTTCGTACTGAAGAAAAATTGAAACTACCTTACCATTTTCAACTCTTGCTTTTCCAGAAACGCAATACGAGTCTTCTCCATCTGCAAAGTGAATATAAACTTTACGGTGCATATCATCAGATACCGTATATGCCCCTCTTTTTTCAAATGCGTTCCTCCAATCGTCTAAACATCCCTGTGAAAATGCGCTTGAAACAAGGGCAGAAAAAAATAAAAGTAAAAGTGTCTTTTTCATAAAATTGTTTTTTGGTATCCACACCCCTATAGTGTATGACCTCTCAAATATAATAGAAGTTTATCACTTAAGGATTATCACGAATACATTTTTGTTACTTTTGATAAAATCTTGATTCTAATGAGTACTAAACAAATAGCGAGCCATTTTTTTGAAGCACAGAAAGTTCTTAGTGATTTCGTAGCAAATGAAGACAACTTCAAACGCATAGAAACCGCCGGAAACAAGATTATTGAATCTTTAAAAAATAACGGAAAAGTTATTTCTTGTGGAAATGGTGGATCTATGAGTGACGCTATGCACTTTGCAGAGGAAATGACAGGAAGATTTAGAGAAAACAGAGGTCCTTTAGCTGCCATTGCCATCTCTGATCCATCTCATATTAGTTGTATTTCAAATGATTACGGATATGACCACATTTTCTCACGATTTGTAGAGAGCATTGGAAGACCTGAAGATGTACTTCTTGCAATTTCAACTTCAGGAAATTCATCAAATGTGATTAACGCCATAAACGCTGCAAAAGAAAAAGGAATGTTCGTAATTGGACTTACCGGAAAAGACGGTGGAAAAATGGCCAGCTTAGTAGACCTTGAAATTAGAGCTCCAAAAAGTGATTGGGCTGACAGAGTTCAAGAAATCCATATAAAAATCATCCATTCATTGATTCATTATATAGAATCAAACATGGCTTAAAGCCGCTCGTAACTTTAAAAATTAATTTCATTAAAAAATCGGTAATTTGGTAGGATTAAAATCAATCCTATGAAATTCTTTTCCTTACTCGTTTGTCTTTTTTCATTGTCAAACGCAATATCTCAAGACACCCCTCCTACTTACCAGCAAATTGAAAAAGGACTAGAATGGCGTTGCATTGGCCCATTTCGAGGAGGAAGGTCCGCAGCGGTAACCGGAGTTGAAGGTAAACCTATGTTATATTACATGGGAACGACAGGTGGTGGAATTTGGAAAACCAAAAATGGTGGAAACTCATGGGAGAATATTTCAGACGGCTATTTTGGAGGATCTATTGGTGCGATTGACGTCAGTAAATCAGACAACAATGTCATTTATGTTGGAGGAGGAGAAGTAACGGTTAGAGGGAATGTCTCTTATGGATACGGCGTTCATAAATCGGTGGATGGCGGCCGTACCTGGAAACATATTGGACTAGAAAATTCACGTCACATCCCAAGAATCCGAATACATCCTAAAAATCCTGATATTTTATATGCTGCAGTATTAGGCGATTTGTATAAACCCACTCAAGATAGAGGCGTTTACAAATCTATAAATAGCGGAGAAACCTGGGAACGTGTTTTATTTAGCAATGAAAATGCAGGAGCAGTTGACCTTATTTTAGATCCAGAAAATCCAGACATCATCTATGCATCTACTTGGAATGTTAGAAGGTCACCTTATGATTTTTCTAGCGGTGGTGAAGGCTCTGCACTTTGGAAATCAAATGACGGCGGTAAAAACTGGGAAGAAATTTCAAAAAATGAAGGATTTCCTGAGGGTACTTTAGGAATAATCGGTGTTACTGTTTCTCCAGTGAATCCAGAAAGAGTTTGGACAATTGTTGAAGCCGAAGATGGTGGAATTTACCGATCAGATGATGGTGGAAAAACTTGGGAAAACACAAATTCAGACAGAAATTTAAGACAACGAGCATGGTATTATTCAAGAATTTACGCGGATACACAAGATGAAAATAAAGTTTACGTAATGAATGTTGCGTATCATGTCTCAACAGATGGTGGCAAGAGTTTTAGCGCTCATTATGCTCCTCATGGAGATCACCATGACCTATGGATTGCCCCAGAGAATCCCGAAAGATTAATTATAGCTGATGACGGAGGGGCACAAATATCTTTTGATGGAGGAAGTAATTGGACAACTTATCACAATCAACCTACCGCTCAATTTTATCGAGTTACAACGGACAATTCATTCCCGTACAGAATTTATGGTGCACAGCAAGATAATTCAACGGTCAGAATCAGAAGCAGAGTAAATTGGGGAAATATTGGAGAAGACGATTGGGAAAGTACGGCAGGTGGAGAAAGTGCACATATTGCTATCGACCCAACTAATAATGACATAGTTTATGGAGGTTCATATGGCGGTTTTTTAACACGCCAAAACCATCAAAACGATCAAAACAGATCCATCAATGTTTGGCCAGACAATCCTATTGGATACGGTGCTGAAGGAATGAAGTATAGATTTCAATGGAATTTCCCGGTATTCTTTTCACCGCATGACAGCAAAAAACTATATGTTGGATCAAATCATCTCCATGTTTCAACAAATGGTGGTGAGAGCTGGAAAGTAATTAGTCCTGATTTAACAAGGAATGATCCAAGTAAATTAGGTCCTTCTGGAGGTCCAATCACTAAAGACAATACCGGAGTAGAATACTATTGCACCATATTCGCAGCTGCCGAATCACCTTATGAAAAAGATCTTTTATGGGTAGGAACTGATGATGGACTTATCCAGCGTTCAAATGATGGCGGAGCTGGTTGGGTAAATGTTACTCCTCAAGATTTACCTGAATGGTCAATGATTAATAGTATTGAAGTAGATCCGTTCACAAAAGGAGGACTTTTTGTAGCAGCCACATCTTACAAAATGGGAGATTATGCGCCTTACTTATACCACACAACAGATTATGGTAAAACTTGGAAAAAGATAGTAAACGGCATTGATCCCAACCATTTTACACGTGTAATACGGGCAGATCCAAATCAAATTGGAGTGCTTTATTGTGGAACCGAAAGCGGCCTATACATTTCATTTGATAATGGTGCGAATTGGGAAGCGTTTCAGCAAAATTTACCAATCGTTCCAATAACGGACATGACTATTAAAGAAAATAATTTAATCGTTGCTACTCAAGGTAGAAGTTTTTGGATTTTGGATGATTTGCATTTAATCCATCAATTGGTACAGAAAAAACCTTGGCACTTAGAACTTTTTGACCCGGCAGACAGCTATCAAATGGGAGGATTTACAAGAGAATCAGCAACAGCTGGAACGAATCATAGCGGTGGTGTGAGAGTACATTATTTCTTAGAAAAAGAGCTCGACAAAAATGACACCATTTCCTTGCGATTTTTTGACCCAGACAACAAATTGATTCGCACATTTTCTAATCACCCAGTAAAAGAAGAAGGAGATTTAGGAACACCTGAATTGGGAACCAACTTATTTGTTTGGGATATGCGCTATCCAAAAGCAGACAAATTTGATGGAATGTTAATGTGGTGGGGAACCCTGAACGGTCCTAAGGCTCCTCCAGCTGAGTATACAGTAGATTTATTTTTAAATGGAAAAAGATACGGTTCGGGTCACAAATTCAACATCTTGAAAGATCCAAGAAGCGAAGGATCGGAAGAAGATTTAAAAATGAAATTCGAGTTTTTATTAGACATTAGAAACACACTTGACATGACCCATGATGCGATTGCAGACATGCGCTTAATCAAAGAGCAAATTTCCAAAATGAAACAACTCATACCTGAAGGTCAAAACGAAGAGGTTATTGAAAAAGGAAATGAGTTAGACTCAATCATGACCGGAATAGAAAAACAGTTGTATCAAACAAAGCTGAAGAGCAATCAAGATATGCTTAACTTCCCGATTATGCTAAATAATAAACTCGCACACGTTGCTTCATTGGCCAGCATGAGTAATGACAGACCAACTGAGCAAATGATGTTAGTTAGAGATGAACTTTCTACACAAATAAACGCCTTACTACAAAAGTGGGAGGACATTAAAAATGTTGAAATCCCTGCTTATAATGAGCTGATCAGAACGCAAAAAGTCAATATTATTGGGCTACCAAACGATTAAAAAAGTATTTTTTAATCCTTGCACAATAAGGCCATAATTTGAGCGTTAGTTTAGAACCTAATCCTCAACCATGAAACGTCTAATTGTCCTATTAGCCTTAATGGCTCCTTGTCTCTGGACTTTTTCAGAAATGAAAAATCAATCAGAAACTTCAACACAGACATCTTTAAATGCAAGTGGTATTGGAATTAGTAATGCGTCAGCCTCAACTGACCAACTTAACCATGAAAATCAAAATTCTATGCTACTTTACATTATTCCAGGAGCACTTATTTTGCTCACCGTTTTAAGCTCAATTGCAATTTGTAAACGATTGTTTTTAGAAAGTTAACTTATTTTTTCTTCTTTTTTGATTTGCGCCATTTGGCAAAAACGTAAGATCCTGCTATTCCGCCTAGTGCTGAAAACAGCATTAAGTAAACGATTCTTATTCTCGTTTTAAAGAATAAAAATTCAATTTCTACTCGATTTGAATTTTGAACGACAAATGCTATCACTGCCAAAACTAAAAGAACAGATACAATAAGCGTTGTCTTCTGTTTAACTGATATACTTCCTTCCTTTACGGGTGTCTCTTGTGAATTATTTGTTTCCTCTGCCATAACCTTCTTTTATACGAATGTACTTATTTTTATTTGATTAAATTTTAGTCTTTCTATTGATTAATTAATAATCTTTTATATCTTTGGATTTCTCGCGCACAATTAAAATACACACCCATGTTAATCAAAACATTTGGTTGCGCAGTATATGGCATAGAAGCCATTCCTATTACAATTGAAACGAATATAGGAAGAGGAATAAATTTTTTCCTAGTAGGATTACCCGATAGCGCCGTTAAAGAAAGTCATCAAAGAATAAAAGCTGCTTTTGCAAATTCTGAATTCAAATTTCCGGGTAAAGAAATTACAGTAAATATGGCCCCCGCTGATATTCGTAAAGAAGGCTCAGCTTATGACCTGACGATAGCAGTTGGAATTTTAGCCGCTTCTGAGCAAATAGAAGAAGATAAAATTAATCAATACATCATTATGGGAGAATTATCTTTGGATGGTGGGGTTCGACCGATTAAAGGAGCACTGCCTATTGCTTTGCAAGCCAAAGAATTGGGATACAAAGGCTTCATACTTCCCAAGCAAAATGCCAACGAAGTCTCAATAGTTGAAGGATTAGATATTATTGGAGTTGATACCATTACTGAGGTGGTAGATTTTTTTAATGGTGTTTCTGATCTTGAGCCTATCGTTTATGAAGCAGTTGAAACCATTGAAACTGATAATTTGGCAGATCTTGATTTTGCAGATGTTAAAGGGCAAGAAAACGTGAAAAGAGCACTTGAAATTGCGGCTGCTGGAGGACATAACATACTATTAGTTGGTCCACCGGGCTCTGGAAAAACCATGTTAGCAAAACGACTTCCAACCATACTTCCCCCATTGACAATTGATGAAGCTTTAGAAACGACAAAAATTCACTCTGTTGCCGGCTTAATAAGTCCAAATAGTGGATTGATGATGAGTCGTCCTTTTCGTTCACCGCACCACACGGTATCTGATGTCGCCCTCGTAGGTGGAGGATCAAACCCTAAACCCGGAGAAATATCTTTAGCACACAACGGTATTTTGTTTTTAGATGAGTTACCAGAATACAAACGTCAAGTTTTAGAAGTCATGCGGCAGCCTCTAGAAGATCGTGTTGTATCCATTTCAAGAGCTAAAATGTCTGTTGATTATCCGGCTGGATTTATGTTGGTCGCCTCCATGAATCCTTCACCCTCAGGAAATTTTTACGACCCAACTGATCCAAATTCAGATCCTGAATTTGCGGTTAAGCGTTATCTGAATAAAATCTCAGGTCCTTTAATGGATAGGATAGATTTACATATTGAAGTACCAGCAGTGAAATTTGATGAATTATCTGAAAAAAGGACTGGTGAAAAAAGCTTTAAAATTAGAGAAAGAGTAATGAACGCAAGAAGCCTACAAGCCAACCGATTCCAAAAATTTGAAGGCATTCATTACAATGCACAATTGAACCCTAAAATGATCGAACATTATTGCAAAATTGACAAATCTGGTAAACTCCTCATCAAAACCGCTATGGACAAGCTAGGTTTCTCTGCAAGATCTTACTCTCGAATATTAAAAGTATCCAGAACCATTGCGGACCTAGATCGATCAAATCAAATTAAAGCCGCTCATATTGCTGAAGCCATAAGTTTCAGGAGTTTAGACCGTGGAGGAATGTTAAGTTGAGTTTGAAAATTCTATTATCAAATTCAGGTTAATAAGTCGTTTGAAAAAAATAAGTTTCGCAATAGAAGTTTTCCTATATTTACCTTCAAATCAATACTATGAATAGGAGAGCGTTACTTGTACCCCACGATTTTACCAAAGTTGCTGACAACGCGGTAGATTATGCTTTGCAATTAGCAAAAAATATGAATGCCAATGTTGAACTATTGCATGTAGTGAAAGACAGCAAAGGAATTTCGAAAGCTAAATCTCAATTTGAAAAACTAGTTGCGGATATTAAAAACAAACCAGCAGGGGTCGAAGTGAATTATCATGTTCGATCTGGCTCTATATTCACAGATATTGCGAACACAGCTGCTGAAATCCAAGCCTCTTTAATTATCATGGGAACCCATGGTTCAAAAGGGATTCAGCAAAAAATGTTTGGAAGTTTTGCTTTAAAAGTGATTACAAGTACACATGTACCTTTCTTAGTTGTTCAAGAACAATTTACCGGAACCGACACATCCAAAATTGTTGTTCCAATAGACGAAAGCCAAGAAAGCTTGCAAATTGAACAAGTAACTTCAGGACTGGCAGAAATGTTAAAATCAGAAGTTCACATCTTAACAGAAAAGAAAATAGATTCTAATCTGAAATTAAAAGTTGCCGTGCACAGCGGATTACTTTCTAAGCAATTTAAAGAAGCTGGAATCCCTTACGTTAGTGAAGTTATAAAAAAGGAAAAAGGATACTCAGCTGATATTGTTAATTATGCCGCAAAAAACAATGCCAACCTGATAGCTTTCGCATATCATTCGGATAGTTTATTACCTCAGTTTGACACTTTCGCTCAGAGCTTAATCACAAACAAAAGTGGTGTTCCTGTTTTAGTATTGAACTCAAAAGAGGCAGGTAACTATTTCTTCTAGTGTGAGAATTTAAAACAGTTCAAAATTGTTTTGTTAAGAAAAACTCAGTGGTTACACTTCTGTATGCACTCACGCGCTAATTCTACGTTATAAATCAACGACTTAAGAAGTAAAATTAATATTTTAACAAAAGTATTCGATAAATAACTTTCTCTGTTATCTACCAATTTTGTAGATTAGTTATCCAATTAACCTATTTACAAAATTCACTTCATGAAGAGATTACTCTACCTAGTGTTTTCTAGTGTGATGGTACTGAACCTCAGTATTGCACAAGAAAATCAATCCATGTCCAGGTATACTGGCTTTATCCCCAACAAAGGACAAATAGCAAATGAGAAAAACGAAGTTTTAGATTCGATTGACTTCAAGTTAGAACAACCTGGTACCAACGCTTACTTCACTCCAGGAGGAATCGTTTATCACTTTTACAGAGAGCATGACAAAGATCCTGCAAACTTCACAAAAGAAGAACAAGAGTTTTTTGACAGAGGAGACTACATGGCAATTGGAAAAAATGTATACTTCTACCGAATTGATTTCAGATTGATAGGCTCTAATTTAGAAGCAGAAGTTGAATATGATTTGACGACAGAATCAGAATCTTTTCACAATTATTATTTGGCGCAATGCCCAGATGGTATTCTCAACGTACATTCTTACGAAAAAGTCACTTATAAAGAAGTCTATCCAAACATTGATTTAACTTATAAATTACAAAATGGAGCATTCAAATATGAATTCATTGTGCATCCTGGTGGAAATGTTGACGACATTAAGTTTACCTATGATGGTGCAGAAAATCTATCTATTGAAGAAGGTAGGCTAAAAGTTAAAAATGGATTCGGTCCTTTTTCTGAGAATGAACCTTATACTTTTTATGAAACTGAAAGAACAGAAATAAAAAGTCAATTCGAAATTACAGAAGATTATGTGCAGTTTAAAATAGAAGAATTTGACGCTAACAAAACCTTAGTAATTGACCCTTCAGTTGTATGGGCTTCCTACTATGATAACGGAGGCGGATCTGATTTTCACGCCAATGGAGCATATGATTCAGATGAAAATATGTATCTCGCTTACGCTTCATATTCTTCTGCTTGGACAACCATAAATGCGGGGTCTGGTCAATATTATGATGCCATTCATGACGGTAGTTTAGACCTAGTTCTAGTCAGATTCAATGCAGACCGAACACTTCAATGGTGCACTTATTACGGAGGTGATGAAAGTGATGTGTTATGCGGTACTGGAGGAGACTACGGAAAAACCTTAGATGTTGATGACAATGATGGAATTTACCTAGGAGGAAGATGTAGCGGAAATCCGACATTTTTCCCAACGCAATCTTCAGGTGTGGGTGGCGCTTGGTACCAAGATGATTCAAATATTAAAGGTGGTGACAATCCATTCATAATTAAATTTGATCAAAACGGAGTTCGTCAATGGGGTACATTGTACCAACATACGAATGCATCAACCTCTGGAGCAGGGATTGCAATAAACGGTATAAAATGTAATGGAACCAAAGTGTACTTCACAGGTCAATCTTATCAGTTTAGTGGATTTGACATTCCTTTGGTTACCCTGTCAGGAGCCTATAATAACTCAACATTTGTTGGAAACCAAGATGTCTTTGTCGGAAGATTCAGTTCTGACTGCGTCCTTGAATGGAGTACTTACTTAAATAGCGGAAACGGTGCGGCAAATGGATACCAACAAGGTTCAGATATAACTTTTGATGATTCAGGAAATATGATCTTGGTAGGTCAGGTTTCTAATGACGCTCTTGGAGTTCACTTAGTAAATCCAGGTGGAGGAGCATATTACAACACTACTATCAGTGGTTTTATTGATCATACAATTACAAAATTCAACACTTCTTTACAACCCACTTGGTCTACAATTATAGGTGGAACTGACCTGGATAGAGTTTCTGAGGTTTCTACAGATCCTTCAGGAAATATTTTGGTGGTATCAAGAACTGCAAGAGCAGCAATGCCAACTTCAAACCCAGGAGGAGGAGCGTTTTTTATAGGTTCAAATTCTGGAAATGATGATGGTTTCATCATGAAGTTTACGCCTGGAGGTGTTTATACTTGGGGAACTTACGTTGGTGCAAGCACTGCTTTTTCATCTATGACGGGTATTACCGCTGATGAAAATGACAACATTTATTCAATTGGATATACGCAGGCTACTAACTTTCCAACACAAGTAAGCTCTGGTTCTTATAATCAAGCGAGCAATTCTGGTTCAAATGAACTGGTTCTTATGAGATTCAATTCGGCAGGGGTTAATGATTGGTCGACCTATTATGGTGGAACCTTATCAGACTTCTGTTATGGGATAAAAATCGATTTATCGACAATTGCTAACTCTTGTGGGTTCAAGCAATTTTATTCACCATCAAGTCAAAGCACTAACTTTCCAACTACAGACCCAGGTGGAGGAGCTTTCTTTGAAGGTACTTTATCTGGATCTTCTTCTAGAATGATACTTTCATTTGAAGAAGCTGGGGGATCTGTTGGAACGGCGCCAACATCTGTTTCAGGTACCTCAACTATTTGTTCAGGAAGTTCAACAACACTAACGCAAGTTGGAGGATCATTAGGAACAGGAGATACTTACGAATGGTACAGTGGAAGCTGTGGAGGAACAGCTGTAGGTTCTGGAACCTCAGTAACCGTATCACCTACGAGTACCACAACTTATTACGTAAGAGTAGAAGGAACTTGTGGTATAACTTCATGTGCGAGCGTCACTGTAAATGTTAATTCTAACTCAACTGCTGCTAGCGGAATTACGGTATCAGCAAGTCCAATTTGTCCGGGTGACAATACCGACCTAACGGTTCAAGGTGGTTCTTTAGGAACAGGAGCAGACTGGGAATGGTACACTGGATCTTGCGGTGGAACCTCAGTTGGGTCTGGATCAGCGATAAGCGTGAGCCCAACAACAACGACCACATATTATGTTCGAGCTGAAGGAACATGTAATACAACAACATGTCAATCTGTAACCGTCACTGTAAACTCAGAATCAGTAGCAGCAAGTTCAATTTCCGTGGCACAAACAACTATTTGTGATGGAGAAACAGCCTCATTATCAGTGAGCGGCGGATCATTAGGGACAGGTGCTAACTGGGAATGGTATTCAGGATCTTGCGGAGGAACATCTGCTGGATCTGGCACCAGTATTAATGTTAGTCCTTCAACTACAACAACCTATTATGTTAGAGCAGAAGGAACCTGTAACAACACAGCCTGTGTTTCAGTAACGATAACAGTAAACCCTGTTCCTACTCCATCTATCACATCCAGTAGTGCAGATTTATGCGTTGGTGAAACTGTGAACTTAACAGGAACTCCAACGGGAGGAACTTGGTCAGTGACTAGTGGACCAGGATCTATTGCAACAGATGTTTTAACGGCTACCGGATCAGGTACCATTAACTTAGAATACGAAGTAACCACTTCAGGATGTACGGGAACAGAAACACAAGCAATTACGGTTAATCCTAGTGCTGATGCTTCTTGGAGTTCTCCAGGTACAGTTTGTGAAAGTGCAGGAACAGTTGATTTAGATGCACTGATAACCGGTGATGCAGGAGGAACCTGGTCAGGAACAGGAGTAACAGGTGCTACTTTTGATCCAACCGGTCAAAACGGAAACACAATAACTATTACATATTCAGTTGGCGGAGCATGCCCAGATGCGGTAGATCATGATATTACTGTTGATAATGCTGTAACTGCGACTTGGACTCAACCATCTGCAATTTGTGAAAGTGAAACTCCAATTGATTTAGACGCACTAGTTACTGGAAGTTCAGGTGGAACATGGTCAGGAACCGGAGTGAGTGGATCAACATTTGACCCAATTGGTTTAAGCGGAATGATTTCAGTGACCTACTCAGTAGGCGGAGGTTCATGCGCTGACATGTTAACTCAAGATATTGAAGTACTGACTGCACCAGCAACACCAGTTTTTGAAGCAAACGATAGCACGGTATGTGCAGGAGCAACAGTTACACTAACAGGAAGCGGATCAGGAACAGTAGATTACAATGTGTATTCAGATGCTTCTGGAACAACACTTTTAGGAACTGCTCCATTAGACGTAAACCCAACGACATCCACAACTTATTATTTAGAGGCTGAAGCTACTAATGGCTGTGGTAATATTGGCGGATTACAATCCTTAACGATTACAGTAAGCGCCCTACCAACATTGGCTGTGAGTGATGACCAAAATATTTGCCTTGGCGAAACAGTTACTTTAACCGCTACTGGGTCTGGTACTTTGCTTTGGTCTACATCTGAAACTTCAACAACAATAGATGTTTCTCCTACTTCAACAACAACATATGATGTTACATTAACAGACGGAAATGGATGTAGCGCAACCGACAACATCACTGTGAGTGTTCAAAGCTCTTCGACAGTTGATGCAATAGATGATATCGCTACAACAGAAACGGATGTTTTAGTCAATATTGATCCGTCTGTAAATGATACGGGTGATCCATTATCGATAAACATTATTACCAATCCAAGTAACGGTATAGCTTCCGTTCAATCTGATGGAACGATAGATTATTTGCCACTGAATGGATATATGGGAAGTGATTCTATTGAGTACACTATTTGTGATGTATTCTGCAGTGCTATCTGCGATACAGCTATGATCCGAATTTCAGTAAGTATGGATGAAGGATTAAGTATACCTGGTGGATTCTCTCCTAATGGTGATGGAACAAATGAAATCTTCATTATTGAAGGTTTGGATGCATATCCTGAAAACAGTTTAACCATATTCAATAGATGGGGAGACATTATTTTCACTGCAAGTCCGTACAATAATGACTGGTCAGGCCAAGCAGAAGGAGCAAGAACAATTACAGGAACAGAAGTCGTGACTGGAACTTACTTCTACATTTTAAAATTAGATGACAATACAGATCCTATAAACGGTTCAGTTGAAATTAAAAAATAAGCTTTATGAAAAATTTAAAAAGAACTTTCGTTTTAGCAGCTGGACTTTTCTTAATGACATCTGCTTATGGTCAGAATCAATTTCACATGACACAATACATGGTGCATCAACCGTTCATCAATCCTGCAAGTATGGGAATGTATGACAATATGAATGGATCTGTTTTTTACAAAAACCAATGGACAGGCTTTGATGGAGCTCCGAAATTAATTGGTTTCAACTTTAATTCACCTATTGGAGCTGGTCGTAAAAATAGATTAGGACTTACTGTGGTAAATGACAAAATTGGTGTGAATATGAATACCAGTATTTCAGGTTCATACGCCTACTCTATTAAAACAGGAGCGGCATCTACTTTGTCATTTGGATTAGCGGCAACACTGGGTTTAAGACAAAGTGATTATGCTGAAGTTGAAACCACGATTTCTGATCCAGAATTTTTATCCAACACGCCAACCTTAGCTATGCCTAATTTTAAATTTGGTGCTTATTATAAAGCTAAAAATTGGTACGTAGGGATGTCTTTACCAAACATGTTGAAAAACACAATTGAATATAGCAATGAGTTTAGCTCGGCAACTTCATTCGATTTTTCTGACTGGCATTTCTATTTACATGGTGGATATTCATGGGAAATTAATGACAATTTAGACTTGAATTCATCTACCATTTTCAAACATGTTTCGGGAGCACCATTTCAAGTGGATATTTCAACCATGTTGGCAATTAAAAAGAAGTTTGGATTTGGTTTAAATTACCGAACCTCAAAAGATTTATCTGCCTTGGTTAGATTTAGACTGAACCCAATGCTAGAAATGGCATACGCTTATGATTATAGCTTTAGTGAAATCAATAAATTTTCATCTGGGTCTCATGAAATCATGATTGTGTTTGACATTTACAATAAAGACAAGCGACCTGACAAGGCTATGCCGAGATACTAAACATAATTGTTTAAGAACGAAAAAGGGAGCTTCGAATATTTCAAGCTCCCTTTTTTATTGTATTATGTTCAGTGACTAACCACTAAAAAAGTCTTTCATTTTTGAGAAAAATCCTTGTTCTTTCGTTGAAGGTTTTGGTTGAAAATTATCCGCCGTTCTCAATTTTTCTAAAATTGCTTTTTCATCTGAAGAAAGTTTCTTTGGAGTCCATACATTAATGTGAACGAACAAATCACCAGTTCCGTAACCTTGTACTGATGGCAATCCTTTTCCTTTTAGTCTTAGCATTTTACCTGATTGAGTTCCAGTATCAATTTTGATTTTAGCTTTACCTTCAACCAGTGGCACCTCAAGATTTGCTCCTAATGCAGCATCTATGAAACTAACATAGGCTTCATAATGAAGATTAGAACCATCTCTTTGCAATAATTCGTTTTTCTCTTCTTCAATAACCACTAGTAAATCTCCAGGTACACCATCAAAAGGTCCAGCGTTTCCTTTTCCACCAACCTTAAGTTGCATACCTTCTTCAACTCCAGCAGGGATATTAATCTCTACTGTTTCTTCTTGTCTTTTTAAACCTTGTGCATCAACACCACTTGGGCGTTTGCCTATCGTTTTTCCTGTTCCATGACAAGATTGACAAGTACTCTGCGTTTGCATTGCTCCAAACGGAGTATGTTGTACTCGCATTACTCTACCTTGACCGTTACAAGTAGAACAGGTGCTATAAGTAACACCATCAGCGTTTACTAATTTGTTTACTTTTATTTTCTTCTGAACGCCATTGGCAACTTCTTTCAGATTCAATTTGATTTTAATTCTCAAATCAGAACCTCTAGCCACTCGCTGACGTCCTCCACCTCTGCTTCCTCCTCCGCCAAAAGCGCCACCAAAAATATCTCCGAACTGATCGAAAATATCGTCCATATTCATGCCGCCGAAGCCACCGCCTCCGCCACCTGCACCACTAACACCTTGATGACCGTAACGATCGTAACGTGCTTTTTTGTCAGGGTCAGATAGTATCTCGTACGCCTCAGCAGCTTCTTTAAACTTTTCTTCAGCTTCTTTATCATCAGGATTTCTGTCTGGATGATATTTCAAGGCAATCTTTCGATAAGCCTTCTTAATCGTTTTTTCATCTGCTGACTTCTCAACTCCTAATATGTCGTAAAAATCTCTTTTGCTCATTCTCTTGGTTATTGTTGACTGAAAACTGGTTCTTGTTTCTTTTTTAGAAATACAACACCATACAGTCTTGAATCTTGTTTCTTAATTGTTGATTCTTTTAAACCTACTGCCCTACTACTACTTTTGCATAGCGTAAAACATGTCCTTTTAAATTATATCCGCGTTCAACGACATCCACACATTTCCCTTTATCGTCTTCAGTTGGAGCTGGAATTTGAGTGATGGCCTCATGCTTATCAGCATCAAACACTTCACCCTTTGCATTCATTGGCTCTAAACCTTTTGCCACTAATGTGTTTAGTAATTTTTGATAAATCAAATTGAAGCCTTCTTTCAATGCGGTAACATCTTCAGAATTTTCATTATTCGCAATGGCTCTTTCAAAATCATCTAAGGTTCCTAAAATGTCTTTAATGACAGAACCTGAAGCAGTGCTGATGATTTCAGCTTTTTCTTTAATGCTTCTTTTTCTGAAATTATCAAAGTCTGAATAAAGCAACATGTACTTACGATTCAACTCATCATATTGAGCTTGTAAATCCACTACTTTCTCTTCTTCAGCTTCTGTATTATTTTCTTGATCAGCGTTTTCTGATGCAGTTTCTTCAACTGTTTCTTCAACTTTCGAATTTTGTTCTTCTTCGTTTATTTGATCGTCTTTCGTTGTCATGTAATATAAATTTCTTTTCCTATGTCAAAAACACTGCCATTACTGGGATTAGGACATTGTGTCATTCTCTGTCAGTAATTGCAAAAATTGAGGCTGCAAAGGTGGCAGTTTTTGAGTGAGGAGTTATGAATTATGAGGGATGAGTTAGGAGGGGTAAGTTTTGAGAGAAAGTTTTTTACGTAGAAATTTTAATTTCGTTAATCGAGCGGCTTGTGCTAACCACGTGTAGCCTTAGCTTTAGTGGTGGCACAGCGCAGCCGAAGTAAGTCGAGAGGAACGAGAACTGGTTATGAGTTAGGAGGGGTAATTTTTTAAAGAAAGTTTTTTACGAAGAAATTATTATTTCGTTAATCGAGCGGAGTCGAGAGGAACGAGAACGGGTTATGAGTTATGAGTTATGAGTTATGAGGGATAACGAAAGACTAATGACTATTGCCTATTGCCTATTGCCTATTGCCTATTGTCTATTGCCTAATAACTAACAACTCATTAAAAAATCAGAACATCCGATAATAGCAAATGACAACTGAAAAACTACTTAGACTTTTGTTGAATTTTCGCCCAAACACCTGTCTTTTTCATTTTTTCAACGAATCCGTAAAGTAACATTGCAAGTGTTAGATAGCAACTTATTCTACCAATAATATCGCCATATTTTGTAAAGGTGGTGATGGCTTCATTCTGATTAATTTCTGCTTGAATTCCACCGTATTCGTTCCAACCTATTTCTTTAATCACCTCTCCTCTTTGATCAATAAAACAAGAAATCCCAGTATTGGCCGAACGAGCAACTGACCTTCTGTTTTCAATGGCTCTGATTTGAGAGAACATTCTGTGTTGATGATATCCAGGGGTATCTCCCCACCAACCATCATTTGTTATCACAGTTAAAATTGTTGCACCTTTTCTTACAAACATGGCAACATAATCACCGTAAACTGATTCATAACATATTAATGGAGCATAGAAAACTCCTTTTGCTTCGAATACTTTTGGTTCTTCCCCTACGCCTAGCATTCCTGAGGTTCCACCTAATTCAATTGAATATTTTTGCAGCCAAGGTAAATTAGCAATAAATGGAATCTTTTCTCCGCCCAAAACCAATTTAGCTTTGTGATAAGTTTCTAAAGGAATGTTGGATTGAATCAATAAAGCGGTATTGTAATTTTCTATATACATGTCTCCATAAGGAGAGCAAGCAGGAGAAACTTTTTCGTCAAAAATTTCATACGTGTCCGCTCCAATCAACATAGGAATTTGACCATGTGTGTCCAAGAAATTTTTCAAGATTAAAAAGTCTCGGTGATACTTCAATTGATCTTCTTTTATTGGATAAGGAATAGCAGTTTCAGGAGCCAAAATCAGATCAGTATCTTCACTAATTTTATCTTCAATTCCCATTAATAATTTATTCAATTGGATATCTGCTGGTAAAGAAAATTTAGAATGATGAGATTCTATGTTGGGTTGTGCAATCGTAATATTTACAGGATCAACTTTCTCTTCATAACCGTAGTAAATATAGAGCGAAGAAGATACTGGAATTATGATGGCCAAAACTACAAACAATACATTCGGTGTTTGAATTTTAAAAGTTTCACTGTTCAACTTAACATTTCTTACAATGATGTAAACAAAAATGTTAATCAACATAATCCAAAGCGAACCTCCGGTGACTCCCGAATATTCGAACCATTGAATCAGTTTCGGTGAATCACCCAGGACATGCCCCAAATTCAACCAAGGCCAAGAAAGTTCCCAGTAAAAGTGAAGATATTCAAAAGTCAACCACAGCACCAAAAAGCCAAAAACACTTTTATTTTCTCCCAAGTGTTTGTGTAAAAATCCAGCAAACATAAAAGGCAAACACATGAGCAACGAATTGGCTAAAACTGCCATGTACATGCCACCTTCAGAGGCGTTGTAAATCCACCAAGTAGTGACTAAATTAAAAATTAAGAAGTATAAATAATTGACTGAGAATCGCAATAAAAACTTTCCTTTTACGGCTTCATTTATTTGATGGTTCGCAATTAGTAAGGGCACGAATGCGATAAAAGCTAATGGAAATATTCCTCCCGTGAATGGAAAACTAATTCCTAAAAGGGTTCCACCAATTAAGGAAAAAAGAAATAAATAAATTAGCTTTAATTTCATTGAGCAAATTTAAGGGAAAACTTTTAGAATCTATGAGATTATAAAATGAAACAAAAAGGTCGATTTGCAGTACAATACTTAAATTACTACCCATGTCAAAGAAAAGAAAACTTCAATATAAAGATCTTGATTTCATGCGATTTTTGGCTTTCATTCCAATTTTGCTTTTCGTGATCTTTTATTTAATGAATTCTTATGAAGACGGTTTTATTACTGAGGCTAGTACAGCTTTAGGTTATATTAAAAACAACAGTATAGATTTCTTTTTCTTTCTTTCGGCTTTTCTTTTGACATCTCATGCACTGAGAGAATACAAATACAATAATAGTTTTAGTCTACGACAGTATTTTGTTAGGCGATCTTTCAAAATCACCCCATTAATTATTCCTTTAGCGTTATTCGCCTTTTTTTTACATCCATTTATAACAAGGATTCTGCAACTGAGTGATGTAACTACACCTGGCATTTCTAATAATTTCTTATTGACTGCCAATAATATAGTACTTTCTCCTGAACAGTTCATTTACTATGGTGTTCTATGGATTATTTTACTCTTTATTTGCTACTATTTGATTTTGGGGTTTATCCTTAAATTCATGAAAGACAGACTCAATATAATCTCCTATTTACTCATTACGATTGGTATGGCAGATAGAGCATTTCATGTCTTAGAAAACAGCAATCATGAGTTTGATTTAGGTAGTTACGGAATCGCAATTGGTTTTGGAATATTAGCGGCAAACTATATGAGAAATGAACAAAGAATGGTAGATTACTTCAAGGAAACTGCCGCCATTTCTCATTTCGCAATATATGCAATTGGAGTGGTAGTTATATTTGGTGGATACTTGTTTTTCTCAGGAACATACCTTTCTATATTAGTACCTGTTTTAAGTTCGTTGGTATTTTCTTATGTAGTGTTTGAGCAGACTTACAGTAAGCATTCACTCTTCAAATTCAGAAAATTAAAGCAATTATCAAAAATTGGTAGAATGTCTTATGGCCAAATAGTTTATCTAAGCATGGTAGCTGCTATTACAATTATCGCAATGGACTCTCTGGAATTACGAATGGAGGGAATTGGAAATCAATTGATTTTCTGCGTGGTAACCGTTATTCTTACAATGCTAGTTGCCAGGTTCAGTTACAATTATATTGAGCGCCCGATACTAAATATGAAGCGAGAATTTAAGAAAACTTAGCATTCATTTCTTCAAGCTCTAAAGTTGCGTTTTCCCATTCTTCCATTTGGCCTTCTAAATTAGACTTTAAGGTTTCAAAACTCTTTAATAGTTGTTGATAGCTCTGGCTTTCATCATAAGCCGTTTCTGCAATTTCTTTAGTTTTTATCGCAATTTCAGTTTCTAAAGTCTCTATTTCACGCTCGGCTTTTTTAATTCTGTTCTCGATTTTTTTAACCGCAGCCTTCTCTTCTTTAGATTGATGATATGTTGATTTTTCTTTTGGTTTCTCTACCTTTTTTTCAACTTTCGCCTCAATGGTTTCATCATTAAAACGCTCTAGGAATTCATTCACTCCGAAATAATGTGTTTTGACATTATCAGGGTGGATTTCCCAAATTTTATTTGATAAACCGTCTAAGAAATCTCTGTCGTGAGATACTAACAAAAGAGTTCCTTCATAAGCAATCAAGGCCTCTTTCAAAATTTCCTTGCTTTGGATATCTAAGTGATTCGTAGGCTCATCCATGATCAGAAGGTTGAAATCTTCAAACAACAACTTACAAATTGCTAGACGCGTTCTTTCTCCCCCTGATAATACTTTGACTTGTTTATCTACTGTTTCTCCACTAAATAAAAAAGCGCCCAATATTGCTCTGATATCTTTCCTTTTCTCCCCTTTAGCTACGGCATCAATAGTATCAAAAACGGTTGTTTCAGGATCTAATTTCTCTGCAGAATCTTGCGCAAAGTATCCGATAGACACATTATGGCCTTTTTCTATGACTCCTTCATGCGGAATATCACCGGTCACACACTTAATTAAAGTAGATTTTCCAACACCATTTGGTCCAAGCAATGCGATTTTCTCTCCTCTTGATAATAAGACTTCTAGATTCTTGAAGATTTGTTTTTCTCCATAGGATTTAGAAAGATTTTGGATATCTAAAACGCGCTTACCAGAAGCTTCGGCCAGAGTAAACTTTACATTGAACCCACTTCTTTCAATGGTATCAATCTCAATTCGTTCAACCTTATCTAACTTTTTAATTAAAGACTGAGCAAATGCAGCTTTATTGGCTTTCGCACGATACTTATTAATTAAATCTTCAGTTCTTTTAATTTCTCTGTCTTGATTCTTTTTGGCAGCCATTGCTCGCTCCATCTCTTCAGCATGTAACACTAAATATTTAGAGTAATTACATTTGTAATCATAGAGACGTTGATTGGCAATTTCTACTGTACGATTTGTTACATTATCTAAAAATCGCTTATCGTGAGAGATCAAAACTAATCCACCTTTAAAATTCTTTAAGTAGTTTTCTAACCATTGAATTGAGACAATATCTAAGTGATTGGTTGGCTCATCTATCAATAACACATCCGGATTGTTCACTAAAAGTCTAGCAAGCTCAACACGCATTTGCCATCCTCCAGAAAAGCTTCCAATCAAATTATCAAACTCTTCTTGTTTGAAGCCTAATCCTTTTAAAACTTGTTCAATTCGCTCAGCAATTGCATATGCATCCATTACGGTTAAGCGATCATTTAAATCTGTTACTTCTTCAATTAAAGCCGAATAAGCTTCAGATTCATAGTCTGTTCTTGTAGTCAACTCTGCATTTACAAAATCTAATCGCTCTTGCAGACTTGTTATTTCTTCGTTAGACTGTTCTATATAGGACCGTACCGTAATGTCTTTTCTAATCTCGATATCCTGTGTCAGGTAACCGATAGATGAACTTTTGTCGATTACGACAGTTCCTTCTGTTGGAACCAATTGTTTTGAGATTAATCCCAGTAAGGTAGATTTACCCACACCATTTTTTCCAGTTAAGCCAATTTTATCTCCTTTATCTATAAACAGTGAGATATTTTTATACAAAAAGCCTTGAGGAAGGTGATACGATAAATTTCCAATTCTAACCATAATTGGCGCAAAGGTACTAACAAAAAAAGAACCTCCCAATGTAAATACATCAGGAGGTTTGTTCTTATGGTTTTATATAAAATGATAATCCGTCTTGCTTGGTTGTTCCATCTGGTTTTCTGTATTTCACAACAATTTGAACCACGCTTCCTTTACCTTGAGCTATTTTTCGTTTGGCATCTTGATCAAGCTTCCCATTTGCAAGGATTTTACCTTTTCCTGGAACACTTCCAACTCTAACTTCTCCACTTACTATAGGGAAAGTAGCATCTAGCGTGATTTCTGAAGGATATTTAGCCAATGCAGTTGTCATATCTTTAGCTTTTCTTAACGACACTTCATCTCCATTTTTTATACTTCCAAGACTTATTTCAGGATCTGGTAAAGGCACACACTTATACTGATACGTTCCTACATTTGTACTAGTTCCATCATCAGTTCTTCCTATTACTGAAATACTAGCTGATCTGGTTCCTCTTGAAACTTTTGCTATGTATTTATTTCCTTCTTTTACGATTCTGCATCCATCTCCACTCATACTCACGTTTTCTGCAGGAAATCCTGACGCTGTAGCTTCAACTACATTGTCATAACCGATATAAAGCACTCTCATTTCAGGTTGTGCTACAACACCCATGGGTTGACCAACCGTATACGAAAACTCCCAAGGTTTCCATTTTACTTCCCCTCTTTCTCTTACTCCTATTGCCCCTTTTAATTTGTGTTGACCAGGTGAAGAAGAACTCAGATTTAAGCCTCCAGAAGTTTCTTTCCAGTTTTCAGGTAAAGTGTCTGCGTCTAAACCATATCTAATCATAGATACTTCATTTGAATCATAGGCAGCAATCATTACTTTTAATGGAACAGAATCTCCTGCATTTAAATAGGCTGTTGGCGCAATCGCCATTGGCTCGATTTTGTTAAACTCAAAAATAGGAGCATCAATTTTATTTACGATATATTGAGCTGCCATTGCTTCAGCGTTTTTTATATCCAATCTTAAAGACGTGAACATGGCTGCTGCAGCAACGATTGGTGCATGATCAAAAGTAACAGACGCCCAAGGCAACATTCCCTCTTCACCATGCACATGCAATTTTTCAGGAATTGTTAAAGTGGTAAAAAATTGTTTGATCACTGTTGAATCTTCTGAATTCACACTAGTCAATGCCTCCTTAAGATTTTTTATATCCGCAGGTGCTTTAAAATTAAATTGCGTTGATCCTTTTTGATAAGTTCCCATTAACTCTGAAACAAAATTTCTATAATCATGGATTCTATTTACTAGCTCTTGACCTCTTTCGTTAGGGTTTTCGGGATTACCCCCGACAAACATATGAGTTGGAACATCATAATTATCAATTGCCTGAATCTGATCTAGAGGCTTAAGTCGAATAATATTTCCTTCTTCATCTCGTTCTTCCACCCAATCAACACCTTCAACAGCCTCAATCATATCATTACATTCTCCCAATAAAAAATTGGTTAACTCTTTAGTTTTCGCTTTTAATTCCATTGCCTTCGCTTCCCATACTAAGAAGTCAGTCATATCTCCCTCTAAAGCTTTTATTGCTGCTCTTTTTTGGTCAATTTGCCCATAAGAGTCTTGGGCTTTAATATCTATCACATTAGCACTGGTTTCTAGCTTATCATTCAGTGTGATAAATGCTGAAATAATTTGTTTAGATACGTTAAGTGCTAAAAGTGCCGTAAGAACTAAGTACATCATCCCGATCATCTTTTGTCTTGGTGTTTCCTTTCCTCCTGCCATAATTTTAGTTTTTAATTTCCTTGTTTAAAACGTGATGGCCATCACTACATTTATTGGTTTCTAATAATGCAATGTCATGAAAACAAAAAAGTAACACAAAAACTAAAAATGCTTGAAACATGGTAGTTACAAGCATAAAAAAAGGGCTCTCATGAATGAGAACCCTTTTCAATAATATCATTTCCAACTAGAAACTCCAAAGGTCATGTTCGAAAGTAAAAATCTTTTCTTTGATCTTTTCAGACTCTAACAAGGCATCAACACCTGCTCGATAATTCTGAAGTTCTCTATCGTAAAGATTTGACTCTTTCGTTATATAACTCTGGAACATTCTTTTGTGGAATAAGTCATCAAAAGACATTCTTTGTGAATCATTGTGTCGGTTTTGAACAAAGAAGTTCTGGAATACATATCTGCACTCAGGAAAATACAACCAGAATAACTCTTTAAGTCCAGTAATGTTTCCACTTTGATCTTTAGCATAAACTACTGGGCAAATCCCAATAATTCTTACGTCAAGAACCGATCTTTCATTGTCAAAAAACCAATCTTCTTTGATTCTGTATTGAACTATGTCTTCAGCCGTATACCAAATAAACTCATTTGGATAGTAAACAACGTTTCCGTCAGCGTCAATCGAATCCTCTCCAGGATACTCTTCACTTTCAATTGCTTCAGGAGTTGGATTGAATTCCTCAAAACCAAGGTATTCCATTCCTTTAACGTTTACTCTATACAATGAATCCGTAATGAAGTTTCCACTTGCTGACGTACCGTATTTGTCAGGAGTGTATGGGTACTTAAATAAGTCACCATCTTTCCAAGCATTCCAATCGGGATCGAAAGGAGAATACAGTGTTAAATCGCCAGTCATGATGTGATAACGAATAATTGTCCAAAGTGACCATCTAGTGGTATTCTTTTTCCAAATCCATTCATCTGGTCCTTCACCTTCACGAATATCATCTAACGGATAATACATAGGATGATTAAATTTCTCCCTTAGGTCAATTGCTCTCCAAACTCTTTTACTCCAAGCAACATCTGCTTCACGAACAAATTCGTAAGGGACAACCTTCTTAGTTGGGATGTGTTCTTTCACATATACCCCATCTAAAACACCTGGCGCCGGATTTGAAATAGGCCCTCTGATATCTCCTTGAGCATACCCCACCATCACTATTGCCATCATCACTAAAGAAAAAACTATCTTTTTCATCTGTCTAAATTTAATTTACCTTTTTACTTCACAGAAAAGGAAATACCTCCTTTTTTACCAATCCCGTCAGGTCCTTTATAGTCTACAACAATCGTTACTTGTTTGTTTTTAGACTGCTTCAATAAACTCTTCGCTTTCGAGTCGAATTTACCTCCACCTTGAACTTTACCAGTACCTGGTACTCCGTCTACTTTTACTATACCGCCAGAAATTGAAAAGGTTACACCTTTTAATGGAACTGATGGATCGTAACCTACACGAACACCTGATTGATTCTTAGCTGCAGTATAAGATGCTTTACCTCCCATTTCAGTTTTACCGAAGTAAACTGTTGCGTTTGGCATAGGACGACATTCAAATTCGAATGCACCTAAGCTAGCACCTTCAGCACTTACACTAATTTTAGCGTTTCTTGTACCTCTACTAACTTTAGCAATATACTGTCCGTTTCCTTTTGGTGAAAGGCTACAACCACTTCCGCTCAATGAAACTTGAGATGGATCATATCCTGAAGCTGTTCCTTCAACTACGTTGTTATATCCCCAGTATAAGATTCTCATCTCAGGCTGAGCAACAACACCCATTGGCTGACCAACTGTATATTGGAAATCCCATGGTTTCCAAGTCAATTGACCTCTTTCTTTTACACCAATAGCACCTTTTACAATGTGCAATCCTGGTGAAGATCCATCCAAGGCAATAGAACCTTCGATTTCTTTCCAGTTTTCAGGAAGTGTATCAGCATCCATACCCCATTTAATTTTTGGAGTTTCAGTTGAGTCATATGCCGCGATCATTACACTTAAGTCTAATGAGTCACCTTGGTTAATGTAACCAGTTCTAGCAAATGCTAAAGGTTCAATTTTGTTAAAGTTGAACGTAGGTGCGTCTACCTTAGATAGCATATAATCAGCCGCTACAGATTCTGCATTTTTAATGTCCAACTTCAAAGAAGTTAACATAGCTGCTGCAGCAACAATAGGTGCGTGGTCAAACATTACTGAAGGCCAAGGCATTTCACCATCATGACCATGTAACTTCTCTGGATAAGTTAGTGCACGAAAATATCCAGCGATTGCGCTAGTATCTTTTTCGTTACAACCTTTTAAAGCTTCTTGAAGCGCTTCTTCAGAGTTATTTGCTGGTGGTACAAACTCAAACTTTTCGCTACCCATTGTATAAGTACCCATGATTGTACAAATTTTATCTCTGTATGCATGGATATTATCACAGATTGCCAAACCTCTTTTATTTGGGTTTTTTGGCTCTCCACCAACGAAAAGGTTGGTTGGTATATCGTAGTTATCAAATGCCTGAATATCGTGAAGAGATTTGAGTTTGGTAATATTACCTTCCTCATCTTTATCTTCAACCCAATCAACACCGTCAGCGATTTTAATCATTTCATTACATTCCCCTAAAAGGAATCCAACGATTACAGCTGTTTCTTTTTGTAATTCTTCAGCTTTTCCATCCCAAAATTTCAACACTGTTTTGTCTCCTTTTGTAGCATTTAAAGCTGCCTCTTTTTGCGCGAATCCGTCATAAGTAAAACCTACTTTATTATCGATAATTTCAGCACTTGCGTCTAGTTTATCGTTTAGTGTAATAAAAGCGGCGATTACTTGTTTAGATACGTTAAGAGCTAGAAGAGCGGTAAGTACTAAGTACATCATACCGATCATCTTTTGTCTAGGGGTTTCTTTTCCTCCTGCCATGATTCTTAGTTTTTATTAATTAATTAAACATTGAGTTAACTGCTAATTCTGATTTCTCAAAAAATAACATATAATTAATCTCTACTAATTGTCATTGCTTTTAACATGTTACCATAAACTTGGTTCAAATCAGTCAAGTTTTTAGATAACATAGCCATATTCTCTTTGTATAACTTAGTATCTTCTACAGAATCACTTAAGTTCGACATCATTTCAGTTACTTGAGATTGGAATTTCTCAGTAGCCTCTAAGTGATTAGAAGAACCTTTTAATTGTAACTCATATACATTATTTAATGCAGCTAAGTTTGTAGATACTTTTTGAAGTTGCTCACCAAAAGATTGTCCTTCATCAGCTGAAGAAGTTAATCCTAATAATGATTCAGATGCTCTTTCGTAAGTATTAGATAAAGTTTTCACTTGTTCAGAAGCTCCTTCTAAACTAGCTACATAAGAATCAGTCGCTGCAGCAGCACCAGAAACGGCTTTAAGCCCTTCTGCGTTGTCACTTAACGTTCTAATTCCGTCTCCTAATCTATTTAATAAATCAGCATCAATTTTTGCTTCTTCTAATAGGCTATCAAATTGCTCAGTGATTCCAGTAGCAGAACCTCCGCCACCGCCACCACCGTGGGCACCTGACTCTCCTTTTTCATCAATATACGCGTGTAAATCGAAATCTTCGTCATGAGCTAAAGCCAACTCTGGGTATACTAATTCCCACTTTGGATCTTCATGTAAAGGTTCGAACGCAGAGAAAAAGAAAATCACGGCTTCCGTTCCTAATCCTGCGATAAGTGCAGCATTCGCTCCCGGCCAGTGCATAATTTTAAATAGTGCACCGACAATTACTACTGCTGCACCAATACCGTACAGCTTAGCCATAAATAATTTCCATTTTTTAGTTCCTGGTCTCATAGTTTCCTTGCTTTTAGTTTAACATTTATTTATTTGGTTATAATTTACTGAATTAACGTAACTCGATATCTGATTTCAATTCTTCTCCACCTTCTTTAGAGAAGTCTCTACCACCACGACCGATATGAGTTTGAACGCATCTAAATCCTAGGTAAGATTTAGCAGTATCTTGGTATTCGTAAGTTCTTGCAGAAGTTTGCAAGTAGAATCCGATATCTTTCCATGAACCACCTCTTACAACTTTTCTTTTCATTGAAGGTGGATCCCAATCCATTGCATAATATCTATATTCTGGAGATAAGTCATGAGAAAACTCATATACTGACTCGTCATATGCAGTTTCAGTCCATTCTGACACGTTTCCAGACATACAATATAATCCATAACCGTTAGGGTTGTATGAGAATGCTTTTACAGGGTAAAAACCTCCATCATCAAAATATCTTCCTCTCATTGGTTTGAAGTTTCCTAACATACATCCACCTGAGTTTCTGATGTAAGGCCCACCCCAAGGGTAAGGAGAGTTTTTTAAGTCACCTCTGGCACAATACTCCCATTCACCTTCAGTAGGTAATCTAAAATCTTGCACCCATAATTGACCTAAACTTTCTAACCAGTTATTTAATTTTTGAGTTCTCCATACACAGAATGCTCTAGCTTGAACCCAAGTTACACCAACTACAGGATAGTTATCATAAGCAGGATGCCAGAAATACATGTTTGTCATAGGATCATTGAATGAGTATGTGAAATCACGCACCCAACATAAAGTATCTGGATAAACATTAATTTCTTCTTCAATGATAAATCTTCCTCTATCCTCATGCCCTCTAAGTCCGTTGTTTTGACCTTTAGAGTTGAAGTATCCCATATCTTTATCCAATCCTACAGGTTCTCCTGTAAATGGATGATCAGGGTTTTTCAAATCTCTATGCTGAGGATTTAAAGAAGGGTCAGTATAGTTTCCGGATGGATCATATCCATTTCTCTCAATATGAACTCTTCCTCTTTTGGCAGCTTCAGGAAGATCAATCCAGTAATATTTAAAGTTTAGTTTTCTTGTATCAAGAACTCTTCTCTTATACCATCTTTCATTTGGTCTTAAATACATATCAGAAATCAAAGGAATAATTTGATTATCCTTAATTCCTTTCATTCTCCAAGACAATGGGAACAACCCTCTATTAATAAACGGTTGAGAAGGATCAAACTCTTGCCAAGTTAAATTCACCTCATCATAATAGATATCTGGATGTGCCAACATCTCTCCTATATCTTCTTCAGGAATTTCATCATTACCTGTAGGGTTCGTGTTCAAATAAACTTTTTCAAGAATAATTGAATCTTTCACCCAATACACAAACTCTCTCCATTCGTTGTTCGTAATTTCCGTTTGATCCATGTATAAAGCATGGATTGAAACAACTTTAGATCGAGACTGATGTAAGAATGGAACATCTTGATCGCCATTACCCATTGTATATGAACCCGAAGGAATATATACCATCCCTAGTGGGATCTCAGGATAAAACGTTCGTCTCCCCTGCACACCGGTCAAGTGACCAGTACCCGTGTTACAACTGGTTATCACCAGTGCAATCACAACAACTCCAAAAACCAATAATTTTTTCATGCTACCTTGTTTTTTCTACCAATCAATTTTCTGCGACTATTCAGGACTCTTTAAGGGTTGGGTCTATCTTTTAACGATACTATTTTGATTTGGTTACAAAAAATTTTCTCTATTGTAATATAAATGGATTACCATGTCTCGGCACCGGTGGTGGTGGCGGGAACATGCAAAAGTTCAACATTAACTCATGTGTACCTTTACCATAAGTATTCAATGGGTTTGTCATTATATCAAATGAATATCCAAATTTCAACATGTTTGTACTCGTTGCATTAGCTGGAGAAAAAGCATATCCTAATTGTAATGCAATTGCATCTGACATTCTATAAGAAGCTCCACCCCATAAGTAAGAGTAGTTGTTCAACCAGAAATCAGCCATCACATTAATATCGAATACCATTCCAGCTCCATCAGCTTTTAACAACATTGAAGGCTTTAACTCTACTTTATTTGCCCAGTTGAACTGATCGCTCATATTCCAATCATACCCACCAATAACATAATAGTGTCTTGCTACTTTATAGTTAATAGCATTTAATGTAGGTGGTGCTAAATGCGTTGTTGAAATACCAACATAATAAGGAGCTGAAGATCCAGTCCAATACAAACCTAAGTTCACATCAAATCCAGTTCCCGAAGTTGCTGTTGGTAACAATAAATCTTGCTGTGTTTGAGGCGGAACCCAGTTTGGAGAGAAACCTACGTTTACAATCCCTAAACCTAAACCTCCACTTAAAACACCTGCAGTAGTTACAAAGTGATAAGCTCCGTTCAATGTTACCGTATTATTTCTTTGGAATCCAATTGCATCATTTGTAAATGATAAACCTACTCCTAAATTTTGCTTTGGCAAGTTCCCTTGAAGATTCAAAAGAGTAGTATTTGGTGCGTCTTGCACCCTATCCCATTGGTTTCTGTAAATAACTGTTCCACAATAACCTTTAAACCCAGTTGCTGCCGGATTAAAAGACATCTTATCAAAGATGTAATGTGTGAACTGCTTATCTTGTTGTCCAAAGGACAGATTTACAGCCAAATAGCAAAGTAAAAAAGATAAAACTTTTTTCATAAAATTGTTTTTTTCAATACCATTTATCGTCAGAACACTCCAACAAGCGGCTAAAATAAGTAAAAAATATTTAATTGTAAATTTTTTTTCAATGCATTTATAAATTAACATTCCGACTTTTTTTGAACTAACTCAATTTTTCGAATGTTTTCCACCATAAATTGGGCATTTCATTTGTTAGGGCATTCTGATAATCTTCATAATTACATGGGATTAACAAATGCCTTTGAAATTTAACCCCTTCCATCTTTGGGTAAGGCACTTCCATCCACCATCTTGCAGTTTTATCACTCTTATAAAAGATGATCTCATCTTTAAAATCATCTATACTAACTAAATACTTAGTGTATGAGTTTTTTGATCCCACTGGGTAGTCTTTTTTTCGTTGGTTGTAACCCTCAATGAAATACCAAATCATTTGAGCCACCAAATTTGAATCAAACAAAATCGAAGCAGACTGTTGAAAATTAAACAAACCTAAACTTGTAAGTTTATCACTCAAACCTGCATATCTCATGATACGACACGCATCTTCACCATAAAAGCCATGAGGCAAATGCCTTGAATTCCCATTATAGTCAGATCCTCGTATAGCGTCTAAATCAAAAGTTAGAATATCTGCGTTCCGCACAAGTGGTTCTACCATTTTATCGTTGGCATAAAACTCACCCAATCTAAAGCCATCAAAATACAACTTGTTCAACAATTCTCTCTCTTCTGATTTGACTAAGTAAGATTGGTATCCTAACAATGAATAATTGAACAATAAATTTGGCTTATGCAACAAGATTTTATTTAGCCAAGCATTTGAAGAAATCGCTTCATCAGGATCTCCCATATCTAATCCCGGATCTATATCTAGAATATTTACCGTTTGCTCTAAAGACTGATACGCTTCATAAAGTGCCAAAGTTAAGTCTTGTGAACCTCCGATTACCAAAGGAAACACACCTCCTTTAACCAGTTCTTTAACAACATCTCTTACTGCAGTAAAAGTGTCTTCTACCGTTTTACCAGGAACGATCGTCCCCATATCAACAACTGATGAATTCCACTCTCCCGACTCAAGGGCATATAATTTTTCTCTGATAGTTGAAATAAAATCTGAACCAGATTCTAATTCAGAATTTCTGTACTCAGGAACGAACAAAATTGCAACATCACCTCTTTGCGGCAATGAGAAATTTCCTTCTTGATTGACAACAATTTTACTTCCTATTTGAGTAGGTGAACTGTGGCTTGATTTTTCACCAAATTCGCTAAAATAAATATCTAAATCTTTCATTTAGACCAAATATAGCGCATTACTTTTTCTTCTTACGACCTTTAGGTTGATTTTCTGAAATATGCACGCACTCCTCATAAGTAAGCTCTGCAGGCTCAACATCTTTCGGTAATTTATAGTTTTTCTTACCGATTTTCAAGTATGGTCCATAACGCCCATTTAATAACTGCATATCTTCATTTTCAGGAAATTCCTTGATAATACGATTCTTATCTTCTTCGCGTTTTTCAAGTATGAGCTCAATTGCTCTTTCTAAAGTCATGTTCTCAAGGGTGTCACCATTTGCTTCTTTAATTGAAACAAACAACTTATTCAATTGAACGTAAGGACCAAATCTTCCCTTGTTGATTTTAACAGGTGTATCTTCGAATTCACCAATAACTTTAGGGAATTTGAACAATTCTAATGCATCTTCTAATTGGATTGTAGAGATAGACTGATCTTTTTGTAGCGAAGCGAATGTTGGCTTCTCTTCGTCATCTTGCTCACCTATTTGAATCATAGGCCCAAATCGACCAATTCTTGCATATACATTTTTACCTGATTTTGGATGAACGCCGAGTAATCTCTCACCTGTAGCACGCTCAGAATTCTCAATTGTGTGCTCAACCGTTTTATGGAAAGGACCATAAAAATCTTTAATCATTTTAGTCCATTTCACTAAGCCTTGAGCAATATCATCAAACTCTTTTTCAACCGAAGCTGTAAAATTATAATCCATGATATTATCGAAATTCTGAATTAAGAATTCCGTTACCACTCTTCCTATATCGGTAGGAATTAACTTCCCTTTATCAGAGCCGGTTTTTTCAGTTTGCTGAACCGTTTCTACAGATCCACCATTCAATACTATTTGTTTATAATTACGCTCAACTCCTTCTTTTTCCCCTCTTTCAACGTAACCTCTTTTTTGAATTGTAGAAATAGTTGGCGCATATGTAGATGGTCTACCGATACCTAACTCTTCTAACTTCTTCACCAAACTTGCCTCAACATATCGTGCAGGCGGACGGGTAAATCTTTCAGTTGATGTAACCGATTCATTCGGTAAAATTTCACCTTCAGAAATTGGAGGCAACAATCCTTCTACATCATCCTCATCTTCATCAAGTGAAGATTCAAGATACACTTTCAAGAATCCATCAAATTTGATGATCTCACCATTCGCTGAAAACTCATACGATTGTGGTGCATCAATTTTTATTACTGTTCTCTCTAACTGAGCTTCACTCATTTGAGAAGCGATACTTCTTTTCCAAATCAGTTGATATAATTTTTCTTGGTCACTCTCCCCTGAAATGGTATGAGCAGAAAAATCTGTAGGCCTAATTGCTTCGTGCGCTTCTTGAGCTGAAGAATTTTTATTTTTAAACTGTCTAAAATTGTGGTACTCTTTTCCGTAAGCCTTTTCAATTTCTGCTTGGGCAGCATCAGTTGCAGTTTTTGATAGATTCACTGAATCAGTTCTCATATAGGTAATATGCCCAGACTCATACAATCTTTGAGCAACCGACATGGTTCTCGAAACTGAAAATCCAAGTTTCAAACTCGCCTCCTGTTGTAAGGTTGAAGTTGTAAACGGAGCAGTTGGCGATTTCTTAGCTGGTTTTTTGCTAACCGAATTAACTTTGAAATCAAAACCGATACAATCATTTACGAAACTTCCCGCATCTTTCTCGCTATCAAATTGCTTGTTTAACTTCGCTTTTAATTTAGAACCTTTAGCATTGAATTCTGCGTCAGTTCTATAAAAAACAGAAGATTCAAATTTCTCAATTTCAATTTCCTTATCAACAATTAATCTCACTGCAACAGATTGAACTCTACCAGCAGAAAGTGATGGCTTTACTTTTCTCCATAAAACCGGAGACAACTCAAATCCAACTAAACGGTCCAATATTCTCCTTGCTTGTTGTGCATTAACTAAATCGCTATCTATCTCTCTTGGATTCTCAATTGCAGACAAAACAGCTCCTTTAGTAATCTCATTGAATGTTATTCTCTTATAACCCTCAGGCTTTAATCCTAGCGCCTCTTTCAAGTGCCATGAAATCGCTTCTCCCTCACGGTCCTCATCCGAAGCAAGCCATACAAGCTCTGCTTCTTTCGCCAATTTCTTAAGTTCAGTAATCACCTTTTTCTTATCGGTGGACACTATATATTTAGGTGCAAAATCGTTTTCTACATCAATGGAGCCGTCTCCTTTTGCTAAATCTCTAACATGTCCCATGCTCGACTTTACAATGAAATCCTTTCCAAGATACTTTTCTATAGTCTTTGCTTTAGCCGGTGACTCTACGATTACAAGATTTTTTGCCATAAGTAAATGTGCTTTTTTCTTTCAAAAATTTGAACAAATATCATAAATAGAAACGGATAAACACCGAAAAGTGTTTCAAATGGCACCAAAACTTTCCCTTATTATTTATAATAATAATTTTTTTGGAAAATTTTCATCTTTCTAATTCGTCATCAAAAAAAGTTTACTGTCATTTTGACATGAATTCTTCAAGAATCATTAATTTTGCAAGACTTTTGAGGATAACCCTTGAAGGAATGTACTGAATTTAGAATGGAAGATTTAAAAGAAATAGACGAAAATATTCAAGGCCAAGCAACTATGGTTTCTGGTTCGACAACAGGATCAAAGAAACTTTATTTAGAAAGCTATGGTTGTCAAATGAATTTTTCGGATAGTGAAGTTGTTGCCTCAATATTATCTGAAAACGGATTTTCAACGACTAAAGATGTTGATGAGGCTGATGTTATTTTAATGAACACCTGCTCAATTAGAGAAAATGCGGAGCAAAGAGTCAGAAACAAATTAAGACAGCATAACAAACGAAAGAAAGAAAATCCATCTTTAGTGATTGGAATTTTGGGCTGTATGGCAGAACGTTTGAAAAAAGATTTGCTTGAGCAAGAAAAATTAGTTGACCTGGTTGCCGGTCCAGATGCTTACAGAGACCTTCCTAACTTGATTACAGAAGTAGAAACTGGTCAAAAAGCTGTAAACGTTTTACTATCTAGAGAAGAAACTTACGCGGATATCGCGCCAGTAAGACTTGACAAAGGTGGCGTAACCGGATTCATTTCAATCATGCGCGGATGTGACAATATGTGTTCATTCTGCGTGGTTCCATTCACAAGAGGAAGAGAAAGAAGTAGAGATCCAGAAACCATTGTAGCAGAAGCCGCGGATATGTTTGCCAAGGGTTATAAAGAAGTTACCCTACTAGGGCAAAACGTAGATAGTTACAAATGGAACATCACTAAAAAGGGAGAAATAATCGACCCAAAAAAACCAACTGTATCTTTTGCACAGTTAATGGAAATGGTTGCTCTTGTTAATCCAAAATTAAGAGTACGTTTTTCCACGTCTCATCCTAAAGACATGACGGATGATGTATTAGAAGTGATGGCGAAATACGAAAACATTTGCAAGTACATTCATTTACCAGTTCAATCTGGAAATTCAGATGTGTTAAAACGAATGAATAGAGGGTATACCCGAGAATGGTACATGAATAGAATTGATGCCATTAAAAGAATAGTTCCGGAAGCCTTCATTTCAACAGATATTATTACAGGGTTTTGTGGTGAGACAGAAGAAGAGCATAAGGATACTTTAAGCTTAATGAGAGAAGTTGGATACGAGTTTTCGTATATGTTTTTCTATTCTGAACGACCGAAAACATTGGCTGAACGTAAATTTGAAGATGACATTCCTTTAGAAGTTAAAAAGCGAAGACTAACAGAAGTTCAAGAAGTACAAGCTGAATTAGCGACTGCCGCAAATGCCAAAACCGTTGGTAATACTTACGAAGTGCTCATAGAAGGAACCTCAAAACGATCAGACGATTTTGTTTACGGTAGAAACTCACAAAACTTAACCGTAATTTTCCCTAAAGGAGACTTAAAACCTGGGGATTATGCTATGGTAAAAATTGAGTCATATACAAGTGCTACAGTAAAAGGAATAGTTGTAAACTAACTCAGAGTTATGGATACCCAACAGATAAAACAACGTTTTGGAATTATTGGAAACTCGCCTTCTTTAAACCGGGCGATTAATGTGGCAATTCAGGTTGCGCCGACAGACATAAGTGTTCTTATCACGGGAGAGAGTGGAACTGGTAAAGAAGCCATGCCCAAAATCATCCATCAACTGAGCTCAAGAAAACACGGTAGCTATATCGCAGTGAACTGCGGAGCTATTCCAGAAGGAACGATAGACAGTGAATTGTTTGGACATGAAAAAGGATCTTTTACGGGTGCACATGACCAACGAAAAGGTTACTTTGAAGTTGCAGACAAAGGCACCATCTTTTTAGATGAAGTTGCTGAACTCCCATTACCTACACAAGTTAGGTTACTTAGAGTACTAGAAACTGGAGAGTTCATTAGAGTTGGATCCTCAAAACCAATTAAAACAGATGTAAGAGTTGTTGCGGCCACAAATGAAAACATGCTGCAGGCGATTCAAAGTGGAAAATTTAGAGAAGATTTATTTTATCGGCTTAGCACAGTTCCAATTGCCTTACCACCGTTAAGAAATAGAAAAGATGACATTCACTTGATTTTTAGAAAATTTGCTGTTGATTTTTCTGAAAAGTATCGAATGCCTCCTATTAAACTGACAGATGAGGCGGTTCATATGCTCAACAATTACAACTGGCCTGGAAACATCAGACAGCTCAAAAATATTACAGAACAAATTTCGGTGATTGAAAGTGAAAGATTGATAACAGGAGAACTTTTACATTCTTATTTACCCGACTACACAGCATCTAATCTTCCCGTTTTAGCTCAAAAAGGCAAAGAAGATTTTTCAGAAAGAGACCTTTTGTATAAGGTGCTATTTGACATGAAAAAAGATTTAGCTGAAGTAAAAAAATTGGTGGTTGATATTTTACAAAATGGTAATACAGGCATCTCGTCTGAAGACAAAACTGCTATTATTCAAAAACTATACAAAGACATTTCACCTCAAAGCGAAAATCTTTTAGAAAATTCATCTTTTGATTATCCAGAAGAAAAACCAACATTTGATTCTGGAACAAGTTTTTCTAATGATTTTGAAGATCATATTGAGGTAGAAGAATCACTGTCATTAGAAGATAGAGAAAAAGAGCTCATCCAAAAAGCACTTGAAAAACATAGAGGAAAGCGAAAGTATGCCGCGCAAGACTTGGGAATTTCTGAGCGAACACTGTATCGTAAAATAAAAGAATACGACCTAAAATAGAAATGCGTATTTTACGTTCAATAGCTATGAAGATTTTTTCACTCATATTATCCTTGTTTTTACTTTCATCATGTGAAATTCAGTATGGAATGCTGGACACAAGTATTGATGCCGACTCATTTAGTGTGGGAATTTTTGAAGAGCAAGCAGCGAATGCCCCAGCTGGATACGGAATTGATTTTACAGAATACTTAAGGGACTTTTTAGTGTCTAGAAGTAAGATGAAATTGAGAACTGATGAGGCGGATATTGAAATTAACGGTAAAATCAAGAGTTATTTTACTGAGGCAACTGCCATACAAACAGATGAAGCAGCACTGAATAGCTTGAAGGTAACCATTGAAGTGAGCGTTGTCAATAATCGAGATGAAAAACAGAGTTTTGAAAAAAGCTTTTTTCAGCTTTCGAATTTTGAAGCGGATACGGATTTTAACTCTGTAGAATCTGCACTCTTAGAAGATATTAACGAGAAGCTATCGCAAGATATTCTGAATGAACTTTCTAAAAACTGGTAATGAATTTAAATCAATTAGCGAGCCATATTACCAGTTTAGAAAGCCTGAGTTCTTCTAATTTAGAAGACACAAAATTGCTCGTAGAAAAGTTTCCTTATTCCAGCACTGCTCACATCCTGAGACTAAAAACTTTGGCAAATGCTAATCATATAGATTTTGAAGACGAGTTAAAAACAGCTTCTGCTCATGTTGGCGATAGGGAACATCTTTTTCATTTAATAAATGATGAAAAATCAGTAAAACCAGAAGTTCTTGAAACTACAACTGAAGTTGAAATAATAGAAGTAAAAGAAACGGTTGACATTGAAGAAAAGCAGGTTGAAACCCAACCCGATCCAACAGTAGAGAAAATAAAAGATGAGATTGAAGAACCTCAACATTTATTGAAAGAATCTGATGCTCAACCTATAAAGGAGGAGGACACTCTAGTTGAAGAAGAAGAGGAATTGAGCACTTTGGATGAAGAAATTTTATCTCATGTAGTTTCGTCTGCATTTGAAAAGGCGGCTGATCAATTGATTCCGGAAAAGGAGATTATTGAGGAAGAAGAATCGAAAATTGAAGCAGTAAAAACTAAAGAAGAAGAAGAAGAAGAAGCTGAACTAAAGACCAAAATCGAAACGACTTCTGCAACTGCAGTAGACACTTCTAATTTAAGTTTTGTTGAATGGTTGCAATTGAAACAAGGAAGAGAATCTGCCCCACCTACCTCTGCATCCTCTGAAATAGAAGAAACAAAAGAAACAAAAGCTGAAGAAGAACCAATTGTTGAAGAAAAATCAACAGAAGTAAAATCAGAAAAACAAATGTCCAAGAAGGAGATCAACGCTCTTTTAGACCGGTTTATAGAGGAACAACCAAGCATATCAAAACCACAGAAAGAATTCTTCAATCCTACTGAAAATGCGAAGTCGAGCTTAGAAGAAAGTGGTGAAATTGTTTCAGAAACACTGGCAAAAATTCATGTGATGCAAGGGAATTATAAGAAAGCAATTTCGGCATACAAACAGTTAAGTTTGTTATATCCAGAAAAAAAGACTTTCTTTGCAAGTCAAATCGAAAAAATAAAGGATAAAATTATATAGTTTTATCACTAACAAATTAATAAAATGAGTGCACTATTTTTAATTCTAATAATTATCGGATGTATAGGTTTAATCCTATTTGTTTTAGTTCAAAACCCGAAAGGTGGTGGATTAAACTCTGAGTTTGGTTCAGCTGTTCAATTAGGTGGAGCAAAACGAGCGACAGATATTTTAGAGAAAGGTACTTGGGGATTAGCAATTGCTTTAGCGGTTATTTGTTTAGCAATGGCACAACCAGGAACAGGAAACGGAGATTCAACAGAAATTGAAGCAAACCCTGATAGCGTTGAGCAATTTGATCAGCCAGATGCTGGATCAGAATTACCAGCTCAGCCGATAGGACCTGGAATGTAAAATTCTTCAGATAAAAAATTTAAATGTCAGTGTGTCATCATACTGACATTTTTTTTGCCATAAACTTTGATTCTTAATGCAAAAATGACAGTTTTTGTCGTGAATAATTGAATGGCATAAAATGTGACTAAAGTGAATTGAATAATTAATGTAAAACACCCTTAAGGGAAAATAAAAATTAGATATGTTAAAACCATTAGCAGACAGAGTTTTGATTGAAGCTGCTCCGGCAGAAGAAAAAACGGCAAGCGGAATCATTATTCCAGACACAGCTAAAGAGAAACCTTTACAAGGAACAGTAATAGCAGTAGGTCCTGGAAAAGTTGATGAACCAATGACTGTTAAAGCTGGAGACAGTGTACTTTACGGACAGTATTCAGGTACTGAAATTAAGTTGGAAGGAAAAACGTATTTGATTATGCGTGAATCAGACGTTTACGGAATTATTTAATTAACGATTTAAAAAAAAGAAAAGAAAATGGCAAAAGACATTTTATTCGATACAGAAGCAAGAGACAAACTGAAAAAAGGTGTAGATGCTCTAGCAAACGCGGTAAAAATTACATTAGGACCAAAAGGAAGAAATGTAATTATTGACAAGAAATTTGGTGCTCCACACGTAACAAAAGACGGAGTTTCTGTAGCCAAAGAAATTGAATTAGCTGACCCTGTAGAAAACATGGGAGCTCAAATGGTAAAAGAAGTAGCTTCTAAAACTGCAGATATTGCTGGTGACGGAACAACAACGGCTACCGTATTGGCGCAAGCTATTATTACAGCAGGATTGAAAAACGTTGCTGCAGGAGCAAATCCAATGGACGTTAAAAGAGGTGTAGACAAAGCGGTTGAAGCAATTGTTGCTAACCTTGCTGCACAATCTCAAGAAGTAGGTTCAGACAACGACAAAATCAAACAAGTTGCTACGATTTCAGCAAATAATGACGAAACAATCGGATCATTAATCGCAGAAGCAATGGCCGTTGTAGGAAACGAAGGCGTAATTACTGTAGAAGAAGCAAAAGGAACCTCTACTGAAGTTAAAACAGTAGAAGGAATGCAATTTGACAGAGGATATCTTTCTCCATATTTCGTAACAAATACGGAAAAGATGATTGCTGAATTAGAGAATCCTTATGTATTAATTTACGATAAGAAAATCTCTAACATTCAAGAGATTCTTCCAGTATTAGAGCCAGTTGCTCAATCAGGAAAACCATTGTTGATCATTGCTGAAGACATTGACGGCACAGCACTATCTACATTGGTAATCAACAGACTTAAAGCAGGATTAAAAATTGCGGCCGTAAAAGCTCCTGGATTTGGAGACAGAAGAAAAGCAATGCTTGAAGATATCGCTGTTTTAACTGGAGGAACTGTTATTTCTGAAGAAAGAGGATTCACGTTAGAGAATGCAACTATTGAGCATTTAGGAACATGTGAAAAAATCGATATTGATAAAGACAATACAACAATTGTTAACGGATCAGGAGATAAAGGTCAGATTGAAGCAAGAGTAAATCAAATTAAAGCTCAAATTGAAACCACAACTTCAGATTACGATAAAGAAAAATTACAAGAGCGTCTTGCAAAACTTTCAGGCGGTGTAGCGGTACTTTATGTAGGTGCGGCAACTGAAGTTGAAATGAAAGAAAAGAAAGACAGAGTTGATGACGCATTATCTGCAACAAGAGCTGCTGTACAAGAAGGAATAGTTCCTGGTGGTGGCGTTGCTTTAATTAGAGCAATTTCTGCTTTAGAAGGGCTTTCCGGATTAAACGAAGATGAAAACACCGGAATTGCAATTGTAAAAAGAGCAGTTGAAGAGCCATTAAGACAAATTGTAACTAACGCCGGAATTGAAGGGGCTGTAATCGTTCAAAAAGTAAAAGAAGGAAAAGCAGATTTTGGATACAACGCGCGCACAGAAGTTTACGAAAACTTATTTGATGCAGGTGTTATTGATCCAACCAAAGTAACTAGAATTGCTATTGAAAATGCTGCTTCTATTGCGTCAATGCTATTAACTACAGAAGTAGTAATTGCTGACCAACCAGAAGAGGAAGCACCAATGCCAATGCCTGGTGGAATGGGCGGAGGAATGCCAATGATGTAAAAATTTAGCTTGTATTCTGATTCCGATTAGTTGCAAGTTAAAAATCGATTCTTTTTTCCCTCACTAAGAGGATAAAGAGAAACGTCACTATATATGTCCTGTTTCGGTTCGCCGAGACAGGACTTTTTTTTGTATCTTAGGTATCCTTCATTAAGAAAAATGAGAATATACTTACTCCTACTCTGTTTTGCCCTAAACGTTAGCTTTTCGCAAGAAATGGAATCCGATTTATATCTGGCGCTAAATACAAGTGCTTTGCATAAATTTAGGGCAAGTGACAAGAGTAAAATGAAAGTTGAAACTTTCAGAAACTCTAAAAAGAATGGAATAGTCAAAGAAACAACGGCAACTTACCGAAAGGGGCGAATCAATTTACTGAGAATTAATTTCAATATTATTTACACTGAGTTTTTCGTTTTAGAAGATCGTAAAAAATCTTTGGGTAAATACGAGTTTAATAACGCTAATGAAATAAGAAAATACGAGCGCACTGATTTTGATACAAAAAACCGCCGAGCCTATACGCTATTTTACAATTACAAATACACTAATTCTATTGTAAACCGAGAATTTATAAGAACTCGAGAATACATAGGAAATGGAACTGTAGAACAAGACAGTGTTGTTTATTTGGATTCAGTTTTGTATGAAGTTAAACCAATTTCTAATGGTCAAGATCAGCATAACCTTAGTGATCCTGGTGTGTATACTTCTTATGAAATAAAAGAAGGTAAACTACTTTCAAAAACGAATAATTTTCCAGGGTACACAGAAAAAATCACCTACACATACGACTCAAAAAATCAGTTGGTTAAAATTGAAAATGTCTTAACCAATACTTCAACAGAAGGTGGTAGTGAGCAATCCACAATCACAACGCATACAGATTTGCATTACACTATGGACGGCCTAATTTCTGAAGCTGTATTCTACGACCAAAGCAATGAGGTGTTAGAGCGAAAAGTATATACCTATAAGTAGGCTACTTCTTCTCTTTTTGAATTTGTTCTATTTGAGCTGAGATATCTTTGATGCTTCCTACCGCTGGTGCAGCAAACGAACCTAAATAATCGCGGGTTAAATTAGCGATATAAGAAGGACTGATAATGTCATTTTCCAAGAACTCTTCAATATCGGGCATCACAGCAAGTATTGCGTCATCATCTACTTTTAGTTTATCTCTAACAATTTTGAAAAATTTCATTTCGCTATAGGCAACTTTGTTGTCAGCATAAATCGTGTCAATTGATATTTTAATCAATTTCAATTCTTCTTCTTGGCTTAAATCTGCCGAAGTTAACTCATCAAAATATCCGCGTAAAAACTCTCCACCTATCCTATTTAATTCAGCCAACATTTTGTCTAACTCTTCGGTTGGATTTAACGCTCCGAACATGTCAGTTGTAGATGCTAAATTCTTTACTAAAGTCACCTCAGACGCATCAATATCTCCATCACAAGCCATAAACGAGAAGGCCGTTTTTAGAAGTAATTTTTCAAACTTTTCTTTTTCCATGATTAATCTTTTCTAAATCCAATACTTGGTCTACTATTCCCAGAAGAACCTTCCATTTTATCTCTAATTTTTTCGTATTTCGCAACTTCAGAAGAAGAGATAGAAGGCTTGTTAGCTTTAATAATCTCTTCCATAATTGATTGCGTAATTTTTGAATTGCCTTTCAAAGCTTTTCTTGACGCCTCATCACACAAAAACCTAATGTCAGATGACATAAACCCGTCAGTTAAGGTAGACAGCATACCGTAATCTAATTCTCCCTCAATTGGTCGTTTAGAAAGCACTAACTCAAACATCTCTGCCCTAGCAGGTGCGTCAGGAGGTGGAATATAAACAGTCTTATCTAACCTTCCTGCTCTCGTAATTGCAACATCAATAGACTCTGGTCTATTACTTGCTCCTATCACAAAAACACCAGCCTCACCAGAGTTATTCATTTGCGCTAAAAACTCATTTACTGCAGAAGCACTCATGTGATTCATATTGGGTTGATTCCTGTCTGGAACTAATGCATCCAACTCATCTATAAATACTATACTAGGTGCATTTTCACGTGCCTCTTTGAATAAAGATCCAATATTTTCTTGAGTAGCATTCACGTATTTACTCTGTAAATCTGAAGGCTTGATTTGATAAAATCTGAATCCTATTTCTTCTGCGAATTTTTCAGCAAAAAATGTTTTTCCGCATCCTGGAGGTCCGTAAAGCAACATTCCGTTAGGAATTGTTAACCCAAACTCGGCATACTTTTCCTTTTCCTTCAATGCATCAATAACATCAGTCTTCAACATTTCTTTCAAATCAGCCATTCCGGCAATATCTTTGAACCCCTCTCCTTTTCTAACTTCTGCTGCAACTACATTACCAGCCATACTTGGAGGTGCAGAATAACCTTCTTGAGCCTGAACCTCGTCAGATTTCAATTCTAACTTAATTTCTCCATCAATAGCTTGGATGAATTCTTTAGCCGATTGCCATCTTTCATTTGGATCGGTTTTTAAAGCCTTGATGATTAGTGCCAATGTGGTTTGATCAACATTGCCACCAATACTTAAAAACTTCAATGGTTGTGCTCTTTCTTCAGCCAGCACTTCTTCTAATTTTTCTGAATCTAAGCGGTGTCTTTGAACTTCAGCCGACCAAGGCGCCATTCCGAACACGAGATGGTATAACAAAACCCCCACCGAGAATATATCAGATTTTTCAGAGTATTTTCCTTCCAAACATTCTGGAGCGAGATAAATTTGATCTAAACCTTCTCGTGAATAGTCACTGCAATCTCCAGTAAAGTATCTTGAATATCCGAAATCAATGATTTTAGCTTTTTGACTGTTTCCTCCTAAATCTGTCATAATATTTAGGTCGGTTATTTCATTGTGCACAATTGGCGGATTTAAAGTATGCAAAAAATCAAGGCCGTTTAGCACACCTTTTACCAATTTCTTTGCTTCTTCTGTCCCTACACTACCGGATCTTTTAATTTTTTCAGCCAATGTTTCGCCACTGATAAATTCTAAAACCACCCAAGAATAATGTTTGTCATCAATTGTCAATCCACCATTTCGCAAATAAGCAACCGTGTTTCTGTGTTCTAGTTTCTTTAGATGCTCTATTTCGCGGATTTTTCCATCAGGTGTATATTGATTTGCCTGAAGCTTGGACATGTCAAACAACTTTAAAAAACGCGTTGCCCCCTCTCTATCTTTTACCCGATAAGATTCAGCATAACTTCCTTTCTTCAGAAAGAATTTGACGGTATATAAATCGTCAATTACAGTACCTTTTTCTAAAATTCCTTTCATTCTCTTTTCTTATCCCATTAATACAGAGCTGTCTCCGCTTGGTTGTTCATCAGGTGGTAGTAAATTAAATAAACCAATCACTATTGGGTGTAACTCCTCTTTGGTTGGATTATTCGACATTTTTTCCATTCCTTGATCTAATAAAGTACGTGCTCTTGTCGTATCCTTCCAGCTGTATCTTGCAAAATTGTTATTGTGCTCTCTAATGAAGTGCATCAATTGGAACAGCATAGTAATTTGGAAATAAGCACTTTCCATTTCTTCTAACAGAATGTTACCGAACTTCACATTTTTACTTGCTATTACTTCATCCATTTGAGTTTTCATCAAAGCAACAACTTTGGTCGTTCGCTCATTACCATCAGTGGCATCTGCTCTTTCTAACCTTAAATATTCCTGTTTTAACTTCTCTTCTAATCTTGGCCATTCAGAAGCTGAACCTTCTTCATCAAGTGATTTCAACGACTTTCTTAAACGCGCCAAAATCTGCTGATTGGCATCAATATCATTTTTATTTCGACTGAAATCAGATTCAATTTGCACCAATTCTTGTTCGATTCGCTTTACACGGTCATTATAATCTCTGTCTTCATCATCCTTAATCTCTTGAATAGATCCAATCCCTTTTCTAATTTCATTTGACAACCAAGTTGGGTCAATTGACTTCACCTGATTTGACGGAACTGTAATTTCGTGCGTATAATCCAAGTAAGGAAAATAAGCACTCAAAGAAATTTTCTCCGATTTATCTACTGAGATTGTTAAATCTACATCTGAAAAAACCGGTAATAAAGAAGGTAAGTCATCTCCCGTAATGATCACATCATAAACGTGTTCATTGTAAATTGCCCTTGTTCCTTCTGATCCCGTTTCACCCTGATAAATAGGGAATTTGATAATGTCTTTTTCTTCGCCTGGTCTAATTTGACTTTGCGTTTTCAATCCATTTCTGGTTCCAATTGCCGGTAAAGATTGGTTTTTCTCAACTCCTCTAATTCCGGAGAACACCACCTTACCAGATGTTTTCGTTTTAATTTCGATTCCAATATTATAAGGTAGCGTTGCCGAACCAATTTTAGAGCCTTGAATAATACTAAATGAATTAGGTTCTGATTCTAGCTTATCACCCGTTTCGTCAAATACATCAACAGTAAACGAATTGGTTTTACCATCTTCTAACTGCACCTCAATGACGTCACCAACATCTGTTAAAGCAAACCTACCACTTGACCATCCGCCATCTCCTCTTGTAATTTCAGCTGTTGCTTTTTCAGGTACCGTACCGGTCATTTTTTCAGACAACATTTTTACCGTCACAAACTCTTCCATTTCTACGGTTGAAGACTCATGATCAAACAACAATTGAACTTTTGCTTTATCCCTTGTTTGTTCTCTTATCTCTTCAGCAACATCAATTGTAGATGCATAAAGCGCAGCTCCTTTTGCCACCGCAGTCATAGGGTCGGTAGATGTATCTGGCGCACATATTTGACTTCCTAACATTTCTCTTAATACAGGAGAAAATGTCGGTCCACCAACTAAAACCAGCGAGTCTAAATCTGATCCTGAAATATTATTTCTTTTCAAAAGCTCTAAACTGATGTCTATTGCTTTTTGAAAAACTGGAGTTAAAACTTTTTTAAGATCAGACTGTGTTACAGTTATATCTAGCTCAAATTCTTCTCCATTATCATCTTCACCCGGAATATCTCCTAAATCAGATAGAATATTGTGAGACTCATTGAAGGACAATTTAATTTTTGCATCTTCAGCATAAAACTTCATTGCTTGTCTCAAGATCTGCAGTTTATTATCATCCTTCAAAATTGAATCAATGGCATAGTTCTCCTTGAAATACGGGATAATTATTTCATCCACAATAGCGTTATCTAAGTTTTTTCCTCCTAAATAATTGTCTCCTTCTGTATCTTTCACGATCATGATACCTTCTTCAACTTTTAGTAGAGCCGCATCAAAGGTTCCTCCACCATAATCAAACACCAACCAATAACCGTCTTTACTGTCAGACTCTAATCCGTAAGCCATTGAAGCTGCGATTGGCTCTTGCAATAACTCAATATGCTGAAAACCAGCCAACTCTCCAGCTCTTCTTGTTGCATCTTTTTGGTTGAAGGTAAACTTTGCAGGAACCGTAATCACGATAGAGTGAACCCCTTCATCTTTCACAAAACTCTTTAAAGTTTTTAAGACTTCACTTGATAATTCTTCTGAGTTAAACTCTTTATTCAAATGAGAACAAGGGTACATTTTATCAGTTCCCATGGTTCGCTTAAACTCAATAAACGCATTAGAATCTGAAGATTCCCAATTACGCATAGCTTTTAACTTATCTCTTCTTAAGTTGTTATAAGCACTGTCCCCAACTTGTAGAGCTTGCTTTTTATTAATATAAACCGAGGAAGGCATGGTATCCTTCAAGGTATCCGTTTTTTTTATTGACACTTCACCTGCATCCATCCTGCAAATTGCAGAGTTGGTGGTTCCTAAATCTATTCCGTAATCTATTTTCGTTCTAGCCATATCTAATATTATTCTCCTACACTTACTTCAATTTGTGCTGATTGAATCATTTTGCCTTGATAATTAACCTGAGGCTTTATAATTCTTGTAATAATCTGTTGTCCTTCATTTAAATCTTCTGACGGTATAAAGTTTGCTACCACTTTCATCCCTTCAGAATATGGTTTATTGAGCATGTCCACGATTTCATATCCATTAGATTTGAAATTATTGGTCATTCTATCAACAGATGCTTTTAATTGCTTTAAGCCTCTCGTTCCTTCTTCCATCTCGCTTAAATTCTTATTAATTCTAGCCAATTCATCTGCCACCGTTAAGGCCAGTGAGTGATCTGCGCTCGCCTCTACTTCTACAATTTCTACGGCTCGTTCACCTTTAGCAACAACTGGTTCTTCTTTGTAAAGTGCACTTTGCTGATGAAGAATTTTAATCAGAGCTGACTCAGGTTCATACCCTTTTGCTAGTAATTGCGCTTTTATATGTTCTATATTTGAGTCTAAAATCCACTTTTTTCGTTTAGTCGCATTTGAAATTGACATTGCAATTACTCCTAGAATTAGCGCAATTGCACCAAAAATAAGTACGTAGTAAAAAAGCTTTTGAACAACGGGGTCAAAGGGTACTTCTGGCACCGTTTCTACAGTTTCTTCTACCGCCTGCGCAACAGTTTCAGTAGTTTCTTGGGCGAATAAAAACACAGGGCTCGCCATTAACAAGGTTAAAAATTTAAATTTCATAAGTTTTAATTAAGTACATGCTCTTGCCGCAAATAAGCAAAGTGCAGCTATAAATACGATTATTCTAATTACGTTCACGGCATCCCCTCCTGAATTACTCGTTTTTGCTGAGTCAATCTGAGATTTGATTCCACGAATTGTTCTGTTATTTTCACTGAAACGAGTTCTTGTTTGCTCGTTCATTTCTAATTTGTTCATTGCATTCATAATGCTCACAGAACGATTAACCACTCCTGAAAGGATAGATAATCTTGAAGAATCTTTATTGATTTTCGTTTGCTCGCTATTCACGATTTCAATGACCATATTCAATGCAGTATTGACCACTGCGGAAGTTAATGACAAATAAAATTCATTGTTAGCTCCTAGGGTTTCCTTAATGACTAACAAATGTGGATGACTCGCTTTTAAAACTTTGACCGCATTATCTAAGTTAGATGCTTGCTCTCTGCTTTCATCTAATGCTTTTGTCACCGCATCAATTTCATCACCACACTTTTCTCTTTCTTCCTCAGATGCTTGACCACCTCCCCATTCTTTAATCGCCAAGAAATTTTCGTTGATGCGCTCTTTAACGTGATCAGCCAATGCCAATTCTTTTGCATACTCACATAACTCTATTGATTTAGCCACTGGATTACCTTTTTCGCTATGCTCTTTGAAATAGTCGATTCCGCATTGCAAGATTTCTTTTGCAAGGTTATCAGCAATTAATTTAAACTCAACGGCTTCACTTCCAATAGCTGATCTGAGTGACAGAATATCTTGTTTAGTGGAATTGTAAAGTTCTAAGCCAATGTTATAAGCATCTGTCGGATCTTTTTTACGAGCAGCTTTTGCCGAATCAATTCTACTTTCAATATTACTTACAGGATTCTCAGTAACTTTAGAGGTAATTGATTTTTGAACAGATTCAGGACACTGACTAAATAATGTAGCAGGTTGAATACCTTCAAACCCTTTCATCATTTGTGCTACCGTCTGTTTTACCTGCTCTTCTTTTTCAATTTTGTAGGTTGAATCTGCCACAAGTGAAATGAAATCTCTAAAATAATTTGATTCAATCAACTTAAATTTATAGCCAACCCCTTCTGGAATAAACTCACTATTCTCAAGCGACATCAATAATGTACCAAGGTTATTGGCAGCAGAATAATTTCCAAGACCTATATCTCTGTGCTCTAGCGTTTTTTTCCAAATTTCAATTGCTTTATCAATCTCACCATTTTTAATATGTTCAAGAGCAGTTTTATCAATACTCCCGTTTTCTACATACCAAAACAAAGAATGATTTACTTTACCTGGATTCTGTTCTATTTCAGAGAGTGCTTCAGCAATAGAAGCATCTGTTCTTTCAAAAGATCCTAAAAAATTGAAATCATAATCAGATTCCACTTCTTTTCCTGCAGAGGTAAACCGTGCGATTTTACTTTTTTGTTTTTCTACTTCTCTCGTAGATGCACTTGACAAAATGCCTAATACCCTATATGGGTTTTGAGTAATTAGCTTCATAAATTGAATGAATTTTCCCAATCAACAAACCAAAGCTAATCGAGGGCTTTTAAATATAATAGAAATTGAACTACTGAAAGTCCAAAAACCGAGAAAATTATTCAAAAAATAAAAAAATGATGATTTAAAGCAGTAGACTTAATTTAATTAGCCTTTTTCTTCTTTTTACTCGATTTAGCTAGAGGATTGAATTCCAAGCAAAGATTGACCCAATATTCTAAATCATCTTCCTTATCAATTGCTTCTCCACTTAAAAAAACGAATCCCTTCATTGATCTTCCGGTGAAGTTCATTTCATTACAGCCTTCTTTAGTTAGCGACTCTTCATATACTTCAGGATTAATTCTCGCCATCATTTGATCAGCATGTACTCCAAAGCACATCTTATCATCCACCATAAAACAGAGACCTCCCATCATTTTCTTGGCTACGAAATCTACCTTTTTTGCCTGTAAAATCCGGGTCATTCGCTCTTCAAGAAATGAGTCGTAAGCCATTCTAATTAATTCGTAATTAAGATTTTAATAGAGTGATTTGCATTACCAAACATATATACACCTTGGCTTAAACCAGATTGGATTGGAATAATCTGGCTTGACGAATTTAATTGGTAAGTTCCTGTTTTTCTGCCATTCAAATCAAACAGATACAATTCTTCTTGCTCTCCTGACCAGTTTTGAATTTGCACAGAATTAATTGATTGTAGATAAACCATATTAAAGTCTGAATTCACATCTTCAAGTCCTAACTGGCTGTCAACAACAATTGTTGCTTGTAGCTCACATCCATTATCATCTTCAATTTGCAAATTGTAAGATCCTGAAGTTAGGCCATTAATTTCGGATGCATTTGAACCATTTTCCCAATAGAAATTATAAGGTGCTGTTCCTCCTGTTACTTCAACAGTAATTTCGCCGTCATACCCATTCATTTCTTCGGTAACTTCTGCATCAACAGTTAAAGGAGAAGGTTCTCCAACCACAAAGTTGAAAGTTGTCAGGTTACAAACATTAGATAAAGTAGCCACCTCTATAGTGTAAATTCCTGATTCAAGATCCGAAATGATTAATGGATTAGCAAAGTCGTTCAAGTCTTCTGTTACACCGTTAGAAATTAATTGATAATCAACAAATTCATCTAAGCCTAAATCTAAAGCTATTTGACCATCAGCTTCTCCTTTACAAGTTGCCTTTGTTACTGTTGACTCATAGTCTTTACCAACATGTAATAAAAACCTTGGGGCATAAGTAGTATCAGACATTTCAAAAGGATAAGATCCACCTTCTTCTATCAAATAAGTTTCACCAGAATAAAGATCCTCTAAAATCAAACAAGCAGCATTTACGCTAGACAGATTATCAAAATTTAAATGATATACGCCATTTTCAAAAACGATTGCTCTGATTGGGATGCTCAATTCTTGATTGCCATTATCAAATGAGTGAACTGTTAAGTCTTTAGAATCATTATTCATCACTGACAGCTGTGGATATTCTCCCCATCCGCCATACCATTTTTCAGCATCTACTAAATATTCAAACGCATCTACTGCACCGTCTAAATGTCTAATGATTGCTTCATCAAACTCTTCAACACCTTGTAGGGTGATTTTTAGTCCTGGATTTTCTTCTGCGCTATTTTTTAGGAATGCTTGATCCACATTTGATTTCACCCCTTCTCTCGCCGTTAAAACTGGAGCAGCTGCAAAGGCTTGCACCCAAAACGCTTGTTGAGATGCAATGTATCTAGACCCTCCATTTGTAGAAGCCCCAGCAACATAAGTCGCATACTGTTGGTTATCAGGGTTTTGAATATAAATCGCGTTAGCCATGTTGGTTTTCGTCCAGGCAGCAGCATCCCAATCAATAGTTGAAGCATAAGGATTACCAACAAGATTCCAACCATCTTCAGTTGGAGTTCCTGAAGGTGTATAAGTAACAGGCATCACAATATCCCCTTGGTTTGGAACACCTGTAAAGTCAAATGTAAAAGGCTCAGTACCAGTAATTGTATCACCACACCAAACTTGCCAACCTGCACCTGGCAAAATTCCATCCGTAACTCCGTTGCATTCAACATAACCGTTTCCTGGTGGTAACGCTTCGTTATAAGAATAAGCCGAAGTCCATCCAAAATCTGGAAAATGTGAACCAGTATAACCCGAAGTAACAAAATCATCATTTAAATCTCCTACTGTTGAACCTTGAACAGCCGAACTCATGTACCTCCAATACGTTTCACCTGCGTCAATGTAGCGCTCCATAGTAACGGTTCCGGTCACTGGATCAGTAAACGTACATGATGGAACCGTTGTGAAAACAGTTCCAGTTGATGGATTAGGACCATCATTAAAAACAACAGACCCACCTGGATCAGTAATGATATATGAATTTTCATTTTCAAATGAACCCGCGGTATATACAAAGTTGATTGTTGATCCGTTTCCTAAACTTAAAACCTCCGTATCACTCGCATCAGTTGCAGAATAGGTTCCGATACTCACCCCATCTTCAAAAACTTCTAAGAATCCACCGTTCCAACCATCACCCCATGTATCATTCATAGTCAGTGAGTAAAAACAGTTCGTAATTAGCTCGTCAATCCTACCAGTTCCTGAGGCATTTGAGCGGATTGTTACTAAATCATTCGTTTCAAGCGTACTTTTCTGAACGCCTAAAGATGAGATAATCGTTATCGGGTTTCCTGTAAATGTGACCCCGCCTTTTGATTCACAATTCAAGGTATACAATTCCAAAGCTGTATTATTAAATAAGGTATTAGAGCCGGTTCCTGAAAAGGTAATTGTACCTCCAGCATCATTTATAGTTCCATTTTGAATCATATCACCATAAACATTCAATCTGCTGCTTCCGTTAAGATTTAGCGTTCCTTCAACAGTGAACAAATTACATTCTGCCAAACCAACAATTGTTGGATTATTTGGTGTTCCAGTCGGAATCCTTGCATCCATATCAGCATTTGGAACATCTGCCGACCAATTAGCAGGATTAAACCAATCAGTACTTACGGATCCATTCCAAACTGTTTCAGTTTCAAAAACAAATCTGATATGCGGCTTTGTATTCAAGGTTTGATTTGGATTAGTTCCACAAGCTGAACCTGCATTATCATTTCTTCTATATCGATATCCACTTGTAGAGTTAAACACTCTGACTTGTCCAGACGGATCCCAAGTTGGAGCTACTTGCGACCAACAAACCTGCACAGCAATATTTTGAGTTCCGTTCCAAGCGAATGGATTATCACAGGTCATCATATTCCAATCTCCTGTAACACCAGAATAAGTATGTGAATTTACAACTGTGGTGTATCCTCCATTCAAATTCCCGGCAGCATTCGTTGAATTGGTATGTTTTAAAGAAATCGTGTAACCCGGAATATCATAAATCGGTTTATTGGAAACGAAAAACCCGATTTCATTTATCGTAGATGCACCAGTTATTCCTGCAGCATTTAATTCTGCAACAGTATACACCATTTGACAAACTTGTCTTCTAAAATAAATATTAACTGGAGAAGCCGTGGTCACGCCATTAGTGGCAGTTCCTGTTCCGATAGTGATCGTTTGAGCAAAGCTAAAATCAACAAGAGCTGATAAAGCCAAGACAGCAAGTAAGGTAAGTTTTTTCAACATAATTATTTATCTGTTAACAATCTTTTGGGCAAAAGTTATTTACAAAATAAATATCCGTATAAATTTAAGACATTAACGTTTCAATTCGATAAACGAACGTAATCTTCAGATGAATGAACGTAATTTAATTTGAAAAAGTTGTCTAGTTAAATCCACCATCTGCAAGGCCAATCATTGAACGTTCTTTACCATTCTAGACACTAAACGTTTAAGCAATACGGACTAATTAGTTAAAGATTTTCCCAATTGTTTTAAAGATGATTTTCAAGTCAGTAGAAATTGAAGCCTGTTGCACATAATCAAGGTTTAACTTTAATTTTTCTGGCATCACTTCTGAAATATATGTTTCTTCGGGGTCATCAGATTTTCCTAACACCTCTTGTTCGTTAAAGTATTTTATGCTTGCAAAATCTGTCAATCCTGGCAACACCGATAGCACTTCCAATTGCTGTTCATCATACATTGCAACGTATTTCGGAACTTCTGGACGCGGGCCTACCACACTCATTTGTCCTAAAATAATATTGATTAGTTGCGGAAATTCATCAATTTTATATTTCCTAATAAACCTCCCAGAGCGCGTCACACGACTGTCACGGCCAACTGTTAATTGACCTGATTTATCGGCGCCAGTTCTCATAGACCTGAACTTGAGTAGTCCAAATTCTTTTTGATTCTTTCCCACTCTAATTTGCTTGTAAAAAACCCCTCCCGGACTATCCAATAAAATCCAAACAGAAACGACAATAAACAATGGAGATAAAAGCACTAGAACAACCACCGAAGCCAAAACATCAAATATGCGTTTAAACAGGAAATACATTAGTTTTCTAACACTTCTTGAACAGCTTCTTGCACTGCATTTAAAACATTAGCCAAATCTTCATTCGTCAAGTTATAATAAACAGGAAGCGTTATAACATTCGCATATTTTTCAAAAGCAATTGGGTAATCCTCCATTTTATAACCTCTCTCTTTATAGGCTGTAAACATTGGAAGTGGCTGAAAATGAACATTTACAGAGATTTCTTTTTCAAAAATTCGTTGAATTATTTGATCTCTCTGACTTTCAGTTGCATTTTTTATTCTTAGTAAATACAAGTGATAAGAAGACTCTTTCTCCTCATTTTTGTAAGGCGGAATTATTGCCCATGCCTTATTCGAAAATCCTTGCGTATAAAATTCAAAAATCTCTTTTCTTCTTTCTAAGCTTTCTTGATATCGCTCTAACTCAACTAGCCCAATGACAGCTTGAATATCCATCATATTGCACTTATAACCGGGTTCTAACACGTCATACCTCCAGTTACCAACTTGAGTTTTAGCCAGCGCGTCTTTAGATTGCCCATGCAATGATTTGATATTAAACTTTTTATACAGCTCTTCTACATCAAAGGGAGCAGGTAAATTAAAACAAACCGCACCACCTTCTGATGTTGTCAAGTTCTTTACTGCATGAAAGGAGAAAACTGTAATATCTGTCAATGACCCCGTTTTCTTGCCTTTATAAGTTGCTCCAACGCTGTGCGCTGCATCAGACATAATTAAAATTCTCCCTAACTGCTTTTGTTCTTCAGTTTCTGGACAAAACATTTTAGCAATTTCTGGTTTTCTAACCAAAGCGTTTAGTTCATCATAATCACAAGGCCATCCAGAGATATCAACCGGAATTATTATTTTAGTTCTAGGAGTGATGCTTTGCTCAATGGCTTCAAGCGATAAATTGAAGTCTTTTTCATGACAATCGACAAATACAACTTTGGCTCCGCAGTGCAGAACAATATTGGCAGATGCACAGTAGGTATAAGCTGGAACAATAACTTCATCCCCTTCTTTAATCCCGAACCATCTTGCAACTAGTTCTAGCCCAGCAGTTGCTGAATTCAAACACAAAATTTTAGGACAACCAACATATTCAGCTAGCCGTTTTTCAAACTCTTTTGTTTTTGGACCTGTTGTTATCCATCCAGAAAGTAAAACTTTCCCAACTTCGTCAACTGTTTTTTGATCCATCCTAGGCGGAGAAAATGGTAGCATAATTGAATTGTTTTAAAGTACAAATTTAAGCAAGTTTATGGAAGAAACTTACCTTGTCAATTCTTTAGATTTTTTTGACGGTCCCTTTTGAAGGATAAGGAAATCTACAACACCTTTCAAGTATCCCCAACCATAACTCAAATGCAAAATGTAAAACACCAATGCTACCTGAAAAACTCGTGACTTATCTTTACTCGCTGTATTTGCCGCCCATAAAGACACCGCAATATACAAAGCTATTCCTGCCGTGTAGAGCATCCAAAAATAAGGCAATACAATAGCTAAAATCGCTCCAAGCAACAGCCCTGTAACAAATAAAAAAGGTATTAATTGCCGGATAGACGTGACCGCTTTATGTTTTTTACCGACTCTTACTTTCCAATATCCATACTGAAAGTATTGATTCCATAATTTCGGATAAGAAGCCCTCACATAATACTGAGACCGCACTTCTGGAGAAAACAAAATCTTATATCCAGCTTTGGTAATTCTATAGCTTAAATCGTCATCTTCATTCCGGTCTAAGCTTTCATCATAAACACCTACTTCATCAAAGACTTTTTTTCTAAAAACACCAAAGGCGAGCGTATCAACATAGGTTTTTTCTCCTCCAACTCTGAAGGTGGCATCTCCTACTCCAAACTTACTACTCATAGCCGCTCCAATATCTTCAGAGACTTTATTTTCGTAAACATTATCAATCTGTCCGCCAGCACACATAACCTGGTCATCAGAAATTAATAATTCAACAGACTTTTGAATAAAACCCTCTTTGGCAATAGCATGCGCATCTAACCTAAGGACTAATTCATACTTGGCCGCAGCAATACCCAAATTCATAGCTGCTGGAGCAATTCTTTTTGGATTATTAATAATTCTTAAACGGTCATCTTTTGTAATTAATCCTTCAACTATTTCAACTGTTTTATCTGTTGAATTTCCATCAACTATGATTAACTCAAACTCACCCAAGGTAAATTCTTGGTTTAAAACAGAATGAATAACTGCCTCAATATAATCTTCCTCATTTAAGCACGGAATAATGACTGTTACGTTATGCTTCATTGGTTCTCAAAGATAAGGTAAGACAATAAAATATCGCGAAGAACACGGTTCCGGCTTGAGTTTCAAAAGCTGACTCTGTCAAACAATTAATCAATACAAGGATTAAAAAACCTAGCGCCAAATAGTTCTGTTCTTTGATCGATCTTAAAATTCCTACTCCAAAAATCATTACCAAAACAGAAAAGCCAAGCAAGCCAAGCACCACAAAAGTTTGCAAAAACTGATTATGCGAATTCAGTTTCTTTTCTAATGCTACCACTTCATTCTTCTTTTTGTACTCTTCAATCAAATGGGTACCTGCATCACCGGTTCCGACACCAATCCAAGGCTGGTCTTTTATCACTTCAATTGATGCTTCCCACACCACCCATCTCAACGATACAGAACCTTGAGCTTTGTGATGTTCATCAACTTCTTCGTATACCAAGTTAGACATCATCTCCTCAATATTATTGCGCACAAAACTTGATTGAGAATATACGAGCAACATTAACGCTCCAGAAAGAAGCACCGAAGAAAGCGCCAACAAGACCTTTTTTTTGACTACCAGAAGATGATAAAAGAGTAAAATCGCTAACAAAACAGAAACCGCTACCCCATTTTTAGAAAACACCATTAAATTGAACACAAAAAAAAGCGCAAATAGCAAGTAATGCATCTTCGTGTTTTTAAACATTCTTTTTTCTTGAACGAAAAGCGATACTAACAAAATGATCATCCCTAAATTTAAATACATGGATAAGTATCCGGGATGTAGCGGTTCAGAAAGACTATTATAAAAGAAACTGTTAAATGAACCAGTTTCCTGATACAACATTCCTGCTTTCGTGAAATTAAATAAGAATGTGAATATCAATCCTGCTAAAAAAGCCCAAAGTATTGCTTTAAACTCTTGTTTTGAATATTGCAGAAACAAACAAAGTAAAGGAAAAATAAAAAAGGATAGCTTCACTTCTAAATCAAACGTTCCGGCCCCCATGTTCTCGGTCCAAGCAAGTCCTAACAGATGTAATAAATAGAACAAAATCAATAAAATGAAACGATAGTCGAATCTAAACTTAGCTTTCTCAATGATTAAAACTACAATAGCTGCTACAGCATAAAATGTCAATATTCTAGGCACAATAAAAGGCCAAAAAGGGAGACAAAAAACTGAAGCTGCCAATAAGAGCAATGCAATTTTTCGTGGAATACTGATATGTTTAATTGCCTTAATCATTCGTAAGGATTAAATCATCTTGTTTTTTGGCGATATACCAAATCATAACAGCATATACTAAATAAGCGAAGACATCAAATAACACAAACACCCACAAAAAGTCCTCAACGCTGAGATCTCTAAAGAAAAGCAAGTTCAGCATTAACAAAAAGTAGCCAACCTGCCAATACGCACCAATTTTCAGCTTCTTTAATGCACTAAAAATGATAGATAATGGAGAAACCACAAATCGAATCGCATAAGATATTACAAGAACGGCAGAAAGTTGTCCGGCTAGCACCCAGGTATCTCCGAAGAGGAAGGTAAATATTGGCACTCCAAAATTCATAAAAATAAGAATTCCGATTACGCCTAGTCCTCCTAAAACCAGACCATTATTTCTCATTAACCTAGATATTCTTCGACCATTAGCAACATCTTCTACAATTTTCTGGAATAAGACTTGAGAGATTGAAATGGAAACTAGCGCCAATGGAACAGCCAGTAATTCTCGTGAGGCATCAAATTGTCCTACGATAGCCTTGGTGTATAGAGAAGAAAGTAAAAATATTGGCAAATGCGTGGTGATCACATTTAACATGGCCGGTAACAAGGCATATTTCGGAAACTCTTCCTGTTCTTTCAATGCTGTTTTAATCTGTTTTTTATCTACTCCTTTGAAAGATCCGCCCGATCTGAAGAACTGGAAAAGAAACATAATTAGATTAATTAAATCCCCAATGATAGAGCCAATAATAAGTCCTGAAGTTTTACCTGCATAACCTAAACCTAACCTTGCCGCTCCTTCAGAGCCCCTGCGGACAGCCTTATTATACACCAATCCTTTAAACATCTTTTTTCTGGTTAACCAGTAATTAAAAGCTGTGTTTGTGGCTAAGAGAAAAATACTAATGGGCATGATCCAAGTGTACTCGAAAAGCAACCTTGAAAAGCCCAGTGCATCATAAATTTGCAATCCAAAAAAGAACAGAATTATAAAGAAGAAAATTGATGTCGCTGAATTGATAAAAATAGCTCCTGCCAACAAAGCAATTCCTGATTTTTCTTCTTTTGGAATTACAATACTCACTTCGTAACGCAAGCTTGCCATCACAGACAAAATTGCCACAATGAAATAGTATTGGGCAAATAACCCAAAGTCTTCATCTGTAAATAACCGTCTAATAATTGGCTGAAGCGCCATAGGAATTAGTTGCGCTAATCCAGTTCCAAAAATTAGAACCATTGAATTTTTGGTAAATTCCGATTGCTTTAATTTCAACATAACCTGAGAGCGAAGTTAAGCAATAATATTTCCAAGACGGCAAGATACTCTTCGTGTAATGAACATTTATTCTTTAAAAAGATACCCGCTACTTATTGACCAAGGATTAACTTAGTATTATCTTTGCATTACGTTTATAAAACGTATTAAATCAACACATATAATTTGAAGGAATTCATTAGCAAACACTTTTTACTGAGTGTATATAGTTTCGTACTTTTCATTCTAGCATTTGGATTGATTGCAGAGTCTGGGTTTACTTATGTTCCTTTCTTTGGGTTATATGTGGTTACCTTCTACCTGGCCTACTTTGCTTTCTCTAAGTATGGAGCAAATAAGGGAATTCATTTTTTCTCACGATTTAGCTTGAGCGAAAACAATCAAAAGATACTTTCAATTGGATTCACCGCTTTCATTTCGATCGTTGTAATTTATCATCTCTACTTGCTAGGAGGGTGCCCTCCTTTGCAAGCCTATGGAGAGCACACCGCAAATGAGCTGGCTGAAATAAGACGAAACTTAACTGAAAACAGTAGCACTTTGATGAATTATGCTTCAAGTTTCACCATCAAAGCTTTACTGCCGTTTTTCTTGCTTTATTTTTATTTGAAAAAGAAGAAAATCCTTTTTATCATTTTGTTTGTTCTTGGATCGTTCTATGCTTTTTCGCTGATGCAGAAAAGTTATATAATCGCCATTTTGATTCCTTTAGTAGTATATCTATTATTAGAACGAAAATGGTTATTTGTATTAGCAAACACAGTCTACATAGTATTTGTGGTTGGAATCATGGTTTACATTACAAACCCCGACTTAGCGGAAAAGCCTATTCCATTAGAAGATACAACTGAATTCGCTGATGCAATTGAAGAAACTCAGCGAAAACCACCCGGTAGCCCGGTTCTAAGGATTGCTTATGGGCTATATGAACGAACAATGCTCGTGCCTGGAGAAATAGTATCCAAATGGTTTAAGGTGATTCCTGAAAAACGCCCTTTTCTTTATGGAAACGGTTATCGAATAGTTGCAAAACTAAAAGGGGAAGAGTTTGTAAATTATACAGCTGACCTATATCCTCTGGTTAGACCGAGTTTTGCAAAAAGAGGATTAAAAGGAAACGTTAATGTTGCCAGCTTCATGTACGAGTATTCAAATTTTGGAACCATTGGATTAATTATCAGTGGAATCATTTTAGCCTTTGTATTTTTAGTTATTGAAAAGATTTTTGCAGCACAAACGAAATTAAACATGAGTATCAACGCTTTCCCTGTCTTGATTTTAAGCTCTGGAGCGTTAAACACCTTATTATTTTCAGGTGGATGGGGACTCAGCATTCTATTATTCATCCTATTTTTAGGTAAAAAAAATGAGTCTGATGAAGCCCACTAAAGTTGTACACATGACAAGCGTTCACCCCGTGAATGATGTTCGGATACTTCAAAAAATGTGCAAGAGCTTGAGCACAAAATATGACTTCACTTTATTGTTGCCCAATTTTGAAGATGAAGCATATGAGGGTGTTAAAATTAGCTCATTTAAATTGCCCATCAAGAATCGTTTTCACCGTATGACGAAAGTGGTGAATCAAATGTATAAAGAGGCCCTTAAATTAGACGCCGATATTTATCATTTTCATGACCCAGAACTTACTAGAATTGGTAAAAAACTAGCACGGAAAGGCAAAAAAGTCATCTATGATGTTCATGAAGATGTTCCAAGACAGATTTTAGGAAAAACCTATATTCCATCATTTCTTAAAAAGCCCATTAGTTGGTTCGTAGAGAAATTTGAAATGAATTCAGCTAAAAAATTTGCCGCTATCGTTACGGCGACTCCTTTTATCGCGGATCGATTTTTAAAAGCCAATAAAAACACGGTCAACATCAACAATTACCCCGTATTGGACGAAATGTTAAGTGACTTCAATTATGATGACAAAACGGGTAACAAGGTGTCGTATGTTGGGGTAATTTCTGAGAATAGAGGAATAAAAGAAATCGTATCAGCATTAGAATTCACTACATCTACTTTTGTTTTAGGCGGTAAATTTTCAAATGCACAGTTTGAGGAAACTGTAAAAGATGTGCCGGGCTGGGAACAAGTTGATTTTAGAGGATTCATGAGCAGAGATGAAGTGAAAAAAGCTTATCAAGAAGCTAAAGCTGGACTCGTAACATTACGTCCACTGGTTTCGTTTCAAGATTCTTTACCTGTAAAAATGTTTGAATATATGGCTGCCGGAATTCCGGTGATTGCCTCAAACTTTAGTTTGTGGGAAGAAATAATCACTAAAGACAATTGCGGATTATGTGTTGACCCATTATCACCTAAAGCAATTGCCGGAGCTATAAACTACATTCTTGAGCATCCAGAAGAAGCAAAAGCCATGGGAGAAAATGGCAAACGTTTAGTTTTAGAAAAATATAACTGGAAAATTGAAGAGCAAAAATTGTTTGACCTTTACGCCAAATTACTTTCCTAATATTGGCAACATCCTACAATTATGAAACAAATCATCTTCATAGGAACCAGTCCAATCAACCTGTTAAAAGGTTATTTGATTGCCAAGGAAAATGCTTCAACAGAAATACTTTTCATTGATAAGCATGAGCGGTTAGGTGGAGCCTGGTATTCAGACACTTCACCAAATGGTTTAGAAATAGAGTGCGGTTGCCATATTTGGACCTACTGCCCAGAAGTCTACGATTATTTATCAAATGAGCTGCATATTGAAATGGAAAATATGAAGCCCTCTCCTATTTTTAAATATGGTAGAACTAACCTATCTTATCCACTTTACACGATAAAAAATTCGTACCAATACATTATAAAGAATGCGGCAATGTTCCGTTTTTCTGAATTAAAAAACATTAAGAATAATCCTGAAATCTCTTGGCGGATTTTCGGCAAGAAAAATCAATATCCAAAAGCCGGGTCTCCTGTTTTAATTGAAAGGTTGAAGGAACTTTTGGATCAGCTATCAAATGTTAAATTTGAATACGGGAAGGTTATAAATGAAGTTGTTTGTAGAGATCAAATTGAAGTTATAACGGATGACAAGAAGTATGTGTGTGACAAGCTGTACACGACATCTGTCAGCTCTTTTTCTAAAATTTCAAACCAAGAAAAAGAGCTTGAGCTCTCTCATTCACAACGAGATTACATTCACGTTTTAGCAAAAGCTTCTAAAAAACCCAAATACAAAGCCACTTATCACCGATTGGTAAACGACCCGATAATTCACAGGATCACTGATGTATCTTATCAGGCACAACATAAAGAGCATTTATTTTTAGCTGGAATTCTAGAAGACGCCTTTGAAAAGTGCAACTCGGAAGAATTAACCAACCACTTGAAAACGTACTTAATTAAAAACAATGTTATCGATTCTGAAACAGAATTGACATTTGTAAAAAACCATGTTTTCCCTACCTATTACATCAAACCAGAGGACAGGAAAAAATTGCAAAATTTTGATCCAAGAGTAGAGTGTTTTTACAGCATAGATTTGATGTACGGATTTTATTACATCCTAAAAAATCATCAATTAATCTAAGATTTGTTTTCCTAGCCAATCACTAAATTGAATAGTTGATGTCAAGGTTAAATGGCTTCCGTCATAAGTTTGGTAACCTGATCGAGGCACATCAATCCAAATTCCACCGGCGTTCTCAAATTGAATCTTGAAGCTCTTGAAGTCAAATCCTGACAGTTCATCTTCTAAGCTATCCATAGAAACCATGGTTGGTGGTCGGTAGGCATAAACATCTACCCCCAGACTCACTTGATGCTCAACGAACTTCATAAAATGGTTCACCGCGGTTGCGTTTACAGGATTATCTTCAAAGACTTTCTTATAACTTTCCAAACCACCCGCAGTATCTATTTCAACTTTTGAAGTTGACACCCATCCATCTGAATAAAATGTTTCTACTTTTTTAGAAAATCCAAATACATCTTCTGGCGATATCGGATCAAAACGCTTAATTGATCCTGCTTTATACTTTCTCAATAAGATGTCAAACGAAGACCTTGATTGCTCTAGTACAAATTGCTCATCTTTTTGAGCATGGTCGGTAAAGGAGTGAGAGGTAATTCCGAAAATTAATTTTCGTTCTTTTTTATCTGATAATTTTGATGCGCAAAACTCAAGCATTCGCTCAGAAAAACTGGCTGAACTGTATCCAAAATTAAAACAAGTTAGGTTTTTATTCCCTAGAAAATGTTTGGTTGAAAATCCGCGATATACTCTTGAATCACCATAAGCAACAATATCATATTTATGATCATTAAATGTTTTATTGGTCCAGAAATATTGTTTTGCCGATTCAGAAGAAGAGCGCTCAGGATTTAAAAGCAACAATCCCACTGTAGCAACTAACGCCAGTAGTAAAGATGTTATTATTTTCTTTTTGTAATCCATTAAAACTGAAAATAAATAAACTCTGATTCAGGACCTCTAAAAAACAGGTGACCAACTATACAACAAGCAACAAAAACCATGTCTAAGTGATATCGTTGATATAAAGTTTTTAAAAGTAGTTTTCTTGAGTAAAAAGCATATACAATCTCAATGACTACCGCTAAACCTAAAAAGAACAGGGCATTGAAATAAAGCAAAGCAAAATCACCTGATGACTCAAAACTCACTAAGTTTTTAAAAACCTGAAATGATTGATGCATACTGTTAGCTCTAAAAAAGTTCCAAGCAAACAAGACCAAAACAAATACAGTTAACATCTTAAAGGCTTTGAGAAATAACATTTGAGGACTCCATTTTCCCCACTTCGTAAATCGCTCTAACATTAAATAAAACGCATGTAAAAAGCCCCACGCAATGAAGTGAAATGCCGGTCCGTGCCAGAAACCAGAGAGCACCATGGTTAGGTACATAAAAAAGATTCCGAGTAACTTTCCTTTCTTATTTCCACCTAAAGGGATGTATACGTAATCTCTAAACCAGGAGGACAACGAAATGTGCCACCTGGTCCAAAACTCTTTGAAGCTTTTAGATAAATATGGATGATTAAAGTTCATCTTAAAGTGGTACCCCATATACTTTGCTAATCCTTTAGCGATTAGACTATACCCTGAAAAGTCGCAATAAATTTGAAACGCAAAAGCTACCAGAACCATCCACCAAAATGCGGTTCCGGTTTCTAGATTACCCTCTGAATAAGCCTTATTGACCAGGACTCCTATATTATCGGCTAAAACAGTTTTCTGAAAAAGTCCAAATGCGATTAATTTTAATGCGTGCCATTTTTGCATAGAAGAAACAATTCTCTTTTCTGCCAATTGTTTCAAAAGATCTTTTGCTCTGACAATTGGTCCGGCCACTAACTGCGGAAACATTGATAAGTAAGCAAAGAAATGCCAAATATTTTTCACAGGTTTCAACTTACCTTTAAACACATCAATAGTGTATGACATGGATTGAAACGTATAAAAACTGATTCCAACCGGAACGATTAACGCAAAAGCGGGCAAATGCGATTTAATTTGAATGGATGATCCTGAAAGATGTGCAAGATGCTCTAACATTTCAGCGAAAAACCCACTGTATTTGAAAAAAGCAAGACTCAGTATGTTACCTGCTAAGGATACGATTAAGAAGGTTTTTTTACGATCAGGTCTCTTTAAAATATAATGACCTGCTGCAAAATCAATTAATCCAGAAATGAGAATTAAAAAAAGAAAACGCCAATCCCACCATCCATAAAAGACAAAAGACATAATGGTTAAAAACGACCATCTGCTCCCGCTCTTCTTGTTCATGATTGGCCATAAACTAAAAAAGATAAAAGCAAAAAATAAAAAGATGACCGAGTTAAAATACATGTCGGTGGATTTAATCCTTATTTAATGTACACCCCAAAATAGATATATTTCCATCTTTTTGGGGTAATTGGACTCACTATTTTGTCAAAAACAGAAATGAAATTACGTTGACCTTCTGATCTTCCGAACAAAGCCATAAACCCATGCACCTTGTAGTTTGACTTTGAAAATAGTTTTGCCCACTCAGCAAAATCCTCCAATTTAATGTATCGCCAGATGTTACTCCACTTAATGAATTTCTTTCTCAAAAAAGCATGAAACTTAGTTGCTGCCGTGTTTTCAGCAAACAAAAAAGCGCCACCTTTTTTTAGCACTCTGTGAATTTCTTGGATACTTTGATCTTGCCCAGTTTTATCATTCACCACTCCCAATACTGACTTAAACACAACGATATCAAAAGTCTCGTCTTCAAAATCAATATCTCTGATGTCTATTTGTTTGTATTGAATCTTATCTGCCACACCTTTTTCTTGGTGCATTTTCTGGGTGACCTCCGGCATTTCATTATAATCAGTGCAATATACCTCACAGCCTAGTTTTGCAAAATAGAAACTTAAACCACCTTCTCGCTCGCCCAAGGCCAGCACTTTCATTCCGGGTTTAATGTCAAAATGCGCATCCCAAAAAGGTAGCGCATTTTTCCAATTCTTCACATCCCACTGGATGATCTCATTTATTTCTTCTTTCGAAAAATTATTTCGCATAATGTACCGCTCTCTTTTCTCTAATAACGGTTACTTTAACTTGACCTGGATAAGTCATTTCGTTTTGAATTTTCTGCGAAATTATGAATGATAATTCATCTGCTCGTTGGTCATTAACTTTCTCAGCTTCTACCATCACACGTAGTTCTCTACCTGCCTGAATTGCATAAGATTTCAAGACACCATCAAAACCTAAGGCAGTAGTCTCTAATTCTTTGATTCGTTTGATGTATGATTCGGCAATTTCACGTCTTGCTCCTGGTCGTGCACCAGAAATGGCATCACAAACCTGCACAATAGGAGAAATTAATGTTGTCATCTCAATCTCATCATGGTGAGCTCCAATTGCGTTGCAAACGTCTGGCTTCTCTTTATATTTTTCAGCCAATTTCATTCCTAAAATTGCGTGTGGTAATTCTGGCTCATCATCTGGCACTTTTCCTATATCATGAAGTAATCCTGCTCTTTTCGCAGCTTTCACATTCAATCCAAGTTCTGCAGCCATAATAGCACATAAATTGGCTACCTCTCTACTGTGTTGCAATAAGTTTTGTCCGTATGAAGAACGGTATTTCATTCTACCTACCATTCTCATTAGTTCAGGATGTAATCCGTGAATTCCTAAGTCAATACAAGTTCTACGACCTGTTTCAATGATTTCTTCGTCTAATGATTTCTTTGTTTTAGACACCACTTCTTCAATTCTAGCTGGGTGAATTCTTCCATCAGAAACGAGTTGGTGTAATGACAACCTTGCAATCTCTCTTCTTACAGAATCAAAACAAGACAGGATAATTGCCTCTGGTGTATCATCTACAATAATCTCTACGCCGGTAGCAGCCTCTAAAGCTCTAATATTTCTTCCTTCTCTACCAATGATTCTACCCTTCATCTCGTCAGATTCTATATTAAATACAGAAACTGAATTTTCAATAGCCTGCTCTGTTGCTACTCTTTGTATAGATTGAACAACGATTTTTCTTGCTTCTTTAGTTGCATTAATTTTAGCTTCATCCACCACTTCTTTGATGTGCGCCATAGCGTCTGTTCTTGCTTCATCAGTTAAGGTTTCCATCAACTGCTTCTTTGCCTCATCTACTGATAGACTTGAAATTTTTGAAAGCTCATTCACTTGTTTTTGATGCACTTTAGCGATTTCTGCTTTCTTGCTCTCAATTACTTCTAATTGATCTTCAAGATCTTTTTTCAAGCCGTCAATTGATTTGTTTTTACGATTAACATCTTCAATCTTGTGGTTCAAGCTTTTTTCTTTGCTCTTCGTTTTATCCTCTAAACTTTGGATATTTCTTTCGCGATTTCTTACCGCCTTTTCGTGTTCATCTTTTAGTGATAAAAACTTCTCTTTCGCTTGAAGAATCTTGTCTTTTTTGATCGATTCACCTTCGGCTTCTGCTTCTTTGATGATTCCTTGTGCTTTAGCTTTCAGCACACTTTTTTGTAATAGAAACACAATTAATCCGCCAATGACAAGACCAATTACGGCTCCAATAATAATACTTACTATGTCCATAAATTTTGTTTAGCGATTGCCTTTATTTGTAAAGGGACAATCTGTTTTACGATTCTCGCTTAAAGCGCAGAATCTAACTTCTCAATAATCTTTTGAATGTCTTCGCTAAAGTCAGGTTGGTTGACAGGTGCTGCAGTTTCAGCTCCACTTCCATTTTTAGATTGAACCGCCAACTGCAATGCAGTCATGGCTAATAAATCCTGCATATCCTTCACTGCATAACTTCCCTGCAGCTTTTTGATGTTAGAATTTATACGTTCAGCAGCTTCATTAATAGCTGCTTCTTCTTCTTTTTTTATTGTAAGCGGATAAGTACGACCCGCAATAATTATTTTGAGTGAGATCTTATCCATGTCATTTAAACCTTAAGTAGCGAAATACATTTATCGATTTCTCTAACTAATCCATCAATTCTAACCTTTAAATCTTTGTTGTCAGTGCTGGTCTCAATGGGTTGGTTTTTTAAACTTTCGTTCTCAACTTTTAAGGCACTCACTTGATTTTGGACAGCAGACAACTCTTTTGTTAACTCATCAATCTCATTTTTCTTAGTCTCTAATGCAGATTTTTCTTGGTTTAATTTCTCAACCAATTGATCTACTTTTTGATCTAATGAAACGATTAATTGTTTTGTGTCTGACATCTTTTTTAGTCAAAATTTGATAAACAAAAGTACGCATCAATTGACCATTTTCAAAGTAAAGCGAAACGAATTATTAAAATCCTTTTTTTTATAAGTCCTGCGAATAATAAAACTTGCAGTGCTACAAGGCATTAAATTTGTTATTTAGGATGTATAAACTTTTATGAAGCAGCTTTTAACTTTTATCATATGTATTTTTTCAATCTCGACATTTTCTCAAGATTATGAAAAAAAGAAAATTGACTTTGAAAACATCAAATTGATGCCCCCAATGAAAATTCCGTTGATTTTGGCCGGGAATTTTGGCGAAATGAGATCCAATCATTTTCATACGGGATTAGACATTAAAACTAAAGGTGTTGAAGGGCAAAAGCTCTATTCTATAGATGAAGGAATTGTTTCAAGAGTCAGAGTTTCACCTTGGGGATATGGTTTGGCCGTTTATATTGATCATCCCAATGGCCTAACTTCACTTTATGCGCACATGCAATCTTTCTCACCTACGATTGACTCTTTAGTTTATGCCGTGCAAAAAAGAAGAGAAAGCTATGTAATAGATGAACCTGTAGCCGATTTAGGAATTAAATTGAAGAGAGATGAATTCATTGGACTATCAGGAAATTCAGGATCTTCTTCTGCACCACACTTACATTTTGAAATTAGAGAAACAGCTACAGAGCATGTGTTAAATCCTCTTTTGTTCAAATGTTATAGAGATAAAATTGCGGATAACACAAAGCCAACTTTAAAGGGAATCAAAGTCTATGCGGTAAACGAAAAAGGATACATGATTCCGGGCAGATCTAAATATTACCATTGCAAATATTCAAATGGAAAATATGTAGTTAATAACGGGCAAACTATAGATGTTGGCGAGTTGGCTTCTGAAAATTCGTACTTGGCTTTTGCTTTTCATGTGGTAGACAAATTAGACGCAGCCCATAACGTCTGTGGCGTACACAATACGTTTTTAAGTAAAGATGAAACGGTTTATCACGAACAAAAAACAGATTACATCAATTTCGATTATAATCGGTTTTTGAATTCTCATCAAGATTATTACGAATTCAAGCAGAACAGAAGAAACGTTCACAAAAACTTCAAAACGGTGATAAATCATCTTCCAATTTACCCAAAGGCGGAAGGTTTATTTGATTGGAAAACTTGTGCCGGGAATTACAAATTCAAAGCATTTGATGTTCACGGAAACTTAAGCTCAATTAGTTTTGAAGTGAGTAATTCGTCTACTGAGCTAAAAAGTAATCCACTTGATCAAAAAAACAACTACTATTTCCCAGACTCAGTAAACAGTTTGACTTATCCAGAATTTCAACTTTTATTTGAACCAGGGTCATTCTATGAACCTTTAGAACGCATCTTTAAGATAGACTCTACAAACAAATACATGAGTTACGAAAATCATTTCTCTGAATCCGCAATCCCTGTTCAAAAATACTTTGACGTAAGAATTAAATGCCCAAAACTACCGAATGATTTCCCTGTTAGCAAACTCGGAATTGGTGTGATTTCAGACAAAGGATATTTAAGCTACAGAGCTGGACAATATGTAGATGGATGGGTAGAAAGTACGTCAAGATCTTTTGGGAATTTTGTATTAATGGTAGACACAATAGCACCTGTTATCACACCATTAGACTTCAATCAAAATAAAGTGATTAGTAAATATAATACCTTAGAATTGACAATTGAAGATAATTTATCGGGCGTCTGGAAATACAAAGCCTTTATCAATGAAGCATGGGTTTTAATGTATTATCATAGAAAAAAGAAAAAATATGTCATTCCGTTAGATAGTCGTTCAAGGCCAAATTTGAAAACAGGCGAAAACAAAGTAAGAATCTGGTCTATTGACGGTGAAGGCAACGAAAAAGAAAACGTCTGGACAGTGATTTACTAGTTTTATTTAGCAAATTTTTAACAGCCACCTTAAATTAGAAAACATAACTTAGTGTGCTGTGAGTAATAAAAGAGTAAGAACGGTCATCTTTTTTGGAATCATTTCGATTCTTTCTATCCTCACGATTCAGATATTTTGGATTCAAAAGAATCTCGACTTTCAGCAAACCAATATTGAAATTCAAAATCATCAAGACTCTGTAAATTCAGCTCAATTCAATGACAAAGTAGTCATTGCCTTAAAAAAAGTTGCGGATGACATTACCCGACTTAATCAATCGGGAGTTAACTTATACGGTAATGTTCAACAACGAACACCCAATTATTTTACGGTTGAGATGCAAGATACAGTGCATCCGTTTTTACTTGAGCAATTGCTAAAGTGGGAGTTTGACGAAAAAAATTTGCAGGAAGATTTTCAATTTGGCATCTACGATTGTTGGTCTGACAGCATCATTTACGGTAATTATATGGAGTACGAAAAAGACTCTATGTATACACGAGATTATTCTTTTGACAACAATTATGACATTGATGAAGTCGAACTCAAACTCAACACAGATTTACATTATTTTGGAGTAATATTTCCTGAAAGAAGTCGTACCCTTTTAAGGGAGCTTCCATCCACAGTTACACCTTGGATATATTTAGCGGCTATCATTTTCTTTTTGATCATCTTTTTTGCTTTTGCTATTTCTATTATCCTCAGACAAAAACGATTATCCGAAGTCAAGAACGACTTTATCAATAACATGACGCATGAGTTAAAAACACCCATTGCGACAATAAGAATATCATCAGAAACCTTGCTGAATTTTGACGAAAAGACCGATTTAGATAAACGACTACGTTATGCCGGAATCATTTACAAAGAGAACAAGCGTCTTGAGCAGCAAGTAGAGCGTGTCTTGAACGTAGCCAAGCTAGACAAGAAAGAGTTAAAATTCAAAATCGCAACTTTTGATATTCATGACATTATTGAAGAAGCCAAAGAAAATTTTGAATTCTCTCAAATAGAAGAAGCAAACGGTAAAATATCCATGCAACTGAATGCTGAAAAATTTATCGTTAAAGCAGATCAGGTTCATATCACAAATGTGATCCATAACTTGATTGACAATGCGATTAAATATTGTGAAACAGAACCAGACATCCACATCCAAACTTATAATCAGAAATCAAAATTTGTAGTTTCGATTAAAGACAATGGAAGAGGTATTTCAAAAGATAATTTAAAATTCATTTTCGATAAATTTTATAGAGTTCCAACAGGTAACCTTCATGATGTGAAGGGATTTGGATTAGGTCTTTATTATGTAAAAACCATTTTAGAAGAAATGGGCGGATCTATAAATGTAAAAAGCACCTTTGGTAAGGGCTCAGAATTTATTGTTTCACTTCCTTTAAACCAGAATTAACATGAACGAAAACATCAATATTTTATTTGTAGAAGACGATTATAATTTAGGTTTTGTAGTTCAAGACCAATTGAAAGCAGAAGGTTACAATGTGTTTTTTGCATCTGACGGAGTTGAAGGATTAAAAAAATTCAATGAAGAGAAGATTCACATGTGCATTTTTGATGTTATGATGCCCAAAAAAGATGGTATTACTTTAGCCAAAGATGTGAGAAAAGTGAACACGGAGGTTCCAATTTTATTTCTAACAGCAAAGAATCAAACTGAAGATAAAATTGAAGGGTTCAAAGCTGGAGGAGATGATTACCTAACAAAACCATTTGCTACAGAAGAATTTTTGCTAAGAGTGAAGGCCATACTTAAAAGGGTAAACTTAATAGAAGCAGAAGAAGTTAAAACAGTGTTTGATTTAGGATCAATTGTATTTGATTCAGAAAACTATGTTTTAAAATTCAAAAACGAAGAAGACAAAAAACTGACTAAGAAAGAGGCCAAGATCCTTCTTTTATTAGTTCAAAACATCAATAAGGTATTACCAAGAGATGTTGTTTTAAATTCAGTTTGGGGTCAAGATGATTATTTTGTTGGGCGATCTTTAGATGTATTCATCACCAAACTCAGAAAATACCTTAAACCAGATGAATCAGTTGCCATCAATAATATTCATGGTGTAGGGTTTAAATTAACAATAGGCCAATAATGGACATCACTTGGGAAGATTTTGAAAAGATTGATATCAGAGTTGGAACCATTTTAGAAGCAAATGATTTTCCAAAAGCCAGAAAGCCTGCATATCAATTAAAAATTGATTTTGGAGAACTTGGAATAAAACAAAGCTCAGCTCAAATTACTGATTTATATAGCAAACAAGATTTGATTGGAATGCAGGTGACTGCGGTAGTCAACTTTCCTAGAAAACAGATCGCAAATTTCTTCAGTGAGTGTTTAGTGCTAGGTGCTGTCGCAGAAAATGGAGAAGTCACTTTATTATCAGCCAACAAGAGAGTAAAAGACGGATTAAGAATCAGCTAGCTGATTTAACGCAAAAAAAAGCCCGGTATGAATTTCATACCGGGCTTTTTTCTTAAAATTTATAGCTTATTTGTGAGCTACAACAAATTTCTTAGTTGCTTTTTCACCATCTACGTTTAATGTGTAAAAGTAAACTCCATTTGCAAAGTCAGTTGTGTTTAAGTTCACTTTGTAAGCTCCTGCAGCTTGAGAACCGAAGTTTTCAAAAGAGATTACTTTACCACTTAAATCAGTAACAGTCAACTCAACGTTTCCAGCATTTGTCATGTTGTAAACTAAAGTAGCTTCAACATTAGCAGGAGAAGGATATACAGACATTCCTGTAACCGCAACTTGCTCGTCAATACTCACTTCAGATGGCTGCATTACCGCTCTAACCATCATAGCAGATGGATCAGCACCTTGAATTAAACCACCAGAAGACTGAGCTAAAACAGTTCCATCAATAGTTGGTTGTGCAATAGCAAAAGAAACTGGAGTGTTTCCTCCGTAGTGACCAGCACAAATTAATAATAAGTCACCATCAGCAACGTTTACATCATCATTTAAATGTAAAGTTACAGAAGAACCTAAATCACCTGCTTCAACAGTGTAATCATCAGACTGCGTTTCAAAAACGAAATCAGACCCATCATATCTGTAAACAGAAGCAAACATAATTTGACCTTCTGAAGCAGCAGCAGTTGTTAATTGAATTTCAACTTGTCCGAATAAATCAGTTCCGAAGAATTCGAAAAGGTTACCTGGCTGTAAAGGCTCTCCAACAGTAGAAACGAATCCAGCGAAACCACCAGTAGAAATTCCGTTATCTCTAGCATAGATATCATTACCAACAGTAATTGGCTCATAAACATCCATATTGTTCCCAGCTAACTCTTCAGTATGGTTATCAGTAACCGCATCAATTGTTAAGTCAAAAGTACCAGTTCCTGAAGGAGTCCATCCATTTGGAGACTCAACAGAAAACGTATCAACAACACCTTCAGCTAAATCAACTGTTTGTCCTGAAACTTCAGAAAATTCTGCTCCAGCATCAACTTCAACTTCCATATAAGTAGAAGTTTGAGTAGTTACACCATTAGAACCAATTAATCCACCAAAAGTGATTTCAGTAATTTGAGTAGTTGGAACTGAGTAGTACTCCATTCCTTCAACTCCTGAAGAAAAGTGAGACCAAGTCATTTCTAACTCGTTTTGGTAAGCCTCAACGATTTTGAAATCATCAATTTGCCAGAAGAATCCCCAACCACCTTGGTAGTTAAATCTAACTGCAACATTGTTTTGACCTCCAACTTGAGAAGAGATATTTACTGTAGTCAACTCAGGGTTAGCTGTAGCGTTGTTATCAGTAACATTAGTATGAACTTCATATTGAGTCCATGGTCCAGCAGCACCATTAGTACTTACTTCAACAAAAACTGAAGTTTGGTACTCTTGGTAAAAGCTTTCAAATTGAACTGCAACTGCAGGATTTGAAGTAAAATCCATCATTGTTGAGTACATCATTTGAGCATCAACAGACGAACCGTCACCAGCAGCATCAGTATCAATCCAAGCGAAACCGTTAGCAGCAGTTGTTGAAGCAAAAGCAGCTCCAATTGCCGGTCCGTTAGTATCAAATGTCCAATCTAAACCTGTAGATGAAGCATTTGTTAAAGTCCAGTTAGCTGAAGAAGCGCAATCGTCTTCGTAAGTTGAAATTACATCACCAGGAGCTCTGTCTTGGTTAGATGTTGGTCTTGTATCTTCTGTATTAACAGAAGCGGCGTCAGCTCTCATTACTTGCGCAGTTTGGTACTGAGCAGAAGCAACTCCACCGATCATTAGCATAGACGCTAAAAAGTAGATTTTTTTCATAATTGTTATTTTAATTTTAAGAACGGCTAAAATTACATCTTTTTTTAACATAATCCAAGCCTGTTACACTTAGATAACGCAAGATTTACTTGATAAGTTTGTAGGAAAAATAGATTATTGACTAATTTTGCCAAAAATTTAAATATTATGAAAATGAAATATGCCTTAGGATTGTTCGCTCTACCACTTGCAATGATATCTTGTGGTTCGGACGCAGAAACAACTGATGAAACTACTGACGCTCCTGCTACTGACTCAATAGAAGTTGTAAACGAAGAAGTTGTTGAAGAAAATACATTAGCTTTTGATGGGGTTGAAGCTGGAGACTATACACTTTTTGGATATTCTGAAATCACTGCAGAAAATGCAGTTTCTTCAGATGAAATGTTTGCTCAATTTGAAGAAACAGGAGCATTTAACGATAAAGTTGCAGTTACAATAAATGAAGTTTGTAAAAAAGCTGGATGTTGGATTACTTTTAAAGACAGCAAAGACAATGATGTTCGTGTTTTCTTTAAAGATCATTTCGGAATCCCAACTGAAACGGCTTCAGGAACAGAAGCAATTCTTTACGGTTCTTTAGTTATGGACACGGTAACAGTTGATTTTCAAAAGCACCTTTTAGATGATGCAAAAGAGGCTGGAGAAGAAGTTGCTCAATCTGAATATGATGCCATTACTGAAGACAAAATTGAAGCATCTTTTGAATGTGAATCTATTTTAGTTGGGAAATAATCTCAAGTACATAAAAGATTAAAAAAAACCGCTTGACTGAGTCAAGCGGTTTTTTCGTTTAAAATCGTTCGTACAATTTATCGACATCAATTTTCTCTTGCCCACGAAACACTTCATTCTCTAGGTTAATGTAAGAACCCAAATCAATTACGCAACTTTTATAATCCACTGTAAAGTTCACATTTTTTAGAATGATAAATGCCCCACCGTATTCTGGCTTTTTTTGAAACACCATTACGTTATATTCCGCATTTTTAATAGCAATCTGCTCAGCCTTTATTTCTGATTGATCTTTAGAGGCAATTCCGGTCACCGCTCCTTCAATGTAAATATTAAACAATGACAGAGTTGACCCTTCTCCTCCTGACACTCCTTTATCACCACAATTGTATACCTCAACATTTTCAATATCTACAATTGATCCTGAGAAATCTATGCAGTCATTTCCTGAATTTCTAAATAACGCTCCAGATAGTTTCCCTGTACAAAAGTCAGCATCAAAAGCGTCAGAGGCGCAGTTAGATATTTCTAGATTCTGGATATTAAATTCTGATCTGATAATATTTAAAGCATCTTCGCAAGGCGCATTATCTATTTTTAAGCCATTAATTGTTGTTGGGCTTTCATAAATTGAAATGGCTCCTGTTAATTGCCAAGCTTTATAACCGAGGTTACTTAAACCATTTGCGTGAAGATGATTAATCTTTACATAATCTGCTTCCAAAACCGTAATACCGACTGAAGAAGAATCGGATGAATTAATGGTAACCGGAGCATTCTGCGTTCCGTTAACATCTAAACTTTTTTGAACTACAATTCCTCCACCTTTTACTAAATCTAACTGGCAACCCTGAGGTATCACAACATTTATATTTTTTGGAAAGCAAATTAATTCTGAAATCTCTCCCGACTTGAGCACGGCTCTATTTCCATTAAAATTGCAATACTTTTTCCAGTTTTCCTGAGCTCCCAAATTCATTCTGCTAGTTACTCCTTCCGGTTTAGGATATTCAATCACCTTCGTCTCAAAATAACGATCACCTCTATTTTTTGCGATAAAGAACAATCTGGTTGGTTTGAAATCCAGCAACAATTCACCTGAACTAGCCGCTGTATTAAATGCTGACAGTTGTATTTTTTCATTGAGCTCAAAGACTTGACCTGGCCAATTTTCTCTTTCATATCCACAGATTTCGATAGCCGTATAATGATAATTTTCTAATCTCACTGGGTATCCAATCACTGCAGAATCTTCTTCTAAATAAGCGTTTAAAGAGATTCCTGATATCACTAAAGAATCAGGAACATTTTTGAAATCATCCGGAACAATCCATTCTTCAGTAGATGAGTATTTTGCTTGAATTTCATCCCATTCAACCATTAAATCTTGTTTGTTATCTCTTAAATAACTTGCTATCTCCACATATTTACCTCCTTCAAATTTGTAATCTGGCACCTCAACTTGAATAGCAGCTTCAATTTCCAATATTTCGTCTTGATAGGTGGCATACAAAGAATCCCAATAAGCTGGAGCTGTCATTCTTTCAAGATGAGTTAAGTACAATTGTTGATATTCTTCACTTAATATGAATGGGAAATCTAACGATCCTGTTGGAGTTCTTCTAAAACCTTCAAACTGTCGTTGATGAAGAAACTCTTTACTGCCCTCAACATCAAAAGGCATCACATCATATAATATATGTTCTAATTTTTGAGTTACTGGATTGTAATAAAACCTTCTATTATGCCATTCTACAGCATGATTTCCAGAAGTTATATCTAAAATCACATGAAATTTAGCCATCTGATCTAAATCAAAGATCTCTTCAATATTTAAATACCCGTCTTTATATAGTTGAAGCAACTTACTCCCTTCTAAAAAGCCGTTAAGTAGATCCGGACTTTTGAATGTTTTTCCTTTCTTAAAAACTGAAATTACACTCGCCTCATAATAGGGCAAATTATAAGCTGTTTCTTTTTTAGATTGCTCATAGATTAAATTCCACATGCCAGTCTCATCAAATTTTAATATCGGACCTTCTCTTCTGTTTCTTGACTCTAATAACTGTTTTTCAAAATGCTCTTCCATAGCATACAAGCCAAAATTGACCCCGTTTACTTTTACATTTGTAAAATCATAAGTAGTCGTCAACACATCTTCCTGCTCGGCAATTTTATGCACCAACCATTCGTCTATGTAATTTCTGGTTGAAGGATGATGTAACGAAAAAGTTTTTTTGTGCTTGTAAATTCCCTCCCCTTTCATTTTGATTCGACATGAAATTTTACCTGAGGTTAAATGATCAGTCCAATCACCCTTCAATTTTAATTTCATTTTATACGTATTGCTATCAGACTGAAATGCTCCTTTAACGTACTTTTTATGCCTATCTAATATTACCTGGCCTTGAGCGGCTTCGTTGATAAATCCCAGAATTTTTTTACTCGCTTTACTTTGAAGATTGATATTAACCTGATCCTTGTATTCATTTTGCGGAACAGTCTCAAAAAGCTCTACTTCTAAATCATCAAAATAAGTTGTTTTACCACCACTAAACACATACAAACTTGCCTCTGAAATTCCAGGTGTTACAATAACAGACAAACTGTGCTTTACCCAGTCGCCCTCTTTTACTTTACATTTATCATAATACGTTCTAGAACTAAAAACAACATCTTGTCCACTCATAGATGCTATCAATGTTCCGTTTTGGATTCCTTGCTTTTGCCAAACTGTTGCCCTTAAAAAATTCCCTGCCTTTAAATTGGTTAAATTAACTCCAAATCCATATTGATTCTCTTCAGTTAGTTTAACAGCATATTTTCCACTCTTAGAAACCTCATCAGTTTGAAAACTAGCATTATTGGCAAAAATGTTTTCACTCGAAGTTTCAAACACTGCTTCACCATCCACGTCCTTAATTTTTTCGGCATCACAAATAAAAGATTCACCTGAAAGGGCTGTTCCACTGACAGTGTTCACAGACTCATTTTTACCACAAGAGCAAAAAGCAACAATTAATATGCTAAGTAAAAAATAACGCATTTAGAATCGGCAAAAATAAGTATTTAACTGCAGTTATTGAGAAATTTCTGAAGTAAGGGTTAACTCCTTTTTACCGCCTTTAATATTGGAGTTAATCGTGATTCGAGAAAAGGTGATTCCAGATTTAGCTGCAGTATTCCAAGACACCAATATTTTACCACTGTCACCTGGCTGAAAAACATGCTTTGTCAATTCCCAAGTAAGGCATTCACAATCTGCCGTAATTTCACCTATTTCAAGCACCTCATCTCCCGTATTTTTAAAGTTATATTCATAGGTCAAGATATCGCCTTGTTCCGAATCTCCAAAATCATGTGCTTCTTTGTCAAAATACATTTTCGCATAAGCAGAATCTTTCGTCACTAGGCTAACAGATTGGATCTCAATTTTTCTTTCAAGCGCGGCTTTTCTAGAGTAAACAGAATTCTTAGCATCATTGGGGTTGTCCGAAATCAATTGATCTGCAGTGTATTCCCCAAACGGAATCTTAACAAAAGATAGACTTCCGCCATTCGCAGCCGTACTTGTTAAGTAAGGTCTCAAAACACCGTTTTGATAAGTATTCAAATACTTCATCAAACTGTTAATCCTTCTTTTGGTTAACCAAATATTGTAGTCTGTTTTTGCTAAAGGGGAGGCAAATCCCTTTACGGTTACTTCTATTTCAAATCCCTTATCCAGCTCAATAATTAGCAGCCTCAGAAATTCTTGAAGATCCAGAACACCTTGCTCAACATATTCTACGAAAAAATCTTCAATATCTTCTTTAGCATCTTCAGCAGCATCTCCATCTAGGCCTTGAGAGTATTGTTTGTAATAGTCTGGTTTTAGTTTAAGGTATTCATCATACGACTTCATGTAATCAATGGTTGATACAGAATCTCGCGTTCTTGGATTTGGCTCGTCATTATGAAAATACAGTTTGACAGGCAACTTTTTATTCAAATCAGCCAAGGACTCAAACCTTGAAGGTGGCTCAATAATTTTTGGAAGTGCTGCTGAAAATATGTCATTACAACAAGTAGGATTCTTTGCATATTCAACTCCTATTCTGTTTGATGACCAATAAAACTTTTCTTTTTCAGTATCCTTAACCAAATACGTGTCATTTTGTGACGTATTAAAAGGGATTCCCATGTTATAGGCCTTCATAAAACGCATTTGTTTATTAACATCTTGGGCGTAAAACAAATCATGCCCTCCAAAACCAGGATGATATGAAGAACTGAAATACAGTTTATTCTCAAGGGTATCATAAAAAGGGGAAATATCATCATCTATAGAATTCACTCCTCTACCTAAGTTTCGCGGCTTTCCATATTGGTTTTCGTTTCTTAAAGCTGAATACCAAATATCTAAACCACCCTGGGTTTTCTTCCGATTGGAAGCGAAAAACAAATATTCTTTTCCGTCAATTGTCGTGATATGAGGCATAGTTGTGATTTTTCCAGGTTCATTGATAATATCACCTAAACTATCTATATCTGTAAAACGGTCTCCCTCTACCTTAGCCACAAAAATTTTGCATTCAAAACGTTGATTGCAACGAGAAAAATAAAATCGTTTTCCGTCTTGACTAAATGAACCATTCGCAGAATTCGCGCCTTTCAGGTAAACATCATTTACTCTTGATAAATTCTGAAACATGCTATCTTGCTCTTCTACTGAATAGATTTGAAGCGAATAATCTTCAGTATACACTTCCTCAATAAAATTGATAGAATCTGCTTTTAACGAAGTAAAGTATAATTTTCCACCATGAAGAAATGGTGCTAGTTCAGTATCCTTTGAATTGACTGGTTTATCTAACTGTGAAAGGACATAATCAGATGTATCTAGAATTGCTTTTTGTGCCCATAAACAACTTTTAATTTCTGCTTGACTCTTTTTGTATTCATAGCTTTTCTTTTGCTTTTTAAATACCTTTTTACATAACTTCCAGTTTTTTAACGATTCCTCATACTTCCCATTATAATGTTGCATGGATGCCAACCAAAATATGCTGCGCGGATAGATTTTAGCATCTTCTTTTTGGTAGACTTTTTTATAATAATATTCTGCCTTAGGGTAATCCTTATAACGTCTTAACGCTTCAGCATATTTCCAATTCACTTCAACATTGTTGGAGTCAATTTGCATGGCTTTCTTGTAATATTGGATGGCGTAATAATAATCTCCTTCAATCATTTTTTTATCCGCAAACCCCATGAGCTGAGTGTACGATTGCGCATTCAACTTTGAAGTAGACAATAAAATGAGAATTCCTAAAAGCAAAAATCTCCTGAACTGAAAATTACATTTGATCATAGGTAGTCTGGACAAATTCTGTGTTTAATATCTTTTGGTTTAAAGACGCAAAGTACATATTGTAATGAAAATTCCAGTCCACCTCTAAGATTAGAGGCTGGTGTTAATTTTGAGAAGTTGACATCATACGAAATTCCGGCTTTCCATTTATTATAATACAACCCAACAGTTAGATATGCAGCATCCTTATTTCTAAACCAAACTCCCGCGTAAGGCGCCAAAAGCTCTCCTCTTCTATCTTTAATTAGATATCTAGCGTTAGATCCAAAAACGATTTCTTTATAATCGCCTTGAAACTGCATGAACAATGCTGGCTGAATATCCCATTCAAAATTCAAGGGATAATTGGCTTTTGCGTGTATCACCACTCTTCTATCTCTTTTAATCAAATCGTCACCGTAAAAACTTTGCTTAATTTGTGGAATATTGAACCAACCAATTCCGGCAACAACTTCCTTTCTATATTCCGGTCGATAAGCATAAATTGCACCTAAGGCCATATTAAAACCGGTTCGTTTATTCGTTCCGAAATTTTCTAATGTAGGTAAGCTTGGGTCGTAATAGTAGCCATTAAATTGATTATCAAAAGATAATAATGAAAAGTTGATACTTCTGTGATTTACGCCCAATTGAATGCCTGGGGTTACTGAATGCACCGAGTCATTATCTAGGTACATTTGATAGGCCGTTGAAATGTTAAACTCAATTGTTCTATAATTTCCATCTCCGGCAGCATCATGGAATAAATTCACCGCATGATAAAGCCCTGGAATTATCCAACCTTCTCTATTTTCAGCAGATATGGCAATTGTATTATAGGGTCTTGAAACTGATCTCCACTGACTTCTTTGATTTGCAGTGAATCTCCAATCACAAGAGTGATTCCCTGTAAGTGCAGGATTTAAATAAACCGGACTCATATCAAATTGAGAGAAATGAATATCCTGCGCATTGGTAAAATTCGCCGTTAAGAAAAGTAGTATGTATCCTAATTTCTTCAAGTTACCTAAGTAGAGAGATGTTTCCTTTTATCAATGATTCTTGTCCATCAAAACAAATTGCTGTCAAATGATAAACGTACACATCAGGATCTAGTAATTCGCCTTTAAAAGTTCCGTCCCAACCCTCTGCTTGGTCTGTTGATGAGAAAACCATTTCTCCCCAACGGTCAAATATTTTGAAATCGATCTCAAGTAAATTATCTCCTCTCACATAAACCACATCATTTTCACCATCACCGTTTGGCGTAAAACCAGATGGCACGAATATGTAAATATCACCACAAATAAATTCAAGTACAGTCACAGAAACCTGAGTTTTTGCTTCACATCCATTTCCAAAAATGGTAACTTGATAAGTGGCATCATTATCAGGGCTAGCAGTTGTTGTTTGACCAGTTGGTGACGTTAACCCTACTGGTGGTGACCATATATAACTATAGCCGTTGACATCTGGGAATGCTGCTAAAACTGTTGAACCACCTTCCGGAATTGAGTCAGGTGTAGCAGTGGCATAAACATCTGCAGGGTCTATATAAGTAACATTAATAAAAACTGAATCATAAAGCGTACAGCCCAAATCAGTTACCCCAGTTAAATAATAATATTGCGAACTAGGAGGACTTACTAAAATTGTCGAATCTCCTGTTGCTAGTATTCCAGTGCTTGGTGCCCAACTATACGTGATATCAACAGATGGAATTAAGTTGTTAGCCACTAATTCTAGCGTATCTCCAAGGCACATTTCATCAGGTCCGTTTAATTCCATTGCCCCGTCAACAAAGGTTACCACTACGGAATCTATCAAATCACAATCAGGCCAGCCATTGGATGCGGTTACGTAATAAGTGGTCGTTTGTGTAGGATTAATCGTTATGGTCGAATCCATTGGACCAGAATTCAACACATTCGTAAAATTGATGTCATCTGACCAGGTAAAACTAATTGCTGCTCCTTGTGAATTGGCGACTAATTCATCCGTATATGAATTACAAACTATCGTATCATTGGTTGGAACATCTAATGTCAACTCTTCATAAACAGTAATCACTTTTTTCGCTGTATCCACAAGGTTACAAATCGTATCTGTTATTGATATGATAATTTCGTAGGTGCCCGGATCTGTAAATAGCAATTCGGGATTTACTCCACCACTAATTACCTGCGCTTCTGTTGGGAAAGTCCATACTGAATTAACGGTATCATTACTTTCATTATCTAAAATCAAGGTAAATGGTGCACAGCCTTCTAATGAGCTTAGTTGAAAGTCGGCATCTGGAATCAATTCAAAATCAAACTTGAACACCAAATTGTTACAATTAGAACTTAGATTTAAATTTGACCAAGCATCAGTAGTAGTTGGAAAAGTACTATTACCTCCGCATCCACCACAAACAGATTGGTAAACCACTCCAAACTTGTCAAACCTTGAAGTTCCGCCATCTACATGTTCTCCTGCATTCGCATCTCCTAAGTAAGATCCGTAAAGTATATCTTGGGCATCACGCTCTAAAACAAATAAGTAAAAGTCAAAACCGTTAGGAGGGGTACTTTGGAAAGCATCTGTTGTAACGGGCATTCCATTTAATTGATTCGCACCTTGTAAAATATTTTCTCCCCATCCACTTACATAAACATTTCCACAAACATCAACCAAAAAGGCAGATGGAGAAATATCTTTATTGCCATCTCCATTTCCGAATAAAGTTTGATAAACAATTGTCGTTAAATCAGGTTCGATTTTCGTGATATATTGCCCTGAATTCGGGATACCATAAGCTGAATTTATTATTGGCATCACGCCGTCAGTTTGTCCAACGATATATACATTATCCCAACGATCTATTTCTAGAAAGAAAGTTTGATCATATTGATTCGTACCTATGTAAGTTGACTGCGTTAATGACTGCCCATCCGGTGCTAATTTTGCTACAAACCCATCACATTTTCCGCCTTGAAAAGCAGGAGTCAATCCTCCTGTGGTTCCAGGAATATCAGTTGAACTCGTGCCACCAGCAAATAACACATTATAAGACGAATCAATTTTAACAGAATAACATGCATCATTTTCAGTACCTCCAAAATAAGTAGACCACATTAAACTAGAGAAGTCAGCAGATAACTTAAATACCACCCCATCTTGCTGACCAGCATTAGCGGCCTGAATTGGATTCATTGTTGGAAAATCTGTCGATCGCGTATTTGAGGCTATCAAAATATTATTCATGGAATCTAACATGATTTCACCTCTAAATTGATCGCCATAATTAGAAGACAAGGAGTCATAGCTCGCAGCACTACCATAATTTCCAGATGTCACCAAATAATTAATTCCGTCATTCCCTGTTCCTCCAATGTATGTTGCTCCGAGTAAATTTAGTCCATCAGAACTAATTTTAACCGTATAAATATCCGTACCCTGAGTTCCAAAATTAGTTCCGGTAGAATTAAATGTAACAGGCGTACCTCCGCCGTGCGCAGATTGATAAGCATTCATGGTTGGGAAATCAGTACTTGAAGTCACACCATACATGTAAATATTGTTTAAAGTGTCGCAAATCAAGGAATGAACCGTTTCTGTTCCTTGCGTATTATCCCCTCCTCCTACAAAATTAGTCCAAAGCATTGTTGTTCCATCAGCTGAGTATTTTGAAACAAAGGCATCTGTAGTTGCCACTCCTGTAGATGCTACAGTAATATTAGGTGTATCATTCCAAGCAGGTGCCGGAGCAGGATAAGCATTTCCGAAAACCATTCCTGCAGAATACGCTTTACCATCATAAGCATAGGTTGCGGTCATTCCGAAATTATCGGTTACTGAGCCACTATAAGTCGCAAATACCAATACCGGGTCAATAACCAACTCAATAGAAGAATCATAATCACCTAATTCAAATGAAACCTCATTTTTATTGGACACCACGAATTCACAAGCAACCTCAACTATTTTTCCATTTTTTATTTGATAGGCATATGGTTTTTCCTCCATTATTTCGCCAAGTGCACCAATAACTCTTAATCCTCCAGACTTTGATTTCTTTATGCCTTTAACTCCATAATAAGCCAGTTGAATTTCATTTGCATCTGCCCCAGGACTCAGTATATATTCATATTTCAATTGTCCTTCTTTTTCAAAAAACATCAAGTTTATCCCGTCATACAAATTTTGATACGTCACTTCATGATATGCCTTAACATCTGAAGCCCATTTACTTTCATCATTCCCAATGAAGAAATTGTAATAATCTTTTGACGGTAGTTTTTTTTCAATGCTTGGATGCTCTGAAGCATTTAAAAATTTGGCGTAAACCAAATGCTCTTTAATTTCTAAATCAAAATGGGGTTTTTCTTCACCTAAATGACTGTGAAAATCGTTTCTCTGATAAAATTGATAGATGATTCTATTTTGCTCTAGCCAAATATTTCCCCCAGGCACATCAGCTTTAAAGTTCACATGTGCAGGCCATTGCCCTTTATTTTCCAAAAACTTATAAATTCCTTCAGGTCGATCTATTTCTTGCGAAATTCCGACAATAGAAATTAAACAGCTGAAAAATAATATAATGCCCAACTTTATACGCATGATTGCAAGATAAGAAAATTAAAAATAAAAGCCTTTGAAAGTTAAGACGAATAAGGGCGTCCAAAAGTTGATTTAGATTATTGAATTCCTATTTTAATGAAGAATTGCAACATTTATTTTTTAGAAGGTATTTCTAACTAAAAATTATTTATTTTTACCCCCACTATTAAAGACAAAAACAAAGAACATGTCAGAAAAATATGCAGCTCAAATCAATGAGTTCATGGATAAAGTAAAAGCTAAAGACGGACACGAGCCTGAGTTTATGCAGGCAGTAGTTGAAGTTGCTGAAGCTATTATTCCATTCATTGAAGAAAATCCAAAGTATCAAGGAATCAATCTTCTTGAACGAATGGTTGAACCAGAAAGAACAATCATTTTTAGAGTTCCTTGGTTAGACGACAATGGGAAAACTCAAGTAAATAGAGGTTTCAGAGTTGAATTTAATTCAGCTATTGGACCCTATAAAGGAGGATTAAGATTTCACCCATCTGTCAACTTATCTATTCTTAAGTTTTTAGGATTTGAGCAAGTATTCAAAAACTCTTTAACCACATTACCAATGGGTGGTGGTAAAGGTGGATCTGACTTTGACCCTAAAGGGAAATCTGATAATGAAGTAATGAAGTTTTGTCAATCTTTTATGACAGAATTATCAAGACATATCGGACCTGACACTGATGTGCCTGCTGGTGACATAGGTGTTGGAGGAAGAGAAATCGGATACATGTTCGGACAATACAAAAGACTAAGAAATGAATTTACTGGAGTTTTAACTGGAAAAGGAAGAAACTGGGGTGGATCATTGATTAGACCTGAAGCAACAGGATACGGTACTGTATATTTTGCTAAAGAAATGTTAGCTACTAAAAATGATTCTTTCCAAGGAAAAACAGTTTGTATTTCTGGATCAGGAAACGTTGCTCAATACGCTTGTGAAAAAGCTACAGAATTTGGAGGTAAAGTAATTACACTTTCTGATTCTAAAGGATATATTGTAGACCCGGCTGGAATTGATGCAGATAAATTAGCTTGGGTAATGGATTTGAAAAACAACAGAAGAGGAAGAATCTCTGAATATGTTAATCAATTTCCAGGATCAACTTTCCATGAAGGAAAACGCCCTTGGGGTGAAACTTGCGAAGTTGCTTTACCATGTGCTACTCAAAATGAGTTGAATGGCGAGGAAGCTGCGACTCTAGTTGCTAACGGATGCATCTGTGTAGCAGAAGGAGCAAATATGCCTTCTACACCTGAAGCAATTGAAAAATTCCATGAAGCGAAGATTTTATTCTCTCCAGGAAAAGCTTCAAATGCAGGAGGAGTTGCTACTTCAGGATTAGAGATGTCACAGAACTCATTAAGACTTTCTTGGACAGCTGAAGAAGTAGATGAGAAATTACACAACATTATGATTTCAATTCATAAAGCTTGTGTTGAATACGGAACTGAAAATGGATACACTGATTATGTAAAAGGTGCAAACATTGCAGGATTCGTAAAAGTTGCAGATTCAATGATTGACCAAGGTTTGGTTTAATCGATTCGACAATACTAAGTAAAAAAGGCAATCATTTCTGATTGCCTTTTTTTATATCATTTTTAAAATTTTATCTGTGGCACCGGTTCTTTCAGCCATAAAAGCTTTGACTTTTTCTTTTTCATTTGTAGAAGCTAATTCATCAAAAACAGAAGCTAACACTTCTTTGCCACTCACTGAAAAACCAACTTCATTTGTAATAAACTCTTTCGCTTCTGGGAATTTCTCATGTTTGTCACCAAAAATCACGGGCACACCAAACGCAGCAGGCTCTAAAATGTTATGTAATCCGGTTTTAAACCCTCCACCAACGTAAGCAACATCTGCATATTGGTATACATTCATCAACATCCCTATATTATCAATAATCAAAACATTAGCATCATTTTGCTGATTAGTTAACACCGAATATTGAACTGATTTTAATTTTATTTTTTGAATAATTTCATGAATGAATACCCCTTCAATTTCATGCGGAGCAATAATTATTTTCCAATCGTTTAACTGGTTGATTTTTTCAAAAAGCACTTCTAAATCCTCTTTCCAAATGGATCCACAAACCAATACTTTTTGACTTCCAATATATTCCTCAATTTCAGGATACTGAACAACTTTGGCTGCATTACCTGTCACCCGATCATACCTGGGGTCCCCTGCAACCACTGAGTCAACCTCAATAGATTGCAGTATTTTTTTTGAAGCTTCATTCTGCACAAACAAGGTATCAAACGCACTCAAAATTTTCCTAAAATACCCTCCGTACCATTTGAAAAATATTTGATTTTCTCTAAAAAGGGCCGCAACTGAATAGACACTTTTATTAAGCTTTTTTGCCTCTAAAATGTAATTTGCCCAAAACTCATATTTTACAAAAAAAATCTTTTCAGGATGAATTGCCTGCAAGAATCTCTTTGCATTTTTCTTTGAATCTTTTGGCAAATAAACAATCAAATCTGCTCCTTCATAATTCTTTCTTATTTCATAACCAGAAGGCGAAAAAAAAGTGAGAACAATTGCAACATCTTCTTGAGCTTTCAAGGCTTCCATTAAAGGTCTTCCCTGCTCAAACTCCCCTAGACTTGCACAATGAAACCAAACTACTTTTTTGTCCGTTTTGAAGTTCTCTACCTGCTGCCAAACGTCTTGTCTACCAGCAACCCACATACTCGCTTTTTTATTCCACAAAGAAGAAACTTTTATTCCTGCTACGTATGCATTAACCCCTAAACTGTAGAAAAACTTCATGAATTAATCGAAATAAAAATCTCTTGGCGCTCTTTTATAAATTGGTATTAACCATCCAGCTTTAACTCCCCAAAGAAAATCTTGCTTAATTCCAGGATCTGGACCGCCCAAATCAAAATTATAATTTCTCTGATTTTGAGTCCAACCTTGAATGAACTCAAATCCGGCATAGAAATTCAAGAACTTTTTATCGGCCTGAAATAAATAACCAATAAACTCTTTTGTTTGAAACCCCATATGTAATCGATCATATCCTTTTCTGTAATCACCCTCTAGCTGAGGAACATCATCATATAAACTCTCTATCCGGATTTTATGCATTAAAAACCCTGCTCCGCCTTGCAGCCATATCCCCGAATTGGGATTCCTACCAAATCTATTAAAAACATACCCAGCATTAATATTGGCTGTCATTCCACGCATCACAAATAAAATCTCAGCAGGTCCTCCTCCTAAATTCGTTATGGTTCCAAAATCATTAACGAGAGAAACAAAAATGGTAGAATCTTTCAGTTGATTCCCAAAAATAAATCCAGAACTCAGTCCTAAAGTGAAGTTATTTTTGAATTTATTGTCGTAAGTGATTCCAATTTGATGATTGAACCCCCATAAATCTTTCAAATCCCCTGATGTCAGATTAAATTTATAATTCAGTCCAACAATCATTGTATTTAAAGATGAATCTCTTAAATTTCTTTGAGCGAAAGAATTAACGGTTAAAAAAGTAAGGACAATCAGAAATATTCTCATGGTACGAAATTATGAATTCGCTAGCAAAGTAACGAGCATTTCAGTAGATTATTGGTTATATTCGCATCCTAATTACACCACTTAACTTTTTTTATAAGAAATGAAGCAGATTCAGATGGTCGACTTGAAGACTCAGTATGAGAAAATCAAAACTGAAGTTGACACCGCTACACAGGCCGTAATAGCCTCTTCCGCTTTTATTAATGGCCCTGAAGTTAAAGCTTTTCAATCTGAGCTTGAAACTTATTTAGATGTTAAGCATGTAATTCCTTGTGCAAATGGAACTGATGCACTTCAAATAGCGTTAATGGCTTTGGGATTAGAACCCGGAGACGAAGTGATTACTTCAGATTTCACTTTTGCTGCAACAGTAGAAGTTGTTGGATTATTGAAACTCAAACATGTTTTGGTAGATGTTGACCCTGACACTTTTTGCATATCTATTGACGCCATTAAAGCTGCCATCTCTCCAAAAACCAAAGCAATAATTCCTGTTCATTTATTTGGTCAATGCGCCAACCTAGATGCCATCATGGATTTAGCGAAAGAACACAGCATCTTTGTAATTGAAGATAATGCGCAGGCAATTGGAGCAGACTACACATTAAAATCTGGTGTAACAAAAAAGGCTGGAACAATTGGCAACGTAGGAACAACATCCTTTTTTCCATCTAAAAATCTTGGATGCTATGGTGACGGAGGAGCTTTATTCACAAATGATGACGATCTAGCCGTAATCATTCGTTCAATTGTTAATCATGGCATGAGCAAACGATATCATTACGATCGAATCGGTGTCAATTCTAGATTAGACTCAATTCAGGCAGCTGTTTTGAGAATCAAATTGAGAAATTTAGATACTTACATTTCCAATCGTCAATCTGCTGCTCAATTTTACAATGAAGCCTTCAGCTCTATTAATAGGATTGAAACACCGGCCTTAAATCCACAGTCAACCCACGTTTTTCATCAATATACTTTGAAAATTGACGGGATTGATCAGTTTCATATGCAAGAATACTTAAAATCGAAAGGTATTCCTGCAATGATTTATTACCCGAAAGCTTTGCATACGCAAGAAGCATATGGCGCTTCTGAGTATAATGATGAAGATTTTCCGGTAACCAATGAATTGTGCAAAATAGTTTTATCGCTGCCAATGCACACCGAATTAGAAAAAGAACAATTGCAATTTATTTGTGATAACGTTATAGAATATTTAGAAAAAAATTAGAATAGAATGAAAAGAATTGCGGTTGTAGGGTCTGGATATGTTGGACTAGTTACAGGAACTTGTTTCGCCGAAACAGGAAACAATGTTATTTGTGTTGATATTGATGCAAATAAGGTTGAGCAAATGAAAAATGGCGTAGTTCCAATTTATGAACCACATTTAGATGTCATTTTTGAACGAAATATTAAACAAGAAAGATTGTCTTTCACAACAGATTTAAAAGCTGCAGTAGATGCATCAGAAATCATCTTTTTAGCCTTGCCTACACCTCCAGGTGAAGATGGGTCGGCTGACTTAAGCTATGTTTTAGGAGTTGCAGAAGAATTGGGAAAAATGATTACGGATTACAAGGTAATTGTGGATAAATCAACCGTACCTGTTGGAACAGCTGAAAAAGTGCACGAAGCAGTGGCAAAAAATGCGAAGGTTGATTTTGACATTGTATCAAATCCGGAATTTTTAAGAGAAGGTTTTGCAGTTGATGACTTTTTGAAACCAGATAGAGTGGTTATAGGATCAAGTTCTGAAAGAGCACGAATTGCAATGAAAGAACTTTACAAACCATTTGTAAGACAAGGCAACCCAATTATATTCATGGATGAAAAATCTGCCGAGTTGACAAAATATGCTGCCAATTCGTTTTTAGCAACAAAAATCACCTTCATGAATGAGGTTGCCAATTTTTGTGAAAAAGTAGGGGCTAATGTGGATGATGTAAGAATTGGTATGGGTTCTGACACAAGAATTGGAAAAAGATTTTTGTTTCCAGGAATTGGATTTGGAGGATCATGTTTTCCAAAAGATGTACAGGCGCTTGTAAGATCAGGAAATGAGGTAGGTTACAAGTTCAGCATTATAGACGCCGTACTTGATGTGAATCATGGACAAAAAATCAAGCTAATCGAAAAATTAAAAAATCATTACGGTGATTTAAATGGAAAAAACTTTGGATTATGGGGCTTAGCCTTTAAACCAGATACAGACGACATTAGAGAAGCACCGGCTTTATATATGATAGATGCATTATTGGAGGCAGGAGCAACTATATCGGCATATGACCCAGAGGCCATGGACAATGTTAAAGCACTTTATGGTGATAAAATAACGTTTAGTTCAAACGCTTATGAGGCCATTGAAAATAAGGACGCTTTGTTGATTGCTACTGAATGGGGAGCATTTAGAAATCCAGACTTTGATAAAATCAAATCAACTTTGACTTCACCAAAAATATTTGATGGTAGAAATCTTTTTGACCTTGAAGAAATGGAGGGTAAAGGCTTTTATTATGAAAGTATTGGAAGAAGAACAATTCTTAGCTAAATGAGTGAAAGAAAAAAAATATTAATAACAGGTGCGGCTGGTTTTTTAGGCTCGCATTTGTGTGATCGTTTTGTAAAAGACGATTACCATGTTATTGCCATGGATAATCTGATCACTGGGCGATTAAAGAACATTGAACACTTATTTAAGTTAGAGAATTTTGAATTTTACAACCATGATGTAAGTAAGTTCATTCATATTCCTGGAAAGCTGGATTATATTTTACATTTCGCATCTCCGGCTAGTCCAATTGATTATTTGAAAATTCCTATTCAAACTTTGAAAGTTGGGTCTTTAGGAATTCACAATTGTTTGGGATTAGCTAAAGCAAAAGATGCCACCTTAATGATCGCATCAACTTCAGAGGTTTACGGAGATCCTGAAGTACATCCGCAAACAGAAGATTATTGGGGACATGTAAACCCCATTGGTCCAAGAGGGGTGTATGACGAAGCCAAAAGATTTCAAGAAGCCATGACCATGGCTTATCACACCTATCATAAAGTAGATACTCGAATTGTTAGAATATTTAATACATACGGACCAAGAATGCGATTGAATGACGGAAGAGTACTTCCTGCATTTATTGGTCAGGCCCTAAGAGGAGAAGATTTAACTGTGTTCGGTGACGGTTCTCAAACAAGATCGTTTTGCTATGTAGATGATTTAGTTGAAGGAATTGTTCGATTACTGCATTCTGGTTATCATCAACCGGTCAATGTAGGGAACCCAGATGAAATTTCAATTGCAGATTTTGCTGAAGAAATTATTCAGTTAACTGGAACTGAACAAAAAGTGATTTATAAAGAATTACCGGTGAATGACCCTAAACAAAGACAGCCAGACATCACTAAAGCTAAAGAGCTTTTAGGATGGGAACCAACTATAGGAAGAGCAGAAGGTTTAAAAAGAACTTACGCTTATTTTAAAAGTCTTTCAGAGGCTGAATTAAACGAAAAAGATCATTACGATTTTGATAAATATATTGTGAAGTAAAAATGAGCAGCTATTTTGCACACGAATCAGCAGTTATAGACGAAGGATGTTCTATAGGGGAAGGAACCAAAATTTGGCATTTTTCGCACATCATGCCTAACTGCACCATTGGCGAAAATTGTAACATTGGTCAAAACGTGGTGGTTTCACCAGAAGTTGTTTTAGGAAACAATGTTAAAGTTCAAAACAACGTTTCAATTTATACAGGAGTAGAATGTGCTGATGATGTTTTTTTAGGGCCTTCAATGGTCTTCACAAATGTCATGAACCCAAGGTCTGCTGTAAACAGAAGAGACCAATATTTAAAAACGAAAGTGGGCAAAGGGGCATCAATTGGTGCTAACGCAACAATAGTTTGCGGAAACCCTATTGGAGAATTTGCGTTTATAGGTGCAGGTGCAGTGGTAACAAAAGAAGTTCCTGCTTTTGCCCTTTTAGTTGGAAATCCGGCAAAACAAATTGGCTGGATGAGTGAGTACGGTCACCGTTTAGAATTTAATTCAGATGGTATGGCTACCTGCCCAGAATCAGGCGGATCGTACAAATTAGAAAATAATAAAGTTGAAAAAGTATAATGTCAGAAGATAAAATAATTCGGTTTGCAGTTGTAGGCTGTGGCCATATAGGTAAACGTCATGCGACTATGATTGCTCGAAATGAGGAATCTGAATTAGTTGGTTTAGTAGATATTGCTAACAAAGGTGACTTAGCACTTGAACCATTCGGAAACGTCCCTTTTTTCCATTCCATAGAAGAATTACTAAATGCAAAATTAAGTATAGACGTAATTTGTATTTGCACACCTAACGGCTTACATGCTGAACAAGCAAAAAAATCTTTAGGCGCTGGATACCACGTAGTTTGTGAAAAGCCAATGGGACTGTCTAAAGACAACTGTGAAAGTGTTATTTATACAGCACTTCAGAATTCTAAGCAAGTTTTTTGTGTCATGCAAAACAGATACTCTCCTCCCTCAGAATGGATTAAGAGTGTTATTAAAGACAAAAAACTAGGTGATATCTATATGGTTCAATTGAATTGTTACTGGAACAGAGACGACAGATATTACAAAGCCGGAGGATGGAAAGGAACACCTGACTTAGATGGTGGAACTTTATTTACCCAATTCTCGCATTTCATTGACATCATGTATTGGTTATTTGGTGACATTAAAAATATTCAAGGCAGATTTGCAGACTTTAATCATCAAGACTCTACTGCTTTTGAAGATTCAGGGTTTGTAAATTTTGAATTCGTAAACGGTGGAATGGGTGCTCTCAACTACTCTACTTCTATTTGGAATCAAAACCTTGAAAGTTCAATGACAATTATTGGTGAAAAAGGATCAGTAAAAATCGGAGGACAGTACATGAACGAAATTGAAGTGTGCAACATAGAAAATTATGAAATGCCAGAACTGCCTCCTTCAAACCCTGCAAATGACTACGGTCATTACAAAGGTTCTGCCGCAAATCATCATTATATTATTGAAAATGTAGTAGATTCGCTAAAAAACAGAACTACTCCAACAACAAATGCGCTTGAAGGTTTAAAAGTTGTTGAGATTATAGAACGTATTTACGAAGTGCGTGACAACTACTTTAATGAAAAAACAAGATCTTAAAGATCAGCAAAATACTTATTGAAAAATGAAATCAATTTACGAAAAACTTGTAGATAAAGAAGCAACATTAGCAGTTGTAGGATTAGGATATGTAGGTTTACCAATTGCCTTAGAATTTGCAAAAAAAATTAAAGTTATCGGATTTGACATCAATGCGAAACGTGTTGAAATGATGCGTAATAATATTGACCCCTCTAATGAATTAGTGGCATCAGATTTTGATGGTTGTGATATAAGTTTCACGCATAATATTAAAGATTTAGAAGCAGCATCTTTTTACGTAGTAGCTGTGCCAACACCTATTGACGACAGTAAACTACCTGATTTGACTCCATTACTAGGAGCGAGTTCAACAGTTGGTCAAGTTTTAAAAAAGGGAGATTACGTAGTTTATGAATCTACTGTTTACCCTGGGTGTACAGAAGAAGATTGTATCCCTGTTTTAGAAGCAGAATCTGGGTTAAAATTTATGGATGACTTTAAAGTTGGTTACTCTCCAGAAAGAATTAATCCTGGAGATAAAGTTCACACACTTTCATCTATTGTTAAGGTATCTTCAGGTTGCGACCCTGACTCTGCAGAGCATATCGCCAAAACATACGAATTAGTAGTTGAAGCCGGAGTACATAGAGCAGCATCCATTAAAGTTGCTGAAGCTGCAAAGATTATTGAGAACACGCAAAGAGACGTCAACATTGCTTTAATTAATGAGCTTTCTATCATCTTTAACAAATTAGGAATCAATACCTATGATGTACTTGCTGCGGCAGGAACCAAATGGAATTTCTTGAATTTCAGACCCGGGCTTGTAGGTGGACATTGTATTGGAGTAGACCCTTATTATTTAACGCATAAAGCCAAGCAAGTTGGATATCACGCCAAAATCATCAATTCTGGAAGATACGTGAACGATTCTATGGGATTCTATGTGGGTAAACAAACCGTGAAGAAGATGATCGGACACGGCAAAAACCCAATGGAAGCCAAAGTTTTGGTAATGGGAGCAACCTTTAAAGAAGACGTTTCTGACATTAGAAATTCAAAAATTGAAGATGTTATCAAGGAACTAGAATCTTTTGCTTGTACAGTTGACGTTGTAGATCCACATGCAGATTCTGCCGAAGTGTTTGAAGAATATGGATTTGAAATTAAAGCGGCTCCAACAAATGACTATGACGCAGTAATCGTAGCTGTAAACCACGCCGAATATGTGGAAATGGAAGAAGCTGACTTTCAAAATCTTTTAAGAGATGATAAAGGAATCATTGTTGATTTAAAAGGTATCTACAAAAACAAAATCAAGAATATCGACTACTGGTCACTTTAAGATTTTTTAAGGAATAAAAACTGATAATAAGCGTTTCAAAAGCATGAAGAAAAGAATTTTAGTAACCGGAGGAGCTGGTTTTATTGGTTCTCATGTAGTGCGACTATTTATCAATAAATACCCCAATTACGACATTGTCAACTTGGACAAATTGACGTATGCTGGAAATCTTAAAAATATAACGGATATTGAAAATGCTCCTAATTATACGTTTGTCAAAGGAGATATTCAAGACAAGGACTTTCTAGTTCAACTGTTTGAAAAAGAAAAAATAACAGATGTCATCCACTTAGCTGCAGAATCACATGTTGACCGTTCAATTTCTGGTCCCATGGAATTCATTATCACAAATATTGTTGGAACAGCCAATCTGCTAGAAGTTGCCAGAACGAATTGGACTGGTGACAATCATACTTTTTATCACATCTCTACAGACGAAGTTTATGGTTCGTTAGGTGAAGAAGGTTTCTTTTTAGAAGACACTGCCTATGATCCTAGAAGCCCTTATTCTGCATCAAAAGCGAGCTCAGATCATTTAGTAAGAGCCTATTTCCACACCTATAAATTACCAGTTAAAATATCCAACTGTTCAAACAACTACGGTTCTCATCAATTTCCAGAAAAACTGATTCCATTGATGATTAACAACATCAAAAACAACAAGCCACTTCCTGTTTATGGAACAGGTGAAAATGTTAGAGATTGGTTATGGGTAGAAGATCATGCTCGAGCAATAGATACTATTTTTCACAAAGGGGAAATTGGCGAAACCTATAACATTGGTGGCTGGAATGAATGGACAAATATTGCCTTAGTGAAAGAAATGTGTCGTATCATGGATGAAAAACTTGCTAGAGATGCAGGTACCTCTGAAAAATTAATCACTTTCGTTACCGACAGAGCCGGGCACGACATGCGTTACGCAATTGATGCCAATAAAATTAAAAATGAATTAGGGTGGGTTCCTTCTCTTGAGTTTGAAGAAGGTTTAGATAAAACAATTCAATGGTATTTGGACAATGAAGAATGGATTGACAACATCACTTCGGGCGATTATCAAGATTATTACAAGGAACATTATTCATCATAACGCATAATTCTTTCGGTTACATCTTTCTTTTTCACCTGTTGCATCTGCTTTCCGGCCAACATTATCGAAAAATACAATGTAGGTCTCTTTGATTGATTCAATGTGCGATCATCCAACCTGCAAGCCAATCCAACTTGCGTATACTTTCTTGAATTCACTTCTCGCATACCATTTTTTGACGTAAAAACACGCATAATTTCATCAACAGTTTGCCGTACAGTTTTGGTTTTAAGCGGAACAGGATCTTTATAATCAGGATGCTCTTTATTTCTAATTTTAGGAGCTTTGCCTTCATATAAGTGGATAGCGGAAGTCTTCTCTCTTTTATTGCAATAAAAACTTGCCCCAGGAACTAAATCTAACAAATCAACTCTGAAACAATAGGTCAATAACATCCTGTTGCTTGCCCCAGATAAACGCAAAGCATAATCAATTGAGGCTAATTCTTTTTTTAGTTTTTTTCGATAAACAAAACGTGATTTTGAAAACTTCTCAACTGCAGATTCACATAATCTATTTAAAATAGAATCTTGCCTCAGCTCATCTCTATTACGTCTTAATAAATTAGAATTGATGGCGTCTATCGTTCCTCCACAAATTTCTTCTTCATCAAATGATTCATAACTCAATCTTGCATCACTTGCAGAACGCACTTCATGTTGAAAGTTCGAACTATTATTAAAGTGAATTAAAAATTTTCTGTTCTGTCCGCTACATGAGTACGCGATAAAAACTAGAACGCTTATTTGCACTACAACTCTCATGTTCCCGTGATATATCGATTAATTTTATTGCGATCTACTTCTTCATTATCTAAAAAGTGAAGCTTCATTTCTTTATTCTTAATCTCCTGTTTCCATGTTTGAAATATTCCTATTCCAGTCGCAAAAAACACAACGATTAAATTTGCCGAATTGCTATCAAAAAATGCCCGAGCTCTGTCCTGAAACCTTAATACTCCATTTGAACTTCTATCAATAACTACTATCTGCTCTTCCTCTTCTGCAATAACTTCTCCATCAGCATGAGTAAAATCTACATTTAGTTTTTTAGGTTTTTGCATACGCGATCTTGCATCACAATTCCATAATCCAAAAGTAGTAATAGGTACCACTCTGAGCATACTCGCATCTCGTCCTTTTTCTATCGCTTTTCTTTGACGCTCTAAAGCCTTAAGACGTCTTTTTTCAGCTTCTCTAGCCTTCTTCGCAATTTTCATCTGCATTCGAGCAATGAATGGGGCAAGTCTGTTTTTATTTCTGCGTTTCTCTTTCACATACCGCTTCAAATTATATTGATAATTAGTGAAGTTAGATGCCAATTCTTTTGATCTATAGTTGTTCGACTTGACTTTGGTGTCAAATATGACTGGAATGTTAATGACCGAATCTTTAAAATTGAAAACTAGGTCTAAATTGTCATTTTCATAATCTGGTTTCAACTGTAAATTTGAGATTAAGTTTAAACCAAATCTTGAATAGTAAGCTGAGTTTCTCAGCCTCAAATCTTTATATTTATCCTTACAAGCTGCTTCTATTTTTTCTAAGGTTTCTTTATAAAACGCCGCGCTATCTCCATCAAAAAGTAATTTTTGAGACGCAATAAAATCAGCATGATGCTCTCTTGTTTTAACAACGGCCAATCCATTCTCATAGGTCATTTCTTTTTTCTTGTGCCAAGTTGGTAATTTTTCAAACTCAATATAAAACTCCTTCAATTTTGGCGCCTTTTTAACTTTAGGCACGTATCGATCTCTCAGGTAAAGCACACCATCCTCTTCCATATCATAGAGATTGTCTCCCATGATTGAGTCCAATTCTTCTGTGTCAACATTAAACAATTTCAGTAAGTCGTTCATTCCTCTTTCTTCCCACACTCCATCATCTTTCATCACCCAAGTTCTCATGTCCGAATTTTGATTTTGAGTTCGTACGTTCGCTGATATTGGGGAGTCTGCATTCACCTCAAGTTTGTTCCCTTGGTTATCTTTTGCTTCAATCTTAAACATCCCACCAGAAGAAAGCATTACTTGTTCTTCTCCATCTTCCGTAGAAGTTGTCATTGAAATTCCAGATAAGAAAATATCTGTTGGGGTATTGTACTCTGTATACTCCAAATCTACCGCGCCTTTATAGATTGCTCCATTTACATCAACAAAAGCATCTGCCGGAATCTCAAAAACTGTTTCGCCTAACTTTACACTTTGCTCTTTTCCGGCTATTACATTTTTACTTATTGGTTTAGGTTCTAACCCCTTAAATGGCGGAATGATTCCAACTTGTTTTTGAACTGGCTCTGAATACATAATCTCAACCTCAGGTCTAGTTTTATGTAACAGTTCAATATCAGATTGTTTGATTTTATTTTGCCTAGCATCTACCCATTTTAAGTCGGACATTTTTGCAATAGGAGAAATAGCTGAAAGCCCATTATTTCTTATCACCAATGAATCTACGTTAACACTTAAAAAAGGTACCAACTGCTGTGCTTCCATTTGAGCAAAAGTTAAATGACTAGGTTTTACATGTTCATTTAGAGAATTTACTACCTCCTCAGGGTTTGGAAAATTACAATCCACAAAACTTAAACGTCCTATTTTTGAAGCATAATCTCTTCTTCTAAAATGCGGAATGGTAGAATGTTCAAAAGTTAAATCATTCACTTGTAGATATTTGAAAGACGAGGGCAATTCTGTAATATTTGAAATAGCAATTCGCTCTAATCCATCCATGTAACTCAAACTCATCATGAGCCCGTTTGCGTCAAGCTTTGCATTATCAGTTACATCAATCTCTTTTAACGACCACCAATAACTACATAGGTTTGCCATTTGCTCAAGTTGATTTGAAGCTGCATTTAAACGCTCCAGTCTATTCAACTGCATCATTTCGTAGGGTAGTTTTCTGATATAATTGGATGAAATATCCAAATCTTTCAATTCAGCTTGATTCGCAATAGAGTTTGGGAGAAAAAATAAGGCACAATTTGCAATAGATAAACTTTCAAGCTGAAATTTAGAACTATCCAAAATCATTTTTAATGAATACGGACTCATATTTTGATTCTCAGAAAGGTCTAAAGATTTGAGCTTAGTAAGCTTGCTTAATTGCTTAGGCATCTTGACAAATCCGTTATTAGATAAATTAAGCGCTTTTAGATTTTTACACTTTAAAATATCCAAAGGAAAATCTATAATTCCTTTATTACTAAAATCAATTTCTGTGATTTGATTGAAATCTCCCTTTAATTCTGAAACATTTGTGATCTTCTTTGCAATACTTGATACTGTCAATAACAGGCAAGAAATAATTAGGCTGAACTTTTTCATATGTAGGTTACTTTTATAACTAAAACCAAAACTGGCTTCAGTATTTTATGTGAGACAATTGAAAAGGTAACCTTGTTACATACAAAAAGTTAAAAAGCGTTAATTAGAAAAAGGTAAACGCTTTTTAATATCAAATATTATGGTTGCAAAATTTAAGAACCGGACTTTACCTCCATTGCATAGAGCAAAAAAGAAGCTAACCAATGGCTCCCCATGTAGTCTGAACCAACCACTTGAGACCAAGAGGATTTGATATGTTTATCCCCGAGAGAAATCAGCAAATCAGCCTGTTTCGGCAGCACTTTTGATAATCGATAAAAACACCAAGCCCTGGAGAAATTCAAACCATCTAAATGCACTAACTTGCCGTCCGTTCTGTCCAAAACTTTGCCTGGTTCAAGTGTAAATTCCTTTTCAAAAAGTTGCGGTAAAAATGCTTTTATCCACTTGACAAATTCTTTTTGAGGTAGCACTTTAGACATGAGCTCAGCCTCTTGCAAACAAGGAGAAATAAAATCAAAACCACTAGGCTCCCAACTCAACGGACAATTCTCATCATTTAAATAGAAGTCTTTTGCTCTAGAACTAATAAGATCTTGGAATTCAAGGTCATTAACTTTAACTGCGTAATTATAAGCATACGACAAGCCGAAAGCTGTATTCGTGTGTTCACCAACTCTTATTGGGTATGACATTTTTGGCAAAAACTCCTTGTAAGATGTTACAATTTGATCCACCAAGGATTGGAGATTTTTTGACCAAGACTTATTGAATTTTTTATCGGCATCTATTAGTTCAACTTGCAATTTTAATAACCATGCCCAACCATAAGTTCTTTCATATGATCGGTTCAATTTAGGTTGAAAGTATAGTAACTCTTTTTGCACATTAGGCACGGTGAATTGCTGATCAAATAGGACTATAATTTCTTTAGACTTTGGCGAATCTGGAAACGAATTCAATGTTTTTGCCATTAACCAATGTCCGTGCACAGATGAATGCCAATCAAAACAACCATAAAAAATAGGATGTAGTGAAGAAGGTGTATCAATATGCGAAGAGTCTGTCAATACTTGGCCTAATTTATTTGGATACTCTTTATGAATACACGCAATAGGCACTTCAACAAGCTTCATGGCATTAGCCTCTGTCAATTCTATTTGGTCAAACTGAGCGAAAGAATTGAAAGACAAAACAATTAAAACACAAAAAATTATACGGCTCATAGGTTACTTTTTTACAGGACTTACATTTTGAATTGTAACCCTTTAATATAAAGTTGTTAAATTAATACAAGTAGATTTATTTCACTAAACTCAAAATTATGGACAAATTAGTACTTATTGCAATTGTAGGACTATTATTTAGTTGTGCAGGCACAAACTCAGACGAAAACTCAAATCAACCTAATGAAAATGAAACGGTAATCAATAGCCCATTAAACGGCGACTTTCAAAATGACACTATTTTTAAACTAGACCCTAAAGTTGCCAACACCTTTCATTCACCAAATGGAACTTCAATAGAAATTCCGGCCAATGCCATTGTAGATGCCAACGGAAACCCAATTGAAGAACAAGTTGATTTGGCCTTTACGCAATATCATTCTGCAGCCGATATTTTAGCTTCTGGAATTCCTATGACGTATGATTCAGCTGGTGTTTCAAATAATTTTGAATCAGCAGGAATGTTCACATTAGATGCTAGAGTGAACAACGAAAAAGTGTATGTGAAAGAGGGTGAATCTTTAAAAGTAAATTTAGCTTCAGATAAAGACCAAGGATTCAATTTCTATGAATTGAACGAGCAAACTGGTGATTGGACTTTTGAAAATGCTCCTGAAAAACCAGCGATTAACCCTAGGCATGACCCATCTAGAAAACCAATATTACCTAAAGAAGCAAGTGAAGATGCATTCGTTCTGGATTTAAATTTTGATCTTTCTGATTATGAAGAATTATCAATTTTTTCAGGAATAGTTTGGGAATATGTTGGAGACCAAGACTCTTTGGATCCGCGCAAAAACAAATGGGTAACCAACACCCAGTTCAATGATTTTGACCTTAGTCCTACAAATGAAGTGGCCTATGAATATTTTTTAACCATGAAAAAAGGTGAAAAATCATTCACCACAAAGGTAAAAGCCGCATTGCAAGGAGAAGATTTTGAAAACGCTCTGGCTGCTTATCAAAGTAAAAAGATTGAAATCGCCGACAAAATTGATTATCTGCAAAAACCCTTTATTCGCTCTGTGAACATTAGTGGTTTCGGCACTTACAATTACGACTTTATTCATAGCATGGCCGACCCTGAACCTATTTTAGCTGATTTTAACTTTCATGAAATGAACAAGTACAAAGAAAAAAGTTTGGTATTTGTTGTTTATCCAAATTCAGATATAGTTGTTAATTACCCTAAGGCTATGTGGCCTAATTTCGGAATTGATAAATCATTAGATGCTAAAATATTAGCCATTTTACCGGACAACCAAGTGGCAGTTTACAATCAAGATATCTCTAGTTGTTACGGCAAAAACAACTACACTTTTGACATGGATGTCTTAGATGAAAAGCTAGACAACAAAGGAGATTTAGAAAAGATTATCGCTAGACTTTAATGATATGATAAGGAAGTTTTTAATATTCCTGATCATAGTTTCATCATCAGCTATTTGGGCACAACATTCCAAACTATTGCCTATTGCTGACAATGGAAAATGGGGATTGATTGACGCGGACGGAAAAAATTTTCTAGCGCCAACTTATGACTATTTAGATTATAGTTATATCGGGCAAAAATTTATTTATCATTCCAAAAGTAAAGTTGGCGTAATTGACAGTAAAGGAGCGGTTTTCACCGAACCCATTTACGATCAGGTGAGCTTCTTAGATACTAGTTGGTATTGCTATCGCGAAGGAGATAATTGGTCTCTTATGTTTGAAGATGAACTTGTTCTTAGTCAAAATTATGACTCCATTACTCGACTCAATTATGAAGTATTTCGTTTGATTTTAAATGACTCCATTCAATACTTTAACAACAAAACGAGGAAACTTAGTGAATCATATTACATTGATGGAAAAGTTCAAGATAACTTTGTGCTCGCTTATAAGACAAATGGTGGTTTTGATTTACTCAGCAAATCAGATTTGACTGTTTTCCAAAAAGACCTGAAGGCATATGAGAAGAAAACTGACGACCTGCGTGTACTTGTATCTGATGTTGATTCAAGAATATTAGACACTTCGAAAAATCAAATTCTTTTTAGCAACTATGAACATATAATTTACTCAAATAGCAAGTATTTTATTGGAATCAAAAATGGTGCGTACAAATTTCTTGATACAGAGTCTTTAAAATCTTTTGATATTCCTCAGTCAGCTGGAATTTCAGATGTAAATTATCCTTTTATCGTTTTTGAGAACAACTCTAAAGTTGGACTTTACAACCTCAAGACCAGTACTATTATTTTGGCCCCAGCATTTGACGGAATTAATTTTTCATCAAACCAAGTATATGTTTTAAAAGACGGGCTTTATGGATTGCACAGCATGAACGGCCAAGAAATAATTCCACCAAGTTTTACTGATATTACGGATTATGATCGATTTTATCAGGTTGAATATGCCGGAAAGAAAGGATTGATATCAAGAAGTGGTAAAGAAATTGAGCCCAGTGTATACAATGAAATCAGAATCTACGACTCCAATATAAAATGCATTTCAGCTAACAAATTAGTCCTCATCAATATGGACCAAGAAGGAACGATTAAAGATCGGAAAGTCTATGATGAATTTATGAGCTTAAGTTTTGAAAAGCAAGTTTTACCAAGACAACGGTCTCAGAACATGAATTTCTCTGGTCCTTCTTCTTCAAAGGATGCTATTGTAGAGGATAAAGATGAAATTTATAACAATTACGGATGGTACAGATTAATTAGAGAAGTTCAGCGAAAAGACACTATCATCAAAGTTAAGGGTAAATGGTCTTTACACTCATTTGAAGATTCTGTTCTAATCAACAAGAGATATAAAAGTCTTTGGCTAGTTGATGATAACCGTTATACTTTTGCCTTTAGAGGTAAGATTTTAGATGTTGGCCTACCCAAGGACAAAGAGAACGCGCACAAACAATCTGCATTTTATGGGTTTCACAACAATATTGGCTACTCAAGGGGATTCTTTGAGTGGATAGATAATAGAACGAGAACAAAAATCACAAAAGAACTATACCAACATATTTTTCTAAAAGATTTTCAAAAATACGACTATGCAAGGGCACTAACTAAAAAACCCATTTTGATTGACACTGCAGGAAATGTTCTGCACAATGACCTAACATATATGGGAAGACAGATTGAAGGTTTTTTACTCATTTGTCAAGGAGGGGAAGTTGAAAAAACAAAATTCAAAAGCAACAGTATTTATGACTTTAATAGCTATAATTACTTATCAAATTTAGGACTGAAATCTATCGGCACGCATGATGCTTGGCCAAATTTCAGAATAAATAAGGGCGCTTGGCATTTCATAAAGAAGAATGGTGAAAAACTTAATGAAACACCATTTCAATTTGCAACCGACTTTGTAAATGGACAAGCTATAGTTCAACAAAATGGCAGATGGGGAGTGATAGATACAGCATTAACAGTTATAGTACCGATTGAATATAGTCAAGTATCGCGAAAGTATTCAAACGGAAAACTCTATTATCAGGTCAGCCATAAAGTAAACAAGAACTACATTTATGAACGATCATCTGGTAAATTTTCAGAATCAAATATCGATCAATTTAGTGACTACTCTAACGGCATGTGGTTTGCACACAACTCAAAAAGCAAGAATTGGGCAATGGTGGACACAAATCTGAAAAACATAACCCCTTTCCAATATCAATATGTCAGCACTTTTAATCAGCATTATGCTCAGGTGACTAGAAAAGGAAAAAAGCAAATCATTACTGATTCAGGAGACATCTACTTCAATGGTTTTAAAACCAGATCTATCACTCCGCTTGGCTATGATCGATTTGAAGTTTTCATAAAAAAGAAGAAAAAGTTAATCCTAAACTTAAAAGGCGATACTCTTATCGATTATAATAATTGCCAAGAAATTCTTGCGACAACAGAAAAATATATCGTTTACCGAGATATAGCCAACAGCATTCAAATTATTTCCGATAAAGAGGAAATTCACCTGCCTAAAAAGGCTAGCATTTTATCTTATAATTTGCAAAATGATGAAGTTTTTGTGCAAAAAGGCTCAAAAAATCGTCTTTTCTCAATGAAAACAGGGAAATATTTGAGTAAACACCTAGAGAACGCAATAAGTATTGGACCAAATTGTTACGTTTTCAAAAATCCAAGTCAAAAATTAGGGATAATTTCTCTTGAAGGTGATACACTGGTTCGCGCAGAATATGAAGAAATTTTATTTCAAGTTGATGGATGGGCTATTGCAAAAAAGGATAAAAACGAATTTTACCTCATTAACGCAAAAGGCGAAAAAATCAATCAAAACCTATTCACGAGATTTCGAGACTATGACGAATACAAATTCGCTTATTCAAAAAATGGAGTTGGTTTGCTTACAAAAGAAGGTAAACTAATTATCCCATGTGAATATGATTACATCTCAAAATACAACGAAGTGTATTTTAAGGTCACTGTAAATTCAACATCTTATTTGCTTAACAAAGACGGATCTAAAGTAATTAACAGACCTTTTAAAGACATTAAAGCTGTAAATTCTAATGGATTAATTGTTTCACATCACGGAGCTGACTTTTTATATTCTGGTTACATAAATCAGGCCTTATCTTTTCAAAGCATTACACCAATTTCTTCGGATAAATTCTTGATGAAGGAGAAAGTGAAATATGGTATGTACACTACAACAGGAAAATTAATTATCCCGGTAGAATACCATTATATTAAAAATGATAGGGAGCTTTTTAAGGTAAGATTCTTCAATTCTTTTGGATACTTTTCAAATGATGGAAAAAGTTTGTTCGATCCCAAAAACTAAATCAGTTTATTCTCGTAATTTAGTAGTAAGAAAAAGCCAACTATGGGATTTTTGTCCAAATTGTTTAAGAAAACTCCAAAACTAGATCCTTATGATTTTAGTTTGTTAGGAACTGATTTGCATTCGCATTTGATTCCGGGAATTGATGATGGCTCTAAAAACATAGACGAATCTTTAATCATGCTTAAAAAGTTTAGTGAACTTGGCTTTAAAAAAGTCATCACGACACCTCATATCATGATTGATTTTTACAAAAACAATCCCGAAACAATATTAGGTGGACTGGAAAAAGTTAGAAAGGCCATTAAAGATGTTGGAATCAATATTGAAATTGAAGCAGCTGCAGAGTATTATTTAGACGGACATTTTGAAGAATTGATTGCCAAAAAAGAACTCTTGACATTTGGCGATAATTACGTTTTATTTGAGTTGTCTTTTTCTAATGAACCGCCAAGAGTTAAGGATGCGATATTTAACATGATTACATCTGGATACAAACCAATACTTGCACATGTTGAACGTTACCCGTTCTATCATAACGCTTGGGACACGATTGAAGACTTTAGTAATAGAGGTTGTTTGTTACAATTAAACACAAATTCGTTATCTGGTCAGTATGGCCCTGCCGTAAAGAAAATGGCCGAATCTTTGATTGACAAAGATATGATTGATGTGATCGGTTCAGATTGTCATCATTTAGGACATCTTGAGTTAATGGATCAAATGAGAACAAATCCATATTTACACAAGATTGCCAACAAGCCAACATTGCTAAACAAACAACTATAAGTATCGCTTACATGAAATTATCCCTTTTAATTGCTCTTGCCTTTTTCGTAACAATTCCAGCTTTTTCTCAGCCTGATAAAAAAATTAAATCTTGTATTGAGTTATTTGATAAAGATCCGTTCAAAGCATCAGAAAAATTAAAAAAACTTCTTGACAAAGCGGGTGATGAATCACGACCAGAAGCATGGGATATTTATGTAGAAATGCGTGAAACTATTTATAATTCTAAACTGCAAGCAGTAGGTGAGTCATTTGAATACTATTTAATTCAACGTGATTTTGATAAATTAAGAAGACTACGCGATTCGGTAGTTACAGCTGCTGAGCAAGGTGGATTAACAACTTCAAAAGAAAAAGAAGTTCAAGCAATGATTTATCAAATTGATACGCGATTATCTGACTTAGATCAAATGGCTTTTGAAATGTATGCTCAACAATATAACGAGTACATTTTTGCTATGCGTGAGGCTACCTTGCGATCAAGATCGGTAAGAGCGGACGCAAATCTAAGAGCCTTATTTTTCACATACGAACCAGATACCGTAAGAGTAGATACCGCACATGTCAATTGGTATACAGACGCCTATGAAAACTTGAACAAAGGTCAGCTTGAGCAAGGACGAGAAATCCTTGACACACTCATCCAAATCTACCCGAACTCATACAACGTTAACATGAGTTATTACTTGTATCATTACTTCAAAGAAGATGCTGATAGCGCGAAATTTTACTTAAAAAAATCCATTGAATTATTTCCAGATGTCATTGAACCCAAAGAAAATTTAGCGAAAATCTTATTTGGAGAAGGTAATATTTACCGGGCCAGAGAACAGGTTGAACAAATGTTCGCCTTATATCAAGGTCAAGACATGAAAAGCTATTTAAGTGAAGTGCTGTTCTTAGAAGACAAGCAATTAAATGATAGAAGAGTAAACCGACCTATATTTCCAAACCAAATGGGGATTGATTATAAGCTTCAAAAAAATCATTGGAAAGATTACCAAGAGGCAAAACTGAAGGTTGAAGCCTTTACTGAAACAACTGGAATGATTAAGGAAAATGACATTACAGATCAACAATACTTAGAGATTTATAGTTGGCAAAAAATGTTAGACAAAAACAGACATGATAAACCTGAAGAACTAGGTTTCGCCTATGAAATGGAAGAAAAAGGATTATTAGACTGCTATGTCTTCTTTTCAAACTTTCATGTTGACTTTGCTGCACAGGCTGAGCATTTCAGTCGTTCTGAAGAAAATAGAGAGCGTATGATTTCATTTGTTAATACCTATTTAGTTGAACTCGCAGATTAAATCCCTGCAGCTTAACGAGAAAATCTATTCATCCATCCAAAATTAGCTCAGCCTTTTCTTGATATCCTATACTTTAGTTCCAACAAAAAGAAATTACATGTTTGGATTAGAAGATATCATGAAGAAAGTAGATTTAGGCGACATCATGTCTAAATTCAACTTAGGCGAAAGCGAAAAAGAAGAAGTTACGAAACAAGCGGCAGACGCGGTTCAATATAGAGCAAACAAAGAAAAGTCAAGAGGTAACGAAGGAATAATGGAAAACTTATTCTCAGCTAAAGACAATTCTGAAGATGCCAACACTGTGCAGAAAAAATTAGAAGGAGATTTAGAGTACAACTTAAAAAATAAGACGAACATGGAACCTTCTATGATTGAAAAAATCAAAAGTGAGGTTATGAGCAGATTTTTAGGTGGAGCTACAAACGCAGCGAAAGAATCAGGTGATGCAGAAGGAAAAGGACTAATGAGTATGTTCTCTGGTGGAAGTGACATGATGAAGAACATTGGCGATAGTGATATCGGAAAGAAAATAAAAGGCTTTTTCTAATAATAGTTAGATTTAGGTTCAAAATAAAGGCGTCTCGGTTTTCCGAGACGCCTTTTTAATTTCTACGAACGAATATTACTTGTTCAATTCTTCTTTAACAATGGATGATATCACAGAACCGTCTGCCTTACCGTTTAATTGCCCCATAATTGGTCCCATTACTTTTCCAATATCTTGGGGTCCGTTTGCTCCCATTGCAGCAATTTTATCTTGAACCACTTTTCTAATTTCATCTTCAGACATCATTTCTGGCATGTATGCGCTGATCACCTCTGCCTGAAACTTCTCATCTTTTGCCAAATCCTCTCTGCCTTCTTTCACATACAAATCATAAGTATCCATACGCTGTTTATACAATTTCATTACGATTTTATTCTCAGCATCTTCTGACACCTCTCCTCCTCCACTAGTAGCTTCTAATAATAACTTTGATTTTATATCTCTTAAGGCAGCTAATTTATCTGCCTCTTTAGCCTTCATTGCTTCTTTTATATCCGTATTAATTCTATCTGTTAAACTCATACTTATTGTTTTTTTCAAAGTTAAACATAAGATTCTAAAATTTGATGAAACACTTTTCGCAGCTACACCTTTATCTTTTTATAGACATCAAAAAACCCTGTCAGCCAATGGCCAACAGGGTTCAAATAAAAAGTAAATCAGAATGTATTAGTCTACGTTATCGTGTAGGAACGAATTATTCTCTCTTAACTCTATCTTGGTTTGACCGTTTTGATCTGTACCTTCAGACAGGGTGAATTTGCTCATACTTTCTTCAGAAGAATGTGGAACATCATCCAATTCAATCTTCTTTCTTTTATAAGCAGGTTCTTTTTCTAAGTCAGAAATTCCTTCTGATGATTTTAATTTTGAGGTGTAAGCCTGGATTCTCTCCATTCTTTCTTTTGCTCTCATTGCTTGCTCTTCTGGTGACAAAACAGTTTTAGTAGATTGCTCGGCCATCTCAATTTTCTCTTCTAAATCATCAGTTAAGTAATGTTTAATTACTTCCTCTTCTTCAGCTTTTGCTTCAGTTGATGACCAAGAATCAGTTGTTGTTTCTGATGTTTCAGACTTCACGTCCCAATTCAATTCTGTTTGTGCAGTTGTTTCTTCTTCATCTTTCACCATTAAGAATGGCTCTTCTTCTTTCTCTTCTTGCCATGTGTTCTTTTCTTCAGCAGCATCATTCCAAGTGTTGGTTTTCGCTACTGGAGATTCAACCGGTGTTGTAATCGGCTGAGAAATCATAGTTGGAACAGAATCGTCATCTAAGCTCACGACTTTTTTCTCTGGTGCTTTTTCAAAACCTGTTATTGGTGAAGAGTTGAATCCTGTTGCGATTAAGGTAACGCAAATTCCATCTTCTAAGGTCTCGTCAAAACCATGACCCCAAATCACATCAGCAGTTGCTCCCGCTTCATCTTGAATGTAATCCGTAATCTCTCCAATTTCATCCATTAAAATTTCTTGGTTACCGTAAGTGATATTCAATAACACATATTTAGCACCAGCGATATCATTATCATTTAACAATGGAGATTCTAAGGCAGTTCTCACTGCATCAATAGCTCTATTTTCACCAGAAGCTACTGAAGACCCCATAATTGCCACACCAGAATCTTTCATTACCGTGCTCACATCATTGAAATCCACGTTAATCATTCCAGTCACAGAAATTACTTCAGCGATACCTTTAGCCGCAGTTGCTAAAACATCATCCGCTTTTGAGAATGCGTTACCTAAAGATAGGTTTCCGAACATCTCTCTTAATCGATCATTATTAATAATCAATAAGGTATCTACGCATTGTCTTAATTCTTCTAAGCCTTCTTCAGCTTGAAGCTTTCTTTTTCTTCCTTCAAATCCAAACGGAACAGTTACGATACCAACAGTTAAGATGTCCATCTCTTTAGCAACCTTAGCAATTACTGGAGCAGCACCTGTTCCTGTTCCACCACCCATTCCAGCAGTAATGAATACCATTTTCGTATTCTTACCAAGAATCTCTTTGATGTCTTCGATATTTTCAATAGCCGCACTTTTTCCTATTTCAGGAATAGCACCTGCACCTCTACCTTCAGTTAAGCTTTGACCCAACTGAATTTTGATTGGAACTGGAGAGATATCTAATGCTTGTTGATCTGTATTACAGATAACAAAGTCCACCCCTTTAATTCCCTGATTGTACATGTGGTTGACTGCGTTTCCACCACCTCCTCCAATACCAATTACCTTGATAATTGAAGACGAATCTTTTGGTAAATCGAATTCCATAACTTCTGTTTTTGTTGTTGTTTGATGATGTTGCTCAATACTGGCTAAAATGTTTAGTAGTTTTTGAACGTTTTGCATCATCTTTATTTTTTATTCAGAGCATAGATTTTAGAACATAGAATAAAGACTTGCTTTATCGTTTTGTTGTAACTCTAACTCTTAATTTTACTTCATTTAAACCTAGACTTTTGTCTTGGCTGTACTTTCGCTTCGGGCTTCAAGTGTTTTTCAATTTCTTAGTGACTTGAATTAAACTCTCCCAAAACATTCGGGATTAATCTTCCTCTTCAAACCATGCTCTACTTTTTGAAAGAATCTTATCAAAGAAACTTCCTTTGGTTTTTGTAGAATGGTTTTTTGCTACCGTCACGTTTGATTCTGCTTCTGCATTACCGTATGAATTTGTGAATCCTTTAATCACTAACCCAATACCCGTAGCGTACATTGGACTTGTAATATTATCTACCAAGGTAGAAGGCGCCAAGTGCTCATTTGGGTAACCGATTCTTGAATCCATTCCGGTTATGTACTCAAACAATTGTGTAATGTGTTTTAATTGAGCTCCACCTCCGGTCACTACGATTCCACCAATCAATTTCTTTTCGAACCCTGAATTCTTAATTTCAAAATTCACATGCTCAATGATTTCTTCCATTCTTGCTTGAATGATAGAAGCCAAATTGCGCACTGAAATCTCTTTAGGTTCTCTACCTCTTAAACCAGGAATACAAACAATTTCATTTTCTTGACACTCTGAAGCTAAAGCAGAACCAAATTTTACTTTTAGCAATTCAGCTTGACGCTTCATGATGGTACATCCTTCTTTAATATCTTCAGTAATCACGTTACCTCCGAAAGGAATAACAGCCGTGTGTCTAATAATTCCATCTTGGAAAATGGCAACATCTGTGGTTCCACCTCCAATATCTACCAATACAACACCTGCTTCTTTTTCTTCTTCAGAAAGTACAGCTTCAGATGATGCTAATGGCTCTAATATCATTTCGTCAACTTCTAAATCAGATTTGTCAACGCATTTTTTAATGTTTTTTGCTGCAGCAATTTGACCAGTAATAATGTGAAAATTTGCCTCCAGTCTTACCCCTGCCATTCCGATTGGATCTTTAATTCCTTGCTCATTGTCAACAATATATTCTTGCGGCAATACGTGAATTATTTCTTCACCCGGTTGCATCACCAACTTATACATGTCTTCAACCAATTGATCAATATCCTTTTGAGAGATCTCAGTTTCTAGGTCGTTTCTCATCAACATACCTCTGTGCTGCAAAGAAGAAATGTGCTGACCTGCAATACCAACGTTCACTACCTTCACGATCAATTCACCTTCAACTCTATCTTGAGCTTCAGCAACTGCCGCTTTTATTGAGTGTACCGTTTTTTCAATGTTAGAAACAACACCTCTAGTCACCCCAACACTTTCGAACTTGCCCATAGACAAGATTTCGATTTTTTCATGATCCGTCTTTCTACCAACGATACACGCTATTTTGGTAGTTCCGATATCTAATCCTACAACTATTTCAGACATTTCGTTTATTTTTTTCAGATTAAAGACAAAAGATCGCTCACTTTGACTTCGACAGGCTCAGTCTGACGTTCACTTAAAGAACAAAGAATTGGTCTCGTTCCTTCATCAACTTCTTTAATCTACTTTTATTAATTTCAATTGATTTTAAAAGAGAGTCAAAGGATTAAACTTTACAAAACCAAGTCTTTCTTCTTTGCTCTTTATTCTAAAATCTATTTTCTCAATTTCGTTTTGAGCAAACCACTTGCCCCTTATACATTACATTAATCGTATCATACTCATCCCATCCCGTTCTACTCATGCCTTCAGTATAGAAATATTCAAGCTTTTTAAACTTGCCAACTGCATACTCAGCATCTCCAAACATGATTCGCTGATCACCTACCCGCGGAATAAACTCAAATTCATCATAGCTATTTATATGAATGTGAGTGATTTGAGCAGATAGGTACTCATCATTACAAACATAATTTGAAATCTCGTACAAATCATCCAAGATCTCAAGAGTTATCAATGAGTCATTGTTGATTATCTTATCAACGGATTTACCGTAATCGGTTTCATTTATATTCCCATCAACAGTTACTACATGTGCAGTATAATTAGGTGAAAGGGGCATTAATCGTCCATCTTGATCTAAATAACAACTGGTGCCGTCTTGATTAAAGATTCGCGCAATTGGCTGTCTTAGCGACATTTCAATCACCCATTTTCCACTTAAATAAGTATAAACTTGCACGCTTTTCACCTCTGGCATTTCAGCAATGAACAACTCAATTTTTTCCAGCTCCATTTGGCTGTACTTTTTATCTTCTCCTATGTAGTGTTTATCTCGTAACCGATTCAGAATATCTTCTTCACTTAAGAAAATCATATCCTCAAACACTTCAATATCAACGTCCGGAATTCCGACCGCGCGCTCATTTTGAGAGTCTTTCACAAAACTCATTATCAATCCAACAACTATCAGAAATACCAACCACAAGCTATTTTTCAACCACTTTTTCATCCCTTATAAATGTTGGCGATTGGTTCTACAATGGTATCAATATCTCCTGCTCCGATTATGCAAACTACCTCTTGTTCATTTGCTTGAATATCTTGAACAATGGTCGCTTTTGAGCTCATCTCCTTGTCATATAGATTCACTTTTTCTAGTAAAATCTCTGAAGTGATTCCCTCAATAGGCGCTTCTCTTGCAGGATAAATTGGCAACAAGAACAACTCATCAGCAATTGCTAAAGCCTCTGCAAATGCATCCATGAAATCTCTTGTTCTAGAGAATAAATGAGGCTGGAATACTGCTGTAATTTTCTTTTGCGGATATAATTTTTTAACCGATCTTAAAAAAGCTTCGATCTCAGTTGGATGATGCGCATAATCATCAATCACTGAAATTTCTGGTCGTCTTACTTTGAAATCAAATCTTCGTTTAACCCCTTTAAATGACTTAAACGCAGCCCTTATATCTTCTTCTGCAACACCTTGCTCAATACAAAGCGCAAAAACGGCCGTTGCATTTTCTGCGTTATGCTGACCTGGTAAACCAAATTCAATATTTCTGTAAATCTCCGATCTTGAAATGATATCAAAAAAGAACTTTCCTTCGGTATATTTTAAAGCATGTAATCTCCAATCCGGATTGTTATCCACGCCATAGGTAATGATTCTTATATTGGTAGACAGGTCAAATTCACTTAAATCAATCGTTGAGTTGATCATCAGCAAACCATAGCTTTTTGTGAGATTGATGAATTCGTTAAAAGATGTCTTTAAATGGTTGCCGTCTCCGTAGATATCCAAATGATCAGCATCCATTGAAGTTATGATGGAGTTGTTAGGCTGCAAGGTTAAAAATGATCGATCAAATTCATCAGCTTCGACAACTACTCTGTTTGCACCAACATTAATAATACAGTTAGAATTATAATTGGATGCAATTCCGCCGATAAATGCATTGACTTTATCTGGTGTTCCATTTAAAACATGTGCAAGTATGGTGGATGTAGTGGTTTTACCATGAGTTCCTGCAACAGCAAAAGTGTCAAAATTTTCAGAAATTATTCCCAGAGCTTTCGCTCGTTTAATCACGTTAAAATGATGGTCTTGGAAAGCTCTTAATTCACCAAATTCTTTTGGAATCGCTGGTGTGTACACTACCAAAGTATTTAGATGTGAAAATTGGTCCAACACCGCCATTCCTAAATCTTCGTAATGAACTTCAATTCCTTCAGACACCAAATCTTTGGTCAACGCAGTTTCAGTTTTATCGTAACCCACCACTCGTTTTCCTTGAGAATGGAAATAACGTGCAAGTGCCGACATTCCGATTCCTCCGATTCCGATAAAATAGACTGTATTTATTTGGTTAAAATTCATTTTCCTAGAACCAAGATTCAAGACAAAAGACTTAAGACTTTTGCATTTGGACCCAAGCTTATTTTACGATTTTAATTATTTCTTTTAAAATTCTATCTGGGGCATCTGCAATGCCTAGTTTTATAATGTTTTGAGAAAGGCTTTTACACTTTTCTTCGTCATCAATTAATGCATTAATAGCCGGAACTAACTTCTCTTTGGCTTCTATATCTTTCACCAGAATCGCAGCATTTTCATCAACCAAGGCCATGGCGTTTTTCGTTTGATGATCTTCTGACACATTTGGAGAAGGAACCAGAATTACTGGTTTTCCAATCAAACAAACTTCTGAAACAGACATTGCACCAGCTCTAGAAACAATTATATCCGCCGCCGCATAAGCCAAGTCCATTTGATAAACAAAATCTGACAGGTAGATATTATCAGTTTTCAATTCATCTACAATTGGCTTCAGGTTGTCCAAATACACTTTTCCGCATTGCCAAATCAGCTGAACATCCTTTTCTATTAATTGCTGCACATCTTTTTTAAGGCTTTCATTCAAGGTTCTTGCTCCTAAACTTCCGCCAATAATTAACACCGTTTTTTTATTTGGATCTAACCCAAAATGTTTGAAAGCAGCCTCTCTTTTCCCTTCAATTTGAACAACTTCTGAACGTACCGGATTTCCGGTCTTTACAATCTTATCTTTATCAAAAAAGCGCTCCAAATGATCATATGCAACACAAATGGTTTTCGCCCTTTTCGCTAGTATTTTATTCGTAATTCCTGGATAAGAATTTTGCTCTTGCAACAAGGTTGGCACCTTCTTTTTAGCCGCAACTTTAACCACTGCCGCACTTGCATACCCACCGACACCTATAGCGATATCTGGCTTAAAGGTTTTGATGATTTTCTTAGATTTCATCAAAGACTGAATCAACTTAAATGGCACTGCTAAATTTTTTAAGGTCAATTTTCTTTGCAAACCTCTAATAGGTAAACCAACGATCTCGTATCCTGCCTTAGGCACTTTTTCCATTTCCATTTTACCTTCAGCTCCTACAAACAAGATTTCAGCATCAGGATATTCTTCCTTGATTTTATTTGCAATCGCAATAGCCGGAAAGATATGCCCTCCGGTACCGCCTCCTGATATTATAACTTTACGCAATGGCATCTTCTACCTCCGTTTTAATTTCGTTTTTAGTTCCGTTTTTTGTACTTTTTTTATCTTCTTTGAAATGCTCTCTACTTACACCCAGTACTATTCCAAACCCAAGACAAGTAAACCAAGCAGATGTTCCTCCCATACTCAATAACGGCATATTTTGACCCGTCACTGGCATTAGCTTGGTGCTTACCATCATATTAACCATCACTTGAGACATCATCATAATGCCTATCCCCATCACGAGATAGGTGGCAAATAAATTGTCGGCGGCGAGTCCTGTTTTTATAAACCTAAAAAACAACCACATATAAAGCATAATCACTATTAGCGCAGCAATCAACCCACCTTCCTCGATTAAAGCCGCAAAGTAAAAATCAGCATAAGCTTCAGGAATATAATGCTTCAACACCCCCTTCCCAGGACCTTTAGGAATTGCACCGTTTTTAATTGCTGCCAGCGCATTGTTCACCTGCATATTCTCTTGAGGGTTTATTTCTCCCTCATCAGCGAACATCCTCACAATTCTATTTCTCCAAGTTTCAACCCGTGGCAAGGCTTCAGGCGCAACTGACGATACTAATAATAATATTGAAAAAGCACCTACAACACCACCTACTGACAACCCAATCCATTTCCAAGGAAACTTAGCTAACACCATCATTACAAAAGCAATCAAACCAACCAGAGCGGCGGTAGAAAGATTAGATGGAAGGATTAGGAACATGGTAATTCCAATAGGCAATAGGATGTGCTTAAACACAATTTGAAAATCTTGAAATTGATCTTTTCTCTTTACTAATTGTCTAGCTAGGTATATTACTAATGCCAATTTTGCAAAATCAGAGGTTTGAAAAGAAAGCGGTAAAAACGGAATCTTCAACCATCTATCTGCACCATTAACACTTTCGCCCATAAACATGGTCAACACCAGTAAAATTACCGAAACATAGAAAATGATCTTCGATAATTTGGAGTAGACTTTTGTAGGTATCCAGTGAACTGCGTACATCAGTCCAAAACCTAGGACAAGTAAGAAAAAATGCTTAAAAAATAGGAAAGAGTAGCTTAAGCCCTTTACTTTAACAAGTATGGGAATAAAGCTAAACACAGAGACTACAGAGATGACACCAAGCAAAATCGCTAGTATCCAAATATTCCGGTCTCCGCCTAAATATTTAAACAGACCTTTCAAACTACTTCAATTATAATGCTCTAACTGCAGCTTTAAATTGTGCTCCTCTATCTTCGTAGTTTTCAAATAAATCAAACGAAGCGCAAGCAGGCGATAACAATACCGTTTGGTTGTTTTTCGCCAACTGATACCCTAAAGCAACTGCCTCTAAAGCAGATCCTGCTTCAGCAATAACATCTACTTTTCCGGAGAAAGCTTCTTTGATTTTATCGTTGTCTTTTCCAAGGCAAACGATAGCGCTTACTTTATCTTGAACAAGCTCTAATAAAGCATCATAATCATTTCCTTTATCTACACCACCTACAATCCATACAGTTGGCTTATCCATGCTCTCTAAAGCATACCAAGATGAATTAACGTTTGTAGCTTTTGAATCATTAATGAATTCAATTCCGTTAACTTTTGCCACAAACTCTAATCTGTGTTCAACGTTTTTGAAATCAGAAAGACTCTCTCTGATAGACTCGTTACGAATCTGTAAAATTTTTGACGTAATACCTGACGCCATTGAGTTTTGTGCATTGTGCTTGCCCTTAAGGGATAAATCGTGAATCGACATAGCAAATTCTGGTTTTAAGTCTGCTGGGTTGTTAACAGCAGATAGGTTTATATTGATTTGATTGTTGTTTGTGTATCCAACCATTCCTTCAACTTTTTCAAGTGAGAATGGCGCCATTTGAGCTTTTATCTCTCTTTTGGCTATTTCATTGACAATAATTGGATCGTCTGCATTGTAGACAAACCAGTCATTCTCGGTTAAATTTTGCGTAATTCTAAATTTAGAATCAACGTAGTTTTGCATTTCGTAATCGTATCTGTCAAGATGATCAGGAGTGATATTTAGAAGGATGGCGATATCCGCTTTGAAGTCAAACATTCCGTCTAATTGAAAAGAGCTCAATTCAACCACATAATATCCAGGTCTATCTTCTACCACCTGTCTTGCTAAAGACTCTCCAACATTACCTGCCATAGCAACTTCCAAACCTGCTTTTTTAAGGACATGATGAATCCACATGGTTGTCGTTGTTTTACCGTTGCTTCCGGTAATGCAGATCATTTTTTTATCGGTAAATCTTCCTGCATATTCTATTTCAGAAATGACAGGAATATCCTTGGCCAATGCATCTTGAATAAGCTGAACTTTTTCAGGAATTCCGGGCGATTTTATAATCAAATCTGCTGCTAAAATTCTTTCTATCGAATGTGTTTCAGCTTCAAATTCGATTTCGTTTTCATTCAATTCTTTTTGATAGGAAGGTTTAATTTTTCCTTTATCAGAAACAAAAACAGTATGCCCTTTTGCTTTCGCTAGCAACGCCGCTCCAACCCCGCTCTCGCCGGCTCCTAGAATTACGATATTTTGTGTTTTTGTTGTCATCTATTGTTATTCGTCAAGAGATCCTCCCCCTCAATCCCCCTCCAAAAGGGGAAGTTTTACCAATTATTTTTTAAAGTCTTCTCCTCGACTCCGCTCGGAGGGCGATTTCATTTTTATTCTATCTTAATTTCAGTGTTACAATTGTTATTACTGCGAGTATTACTCCTACTATCCAGAAGCGAGAAACGATTTTTGCCTCATGCATACCTTTCTTTTGGTAATGATGATGAAGAGGCGCCATCAAAAAGATTCGTCTTCCTTCTCCAGTTCTCTTTTTGGTGTATTTGAACCACCCCACCTGAAGCATTACTGAAACATTTTCAATTAAGAATACCCCGCATAAAACAGGAATCAATAATTCTTTTCTGATGATAATGGCGAAAGTGGCTATGATTCCACCGATTGCTAATGAACCGGTATCCCCCATAAATACTTTTGCAGGATAAGAGTTGTGCCACAAAAAACCTATGCAAGCCCCCATGAATGCAGAGATGAAGATTACCAACTCTGAAGAATACGGTATATACATCACTCCGAGATAGTCAGCGAACTCAATGTGACCTGATACATAGGCGAAAATGGCTAGGGCAATCCCAATTATTGCAGAAGTTCCAGTAGCCAAACCATCCAAGCCATCTGTCATGTTAGCGCCGTTTGAAACAGCCGTTACTATAATGATCACAACAGGTATAAACAATAACCACCCATAACTTTTATTGCTATCCCCAATAATCCAGTTATAATTAAACTCATTTCCTTTTACAAAAGGAATAGTGGTTGTCATGTCTTTTTTCATGACATACTTTGTTCCTTCAGGAACAATCTGATGTTTATCAGTTACATCTTCTTGAATTGAGGTTACCACGTAGTCTTTTGACACATTCTCGTGAACTTGCACATCAGGGTGGAAATACAAAACAGAACCAATCAAAGCTCCTACCGCTATCTGACCGATCACCTTAAATCTACCTGCTAATCCTTCTTTGTTTTTCTTGAATACCTTGATATAGTCATCAATAAAACCGATCAATCCAAACAGGATTGTAGAGGCTAACATCAATTGAACATAGATATTATCAAGCTTTGCAAACAATACAGTTGGAATCAATATAGAAGCCAGAATGATTAAGCCTCCCATAGTTGGGGTTCCTTCTTTTTCTTTTTGACCTTCAAGACCTAAATCACGAACCGTTTCACCAACTTGTTGTTTACGCAATAAATTAATCAGACGGTTACCGAAAACCATTGAAATTAAAAGTGAAGTAATAATCGCAAATGCTGCTCTAAATGAGATGTAGTCCATCACACCAGCTCCTGGCATTCCGATTTCGTCTAGATATTGAAAAAGATAGTATAACATTATTTATTCAGGTTTAGTAGGGTTTCTCTAAGGGTTTCGTAATCATCAAAAGGAAATCGCTCACCTTTTATTTCTTGATATTTCTCATGACCTTTTCCGGCCACCAAAATGATATCACCAGGCATTGCTAATTGGCAAGCCACTTTAATTGCCTCTTCGCGATTTGTTATAGACATTACACGCGCTGATCTTTCAGCCGGAACCCCTACTTTCATATCATTGATAATTGTATCAGGATCTTCACTTCTTGGATTATCAGAAGTTAGAATTGCTTTATCAGACATTTCAGCAGCAATAGCCGCCATCAATGGACGCTTGGTTTTATCTCTATCTCCTCCACAGCCAACAATTGTGAGAACCTGTTCATTTCTTGTTCTCACCGTTTGAATAGTAGAAAGCACATTTTTTAAGGCATCAGGTGTGTGAGCATAATCCACTATACCAATAATGTTTTGAGTAGATTTCAGGTACTCAAACCTTCCTTCAACAGATTTTAATTTGCTGATTGACGTCAATACCTCAACTTCATCTAAGCCTAATTCAGAGGCAATAGCATAAACCGTTAAGACATTATAAGCATTGAATCCACCAATTAGGTTTGTCCAGACGTCTTGATTATTGATATTTAAAACAAGCCCAGAAAAAGAATTTTCTAAAATTTTAGCTTTATAATCGGCAAGTGTCTTGAGTGCTAAAGTTTTAACCTTGGCTTTGGTATTTTGCACCATCACACCGCCATTTGCATCATCAATATTTGTGATTGCAATGGCAGAAGAACTTAGGTCATCAAAGAATTTCTTCTTGGCATTTATATATTCTTTGAATGTTTTATGATAATCTAAATGATCATGTGTGATATTCGAAAATACCGCGACATCAAATTCTAAACCTGCAATTCTATGTTGATGGATGGCATGAGAACTAACTTCCATAAAGCAGTACTCACAACCGGCATCAACCATTTCTCTTAACAGCTCATTTAATGCTACTGGATTTGGAGTGGTATGCGTTGCAGGAATCTCTTCTTTCTCAATTTTATTAACCACGGTAGAAATTAATCCTGCTGGATACCCAAGATCAGTTACCAAATCGTGTAATAAAGTTGTGGTAGTTGTTTTACCGTTTGTTCCTGTAATTCCTACCAGCTTTATATCTGCAGATGGATTATCAAAGAAATTAGAAGCTACTAAACCAAGCGCCTCTAAAGAATTCTTTACCTGAACATAAGTAATTCCTGATTTAATCTCAGTTGGCAGATCCTCACACAAAACTGCAATTGCACCTTTCGACAAAGCAGCTTCAATAAAATCATGCCCATCTACAGAAAAACCTTTTGTCGCTACAAACAAGCATGCATCTGATATTTTTCTCGAATCGAAAACGATTTCAGAAACCTCAATATTGGTTGGACCATGCGTTTCTAACAACCCTACTTTATATAATATGTCTTGTAAATTCTTCACTATTTTAATACAAGCTTTATTTGTGTTCCTTTAATTAATTCTGTTCCGGCATCTGGCTTTTGTGAAACCACTTCTCCATGCCCTTTTACACTCACTCTAAGCCCAAAATTCTCTAGCAAGAAAACCGCATCATTCAACGGCATTCCTTCAACATTTGGAACTTTATCTCTTGACATGTTTCTTTGCCTTACCGAAACTTCTTCTTCAGCAGTAATTGCAACCGCCCACTGCGCACCCTGCGTTTTATCATTAAATCTTACGCCCGTTTTTTGTAAGGCCATTTTAACATCTTGAGCGCTACCATATTTTACTAGGGGAGCAGATTTTATTTCCGCTACTCCTTCATTATAATCTGTATGATATTGTGGTGAAGCCGAATACACTTTATCAGCAATTGCAGAGAAAACAGTTCCAGACACCTGCGCTCCGTAAATTTGTTTTGTAGGCCCAGCAATGGTTACGATACATGAATATTTTGGTGCATCAGCAGGGAAATAACCCACGAAAGAAGCTTGGTAGTCATCTCCATACCCCTTATTGGAGTTCACTATTTTGGCGGTACCCGTTTTACCGGCAATTTTAAAATTGGCCGACTTTAGCATTTTACCTGTCCCGTTCTCCACAACTCCTTCAAGGCACAATTTCAATTTATCAATTGTACTCTCAGAACATATTCTCTCATTCAATACATCCTTTTCAAACTCAACCAAAGTCTCGTCACCTCTTTTAATCTTCTTTACAAATTGTGGACGCACCAACTCACCATCATTCGCAACAGCATTATAAAACGCTAATATTTGCAAGGGCGTTAACTCTACTTCATATCCAATTGCCATTTGCGGCAACGTGATTCCAGACCAACCATCTTCACCTCTATTTTTAATTACTGGAGATGGTTCACCCGCTATCTCACAACCCAATGTATCTCCTAAACCAAAAGATTTTAATCGATCAATATACTTTTGCGCATCTTGGAAATATGCATCATTGACAATTTTAGAAAACACGTTAGAAGACACTTCAAAAGCGTGTTGAATAGATATTTTACCGTAACCCCCTCTGTGAGAATCATAAGTGGTATGATCATAAAAATGATATTCACCATAAGCACCGACTTCATCTGTAATATCCACCTTACCATCTTCAAGCAAAGCCATTAAAGAAGCTAGTTTAAAAGTAGAACCGGGATCTGTTCTCGTTCCGATTGCGTGATTATAGATTTCATAATATTTTCCAGTTGTAGTGTCTCGATTCAGATTAGCAATTGCTTTTACAAACCCGGTCTCTACCTCCATTAAAACTACAGAACCGTGAACCGCCTTTTGCTCTCTCAACTGTCTTTTTAATTCATTTTCAGCAACTTCTTGGTAATTGATATCGATTGATGTAATCACATCCGCACCTGGCACTGGATCTTTCAGGTTATCTGCCGAAACTGGCTTCCAGCTACCGTTCACCCATTGCTTAGTTCTTAACCCATACTCTCCGGAGAGGTAAGAATCAAACCCACCTTCTAAACCAACAGGACGCGCACCCTCTCTTTTATACCCTAAAGTTCTACTTGCTAGAATTCCATTCGGCTTTTGTCTTTCGTAATGCTGCTCAACAATCAATCCTCCTTTATACTGCGACTCTTTTAGAATATGGAATTCTTCAACCTCTTTTAAAACTGTGTATTTAACATTGTTTTTAATCAGTAGATACTGTCTTTTATCAGCACGTCCTTTTCTCAAATAAGCTTCCCAATCACTTGAAGATCTCTCAGGAAAAGTCAGACTCAATTCATCCGCCAAAGAATCCACTTCTTCAAAAAGCTCATCTTTAATCACTGTCATATCGACATGCAAATCATACAAAGGAATTGAGGTCACCAAATCAGACCCGTCAACCGCAAGAATTCTTCCACGCATAGGAGCAACAGAATCAACACGAGTAGACATTACTGAGGTAGAATCAGAAGACATAGGCGCATCAGCAACCACATCACCATATTGAATGTTAATGACGCGCACAAATACAAGCAACATCACTAATGCAACAATAATGTACATTACGTAAGACTTAATCAATATTTGTTTTTGCTCTTCCACTAGTCAAACACGTAGTTATCTACCTTAATTTTATTTGGTGTTGTTCTATTTTCTTTCGGTCCAGAAACTGGCAACTTAGCCGTTACATTTTCCCTTCCTTTTTTTGTTATATATTCAGAGTTAAGTGTAAAAAACTCTGACTCCAACTCACTTAATTCCGTCTTTAAATTCACCTCATCTTTAATCACGGTTTCAGTGTAATACCCCCACCCTATTATCACTACCAGCAGAAAGCCAATAAAGAATGTAAAAGGCAGATTATTAATGAACCAGTCTTTAGACAAAAACTCCCCGTTCATTATTTGAACTATTGTTCTTCCCCCAGTCTTAGAAGAAGATTTTGCAGCTTTTTTAGCCCTTGGCTTTTTCTTTTTCGCTTGCTTTTTCTCTTCTTCAGCCCACTTCTTTTTCAGTTCATCAATATTTACAAACTCATTCCCACTCATACCTTCACCGCTATTCTAAGTTTCGCACTTCTTGATCTTGGATTTCTTTCTATTTCTTCTGGCGTTGCCACCATTGGTTTTTTATTCTCTGCTTTAAAAGGTGTCTTCACCACTCCAAACACATCTGCCTCAGCCTTACCTTCAAAATTTCCGGTTCTGATAAAATTCTTCACCAACCTGTCCTCAATAGAATGGTAAGCAATCACTACCAACTTCCCACCTGGTCTAATCACGCTAGAGCACTGCTCCAGCATATCCATTAGCGCACCCATCTCATCATTCACCTCTATTCTAATCGCCTGAAACACTTGCGCTAAAAATTGATTTTTCTTTTTATGAGGAACCAGGTTTTCTAGGATTTTCACTAAATCGCCGGTCGTCTTTATTTTGGAACTTTTCCGTTGACCTGAAATAGCATACACTACCTTCTTGACATTAGGCAAATCAGCAAAAGAATTAAATACCCTAAAGAGCTCCTTTTCTGAATAATCATTCACCACTTTATAAGCTGTTAACGAAGACTGTTGATTCATTCGCATATCCAACTTTCCATCTTCGCGAATAGAAAAACCTCTTGAACCCTCATCAAATTGATGAGAAGAAACCCCAAGATCAGCCAAAAGAGCATCCACCCCTAACAAATCATGATACTTCACAAAATTGTACAGATACCTAAAATTAGACTCGACAAAAATCAGTCGTTCATCTTCAACAACATTCGCCAACGCGTCTTCATCTTGATCAAACGCAATCAACAATCCGTCCTCCCCTAAATGTTTTAGAATTTCTTTAGAATGACCACCACCACCATACGTAACATCAACCACTACAGAATCAGATTCAATTTCTAAACCTTGAATCGACTCATTAAAAAGTACCGGTACATGATATACGTTATTCCCCTGCATCTTCACCATTGATTTCTCCCATAACCTCATCAGCTAGATCAGAGAAATCAACAATGTTCTCGTCCATCATAGCTAGATATTCGGCTCGGTCCCAAATTTCTATTCTATCATTATAAGCGGTCAACATCACCTCCTTCTTCAGCCCAATTCTCTCCATCAGTGCAGTCGGAATCAAAATCCTTCCGGCCTTATCAAGCACTACTTGCTTGGCACCTTGATGAAATAACCTGTAGAACATTCTGTTTTTCGGTTTAAACAAGTTCAGTTTTGAAATTTTAGCTGAAATCTTATCCCATTCATTCATTGGATAGATTGTCAAGCAATTTTCAAAACCCTTATTCACCATAAAAACCTCCAGAGCAGAAGCATCCAATTGCTTGCGTAGACCAGAAGGGAAAAGAAACCTCCCTTTTGCGTCAAGCTTGCATTCGTATTCTCCTACTAATCCTGGCATATTCTACTTTGAATTGGCTAAAATAATTATTACTCTCCCACAAATTACCACTTATTGACTCATTGTTAATAACTTTCAGATTGTGAATTACTATATATAAGTAAACAAGTATTCAAAGTTACGTATTATAGTGGGATTTGTTGCAAAAATATTAAGTGGGAAAAAGTGGTATTAATTTTTTCGATTGTGGAAAAGTATAGCGAAAACCTAAACAACATGTTAATAAGTAGGCTATCTAGAACAGAAAGGTGATTGTAGTGGGTGTTTTTGTAAGGATTGAGGGGTGCGTTGTTCGTGGTTCGTGGTTCGTGTTTCGTTGTTCGTTGTTCGTGGTTCGTGTTTCGTTGTTCGTTGTTCGTTGTTCGTTGTTCGTTGTTCGTTGTTCGTTGTTCGTAAGAGTGTTATCCGTGGGATTGAAACTGGAGACTAGAAACTCGTGTTTCGTTTTTCGCTGTTCGTGGAGGTGTTATCCGGGAGTTGAGACTGGAGACTGGAAACTCGTGTTTCGTGCTTCGTTTTTCGTTGTTCGTAAGGGTGCTATCCTGGAGTTGAGACTGGAGACTGGAAACTCGTGTTTCGTGCTTCGTTTTTCGTAACTGAGTTAATCGAGCGGCTTGTGCTGAGCGCAGTCGAAGTAAGCCGAGAGGAACGAAGAGACTGTTAATCGAGCGACTTGTGCTGAGCGCAGTCGAAGTAAGTCAAGATCGAGGGGACGCACACGTTAACTAAGTTAATAGAGCGACTCGTTCTAAGCAAAGCCGAAGTAAATCGAGACGGAGGGTGTGGTTCGTAATTTGAACTTGTTTTAAGAATGATTACTGAATCACAACAGAAGCGGTATCCGTCATGAAAACACCGAAGTACCCTAAAGCATTACCAACTAGATTTGTTGGTGGATTTGATGGCGCTGCAGAAAATGGACTTGCATCTAACTCATTAGACAGCCCAATATAATAACGATACATCACCTCATCCATTTCTAACATTTCAATTCTAACTGAATCACCTAAATCAGGAGAGGTTCCGAAAAACTGGGCTTCATAGTACTGACCATTTATAAACTGATCATCTCCTAGATAATAAATCTCAACTTCTTTTTCGTTGACCCATATTTTCAGTCGGTAGTGGTTGGTCTCATTTCCGTTTTCTTGTGAGTGATACTCCATCAAGTAAGTCTCAAACTCTTCACCTCCAAACCCAAACACTTCTAGCGAGTAAGTTAGAGAGTCAATATCTGGTTTAGAACGAGTAGACGACACAGCAGTCACCTCTTCATTTTCGGAAACCACTTTTAAACTATAAGTAGTATTTTCCTCAACCACAAAAGTTGAATGTGTATAAATTCCGGACAAGGGAGTCGATTCAAGAAAAACAAATTGCCCTCCGTTATCATCTGTCACAACCACTTCAGCTCCAGAAACCCGCGGAAAGGTGGTCTCTTCATATACTGATGCTGTTTTTGACAACTTAACAAAACTAACTCCTGGCTGATCCTTCAGAATAGCCTCCACCACAATTACTCTGTCTGCCTCATTCAAAGGAATATCAATCACCTTCTCGCATGAGAGAAATGTAAAAATTAATATGAATCCAAACAGGTACTTCATTATTTATTCTGGGAAGATTATTGTTAAGGCATCCGTCATAAAAACTCCGAAGAAACCAATTGCTCCGCCCTCTATATTCGTAACAGGATTTGCTGGAGTCGCACTAAACGGTCCACCACTATTTTGATTACTTTCTAAGGTTACAAAATAGGTATAGGCAGGTTTATCCATAGAAGTCAAATAAGCGGTTAATGTATCACCAGGACCGAACGCATCTCCAAAAAATGGCTGTCTAAAATTATTCCCGTTAAACAACTTATCATCATTCAGGTAAGGCGTTTGAATCTCTCCGTTCACCACCGTCAACGCACGATAATAATTCTCCTCACTTCCATTATCAGTAAAATTGTAAAAAGTAAAATAAGAAGTATCATTCGGATCTTGACCAAATCCCCCAACATTTAAAATATAATCTAGAGAATCCAAAGTCACATCACTATTCACAGTTGAAATTGCAGAATAAGTATTGCCGTTTTCAACTACCGTTAAAGTATACAACCTGTTAGGCAAAGCAACAAAAGTTGTATCCAAATACAAACCAGGCTCCCCCGTTTGCTCTTCAAACACATGCGTGTTACCCATATTATCAGAGACAATGACAGACGCACCGATTATTTTCTCAAAACCACCATCATCATAAACCGAACCTGTTTTCGATAGCTTCACAAAACTCTCATAAGGTATATCATACAACTGCGCCTCTACCACGACCTTCTGATCTGCCTCATTCAATGGAATATCAATCACTTTTTCACAAGAGATAAAAACCATCAATACCGGAATTATAAACAATAACTTTCTCATGATTAAAATTTAAAGCTGTAAGTAATTGAAGGAATAATTTTGAAAAGTGCTAACTGAACCGCTTCTGTTTGCCCTGTCACTTCGTTTTGCTGAAAAGTAATTGAATATGCGTTTTCTCTTGCATATGCGTTATATACTGAGAAGTTCCAGCTTGACAACCATTTTTTTGGTATCTGCTTCATTTCTCCGGTATCTGGATCTTTGAATTCTTTATAATCCTTATGTTTAAACGTACAACCCAAATCTAAACGGTGATAATCAGGCATCCTGTATCCGTTTCTTTCAGTATAATAATTGACAACCTGTCCATCAATTTCATATTTACCAGAAGGGAATGTCACTGCATTACCTGTATAATAAACCCAACTTGCCGAGAACGTTAATTGCTTTGACACATTATAAATACCAACTATAGAGATATCATGCGTTCTATCCTGCTTAGCTGGAAACCAGTTATTCATATTTAACTCCGTAAATCTTTTTTCGGTTCGAGACAAGGTGTAAGACACCCATCCTGTAAATTTTCCTCTTCTTTTTTTCATCAACAACTCAATTCCGTAAGCCCTTCCTTCTCCAAATAAAAGTTCTCCTTCAACTGAAGGATTCAAGGTAACCTCTGCTCCGTCACGATAATCAATTACGTTTTGCATGTCTTTATAATAAATCTCTGCTGACATCTCCAAAGCATTATCGAAGAAGTTTCTGAAATAACCGATTGAGTATTGATCTGCAATTTGAGGCTTAATGTTTACACTTGATGGCAACCATACATCCGTAGGTGAGGCAGCAGTTGAATTAGATATCAAATGCAGATATTGAACAGTTCTTGAATAACCCGCTTTAACAGAGCTATTTTCATCTAACTTAAATGAAGATGAGAATCTAGGAGAAAGCCCCCAATAGGTTTGCACTTTTTCCCAATTGCCATAAGTTGTTGTATCCGTTGCTTGGCCTGCCAAATCATAAGTCACAATATCACCAGGACCAACTTGTGTAAAATTAGACCCTCTCACCCCGTAAATTAGAGTAATTCGCTTTCCGATTTTGTGTTCATTTGAAATATAAAGCGCACTCTCTACAGACTGCCTGTTCTCAAGGTCATTTAGAACAAAATCAATTCCTGACCCAGTTTCAATTTCACCTGGCTTAAAAGTGTGATGAATAACATTAGCTCCAAACTTTAAAGTATGATTCTCATTCAAGTAATAGGTAAAATCTTCCATCAAATTAAAATCCTGAATCTCTGATCCAATCTCAAATGTTTCATCACCAGAACCGAACTTAATCTTATAATTATAGTTTGAAAAAATAAAAGATGTATTCCCAAAAAGCTTTTGTTTTTTACCGTAAATATGATTCCAACGTGCTGTTCCGGTTACGTTACCCCAATCAAATCCGAATTGATCAGCAAAACCAAACTTATCACGCCCAAAATAACCAGATAAAAACACTCTATCTTTAGCGCCAATCCTATAATTTGCTTTAGCGTTTAAATCGTAAAAATACAAAATTGATTCTTGAGCCTCAGGTCGATTGGATAACTTCAGAAACAAATCAGCATAAGTTCTTCTTCCTGAAACTATGAATGAACCTTTGTCTTTTACAATAGGAGCTTCTAATGTCAATTTTGATGAGATCAAACCTATTCCTCCACTTGCTGAAAATTTCTTTTGATTCCCCTCTTTCATTTTAATATCTAACACTGAAGACAAACGTCCTCCAAACTGAGCTGGAGCCCCTCCTTTGTAGAGCTTAATATCTTTTAAGGCATCCGAATTAAAAACTGAAAAGAAGCCCAATAAGTGAGAAGCATTATATACGGGCGCCCCATCTAAAAGAATTAAATTTTGATCTGATCCACCACCTCTCACATAAAAACCTGCATTTCCTTCACCAGCTGATTTTACACCAGGTAACAATTGAATAGTCTTTAAAGGATCTTTTTCACCGAATAGAACTGGGATGTTCTCGATATCAGTCATACTCAACTTATCTACTCCCATTTCTGCAGAAGTAACATTCTCATTAGCCTTATTCGCAGTAACATTAACCTTTCCTAACACTTTTCCTTCAGGAACCAACTCGACATTTTTCACCATATCTTGTTGCAGGTCGACCTCAAATGAACCAGAATTGAAACCCAGCGACTTGTAATTGATAGTATATTTTCCAGCAGGCAAGGTCAACGAAAAGAACCCATAGGCATTCGTTATTGCACCTGTTCCTGGTAGTTCTTGAACGGTAATACGAGCTCCAATTAAATCTTCTCCGCTTGATCCATCTTTCAATGAACCGCTTAAGGTGTATTTTTCATCTTGGGCAAATGAAAGATTTGTCAAAAGACAAACCAGGGTTAGTAAAAATACTTTTGTAAGTTTCATAAGTTTATTTGTTGACCTATTGAACGTTGGCGTTAAACAATTTGTTGGCAAAGTTGTCAAATTTCCATCAAATTCAGTGTTAAATTCTATTAAGCATCAATTTTTATCAACGAAAAAGAGAATACACTCTGCACTGAACACCAAATAAAACACCTTCTAGCTAGCAAGTTGAAATCAAAAACAGTTTACTTGAATAATTTAAGGTGTTGATTGATATTAAAGAACGATTCCATAATTCCTAACTAAATTTAGACCGTGAAAGCTTATGTAAAATACTCTCTAATCGCTTGGCTCTTCTTTTTTAGCGTGGTGAGCTGGGTACTCTTTGGAATCTCTGATTGGTTCACTGCAACTGTGAGAACATCCACATTTGTGGTTCCGCAGATGGCATTGTTTTATCTTAATTTACTTTGGCTTTCATGTGCATTTCTCGAAAAATCTAAGAAGAAAACTTATTACTTCTTAATTGTTCTTTTAGTTATTATTCATGTTGTGGCTTTTGCTCCTTTGGATATGCTTTTAGACGAGAAATTACCTCTGGATGTTCCACATTTTAAAAACAGAACCATATTTCTTATCTTTTTCGGAAGATTCATGTCTTCTGTTCCACCTTTAATTATTTCAGCGTTGATCTGGAAATCTTTACAGTTATCTAAAAAGACAGAAGAAAGCTTTGAATTAAAAAACAAAATGTTGCAGGCCGAAACAAAAGCGCTGAAAGCCCAAATTAACCCGCATTTTTTATTCAATTCAATGAATAACATTTATTCGTTGGCACAAATCAAATCAGACCAAACTGGAGATGCAATATTACGTTTATCAGAAATTCTTCGATTTGTAACTTATGAAAGTGATAAAGACAAAGTAGGACTAACAGATGAACTAAAACAAATAGACAATTTTATAGAATTGCAATTTTTAAAAGATGATAATCACGACAATGTAGAGGTAGATATTTCAGGAGACTCTGTAGGCTTGCAGATTGCACCAATGCTCTTACTTCCATTTATTGAAAACTGCTTTAAACACTCCAACTTTGAGAACAAAAAAACGGGCTGGATTAAAATTAGCCTTTCCATAAAAAAATGCCACTTAATATTAAAAATAAGTAACAGTGCGAGTTTAAAACCTGGAAAGAAAGATGATGTTGGAGGAGTTGGAATGGAAAATGTAAAAAGGCGACTTGCTTTAATTTACCCTGAAAAGCATACCTTAAACATTAAGCAGGACGAATCAAGCTATAATGTTGAATTAGATTTAAATTTGAAAGAATGAAGTGCATAATTGCAGATGATGAAAAGCTTGCCAGAAATTTGGTAGAAAGCTACGTAGAGAAAGTTCCGTTTTTGGAGTTGATTGGATCTTTCAAAAATGGCTTAGAGGTTAATGAATTTTTACAAAAAAATGATGTTGACCTGTTGATTACAGACATTCAGATGCCAGAATTGTTAGGCACTGATTTGGTTAAAACTTTGGCTCAGCCACCATTAGTGATATTTACAACAGCATATAAAGACTATGCTATTGAGGGATTTGAGTTAAGCGCTATAGATTATCTTCTAAAGCCTTTTGCTTTTGAGCGATTTTTAACTGCTGCGAACAAAGCAAAAGAGCAATTTGATGCGCAACATGGCAATAAAGATGTATTACTTAAAAAAGACTATTTAACCATCAAGGCTGACCACAAGCTATATAAGGTTCAATATGCCGATATTAAGTTCATTGAAGGACAACGAGAATACGTTTCTTTTCACACTCCCAACGGCAGAATTACAGCATTGATGTCCTTGAAAAAACTTGAAGAAAGTTTGCCTGCAGAGCTGTTTATAAGATGCCACAAATCTTACATCATTAATAAAACTATGGTTGAAGCCCTTGAGGGAAATGCCTTAGTGATTAAGGATAAATCGATTCCTATTGGGCAGAGTTATAAAGAGAAAGTGGTTCAGGAGGTTTTTTAGCGCAATCAGAGATTGCTTTGGACGAGATGACGTGGGGCGTTGTTCGTGGTTCGTTGTTCGTGAGTCGTTGTTCGTTATTCGTGAGTCGTGTTTCGATTTTCGTTCCGAAAGATATCGGGTTTCGAATCTGAATGGCACTGCATCTCCTGAAGTTTCTGGACAGAGTGGCGCAAATGGTTTTTGTTGTGGGAGACTCTTTTTATTTTCGTCAATTAGCTTTGATTATTTTCTTTCAAGGACTGAATAATTGCACCTTTAACTTTGTTCGCCGTATTTTGAAAAACGAGTCTCCAAATACCAATTAGCACACAGAAAAAAATAGACATTAAACAAAATGAAGTCATCAAATTTGCAGCTTCCGGATATTTATATTCTTCATAAAGAACTGTAAATAGCACCCAAAAAATAATACCGATTATTAGTATCACAAAAAATTTCGGCGGCCATATTGTAATCTTTAACTCAGACTTACCTTCAACATTACTATTCTTTAAAGTGCAACTTCCCTTCCAAGGAACTACTGGTCCAAACGTTACTGGAATAAACTTAAATTTATTTAAATTCTCTAAACCTTGCCATTCTGCATCAATTTCAGTTTCAAAACCAAATGCAGCCTTAATTCTCAGTGTTATGTTTTTTGAGCTCAAGACTTCCGCAACTTCTTCTGCGCTTTTCTTGAACTTTATTGAAATTTTACCAATCACAAAAAAACATGCACTCCTTAAAACCTAACCCTACTTCAAGTGCTTATCTAACCAAGAATAGAATTCTCTATGCCAGAAAACGCCATTTTGAGGTGACAATACCCAGTGGTTTTCTGTTGGAAAAGTAATCAACTTACTATCGATATCTTTTAATTGTAAAGCTTGAAAAGCTTCCATTCCCTGGTTTAAAGGAACTCTAAAATCTTTTTCACCATGAAAAATAAGCATTGGCGTATTCCATTTATGAGCTAATCTGTGCGGAGAATTTTTTATATATCCTTCAGGAAATTTTGCTCCATAATAAGGCCCACCAATATCCTTGTTTGCAAAAAACAACTCTTCAGTAGTTCCGTACCAGCTTTCTAGGTTATAAAGTCCGCAATGTGAGATAAATGTTTTGAAACGGTTCTCATGAATTCCTGCTAGATAATACACTGAATAACCACCATATGACGCTCCAATTGCTCCAATTCTGTTTTCATCAATGAAAGGCTCTTTTTTAATTTCATCCACTGCTGATAAATAATCATCCATTGGTTGACCTCCCCAATCTTCAGAAATAGCATCATTCCACTCTTGCCCAAACCCTGGTAAACCTCTTCTGTTTGGAGCAATGATGATATAATCATTTGCCGCCATTAACTGAAAATTCCAACGATAAGAAAAGAATTGTGAAACGGCAGATTGTGGTCCACCTTGACAATACAACAATGCTGGATACTTCTTAGTTTTATCAAAATCTGGTGGATAAATCACCCAAACTAATTCTTTCTTCCCATCAGTTGTATTCACCCATCTTTTTTCAATCTCTCCGGTTTTAATCTTATCGTAAACTGCTTTATTCGCATCTGTTAATTGTTTTTGCTCACCGGTTTTAATGTTAACCGAATACAAATCCGTTGGATGATTCATTGATTGTTTTCCTGCAATCAACTGGTCACCCGCCAAACTGAATGAGGTCATGTTATGAATTCCAGTTGTAATTTGTCTTGACTTTTTCGTTGCAACGGACAATTCATATAATTGATATGTAGCCTCTGTTACCGCTTTATAATAAATGGTATTGGCATCTTTTCCCCAAATAAATCCGGCTGCTGTAAGATCGATTTCTTTTGTCAAATTTGTTTTTGTTCCGGTAGCAACATCCATCACAATGATGTCATTTTTATCTGCCTCAAAACCATCTGTTGCCATGCTCATCCAAGCTAATTTTGTTCCGTCAGGTGAAAACTGAGCTTCGTTATCATATCCCATCATTCCTTCAGATAGATTTTGAGTTTTACCTGTTGCAATTTCGTATTGATAAACATCTGAATTGGTTGATACTGCGAAGTCTTTTCCCGCTTTCTTTTTACAACTGTAAACAATCGTTTTTCCATCAGGAGAGAAATTGATTAATTCCATTCCGCCAAAAGGAGGAATTGGCGCATCAAAATCTTGGTTAGGCATTATATCTACCGGAGCATCTTCAACTTTTCCGTCTTTAATATTTACAACAAAAATATGCGAACGATTACCATCTTCCCATGAACCCCAATGTCTATACATCAGGTCATCATATGATCTTGCATTTGATTTTGCTAAATCAGGGTGCAATTCAGAAGAGGTTACCTTGTTCATTTTCACATCTTGAATGAATAACATTTTTGATCCGTCTTTCGAAATTTTGAATCCGTTAATTCCTTCAGTTAAGAATGATATTTGCTTTACATCTCTCCCATTCCAGCTCATTTCAAATAGATTTACTCCTCCCTCACCTTTTGCTAAATACAAAATCTTAGAACCATCTGGAGACCACTGAGCATCCATTTCTGACTCTTTAGTTCTGGTAATTTGTTTAGCCGGAGTCCCTGTTTTTAGGTCCATTAGCCACAAGTCAGATTGAGAAGAATTATCTTTTAAATTATAAGTCTTAACGCTATAGAACATTTTTGTTCCGTCAGGAGAAACATGCGCAGCTCCAACTCTTTTCAAATCCCACAACAATTCTGGCGTCATCCTGTCTTGGGCTACAGATATTATTGAGATAAAAATCGACAATCCTACAATTAAACTTTTCATTTTAAAATTCTTTTAATTAAAAATTTGCTCGGCAAATATGCGGCAATCACTCCAAATATCATAGTTATTCCTAAAATCACAAAGAGATCGTCCCATTTAAATGTAATTGGAAAATATTCAACCATGCTTCCCTCCATTCTAATAAAGCCTACTTGCTGCTGAAGAAAACATATACCGTATCCTAAAACAAGACCAAAAACCAAGCCTAACCCGTTAATTAACAAACCTTCATAATAGAATATCTTATGTAGTTGCTGTTCTTTCGCTCCTAGGGCGAATAGGGTTTTCATGTTATCTTTCTTTTCAATCACCAACATTGTTATGGAAGCAATCATATTGAAAGTAGCCAAAAAGAAAATAAAAGCGAGCAGCAAGGTTGTTATCCATTTTTCACTTTTACTGGTTTGATAAATTAACTCGTTTTGCTCGTAATTCGTTTTCACTTTAAAGTTTGGACCTAAGATTTGAATCAACTCTGCTTTTTTAGCATCTGTATCGGTGCCGTCAGGAAAATCAAGTTCTACGGATGTAATTTCATTTCCATAATCTAAAATCTCTGCTGCAAATTCAAGAGGAACCACAAGATACTCTTGATCTACTTCATTGTTAAATGAAAAAGTTCCTACAATAGGAATTCGAGAAGTGGTAAAGGCATCTAAATTTCTTCTTGAAATTTTTTGATTTCGGTTTGGTGAGTAGACTGTAAAGTTCTCGGCTGGAAAATCTGACTCATAAATATATCCACTTAAATTTTCTAATGCACCAGCACCAACCAAGCCAACGGGTTGGTCTCCCGAATATAATTGAGTAGTTCCATCAAGGAGGTTCTCCTCCATTTTACACATAGTTAAAAAGGAATTTTCTACGCCTTTAATGGTTCCAATAATAAATTGCTCGTCATTTTTTATGATGGCAATTTCTTCAATCACCTTTGAATAGTTTTGTAAATCTTCAATTTGATAGACTTCTTCGGGAATAAAATCTGCATTAAAAGACTTGGTATAAGCAGCTTCAATTTTTACATCTGGTTCAAAATTTGAAAAAAGAGATATCACCAGATTTTCAATTCCATTAAAAGCAGACAAAACGATAACAAGTGCTGCAGTTGAAACTGTTATTCCAAACACAGACACCCCTGAAATAATGTTAATTACATTATGTGATTTCTTAGAAAATAGATACCTCTTCGCTATGAAAAAAGAAGAGTTCATTACTCTTTTAACAAGCGATCTATTTCTTCTGCATAATCTAATGAATCGTCAATATGAAAAGCAAGATTTGGAATAATTCTAAAGCTCTTTCCTAGTCTCTTTCCAATTTCATACCTCACTTCACCTTTATGTTGATTGATGTTTTCTAACACTTCTTTATTTGTAGAAGATCCACCAAAAATGGAAACATACACCTTAGCAAATGACATGTCTGGCGCTACATTAACCACCGTCACCGACACCATTGCTCCTAAACAAATTGTTCTTGCCTGCTCTCTAAACACAGTGCTCAACTCTTGTTGTAATACTGCTTCTATCTTTTTTTGTCTTATTGATGCCATAAAATACCTCTGGTATAATTTAGTACAAATTTAATATATCATTTTGATTTAACCTTGAATCAAGCCTTGTGAAACCTAATAAAGCTCAATGAAATTAAATTTTAAAATAAACTCCTCTTCAACAAAACAAATCGTGATTTTGTGCGTATTACCAAAATCGTCCTACTTTTGTGGCCCGTGAAAGGATTTTTACAAATATTGAAATTGGCATTTTTGCACCGAATGACGGCCCTTATGGTCATCATTTGCAATATTCTTTTCACCATATTCAACTTGCTTTCATTGGTTTTATTTGTTCCTTTTTTAGAACTTATATTTTCAGACGCTCCAATGGAAGTTGTATCTGAACCTAGCTGGTCAAAATCTGAAGGTATGTTTGACTACTTCAGTGATTATTATGATTTCTTTATGTATGAATATGTTGTAGACCACGAAAAAGTTGGTGCACTGGCATTTATCTGTATTACTGTACTTATTGCCTTTTTCTTGAAAAATTTGTTCCGTTATGGTGCAATTTATTTCAAATCCTACATGAGAATGGCGGTAGTTCGAGACCTAAGATCTAGCTTGTTTTCTCGTTCAATTCATTTACCTCTCTCCTATTATTCAGATGAGCGAAAAGGTGATTTACTTTCAAGAATGACTTCTGATTTGAATGAAATTGAGATTGCCGTGGTTTTTGCTATTGACATGATTTTTAGAGAACCAATTTCGATAGCATTACACCTGATTATCCTGTTTTCTTGGAGTATGGAGTTAACGCTATTTGCATTGATTCTACTCCCAATTTCAGCCCTTGTCATTTCAAGAATCGGAAAAAGTTTGAAACGTACTTCAGCAAAAAGTCAAAAACAAATGGGCGTATTGCTTTCTGTATTAGAGGAATCTTTAGGTGGGGTGAGAATTATTAAGGCATTTACTGCAGAGAAATTAGCAACGGAACGATTTAGAAAAGAAAATGACCATCACCAAGAGATAGCGACTAGATCCTTTAGAAAAAGAGATTTATCATCTCCTTTAAATGAATTTCTTGGGGCCTGTGTTTTGATTTCAATTGTTTATTTCGGGGGTCAAATTATTGTGGATGGTGTAGATGTTCCAGGAGAATTAACTGGCGGTGAATTCATGACTTTTATCATTGTGTTCTCTCAATTATTAAGACCTGTTAGTGGATTCGCAAACGGAATGGCATTTATGAGTAAGGCAGGAGCTTCTCTTGACCGTATTAATAACGTTTTAGATTTAGAAGATAAGGTTAAGGATGCTGAAAATGCCGAAGAGAAAACTTCTTTTGAAGAAGAAGTTCGGTTTGATAATGTTCGATTTGCTTATGCCGAAGAAGATGTTTTAAATGAAGTTTCATTTACACTAAAGAAAGGTCAAACCATTGCACTAGTAGGTGAATCAGGCTCTGGGAAATCAACAATCTCTGATTTAATTCCTAGATTTCATGATGTTCAGGGTGGGGCAATCAAAATTGACGGAACAGACATTAAAACCTTGAAAAAAGCATCATTGAGAAGATTAATTTCAATGGTCACCCAAGAATCGATCCTCTTCAACGACAGCATTGCGAATAACATTGCATTCGGCAGACCAGACGCTACAAGAGAAGAAATTGAAGCCGCTGCAAAAGTGGCAAATGCACATGATTTTATCACCGCCACAGAAAATGGTTACGAGACAAACATTGGAGACAGAGGTAACAAGCTATCCGGCGGACAAAAGCAACGTATTAGCATAGCTCGCGCAGTATTGTCTAATTCTCCAATAATGATTCTTGATGAAGCCACCTCAGCACTAGATACCGAATCCGAAAAATTGGTGCAAGAAGCCTTAGACAATGTAATGAAAAGTAGAACCTCTTTGGTTATCGCACATAGACTGAGCACTATTCGTCATGCAGATGAAATTATCGTTCTTAAAAAAGGCGAAATCGTTGAGCAAGGAACGCACGAAGAGTTAATCGCTGCCAATGGCTACTATAAGACCCTTTGCGAAATTCAGCAGGTGATTTAATCTATTTCAACTTTACTTTTAGCTGTTGGATGTATTCTTGCTCTAACCGGAGGTTTTTTAAATCTTGCTACAGCGGTCAACCCAATTAAAAGTGTAATAATTCCGCCCACAATTGCAGTTCCTATTGGGCCTAAAATGTACGGAATAAAATAAACTATACTCTTCAGCAAACCTCCCCCTCTATATCGCACTTCACCGGAATCTATAGCTGACGCAAGGTCGTAAGCCGCGTAAGTGATCCCAATAAAAATTAAAAAAGCCAAAAAAAAGCCCCAAGAAGCTTGAATAGACGTTAATTGCTTTTCTTTAACTTCCGCTTCAGTAATATTAGCTTTTAATAAATCATACATTGCTCTGGCTTGATCAGAATCCCCAAAATTGAGCGTAAAAAATTCTGAAGTATCGAAAGTGATTTGTGGGTCACCAAACTCATGTGTAATTTTCTTTATTTGAGAATATGAAATCGTTTTCATATACCATTCCCTTACCTCTGAATTCCCTTGTTTCCCTTTGACCGGAAATTGTATAAACGTTGGATTAATTGCTACTTGATGATTATGTTTATTTTTAGTTTCAAATATCATGATTTGGGTTTTTTCCAAAGATATAATTCTTTTTTTCATCTTCAAATTAATTAAATCGGTCGAGTTTTAACTTGTGTTAATCTAATTTCATTTGCTTATTGCTAATAATTTTAGTAATTTATTTAGACTAACACCTAGAACCATGAAAAACAATCATTTAACCGTAGTACTTCTACTCTTACTTTCTTTAACGAAGCCTTATTGGTTTGATCCAAGACTTCTTGACAAAAAGAAAAACTCCCTTGCTGCCCTTTGGCAAGGCGAAGACAGACATTTAGAATATTACTTACAAATTTAAAGCTTGAGACAAATTCAACGCAAGGCAGTTTAACAACTGAGCCTGACTAACCACAGGGCTAACCGAATATTACTCAAGTTAAAAAGGAGTACCTACTGACGAGCAGGACTCCTCTATTTTCACTCACCTAAAATTACTATGCAAACATTTGACCTAATCACCTTCTTTCTTGGACTTATTTTCGGACTCATTTTATTGATTTGGTTCTTTATAAACCTTTACAAGAACAGGAAAAACAAGTCCTTTTTAATCAAAACAGGAATTCGAGTACTCATACTTAGTGCAATAGTTATTGTTCCTTTTCAATTCATGAATTCTGACTTCGGTAAAAGCATCCATGAAAGCTATAGAAAAAACTATACAACAAGTACAACATACGTTTTGTCTGACTCTAGTAATTATGAGGCGCAGCTTATTGAAGTGATATTATTCAAACAATTCATAGAATCAAGAACACGCCACATTAACAGACCAGTTTCAGATTTCATTAACGAACCACATAGCCAAGATATTATCAATAAATACGCAGGATTCAAACTATCTGAAGACTCTACTATCCATGACATTGGCTATTTATTCACAGCCTTTCACTATGTGAATTTAGAATTAGATTTCAGATTGGTAGATAATGAACTCAGTGAGATTTATGACACAAACATCCCCTATTACCATTACGTCAAGGGAACAAATCAACTTAATCGTCATAGCTGGAATAGTCTTAGTTCTTCTGAAAGCCATTTACTAAAAAGCATTGAGTTGAACGAATGTGTTTCTGACAGCTATGAAAACCTTTCGTATTTGTACTATTACTTTCATGAGCATGAAAAATTAAACGCTTTGATTGATAATCCTGAAACAACTAATTACATCCCTGAGTGGCCAAAAAGAATTCGCTACTTCAAAGAAAACAACTGGATTGATTACTGGAAAGTAAGATTAAAAGCTGAGTTTGACTATTGGCATATCATGAGCGTTAGTAGCGCTCTAGTGTTGCTTCTTCTGTGGTTGCATTACCTACGTAAACTAGACATTTACGAACCTGAAAAAAAGCGTTATTTAATATTGACGTTTTTCATTTCTATTGTCAGTATGCAACTGTTGTACCCAATGCATGACGTATTGTGGAATGTATTTGATTACCACCGACCCCTAAGGCCGATAAGTGACTTATGGTATTGTGTGATATCCATTGGTATGATTGAAGAAATGGTGAAAATAATACCAGTATTGATTATGCTGCGATTTACCAAACAAATTAATGAGCCGTTTGACTACATTCTTTACGCAGCTGTGTCTGCATTGGGGTTTGCCTTTATAGAAAACATAGGTTACATTGGCGAAAACATAAGCAACGTAAGTATCAGAGGAATCTACTGTTGCGTTGCCCACATGGCATTTAGTGCAACAATTGGCTATGGTTTAATGCTAGCTAAATATAGAGGTTATAACAAATATCTAATGTTCACCATCTTTTTTGTTTTAGCTTCATTCTTACACGGTTTTTATGATTTTTGGATCATGGACTGGTGGGCGACTCAGTATAATTGGATGTCTGATTTAATCTTCTTGTTTTGTATATACCTATTCGGATACTTCGTCAATAATACTTTAAATAACACCACATTTTACAATAAAGAAGTGCTACTTGAAAGGGCAAAACTTAGATTTTTAGTTATAGCTATTTGTATTACTATTATTATGACCGGCTTCGTGGCGCTATGTGTTTACTACCCGATTGAATATGTCAAGATGACTCTATTCGGTAATTTCGTGAGATTCAATTTTTACATCTGCTTCCTTGCGATAACTATGGGTTCAATGAAAATCATCAAAGGGTATGTGTCACCAATTCCATTGCCCTTAAATAACCTATTCAAGTCAAAAAGAAAAATGCTCGATTTATCTGGTAGGCAATTACAATTATCGACCAGCGCAAAGTTCAAAATTGAGACGGAACACCTTTCAAATGCAAGTCTTCTTAATCAGGAAGCGTTGTTAAAAGAGAGAACCACAGTAAACGATAATTTAAATGCATATACTTTAGAACTCACTGAAGCCATAGATGCTGAAGGGTATGAATCAAATTTACTACTCGCTATTCCTCATTGGGACAAGGGTAATTTTATGAGTAGAAAAAAGACGTTGACCAACGTTTACTTAATCAAAGAAGGGTTCAATTTAGATCAACCTTTTCTTTCAGAAGATGACTTTACTTATGTAGGTAAAATCTTTACTACCCCAATTAATTGACTGTAAATTGCCCTACGGAGGAACCTGAATTAGATTCAACTGAATAATGATAAACACCTGACTCTAAAAGTTGGGTGTTTATGTTTATTGCAGCCCCTTTAGTTATTTCTCTTTGCAGCACGGCTTGGCCTAAAGCATTATAAATTTTAAGGGTACCATTTTCCGTAAAAGCAGGATCGAATTCAAAATTAATCTCATCTGTTGCAGGATTGGGATAAACATTGCAATCCAATTCGTTTTCAATCTCTTCAAAACTTAATAGTGCAGTGAGCTGCGTATACTTTACATTTCCACCGTCTGCATAAACAACATGAAACAATCCATCACCTACAGCGATATCCGGTTTATTCTGAGCGCCTGATGCATCTGTAAGATTAAAGGCGTTATCCGGGTTTAACCCTGCCGCCCCAGATGAAGAAGTATTTATAAAAACATCAATACTTTGCCCTGAACCTTCCCAGACAATTCCCATCACTCCATTTTTGGCATCCAATTGTGGATAATTCAATTGTTGATTGGCGGCCCCGGTGGCCGTAATTTGCACCAATGCATCTGAGGCATCTGCCGCTATATCATATTGATTAACATAAATTTCAGCTATGTTTGAAACGGTTGTTTTATAGGTTGCCAGCACCTTGTTCTCACTCAAAAATCGTGCATCTGGACCGGTGCTTGGACAAGATGTGATATACCAATTATGATTATCTACCGAAAACATATCCGTGAAAGTGACTCCTCTATCATATGAAACCACTGCTTTGATATCTCTGGTATTGTTGTCATTATTCCTGAAAAACACCACTACTTTTGATTCATCTACTACAATCTCGGGTTGACAACAGTCGCAGGCTTCAGCGTTCCATAAAGATCCTGCTGCAACCTCTTGCTCAAAAGTTAACCCCCCGTCAGTAGATCTCGCTACCACATACTGAGGATCGAGTCCACTATCATTGTGATCCATAAAAGTCACCCAAACCGTATCATTCAAAACAGCCACATCAGGATACTGTCCAAAACCGGTTGCCAATTGATCAACCCTCACTGTATCTGAAAAGGTATCCCCATTATCCGTTGATTTCACTAAATAAATATGACCTGTATTGTATCCCTCTGATCTAAATATTACATATACGTTATCTCCTTCCATCCAAAAATCTGGCCCGCTCCAATTGTAAGACTGCACATTAAAACCTGGCGGATTTAGCTGAATACTCGGTTCAAATGCCGAAATCCCATCATACTTGGCAAAATAGAGGTCTTTTTGGCTAAAATCCGTCCAAATCACAGCTGGGTTCCCGTCATTCAACACCTCAACTTGTGGATGATAATTCCCTTCACCGGTTGATACAGAGATAGGAGTCGTTTGATCAAATGACTGAGAAAACGATAAAAATGATAGGCAAAAAGTGAAACAAACTAATACAGCTTTCATGATGTTAGATTTTTGTGAAGTTACAAAAATCATGGGCTTTAAAGAATTAAAAATTAGGTATAAGCCTTAATTTCTAAAAGTCAGCAGTTCGCTGTGATTGCCATAAAACGCTCTCACTATTTTTGCAAAAGCTATCTTCTCTTGATTACCAACATTAACATTCCCTTCTTCAGGAAAAACCTTAAGTAACCTAGCCACAAGATCATTTAGTGGTGGAGGCGTTTTTTCTATCCAAGACTTTAACAAACCGCTATTTATCGTAGACGGCAAAGACCCAAAAACTCCTAAATCATTTTGATTATGCACCATAATTCCGGCTGTTGTGCCCTTATCTAAAGTCAAGACTTGATATAAATAAAGCGTGTGATAATCAATTTGCTTTTGTTTGTCTTCTTGATTAAAGTTAGGAGAAGTATCCAACGAAAGTTTTAAAATTTGCCCATATGCTTGGATGACTTCACTCGCTAATTTTTCAGCGAATTGGAAATCTTTCTTAAAATCACCACTATCAAATCCTTCTAGATAAAAATGGCTCACCCCTCTGTGCACGTCAAGTGCTTCTACATAAAAATAAGCATCTCCTTGTTCTTTACCTGATTCAAAATGCTCACCTGCATATTGCTTTAGGGTATCTTCAAACATTTTTTTATGATCTGGATTTGGCAACGAAGGATTTAAGTCTGCCATCATTCTCCAATAACCAGTACCATCTCTTAATTCTGTCCAACTAAAATGAATATGGATTGAAGGTGCATTCGGATTATCTGGATGAACAATTGCTGATAATGCGCTCGCAGACGCCAATTTTTTTTCGGGTAAATCATCATAATGCACATGTGAAACATTAACTGAGGCTCGATCAAAAATCCCACCTTCAGCAGCTACATAACGTTCTCCACCTCCATGAATGCCTTCATCTCTTAACCAATCTACTACTTCAAAAACAGTTTTTGGATCTGACGCATTGCTCAATTCATCTACGAATTTTTGCTGCAACCTTCTCACTAATTCAGTTGCTTTTTGTCCTTTTTCAGATGTCGAAAGGGGAAATTTCATGTGTTACTTATTTTCAGTCATCAAAATTATGATATCACAAATATATCAGGTCCAGCTTAATTAAACTCAGACAATAATCAATAATAAAGAATGAGAAAAGTCAGTAAAATTATTCAGGGATTAATTATTCTTCAGAATTCTATCCCCAAATCCCTAGTTCATTAAACTTCTTACCCAACACTTTTTCCGAATTAACGCCGAGTGTATTTGACAATACTTCTTGATAAACTGACCTAAAATCTACCTTATATTTAGGATCTCCATTTTCTAAATCGGACAAATCAATATTGTTATAACCATGAGCTTTTTTGTCCAAATTCGTATCAATAACAAACATGACGTTAGCTGCACCATGATCTGTTCCGCGACTGGCATTTTCTTTTAATCTTCTTCCAAATTCTGAAAAGATGACAATAGTCGTATCTTTTAACAAGTCGTCTTTTTTCAAGTCATCAACAAAAGTGGTAACACCCGAATTTAATTGCTCAAAAAGTCTGTTTTGATTTGGCGCTTGATTAACATGTGTATCAAACCCGCCTAACTCGGTATAAAAAACTGGGGTTTGGATATCAGATTTTATCAAAGTTGCTATTTGCTTTAACTTTTGTGCAAAGCGACCATTATATGCTGTTTCGTTTTTCTTCAGCTTATACTGATCAAAAATATACTCAGCTGAATTCTTGGTGTCATTGAATACTTTGTACAGATAATTCAATTCTCCGTTTTCAGTAACAGGATCTCCTAGTTCATTAAAAAAATCCGAATGAATGGTGTCGTAAAAAGCTTGAGGATTTGTTAAGGCAATTCCCGAATGATGATGACCGCTCATTGCCAAAGACAAACTGCCTCCAATTTCAATTCCTTCATAGGCATGCTCACAGTTATTATCAAGATATCGACCTAGCCAACCTGTCTGCAAATACTCGTTAGAGTCAGATGCGGTATGCCAAATGTCCATAGATCTGAAATGGGAACGATTTGGGTTGGGGTATCCAACTGAATTAATGATAGACAATAAGCCTTTTTCATGTAAATCATGTAAGCCTTTCAATTGTGGATGAAAACCAAATTTACCCCCAATTTTTAGCAGTTCCTTTTCTGCAATTCCAATAGCTAATCTGTTTTGATAATATTCATCTAAGCCATAAGGCACCACAGCATTTAAGCCATCATTTCCTCCGCTCAATTGAATAACTACCAAACGTTTATTGTTCAACAACAACTTATTTGAAAACATGTTAGCTTTCAAAAAAGAAGGAATCAATAAACTACCAGCAGTAATTATTCCTGTTTTTTTTATAAAATCTCTTCTTTTCATAAACTTCGTTTATTTCAATGATCAATTTTCAATGTGCAATTATCAATTATGTTTTCGATTGATGTCAGACGGCTCATTTCTACCTTAAGTCAATTGAAAATCAGGTGTACTAACTAATCTAATCACCGTTTTTACATCTGGATTACTCAATTCTTTTTTCAATTTATCATTCTCGCTGCGGATGAATAAGTCAAATATGTTTGCGTCTTTATTTTTATCCCAAAAGGCATCCCAATCCACCTCTTCATAGAACTTCAAATCTTTCTTTTTCACCTTTTTCATAAGCATTTCATCCAGTTCAGGACTTAACTCATCCATCACATAGCCTCTGTTTAAGATCAACGAACCCAGTCTCAGTCGTAAAGCCAATCGAGAAGCATCTATCCATTGTCTGCCGCCTGCCCATCCAGCCACATTTGGCGGATCAAATAAAACTTGCCCCAAATAATGCTGAATGCCGCCTACCGCTTTTTTATCTGGATATTCTAAACCAAACATCTTAGCCATGACTACTAAATATTCTATTGGGCTTTTAATTAACTTCCCTTGCGACTCATAAAACCAACTTGCCGTAAACAAGTGCTTCATCATCACTTTGATATCATATGATGATTCATAAAACACCTCTGATAATTCTTTAATGTGATTTTCATCCACCGTTTCTTGAACAAAAAACTGATAAACTTTCGTAGCAATTCTTTTAGCACAGTTTGGATTTTCAAGAATCATATTGAGCACGTCCTCTCCAGAAAAATTCCCCGTTTTACCGAAAATAGTTTTCTGACCAGCGTCATGTTGCCGTTCCTTTACGATATGCTTTCCGTAAGGGTCTGTAGACCAACCAGTGAATGCTCTCGCAATTTCTGTTACATCTTTCTCTGTATAATCTACATCCCTACCTAGGGTGAATAATTCACATAATTCTCTTGCAAAATCTTCGTTTGGTTTCCCTTTTTTATTTTGTCTTAGGTGCAGATATGCAATCATTGAAGCCGACTTTGACACTGCGAACAGCAAGTCTTTAAAGTTACCTAAAGCATTATCCCTTAAAAGATTATTCATCTCTAACGTTAGATAAGGATTATCAGCAGTTCTGCAAGCAAAATGTCCATGCCAAAACAAGGTCATTTTTTCAGTTAAACCGTTATTTTCATTACACATCCTTTCTACCCACAGTGCATTTATTTCTCCAACCTGTTGGCGCCATTTTTTATTCTGTTCCATTTTCTGCTTCTGTGACATTTTTTTTCTTGACTCAGGATTCCATTTAGGAAGTTTGTATTCTAAAGGATCAGTTTTTTGTTTCTTCAGAATTTGATCAATCGCTTTTTCAGAATCATCTGTTTTCACCATGTTCACGTGATGAACAAAAAACTCAGTTCTTGCATGGAGATGGTATTTATCTTTAATAGTCAGTTTCATAGCTTGTTATTGTAAGACCAAGATTTATGCCGTAGGTTTAATTTGCAAATAAATTAGTGAATTTCGCAAACCCAAATAAACAAGAGCGAATTTCAATTATACCTATGAAACACTTTCAATTAGATTTATGAAAAAAAATAATGAAAATCATTCACTTGTTTCTACTTTTAAATTTATCAATGATTTCGTTTGCACAAGGTGTCGACACGTTACATTTTAGCAAACTTCAAGTCACTAATGCTGAATTAAAAGACACCGTAATTTTCAAAAGTGGTGACCAAGTGCGTATTAAAACACTTTCAGGAAAAATAACCAGGGGAAAACTTGATTTCTATAATTCTGACACCTTAATAATTCAAGGTAAAAAAATAGCCTTAGTAAATATTGAGAAATGCTGTCAGACTGATACAAAAAGATACAAGCACGGAAAACATTTATTAATTACAGGTGGCATCCTTAGTCTTGGTGGTGGATCGCTAGCACTAATAGGTACCACAAAATCTGACGAATTCTTAGGTGGGTTAGGCTATTTTCTTTATGGTGCTGCGGCAGAAATTGTTTCGATTCCGTTCTTTATAGCTGGTGCGTATTATCAAAACAAAAATTATAAGCAGGATGTTTATAGAGGATGGAAATATGAAATTATTAAATGATTCACCTTCTACTTCCATATTAAAAAGATTCAACTTATCTTTGCCCCATCACTTTTGTATAAAGCTTCTGTGATTACAAGTTCTTATTATAAACTTATAAAGAAAGGTGGAGGGACCGGCCCTTTGAAACCTTGGCAACCGACAGATTCAATTCTGATAAGGTGCCAATTCCTTTTTATGTGCACCTCGACTTACTTCGGCTCACGCTCAGCACAAGTCGCTCGGTGTCCATAAAAAAATATAAGTCAAGATTTCAAAATAAACATACCGGTCCGCACGAACATACGCTTATGGCGGATATTAGAGAATTAATAAAGGAGAGAATCCTTGTATTGGACGGTGCAATGGGTACTGAAATTCAAGCTTATAAATTAAGCGAAGATGATTTCAGAAAAGGGTGGTTTGAAGATCACGATAAGCCGTTAAGAGGAAATAATGACTTATTGTCAATGACGCGTCCTGATGTCATCCAAGCCATTCATGAAGCCTATTTAGAAGCAGGATCGGACATCATTGAAACTAACACTTTTTCTGGAACTACGATTGCGCAAGCTGACTATGGCTTAGAAAAATACGCTTATGACATCAACTATCATGGGGCAAAAGTAGCGAAGGCAGCTTGTGATAAATTTACGCAGTTGAATCCAGACAAACCGAGATTTGTTGCTGGATCAATGGGACCTACAAATATGACTTTGTCCATTTCACCGGACGTGAACGATCCAGGCTACAGAGCGACTACTTTTGAAAAATTGGTTGTTGCTTATAAAGAGCAAGCAAAAGGATTAATTGAAGGAGGATCCGATATTTTATTGGTAGAAACTGTGTTTGATACCTTGAATGCAAAGGCTGCTTTGTTCGCTATAGATGAATGCCAAGCGGATTTAGGAACCAATATTCCCATTATGGTGTCTGGAACAATTACAGATGCATCTGGTAGAACCTTGTCGGGTCAAACTGCTGAAGCCTTTTTAATTTCAGTTGAACATGCCAACTTGTTAAGTATTGGATTGAACTGTGCATTGGGAGCTTCTGCCTTAAGACCTTATTTACAGGTGTTGAAAAAGAAAGCACCTTTTTATGTTTCAGCCCATCCAAATGCTGGTTTGCCAAACGAAATGGGAGAATATGATGAATCTCCTGAAATGATGGCTGATCAAATCAAAACCTTTCTAGATGAAGGACTGGTGAATATTGTTGGCGGTTGTTGCGGAACAACTCCGGCGCATATAAAAGCAATGGCAGATTTGGTAGCTATGACGTAGAACGAAAAATGAAACTTATAACCAAGAATAGATTAGTATCAAGTAATAAGTATTAAGTATTTCTTCTTTTATGAAAAGGATAAATACTTAATACTTGCTACTAAAAACTTAATACAAGTACAATGGCAAAACTTTATAAAGAAATAGACAAAAGTATTTTGGTGGCAATTCCGAATCCATCAAAGGAAGCGTATGAGATTAAAATTAAGATTCCGGAATTTACATTTTTAGGTGTACAACAACAACCAGATTTCGCATCCGTATTCTTAACGTTTTATCCAAACGACAAAATCATTGAATTGAAATCATTGAAACAATATTCATTTCACCTAAGAGATATTACCGTTTCTTACGAGCGTTTAATCAATATTTTTTATGACCATTTAATGGAAGTCTACGAACCTCAGCGCTTAAGAATCATGATGATTTGTAACCCGAGAGGAGGAATTTCTTCAAAATTGACCATTGATTCTGATTGGGCTGCAAGAGGTGGAAAAGAAGAATTTAAAGATTGGAATCAAGGTGGTAGTGATGATAATTGGAGTGTCGTGATGTAGCAATTAGCAATTAGCAATTAGCAATTAGCAATTAGCAATTAGCAATTAGCAATTAGCAATTAGCAATTAGCAATTAGCAATTAGCAATTAGCAATTTAAGAATGATAACATGAATGAACAGAAGGACAATCCTATTTTAGTGAAAACTTTCAAATTTGCATTGAAAACAGTTGGATTGGTCCGTGAAATTCAATCCGAGAAAAAAGAGTTCGTATTAACTAAGCAACTTCTTCGATCGGGAACATCTATAGGTGCGAATGCTGAAGAAGCAATTGGAAGGATTTCAAAGAAAGATTTTGTTCATAAACTTACTATATCATACAAAGAAGCTAGAGAAACAAAATATTGGCTACGTCTTTTAAAAGAGAGTCGCTTATTGGAAGAAAAAATAGCAATAGAACTTTTGTCCGATTGCGAAGAAATTTTAAAAATACTATTCTCAATAATCAGGACTTCAAGAAATTGAACATTGATAATTGAACATTGATAATTGAATAAAAGATGAGTATACATCCAGATCATAAAGGAAAGTACGAATACAAATGGAGCGATTTACCGAACATGCGTTTGAGTGGATTAGAGCCATTGGAAATTACGCCAGAATCGAACTTCACGAATATTGGAGAAAGAACGAATGTTGCTGGATCTAGAAAATTTCTGAGGCTTATTAATGAAGGCAATTTTGACGAAGCGCTTTCAATTGCTCGTGATCAAGTTGAAGGCGGTGCACAGATTATCGACATCAACATGGATGATGGTTTGATTGAAGGTAAAGAAGCCATGGTAACCTTTTTGAACTTAATCGCTGCCGAACCAGATATCGCCCGTGTTCCGATTATGATTGACTCTTCTAAATGGGAGATCATTGAGGCTGGATTAAGATGTGTACAAGGAAAATGTGTTGTCAATTCTATCAGTTTAAAAGAAGGTGAAGAACAATTCATCTATCAAGCAAAAAAAATAAAGCAATACGGTGCCGCAGTTGTGGTCATGGCCTTTGATGAAGAAGGACAAGCAGACAGTTATGAAAAACGTGTTCAAATGTGCGAACGTTCATACAGAATTTTGGTGGATGAAGTTAACTTTCCACCTCAGGACATTATTTTCGACCCGAACGTTTTTCCAGTTGCGACAGGGATGGATGAGCACCGAAAAAATGCTTTGGATTTTTTCCAAGCCACAAGGTGGATTCGGGAGAATCTCCCGGGTGCTCATGTGAGCGGCGGAATTTCTAATGTGTCTTTCTCATTTAGAGGAAATAATCGCGTTCGTGAGGCCATGCACTCGGCGTTTTTATATCATGGCATCAACGAAGGCTTGGATATGGGAATTGTCAACCCAACCATGTTAGAGGTGTATGATGACATTCCGAAAGACCTTTTGGAACATGTTGAAGATGTATTACTAGACCGCAGAGATGACGCTACTGAGCGATTATTAACTTTCGCAGAAACAGTAGTTGGCGAAGCAAAGTCGAAAACAGTTGATTTAAGTTGGAGAGAAAATCCGCTACAAGAAAGAATTACGCACGCCTTGGTTAAAGGTATTGCTGACTATATTGAGGATGACGTTGAAGAAGCCCGCCATGAGGTTAACAAACCGATACAAGTGATCGAAGGTCACTTGATGAATGGAATGAATATGGTGGGCGACCTGTTCGGAGCCGGAAAAATGTTTTTGCCTCAGGTAGTGAAATCGGCAAGAGTCATGAAAAAGGCCGTTGCCTATTTGTTACCTTATATTGAAGCGACAAAAGAAGAAGGATCAACCAATGGTAAAGTGCTGTTGGCGACCGTAAAAGGTGATGTACATGACATTGGTAAAAACATTGTTGGAGTCGTTTTAGGATGCAACAATTATGAGATTATCGACTTAGGTGTTATGGTTCCGGCTGATAAAATTTTAGCAGCTGCCAAGGAGCATAATGTTGATATTATTGGATTGAGCGGATTGATTACTCCTTCTTTGGATGAAATGGTGCATGTGGCAAAAGAGATGGAGCTCTTAGGAATGGAGATTCCATTGTTAATTGGCGGGGCAACTACTTCAAAAGTCCACACAGCTGTTAAAATTGACGACAATTATAACCAGGGCCAAACCGTCCATGTCTTGGATGCTTCTCGATCTGTAACCGTTGTTGGAAGTCTATTAGGACCAGATAAAGCTCCATTCGTGGAATCTTTACAAGCTGAATATGAAAAAGTGCGTGTAAATTATGCCAAGAAAAAAGGATTTAAAAAATTCTTGTCTTTAGATCAAGCGCGTGAAAACAAATTCAAGATTGATTGGAAACAAGAGGATCTTGCAAAGCCAAAAGTGATTGGGAACCAAACTTTCTTGAACTACGATTTAGAAGAATTAAGAAAATACATTGATTGGACGCCTTTCTTCTATACTTGGGAGATGCGCAAAAAATATCCAGACATTTTAACGGATGAAAACTTTGGAATTGAAGCCACTAAATTGTTCAATGATGCCAATAATATGTTGGATAAAATCATTGAAGAAAAATGGTTAGAAGCGAGAGCGGTTTGCGGAATTTGGCCAGCGAATACGGTGAATGATGATGACATTGAAATCTACGAAGATGAAAGTCGATCAACCGTTAAACATGTTCAATTTGGGATGCGTCAACAATTGCAAAAAGCGGCAGGTGCCGTCAATGAAAATGTAGCCGATTTTGTAGCTCCAAAAGAAAGTGGATTAGCTGATTATGTGGGAGGATTTGTCGTTACGGCTGGCATTGGAATAGAGAAAAAATTGGCTGATTTCGCGGCTGACCATGATGACTATAATTCTATTTTATTAAAGGCTTTAGCCGATCGATTAGCAGAAGCATTTGCAGAACGGTTGCACGAAAGAGTGCGGCAAGAATTCTGGGGATATGAAACAGAGGCCTTATCATCTGACGATTTAATCAAAGAAAAATATAGAGGAATTCGACCTGCTCCAGGTTATCCAGCTAATCCTGATCATACAGAGAAAATTGGATTATTTGAAATCTTAGATGCGACCAATATCACGGGAGTTGATCTTACTGAATCTCTAGCCATGTTGCCTGCAGCATCTGTTAGTGGATGGTATTTTGCGCATCCAGAATCTCATTACTTTGGAGTAGGAAAAATCCAAACCGACCAAGTTGAGAGTTTGGCGAGAAGAAAAAAGATGGATTACAAAGTGATGGAACGTTGGTTGAGTCCAAATTTGGCAGATTAATTATATTAGAACTTATGAAAGTTCAAATTTTAATCTTGGTTGCTTGTTTTTGCAGCGCCTCATTCGGTCAAGTTTTGCGTTCAAATGGAAAATATTTAGAGCTTGTTCATAAAAAAGATCACACTAAACGTCTTAATGATTCTCTTTATTTAAGTTGCGACTGCACTGAATATGTTCGGAATTACGAAATTGAAGAAGATACTGGCAAAATTTACTTTCCCGTTCTCAATGAGAACAAACAACTTACTCTTTTAGATAAAAACAACAACTGGGTATTGGTCAATAAAAAAGGAAAACAACAATATCAGTTTCCTTTTGAAAGCTGGTCTGGACCAAATTATTTTGAGGAAGGTAAATACACCATTCAGCAAGAAGATACGACCTATCTTTTCACGACCAATCATGAACTCATAAAAAAAGGGAGAGTGAGCAGATATAAAAATTATGCTGACGGGTATCTATGGAGCAATGAAGAAGGTAAATACGCCATATTAGATTTAGATGGAAATAACCGTACTCCTTTTGATTTCACTTGCACCAGTTGGGACAGTAAAAACTTTGGCTTCTATAAAAATGGTATAGTCGCGGTTAAGAACAGCGATAAAAAATGTGGAATCCTGACCTATAAGGGAGATACTATAGTTCCTTTCATTTACGACTTTATAGACGATCCAGGAGAAGACCAAATTTATGTTCAAAAAGATGGGCTTTGGGGAACAATTGATGCAAAAGGAAACGTCATTGCACCAATAATTTATCAAGAATTGCCTTATCCTGACTTTTATGAAAACAAAATAAACTTGGTAAAAACTGGGGGTATATGGATGGCTACGGATAGTGCTTTTAAGCCACTTAATCAAGATGTATATGAAGTTGTAAAATCGGTTACACTAAAAACAAGAGGTAGTTCAAGTCCTGCGCCTTTCAAAATTTATGCTCAAAATGGCAAATTTGGTCTTTTAGAGGCACATTCAGAATTAATTTACATTACAGAAGCTATTTTTGATAGTATCGTTACGTTAAACAAAACAACTTTATGTTTTAAAAATAGACAAGTAAGTTTCTACGATAAGGAAGGAAATTTTTTAAGAAAAGAAAGTGAGTACAACTTGAAGCATTTAGATAAAAATGGGCTTCAAATTACGAGATACGCTGATGGTGCCAAAATGTTGTGGGCAGAGAAAAATGGAAAATGGGGAATTCAAACTTTTGAGGGGGAAATGATTCTCCCAGCAGATTATGAAGAAATCAAATTTCAAAACGATCATTTTATTTTTAAACAATCTGGTAAATATGGACTTGCTGATTGGAATGGAAACATCATTATTGAGGCCGCATACGATCAATTAGAAATTACACATTTGCTTGACACAAGGTACGAACCTAGTTTGTTAGTAAGGGTTTCAAAAGATGGGAAAACAGGAGTTTTAAATGAGAAAAATGAAGTTTTAATTGATTTAAAATATGAAGATGTTGTTTGGGCAAACCCTAGAAAAGAGACTATCTATGTATCAAAATTGGGAGAAAATTATTTTATACTAGACAAAAAAGGTGAAGTGATTGAAGAAATTCAAGCAGATGATTTCTGCCTTACTGACAGAGAGTATCTTTATGAAATAGATTATTACGACCCAACAATCATTTTCTATAAATCAAAAATAGCACATCAATATTTACTCAATGGGAAATTGCACGAATCTAAACCAATTTCAGAGATTAAACAGCCCTGTTCAATGCGGTAGTTCACAGTTTTTAGACTAACTATTTAAAATTATTCTCTCTTATTGGAAAGATTAATTTTCACGGAAATAGTCAACCATCCAACAAATACAAATTATTGGAATGTAGGCTAGAAATACATTCAGACAAAAGAAAAAAATCAATGTGATAGCCCTAAAAGAGATGAAGTCACTGGCCAAAATGAAGATGGTTCCAAAAAATGAACAAATAATGGCAAGTACCAGAACGGTCCATTTTAATGCCAAGGGCAAGAATTTGATTTTCATCCAAGATTCAACAATGAATTCGGATACTGCTCCCATTTCTTTATCGCGATCAAAATGTCGAATCCCGAAATAAATCACAATGGAAATACACACGCATAAAATTGGAAATATAAAAGTGTTTAGGATATTATAAACAAGGGGGCGTCCTGGAACTAAAACCCATTCAAACAAAGGAATCAGCATTAATAAAACAGAAAAATAACCAACTAAAAGCGATAAGTTATATTCGGTTTCTCGAATTCCTATTTTCACTCCATTAAGAAAATTATGTAGGGTACTATTTTTACTCAAATCTTGTAGCTATTTATCATAATACAACTACCAAAAATATAAATTACAACGTTATATGAGTGTTAATGAACAAGGCACCTGAATAAATCGTTCTATCTTTAATTATGGAAACGATATTAATAACAGGAGCAACCGGAACTATTGGCGGACAATTAATTCCTAAACTAATTGATGCTGGATATCAAATTAAAATTCTAACGCGAAACAAAACGAATAAAAGCGTAATCTCAGCGCTTTACGAGTGGGATATAGAAAAAGATTTTATTGAAGAAGGTGCTTTAGACAATGTGGATCACATTATCCACTTGGCAGGAAGCACGGTTTCTGAACGTTGGACCACAGATAAAAAACAACAAATTTTAGATTCCAGAATCAAATCGGCCAACTTACTTTTTTCAACTTTAAATCATCAACTTAAATCTTTTATTTCAGCATCTGGAATTAGTTATTACGGAACGCAAACTTCCGACAAAATTTTCACAGAAGATGAAGTAGTTCAAGCCGATCAAGATGATTTCCTAGCCAACGTAACCTACAAATGGGAAAAAGCAGCTGACCAATTTACCTCCAAGGCAAATCGGGTTGTCAAAATGCGAACTCCAGTAGTTTTAAGTAAAAGCGGTGGTGCTTTAGAACGAATTGTTAAACCTGTTAAAATAGGAATTGGGTCTCCACTTGGCACTGGAAAACAGTGGATGCCTTGGGCACACATTGATGATTTATGCGCCGCATATTTACATGTGTTAAAATCGCCTCATATTAAGGGTCCAATTAACTTTTCTGCTCCAGAACATGTAAACAATAAACAACTCACGAAGGAAATTGCCAAGACTTTAAAAAGAAAAATAATCATGCCTAAAGTGCCTGCATTTGTTTTGAAATTGTTATTTGGAGAAATGGCAGATATCATCCTCAAAGGAAGCAGAGTTGATGGCTCAAAAATAACCACAACAGGATTTGAATACAAGTATAAAAACGCAGCCGGCGCATTAAAAGACTTATTAAATTGAACCAATTATTCATTTGATTGTAGCAATAGATATGAAAACGTTATTACTACTTTTATTGGTACCTCTGGGCAACTTTTTATTCGCTCAACAAGAATTACAGAACACTTACATCCGCCAAAGCTCAGTTTATGGAGGCATGGAAGACAGTGGTGTTTCTACTACAACGGCATACACTTTTGTAGCAAAAGAGAAGATAACCTTAATCAATATTGAAACCGAAAATGGGCAACTCATTTTAGAGAAAGGAGATTCTATAATTGTGAATCTATCTACCTATCAACCTTACAGGTCAGACGTTTATGTAGACAAAAAAGAGGAATTGATGCCTGTGTATCAAAGCAAATTCAAGATTACAGAATACAACAATGTGAAATACATTAATATTTCTCAACAAATAGAACTCCCCCTTGTTGTCACTTATTTGTATAACAACAAGGAGTACATTTCTTTATTTAAGGAAAAAATTGACGAAGTCAATAATGCCTATGCGCCTTAGTGAACAATTAACTTGTTCACCCAGTTTAAATCTTTGGCAGCAACAATATAAGTACCCTCAGAAAACCCTGAAACATCCATCACTTGAAAAGAAGTGATACTTTCTGTTTTAATCAATCTTCCTGATAAATCATAAATACGAATAGCAACTAATTCTGTTGTTCCAAAATTGAATTGAATGGTTGCGTTAGTTGGGTTTGGATACATTATAATTTCATGAGCTTCATCTAGATCATCAACCGTCAAAGCGGTGAATGAATTTTCTGCTTCAAATGTTGGTACCATTGGAATAAACCCACCTGTTCCGTTCGGATATCGACCATAAGTATGGTTCGGACTTACCTCAGGAAAAACAACTTCATTAATCGGGTTCAGGCTGGCATCTGACAATATTACTGTTTCGCCATTGGAGGTTAGCTTAAACCCAGTATGTAATCCGGTTTGCAAGATGTCATTATCGCACCACACTATTAAGTAGTCATTTGCTTCAATGGTAGTTCCTACTGGAAAAATCCATTTATTTAAAACAGCTGGATCATCAGATAAAAAGTAACCTCCCAAATCAATTGCTGAACCTGTATTGTTATACAACTCAACCCAATCATCAAATTCTCCATCTTGATCGGCTGCTGTTTCAATATTTGAAGGCATTAATTCATTAATGACCACACCTGAACTCAAGGTTAATTCGTAAAATTCATGTTCCGCTCTTCTTGGTGAGAATTTACCAGCATCTGCATTATCGGCATAAATGTAATACTGCATATCTGCCGCACCTAGTGAGATATCCGCTCCATAAACACCATCTGCCGCAGCTCCGTCATTATGTAGCCCGTCATCAAACATTTCAACTTTTGTAAAAGCGTCTGCCTTGTAAAATCGGTAACCTACATATGCATATGTAGCATCTTGAATATCTGCAGTTATTGTTACCGTTGTATTTGCTAACGGAGCGGCATTAGAAGGGGTCACATTAGTGATTGTCGGCGCAACTAAACTAAATGAAGCATGTGAAGTTAAATACGATTCCCTTCCTGATAAAATCTGATCTACTCCATAAGTTGTGTTTGGACCACCACCGATAGCATTATCAAGATTAGAGGTAAATTCTGTGTAAGAATAAATGGCGTTAGGATCTGCCTGTACTTCTGCATCTATAATAGCTTGCAATTCTTCTGCTCGGGTATAATAATCTCCTGTAGACAAATTTTCTTCCACCATGGTTTTAACATGAGCCAAATACATTTTTCGATATCGATCTACTGAAAACAAGTAATAGATTAACGGAAACTCATCATCTGTTTCTCGTAAAAAAGGATCCATTTCAGTTAAGTCAGTTAATCCACCCGGCGGTCCACCTGTGTTCACCATTGCAAAGCCTCCGATACTTTCATTTAAATCCCAAATAACTGGCATTACTCTTCCATTATCATCTTGGATGAGGTAATAATTCTGTCTGAACGGTCCAGAATATGAGTCCATATTCGCCATTACATTGTTAAAGGCCAGCATCCAAAGCGCTCTATCCACATCCAACACCGCTTCAATATTCGCGATATTTGTTTCAATCTGGCTAGTTAGATTTACTAAGGTATTCCATCCGTAGTCAGATTTTAGCTCGTAGTAGTCAAAGTACGAAGAAGAATCGGCACCTAAATATTCTAAAGAAGATCCGTTTCCACTAAACACTGATTCAGGATTACATTTGAACCTCATATTATCTCGATCACAATAAAAATGATCTTCCATATAATCACCATTAATGGATTCTGAGCTAGAAAACAGACCGTAGTAATCTCCATTGATATAAACCTTGGCGTAATTTGACAAAGGCATATCCATATATTGACGGCCTATTTCATATGAAAGTACTTCCCTAACAAATGATGGATCTTTTTGACCTGACGATAGCTTTAAGGTTCGAAAACCTTGATGATTTTGAAAATCATAAACCTCAGCCAATTTTATTTTCAACGGATTTTTATCATTTGAAGCATTGTAAGTAGAGTTTCCTTTAAAGGCAACTCCTACACTATCATAATCAATACCGTTTATTGAACAAGCTCCGTACAGTAATTCATCTACATCATTTGCGTAATAGGTATCCATTGTGGCGTCCCAGTTAGCATCTTCAAAAGTGATGTAAATTTCAGTGATATTTTCAATATCATATAAAGATTGTGCTTGAACGCAAAAAGAACTTAACGCAAAAGCGAAAAGTATTAGGGTGAATTTTATCATTTCATTTAATTTCACTCTATGACTATAAGTTTAAGAAAAGGTTTAATCTATGTTAAATTTATTTTTTTTCGATAAGCGGTAAACCACCTGGCCTTTAATTACGTTATCTTTGTAGCAGTTGTAAATTATGGAAAAACTCTCCTTACCCATATCGATATCTAACTTAATTAAGAGTTTAGAATGTCAGAATTCTTTTAACCCGACTGAAATTACAAATTTGCTTTACAGTGCAGATATTTCTGAAGAAGATTTATTGATGTGGGCAAAATTTGATCATCCGGTTGAAGATGGATATGGAAGAGCTTTGGTACATGCAGGTGACAATTTTGAAGTGATGGTGATGTCATGGAACCCAAGAGATCAAACAGCTATTCACAATCATGGATATACCACTTGGGGAGCTGTACAGGTTTTCGGTAATTTGGATCATGTAAGCTTTAATTGCAAAGACAATTTCTTGTATACTTTACATAAAGAAAAGTTAAGCGCAGGTGAAGTGATTGCTGTGAATCAAAAGTTAATTCACCAAATGGGTAACTCTTCTGATGAGCAGGTTTTATCCATTCACGTTTACGGAAGGGATGAAGTTTCTGATAACATCACGGCAGATTCTTTTATTTATGAAGTAGGGAAACACGAAATTCAAGTGGTTAACGGTGGTGTATTTTACGATTTAAAAAATAATGAAATTGCAAGACGGTCTTCCGGTTTAAAATCAGATCCTCTGACTGAAATCGCACATTATACTTCTTTGTTAAACTTCTACTTTAAAAGTAACGCTAGAGGTCCGCAATTCAATAAAGCGGTGAAATATTTTCAAGATAGATCTTTTGAGAATAGATTAAACTTTGAAATTGAATTAGACAGCAAGGGTATCCTTTATTTAGTTGAGTTGAAAAAAGCGCGAAAAATATTGAGCCTATTAAAAGAGCCAACAAAAACTTTAGATGCGATAATTTTTGAGATCAACGATATTGAAAAGTACTCGTAATGCGTTTTTTGGCAGTCTTATTATGCTTGACATTATTAACGGGCTGCTCTTTCGTTGAAAATTTTGTGATTTTAAATCATTCTGAAGAAGATATTTCAATTCATTTTTCTTACTCAAATAGTTCAACTGGTTTCAATATTTTTGATTCATCCCCAGATGTATATAGTTTGCAAGATGAGGTTTTAAATTGGAGCGACCGAAAGGAAGTAGACGTAAAAAAAGATAGTTCATCCTATCAACTTTTTCTGCCAGCGAATTGCGGAATGGTAATTGGCAGATTAAACAATGAGCACTTTGAGTCAGTAAATCAAGAATTTATTAATGGAAGAAAATTCAATTTTGAGCAATTAGACCTTACGATTAAAAACAAGACAACAACTATCTATAAATCAACATTCTCAGATTACTTTGTCCGAAAAAATGGCTATATTCAATTCAGTGTTCACTAAAATTTACCAAATAGCTTTAGTTTTTACTTTGATATTTACCACTTCGTGTATCAAAGAAGAACCACCGTCTACCTACAATGGGAATAACAATGGAGGACAAGTTGTTTACCCCTCTGTTTCTGCTGATTTGGTCACTAATTTTTCTGAAGATTGGGATAACTGGCGATTTTATTTAGGTGATACTGTTATTCAAGTTGTCACTGCTTTCAGTGAAGATTGGGATAATTGGGATTTTTCAACCACAGGACTGAACGGAGATTTATTCACTAATTTTTCTAACGATTGGGACAATTGGAAATTAACTTCAGACGACTACACCATAATCATTCAAACCTCATTTTCAGAAGATTGGGATAATTGGGACGTTACAGACGCAAACAATAATTGGCATGCTGATGTCACAACTTCATTTTCTGAAGACTGGGACAATTGGGACGCTTATGATGATGGCCACTTTTTAGATATCCAAACAGCCTTTTCAGAAGATTTTGATAATTGGGATGTTTATGGACAGTTTCCTACAGCTTACCCAATAGAATATCGAATTGCTGTTTTATTCGTTCCGGTAATTGTTAATGTTCTGAAGATTCAAGGGATTATTTCTTAAAGCGCTTTTGTTGTTTTCAACAAACTCCCACCCCATTCTACTAAAGTAAATCCTTTTCTTTCTTTTTTCATTTCAGAAAGATTTTGCATTTTCAATTCAATTGGCTCTTGCAAAGGTTTATAAACCATCATTACTCGAATCATAGTTTCTGGTTTTGGGCTGATATCTAGCTTTGCCATCTCTTCATATTCATCTGTAGAAAAATGAATCAAGTTATACGGATTATCTTCTAAAATTGGCATCCAGAAAACGATAAATTCATTTGCCTCTCTCCTATTCAGACCTAACATATCCAAAGATGCTTCAAGGAACTCAGCCGTGTTCTCGCCGGGAACAACAAAACCCTCATTTACATGAAAGTTTTCTTCGTTATTCCCTTCCCAATATAATGCATAATACTCTTTGTTATTCTCATCCAATAAAGTTCCATCTGGTTTTGCCGTAACTTTCCAACCATCTTCATATTTTGGATAGGTGTGGGTCAAATCGCCTGCTAATTCTAACTTCACAGAAACTTCAGTTTCTTCTTCAGGATAGAGATAAATAATTGGCTTGGCTAAACCATCCATTTGTGATTCATCTAACACAAAAACGGTTGAATCCAAATCACCATCCACAAAAATCTCGTGTAATTTTAAGCCCATATACCAGCTATAAACTTTTACGTCTCCATGCAGCATTCCATCCTTGAAATTCAATTCAAAATATTCAATCTCATAATCTATTCCAGGCGGATTTTCGTAAGCTAAAAGCGTTCCGGTAAACACTTCGTCATTAATTTGAAAAGGGTTTCCGAAAGATTCTTTTTCCATGATCTGAACCAGTTTGTTATCCCCTGGTTCTTGCTCTCTTATTGAGTATGATATTTTATAAGTTGGATTACCATTTTCGTTTTCTTTTGCATCTGGATCTTTTATCCAAAGTTTAGATTCAGCTTGAGCGAAAGTCCAATCAACTGAATAAGGATAAATTGGAGATTCAACTAACTTTCCATTTTTGTACACATTTTCAACGAAAATTTCTCCACTAGGCGTGAAGACTTTAGCAGGTCCTTCTGGTTTGCCTTCAACGGCATCCCACATAGCTGCCAAGGTGTTTTTACTTCTTTCATAATAAACATAAACAGGGCCTGTATGCTTTTCAAATGTTCCCCATAATTGAAAACCATTTGACAACACATATGACATATCATTAGAAATGTTGTTCTCATCATTTCCCATAGGAATCACGTGCAACACATCAAACTCATCTGGAGCAGGATCTGTTACTTCTCCTTCCCATTCTCCTGGCTGGAAAATCCATAATTCTGCATCTGGTCCATCAACCGCTCCTTCAGCTGTGTAAATAACTCCTGCTTCACTGTCGTCAGTTAAAGTATCATCATCTTCGTAATAGATGGTGTCATCCAAATCGTATTTTTCAGTAGAATCTGTTTGCTCAGGTGCATCACAAGAAAAAATTAAATAGAAGGGTAAAATATAAACTAGACGTTTCATAGTAATTGATAATGAGGTACTAAGATATAAAAAAAGCCCCTTCGTTCTTCGAACATAGTCGAGAAGTGAAGGGGCTTTGTACCTGAGGCCGGGATCGAACCGGCACTCCAAAGGAACACGAGTTTGAGTCGTGCGCGTCTACCAATTCCGCCACTCAGGCAATTGACATTGGGTCGGCAAATTTAGTAATTTTTTATTATCGGATTTATTTAAGGGCAGAATAATCTTAATTTATCTCACCAACGAGATATTCCCTTTTTGATCAACGGGTTTTCCATTAATTAGATAACCATCTAAAACATAAACAAACACGGCAGGATTTAATTCTTTTCCTTTCCAAGTTCCATCCCAGCAAATTGATTTATTTGAAGTTTCGTAAACTTTCTCTCCCCATCTGTTATAAATTTTAAAACTGAAGTTCTCTAAACAATCACTGTATACACACAAGAAATCATTTTCGTTATCACCGTTTGGCGAAAATGCTGAAGGAACGAAAACTTCACCACAAACGATTTCTACGTCTACCAGCATGCAAGCCGTATCAGCACATCCATATGCATTAGTTCCAGTTACACAGTAAGTAGTCGTTACCTCTGGGCAAGCCACTGGCGATTGACAGTTCACACAATCCAATTCGTAATCAGGTTCCCATGTATAATTGGTAGCACCAATTGCACCTAAAGGCACACAGTCACCCCATTCTATATAAGCTGAAGGAAAGGTATTTACACTTGGTAAAGGCCAAACGTTAACCACAATTGAATCCTCAACTGAGCATCCATTAGCATCTGTTGCTGTAACGGTATGCATAGCAGAATCTAGGCCGATAGCTGTTTGCGTCAATTGACCACTTGGTGTCCATGCATATGAGAATCCTCCTACACCACCAAATGCTCCTGCTGTTGCTTGTCCTCCTCCTGCACCTATACAAGCATCAACTCCTGTCAAGTTTAAGGTGATTTCTGCCGGTTCAATAATGTCAATTGTCACGTCATTAGAACATCCTAAATCTATATCATTTACTGTAACGGTATAAGATCCTGAACCTAAGCCAGTCACTGTTGCGGTATTTTGTCCACCTGGCGCCCAAGTATAAGTATAGTTTCCTGAACCTCCGGTGACAGTTGCAGTGGCAGAACCATCTGTCAATCCGAAACACGTAACATTGGTTACCGCAACAGTTACATCAGTTTGACCGACCGTAATTGTTTGAGTAGAGAAATCGCTACAAGCTCCGTTGGCAACAGTATAAGTTATACTTTGCGTTCCGAATGATGGGTCAAATAAAGAACCAGTTACTCCGGTTCCTGACCATGTTCCTCCTGCCGTACCAGTAACTTGAGCATTCAAGTCATACGGTGCTGCAGTTGCACATAAAGAAAGTGTCGTCCAAGCCGGATCTGGAGTAGGATCTACGTTAATTAATTGATCTAAAGTTTCAACACATGCTCCAGTTCCTACTGTATAAGTTACCGTTTGACTTCCAAATGCAGGATCAAACATATTGCCAGTAACACCAGTTCCTGACCAAGTTCCACCAGCAGTTCCAGTAATTGTGGTAGTTAAGTCTACTGTTCCAGAAGCATCACATAAATTGGCAGGAGCCGTCCATGCTGGATCTACATCCGGATTCACAATTATATCATCTGTAAAGGTTCCTTCACAAGGAGCTGCCCCAACCGTATACGTTATTGAAATTGGTCCATTCAGCCCAGCAGGGTCAAATATATTTCCAGCAACTCCCGTTCCTGTCCAAGTTCCTCCGGCAGTTCCGGTAATTAAAGTACTCAAGTCTATTGTACCAGCTGATTCACAGACTTCACCTGGTGTCAACCAGTTAGGATCGTCAGATGGAACTACATTAATCATTTGCGTTAAAACATCCTGACACGGAGCTGTTCCTGCAGTATAGGTAATATTTTGAGAACCTACTGAAGGATCAAACATATTTCCAGTAACTCCTGTCCCTGACCAAGTTCCACCAGTTGTTCCGGTAATCAAAGTTGACAGGTCGATATCAGGCGCATTTAAACAAGGATCAGTAGGCAACGTCCAAGAGGCATCACCAAAAGTTCCAACAGTAATTTGTTGTGTTACAATATCATCACATGGAGCTACACCAACCGTATAAGTGACATTTTGAGTTCCAGCAGAAGGATCAAAGTTACTTCCGGTAACACCTGTTCCTGACCAAACTCCACCAGGATCACCTGTCACCAAGGCATCTAAATCTACAGTTAAATCATTATCACATAACCCAACCGGAGGGGTCCAAGCTCCAGAAGATCCACTAACATTTATTAAGATCGTTTGAGAAACTTCATCACAACCACCTGGGTTCACTGTATAAGTGACGCTTTGTGAACCTCCAGAAGGGTCCCAAGTATTTCCTGTAACTCCTGTCCCAGACCAAACACCTCCAGGCGTTCCTGTAACATAAGTATCTAAATTTATTGGTGGATTTGCCGCACAAACCGGACTTGGATCAGTCCAATCAGGAGTTGCTCCTGGAACAGAAATTGTAAATCCGTCCAATCCACAATAAGAGTTATCTCCGGTTAATGTACAAGATAATGTTTCAGTAGGCGCTGTGGCTGTGAACGTCATAGTATACAATGTCCATGTATTAGCTGCTTGCGGAATCACAACTGTTTGACAAGTTCCGCCTACACATATTTCTGGATTACTAGGTCCTTGATTAAAAATTGAAGTTCCTGTACCAAAACAGGCTCCGTAAAAACAAAGGGTATACGTATTTCCAGCAGTTAAACCAGTAATTGTAGTTTGCGCGCACTCACCTGCACCTACGGCAGCCATTCCTAGCCATGATCCTCCATCAGGGGAAGCTGAGACAGCGACTTGAGAGTTTCCTGAATAAGAGGGGAAACCAGTATCACATAAATCTGGTGAAAATCCACAAACCGTCCATCCGGCTGCATTATTCAATTGACTATTACCAACAGGAGCACCTGTAACAGAACCGTTTGTTACGGTCTGAGCAAAGGTTGAAGGAGAATAAATTATCACTCCTAAAAAGATCAATAAAGCCGATAAAAATAGACTATTCTTTCTCATATGATTTTGGTTATAACCTGAACTATTGCTTCAATAAAATGTTCAATAGCATCAATGTACAAAAAAAGAACGTTTTTCAAAAGAAAAGGCTGCTTCTGTGCAGTTGAAAATTTGTTATTTGTTAGAATTAGAACGTCAAAAAACTGAAGAATTATAACAAACAAAAAGCCCTCTTAGAAAACTAAGAGGGCTTTTATATTTTAGATAGAATGTTTTGTTACTTCACTACATTTTGGAATGAAGCATTCTCAAAGAATTTGATGAATTCTCTGTCTTTAGAAGCTTTCGCCTTTAAGCTTGAATCTTTCGCAATTGCGCTTTTCAAGTTGTTAACAACCATATCAAGGTTATTTTGACGTGCTCCGATAATTGCTTTTAAGTAATACCCAATTGCAGACTCAGCATCTTGAGATGCATCAACAGTAGTTAAAGCAGAAGAGTAATCTCCGTTTAACGTTTGCGCTAAGGCTTTGTTGAATGTATTCTCAGATCCCATGTTACCAGCTGCTTCAGCATAGTTACCATTTTGGATATCGATAATTCCTAAGTTATATTTTACTTCAGAACCTGCAGATACAGCAGAGTTTAATAACTCAGTCGCTTTATCTCTATCACCGTTAATTCTAGCAATGATTCCTAAGTTGTTTAATGTAACTGCGTTTTCGTTAGCGTCATTCGCTTTTTCGAAATTAGTTTTAGCGTTAGCCAAATCATTTTGCATGTAGTAAACATAACCAACGTTGTTATGACCTCTCCAATCGTTAGGGAAGTACTGAACAGCTAAGTTATAGATTCTCATTTTTTCTGATAAATCTTCGTATAAAGTTCCAGTAAATAAGATTTCTTCGATAGTTAAAGTATCAGGCTTAGTTTTAGAAAGCTCTTTTAACTCTTCATCAGACCATCCGATTTTGTCATAAACAACAACGAATTTAGTTCTTCTTAATGGAGGTAAGATATCTTTTTCTAAAGCTCTATAAGTAGCAGCCATTTTCTTGATTTCTTCTTCTCTCTTGTTTAAGTCAGAGTACATAGTAAGAACTCTTAAAACTAAATCTTTATCTTCCATTGTAGAGGCTTCAACTGCAGATTTGAATCCTGACCAGTCTTCACCTTTACCTTGCTCAGAGAAGAAAGAAGCAGCATCATACTCATACTTCATCTTGTCTAAGATTTTAGCACAAGCAGCAGCACCAGACTTTGCTCTATCTTGAGCTAAGTTTCCGTTCTTGTCAGTTTCACCTTCTGGTGAAGCGTAAGCTACGAAGTTGATCTTCTTTGGTGATCTCTTCGGGTTAGTCATAGCTTCAGTCATCCAAGCTGTAAATTCTTTGATGTCATCTTGCTTTAACTCAGCAGATCTTACATCAGACTTACCTTTAAGATAGTTGATTTGAGCTCCTGAATACGTTTCTTCAGTTGTTCTAACAAAGTTGTCAGCACCAATCAAAGCCTTATCGTCATTTTGAACCCATAATGGAGTAACGATAGTACCGTCAGCGATCTTCTTTGTTTCGATTTCGATTTCTTTTTTACCTTTCTTAGCAACACCACCGATTGTTAAATCAGCATGCTCCATGTCAGCAGCATAAGGAACTACATCAGTATAGTTTACTGTTCCTCCAGCTTTCAAAGGAATAGTTTGACCATTTCCAGTCGCTTTTTCACCTTGAATGTATATTGTTTTGAATGCGTGATCTCCTAATTTTGGAGTGATTTCTGCATTTGCTTTCTTGTTTAATCCTTTTTCAGGAATCTTTACAGCGATACTTACTTTTACACTATCACCGTGCATTTCAACTGGATCTGGAGTAACTGTGTACTCTAAGTCTCCGATTAACTTACATCCAGTCAATGCTGTAGCAGCAACTGCAACGATCGCTAATTTTTTCAAACTTTGCTTTTTCATTCTATCTGATTTAAAAATCTTTTTATTATAAATAACCTAAAACAGTGCAATTATAGTTATTTTTTTTGAGCCTAAAAAATACTATTTAACATTTCGTCCAAATTGTATAATTTTCGGATTAACCGCTAGATTTTCACTGTGTTCAGTACGACTTGAAAATCCTGAATTATTTGATCTATCCCTTTTTTAAGTTTAGGATGTATCCAATTTGGGTGAATTTCTTGTAACGGAACTAGCACAAAAGCTCTCAAATGACAGGATGCGTGCGGAATTGAAAGTGTTTCACTTTCATAAACCCGTCCATTATAGTCTATAATATCTATGTCTATAGTTCTTGACGCATACGTTACTCCATCCGATTCTTCACGGCCCAATTCCTTTTCAATGAACTTTGCCAATTCAAGTAGGTCTTCAACTTTCAATTCTGTTTTGAAAATTGCCACGGTATTCACAAAGTCATTTTCGGCTTCAAATCCCCAAGGAGGAGAACTATAAAATGAAGATTTTTGTAGCAACTCAAGTCCCGCATTCTCCAATCTTTCATAGGCACAAGAGATAAGTCCTTTCGAATCTCCCAGATTAGAACCAAAACTTAAAATAACTGAGCACCTTTTGCTTTCCATAATACGGGTTAAAATTACTACTTTTGCCAAGCAATTTTGATATCAATGAAGAAGATTTTATTAGTTGAAGATGAAGAGAGCTTAATCAACGTTCTGGAATTAAATCTAGAAATAGAATCATATGCAGTTGAAATTGCAAGAGACGGCCAAGAAGCCTTAGAAAAATTCAATGACTCTCATGACTTGGTGATTCTAGACGTCATGCTACCTAAATTAAACGGGTTTGATGTTTGCGCCGCAATTAGGAAAAAAAGTGCAGTACCCATAATTTTCACTTCTGCGAAAGGAACTTCAACAGACAGGGTTACTGGCCTGAAATTAGGAGCAGATGATTATCTCGTTAAACCCTTTAACTTAGAAGAATTATTGCTAAGAATTGGAATTTTAATTAACAGGCATCATCCTGAAAACAACATTGACACTTTTGAGTTTGGAGAAAACAGCATTGATTTCAAATCTTATGAAATTAATGGACCAAGAGGTACTGAGAAACTTTCAAAACGTGAAATGGCTTTGCTTAAACTCTTAATTTCTCGAAAAAATGAAGTCGTTTCAAGAGACGAAATTTTAGATGAAGTTTGGGGAACAGAAAATTTTCCGACCAGCAGAACAATTGACAACTACATCTTAAACTTCAGAAAATACTTTGAAACGAACCCTCGAAACCCTCAATATTTCATCAATTTGAGAGGTGTTGGCTATAAATTTGAAATCAATTAATCCATTTTAGCCAACCATTAATAATTTCTTTGCGTCTTAACTAATAGAAAGCGGTTTTAAATTGCTTCTGGTTTTAATTTCCTTGCACGGTAACCTGAAAAGAGATATGCTACCACGACTATCAGTAAGCTCTTTTCAGGTTTTTTTGTTCTCGACACTTGCACTTCGTGTAAACTCGAACTGACAAAAACACTGAAATTCACATCACTTTCTTTTCAGACAAACTCGAACTGACAAAAACACTGAAATTCACACCGCTTTCTTTTCAGACAAATTCGGTAAAACTTACTTTTTAAAATTCTTTTTAGCTAGGTTGGGTAATTTATCAAATTCGCCATTAATTAACGCTTCTTTTTTTGTTCGAGACCAATTTTTAATTTGTCGTTCTTTTGCGAAAGCTTCACTATAAGTTGAAAACTGACAAGAGTAAACCAATTCAACAGGAAGTCTTTTAGAAGTATAAGACCCTTCAAAATAACCTTCATTATGTTCTTGAAGTCTTTTATTTAATTTTCCGGTTAACCCTGCATAGAATGAACCGTCAGAGCACTTCAAAATATAAACGTAAAAAGTCATGAGACTAATTAACAAAATTGCTATCGAAAAACAAAAAAGAGAACCAAAAGTGGTCCTCTAAATGCTATATAAAAGTAAAATCGAGTGTTTCAAATTTGGCTTCGCCAAAATTTGAAAAGTATCGAGATTATACTTTTAGGATATCTTCTTCTTTCAGAACTAAAATATCATCAATACGCTTTATAGCAGCATCTGTAATTTTTTGAACTTCTGCTTCGACATCTTTTTGACGATCTTCTGACAATCCTTCGTCCTTAAGTTTTTTTGCGTAATCATTTGCCTCTTTTCTGTTGTTACGAACAGAAACTTTAGCATGTTCACCTTCAGCTTTGGCTTTTTTCACTAATTCCAATCTTCTTTCTTCAGTCAAAGCCGGAACATTAATGATAATCATCTCACCATTGTTTTGAGGATTCAAGCCAAGATTAGCATTAATGATACCTGTCGCGATTGGATCAAGATTAGCTTTATCCCAAGGCTGAACGGTAATCGTTCTTGCATCTAAAGTATTTACATTTGCCACTTGATTCAAAGGTCCCATGGCTCCGTAAGCTTCAACTTGAACACTATCCAACATAGAAGGTGTTGCTCTACCTGCTCTAATTTTTTCTAACTCGCTCTTTAAATGATCGAATGATTTTTGATTTGCTGCGTTTGCTTCATCAAGAAGCATTTGAATTTCTTCTTCCATTTTAAAATTGAATTTTAAACTGTTACTAAAGTACCAATTTTTTCACCCATCACAACTTTTTTCAGATTTCCTTTTTTATTCATGTCAAACACGATAACTGGAACATCATTTTCTTTACAAAGTGTAAATGCCGTTAAGTCCATCACGCTTAAGCCCTTATTATAAGCTTCTTCAAAAGTTAATTTATCATATTTTACCGCAGCCGGATCTTTCTCTGGGTCTGCTGTGTAAATTCCATCAACTCTTGTTCCTTTCAAAATTACATCCGCTTCAATTTCTATAGCTCTTAACGCAGCTGCAGAATCAGTAGTAAAGTAAGGCGAACCTGTTCCGGCACCAAAAATCACAACTCTTCTTTTTTCAAGGTGTCTTACTGCTCTTCTTTTGATATATGGTTCTGAAATTTCTTTCATCTCAATCGCAGATTGCAATCTGGTGTAGATTCCTTCTTTCTCAAGGGCTGCTTGTAGCGCCATTGAGTTGATCATGGTAGCTAACATCCCCATATAATCACCTTGCGTTCTATCCATTCCACCTTCTTCTGCCTGAACACCTCTAAAGATGTTTCCTCCACCAATTACAATGGCAATCTCCACCTTCTCATCATACAAGTCCTTGATATCCTTGGCATATTCTTCAAGACGATTATTATCAATTCCAAATTGTTTCTCACCCATTAGGGCTTCTCCACTTAGTTTTAATAAAACTCTTTTGTACATACTTTTTTAAGCAAAAAAAAATCCCCTCGAATAATCGAGGGGATTGATATAAATAAATTAACCTAAAGAAACGCGCTTAAAGCCAGTCACTTCCAATCCAGCTCCTTTTGAAGCTACATAGTCTCCAACTGTCATTTTCTCGTCTTTAATGAATTTTTGATCCAATAGACATTTCTCTTGATCCAAAGTAGTGTTGTCAGAAATGAATCTGTCAATTTTACCAGGAAGGATTTTGTCCCAGATTTGTTCAGGCTTTCCTTCAGCAGCTAATTGCTCTTTTGCTTCAGTTTCAGCTTGCGCCATAACTTCAGGAGTCAATTGGTGCATAGAGATATATTTAGGAACATTCTTCAATGTTTTACCTAAACGCCCTAATTCAATATTTTCTTTTTCGATTACAGCAATTCTTGCTTCAGTTTCAGAAGCAACGAACTCTGCAGTAAAATCTTTATAAGATAATTGCGTTGCTCCCATAGAAGCAACTTGCATAGAAACGTCTTTTGCAATTTCAGCTGCACCATCTACATTTTGAGATAATCCAACTAAAGCACCAATTTTGTTAATGTGAACATAAGTTCCTACAAATGGAGCCTCTAATTTTTCAAAAGCTGTAATTTCTAATTTCTCACCGATTACACCAGTTTGCTCAACCAATTTCTCAGCAACAGTCATTCCTTCGAAGTTAGCTGCTAACAATTCATCTTTAGAGTTACAGTTCAATGCGATTTCAGCAAATTGATTTGCTAAAGCTAAAAAGCTTTCGTTTTTTCCAACGAAATCAGTTTCACATCCTAAAACTAAGGTTACACCAACTGTATTGTCAGCGTTGATTTTAGATACTGCAGCACCTTCACTTGAATCACGATCGGCTCTTTTTTCAGCAACTCTTTGTCCTTTCTTACGAAGAACGTCAATTGCTTTATCAAAATCACCTTCTGCTTCAACTAATGCTTTTTTGCAGTCCATCATTCCTGCACCTGTAGCTTGTCTTAATTTGTTAACCTCTGCGGCTGTAATTTTTACTTCAGTACTCATCTTAAATCTTATTTTGCTTCCGCTTCTTTTTCAGTTTTTGCTTCTTTTTTGTCAGCTTTCGCTTCAGCAGCAACCTCTTTATCAGCTTTCGCTTTGTCTTTTGTATTTTTTCTTTCAGCTAATCCTTCATTGATTGCCTCAACAACTTTATCTAAAATCTTTGCAATTGATTTAGTTGCATCATCATTAGAAGGGATTACGAAATCGATACTTCTTGGATCTGAATTCGTATCCACCATTGCGAAAGTAGGAATTCCTAACTTGTTTGCTTCTGCAACTGCAATGTGCTCTTTTAATACATCAATCACGAATACAGCAGAAGGAACACGAGTCATTTCAGCGATAGAACCGTAGTTCTTGTCTAATTTCGCTCTAGTTCTTGACATTTGAAGACGCTCTCTTTTAGATAACGTTTTCGCAGTTCCGTCTTCTTCCATCTTGTCGATAGATTGCATTTTACGGATTGCTTTTCTGATTGTACCAAAATTAGTTAACATTCCACCTGACCATCTTTCTGTGATGTAAGGCATCTTTGTTGGTTTAATTCTAGTCTCTAAAATTTCTTTTGCTTGTTTTTTCGTTGCTACGAAAAGGATTTTCTTTCCTGACTTTGCAATTTGTTTTAAAGCTGCACATGCTTCTTCAAGCTGAATTGCAGTTTTATTCAAATCGATAATGTGGATTCCTTTTTTCTCTGTAAAAATATACGGAGCCATATATGGATTCCATTTTCTTTTAAGGTGTCCGAAATGTACACCAGCTTCTAGTAATTCTTCGAATGATACTCTAGCCATTTTTGTTGTTTTACTCCTGTTGACCATTCATCCCTTCAATTTTTAAGGACATGTTTCAACAGAATGTTTACTTTCTTTTTTACTTCGCCTGCACCTTGCGGGTTTGAAGCAACCATCCAGTAGCCAATTTACAATTGAATCTAGATGATTTAGATACTAAACTGGCGCTCGGCGATACCGAGACACCATAGATAGTTGAAAATACTAACGTTTTGAGAATTGGAATTTCTTTCTCGCTTTCTTTTGCCCTGGTTTCTTTCTTTCCACCATTCTTGGGTCTCTAGTCATTAAACCTTCAGCTTTCAAAAGTGGTTTAAAATCAGCGTTGATTTCAACCAATGCTCTTGAAATCCCTAAACGGATTGCTTCAGCTTGACCATTAACTCCACCACCATCTACATTAATTTTAGCGTCATATTGACCTAATGTATCGGTAAGGTTAAAAGGTTGGTTAACTTTCTCTAATAATACTGGAGTTGCAAAGTAATCTTTTACATCTCTTTTATTAACAGTGATATTTCCCTTCCCTTTAGAAAGATAAACACGCGCAACAGCAGCTTTTCTTCTACCTAATGTGTTAATTACACTCATATTGATTATTTAATTGAATCCAAATTAATTGCTTCTGGCTTTTGAGCTTCTTGCCCATGCTCAGCTCCTACATAAACTTTTAAGTTTCTGTATAAAGCACTACCTAATTTATTTTTAGGAAGCATTCCTTTAACTGCTTTTTCAACCAGTCTTTCAGGATGTTTAGCCATAATTTCTCTAGCCGTCAATACTCTTTGACCTCCTGGGTAACCAGTGTGTCTGATGTATTCTTTAACTTCTAGTTTATTTCCGCTCAACTCTATCTTTTCAGCATTGATTACGATAACATTATCACCACAATCAGCGTTCGGAGTAAAATTAGCTTTGTGTTTTCCTCTAATGATGTACGCAACTTTACTTGCCAATCTTCCAAGTTTTTGCCCTTCAGCATCTACAATCAACCACTTCTTATTAGCCGTCTCTTTGTTGACTGAAACCGTTTTGTAACTTAGTGTATCCACAATTTTTTGTATTTAAGTTTATATACTATTCCCCTAAATTGGGGGTGCAAATGTACGAAGGTTAATTTTATTAACAAAGAATAGCCGAAAAAATATTGGAATTAATTTCAGAATGCAATTTATCCCAATGTCTTTATTATTTTTGCGTGCTCAAATATACAACAATGAGTGATCCGATCAAGCATGAGTGTGGAATAGCACTTTTAAGACTCAAAAAACCTCTTCAATTTTATCTTGACAAATACGGGACGGCCTTTTATGGCCTGAACAAAATGTATCTCTTAATGGAGAAACAGCACAACCGTGGTCAAGATGGTGCGGGATTGGCAAATATTAAATTTGATGTTGAACCTGGGCAACGTTATATCAGCAGATATAGATCGATAGATCAAAAGCCCATTCAAGACATTTTTAAGCATGTAAATGCTCGATTCAATGAAATTGAAGAAAAAGATCCGGCACTTCTCAGAAATATAGATTACTTGAAAAACAATGCCGGATTTACTGGTGAATTGTTTTTAGGACATCTTCGATATGGGACTTTCGGAAGGAACTCAATTGAATCATGTCACCCATTTTTAAGACAAAACAACTGGAAAACAAGAAACTTAATTGTTGCCGGAAATTTTAATTTGACGAATAATGATGAACTTTTTGAGCGTTTATTAAAGTTAGGGCAGCATCCAAAAGCGAAAGCAGACACTGTTACGGTGCTTGAAAAAATTGGACACTTCTTAGATGAAGAGAATGCTGAGCTTTATGCAAAATATAAACCTGAAGGATACTCTAACAGAGATGTATATAACCTGATTGGGCAAAACATGGATATTCAGAAAATCTTGAAAAAGTCTTCTGAATATTGGGATGGCGGTTACGCAATGTGCGGAATGATTGGTCATGGAGATGCCTTTGTATTGAGAGATCCAAATGGAATTAGACCTGCCTTTTGGTATGAGAATGATGAAATTTGTGTGGTGACTTCTGAGCGCCCGGTAATACAAACAGCTTTCAATGTTCCACTAGAAGATGTAAAAGAACTAACTCCAGGACATGCTTTAATCGTTAAGAAATCAGGAGAGGCAGCAGAATTTGAAATCAACGCGCCAAGAGAACAAAAGCAATGTTCTTTTGAACGCATCTATTTTGCGCGACCGGGTGACAAAGACATTTATACAGAGCGAAAAAATTTAGGAAGATTATTAGTTCCTGATACAATTCGCCAAATTGACGGAGGAATAGATGATGCTGTATTTACCTATATTCCTAATTCAGCTGAAACATCATTTTTCGGTTTAATCAAGGGACTTGAAAAATACCAGAACACCTTAAAACATGCTTTAATCAAAGAAAAAGGAGCAAGCATTACAGATGAAGAGCTTTCTGAAATTTTAGCAAAAAGAACTAGGATTGAGAAGATAGCAATCAAAGACACTAAGCTGCGAACCTTTATTACGCAGGATGACGGCAGGGATGATTTAGTTGCACACGTTTATGATATTACTTACGGAACCGTAAGGGAAGGCGAAGATAACTTGGTGGTTATTGATGACTCAATCGTTAGAGGAACCACTTTGAAGAAAAGTATTCTTAGAATTTTAGATCGATTAAACCCGAAAAGAATTGTTGTTGTTTCATCAGCTCCTCAAATTAGATACCCGGATTGTTATGGGATTGACATGGCAAAAATGGGCGACTTTATTGCATTTGAAGCTGCTATTCAATTATTAAAGGAAACTGGTCAAGAACATATCATTCAAGAAACTTATGAAGCGTGTAAAAATGAGCTTCAACTTAAGAAAGAGGATATGGTCAATCGTGTAAAAGCAATTTACAAGCCTTTTTCAGCAGATGAAATCTCGGGTAAAATCGCGAAATTATTAACTCCAGAAGGAATCAATGCTGAAGTGAGATTAGTTTATCAAACTATTGAAAACTTACATAAAGCCATTCCAAATCACACTGGTGATTGGTACTTTACTGGTGACTATCCAACTGCTGGAGGAAACAAGGTTGTTAACAGAGCATTTATGAATTATGTTGAAGGAAGCTCAGAAAGAGCCTATTAAAGCTTAGCTGAATCTTTTAACTTTCTCACCAAAACATAGTCAAAAATCAGTTTGACAAGAATAAAAATGGCTAACATTATCAAGCCATCTACTTGTAATTGTAATAATTGAAGATAACCATACAATCCTAAACAGATAAGCACGGTCAGCACAGCTATTTCTAAATAGAAGGCCCTAATCACTTTTGGAAAAGAAAATTCAAGATATTTTTTAGGTAAATAAAAAGCCATTTTATCTTTCATTACAGATGCCAGCAATACAACAGGCAATAAAAACCAACCTTCTCTTTTCATGAAATCAACAATTTCGACAATTGGACTATTTTCAATAGATGCTATCAGAGCAATTTCATTAAAGATGAAATAAGCCATCAACACACAGGCGATAAAAGCTACTGCGGCTAGTGCAAATGAAAGTGTTAATTTACCCCTTTGCTCAGGAGCGTTTGACAACATTATTTTTTGATGTCTTTTATAGCGAGTAAATTCTCCACCCAAAAAATCAAAAAAGTAGAATGCAATTATTACTGGAATCGTCCAATCAAAAAACAAATACCCAATTACAGGCAGTGCCAATTCAAGTGAATATTGAAAAAAAGGGTGACTTAAAATTGAACGGAAATTCATTTACTGAAGAGCATTCAAATTATCTTTTGCCAACTGAAAATCAGGATTGATTTCAATTGCCTTTAAGTAATATTTTTTTGCATTTACCCGATCGTCTTTCTTTTCATATGCCAATCCTAGATTATTATAAGCCTGGTAAAAAGTTGGATCTAATTCAGTAGAACGCTCAAAATAATACACCGCGCTATCCAACTCTTCTGTCATGATCAGATGGATATAACCTATATTGTAATAAGGGTCGGCCCAAGTTTCATCTATCTTGTTCAATGTATAATAGCAGTGTAACGCATTGTCAACATACCCTCTGTTTTGATAATACATTCCTTTGTTATACCAAGCCTCTAAGCTTTCAGGGAAAATATCAAGGGCGGAATTGTAATATTCTAATGCGATTGAATCACCCACCTCATCATACATCACTCCCATTTCTATGTATGCTGAGTAATAATCCGGGTCTTGCTCGACAGCGGTTTGAAAAGAACTTACAGCTATACTCCAGCTTTCCTCTTTCTTTGGGTCTTCTGGGTGCCTTGAATAATAATCAGTTCTGTAAATCAATCCTTTCATAAAGTAAGGTTCGGGCAAATAAGGATTCACCTTCAAAGCTTCACTCAAATAGTATATTGCCATTGCTCTGCTATCTAAAGCTGAATAAATTTTACCCATCCCTATTAGAGCTCCCGTGTTTGTCGAGTCTTTTTTGAGGATATATTCGTAATGGTATTTTGATGTTTCAAGATCTAAGTTTGAAAGCGCTATATCTGCATATAATTTTTGTGCTTTTAAAACAGAGGAGTCTCTGGCTAGAATAGATTCTAAATCAGCTTTTGCAAGATCCACTTCTGCGTGTCTGATATAATATTGCGCACGTTCAAATATTACATTAGGATTATTTTCATCAGCTTTTAACTTTTGTTTGTAATACTCTAGCGAATCTACGATTTGCACAGTTGAGTCTTGCTGAGTTTCTTGATTTTCAGCTTCTTGTTCTCCAGAACATGAAGCGAACAGCATTAAGATAAAAGATAGGTATACTAATTTCACAGTTGAATTTTGTGTAAAAATAGAATTTTCTAATTAGAGAAAAGGGTGTAATTGACTAAAGGGTATAAAAAAAGGAGCAATCCGTCTCGTCTAGGCTGAGCCAAGACGAGCTGAATATGCCCCCTCTCTTTTGGTAGAAGTAAAGTTTTAAGCTTTTTCTTCGCCTTCTAAATTCTGAACAATTAGTTGCTCTAATTCGTCCATCAATTCAGGATTATCTTTGATTAATGCTTTAACAGCATCTCTACCTTGACCTAATTTGGTATCTCCATAACTGAACCAAGAACCACTTTTCTTGATAATATTCATCTCAACACCTAAATCCAAGATTTCACCAACTTTTGAAATTCCTTCTCCATACATGATATCGAATTCAGCTCTTCTGAAAGGAGGTGCTACTTTATTCTTAACGATTTTAATTTTCGTTCTATTACCAACAACCTCATCACCATCTTTTATTTGCGAAGATCTTCTGATATCTACACGAATTGAAGAATAGAATTTCAATGCGTTACCACCTGTTGTTGTTTCAGGATTCCCGAACATCACACCAATCTTATCTCTTAACTGGTTAATGAAAATGCAACATGTATTTGCTTTATTAATAGAACCTGTCAATTTTCTCAATGCTTTTGACATTAATCTTGCTTGAAGTCCCATTTGTGAATCTCCCATTTCACCTTCAATCTCCGCTTTTGGAGTCAAAGCTGCAACTGAATCTACAACTAACAAATCAATAGCTCCTGAACGAATTAGGTTATCTGCAATTTCTAAAGCTTGCTCACCGTTATCTGGTTGAGAAATCAATAAGTTATCAATATCAACTCCTAATTTCTCAGCGTAAAAACGATCAAAAGCATGCTCTGCATCCACAAACGCAGCGATTCCACCTTGTTTTTGACACTCAGCAATTGCATGAATTGCGATTGTTGTTTTACCTGAAGACTCTGGTCCGTAAATTTCTACGATTCTACCTTTAGGAAATCCCTTAACACCCAAAGCCAAATCTAATGTTACTGATCCAGTAGGAATCACGTCAATATCAACTATTGCTTCATCCCCTAGCTTCATTACAGTTCCTTTACCGTAAGTTTTTTCTAGTTTATCCAGCGTTAATTGTAACGCTTTCATTTTCTCTTTGTTTACTTCTTTTACTTCTGCCATAATTATTAATTTGATTCAAAGGAACATCAGCAAATCGTAAACTATTTACGGACACCTTTGGCTTGTTGTTTTTACTTCTATTTATTCCAATTAATAGTCAAGGTTTTTTGGATCCTAAAAAATCCCTCAACTAATCAACATTCAAAATTTGTTCAGCATGTGCTTTCGTAACCACTTTCGTTATCACCTCATCAATAATTCCATTCTCGTCAATTACAAAAGTTGTTCGGTGGATACCTTCATATTCTCTACCCATAAATTTCTTTGGCCCCCAAACACCATAATCTTTAATCACCTTCATCTCTACATCCGCCAATAAATGAAAAGGTAAATCAAACTTTTTAATAAAATTCTGATGTTTCTTTTCTGTATCAGCACTCACTCCTAACACATCATAACCTTGCTTTAACATCTCTTTATAATTATCTCTCAAATTACAAGACTCTACCGTACAGCCCGGTGTATTATCTTTTGGATAAAAATAAAGCACAAGTTTTTTACCCTTATAATCATTTAAAGAAATGATATTTCCATGCTCATCAGGACAAGAAAAATCTGGTGATTTGTCTCCTTTTTTTAATTTTGTCATTTGTTGATTACTTTTTAATCATTTCTTGACGCAATATTAATCAATATTTTTAATTACCGCCAAGAAATTTGTCAATTATTTTTAATTATCATTCTAAGTTAACAATTTATTACTAGCTTTAAACCGTTGATAAACCTCAATTTATGCACACTTTTTTAGAAGAACAGGCAAAACTAATTTTTGGTCAATTTAATGACGAAATTTCCGACATTTCAATCATTATCCCCAATAAAAGAGCTGCCGTTTATCTTCAAAAGTACCTTGCCGACCTTTATAAAAAACCCATTTTCTCTCCTGAGATTATTACCATCAATGAATGGGTAGACGGACAGACAAACGAACGCATATTAAGTGGAACCGAATTGCTATTCACATTGTTCACTGTTCATCAACGAATTGAAAAAGACAAATCTGAAACTTTTGACCAATTTTCTCAATGGGGCAAAATACTGTTGTCAGATTTTGATGAAATAGATCGATACCTCATTGAACCTAACAATATTTTCAGAGACCTACGCGCTATTAAAGAAATAGAAAATTGGAGCTTTGATAGTGAACAACTCAGTTCTGGTCAAGAAAAATTTAAAACACTTTGGGATAAACTACCAGAGTATTATCAGCGCTTCAATGATTTGCTAGCAAGTGAACATCAAACTTATGGCGGAAAGGCATATCGAAAATTTTTAGAAAATCTCAAAAACGTCCCTAAAAAAAGTCATTATATATTTTTAGGATTCAACGCAATTTCAAAAGTTGAGCAAGAAATAATGCGCCACCTTAGAAAAGAAGGGTTGGCCACTATCATTTTTGATGTAGATGAATTCTATGTTAATAATGACAGTCATGAAGCTGGTTACTTTTACCGAAAAATATGCAAAGCCTGGAATGAACCGATTCGACCAAATAATCATTTCAATAGTATCCCTAAAAAAATTGAAGTAATTGAAACCTCTCAACAAATTGCTCAGGTTAAAATTGCAGGTGATCTTATAAGACAAATAAAAGCCAACGGAAAAATTAGTGAAACCGCCATTGTCTTGGCTGATGAAAGTTTGCTAATTCCGCTAATGAATGCTTTACCCGCTATAAATGAAAACAACAGTAGAGGAAAAGTTAACATCACCATGGGATATCCCATCAAGTTTTCACATTTAAAAGGACTAGTTGATTTAGCATTTGATTTTCAATTCAACTATGAAAAATTCAAGTCAGGAAGGATTTACCACAAACCTTTACAGGAGCTTATTCAGCATCCATACATTAAATTATTAATTGATGATCAACTAAAAATTGACGCCTTTCAAACAGACCTAACCAATAGGAATATTATCTTTTTAGAAGAAGATGAATTGTGGAGCAAGTTTCCTAAACTAAAAAAAGTAAAAGCTTTATTCACCACATGGCCTCAACATGCCGACCAACGAATTCAGTGTTTTGATGCCTTAGTAGATGCCTTGCATTTACAATTTCAAAAAACAGAAGACAAGTCAATTGATCATGAAATATTGTATCATTTTTCTAAAGCTTTAAAGAAATTTAAAGACATCTGGAGCATCCATAAAATTGAGTTTAACCTGAGAACGTTTAAACAATTGTTTCATCAGTTTTGGCAAAACGAATCACTTTCTTTTTTAGGGAATCCAACAGATGGGCTGCAACTCATGGGGATTCTTGAAACGAGAACATTAGATTTTAAAAATCTGATTATTTTGGGAATGAACGAAGGAAGTCTTCCGAAGTCTAACATCACCAACTCAATGATTCCAAGAGATTTGAGAAATGTAGACCAGCAACTTCCAACTGAAGAAGATCGACAAGCTATTTTTGCTCATCATTTTTATCGTCTGATTCAAAGGGCATCAACGATTCACATGACCTATAATTCACATTCTGAAGGATTAGGTAGTGGAGAGCAATCTCGCTTTTTAATACAATTAGAAAATGAAGTGAATTCAAAATACGGTCACTCGTTTCAACGACACACCTACTCTCCAACAGACGAGAATGCAATTACTTCTGACCCAACATACAAATCAACTCCCGAAGTTCAAGCACATTTAGACGCCTTGCTAGAAAGAGGATTATCACCATCTGCCTTTAACAAATTAATCAGTTGCCCATTAGATTTTTATTATCGATACATTATTGGACTAGATGAAGAAGGAGAAATTGAAGAAAATATTGAGTCTTCTACTTTTGGAACAAAAATTCACCATGTTTTAGAGGCGATTATTAGAGATAATTTTCTGAAAGACGGCAAGCCAACCCCCTTTTCAATAACCGCCTTAAAAGCCGAAAAAAAGAAAATAAAAGAAAGGCTGACTTTTGCCTATTTAGAAAGTGATGAGGGTAAAAAGTTTAGCGCCAACGACCTGAAATACGGACAAAACAAATTATCTTTTGATGTTTCTTTGGACTTTATTCAAGGTTTTATCGACTTACAGATTAAAGAAATTAAGGACAACCCAGAACTTGCAATTATGCCGGTAAGTTTGGAGGAAACGCTTTCTACTACTTTTAAAACCAATATTAAAGGAGTGGAAAAAACCGTTTCATTAAAAGGAAAAGCAGATAGAATAGATAAAATAGGATCCACTTACCGCATTATAGACTACAAATCGGGGAAGTGTGAAGACAAAAAAGTGAGCTTTTCATATTCAAACAAGACAGAAAACATAACTAAAATGATAAAAAGTGATGATAAATCATATGCCCGCCAATTATTAATGTATGCTTTGATGTTCCAACAGAAATATCCACAAGTAAAAGAGTTTACTGCCGGAATTATTTCAATGATAAATTTAAACCAATGGATTCAAAATGTGCGTCCAGGGAAAACAGCAAACCCAATCATTGAAGAAGATTTATTAGAACAATTTAAAGACGGATTGATTGATTACATCTCTCAGATGTATGATGATGACTTTGTTTTTGAACATGACATCAGTGCAAAATATTGCCAGCACTGCAACAAATAATTACTGTAGCTTCTTATTCTCTTTATGTCGTGTACTGTCGCGATTCGTTTTCTTATCCAGATTCTTTTTCAAGGCTTCTTCAAGATCAATTCCAGTTTGATTAGCCAGACAAATAAGCACCCAAAGAACATCTGCCATTTCATCACCCAGATCCTTGTTTTTATCTGACTCTTTTTCAGATTGCTCTCCGTATCTTCTGGCAATTATTCGCGCCACTTCACCCACCTCTTCAGTTAATTGGGCCATATTGGTTAGCTCGTTAAAATAACGAACACCATATTCTTTAATCCAATTATCTACTAGCGTTTGTGCCTCTTTGATTGTCATTTTTGAATTTTATTAATGATACCTGTAGTTGAAAACCCTTGTATTAAATCAATCACTTTTACCTCTCCTCCATTTTCAAGAACAACGTCTCTACCTACTATATAATTTTTGGCTGATTCATCTGTTTGATTTGGATTGTAATCTGCACCTTTCACCAAAACGTTTGGTTTTATGCGATCAATTAAATGGATTGGAGTTTGAGCATCAAACTCAACAACACAATCTACAAATGACAATGCAGCTAACAAAGTTGCTCTAGCATGAATCTTGTTTATAGGACGTTCTTCACCTTTACCTTGATTTTTAACTGATTGGTCAGAATTAATACCAACCACCAGAAACTCTCCTAAATCCGCCGCCTGTGCTAAATACTCGACATGACCTTTATGCAGGATGTCAAAGCAGCCGTTAGTGAAAACAATTTTTTTATCTGAAGGTAAGTTCAAAGAAGTTGATCTTTGATAGTGGATTTTATTTTCAATCTTCTTTAGCCAGCTCATTATTGATGAATTTAACATTTCTGCTATTGATAGCCAAAGAAATTAATCCTAGGATAATCATTAACAATGTTTGAGAGGTCCAAATGATCCATCCTAAAGCCAACGCATCTGGAAGAATTCCTGGCTCATTCGGCGCTAAATAAGTCGTCACAATTAAACCAACTAAGGCTGGGTAAACGCCTATTCCGCCTTGAACCAATATAATACCTATTGTTCCGGCAATGAATCCGGCAAGCATTGCATCAATACCGAGAACCGCAGTAGTCTCCAAGGCATAAAAACAAACCGAAAACATTAGAATATACATGATCCAAATAAAGAATGTATGTCCAATAAAATGGATTTTTTTCTTGGTTTTGAAGATAGATATCACCCCTTCAAACAAGCCTTTAAAGAAGTTGACAATTTTAGTTCGAAACGATTTTTTGGCAATTACCAAAACAACTGCTGCAACGGCTCCTAGAATAATTCCGTAAAAAACAACCTTACCTAAAATGGTGAAAATCATTGAATTCCCGCAACCTCCAGCTCCTGACTGAAAGCCATCAATTTTCGCTTTGAAAGAATCAAATTTATCAAACTGCATACCCAGTCCGATTAAACTAACTATTCCTAACATACCCACATCTACGGCTCTTTCAGCTAAGATGGTTCCAAATCCTTTTTGAAACGGAACTCCTTCTGTTTTTGTTAATATCCCTGCTCTTGAAGCCTCACCTGCCCTTGGAAAAGCCAGATTAACGATATATCCAATCATTAAAGCGTGATAAGAATTCCAGAATTTCACTTTATACCCCATTGGCTCAAGCAGGTATTTCCAGCGCACAGCCCTACTCACATGTGAAAGGAAACTAAAAATTAAAGCAATGAGTACCCAGAGATAATTCGCTCTTCCAAATGCTGAAAACAAATCAGCTTTTTGTTCTTCACAAAGCGCATCATAGAACAGCCAAATTAAAAAGAACCCGAATGCCAAAGGCAAAATGAGTTTAAGAGCTGCTATTATTTTTGATTTCATTGAAAGAATTTATTCCTAGAACGTAAATGTAGGAACAAAATTATTGACCTCAGGCTAACTTGTTAGTTTCTGTATCAGGAAAAATTAGTGTTGGCTTGAATTTTTTTGCCTCTTCAACCGTCATCATACCGTATCCAATAATGATAACAATATCACCAACAGCAGTTCTTCTTGCAGCTGGTCCGTTTAGACAAATTGTTCCAGACCCTCTTTCTCCAACAATAACATAAGTCTCAATTCGTTCACCATTATTAAGGTTGACAATTTGAACTTTTTGACCTTCAACTAAACCAGACGCCTCTACTAAATCTTCATCAATTGTAATTGATCCAATATAATTTAGATCTGCTTGAGTAACCGTTACACGGTGAATTTTTGAACTTACTACTTCTATTGTCATTGCTATTCTCTATTTCGCCAAATCATTCTAAACTGAAAGGCGGTGCAAAGATAAAGTTTTTAAAACGAATATTGAAAGACATGAAAAATTTGACCAAACTTTTTAAAGCTCAACCAAGTAATTTTAATATTCAGATAAATTCATCAGATAATGAATGCTAACATTAAAACTAAAAACAACAAGAAATTGATAATATAATTTTTCATCACAATCCTTTTATACACAAGGAATTGCAAAGGATATGCCAAGTCAAAACAATCTTTATTTAAAAGGATTGAGGTTATTCGCTTAAAGCCATCAAATAAGATTTCAAGAACTCATCAATCTCACCATTTAGTACGGCATCAACGTTAGAAGTTTCGTGGCCAGTTCTTACATCTTTCACTAATTTATAAGGTTGCATTACATAATTTCTGATTTGAGAACCCCATTCTATTTTCATTTTTCCTGCTTCAATAGCATTTTGTTTTGCCATTCTTTCTCGCATTTCTAATTCGTATAGTTGAGATTTTAATAGCTGCATAGCTTTCTCTTTATTCGTTAACTGCGAACGTGATTCTGAATTCTCAATAATGATTCCAGAAGGAGCATGTCGCAGCCTTACAGCAGTTTCAACCTTATTTACATTTTGTCCACCAGCTCCACCTGAACGGAATGTTTCGTAAGTTATATCTGCAGGATTCACATGAATTTCAATAGAATCATCCACTAATGGATAAACATAAACCGAAACAAAAGAAGTATGACGTTTGGCATTTGAATCAAAAGGAGAAATTCTAACTAGCCTATGAACACCATTTTCACCTTTTAAATAACCAAAAGCGAAATCACCGTCAAACTGCAAAGTTACTTGTTTCACGCCTGCTACATCCCCAGGGTTATAATTTAATTCTTTCACCTTGTGACCATTTTTCTCTCCCCACATGATGTACATGCGCATCAACATAGATGCCCAATCACAACTTTCTGTTCCACCGGCACCGGCTGTTATTTGCAATACCGCATTAAAATTATCCTCTTCTGAAGACAACATGTTTTTAAACTCTAATTCTTCAAGAAACGCTAACGATTTTTCAACGTGTTGATCTATTTCATCTTCTGTTGTTTCACCCATCTCGTGAAATTCTAGCAAAACTTTTAAATCTTCTAGGTTTGTTTTTGACTGCTCATACTCCTCAACCCAACCCTTTTTAACACGCAATTTTTTCATGATTGCTTCAGCAGCTTTAGGATCATCCCAAAAAGTTGGATCTTGCGACCTTAAATCATCCTCTTGAATTTCAATCAGCTTCTCTTCAATCTTTAAATAACCATAAAGATCTTCAACTCTTTTCTCAAAATCCTTTAATTGCTCTTGCGTAATCATATTGCAAAAATTACAATTTTTTCCTAATCTGCGGATATTTGACCGTAATCTTTCGTCCTAAGATTTTTTAAAGGAATATTATTATAAATTTGTCTCAAATCTTTAACACTTAAAAAATGAATGTACCAGCAGATTTGAAATACACTAAAGATCACGAATGGATCAAAGTTGATGGTGATATAGCAACCATTGGAATTACTGACTTCGCACAGAGCGAGTTAGGTGATATTGTGTATGTAGAGATAGAAACAGAGGGAGAAACTTTAGACGCTGAAGAAGTGTTTGGATCGATTGAAGCGGTTAAAACAGTTTCAGATTTATTCATGCCAATTGGTGGTGAAGTAACTGAAATTAATGAAGAGATTGAATCAAATCCAGAAGTTATCAATAGTGATGCTTATGGTAATGGCTGGTTAATCAAAATCAAGATTTCTGACACGTCAGAATTAGAAGGATTAATGTCAGCAGAAGCATATCAAGAACTAGTTGGATAAATCTAAGCGATTTCATTTGCCATGGATCATTTGGTTGATCCTGATTTTTGGACTTTGTTTTACTCCAGGAGACCAACTTCCTTCAATAGAATGGGAGTTAATTTCAATAGGAACGGTAGCACATTTCAGCCTTTATTTTGGTTTGGCTAATTTGATGTTACTCGGTTTTTTACAACATAAAAAAACAAAGCTTGAAAAAAAAATGAACCTTTCTAATTTAAGGGTGTACTTGTATATAATTCTGGCAGGAATTTTAATTGGAATTTTTGTGGAATTGGTTCAAGGAAATTTTATCTACAGAAGGTATTATGACCCTGAAGACATCTTGGTAAACGGAATTGGTACAATATTTGGAGCATTTGCGTATACTTTGATAGGTAGAAAATTAGTTTAAAACGAAGGCTAAACTGAACAAATTTTTTGTAATTTAGCATTCACAACATTTTAATTATGGAAGAGAAAAAATCCAAAGAAGCAAATTTAGAATCGTCAAAACTGACATTCTTTTCTATCGGATTATTGATGGTTTCTGCAACGATTTTAATGGCTTTCACCTATGAAGTAGGTACAGCTGATGATAGAGTAGCAGAAAATAACATCACAGACTTACTAGGAGCTGAAATTCCTGAGGACTTCATTCAACCTGAAGAAGAACCAGAAATTGAACCAGAACAAGCGCCGCCTCCACCAGAAATTGATGAAATTGAAGTGAAAGAGGATGATGAGATCATTGATGACATAGACCTAGGTTTAGATGTTGTTATTGACGAATTACCACCTGATACAGGACCAGTTGTTATTGAAGAAGAGCCAATTGCGGATTTCGCAGAGGTTGAACCAACGTTCCCAGGGGGAGAAGGAGCAATGATGACTTGGATTCAAGAAAACATTGAATACCCTCAACTAGCTGTTGAAATGGGAGAACAAGGAATTGTTTATGTGCAGTTCGTTGTAAACAAAGATGGATCTATTGAGCAAGTAAAAATTATGCGTGGAGTTTCTGACGCCTTAGATAGCGAAGCTAAAAGAGTTGTTAGAAGAATGCCAAGATGGACGCCAGGTGAGCAAGCAGGTAAAAAAGTAAGGGTAAGATATACCTTACCTATCCACTTCAGACTTGGATAAGACCAAATAAAAATTTTAACTTAACCCTGTCTTGGCCGAGCCGAGACAGGGTTTTTTTATGTTATGACAAAAGAAGAGATATTAAATATTGTTCGGTTGACAGATTTAACAAGTTTGAATTCAACTGATGCCAGCCAGCAGATTTTTGATTTACTCGGCAAGGCAAATGACGGCATTTTGAATACAAAGCCCGCAGCGGTCTGTGTGTATTCCAATTTTGCATCAGAGCTTGCTGCCTTGAATCCTACAATTAAAAAAGCGGTAGTTGCTGGATTTTTCCCAGAAAGCCAAGCAAGTTTAGAGCAGAAAAAAAATGAACTCATAGCAATTAGCGAATTTGCAATTGATGAAGTTGATATTGTCATCAATAGAGGCAAGCTCATAGAAGGGGATTATGATTTCTTGAGCAATGAAATCCGTCAAGCAAGAAAAATCCTTTCAAACAAAACGCTCAAAGTTATTTTAGAAACGGGTGAATTAAGTACAGACCAAATTGCGGCAGCATCAAGAATAGCCATTGAAGAAGCAGCTGACTTTATAAAAACATCCACAGGCAAATCTAAAACAGGAGCAACGGAAGAAGCGGTTGAAACAATGTGCCAGATAATAGCTGAAAGTAACTCAACTTGTGGCATAAAGGTTTCAGGTGGAATCAGAACAATTGATGACGCTTTAATTTATCAAAACATAGTTTTGCGTATTTTAGGAGAAAAATGGCTTTATCCAGAACGATTACGATTTGGCGCAAGCTCATTGTTCGACAACATTAAGAAAGAACTAATCAAGCATGATTAAGGAGCATTTATCAAATATACTTGAAGCCATTTACAAGGCATCAGACGCCATAATGGAGGTCTATAATACCGATTTTAGAGTTGAATTAAAGTCAGACGACTCACCTGTTACTATCGCGGATAAAAAGTCAAATGCGATTTTAATGGAAGCGCTCAAAAAAACTGGTGTTTTAATAGTTTCAGAAGAAGAAAACCCTCACAGCTATGAAGATCGAAAAGGCAAAACGATTTGGCTGGTAGACCCTTTAGACGGAACGAAAGATTTTATTCGGAAGAATGATGAATTTTGTATTTGTATCGCCTTAGTAGAAAATGGCATTCCAATTTTTGGAATCATAGCCGCTCCGGTTCAAAAAGAAATAATTTTTGGTGGAAGAGATATACCTTCAGCGAAAATCAACTATCACACTGAAAATTTTCTTGAAGAATCATACCATTTAGCAAAAATTAATGAAGAAGAACTCAATGCAGTAATCTATTCAAGAACACAAATAACTCCAAGAATTGACGCCTTCATAGAGCAACAATCTGAAAAACACGGAGAGATAGAAAGAATAAAAAAAGGAAGTGCACTCAAGTTTTTTGACTTAGTCAGAAACAGTGCTCAAGTTTATATTAGGATGTGGCCTACAATGGAGTGGGACATTGCAGCTGGTCAGGCAATTTACACAGCACTGGGAGGAGAAGTTTTAAATTTAGCTACCTTTGAACCGCTTGAATACAATAAGTCGGATTTACACAATCCGCAATTCATTGCAAAACCAAAACAACTTACATTATTGTAAAAAAACCTCATGAGTAAAAAAGTTGCCTTAATTACTGGAATAACAGGACAAGACGGAGCCTATTTAGCAGAACTTTTGCTAGAAAAAGGATATATCGTACATGGTATTAAAAGAAGATCATCACTTTTCAATACGGATAGAATCGATCATTTATACAAAGACAAACACGAAGAAAACGTGAACCTGTTTTTACATTATGGCGACTTAACAGACTCAACCAACCTTATCAGAATTGTTCAAGAAACGCAACCAGACGAAATCTACAATTTAGCTGCCATGTCACATGTGCAAGTATCATTTGATTTACCTGAATATACAGCGAATGCAGATGGAATTGGAACCTTGAGATTATTAGAGGCGGTTAGAATTCTAAACTTGGAGAAAAAGGTGAAGTTTTACCAGGCATCCACTTCAGAATTGTACGGCAAAGTGGTAGAAACTCCTCAATCAGAAACTACTCCTTTTTACCCAAGAAGTCCTTATGCTGTAGCCAAATTATACGGATTTTGGATTGTAAAAAATTATCGTGAAGCATACGGAATGTTTGCATGCAACGGAATATTGTTCAACCATGAAAGTCCGCTTAGAGGAGAAACTTTTGTGACCAGAAAAATCACAAGAGCAGTGTCAAAAATTAAACTCGGTCTGCAAAAGAAGTTATACTTAGGCAATTTGGATGCAAAAAGAGATTGGGGACACGCGCAAGACTATGTTTACGGAATGTGGCAAATGCTGCAACAAGACGAAGCAGATGATTTTGTTTTAGCATCCGGAGAAACACACCCTGTAAGAGAATTTGTCGATAAATCTTTTGCTCATGTAGACATCAAAATTAGATGGGAAGGAACTGGAGTAGACGAAAAAGGATACAATGCCGATACCAATGAGATTTTAGTTGAAGTTGACCCCAAATATTTCAGACCAACAGAAGTTGACCTGTTATTAGGCGACCCGAGCAAAGCTAAAGAAAAACTGGGTTGGACGATTAAAAGAGATTTTGATCAACTCGTTAAAGAAATGATGGAGGCAGATATGAAACTCTTCCAAAAAGATAAATACTTGCAAGAAGGCGGACACCAAACTTTTGACTACAATGAATAAAGACGCCAGGATTTATGTTGCTGGACACAACGGAATGGTTGGATCTGCGATTGTAAGAAAACTTCAAAAAGAAGGATATAAAAATATCTCAACAAGAAGCTCAAAAGAACTTGATTTAAGAAATCAGTTTGAAGTGAATGCCTATTTTGAAAATGCCAAACCAACGCATGTTTTCTTAGCTGCAGCAAAAGTTGGTGGAATTTTAGCTAACAATACCTACCGTGCTGAATTTTTATATGACAATTTGATGATCGCATCTAACATTATCCATGCGGCATATGAACACAAGGTTGAGAAACTTTTGTTTTTAGGATCTTCTTGTATTTATCCCAAATTAGCAGACCAACCCTTAAAAGAAGAAGCTTTGTTAGGTGGTTTTTTAGAACCAACTAACGAACCTTATGCGATAGCCAAAATTGCAGGAATCAAACTATGTGAAAGCTATCGTGATCAATACGGTTGTAATTTCATTTCAGCCATGCCTACGAATTTGTACGGGCCAAATGACAACTACAATTTAGAAACTTCGCATGTGTTACCAGCTATGATTAAGAAATTCTACTTAGCTCAGAAAAACAATCAGCCGTCAGTTGAAATTTGGGGAACAGGTTCGCCACTCAGAGAATTCCTTTATGTTGACGATTTAGCTGAAGCATGTTTTCATTTGATGATGCATTACAACGAGAAACAATTCGTCAATGTAGGATCTGGAAAAGAAATCTCTATCAAAGACTTGGCCTTAACCGTTAAAAAAGTGGTTGGATTTGAAGGAGAGCTAACTTTTGATACCTCTAAACCAGATGGTACACCTAGAAAATTAATGGACGTTTCTCACCTTAAAAACGCCGGCTGGTCCTATTCTACCGAACTTGAAGAAGGAATTAAACTTGCCTTTGAAGATGCAAAATCTAAAGGATTATTAGACAACTAAGTCTACAATCATTTTCCTTATAACCTTTTCAAGCCTTATCTCGTTAAATAACACGCATGCGCGCGCTTATTTTACTTAGCATTACATTTATATTTTTCGCTCAAACGGGGCGAACGCAACTTTACTTGCCTAATGCGCAGTATTATAACAATTCTGTCGATAAAATATTCATGCAAGATTCGACCATCACTGGATTTGCAAATTCTCATTTAAGCATCCGACCAATTCGGTACGAACGAAGTAAGCCAGACTCTATCTTTTCTAACAGCAACAAATACTACTATTGGATCACCCAAAAACTATTCAAAGAAAACTTTATCATCTTCGAAGGGGAAGATTTTTGGTGCTCTGTTGATCCGGTTATTGATCTTGAAGGGGGAACAGATGTCCACCCTGATTCTTCTTCATTTTTATACTGGAACACCAGAGGAATAAGAGTTCAAGCTAATTTTTTTGACAAGATTGCTTTTACAACTAGTTTCTACGAAAATCAGGCGGTACTTCCGCAATTCATTAATGATTTTGTTAATCAATACGGCGAATTGAGACCTGTGATTAATGGTTACAAACAAGAACATGCAGTAATTCCAGGATACGCAAGAACAAAACCATTTAAAACCAACGGATATGATTTCGCCTTTGCAGAAGGTAATTTTTCTTACGTCCCAAATAAATGGGTGAATTTTCAATTCGGAAATGGTAATCAATTCATTGGGAACGGATACCGATCTTTGTTGCTATCCGACTTTTCTGTAAACTATCCTTTTACTAAAATTGAAACCAACTTATGGAAGGACAGAATTCAGTATTCTGCCATCTATGCGGTACATCAAAACTTGTACAGAATTCCGTTTTACGAGTCAGTAGAACCCACTTATGAGCGTAAAATAGGAACGTACCATTATTTAGATTTTGCCGTTACAAAAAATTTCACTGTTGGATTATTTGAAGGCGCTTTATGGAAACGCTCTGATTCTTTAGGAACCCATCAGCCCAATTATTTATTCTTAAACCCTGTTCCTTTTGTAAACGGAGCAATTATGGCCAACGAAACCTCAGGTTACAATGCGATTTTCGGACTTAATGCAGCTTACAACTTCAAGAACAATCAGGCATATGGCCAAGTTTTAATTGACAACAAAACTATAGGCGGAGCGCAATTGGGGGTAAAATCTTATGGTCAATTTGTTACCGGATTGGATATTCAACTGGAATACAATTGGGTTAAGCACAACAGTTATTTGAGTGACGAAAAACGTTATAATTATTCACACTACAATCTACCACTAGCCCACCCACTCACAGCAGGATTTAACGAAGGAATAGTTCGTATTTCTTATGAGAAAAATGGCTTCTTTGCTACTAACAAAACAGTTTATTACAAGCAAACCTTCAGCGATACACTATCTGACGGCACTAACATTTTAATTGACCAACTCAATTCCGTAACTGGGCAAGATCAGCAAAGAAACGTCATCCATAACAATTTAGAATTCGGATACCGATTCAACAAAACATACAACCTACAAGCCTTTATTGGCTGGACATTTAGAGAAGAATACTTATCAAACCAAAACAACACCACCTCATACATTCATGCCGGTGTTCGAACGCGTTTGAGAAACAAAACATTTGACTTTTAGAACATGAAAGAATATCATTTAGTACTCGTTTTTATGACTGCATTCGCTGTTGTTTTGTTGGCAACACCTGCATTAATAAAAGTGGCAAAACTCAAACATCTAGTAGATGAACCATCTGAAGACAGGAAGTTACATACACGCAGCATTCCTACCATAGGAGGAATCATCATTTTTTCAGCTTTTATCTTTTCATGCTTTCTTTGGTTTCCAGATCACAATCTAAAAGCCAAGGCCGAATTGGCACAATTCAATTATCTCATGGCAAGTTTAATTCTATTGTTCTTTGTAGGGGTTAAAGATGATATTATTGGCATGTCACCATCTAAAAAACTAATGGCTCACCTTATGGTTGGATTTATTTTAGTTGTGATGGGCGGAATTAGAATCACCTCTTTTCATGGCTTACTCGGAATGGATATAGAATTCCCTGAATACGCATCTATTTTCATCTCCATTTTCGTTTATATCGTTATTGTAAACGCCATTAACTTAGTTGATGGTGTAGATGGATTAGCCTCTGGTGTTGGTCTATTGGCATGCATTGCCTTCGGACTTTGGTTTTCATCAGTAGGAGATAAACATTGGGCCTTGGTATCCTTCTCAATGTCAGGAGCATTATTAGGTTTTCTGGTTTTTAATTTCAATCCAGCAAGAATTTTCATGGGGGATTCAGGTTCTTTAATTATTGGCGCAGTAATCAGTGTTTTAGCAATCAAGCTAATTGAGACTCCGGTTGAAGTAGTGCCAGAACAGTTTAAGCTGGTATCTACTCCAGTATTAGCAATGACTATTCTTGCTTACCCGTTACTTGACACTTTAAGGGTGTTTACGATCAGAACCGCAAAAGGAAAATCTCCTCTAAGCGCAGATAGAAACCATTTGCATCATAAAATGTTAGACAGAAACCCAAGGCACAAAGTCACCGTGATTGTGATCTACTTGTTCACGATTTGTATGATTTCCTTATCGTCCTTCTTGCAGTTTGAAGATCCAAACATCAGTTTTGGAATCAGCTTAGGCGTTGCCGGTCTTTTTATACTTTATGTGTTTTATATTCACCCAAAGAAAACTTTGAAAAGTGAGTAGATTATTGATATTCATATCGCTCTTATCATTTTCAGTTTTTGGTCAAGAATCAGACTTGCCAAATGTGGAACCAGAAAAAATTTACCCCCTTAACAAGAAAATCGGGAACCTAAACTATCGTTCACAAATTGATAAATCCTATTATTTATTTAGAGATCATATTGAGGCACATAGCGGAATAAAACCAATCATAGTTTCTCATATTCAAACTTCGCAATCTTTTTTACCTCGATATAAAAAATCAATTGAAAACCATTCAGGGCTATTGCGACTATATCCAATTGCAGATATTACTGGAGGTATCATGGCAGGCAACACCACTTCACCAACATTAGTTGCTGGTGCAGGTGCAGGTATTGATTTACATTATAAGAAGTTTGTTTTCACTGCTAAAGCATTACCTTATTATTCTTTACAGTCCGGATTACTAGATTCAAGTCAATCTAATTTTAATCAAGATTACGGAACCACTAGAGCTATTGCACCAAACATCTTCTTGAAATCAGAAATTTTAGCCGCTTACAAAGCCAATAAATTCTTTACTTTTTGGGGAGGATTTGGGAAAAACACCTTTGGAGAAGGCTACCGTTCCCTTTTATTATCTGATAATGCTGGACCTTCCCCTTTTGCAAAAATTGAAACGGCATTTGCTGGAATAAAATACGTGAATTTATATAGCTTTTTAAAGGATAACACGATTGATCCTTTTGATCGATCTTTAGATATTCCGAAATTCACCTCTACCCATTACTTATCTTGGAACATAACGCGAAGCATTAATATTTCATTATTTGAAACAGTTGTTTGGCAAAGAAAAGACACCTTAACTAACAGAGGATTTGACATCAACTATTTAAATCCAATTGTGTTTTATCGCCCGGTAGAATATGGATTGGGCTCTTCAGACAATGTCTTAATCGGTGCAAATAGTTCTTACAAATTCAATAATCATCATTCAATATATGGCCAATTTATTTTGGATGAATTTCTTTTATCCGAACTAAAAGCGAAATCAAAATGGTGGGCAAATAAATACGGTTATCAACTGGGCTATAAATCCAACCATTTCTTTGCAGAAAACTTATATTTTCAATTAGAGTTTAATGGGGTTAGACCTTTTACTTATTCGCACAAAGCTTCTCAACATGCATACGGACACATGAACGCACCCTTAGCACATCCAATTGGCGCTAACTTTTATGAAATACTGAATATCATATCTTACAAAAAAGGGAAACACCGATTCACAAATAAAATCACCATGGCATCTTATGGGGCAGATACTGACAACGGCATAAGTTATGGTCAAGATATATTCACATCTTACTCGCTTAGAGATGGAAATTTTGGTCACCTCATGATGCAAGGCGTAAAAACGAACGTACTAAATGAAAATTTCATTTACGAATATGCAATTTGGCCAGAAATTGACTTGTATTTAATTGGCGCATATAATTACAGAATGGCCAATACGTCAATTGGCACGACTCATGCTCACACCTTTAGCGTAGGATTAAAATCAAGAATTTGGAACTCCTATAGCGACTTCTAAATCAGATAGTTTTAGATTTATTTACAATAAAGAATCATTCTAAAATAATCACCCCTCTTATTAAACGGTTTTTTGTTAACTTTGTGGCGCTTTTTAGGGCGAAATTTCACCTTAACCAGCTCTATAAACTCAATGTTGGCAGAAGAATCAAGCATAGAAAAAGAACAAACAATTAGTCGATTGAAAGACATTGCGACACTCACTAAACTGAGACTCTCATTTTTAGTGGTCATATCTGCAGTGGCTTGCTTTTTCTTTGCAGGTGGAACACTTTCTATTGACTTAGTTTATTTAATTTTCGGTGGATTCCTGATTACTGGAGCGTCAAACGGTTTTAACCAAATCATTGAAAGAGATCTAGACAAATTAATGCCTAGAACTATGAATCGTCCGCTGGCACAAGGAAGAATGTCTGTGATTGAAGCAATTATTTTTTCTTCAGCTTTCGGAATTGCAGGTGCGGTATTATTATTTCAATTAAACTTTTTTTCAGGAATATTAGGGATTTTAGCAATGGTGCTGTATGCAGCCATTTATACGCCAATGAAGCGAATTTCACCTTGGGCAGTTTTTGTAGGTGCTTTTCCTGGTGCGATTCCACCAATGATCGGTGTTGTTGCCGTAACTGGAAAATTTGACCTGTTGGCAGGTACCATGTTTTTAGTTCAGTTTTTCTGGCAATTCCCACACTTTTGGGCGATAGCTTGGGTAATGGATGAAGATTATGAAAAAGGTGGATTCTCGTTACTACCAATGAAGAGCAGAAAAAGTAAGCAATCGGCATTTTTAATCATTCTATACACCTTATTCATGGTTCCTGTAGGCGTTTTACCTTGGGCTTTTGGCTTTTGTGGTGAATGGACGCTATATCTAGGTACAATAGCAGGACTTTGGTTCTTTATGGTGGCTTACCGTTTTTATTTAAGATTAGATGACAAGTTGGCAAGAAACCTGATGTTCGCATCATTTATTTATTTGCCCTTCATGCAGTTCTTATACGTTTTTGACAAACTACCATTTTAATGAAAGAAGAAAGATCTCCCGAATTGCAGGCGAAAGTGATGAAAAATCTATTAATGATTTTCATTTTTACTTCAATAATGATTTTTGCCGGATTCACGAGTGCTTACTTAGTGATGCAAGGAGACCGATTCTGGGTGAATGTTTCAATGCCTATTGGATTTCAATTGGGTACAACCGTAATTGCTCTAAGTAGTTTATTCTTAATTCTTGCTAAAGTTTTCGTCAAAAAAGGTAATGCCTTAATGACTAAACTATTTTTAACCTTAGCATTTATTGGAGGTATCTTATTTGCGGTTTTCCAATTCAACGGATTTAAAGACTTGTTCACGCACGGAAGCGCCGTGAAAGGAGATATCATGACGGTTGAAGGTCGTTATGGAAATTATTTTTCATTGATGTATGAAGGCAAAAATATCACTTACGATAATGATCAGTTCTTTTTAAAGGGCGCTCCAATTTCAGAAGAAATTCATGATGAAATTAGAACTCTAGGAGCCGAATTAGAAGAAGGTGCACATTCAAAAGAAAAAGATTTTGACTTGAGTAACTACGGCGCAAAGCTCATGTTAATTCAAGACAACAGTCCGGTAACTTATTCAAACAAAAAACTGTTTGTTGATGGATCTCCACTGGAAGAAGACAAGTATTTGGCCTTAGAAAGATTTGGAGAAAACATGAAAACAGATCGTGGTGACTTCATCATGGATGGAAAATACGGCGAAGATTTCTGGATCTATTACAATGGTGAAAAGTTGGATTATGTTAACAGAGAATTTTTCATAAATGGTCAAAAAATTTCACCAAAATTGGAGACTGATTTGTTCAAACAGCAAAATACGGCAAGTTCATTTATCTACGTTTTTACCGGTATGCACTTACTGCATTGGATTGGCGGGATAATCGTTCTATGTGTATTGTTTTTCAAGGGGTTAAAAGGATTGTACACAAAAGACAATTATCTAGGGATAACATTGGGTTCAATCTATTGGCATTTTTTGGGTATTTTATGGCTTTATTTATACCTATTTTTAATTTATATTCATTAAACTTGCAACAATTAAATTTGAATTATGGCAGGAGCAGCTTCTAAAGAAATCGATTCGGCTACACTTTGGGGTGGAGGTTACACTTCACCATTCTCAGTAAGCTACGGAAAACTAATGATGTGGTTTTTCTTGGTATCGGATGGTTTGACTTTTGGTGGATTACTATCAGCACTAGGATTTGCAAAATTTGCGAACATTAATACAGAAACTTCTCATTGGCCTACTGGTGAGGAAGTATTTACTCACCTTCCAGGAACACATGCTCACGCACCATTAATTTATGTTGCCTTGATGACGTTCATCCTGATTGTATCTTCAGTTACTATGGTATTAGCTGTTGAAGCTGGACACAGAATGGATAAGAAAGCCGTGATCAAATGGTTATTATTAACTGTAATCGGTGGTTTAATTTTCTTAGGATCTCAAGTTTGGGAGTGGTCAACTTTCATTGCTGGACCTGACGGAGATTTATCAACTTGGTATGACAATGCCACCATGAGCCATTCGCCTTATGGAGGAACATTTGTTGCAGGAGGGCATGGTCATGGCGCTACAGTGATTTCTGACTACGGACCGACATTATACGCAAACTTCTTTTTCTTTATTACTGGATTCCACGGATTCCACGTATTCACTGGGGTGTTGTTTAACTTCTTGGTATTAAGAAATGTAATAAGAGGCGTTTACCACAAAAGAGGACACTACGAAATGGTTGAGAAAGTTGGTCTTTACTGGCACTTTGTCGATTTAGTTTGGGTATTTGTATTTACCTTCTTCTATTTGGTATAATTATAAAAGATTTTAAAAGACACTATCATGGTAAGAGACGATATTGTAGAATATTCATTAGACGGTCACCACTCAGAAGAAGCTGGTAAGAAAATCAGAAAGAAAATCTGGATGGTTACATTGATTTTATCAATTGTAACAATCATTGAAGTTGCAGTTGGTGGAGCAGTACCTAGAGCTTCTGTTGGAGCAGATTCATGGGCTTGGTTTGGAATTAAAACCTTATACATAGTCTTAACTGTTTTTAAAGCTGGGTACATCATTTTAGTATTCATGCACTTAGGTGATGAAAGAAAAGCATTAAGAAGAATGGTATTATGGCCTTACATAGTATTTATCCTTTATTTGATTTTCATTCTTGTTACTGAAGCCAATGCAATTCATTGGGCTTGGGAAACACTTAGATAAAAACTAGACTTTAATGCCGGGATTAAAAAGAGTATTAACGATATTAATTATCGTTTTAGGTCCGGTTTGTATCCTCTATTTTCTTGCAAAGAATCTTAGAAACAAATTCATTGAATTACCTTATATAGGTCAATATGACTATACCTATGATGATAATGGTAATCCAATAGATTCTATTCCGTATAGCATTCCCGAATTTCAACTCACTAAGTTTGACGGAACACCTATTACAAAAGATTCTACTGATGGTAAAATCATTGTCTTAACAACGATTCAACCGAATTGTCCTGATCTGGACGAATGTGGGATGAGTTTCTATATTTTTAATGAGCTATTCTATAGTGTCCTGATTAAAAACCAAGCGAATTATGGAGATGTAAAGATCTTAAGCATCCTAACAGATGTGGACGGAAACCCAGTCCATGAAGGTCCTTCAGAAAAGCTTTTAGAAGAAATGGAAGAATATGACCCTAATGTTTGGTGGATGGCTTATGGTGACCCTAATCCACTATTTTCTTGGGATTACTACGGAAAAGACTTTATGGAATATGAAGCCGAAAAGAAAAATGGCGAAATCGGTAAATATGCTTTCCCAAACAGTTTGGTAATCATGGATCAAAAAGGATGTATTAGAGGAGTTTCAGGAGCGAAAAAAGACTCTGATATCAGAAACTTCTTTGATATGGTAAAGCTGTTGAAAAAAGCCGATTTTGACCGAGACTGGGAAGAACGTCATAAAAACGATTAATTCCCGTATTTCACATCTAATTCAGGATTTGCGCCATAGCCTAAGCTTAACTGAATAGCGCTAATACAAACATCATCATATTTACTGCCTTTATAATATTCTATTGGCACAATTCTTACTTCATCTAACTTGTGAAAAGCAAAGGTTCCTTTGATGATTTGTATTTCGGGTGAATCTAATATTACTGCATTGCACTTATGCTTTCCGTTATGCCAAAGTTCTACTTTTTTTATCCTAGCATTTTCATAAAATGTTTTTTCTGTTTTTGTATAGCCGTTAATAATGCTTATTTGAAAACGATCATGAATTCGATCTTTAGAAGATAGCTTTTCATAGGGTGCTTTGTTAAATCCTAAAACGTAATTTTCGTTCTTATCTAAACAAACTTTCAATTCAATACTGTCTTTAGCTTCAAAAACATAAGCCGTATTATAATATGGATCTAGTGCATTTTCAAAAGGGTACGCCTTGTAATCATGTGAAGTAGTTATTTGATACGAGAGGCGCTCTGTAAAACGCATATCAGCTTCAGTACAGCACCTGCCCCAAAGCTTATCACACCAATTGGCATATTCATCCTCAGTTTGGTCGTACTTTTGCCAAACTGATAACTCAGCGCTTGAAGCCAGATAGGCAGTTACCTGATTCATTGCTTGCGTATCTATTATCGCCAACGTTTCTTTATAATCAACCATTCTATCTCTATCCTGGTTACGCTCCTCATTAGCTTCGGGTAAAGATTCTAACTGATCTGAGGATCTTTCTTCAGCTTGACCCGAACAAGCTATGATCAAAACTGTTAGTAGAGGATATAGTATAGTTTGTTGATTCCTTCTCATTTCTTACTTATTAAATTCAAAAAAAGCTAATTTTGCGACAGCATCCAAAATTAAATCGAACCAAAGCATGAGAAATCTATTATTTGCTTCAATCTCGCTCCTTTTCTTTAGCTGCTCAGGTGAACAGTCAACTGAAGAATCGAATTCTGGAGAAAAGTACATTCCTTTTCCTATTATGGGGGAATATGATTTAGATTTAATTGTTGAAAATGGAGTAGAAAAATGGGATACTATCTACCATGAAATTCCAGAATATGTATTCTTAAATCAAGACAGTATATTAATTACCAATAAAGACCTAGACGGAAAAGTACATGTGGCCAATTTCTTTTTCACTTCTTGCCCATCCATCTGCCCTGCTATGATCGCTCAAATGCAACGACTTCAAGAAATGACTGCTGACATTGATGAAATAATGTTTTTATCACATACAATTGATCCAGATAGGGATACAATTCCAAAACTAAGAAACTACATTGAAGACAGGGAAATTGACACTAAAAACTGGCATTTTTTATATGGAGAAAGGGAATACACGCATGAATTGGCAAAAACCGGATACATTATCAATGCCATGAAAGATGAGGCAGCTGAAGGTGGATTTTTACATTCTGAATATTTCGTTTTGGTAGATCGAGATAGACGTATCAGGGGATTGTATGACGGAACCAACACCGAAGAAGTAGACCAACTAAACGAAGATTTAAGAAAACTGATTAAAAATGAATACAACTAAAGATTTAGAAAAAAAATATAAGCCACTTGTAATTGTCTTATCAATTGTAATCCCGGTTGTTGTAGCGGTTTTATTTGGTGTTAAAATTGATGGGGTTGATTTAGGATTCTTACCTCCCATTTACGCAGGAATTAATGGATTAACGGCATTGCTGTTAATCGCAGCAGTGATTATGGTTAAAAATGGAAATCAAGCTGTTCATCAAAAATTAATGACTTCAGCCGTAGTTTGCTCTCTGTTATTTTTGGCTATGTATGTTGCTTATCACATGACTTCAGATAGCACTATTTATGGAGATTTTAACGGTGACGGAGTAAGAGACAGCATTGAAGAAGCTACAATAGGTTCGTCAAAATACATTTACTTTTTCATTTTAATTAGCCATATCCTTTTGAGTATTGTTGTAATACCTTTTGTGATGATGACTTATTTAAAAGGATGGTCTGGCAAAATTGAGCAACACAAAAAATGGGCAAAGTTTACATTCCCGCTTTGGTTGTATGTTGCGGTTACCGGTGTGGTTGTTTACTTTATGATAAGTCCTTATTATTAGGGCTAAAATCCACCTTGGAACGTACAAATATCTTTTTTGTAGGGTTTGAAAGTAATCATAGCACCATAAAAGACATACCAGTCTTTGGTGGCATCATTACCTCTATTGAAACCCGTTCTTGAAGCACCATCTAAGCTTGGATTTGACAGCTCTCCTGCAATTGGCCCATTCTCGGCAGAAAGCATATCTGGATCAACATAATTACCTGAAACATCATCTAGATAGTCAGTAAAGGTTTTTCGAATTCCATACTCTAAAGACATGGCCAGTCGTTTTCTTAAATTGAACTTTACCCCTATCCCTAACGGAATGGTTAATTGGTTTAATTTATACCTTGATTTATCAGACAACGAACTTCCTTGACCTTCAGTACCTATGGTTTGCAAATCAATTGTATTACCATTGTATTCAGTTTGCGGATTCATTCGCATGTACGCCATTTCGTAGAAGAAATAAGGCGAAATAGGTTTTCTCATTGTAGCAATTGTGTACTCAAACATGTGTACTTCTACACCAAATGCAACTTCATATAGCTTAGATTTAAAACTTAAGTTTCTATTGTTTTGGAATGGATCATCTGATTCAGAGTCAGCTGCCCATACATTACCATAAGTTCCAGTTAATCTCAAAGCAGCTCTATACCCTAAATTATATCTAAAAATAGCTCCGAATGCAGGCTTAGAGTACACGAAATGTTTAGAAGAATTCAAATCGCCGATATAATAGGATCCACCTCCCATAACACCCATTTCAAAACGCGCACGAAATCTATCTGACTGAGAAAATCCAGCAAATGACAATGACATCAGGAAAACTAACACTAAAAAGCGCATACCGTTTAGAATTTAGGAATATAAGTTGCTCCTTTTGTAAAACGGTAATTTACAGTGAATATTGCGAACATATAAGCATCTTTATCATTTGGATTACCTCTTTGTCTATAATCAGTAAGTCCGTCAGGATAAACGAGAACTCCAACATCTCCATTTTGAACAATTGCTCTATTGGATAAATCTGCTGCTTCTTGTCCGTTTGCTGCAATAAGCTCGTCTGGGTGATAATAAGTTGTACTTACATCATCAATATAATCTGAAAGTGTGTATCTGAATGACAAATCAAAACTTAAACTCCAGGTTTTATCAATCATATATTTTCCTCCGATTCCTGCAGGAAAAACCATGGTGTATCTTTTATATTTATCTGGTCTAGTTCCTAAACCTTGACCTTCTGTTCCGAGTGGCTGCAACGCATACCACTGACCATTTAAACTGGCTTTTGGATTAAAAAATGCAGCTCCTACGCCTAGGTACATGTAAGGCATTACGGTAAAGGTTTGATTTCCTGCGATTCCACTTACTTTGTATCGTGGAGAGACTCTTTCGCCCCAAGGATAGAACTCACAGATCGCACTTACTTCTCCTAACATGGATCGGAAGCTTAAATTTCTGTTGTTACGGATCACATTTTTAGTGATGGCATCATCACCATGAAGATATCCCCAAATTACTGAACCTTTTACAGAAAAAGCAGGTGATAACATAAACTTATAAGACCCCATTAATGAAGGACGCGTTGATCTTGCTTTTAAATCTTTGAAATAATGAGTACCAATACCTCTAGCACCACCTAAATCCCCTAAGAAATTTGAAACACCAACCCCTAAGCTCACTTCATGGCGAACATACCTCCATGTTTGGGAAAGCCCCAAAAACGGCAACATTGTAAGTAAGAAGATTGATAGTAGCTTTCTCATTCAATTACTAATACGCCTAAACAGGCGAAAGGTTAAACGAAAATATAAGAAAATTCCCATATTATCAACCAATTGCAGTAGAGTTTTACACCTGAAACTGTTTAGTAAGTGAGATAAAATCTTGTACAGACAGCTGTTCAGGTCGTAAATTGAATATTTCTTGAGTCCTGTCAAAGTCTTCTCCTTGCGCTTGTATCAGCTGTTTCAAGCTGTTTCTCAACGTTTTTCTGCGCTGATTAAATCCCATTTTGATCACCTGTTTGAACAGCTTTTCATCACAGCCTAAACTTTCAACTTTATTTCTTGTCAATTTTATTACACCTGACTTCACTTTAGGTGGCGGAATAAAGACATCTGGTTCAACTGTAAACAGGTACTCTATATCATAATAAGCCTGCAATAACACAGAAATAATTCCATAAGCTTTTGACCCAGGTCCTGTTGCTACCCGCTCAGCTACTTCTTTTTGAAACATCCCTACGACAACCGGAACTTTTTCTTTATTCTCAAGAACTTTAAATAAAATTTGAGAAGAGATGTTGTACGGAAAGTTTCCGAATACTGCGAAAGGCTCATCTCCCATTAAATCAGTCAAATCTTCTTTTAAGAAATCACGGCTATAAACTCTTCCGCGAAGCTCAGGGTAATGCTCATTCAAATAATCTACCGATTCTAAATCAACCTCTACAACATGCGTAGTAAAGGCGTTTTTTTTCAATAAATACTTTGTTAAAGCCCCCATTCCCGGACCAATTTCTAGGACATTTTTTACTTCAGCAAATCCATCCATTTGGTCGGCGATTCTCTCCGAAACAGTTTCATCTTTAAGAAAATGTTGACCAAGATGTTTTTTAGGTTTAACTGACATTAAAATGATTTTTCTAGGCGTAAAAGTGTTCTGAAAGCTACAAATTTACCACCATATCTCTTTGTATGTTCTTCTTGAAGTCTTGGAGCAAATTCTGATTGGTAACGGTCTAATGCTTCTTGATTTTCACATAAATATTGAATAGAATACGACTTACCACCTTGTTCTTCAGCAAGGATTTTTGATAATCTTGCTTCTAGAAACATTCCCGTATTTAATACATCCGGAATATGAACCGACTTCATCCAATTGAGCCAATCCTCATGATGATCGTCATCAATATTTACCGTCACATTATAAATTATCTTCATGCTTAATTAAATTCAGCTTTTAAATTTCTAAACTTTTTGCGGGCCTCAGCATCATACAAACTACCTTTGAAATCAAAGAGAATTTTTCTGTAATATTCTGCAGCCTTGTCTTTTTCATCTAACTTCAATTCATAGATTTTCGCCACCCTAAATGCTGCGTCATCTGCGAGAATATCATGTGCATACGAATCGATCACCACGTTATATAATTCAATTGCTTTAGTCCAGTCTTGTTGTTCTTCATAAATTTCAGCTTTCTTAAACAAAACCTCATCTACAATACTGTGAAATGGATATTCTTTTTCAAGGCTATCTAGCATCTCTAGCGCTTCAGAAAATTTATTTTGCTGTAGTAACAAATCGGCATTGGCATATAATTGTACGGGTGCCATGGTCGTATCTATTCCTAAATTATCTTGTAATAAAAGAGACAATTGCATGGCGTCATTCGCTATTAATTTACTTGTTGATGCTTTAAGCACATCCAACTGAGCTTTAGCATATTCAAACTCGCCATCATAATAAAACACTCTGGCATTTTTATATTTAGCCTCATGTCCTATCACATCTTCAGAAAATTCTTTTTCAACTTGCATATACAATAAGCTTGCGTCCCAAATTTTATTGTCAACGATATAAATATCTCCTAACAAAATTTTCAATTCTGCTCGTTCATTTTGATTTACCGGAAGGCTGATTGCTTCTTTCACCAAGGCTTCAGCTTTTAAAGGATCATTAATGTAAAAAGCGTAGATCTCAGCTAGCTGTTTCATGATACCGATAGTAGCCGGTTTCTTGCCCAAATTCAAAAGCGCAGTTTCAAAACTTTGCGCAACATTAGTCAAATCTGTTTTTGTATACGATTTTTGTCGTGTAATTTGGTCGAAGCCTAAAGATAAGCTCCGTTCAGTTGCTCGGGTATAAAAAGGAGAATCTGCACCCATATCAATGATATATTGATAAGCTTTTAATGCCTCCTTATAGGCTTCATTTGACTCACACACTTCTCCGATATCATAAAGACGTTTTCCTTTATAGTTGTTTCTTTTATCCAAAGCTTTTGCCTGAATAACTGCACCCGTATATTCCTTTTTATGAACGTAAAACCAAATAAGCATTTCAGCATAATAATCTTTCTCTGGATTTTTTTGAACGCGAGTTAACAGTTCCGTTTTCAACATGTCAACCATTTGAACATCCTCTTCAAAATCAATTACTCTGGACAAGTAGGTCTGTACCGTTTTCACATAAACCTGGCTATACTCTAATAAATTCAAGTACTCTTGAATCATCTCAGCAGGACGGTCTAACAAGGAATAAGTTTCAGCCAATTCTAGCTGAAATTGATAGCCCCTTTTAATAAGTTTTCTACCTTTTTCGTAGGTCAATAAAGCAAATTCATACTTCCCTCTTACTTTAAATTCTTTACCTAGAGCTGTAATTCTGCTTTGAATGGGAGCCAAATCATCAATTAATTCAGCATATACTTGGTCAGCTTCTGGCTGTCGATCGGTCTCTTCGTAAACTTGAGCCAACATAAAAGCAGCATTAACGTCAAAAGGATCTTTCTTGTATTTACGTTCCGTCAGTTTCTCAGCTTCATCATACTTTTTTTGATAAAACAAACAGAGGTAATACTTTTCAAAATAAACTGAATGCTTGTATTTTTTGTAAGCAGATTTATAATAGTCTTCCGCTTTTTCGAATTCTCCTTTTGAAAAATAATGATCGGCTAATTTCGTATCGTTATCTTTTGGCTGTGCAAAAGAACTATTCACCACCAACATAAGCAGTAGCGACAAAATAAACGATATGTTAATCTTCTTGAGGGGCACTTTTCAACTCTACAATCAATCTGTCAATATAAGGAACCGAAGCATAATAATATTTCTTTTGAATTTTCTGCATGGCGTTAAAATCGTCAAAGGTCACATGAAGAATATTTAAATCAAAAAGCTCTCGGGCCAGGTATTCATTAATTTGCTCTTCAGAAAGTACACCTTCTGAAATATCGGTTTTCAACGATTCAAACTGCACTTTCAAATCAGAAATTTCAGCTGCGAAATTCTCTTTTTTGGTTCCAACGCCTTTTAAGGTTTTTCTGATTCCTTTACAATCATTCATTCGTGTTCCAATCTCCATAGACAGTGTGTCAGGATGGTAATACTTTTTAATTGTATCCTCATTACGCAACACATGATCTACCATACCCTGTAAACTATCAAATTCTATTCCATCATAATCTGACTGTAAAGAATCCAAAATAGTTAAACAGGAATCTATCTTACTTATTTCTGTAGCGTATTTTGAGGCTGGATCACATGAAGACAACACCAAAGCACCAATGAATAAGGAAAAAACAATTATTTTCTTCATAACTATTATAACGAAATCTACACAATTTATTACTTGATATACTCGAATCCTGTATAAGGTACTAAAACATCAGGGATTTTAATTCCTTCTGGCGTTTGATTATTCTCCAATAACGCGGCCATAATTCTTGGCAAGGCTAAAGCACTTCCGTTCAAAGTATGCGCCAACTGACTTTTCTTATTTTGGTCTTTATATCTTAACTTCAAACGGTTGGCTTGAAAAGTTTCGAAATTACTGACAGAACTGACCTCTAACCATTTCTCTTGCGCTGCTGAATACACCTCAAAATCAAAAGTCAACGCAGCAGTAAATCCGATATCGCCACCACACAGTCTCAAAATTCTATATGGCAAACCTAATTTTTCAACTATGCCTTGCACGTATGCCACCATTTCGTCAAGCGCCTTGTAAGAATTTTCTGGATGTTCAATTCTAACAATCTCAACTTTATCAAATTGATGTAATCTATTTAAACCTCTAACATCTTTACCATAAGAACCTGCTTCTCTTCTGAAACATGGCGTATAACCAGTTAATTGAATAGGGAAATCTTCTTCTTTTACAATGACATCTCTAAACATATTCGTTAAAGGCACCTCAGCCGTAGGAATTAAATAAAGATCATCATTTTGTGCATGATACATTTGACCTTCCTTGTCTGGTAATTGCCCCGTTCCATATCCTGAGGCTTCATTCACTACAAATGGCGGAATCACTTCTTTGTAACCTGCGTCTCTTGCTTCATCTAGAAAAAAGTTAATTAAAGCCCTCTGTAATCTTGCTCCTTGCCCTAAATAAAAAGGAAAACCGGCTCCACTCACTTTTACCCCTAATTCAAAATCAATTAAATTATAATCATTCGCTAGATCCCAATGCGGCTTAGCGTTTTCACCTAACTCTGGAATAGATCCTCCGCTAGCAATTTCAACATTATCTGAATCTGAATTTCCAGCCGGAACACTAGGGTGTGGTACATTTGGAATTTCGTAAAGGATGGTTTGCAACTGACCTGCTAACTCATTTACTTTTTCTTTTAAGTTTTTCTCACTCTCTTTAAGCTCTTGAGTTTTTGCTTTTGCTGCATTGGCTTCTTCTTGTTTACCTTGAGCAAAAAGTTGACCAATTTCTTTTGCAATTTTATTGGATTCTGCAGCAACAGCATCTAAATCTCCTTTAGCGGTACGCCACTTATTGTCCAATTCTAAAAGATCGTTTAATGTAGCAGTTACATCAAGATTTCTCACTTTTAAAGCTTCTGCAATAGCCTCTTTATTTTCTCTAATTCTTGTTATTTCTAACATCTTAAAATAATTATAGGTCTAAAATTAAAAAACCCTGCCTTGTTTCGGCTTAGCCGAGACGAGACAGGGTCATAAAATTATCAATTTTATTAGTTCTTCTTAGCTTAAGGCTGCAATTAAGTCTGCTTTTTTCATGGAAGAAATTCCAGAAATTCCTTTTTCTTTTGCCATTTCTTTTAATTCGGCAACAGTCTTAGAAGATAAATCAGTTCCTGCGTCAGCTTTCGCTTCTGCTTTTGGAGCTTCTTTAGTTTCAGTTTTTGCTTCAGCTTTTGGAGCTGCTTCTTTAACCTCCGCTTTAGGTGCTGCTTTCTTTTTAGCTGGAGCTTTTTTCTCTACTGCTTCAGTTTCAAACGGAACAACAGAAACGAAAGAACGGTTGTTCTTTTTCTTTCTGAATTCAACAACGCCGTCAACTAATGCATATAAAGTATGATCTTTACCCATACCTACATTGTTTCCAACGTGATGTTTTGTTCCTCTTTGTCTTACTATGATGTTACCAGCTAAAGCAGCTTGTCCACCAAATATCTTAACACCTAATCGTTTCGATTCTGATTCTCTACCATTCTTCGAAGATCCGACCCCTTTCTTATGTGCCATAATTTTATGTTTTTAACGTTAATCCGTGTTGCAGGATTACGCTTTAATACTATCAATTTTAATTTCAGTCAAATATTGTCTGTGACCGTTTTTCTTTTTGTAACCTTTTCTTCTTTTCTTTTTGAAGACGATTACTTTATCACCTTTTAAGTGTCTTACCACTGAAGCAGATACTTTTGCTCCTTTAATAGCTGGGGCGCCAATGTTCACTTTTCCGTCAGCATCAGTTAAAAGTACAGTATCAAAATCTACTTTAGATCCTTCTTCTGCTTCTAATCTGTGAACGAAAACTTGTTGGTCTTTTTCAACTTTAAATTGTTGGCCTGCTATTTCTACAATTGCGTACATAACAAATTTTCTTTAATTAAATTTTAACCCATTTAGACTATTGTAATCAAAACGGGAGCGCAAAGATAGAGATTTAATTTTGAAAACTATACGTCTTTCACAATATTTTGTGGAGAAATCTTAGCTTTTTTCTGCGAAGAACGATTCATCAAGAAAACTCCTGCAATAATTAAAAGTACCCAAAATATGTTTATCAACGGAAAACTCTCGCCATCCAACACCCCGATAAGTATAGCAACTACAGGTAAAACATAAGAAATCGCTGACGAAAATATGTGATTAGAAATTGAAACAAGTTTGGTAAACAACATTACCGCTATTGCTGTTCCCACTACAGCCAGAACAGATAAATAACTCAAGGCTTTTAACCCATCAGGATGCGTTACAACTGCAGAAAAAGCATCCGTCATTAATGCAATTATAATGGCGGGACCTAAAATTAAGAGAAACGAGAGTGAAGTGATTGCTAAAGCCGGAAGATGATTCAATTTAAACTTGATAGTTGTTAATGAAATTGCATATCCTAAAGTCGCTGGAAACAAAAATAACGCATATCTAATATCCGGATTTGAGGCAATATCACTTTGACCGTTAAGAACCAAAAACAAACCGGTAGAACCTAAACCAAGTCCAACCAATTGAAGTAAAGTTGGTTTTGACCGGTAAAAAATCACACCAATAATTACCACAAAAAAGGAAGTTGCCATATTTACTAACCCAGCCAAAGAGCTGCTGATTCCAGTCTCAGCCAATGTAAACATCATAGCCGGCATTAAATTCCCGAACAATCCAGTTACAAATAAAAGTCCAAGATTTTGTTTGGTCAAGTGTTTCCGAAACCTTAAGGCTACTGGTAATAAAACTAAACCAGCAATAACAATTCTTAAGGCTCCTACTTGAAAAGGACCTAAAACCATCTCTGATCCACCAACAGGAAACATACTCCTTTTCATTAAAATGAAAGAACTACCCCAAGTCAGTGATAAGAAGATAAAAAGTAACCAGATTAAGGTCTTGTTGCTCATGAGTTAATCACAAAATTCTTATGAATTTCGAGACAAAAATACGGCAATAATATTTGATAATCGGACTCCTACTTCTAAAATACTTACGCTTGGTTTTGTTTTGGCTTTTTAGGATACCTCCCGAAAAAGATTAGAAAAAAGAACACTTGTGCTAATCCGATACCAATTAAGCCATAGTAAATTTCATCCAAATCAGTTCCCGCAGAACTTATCATCACACCAATCCAGAAAGCAGTAAATAAGGTAGTTAGCAAAGAGAGTACGCCTAAAAACCGCACACCTTTCTTTTTAATTTTAACCAAACCAATAATACTCAGAATCAACGATACAAGTGTTATCAACCAAGAAATCAACGCATAGTCCATTAACTCTTTTGCCTCAATATAATTCCGCATAGATAAATCTTCTTCGCCATACGTTAGACTTAAAAAGGTAAATACTCCCCAAAGTAAAGCTCCAACTAAAAATAGATATCTCATAAAAATTAAATTATTTCACTTGAATATACTAAAAATAAATTCTTTCAGAATTCCGAATGCAATGCTGTAAATCAGTACTCCACCTTCCTATCTTTGAAATTCCAAATTTTGTTGATAAAAAGTATCAAGCCTCCCCTTTTTGATTGCATAATATTTATACTTTTAGACCTCTTAAAATTTATTGAATTATGCATGTAGCTGTTGCAGGAAATATAGGATCAGGAAAAACGACTTTAACTAAATTGTTATCTAAGCATTATGGTTGGGGAACACATTTTGAAGATGTAGAGCAAAATCCTTATTTGAATGACTTTTACGAAGACATGCAACGTTGGTCATTTAATCTTCAGGTTTATTATCTAAATAGTCGTTTTACGCAAATTCAGGAGATTAAGGCAAATGAAGGAAACGTAATTCAAGATCGTACAATTTATGAGGACGCCTATATATTTGCGCCCAACCTACATTCAATGGGTTTAATGACTACAAGAGATTTTGAAAATTATTTTTCATTATTCAATTTACTAGAGTCGTTCATCTCTGCACCAGACGTTTTAATTTATTTAAAAGCTTCTGTTCCTACCTTAGTCAGTCAAATTCAAAAGCGTGGAAGAGAATACGAAGAATCTATCAGATTAGATTATTTAAAAAGATTGAACGAACGTTATGAAGCTTGGATTTCAACTTACGATAAAGGTAAATTGATCGTCATTGATGTGGATGACAACAACTTCCATGAAGACGCTGATGATTTAGGAAAAATCATCAATTCAATTGATGCAGAAATCAACGGATTGTTCTAAAACAACTCTCCCAAAGAACATAGTTTACCCATGAAAATTACGAAGGCAGCTTTTGTAATCAGCAATACCGATATTACTAAATGTCCTAAGCCGGACATGCCCGAATACGCTTTCATTGGTCGATCAAATGTTGGAAAATCATCCCTTATAAATGCGCTGACTAATCACAAGAGTTTAGCTAAAATTTCAGGTAAACCCGGAAAAACAAGATTGATTAATCATTTTTTAATCAATGAGAGCTGGTATTTGGTGGATTTACCAGGTTATGGTTTTGCTAAAACGGGTAAAACCCAACGAATGAAATGGGAAAAATTCATCAATGACTACTTGTTAAACAGAGAAAATTTGCTGAACGTTTTTGTGTTAATCGATTGCCGACATGAACCGCAAACCATTGATGTTAACTTTATGGCTTTTTTAGGTGAAAACGGTATTCCTTTTTCAATGGTTTTTACAAAATTAGATAAGTTGAGACCTAGTCAAAAAGGCTCTTTTCTTCCTCGATATAAAAAAGAAATGCTGAAAATGTGGGAAGAAATGCCTCCCTATTTTATTACCTCTTCTGTTGACGGATCTGGAAAAGAAGAGCTACTTGACTACATAGAAGGAGTCAACGAAATCTTTGAAAAAGGACAATAAGCGTTTTTTCTGGTTACCTTTTTTGAGCCATTACATTGTTAAGTAGATAGAATATATTTTGATTTATTCCGTCTTAATATGTAACTTAAAGTCTTATGAAAAAGTTGATAACCCATTCTTTATTAATGATTTTCGTTTTGATCTCATGTCAAGGAGAAACTGCAGAAAATGAAAACATTGACTCACCTCAAGTTGAACCCATCACCCAAATTACCAGTCAATTAAAACAGGAAGATGTCATTGACAAGCCATTCGAAAATATTGACGTGCCTTTTCAGTCATTTAATTACAACAATAAAAAAGGGTCTACCATTGAATTGCCTTCTGGAACTTTAATTAAAATTCCTAAAAAAGCCTTTCAAGACGAAAATGGAAATCCAGTAAGCGAAAATATTGAAATTAAATACCGTGAATTCCATGATATTGGCGACATCATGCTGTCAGGAATCAAAATGACCTACCAAGATGGAGATTTTGAATCAGCTGGTATGTTTGAGATTAGAGCCGAAGAAAGTGGCAAAAACTTAGAATTAAAAGCCGATAAGGAAATTGATATAGAAATGGCATCTTATCGTGAAGGTGATTTTGACTCTTTTGTGATGGATGAAAAAGCAAAGCAGTGGAATTTTATCGAAAAAAGTAAAGCAAAGCCGAACGAACGAAAACAAAAAAGGATAGAGAAAAACAAAGCGGCTGAAGCCAGCTTGTTACCAGTTTGCTCTGAACAACCGCGAGCACTTAAAGACACAGATGAAATTTTTGACTTAGACTTCTCCTTTTATCGGCACAAGGAATTGAGCTTTTTAAATGGTGCCATGTGGATTATAAAAGGTGATGATGACACAAAAAAGAAATTCAAATATGATCGAAAACAATACAATGATATTTCCATAACTCCGCTAGATAGCAGCTGCAACGATTATACTATTCAATTATGGAATCGTAGCGAAGTAGATGCCGATAAAGACCCTGTAAAAACCACCTATACAGCAGAACCCGTTTGGACTGGAAATGAACTCAGAAAAGCGAAAAAAGATTACAAAAAAAGGTTGCGAGAGTTCAAAAAACAACTCAAAGAAATTGAGAAAGAAAGAAGAAGTCTTGAACGAGAAGCCGACTTGGTAAGATCTTTCAAACTAAAAGGAATGGGGATTTATAATTGTGATAGAACTTTGGATTATATAAAAATGGTGGCCGTTGGTATCATTATCTCCTGTAGAGAGAAAATTAAAAACTGGTGGTACATTACCATGAACAAGAAAGTGGCAATAAAATATTATCAGCCAAATGATGGAACGTTTAAGTACAATCCGAATGGCGAAAATTCAGTAATTGCAGTTTTGCCAAATGACAAATTAGGGGTTGTAACTCCAGAAGAATTTGAAAGAGCTTACGAAGCCTACAGAAAATCTGATGACCCCAACAAAATCCTAGAAGTGGAAATGACGGTTGAGGGTGAATCTATGGCCGAGCGTCAACAATTCAAAAAACACATAGCTAGATATTAAGATGAAGAGTTTATTAATTATACTTTTCATTGGGATAAGTACAGCCTTTTCGCAAGCCTTTATTGGCAATCTTTTCCCTGTAGATTCGGCTGGAAAATATGCGCTCTACAATAATAAGGGTGAGCAAAAATCAAATTGGATTCGATATGACAAAGTTGAATCAACTATAGGTTTAAACTACTTTAAAGTTCAAAAATTTGGAAGATGGGGTTTAGCTGACACAAGTCTAAATCAAAAATTAGCTTGTGACTTCCAAGATATCTACATTAATTACGGATATATTTTTGCAGAAAAACCGTCAGAGTTGTACATCCTTAATTCAAGACTCGACACCCTTAAAACCATTAAAGATTTTAACAGAATTTCATTTTCCATAGGTTATGAAAAAGAATGGAGCCGTTACAAATCCTCTGCCTTAGGCGAGTTCAGAACGATCATTCACACCTTAAATGGCACAGGGGTTATGAATGATAAATTAGAGTGGGTTTGCGACCCCAAATATGATGATGGGTTTTGGATGGAAAATCTGGCATTCTTAAGACAGGGAGAGAAATTCGGTTTTTTGAGCAACACCAATGAATTGATAGAACCTCAATTTAAGACAATGGGTTTTTTCAATAAAAAAGTGGTGGAATTTAAAGACATTAATGACCATAGATCATATTATTTATTAAATGGTGAAAAAATCCCTGATTCAGATTCCACCTTAGTTTTTGACGTTTTTTATGGCAATTACAAAATATATAAAGCTGGAAAAGGTGAATTGTACTCTAGCAACCTTGAAAAACTTATAGAACACAGTTTTGATGATGTTTACCAGATTTCATCTAAGTATAAATTACACGGTTTAACTGAAAGCCTTAACCAGAAAGTAGAGCCTGTTTTTGCTTATTTACAAAACGGTAAAGTAGGAGCAACCGACAAAAATGGTTCTACAATAATCCCTGCAGAATATCAACATGTAGAAAGTGCATTTAATGGTTTCTTTATTGTGCAAACTATTGAAGACAGCCTCTTTGGTGTGGTGAACTCCTCAAACCAATTTGTCATTCAACCGACATTTACATTCATAGAATATTACAAAACTTACTTCAGGGTATTTAATGAAAACGAAAAAGGAATCTTAAATGAATATTCCGACACTTTGGTACCAATTGAATTTGACGAGATTAATTTTGAAGCAGAAGGATTCATCACCAAAAACAAAAGCGGCAAAGGCTTTTACACCCCAAACGGCAAATTAATATTAAAAAACTCTTATTCTTCAGTTTACCGAAGCACGGGCGGCCTAGAATTCAGAAGTAAAAAAGGAGATTGTTTAGTCAACGAAAATGGTTTGCTTACTATGCCGTACTCTAAACATGTGAGTAGAACAGCAAACAAAGTGAAATACTATTATGGTGGCCAAATTATCATCAAAGAATTGAAGGACGAAAAAATTGTAGATTCTACCGTTTACAAAGCTCCTAAATCAATTTATATTGAAGACCGCTGGCGAAGCTCATTTGAAATTGTCATGAGCACAGATAGCTACGTCACTTTTCAAAATCAATTAAATAGTAAGTTTGGTTCTAAAGCCAAAAAGAAAATCGATTGGGGCATTCCGGCGGTTTATGACAACGTGCATAAAATTAACACGAAATATCGTGTTAAAAAACCGCATCAAGAGTCTTTTAATTTTGCAGATCAATACTTCAATACCAAAGAGAAAATTGCACCCTTTTATGGTGGTTCTGCCCACAGAGAACGATTTTTATTGGCTTATGAAGGTAGAGACAACAGCAGAACCTGGCATTCAAGTGTTTTTGATCCAACAATAAACATGGATCAGGAGATCGAATATTATTCAACCAATTACTATGTCACTGGTCCGCAACCACTAATATTGAAAAGATATGGTTTCAATTCTGTGATTTTAAAGCAAGGTGATTTTAGCTTAGATAATGGGCAACGTATAATGACGTATAAAGACTTTTTTGAAGACCTCAATGAATGCAACAACTTTGAAATCGTGAATAAATATCAATTCGGTAAAATGTCGCAAAACCCAATGATTACTGTTCAAAATCCAACATGGAAAGTATTGATGATTGAAGAAAATCAAACATTTAATTCACTTGGCAACTTTACGTTATATCAAGAATTAGAATCAGGATCAGCTTTGGTTAAAAAGCAAGAAGGAAATTATAATATTATTTATGCCGGAAATAAAGAATTAATAGAGGGCGGAGCCGAAGACATTAAAGTGATTATGCTAGATGAATTTGAATATTATTTAGTGCAACAATATTACACAACAAGTCTTGGCTCATCAGATTTAGGTTGGACCTTATACAATACCGCAGAAAAAGTTCTGGAGGATTATTTTGACCAGATTGAAGTGATTGATTATAACCACTTCAAAGTAAAAAAAGACAATAAAATAATGTGGATGGATAACAAGGGAAAAATTCTCAAATCCATTCAACTATATTAGCTCAACGGCGGTAAGATATTCATCTTGTCGGCAAAATGTTGGCAATAATCTCGCAAGTCTTCTGTGATGTTTTTTTCGCCAGTCGCGCGCTCAAAAGTATCTGCCATAGTGAGTAATGTTTGGTGAAAGAATTTCTTCATTTCATCAACTGTCATTTCTTTGGTCCACAAATCAATACGCATGGCGTTTAACTCTTTTTCATCCCAGAATGACATAATCATTGCTTTTGCAGGTGAATTATCTACTCCGCCATCCTCAGCAGACCATTTAATTTTTTCTGGAACATTGTTTTCGTTAGTTGATACTTCTACCGTAATATTTGATTTTTTAAGTTTAGTCATTCTCTGGTTTGTATGTTTTTAAAAATTTAGACTCTGTTGTTTCAGCTAATAATTCTTGAACTGTTACATCATCATTCTTTTCCATGTATTGTTGCACCATTCTCCATCCCATAAATTGTCCAATCCTTCCGGGTGAACCTTCTATACCCACAGTGGTTGGAGCTTCTTCGAAAAATCTTAGCCCCACTTTCATATCAGTAGAATAGACCCAATTCATATCCAATAAAAATTGCCAAATGTCATCCTCACTGGCCAAAGAGAATTCATATTCCTCTTCAGAATATCTTATTTTTAAATGATCTGGGGTACCTGGCAACATGGCGTCAATCAAATATCTCAATTTACCATAATAAATCATTTTAGAAAGAAACGTTTCGCCAGGATCTTCCATCACATTAGTCGCTAACCAACTATGAGCAATATCAACCAACATATAGTCTTCCATCATTTTTTCTTTCATGTAGATTGGAAATCCTAACTCCGCTATAATTCGATTATGCTGACCCAAATACATATCTAATCCCAATCCTATCTGGTTATTTGTAGAAATCACCCCATAATTGAAGGCAGAATTATAAGTGATTACCTTATCTGGCAACAATGCTGCAGGTAAATGATACTTCAAATGCTTGAACATATCTACCAACTCTTCTTCTTTTTGATCAAAATTACCGTATTGTGCGTTGATGTCTTCAAAAGCCATTTTCATGGTAGAATCAGAAACAAAATAATAAAGATAAGTTCCTATTGAATCGTCAAAAACTGAGCCTGACCGCAGCATCTCATGGACGTAAAATTCGTACAGCTCCCCTCCTCTTTCAATTAAATCGGCATTTAAGGTGGTCATTTCTGCAGCAGAACTAACCGCAAACATCTCTTGTTCAAAGCGCTCTACTTCTAAATCGTATTCAACACCCGACACATCAACGTCTAAAGGGTCAGAACCACAGCTTAGAAGTAATGAAAGTGAAGAGATTAAAAGTATAAATCTGTTTCGCATTGCCGATATTTTCTTATTATTGTGAGTACAAATAAAACTACAAAATTATGAAAAAGTTACTTACTCTACTTTTAATTGGCGGTATTACTATGGGCGCTCAAGCTCAAGACAAGAAGTTTCAAATTGGATTAGTTACTGGTGGGGCGTTTAGCTGGATAAAAACAAACACTTCAGAAATTGAAAGAAACGGTATCGGTGCTGGTTTCATAATTGGAGTTGGAGGTAACTATATGTTTAATGAAAACATTGGTTTAGCATCAGGTGTACAATTTGACATTGAGTCATTTAAAATGAATTTTGGTGAAGGGATTACAAGCTCTACACCTTCTGGAACTGTTTTTTACGGATATTCTGACACAGACATTTTAAAATACGATCATGATGATGATGGAAGTGTGAACGAAGTTGAAAACTTGAGTGATACAACAAATGTTTTAGAGTTAACTACTAGAAAATATAGAGGTAAATATGTAACAATCCCTTTCTTTTTAAAATTCCAAACCAACATGATTGGAAAGTTTAAATATTACGGAAAATTCGGATTAAGAACTTCAATTCTTGCCGGTGTAAGATATGATGACACTGGATATGATGCCATTTACTCACCTACACAGGATCAATTTATTAGAACTGGATCAACTCCGCATACTTTGAACGAGAACATGAAGCCGGTTACAATCTTGAAAGGATTAACACCTGTAAGAATGGGAATTGGTGTTTATGGTGGAGCTGAATGGAACTTTACTGGAAGCACATTTTTATACATGGAAGGTGGATTTAACTATGGAATCACTCCAGCTCTTCAAATTGAGTCTGGTCACCTAGTGAATCAAATGAATGATGGAACAGCTATTACGAGAGCTCCATTAGACATCAAAAACAATCCGCAACACCTTATTGAAATTAAGTTAGGATTACTCTTCTAAATTAATGGATTACCCTAAAGTTATTGAACACATTTGCAGTTGGCTTGAAGCATATGCTAAAAAAGCCAATTGCAAAGGTTTTATTATAGGAATAAGCGGCGGAATTGATTCTGCCGTTACTTCTACTCTCTGTGCAAAAACAGGTCTAGAGTTAATGTGCCTAGAAATGGGAATTCACCAAAATCCTGATGAAGTAAATCGCGGAATGGAGCACATTCAGTGGTTGGAAGAAAATTTTGCCAATGTTCGACATGAACGTGTTAATCTTACCGACACCTTTGAAACACTCAAAAAAGCAATTCCAGAAAATGCTCAAAACCATGGACTTTCTATGGCAAACACAAGGGCCAGAATTAGGATGACCACCTTATACGCAATTGGTCAACCCAACGGTTTATTAGTTGCAGGAACTGGCAATAAAGTAGAAGATTTTGGTGTAGGATTCTATACTAAATACGGAGACGGTGGGGTTGACTTAAGTCCGATAGCGGACTTAACAAAAACTGACGTTTTTGCAATTGCTAAAGAATTAGGTATCGTCAATTCAATCCAAAATGCTCAACCTACTGACGGACTTTGGGAAGATGAGCGAACAGACGAAGGTCAATTAGGTGCAACTTACCCCGAATTAGAATGGGCCATGGAGTTTGAAGGAGATGAATCAACATTGACTGATCGCCAAAAAGAAGTGCTCAAAATTTATCAGTCTTTTAATAGTGCAAACAAACATAAAATGCTCCCGATTCCAGTTTGTGAAATTCCTGCAGAACTGAAATAATAAGGCCCAACTGTTACTTTTTGACAGGTTCAATTGTTGTACTAACATGAGAACCCAAATCTTGATTATTTTTACTTTCTTCTATTTTAATTCTTTCGGAAACCGAACCGACTATTTAGTTCAATTAATTAAAGAAGCTGAACAAACCACACCTTTAATCACGGTCAATTCAGATCACCGAGTAGTGAAATTATCAAACCTAAGCTATGACGATTATTTTAAGGTTTTAAATTTCACTCCTATCAATAATGCTCAAGAAAAAGAGTTCCAAACAAGTTTAAAACTGCATGTTAAAGGGATTTCTGAAATTGACTCTTCGCATTTTAGAATAAGGCTTCAAGACATTATTTCTGCTGCTTTTACAAATCAGCACAAGAAAAACAATGATCAACCAGACAAGCTGTACCTGAGTAATGGAGACACAATGGATGTTAGAATAACAACTTATGATGAAAAAGAAATCCATTATAAAAAATACTCAAAGGACCCGCGAGTGTACAAGAAAACCTTCTATGAAGTAGAAAGAATGCAATTTGGAAATCACACCAAAGTAGCCTTTGGGGCACCTCCTAACAAGCGTAAAAAAAACTTAAAAGCAATCGGACAAGGGATTGGCGTAACCTTAGGATTCTCTGCGCTTTTTTTTATCTGCTCGCAAATCATCAGTGATTAGTAAGGCCAATAGTTACCTTTTTAAAATCTTTACATTATCTTTAAAACACCAAAACAATCTAATTCGATTAACTACATGCAATTCGTAAAAAAAAATTGCTCCTGAAATTTCTCGGATTTTTAAAATCTAAACATGAAAAAATTCATAGTATTTGCCCTATTTACGGTAATGATGTTTACCGGCTTTTCTCAAACTGATCTATCTAAGAATGTAAAGTGGGGAGAATTAATTCCAAAGAACAAAAAATCATCTGCACCTGCAGTCATTGGTCAAGATGGCCAATATTTGTACTTGATTAAATATGTCAAAAGAAAGACTTATTTAGAAAAATATAGCATCAGAAAACTAACGCTTGAAAAGTCATTGCTTTTTGAATTAGAATATGACGGAAAAGATTTAAATCTTTTAGATTATTTCATGTTTGATGGAAAACCAACTTTGTATACAAGTTGCTATGACAAAGATGTAAGCAAAACCTACTTTTACATTCAAACCGTAAATCCGAATAGTCTCGTAATTTCTGCACCTAAAAAAGTAACTGAACGCGAAGTTGAAAAAGCTAAAGGATTGAAAAGCTTGATGGTCACTAGTAGCGTTGGAAAATATGGAGCATCTATGATTAGGTCTGAATCTGGTGAATTAGGAATTTTCTGGTCAGGTAAACACGAGTTAAGAACCCATGCACTTAAGAAAGGTGAAGATGTGGGCCCAACAAACGAGTATGTTGGTGCGCTTTATGATAATGAGCTGAATTTGATGTCAGAAATAGATGTCACTTTGCCTTATAAGAACTTCAGCATAATGCAGAGAAGACTGGGAGAAGACGGAGTTTTTTACTTGCTAGGATACGAATATGAATTAGAAGAATCTGACAAACTATTGAGCAATAAAATGTACAAAGTTGCCGGAGATTTCCACATTGTAATGGTAGACACAGAATCAGGGGATGTTGAATCTGTAGATGTTGAGACCGAAGAAATGCAAATTGAATCTATGAAATTGAAACTTCTTGAAAAAGGAGGAATGCAAGTGGTTGGATTGTCAAGCACGGAAGGTGTTGGAGTTTCAGGAGCATTTGCAATTACATTTGATGCATCTTTTGAAGAAGTGAACAATGTTGAACACAAATTTGAATCAGATTTCATCACTAACACGTGGTCAGACAGAAAAAAGAAGAAACAAGAAAAGAAAAACAAGAAAAACAATCGTAAAGGTAAAAAACCGAGTGCACCTGTTTTTTATGACTATTACATTGATTATGTGATTGAAAAACCAGATGGTTCAACAATCATGTTAGCCGAACAATTTTACATCAGAGTTGTAACGCACACGCACACAACGGCGAACGGCGGAACTTATACAACTACAACTTACTACTATTACTACAATGATATTATTGTCGTGAATTTTGATAAAAATGGAGATTTTGAATGGAAATCATTGATTCAGAAAAAACAAACAACTGTAAATGATGGTGGATATTATTCATCTTATTTTGTGGTGCAAAACGAAAACGAAGTCAACGTGATTTATAATGACAGAGAATCTAATTTAGATGAAGATGCTGATTTAACTAAATCACAAATGAAATCACTCAGACGTAAAATTATTGGAGTACAAGTTACCGTTGATGAGGAAGGTGAGCAAGACAAAGGAAAACTCTTTGAATTTGATGAAGAGGTAAGTATGAAATTGGTTCCTAAAAAATGTGAAGATGCGGGTGATGGATTAGTTTTCATCTACGCTAAAGGAAAAAAAGGGAACAAACTAGGAACAATAACCATTGATTAATGACATATAAAAAACTAACGTTAATTGTCTTTTTTCTTTTAGGTTGGTTGCAAGTAAATGCACAAAATCTTGAAGAATTTACGACCCTTAAATCAGGGGGAGAAATCCCGAAAGATTTTACGACCCGATCTTCAGAAAAAGTAGAAGGAGCTGTTGAAAAAAACAATGATAAAAATCTGGACAAGGATTTTTTCATCAATACGCGTTATTACATTGATGAACTCCTTCTTAGCGGACAAGTATTGTTTAATGAACCACTGAGCGAATACGTCAGAAAAGTTGCGAAATACACCTTAAGACAGGATAAAAAGTTATTCAAAGAATTACGTTTTTATGTATTGAAAAGTACAGCAGTAAATGCGTTTTCTACTGATCAGGGGATTATCATTTTCACAACAGGATTACTTTCTCAACTGGAAAATGAAGCGCAACTTGCTTTTATCATTGCACACGAAGTTTCGCATTTTACTGAAACGCACGTTAGAGAAGGTTATGTAGAGCGTCAGAACTACAAAAAATCAAGAGGAAGATATTCTAGAATGTCTTACAATGATGCAGTGAACACCCTTTCTGTTTATGACAAAGAAAACGAGCTTGAAGCCGATTCAAAAGGAATTGAAATCTATCTTAAATCAAATTATTCAGTAGATGAGATTTACGGGGCTTTTCAGGTGCTTTTGTACAGTTATTTACCTTTTGAAGAAAAAGTTTTTGACTCTACTTTCTTTGATACTGACATCATGAAGGTGCCAGGCGTCTTTTTTCCAGACTCTATTAACCCAATTACGCTAGAAGAAGATTATGATGATGAAGGATCTACACATCCAAATATCAAAACCAGAATAGACAAAGCAATTGACATCATTGGAGACAAGACTTCAAGAGGTGATTTAAAATTTCAGGTGGGTGAAGAAGAATTTAATCGTGTTAAAAATTTAGCCCGTTTCGAATCCATCAATTTAAACTTGGCTGACAGGTACTATGCAGATGCATTATACGAAGTTTACCTGTTAAAACACGATTTTCCAGAAAACCGATTCTTAGACTTAAGTTTTGTAAAATGCCTATATGGATTAGCGAAATACAAAAACGCTGGGCGTTACAATGAAGTCACTAGAAAACTTAAAAAAGTTGAAGGCGAAAGTTATGTCTTGCACAGTTTTTTGAAAGAAATTTCTAAAGAACAGTTAAATGTCATCACCTACAGACACCTGTATGACATGACAAAAAAATATCCGACTGATGGCATTTTCAAAGAGTATATGGATGATTTCCAAAAGGAATTTGCCATGTATTCTAAAGTAGAATTTTCAGATTTAAAAGATCAAAATTTTGAAGATTATAAAGCACAGCTAGACTCTAACCTAGTGACTTTCGATTTAGAAGATTCAATCAGAAAAGTAGACGAGTCTGATTTATCAAAATTTCAGAAAATCAAACTCAAGAAAAAATTAAGAGCAATAGGATCTGAAGACAAAAACCTGTCCGGTGAAGGCGATTTTCATTTATTCGCACTTCGTGATTTAGTAGCTGAGGGTGACTTTGCAGAATCCCTTGAAAAAGTAAGAAGAGATGCTGAAAACGAGATAGAAGAAAAAGAAAAAGCAAAGCAAGCCGCTGACGAAGAAGCACAAAAAAGTGGTTACCATTTGGGTATTGATAAGCTGTTAGTAATTGACCCTATTTATGAGAACTACAAATTAAACAATAACAGAAATCACGAGAAATCTGAAGACAAGAAAATATCTGTAGCTAGTATCTACGAAGAAGATTATAAGCGCTTGGACATGGATGTAGAAGTGCTCGATTCTAAAACTTTGAACCTTTTAGAAGCAGAAAAATACAATGAAATTGGATTAATCAACAGCTGGATGAGTGAAGTCATTGATCATGAAGATATCGATATGATATCATCTGCTCATGACCGTATCGCTCCAATATGTGATAAATATGCCACCTCTAAATTTATGTTCTCTGGTATTTATGGATATAAAGAAAGAAGTCAAGCGAGCATCATGCACCTTTATGGAATCATGCTTGTCTATACCGCTCCTTTTGCTTTGGCTGATTTATTAGTGGTACACAACTACTTTGAATTGGTTGCTTTTGAAGTTGACGGTAGAACTGACGAAATAGAGTTCGTTGAAGTTCATGATGTTAATCTTAAAGGAATCGATTCGATTCTGAGAGTTTACATCTATGACGTATTGTATCAATTAAGCTCAAAAAAGAAAAAGTAATGAAGAAATTAAGCATTTTAATAATTGTGTTGGCTTCTTCATTAAGTGCAGGAGCGCAATCCGGATATTTAGGTTCATTAAACAACGTGTCAGTAAGTTTTAAAGCTGTACCGTCTATTCGCACAAAATATTCCGTTAACAATTCTGTAGACGAAGCAAAGAAAAGCCTGAGATACGCGTACATGAATTACGAACTCGCCTATTCTAGAGTTTTCTCTAAAAAAATAGAACTAGGCTTTGGTTATGGATTTAGCAGCATGAAAGCATATACACACGGCTTGCGCTATGACGCCGTTGAAACCATCACCTTATCCAACGGTCAAACACAAGAAATTGGTACCCAATTAAATTTCTTAGACGACCCAAGAATATCTTTGCACCAATTCACTTTTGATTTTAGATATTTTAGACTAGGAAGTTTATCCCCTACCGGAAAATATTTGGGCTTCGGAATTGAAATGGGAACAGCAGGAATCAGCGACACGAAAGACATCACAGTAGGTAAAAGAGATGAAGCATCAAGCTCAGGATTCTTTTCTTCTAAATATGACATTTTAGAGTCTCAAATTTACAATGTAGGCAGTAATACACGAAGTAATTATGTTCAAGTGAACGCAAACATTGGTAGAAATTATCCCATAACTCAAGATTTGATTTTAGGTATCGGAATGACATTTCCGTTAATCACTACCTTTTCTACCTCAACAGGTTTGGATTTTGGTTTTGCAACCTCCTCACCAGGCAACCAGTTTAATGATGACTCGCACTTGAACAGACTTGTGTCTTACACAACTAAAAAATACAAGGGAATTTCGTTAGATCTTACGGTAAAGTATTTCTTTTAAGTACAGGTTTTCAAAGATGTTTTTCAAATAAAATCTAGTAATAGATTTGATAGGTATTACATCCTTTTCCTAACAAGAGCACTTCAGAAAGAACAAGTGAATCGTTCTGGTTGTATAGCTTGATATTTTTGGCTTCAGAATAATCCTTGTAAATATGCTGGCTAAAACGAGGCCAATCAGGATCATTACATCCCGGATTACTATTGTAATTGTATTGAGAAACTTCAGATTGAGTAACTATGTCAACTCCGTCTAACTCAATAGTGACATGCGTAACATTGTTATTTAAGAAGAAATTATTCATGTTTGCATTCCAGTGAATAACGCCTGATGACTGGTAAATACATGTTCCATCATTAGAACTGGCTTTAGCATCATAATTATCGGCAGTGTAATCAGTACACCCATGTCGTTCAAAAAAATCGCAAGACGTTAGCGCAAATAAAATTGCCACAGAAAGAAAATATTTTAAGAATCTCATATTCAAATATATTCATTTCTACCGACAATTCGTAGATTTGATAGGGTACCAACTTATGAAACTGATCAGATATATCTTATTCTTGCTTTTATTTTGTTCGATAAATTCACGTGCCCAAGAACCAGCAAAGCAAAAGTTCTGGCTCGGAACCGAGCTCACCACTTTTATTTCAGGAACACCCAATTTGAGTTTTTCTTATCACTGGGATAAACTTAGCTTGAAAGTAGGAGGCGGACTGACCCCTTTCGGCTATTTTTTAGACTTGAACAACTGGCGACCAGGAGAAAATTTGCCCATTCTTGACGAACAAGTTTCGTTGGGATATCATTATAATGCCCAAATTAATTGGGCAATTTCGCCTGAAAAAACAATTAAACCAATAGATGCATTTTACTATGCCCGATACCAATTTTGGCATTATACTTTTGAAAGTGATTATCACGTTGATCGATTCAAAGTACAACTTGGCTTAGGCCACTTAATTAATTTGAATGAAAGATTTCAACTTGAAATGCGTTATGGTATTGGGATAGGTCAAGACAAGTTCACATACATTGGCGATATGAACTATGAAGAAGGTGAAGTTTTCACAAAAAGAAACTATCTTTTAGGATATAACAAAGAACGGCAACAAAGTAAATTACTGCTATTTTTATGTTTAGGTGCTGAATTAAAATTTGCCTTATGAAAATAAAACAAACATCTTTCTATTTGATATGTATACTTGTTTTAAGTGCGTGTAATACAGCAAACTTCAACAAGCAAAAATATACCGACTTGAAGCCATTGAAGCGAGACATTGAGTCGGTTACAACAAATGAGTTGCTAAGCTTTCAAAACGAAACAACCTTTGTTCCATCAACAAATGATTCAGAAGATTTTATCATACCGACTAAGGAATCGGAAATATTAGTTTCAAATAACACGTCAAAAGATCAATCCAATGATGATTGCGGTGATGAATTGACCTTTAAATCAGGTGCTTTTATCAAAGTGAAAGTACTTCAAGTGAATGCCAATGATATTGTGTATCGACCTTGTGATGATTTGGAAGGACCAGCATTTACGATCTTAAAATCAGATGTAGCGCAATTGCGCTACAAAGATGGCAGCCTAGAAGATTTATCCAAGACAGAACAATCAAAGCCAGTTGAAAAACCTGAAGTTGAAGAACCTAAAAAGAACACTTTATCCGACAAAGAAAAACCGGTTGAGCCGTTTGCAATTGCTTCGTTAATTCTTGCTTTAACAGGTTTTTTATGGCTTTTCGCCATTATCCTTGGGATAATTTCTTTGGTGAGACAAAAAAACCATCCAGATCAATACCGAAAACTAAGTAAAACGCTCGCTATTTTGGGCATAACGCTTCCCTTAGCAATTGGCTTATTGGCTTTTATAATTATTTTATTATTGATCTTTTTTTGGTAGATTAATTCCCTTCAGGTGCCAATTTTAAGACAATACCATCAATATCATCAGTGATGTGTATCTGACAACCTAATCTTGAATTATCCTCCACAAAGAAGGCCTCATCAAGCATGTCCAGTTCATTATCTGATTGCTCAGGCAATTCATGACCAGACTCAAGGTAACATTGGCAAGTAGCACACATAGCCATTCCACCACATCTGCCTTCAACAGGAAGTTCATAAGAACGACACACCTCCATCACGTTCATATTCATGTCTGTTGGCGCTTCTAAATCGTGTGTTACTCCTTCACGATCGATTATGTGGATGGTAATTGTGTTTTCTTTCATGATCTTGGTTAATCGAAAAGCAAAGTTACGTTTTTTTAGCTGAGATTATAGGACATAGAGTTTAAACCATAGACTTGATTTGGTGCAACATTCAAAGGGATTGCACCAAATCAAGTCTTTGTTCTTTAATCTTTAAGCGATATCGGTGCAACCGAATGAGCGATCTTTGCTCTAAGCCTAAAACCCATTCACCCCATTAACGGTTGTATACTTCAATACGTTTTTCTTGTCAGGGTATATTCTAGCGAAAGCTGATTGAACGGCTATTGTTCCTTCATGGAATCCACAAAGAATCAACTTCAACTTACCTTCATAGGTATTGACATCACCAATAGCGTAGATACCTGGCCGATTAGTTGAATAATCTCTCGTATTCACTTTAATCGCATTTTTTTCAATCTCTAATCCCCAAGTGGCGATAGGCCCTAAAGTTGGTTTTAGTCCAAACAATGGAACGAAATGATCAGCATCTTTCGTGATTTCACTCCCATCTTTATGTTTGATGTTGACAGAATTCAACTTTCCGTTCCCGTTTAATCCTACTACCTCAGCCTCAGTGATCAAGTTGATTTTTCCGGCATCCGCCAAATCCATTACTTTTTGAACAGAATCAAGATGTCCTCTAAACGAAGATCTTCTATGAACCAATGAAAGTTCAGACGCAATATCATTCTCCACTAAATAAATCGACCAATCTAAAGCTGAATCTCCTCCTCCGGCAACCACTACTCTTTTATCTTGGTAAAATTTGGGCTCTTTAATGATGTACTCAACCCCATTCTCTTCAAAATCTTCTAGCTTCTCTACTGGCGGTTTTCTAGGTTCAAAAACCCCTAATCCACCAGCTATCATAACTATTGGTGCTTTGTGTTTTGTCCCTTTATTCGTAGTCACTATGAATTGGTTATCTTCAGTCTCATCAATTACTACTGCAGATTCACCCAACGTAAATCCTGGTTTAAAAGGAGCAGATTGCTCCATTAATTTATCTACCAATTCTCCTGCGTCCACTGTTGGATATCCAGGAATATCAAAAATTGGTTTCTTTGGATAAATCTCAGTCAACTGTCCACCAGGTTGAGGCAAAGAATCTATCAAGTGACACTTCAATTTCAACAAGCCTGCTTCAAAAACTGTAAAGATCCCAACCGGACCAGCACCTATTATAATTATATCTGTTTCAATCATTTTTTCTTTTTGTTCTAACACCTTTCGACCTTCAAATTGAAGTCATACACTGAGGTACTAATTTGCAAATTTACTTTTTTTAGAATAAAGATCGCTTCGCTCAAAGATTAAAGACCGTCCCGAAGTTTCGGGACTCATAGACTTGAATGAGTACAACTTTCAACTCACGTACTCAATGAAGTCTTTGTTCTTTGATCTTTAAGCGAGCTCGGTGCAACCGAGAGAGCGATCTTTATTCTAAAATCTTCACCTAATACTTCGGCAAAGTTGTATCTATTTTATCCGCCCAATCAAGGATTCCGCCTTCTAAATTATAGAGATTCGTAAACCCATATTTATCTTGTAATAACTCTATGACGTCTGCGCTTCGTTTTCCTGACCGGCAATGGATCACAACTTTGTAGTCAGATGAAATTTCATCAATATGTTCTAGAACATCATTTTGCGGAATAAGTTGCCCATTAATATTAACGATCTCATACTCATAAGGCTCTCGCACATCAATTAGCTGAATGTCTTCTGCTCCGTTTAGCCATGATTTTAGAGTGGTCACATCTATGCCTTTTACATTTTCTCGCTTTTCTTTTTTGTCAATACCTAGGCCGCAGAATTGCTCATAATCTATCAATTCAGTTATTGTTGGATTCTTGCCATTTAATGGATTGTCTGGATCTTTCTCAATTTTTAACGTTCTGGTTTCAAAATTGAGGGCATCAAACAAGAATAATCTACCTGAAAGGTTATCACCAACACCCGTAATCACTTTGATTACTTCATTTGCTTGAAGACTTCCTAATATGCCAGGTAACACCCCAATCACTCCGCCTTCAGCACAAGACGGAACTAATCCTGGAGGTGGTGGCTCAGGAAATAGATCTCGATAATTCGGACCTGTATTTCCATGCGCGTCTCCGTAATTAAAGACCGTCACCTGCCCTTCAAATCTGAAGATAGATGCATACACATTCGGCACCTTTAACAAAACTGACACATCATTCACCAAATATCTGGTTGGAAAATTGTCTGTTCCGTCTGCAATCACATCATAGTTTGAAGCTATTTCAACAGCATTTTCAGCAGTAAAAGTGGTGTTATAAGTATTGATTTTTATGTGCGGATTCTGGGCTTCAATACGTTCTTTGGCGGCCTCAACTTTTGGTCTACCAATGTCAGCTTGTGTAAATAAAACTTGCCGCTGAAGATTTGAATCTTCCACCACATCAAAATCTACAATACCAATCGTACCGACTCCGGCAGCTGACAAGTATTGCAACAAAGGTGCACCTAAGCCACCTGTTCCGATTACTAAAACTCTTGCCGCCTTCAACTTCCGCTGACCTTCAATGTTGAATTCAGGAATAATCAAATGCCGACTATATCGTTCTAGTTCTTCTTTTGAAAATTTAATATCGCTCATTTTTTTTAGATTATAGATCGCTTCTTAATTCTGCTTCACAGAATTATATCGCTCAAAGATTATAGACCGTTCTCTTCGTTCACTGAAAGATTAAGTTATTCTAAACTTGGTCTTTGAGTTCCGATTTATCGGAACGTTCTTTTGTCTTAGAGCGTAGCGATCTTTATTCTTTATTTACCTCCCGCAATTGCAGGAATTATACTAATTACATCTTCATCTTTAACAGGGGTCTCTTCGTTTTCTAATGATTTGATATCCCTATCTCCAAGATAGATTTTCAAAAACGATTGTAATGCTCCACTCTGTTTAAAAAGATGTTTACTTAAATCGGGATGCAATTCTCCTAATTGAGTGATTGACTCCCCTACCGATTTACCTGAAGTAATAATCTTCGCCTTGTTATCGGTAAATTTACGTAAAGGCGTTGGAATAATTATTGTTGCCATTTTTTTTTAGATTTTAGATCGCTTCGCTTCTAGACTCAAGACCGTTCTCTCGGTTGAACCGAGATCACTGTTAGACTTGGCTTTCCAAACCTCAACAGAAAACTTTCATAAAGCCTTATTTTATCTACAAGTTTTAGCATAGTTATTTTTTTTATTTAGATTCTAGACCGCTTCGCTCATAGACACTAGACCGTTCATTCCTTTCACTCTTAGATTTTATCTTGCAAAATTTAATCTAAGAGTGACCCAAGGGAACGATCTATAATCTATCAGCGATCTCGGTGCAACCGAGAGAGCGATCTATGATCTAATTGTTATTGATTGTTGAATAAACTTTTTATTTAATTTCTTCCACGAATTAATTAGCGTGTCTCCATTTCCATCTACGGAGACGATTGCATACGCAAATACACTTTGGGCGAATTCTAAATCATGTTTAGATGGGATAGCCGGATAATCAGGATGCGAATGATAAATACCAATTACATCTAGCTTATTTTCCAAGGCATAGGCTTCCGCCTTCAGATAATCAAGACCATGAATTTCAAACTTTCGTTCTTGTTCTTTTGCCACGTTGTCAACTGGATATAATTCCGATACAAATTCTGAATTATCAGACTTCTTTCCGAGCAAAAAGCCGGCGATTTCATATGGGTATCCATTTCTCGCCACTTGTACTAATTCTGATTCAATGGCCTCATTATAACTCAAGCTTACTCGCTCTTTTTTTGAAATATGGACTACATTTAAGTCTAAATATTCTTCTACTGTTGCTTTCATATTTTTTATGATTTTAGATCGTCCCGAAGTTTCGGGACTGCTAGATTAAAGACCGATCACTCGGTTGCACCGAGTTCACCGAAAGATTATAGATTTGAATTTGTACTCTCGTATGTGTATGTACACGTTCAAGTCTTTGATCTATAGTCTTTAATCTATGCTCTTAATTAATGTTTTTATTTTTCAGTTTAATCTTTCACTAGAATAATTCAATCCCTAACTCAGCATAAACCTCTTCATATTTTGATCCGTCATCTGCAAAAATGGTAACCACCACTCCTTCATCTAATTCTTCAGCTATTTGTTTTGCTCCAACCAAACTTGCTGCCGAAGACGGACTTATTTTTAAATTAAATTTTTGGTAGACCGCCTGAATCATTTTTAGAGCCGCTTCAGAACTTACGTCTACATTTTTGTCGGCTAAATCACGGTCAAAAATCCCAGGAACTTTTGCCGTTTCCAGATGCTTCCAACCTTCTAAACCATGCATGGGAGAGTCGGGCTGCATCTGGACAAGACAGACTTCATCTGATTGCATTTTCAAATATTTACCTACCCCTACGAATGAACCTGTCGTACCTAAGGATGCGGCAAAATGAGTTACCTTACCTTTTGTTTGGTCCCATATTTCAGGACCCGTAGTTTCAAAATGCTGTTTCCAGTTTGCTTCATTGTTATACTGATCAGCATAGAAATACTTCTCTGGTTTGCTTTCAAACATCTCTTTTGCCAAGACTTGAGCTCCGTCTGTTCCTTCAAAAGGTGAAGAGTAAATGATATTTGCACCTAATTCATCAAGGATATCTTTTCGTTTTTGACTTGCGTTTTCTGGCAACACCAAAGTGAAAGGGATGCTTAGTTCTTTTGCAATAGTAGCATAAGCTATTCCGGTATTGCCGCTTGAAGCATCTAACAAAACTTTGCGTTTATTTAACTCTCCAGATTCAATTGCAGATTTGATAATCCCAAAAGCTGCCCTAGCTTTTACGGAACCGCTCAATTGATGCCATTCAAGCTTTGCAAATAGTTCAACATTGGCATTTGAAATCAATTTTGAAAAGTCAAACAGAGGTGTTTTTCCAATTTGTTGTTCTAACATTGATATTTTTGATTCCAAATCTATTTTAAGTTCTATTTCATTCATCTTTGTTGGGTTTTACAACGTTAATTCAAAGTTTAATCTTTGAGGCTAGGCATAGCCGAGACGGTCTTTTGTCTATTATCTTTGCTCTTTGATTAATTCTTTTGTGAGTTCATTTAGTGTTGCTAATTTTCTATCAAATCCACCGTTTAGTTTTAATCTTAGGGTCTGTAATTCTCCGATCACCTCATCTAAAGATTCAGGTAATTCTGCTTCAAAAAACTGTCTTAATCTTTTGGCTAAAACAGGCGACTTTCCGTTTGTAGATATGGCCAATTTCAAATCTCCTTTCGTAACAATTCCTCCTAAATAAAAATCGCATAATGTTGATTTGTCTGCGACATTGAGTGGAATGCTTTTTGAATTAGCCAGATACTTAAGGTGATCGTTTAATTCGGGATTATTAGTTGCTGCAATCACCAAGTGTTTCTGATTCAAATCAGAATCTCTGAAAGACCGAACCGACAACTGAACATTAGCAGCAGTATCAACGATAGTTCTAACTTCATCAGTCACTTTTTGAGCAATCAAATGTACTTGTGCCTTTGGGGAAGATTTCAGTAAAAAATGTAATTTCTCTTCAGCAATCTCTCCTCCTCCGATTAGTAAGATCTTTATTTGATCAGCTTTTATGAATATGGGAAATAGTTCGTTCATTAGTTCAAAGATGATGCGGTTTGTTTCACAATTTCTTGTTCTGATCTTTGGTTCAGCACTTCGCCTACTACAATTATTGCTGGAGCTGCGACCTCAGCCTGTTCTGCTAAATAAGTGATCGTACTAATATTTCCGCGTACTAGTTTTTGATCTGGTCGAGAACCGTTTTGAATGATGAGTACAGGTAATTCATACCTCCCATATCCCTTGAATACATCTACAATTTGCGCCAGTTTTCTAACTCCCATTAATATGACCACAGTTGAATTGGACTGAGCTGCCAAAACGATATCGTTGTTAAATCCGTCTCCAACTTTGGAAGCAGTTAAGACCCAAAAACCATCAGAAATTCCTCTTTGAGTTAGTGAAATATTATTGATAGCAGTTAAACCAGTGGATGATGAAACTCCGGGAACAACTTCTGTTTCTAAACCATTTTTTTCGGCAAAAGAAATTTCTTCATAACCCCTTCCGAAAATAAAAGGGTCTCCTCCTTTTAATCGAACCACCTCACCATAAATTAAAGCATAAGACACAATTAGTTGATTGATCTTCTCTTGCGAAAATGAAGGTTTGCCTCCTCTTTTCCCCACAAATACTTTAATCGCACCTGGTTTAATAAAATCTAAAACTTCTGAACTCACAAGAGCATCATACAATACAACATTTGCTCTTTGCAGTACTTTGATGCCTTTGAAAGTGATGAGATCTTTATCTCCTGGACCCGCACCCACCAATGTTAATTTACTTTTCATCTTTATTATTTTTAATCAGTTCATCAATAGCCAAGTGAAATCGCTCAGCTTGTTGAACATATTCTCTTGCAAACTTTCGATCCACATTCGTTTCTTTTTCATTCAGTAATTCCCTAAAAGATGGCGCTAAAAACTTGCTTTGAATCTGTGGATAATATGCTTCAAAAGCCTCTGAAATTTGATGCTTAGAATTCGTTTTTTGCCCGTTCTTCACCAAGAAAGATTTAGCCGATTGAATAAGCGAAGAGTAGGCGGTATAAACAGCATCTCTGAATTTCCCTTGCTCAATGAAATATTGTCCTTCTTCTACTTTTTCATAAGCTTCGTACAAAAGCGTTCTCACTAAATCAATCTTGACCCCAGCACATTCTCCAATTCCTATTTCTGGTTTAAATTTTTGCTTTGCCCCCCAATCCAACAATTCATCTTCTTCAAGCGCTTCTCGACTCAGCTCGGAGTGCTTTTCATTTTGACTTTCTCTCCAGCCGAGAACATCTGCGACATTCTTCAATAAATCATAGAAATAGATTTTTTCTCTTCTTAAATAATAGGCATTGAACTTTTCATTATCCAATCTATTATTGAGATAATCATCCAAAATGATTTCAATTACACTCAGCACCCGTTTAGAGGGTACTTTAATTACTTTATCTCCAAATCTCGATTCACCATTTCCGTAATTTGCACCTCCAAGTAATACTTGAAGAGCTGGATAGGTTGAGCCATCTTTTTTAATTGTCGATCCGTGAAATCCGATATCAGAAACCGAATGTTGACCGCAAGAATTCATGCATCCGCTCATTTTAATATTAATGTCTCCACTTAAGACAATAGATTCGTATTTAGCGTACATTAATTTCTCAATTTCAGATGCTGCAACATAAGTTCCTGTTATCCCTAAATTACACGTATCTGTACCTGGGCATGCGGTGATATCTGTAATAGCATTCGCTCCGAAATCTGCAAATCCTAGTTCAACTAATCTGTTATAAAGATTTCCTAAATACCGCTCAGGAACAAATCTAATGAGGATGTTTTGCTCAATAGTTATTCTAGCAGAATCAGAAGAATAGTCGTTCATTATATCTGCCAAAATTCTAGATTGATCTGAACTGATATTTCCGTTCCTAATCTTTACGATTACGGCAACAAATCCTTTTTGCTTTTGTCGGATGACATTCGTTTTTCTCCATTTTTCAAAAGCAACAAAATCTTGAACGCCTTCAACAGGTTGATCAGAAATCTCATTAAGAATAACGGGCTTATCTATAAGTTCAAAATCATTTCGAACAATGCTAAATTCATCTTCAATTTTTGAGATAATGGCATCTGCTCCTTCCGATTGAATTAAAAATTTAAACCTCGCTTTGTTGCGTTTATTGCGTTCTCCAAATTTGTCAAAAACACGAACAACAGCTTCAGCATAGGCAATCAAATCTACCTCTAATAAAAACTCTTTTAGGACGATTGCCTGATGAGGCTGAGCACCCAATCCACCTCCAAGCAACAACTTGAACCCTTTTTGTCCATCCTTTATTTTAGGAATCACCCCTAAGTCATGCATGTATCCTCTGCTCAAATCTTTGTCTGATGCTGAAAGTGATATTTTAAATTTTCTTCCCATTTCTCCGCCAACGGGGTTTCTTAAAAAGAATTCAAACAATGACCAACCGTATAGCGTGACATCAAAGGGTTCGTCTTTATCTATCCCTGCGTATGGACTAGCAGTGATATTCCTAACGGTATTTCCACATGCTTCACGCAATGTAATTTCATCTTCTTCTAATTCAGTCCATAATTGAGGGGTATCATCTAAACTGACATAATGAATCTGTATATCTTGACGAGTAGTTAAATGTAAATTCCCATTTGAATAAGTGTCCGAAACCTCAGCAATTCTTTTTAATTGCAAGGGTGTAATACTACCAAGTGGCAATTTTATCCTGACCATTTGCACACCTTGCTGCCTTTGTCCATAGACTCCTCGAGCCAATCTTAAAGACCTAAAAGAGTCGTCATCAACTTTTCCCTCTTTGAATAATCTTATTTTATTTTCCAGTTCAATTATGTCTTTCTCAACTACTGGATTTTCTAATTCTGTTCTAAAACTTTGCATAATAATTTCAATAAAAAAGCCCTGACAAGCAATGCTCATCAGGGCTGATATATAAGTAAACCAATAAATAGGTCAATATCTTTTCCGTCCAAGCTTTTTAAAGTGGATACACATCATGCAACAGCACATATTTTTTGTTTTCATTTTTTTCTTTTTTGGCGATTTGGTGTCATACAGACTATCGCGATACTTTATTATCCTCCCCCTTTATTCCCCCTCCAAAGGGGGAGAAATAAAAAAGGCCTTTCGATATCGAAAGGCCTTTTTTAGAGTATTATATATGGATATAGTTCTATTAGCCCTTCCTTTCGGAACAGTTCATACAACACATCATATTTTTTGCAGTCAATTTCATTTCTGAGGCCAAAGGTAAATCAATATTTTTAATCTCCAAACTTTTATTCTACTTATTTGGTAGATTATTAATAAATGCAACCCTTTTTTAATTTTCGGCATCATGCTACAAAAAGAAATTATGAAAAAAATATTTTTGCTAGCACTGATAACGGGTGCAGTTGCAACATTAAACTCATGTAAAAAGGATGAAATACGTCCTACCAATAAACTTGAGGTTCGATTCACAAATAACAGTGACGAGAAAATAAAAGATTTTAAATTTCAAGGAATTTCAATTGGCAACATAGCTAAAAATTCCACCACAAAATATTACAAATGTGATCCTATTACTATGTTGGATGGGTATATCTATGAAGTGGCGAGTGTAAAGTCTGAATACGGAACTGTTGAATCATGGCTGCTCACTCCTGGAATAGAACATGAAACCTTGAACACAGGAAAACATACCATAGAGCTCAGTGTCTATTATGGTTGCGGAATTGGATTTGGAATGAATCTTAAAGAATAAAATTTCTAAATTTTCATTATTAACTAGGAGTCTTCTCATTTTGGGGGGACTTTTTTGTTTTGGGAATAAATTTTTTACTACTTTAAACCCCTGACATAATCTGTCACAACCTTGAGTTACTTTTGACTCATAACTTAAAATTTAAAACAATGAAAAATGCAATTAGTTGGTTTGAAATAGCCGTGACAGACATGGATAGAGCTGTGAAATTCTACAGTGAGATGTTAGCTTGTGAAATTCAGAGAATGGATATGGACAACATGAAATACGCCATGTTTCCTTATGATAATGACGCAGGTGGCGTTGGAGGTGGACTAGTGGAAATGGAAGGATTCAAGCCTTCACCTGAAGGTCCTACACTATATTTAAATGGTGGGGATGATTTGAGTGTTCCATTAGCAAGAGTTGAAGCTGCTGGAGGCAAAATTATGATGCCAAAAACTGATATTGGTGAAAACGGTTTTATGGCTGTTTTCTTAGATACTGAGGGCAACAGAATTGCGCTTCACTCATTTAAATAAATTAAACTGAAGATGGGTTTCTTTTTGGGAATCCATCTTTTTTTATGTCTCAATTAGCACGCCTCATATCCATTTTAACGCTCTTAAAATCAAAAAGAGTATTGACTTCAACTGAAATTGCAGCGAAGTTTGAGGTCAGTGTGCGAACGGTTTACAGAGATATCCGAAAATTAGAAGAAGCCGGAGTTCCGGTCATCACAATTGAAGGTGTTGGTTATAGCTTGATGGACGGCTACACTGTTGCTCCGGTTCAGTTTTCAGAGAAAGAAGCGAATGCCTTAATTACGGCCCATAAAATCGTTAAAAGCACTAAAGACGGGTCATTGTTATCTGATTTAGAAGACGCAATGGTCAAAATCAAATCAGTATTTAGATCGTCTATTTTAGAGAAAAGTGAGGCCCTCAGTAAACAGATTCACATTTTTGACACCGCTAGAGAAAACATTAACAGCAATGCCCTTTCTGAAATTCAGCTCGCAATAACGAACTTGAATTATATTGAAATCAATTATCGAAAAGCAGAAGATCCCAACATCACTTTCAGAAAGATTGAACCTTACGCGATATTATCCACCAATCAGAAGTGGATATTAATGGCATGGTGTCATTTACGTGATGAATACAGGGCCTTTAGAGTTGATCGTATCCAACATTTTAAAATATTACAAGACAAATTTGAAAACAGGAAGTTCAATCTGCAAGCATATTTTGAAGAAGAAAGAAAACAGTATCGAGAAAAGTTTGGGGATGATCAAGCCTGCCATTCTTGAAACTTTCCTCACAACAGATTAATTCTAAACACATTTATTTATATTTGTTCATATGAGCAAAGTGAAAGATTACTGGTTTTACATCTTATTAATTGGAGCAATTTTTCCAATTCTTCATTCATGTCAAGATGAAGTTGAAACAGCGGATGTAGAAGAAGTCATTATTCCTGAACCTAAGATTGATACACTTGAGCTTATCAAGGAAGAGATTTACGACAATTATTATGATGCTGTTAATCGCTCTTTAAGTGGTGAAGAATATACTGCAACGAAAAAGAAGCAAGTAGGATTGCAAGAAGTCAAGTATTATTTCTATGATAACGAATTTGCTTTGATCATTGCCTCACGAGAAAGCAGTGAGCACTCTGTATGGAGATTTTATCCTATGGATGGAAAATTGAGTTATGTGTCAGAAAAGTTCTATGACCAACCATTAGACTACAACCAACCTATACCAGATCCAAATGAGATTATCTCATATTTTCATTATGACAAGCTCATTTACAGAGAGCAATCAAACAATGAAAACGTATCACATGAGCATGATTCATTGTCAGAACAGGTTGTCAAAGACTTTAAGTCTTTTATGCAGGCATTAGAAAATTAAACTTGGCTCTTATTTTTAGCCGATTGCTTCATGCGTAAGAGCCTAATCTGATATCTAAAATAATTTATGAAGCACATCTTAAACCGAAATTACGCCCTTTACTTCTGGAATAGCGTTCATGATAGATTCCTCTATCCCTGCTTTTAAGGTAGAGGCTTGCATTGAACAAGTTTCGCATGCACCTACAAGTCGAACGCTTACAATATCGTTATCAACAGAAACGAATTCAACATCTCCGCCATCTCTTTGCAAAAACGGTCGAATTGAATTTAAAGCAATTTCTATTTTTTCTTGTTGAATCATCCTTTAAGCTTAAGAGCTGTTACGAATTTACGAACAAATTCATCAAAAACCTTAGATGATGGTGTATCATCTTGTAAAACAGCTGGTCTACCAACGTCTCCCGACTCTCTTACTGATTGAATTAATGGGATTTGAGCTAATAAAGGAACATCCATAGCCTCTGCCAAGTTCTTAGCCCCATCTTGCCCAAAAATATAATATTTATTGTCTGGCAATTCTGCCGGAGTGAAATAAGCCATGTTCTCCACAATCCCTAAAACAGGAACTTTCAAAGAATCCATTCTAAACATATTGATTCCTTTACGAGCATCTGCCAAAGCCACTTCTTGAGGAGTACTTACGATAATTGCACCTGTTAAAGGAACGTTTTGAACCAAGGTTAAATGTACGTCACCTGTTCCGGGAGGCAAATCAACAATCATGAAATCCAATTCACCCCAATCAGCATCTTTAAACATTTGATTCAAGGCCTTTGTTGCCATGGGTCCTCTCCAAACTACTGCCTGATCAGGATCTGCAAAAAACCCAATCGACAAGATTTTAACGCCGTAAGATTCTACTGGTTTTATTAATGTTTTGCCATCTACCTCAACTCCTTGTGGTCTGTGACCTACAACATCAAACATAGTGGGCGCAGAAGGACCATAAATATCCGCATCAACTAATCCAACTTTGTATCCCATTTTTGCTAAACCGGCAGCTAAATTAGAAGTGACGGTTGACTTTCCTACTCCTCCTTTACCTGAGGCAACAGCAATAATGTTCTTGACATTTGAGAGCACTGATCTTACTTCTGGTTCTTTATCCTTTGGCAATGGCTGCAGCGAAATTTCTGCATCAACATCTTTTCCAAATGCTCGCTCTAATTGAAATTCAAGCGCCTCTTGCATACGTTTTTTTGCATGCATTGCTGGATTATATACCTTAACTACAAAAGAAATTTTGTTGCCATCAATTTTGATGTCTTCTACCAAGTCAAGGGTGATGATATCCTTTTTTAAGTCTGGCTCAATTACCTTCTTAAGCGCCTCTTTTACTGCCTCTATTGTTATACTCAAACCTTATTTCTTTTTAAATGCGTTAATTGCGTTTTTGGTGAAATCAGACAATACCAACTCACCTGAAATTGCTGCTCTGACTTTTAACAAGTTATCCCAAGTTTCTGTTCCTTCCCAGAAAACTTTTTTCAATTTTGCCATTGATTCTGGATTTGATCCAGCTAATTTTGCTGCTAATGCTTGAATTCCAGCATCCATTTCTTCAGCAGAATCATAAACATCCATGTATAATCCTTTTTCTCTCGCCCATTCTGCCGTTTGAAATTCAGTGGCATTAATCGTCATTTGAGAAAATGCAGATAATCCAACTTTTCTTTGAACTGCAGGTCCAACCACGTATGGTCCGATTCCTACTGCTAACTCAGAAAGTTTAACTGAAGCAAATTTTGTTGCAAAACAATAATCTACAGCAGATGCGATTCCTACTCCACCACCTACAGCTTTACCTTGAACTCTTCCGATTACTAACTTCGGACATTTTCTGATTGCGTTGATGACATTGGCAAATCCTGAAAAGAATTCTAAACCAGTTTTTTCATCATTAATCGCGATTAATTCGTCAAAAGATGCACCGCCACAAAAAGCTCTTTCACCGGCTGATTTTAGGATAATCACTTTAACGTCATTTTGAGCTCCAATATCAGTAATTGTCTTTCTTAACTTCTCTAAAATTTTACCTGGTAATGAATTACTCAGCGGATGCCCAAACTCAATTGTTGCGATTCCGTGTTCTGATACTTCTACATTTACATGTCCTTGGTTTACTGCACTCATATTCGTGTTTCGTTTTTCGTTCGTCCTCGCTTCGCGGGACTTTTCGTTTTTCGGTTTCATATTTCTAAAAACGAAACACGAAAAACGAAAATCGGTTTATTTACTCTGATCTATTTTTTTCACCATTGTTAAAATGGTTGCCACACCAATTGTGTCGCCAGTTTCGTCATACATATCCACCAAGAATTTTACAATTCCTTTGGCAACATCTGCATCATTCTTTTTCTCTTGGTCTATTTTCTCTTTTACTGTGAAACGCACTCCCATGGTCGTTCCTATATAAACGGGTTTTGTGAATCGACATTCATCAATTCCGTAGTTTAAGAGAACTGGTCCTTTTTTAGGATCAACAAATAATCCGGCTGCTTTTGCCAAAACGAAATAACCATGAGCCACTCTCTGCTCAAACATGGTCCCGTCTAATGAAGTTGCATCTACGTGCGCATAGAAATTATCTCCAGACACATTTGCAAAATTCACGATATCCGCCTCTGTAACGGTGTGCTTGTGCGTGAAAACGGTATCTCCAACCTGCAATTCTTCAAAATGTTGTCTAAACACATGTGGATTCGCTTCTGGTTGATCTGCTCCGTATTGGAATTGTTTTGTAATTGCTGTAATGGTTTGCGGATGCCCTTGAATGGCTGTTCTTTGCAAGTAATGTTTCACTCCTCTGATTCCACCCATTTCTTCTCCGCCACCTGCTCTTCCTGGTCCACCATGCACTAACATTGGCATTGGAGAACCGTGTCCTGTAGATTCTGCAGCACATCTTTCATTCAGGATATGGATTCTACCGTGCATTGAGGCTGCTTCTACTGTATATTCTGTCGCGATATCCATATCAGAAGTAATGATAGAAGATACCAACGACCCCTTTCCTAATCTGGCAATTGCCACTGCATCTGCCAAGTCTTTGTAAGGCATTAGAGTAGTTACCGGACCGAAACACTCAATGTTGTGAGCACCAGTTTTTGTGTGGGGGTCATCATTTCTAAAAACAATTGGCGCCATGAAAGCTCCTTTATTTTTATCAGCTCCTATCACATCAAAATCATCCAAATCACCAATAACAATATCTTGCTCTTTCTGTAATAATTCAATATTTGCTCTTACACGCTCAACTTGTAAACGCGTTGCTAAAGAACCCATTCTAACTGATTTGTCAGCCGGGTCTCCAATTGTATTTTTTGCCAACCTTGCTGCTAAAGCAGATTGCACATCATCCATCAATTCTTCCGGAACAATGACTCTTCTTACAGAAGTACATTTTTGCCCTGCTTTAATGGTAATTTCTTTTTGAACTTCTTTGATGAAGATGTCAAAATCTTTTGTTCCTGGAACAGCATCTTTACCTAAAACTGCTGCGTTTAATGAATCACATTCTAGATTAAAAGCAACATTATCATTTTGGATATTATCTAAATTTCCGATAATCGCCCCTGTTGCTGCCGATCCTGTGAAAGTTACTGTATCTTCAGCTCCTGCAAAATCAACCACTCCTCTTCCTAGCCCAACAACTAATTGTAAAGCTCCTTCAGGTAGTATTTTAGAATCGATAATATCTCTCACCATCACTTCGGTGAGGTAACAAGTATATTCAGATGGCTTCACTACTGCAGGAACACCAGCCAAAAGATTAACTGCAATCTTTTCAAGCATTCCCCAAATTGGGAAGTTGAATGCGTTGATATGAATGGCAACTCCTTGTTTTGGCACCATGATGTGATGACCAATAAAAGACCCTCCTTTTGAAAGCGGCACAGCATTTCCTTCAACATGATAAGGTAAATCTGGCAACTGTCTTCTCAAAGATGCATTGGCAAATAAGTTTCCGATTCCACCTTCGATATCAATCCAAGAATCTACACGTGTTGCTCCTGTCCAGGCAGATACTTCGTAATATTTTCTTTTATTCGATTGTAAAAAGAGTGCTAATTCTTTCAACATCAAACCTCTTTGAGTAAAGGTCATTTTTCTCAAAGCGCGTCCGCCTTTTTCTTTGGCGTAATCCATCATACCTGAATAATCAAGGCCTACTGATGAACATGTTCCGAATTGCTCTCCTGTAATTGCGTTAAATAGTTCTGTCTCTATACCTTCTCCACTGATCCATTCTCCTTTGACATAATTCTGATAATTTGTCATGATTGCTCTGAATTTTGAAGTATAAAATTAGCAATAAAATCAGAACTTTTAGATGAAATTTATCTTTTCAAATAGTAGGTATTTCCTGTGATTTCTTTTTCTACTTTTTCTTTGACGCCATCAAAATCAACATCCTCCAATAAAGTATAGGTTATTCTCCAGAAATATACCCCTTCTGCTAATTCTTGTGATTTGTCCTCCATAGGAACCCAATAATCGCTATGGTCATTTGATTTCCAAACTATTTCACCCCATTTGTCGAACATTACTAGTGAATAATCTTCGAATTCTTCAATTGCAAACACATGAAAACCATCTTCTGTAGACATATCGCAATCCCAATCCATAAAATGCTGCGGAACGTAAATATCCAATGAGTCATCTTGCGCATACACACTCAAAGCCATGGATAAGAATAAAAAGATTATGCCTTTCATCATCTAATTGACGAAGGGCTACCTAGACAGTTGTTTAAAGCTTAGAAAACTTTACAGTATGCGTCCCGAATTCTGTATTGACATTTAAAAAGTAAAATCCTGGGATTAAATCAGACAAATCTAATTGGTGAAAATCGGATTCTATCGTTTCTGCTCTTAGAATTTTCCCGGTCATATCAATCAATTGAAGATCAAGCATCCATTCAGAAGATTCAACATTGATAATATTGGATGCAGGGTTTGGAAATAAGTTTAATTCTACACTTGATAGTTCATCAAAACTCACATCATCAGAAACTATAGCAACAAAATTTTGCTCGTCACCCGCTACAAGCAAATCATTGAATTCAATTGTTTTTACCTCATAAGTACCTGGCGTGATAAACTGCAATTCTAAAGTAGCTTCATTATTATTTGTTACCTCTAAAATATCTGCCGAATTAAAATCCCATACATATTCTGATTGAGCCGTGTTTGACACCTCAAACGTATACATCTCGTTCAATCCTAAATAAACTGTATCTGGGCTTATTTTACCAGTAATAGGTTTGATCAAATCAAAAATGAAATTTTCTGTAAATGGTAAAAGAGTATCGCCCCAAAAATCATTTGGAGCAGGACTCCAGGTGCCATTGCTGGAACCTCCCATCATATGAATATCCATATTGTTAATATACATTTCATAGGGTACCCCAACCGCTTCAGCTTGATTACTGATTGGCAAAGCGCCATAAGTTGTTGGTAAGGTTGTTAAGCCAAAAGGATTCCCAACATTATAAGGTACTGTTGGATCTTCTGTTCCGTGCATGATCATGATTGGTACATCCCCCGCCTGCATAAAAGTGGTATCAATAGTTGCTCCCCAATAATCTAAAACGGCTTTTACTTCTGATGTGTGATTAAAGGAATTACCAGCACAATCAGCACAACCTAAGTCGTTCACTGTTCCTCCTCCATAAGTACTTGCTGGTCTTTCTGACTCTTCATCTAGATAAGCAACATGGTAGGCCACAAATCCCCCTGCAGACATCCCACCAAAGAAAATATTGTTCGTATCAATATCATACAAACTCATGTTTTCTTTAAAATATCTAACAGCCGCTTTACCATCTTGAACAGCCCTGTAAACTGCTCTTTCTGCGCTTTCCTCATCAAGCGGATTAAAACCCTTTCTGTAATCTATGGTTGTCGTTACAAACCCTTTTCTGGCAAAAGTATCACAGATAGCATGCATATTATCTACATCTTTTGAGCCATTCACGAATCCACCGGCATGGGCAAAAATGATTAACGGACGATTTGAATTTAAATCTCCGTTTGGTTGAAAAACATCTAAGAAGAGGTCCTCATTCCAATAAGGCCATACCCATTGCGGAGCAGAACCATATTGAATATCAGACTGCAATAAGGATGTAAATATGGACTCTTTATACCTATTGGTATCTAAATTTTGAGCAAAACTTGTTATTCCTGCAAGCAAGAAAAGTAGGGTAAAAATTTTTCGCATGATGAAATTTACAAATCATCCGCTTAATACACAAGTAAATTTAGATTAACAATCTGATAATATCGCTGTAAGTACTTCTTTGACTGATTGATTGTTAGCACGGATCATTTGCGGTACAATACTTTCTTTTGACATACCAGGGTTAGTATTGACCTCAATCAAGTTTGGTATTCCTTCTGCGTTCACGATATAATCTATTCTCGCAAATCCTTTCAAACCTATACGTCTATAAATGTTTTTTGAAGTGTCTTGAATTAACTTTGTCAATTCTGCAGAGATTTCGGCAGGCGTAATTTCATTTGATTTCCCTTCGTACTTTGCTTCGTAATCAAAGTAATCGTTTTCAGTAACAATCTCTGTTAACGGCAAGGCGTAAACGCCATTTTTATCTGAATATAATCCACATGTAATTTCTCTTCCTTCTAAGAAGGATTCAATTACAACTTCATCTCCTTCTGAAAACGCTTTACCGATAGCATCTGGCATTTCCATTAAGGTTTTTACTTTTGAGATTCCAAAACTTGACCCCCCATCATTCGGTTTTACAAAGCATGGGAACCCAAGTTCATCTGCAATTTCAATAGGATTAGGTGTTTCTCCTCTACGTATTAAAATAGCTTTAGCAGTGGCGATCCCAAAGGCTCTTAAAAAACTATTACAAGCCCATTTATTAAAGGATAATGAAGCGGCAAAGGCATTAGAATTCACATACTTTAATCCAATCATATCAAAGTATGCTTGTAATTTACCATCTTCACCAGGGGTTCCGTGTATTGTTATTAATGCCAAATCAAAAGCATAAACCTCTTCGTTCTTTAGAAAAGTGAATTTATTTTTATCAATTGGGAAAACGCCACCTTGATGATGTACATGCCAAGATTTTTCGCTAATCTCAACTAAATAAGGATCAAACAATTCCGAATCAATCGCTTCGAAAATCATTCCTGCACTTTTCTGAGATATTTTGTACTCAGAAGAGTATCCGCCATATACTATCGCAACTTTCTTTTTCATTTATCTTAATTAGAAAAAAGACATAAATTCTTCATTAGTCATATTGTAGGTATAGTCTACAGGCCATTTCTTTTTGAAAATAGCAATTCCTGCACTTATATCTCCTTTAATGTTGAAAGCGATTCCCTTTCCCGTTATCAAATTCCAGATGGATGCGAATGAACTCTTCACAAAATTGCTAGCGTCCCCCACTAAAACAAAGGGGTATGATCCTTTTGTTTTCTTTTTCAATTTAATTTTTTCATCTATTCTTACCCAACCACAGTCTTTATCTGCAATCGTTAAAAACAAAGCTGAAGGCTTAATCACCAAGTTCAATTTGTTTGGGTTTTCAATTATATAATCGAAGCCAATATGCACCTTGTCGTTACTTTTTTCTACTGTGAAATTTTCCATTCCCTCAAAGATTAAATCTTCAAATTGAGTAGAATTTGGTTTTCTTGACTGAACATTAGCTAAAGCGCTATATCCAAAAAATATAAATAAAGTAACAACAACTATTTTCATGACATTGATTTCATTTTGGCGTAGTTCTGATAAAACAATGGAATTGTTTCTATGCCTTTGTAAAAATTAAATAATCCGTAGTGCTCATTTGGTGAATGAATAGCATCAGAATCTAATCCAAAACCAAATAAGACTGTTTTAACTCCAAGTACTCGTTCAAACATGGCAATGATTGGAATAGACCCTCCTGACCTTAAAGGAATAGGAACCTTACCAAAAGTTGATTCCATAGCCATGCTGGCTGCTTTATATTCAACTGAATCTACCGGCGTAACTGCTGGTTCTCCTCCGTGGTGTGGCGTTACTTTCACTGTGACTCCAGCTGGTGCAATAGATTCAAAATATTTTTGAAATAATTCTGTAATTCTGTTAAAATCTTGATGAGGAACTAAACGCATTGAAATCTTAGCATTTGCTTTTGAAGGGATAACCGTTTTTGCCCCTTCACCTATATATCCACCCCAAATGCCGTTAACATCTAAAGTTGGACGAACAGTCGCTCTTTCAAGTGTAGAATATCCCGCCTCTCCGGCTACTTCTTTTATTCCTAATGCTTTACAGTAATCATCATCAGAAAAGGGTGCGTTCGCCATTAGCATCTTCTCTTCATCACTGATTGTCTCTACATTATCATAGAAGCCAGGAATAGTAATATGACCATTCTCATCTTTTAAATTACTGATCATTTCAGATAAAGCATTGATAGGATTCGCTACGGCACCTCCATATAAGCCGGAATGCAAATCTCTGTTAGGACCAGTAACTTCTACCTCAACATAACTCAAACCTCTTAATCCAGTAGTAATCGTTGGAATATCATTGGCCATAATTCCTGTATCAGAAACCAAGATCACATCCGCTTTGAACTTTTCTGCGTTTGCAACCAATACATCTTCTAAATTTTCTGATCCAACTTCTTCTTCACCTTCAATCAAAAACTTAACGTTACACGGTAAGTTGTTCGTTTTCACCATTGCTTCAAATGCTTTAACTTGCATATACATCTGACCTTTATCATCACATGCGCCACGAGCAAAAACCGCACCTTCTGGATGAATTTCAGTTTTTTTGATCACCGGTTCAAACGGACCAGACTCCCAAAGTTCAATTGGATCTGGCGGCTGTACGTCATAATGTCCGTACACTAAAACAGTAGGTAATTTTGGATCAATAATCTTATCTCCATAAACAATAGGATGCCCTTCCGTTTCAATTAAGCCAATATTCTCAGCGCCTGCTTCCTCCATTTTCTCAACCAAAGCTTTTGCCATTTTTAAAACATCTCCTTTATATGCAGAATCTGCACTGATAGAAGGGATTTTTAAAATCTCAATTAGTTCGTTAAGAAATCTGTCTTTGTTTGAATTTATATAATCGTTTACCATTTATTCTTTTCTGTTTCTGTAAAAATAGCAATTGTTTAATGAGACAAAAGCAACTTATTCGAAAAAAAAATGTTTCTGATGCAACCTTTTTGATTTGAACTCTGTCTTAGAAGCAGTGATATTCAAAAAATACTCGAAAAGATGAAGAAAAATAGTTTATTCCTTAGTTTAGTTTTCCTACTAACGGGGTATGTGTCTCAAGGACAAATTGTCGTTGATAATGCCACACAAACTCCTGAGGAATTAGTTCAAAATGTTTTGGTTGGAACCGGTGTTACGGTTTCAAATGTTCAATTTAATGCTTCAACGCCTTTAGCGCAAGCCATTCAAACCCAAGTTGGTTTTTATGATGCAAATGGAACAACTTTCCCAATATTAACAGGATTAGTTTTAGCAACTGGAGACGCTCAAGTTTGTGTTGGACCTAATAATTCAGGTTCGTCAACAAACAATAACGGTGTTGCTCCGGACCCGAATGATGTGGATTTAGCTCAAATTGGTAGCCCATACACTATGAACAATGAGGCGATATTAGAATTTGATTTCGTTCCAACAGGAGATTCAATCGTATTTAATTACATTTTCGCTTCTGAAGAGTATCACGAATATTCAACTTCATCTTTTAATGATGGATTTGGATTTATTATTTCTGGACCTGGATTCGCAGGAACTTTCCAAAATGGTGGAGAGAATATTGCAATTGTACCGGGAACTGGAAATTTACCAGTAACAATGAACAACCTTAATAACGGTTCTTCAAATACTGGACCATGTACAAACTGTGCTTATTTAACAGATAATCCAACTGGTTCGCCAGACTTACAATTTGATGCGCATACTGTAGTTTTACAAGCTGCTGCTTCTGTTCAATGTGGTGAAACTTATCATATCAAATTAGTTATTGGGGATGCAGGTGATACAGCATTTGATTCAGCAGTATTTTTAGAGTCAAACTCATTTAGTTCAAACTCTCCAGATATCGCAATTGAATTAGTTGATATCAACGGAGACCCATTAGTTGGGAACGAATTAATTGAAGGATGTACTTCAGCGGCTATTAACTTCATCAAGCCGGATGGATATACAGATTCTTCTTACACTGTATCAATTAACGTAAACGGTACAGCTACTAACGGTACAGATTACACGACCATTTCTCCTAACTATACAATTCCTCCTGGACAAGATACCTTAACGGTAACTATTGACGCATTAGCTGATGCCTTGCCAGAGTCAACGGAGACTTTAATTATTGAAACTTACTACCTAACTCCATGTGGAGATACTATGACAGTAAGTGCTTCTATCAACATTATTGACAACCCACCTTCTTATAACGTATTTGCTGATGATATCATTATTGATTGTCCGCAATCAACTGTAGATGTTACAGCTTACACAGACGGAGGTATTCCTAACTTATCTTTTGATTGGGGAATTTATGGTTCTAACGCAACGGCGGCATTACCAGGAAACATTAACGGAACTCAAACCTATACAGTAACAGTAACTGATGAATGCGGAATGGTACAAGACACAACTGTCAACGTCACCTTGAATGCAGCTCCGGTGCCTACTATTGATTTCAACTTTAACACATTTACAATTTGTCCTGGGGATGTTGCAGATATTGATGCAACTATCAACAACCCTTATGATCCGGGAAGTGTTGTTATTGATTGGCAACCAACTGGTGAAATCACTGAGGATATTTCAGTATCTCCAAACGTTGAAACTTGGTATTACATGAACGTATCTGACGGATGTTACAATATCGTGGATTCAGTGAAAGTTGAAATGGGAACTGTAACACTTACAGACATTGGAATCGTTAATGCGGTATCTTGTCCTGGTTTAGGTGGATTCGTTCCTGGAGAAGTTCATATTCTTCCAGACGATCCAACAATGACTTACACGTTAACTGGAACTGCAGTTATCGGACCTCAAAATGATGGTGATTTCTTAGGTGTTCAACCAGGATCTTACTTCTTAAACGTAACAAACTCTGACGGATGTATGGTAGACACTGCCATTACTGTTGGAACAGACGGAAACGTACCTTCACCAACATTTGTAATGGATTCATTAAGAGATGTTACTTGTTTTGGGATGAATGACGGTGGTGCTTATGTAACTGATATTGAAAGTTTACCAGTACCAACGGGTCCTTATGATGTTGTTTGGACGCACACTTCAGGAATTCACTTCTCTGAAACTGTTTCAGGTGTAGCTGGTGGAAACCCAGATTCAGAAGTAGATGATCTTTACGGAGGACAATGGATTGTATCAGTTACTGATGCTGACGGATGTCCTTGGTCTGAAATATTCACAGTATTTGAACCGGACGAATTACAAGTTGATTGGAATTACAACGATCCTACTTGTTACCAATTCTCAGATGGATCAGTAACTGTAAATGCTACAGGTGGAAATGGTGGAAATGTTTACCAAATTTGGGACGCATCTCAAACAATTCTTAACCCTGGAAACACAAATACAGCAAACACATTAGGTCAAGGTTGGTATTATGCTGACATCACTGACGCTAACGGATGTTATGTTTTAGATTCAATCGAGTTAATTCACCCAGGTGAATTGGATATCGACTTAGTAATTGACCAACCATTATGTTATGGTCAACCTACAGGATTAGCAACAGTAGACACAGTTTATAATGCAACTGGTGCATATAACCAAATTGCTTACTTCTGGACACCAAACCCATCTGGTAACCCTAATGGAATTGGAACTACTTGGATCAATCACTTAGGAGAAGGTTCTTATACCTTAACTATTAATGATCAAAATGGATGTGATAAAACATTTGATTTCTCAATTGCTTATCCACCAGAGTTAGAATTTACTGAAATTGGTTCTGAAGAAGCTTATTGTAGACAATACGGATACCAATCTGGTAACGGAGTTGTGTTCGCTGCTGCCGGAGGAGGAACTCCTGATTATACTTACACTTGGACAAATCTTCAAACAAACCAAACTTCAAACAACACAACTTGGGGTGGTTTAAATCCTGGAGACTACTATATCTTAGTTCAAGATAACTACGGATGTATTTTGACAGACACAGTAACATTAGATTCTTTAAATCCTGTTGCTTCTTATGACATTGATTCTGATCAATTCTTAAGTCCAGGAATTTATGAAGGAACTGCAGAGGTTTGTATTGAATTCACAAATACATCTGAAAACTATGCTAACCCGAATAACCCGAATGCGGATACAACGTTCTTCTGGAACTTGAACTATGATGCTGCTGACCCAGGATTAGGATGGCAAATTTCACATGATTACGCTGAAACTTTTGATACTTGTTTCACACAAGCGGGAGAGTTTGAAGTGTGCTTAGTAGCCATAAACAAAAATGGATGTACAGATACATCTTGTAACACCATGATTATTTACGATCCGTTACAATTTACGCCAGTAAACATCTTTACTCCAAATAATGATGGAGACAATGATGTATTCACCTTTGCAAACTGGGCACAAGCCGTTGCAACATTTGAATGTACAATTGTAAATAGATGGGGAGTTGTAGTGCACATCATGACAGATATCAATGATGAATGGGATGGAACCGACTTTAATGGAGATCCACTTCCTGACGGAATTTACTACTACACATACTCAGGTGTATCAACAGACAACACTGCGTTTAGCGGTCAAGGATTCACTCATATAGTTGGATCAGGATTGTAGAACTGAATATTTAGAAAACAAAAAAGCCTTGAGAAATTCTCAAGGCTTTTTTTTGTTTAAGCTATTTTATTTGATGTCATCTGTGAAATGACCATCATGTTTTCCTTTAGAAAATTTTTCACTGTTAAAAGCGGCAGATCCTCCTTTTGGAATAGATAGACTTTCCCAGTGTTCAGCTTTGATATGTTTACCAATAAGAACAATTTGACCAACATGATATGCATAATGACTCATTTGCCTATTCACAGCTTCAATTATAGAATGCTTTTGATTTCTTATAAAAATAGGTTTTTCAAAATTAGAGGGAGTAACACTGTATAAGGCTTGAAATAAACACATCCACCCTTGCTCCCACTTTTCTATCAACTGCTCTTTTGTTTTTATTTGATCCGCAAATTCTAAATCTCTCTGGCGCCATTCTTTTTCGCCATCTTCAGTTAAAAAATTTGTCCATCTTGACATCATGTTGCCCCACATGTGGTTCACAATAATTGCAATAGAATTTGATTCATCATCTAACTGAAATTGGAAATCATCTTCTTCTAATTGAACTAACGTCTTATCACCAAGTGATTTGTAATATTCAAATTGTTTGATGACACTATTTAAGTAGTTAGCGATCATTCTTCTTCATTAAAATGATTCCAACCTTGCGCTTGTAAAGGGATTACTGTACCTCCTCTATCCACTATCGTATATCCACTAGCTTTATCTGTAAAATGACCGATAATTGTAAGATGCTCGGTATCTTTTATTTTTTCGTAATCGGCCTGAGAAATCGAAAACAACAATTCATAATCTTCTCCTCCATTTAAGGCAGCTGTACTGGCATCAATGCTAAACTCTCTTGCTTGGTTATAAGTTTCTTGATCGGTAGGAATCTTCTCATCAAAAATAACAACCCCTTTATCGCTTGAATAGGCTAAGTGCATTGCTTCAGAAGCTAATCCATCAGAAACATCAATCATTGAGGTTGGTTTTATGCCCAACTCTTTCAAGTAATGAACAATGTCTTTTCTTGCTTCAGGTTTTAACTGGCGCTCAAGAATATAATCTACCCCTTCTAACTGAGGTTGCATTTCTGGATTGTCTTTGTAAACCAGCTTTTCTCTCTCTAACACCTGTAACCCCATGTAAGCTCCACCCAAATCACCTGAAACCACCAATAAATCATTTTCATTGGCACCTGAACGGTAAACAATTTCTTCTTTCTGAACTTCACCAATTGCGGTGATTGAAATAATCAAACCTGAAGTTGAAGAAGTTGTATCCCCTCCAACTAAATCCACCTGATATAATTCACACGCTTTATGAATTCCTTTATAAATCTCATCCACCGCCTCTATTGAAAATCTATTTGACAAGGCTATTGAAACTGTAATTTGTGTAACATCTCCGTTCATTGCATAGATGTCAGAAAAATTGACAATTGCTGCCTTATACCCTAAATGCATCAAAGGAACGTAGGTCAAATCAAAATGAATCCCTTCTACCAACATATCCGTTGACACCAACATAAATTTATCTCCAGCATCAATAACTGCAGCATCATCCCCAACCCCTTTTACAGTGTTATCATGATACTTTTTAGTGTCTTTTGTTAGCCTGTCGATTAATCCAAACTCACCTAATTGCTCTAATTCTGTTCTCTTCTCCATCTTATATAAAAAATCCCTCTCACAGTGTTGCAAGAGGGAAAACTTTAACTTCTATTTACTTAGTCTAATGATCCAATCATTTTGGTAGGATCTACCCATTCTTCATATTTATCAGCCGGAACATAACCTAAACGAATGGCCTCTTCTTTCAAAGTTGTTCCGTTTTCGTGTGCAGTATTTGCAATTTCAGCTGCTTTATAATATCCAATTTTAGTATTTAAAGCTGTTACCAACATTAATGAGTTATTCAACAACTCCTGAATTCGTGCATTATCTGGTTGGATTCCTTGGGCACAATGCTCATCAAACGAATTACATGCGTCTCCAATCAATCTTGCTGACTGCAACAAATTGGCTGCCATCATAGGTTTAAAGACATTCAATTCATAATGCCCTTGTGTTCCACCTACTGTCACCGCTACATCATTCCCCATCACCTGAGCACAGACCATAGTCATTGCTTCAGATTGTGTTGGATTTACTTTTCCTGGCATAATTGAAGATCCTGGCTCATTCGCCGGAATAATTAATTCGCCTATTCCAGATCTAGGCCCTGAAGCCATCATTCTGATATCATTTGCAATTTTATTTAGCGAAACTGCCAACTGTTTTAACGCTCCGTGCGATTCAACAATTGCGTCATGCGCAGCTAAAGCTTCAAATTTATTTTCTGCCGTAATAAATGGCAATCCTGTGAATTCAGCAATGTATTTAGCAACAACTACATCATAGCCTTTTGGCGTATTCAAACCTGTTCCTACTGCTGTTCCGCCAAGTGCTAACTCACTTAAATGGGCCATTGTATTTCTTAAAGCTCTTAAACCGTGGTCTAATTGAGAAACATACCCTGAAAATTCTTGACCTAAAGTTAACGGCGTTGCATCCATTAAATGGGTTCTTCCTATTTTAACAACATCTTTAAATTCTTCTGATTTCGCCTTCAACGTATTCATTAAGTTTTCAACCCCAGGAATCGTTACTTCTGCAATAATTTTATAGGCTGCAATATGCATTCCTGTTGGAAAAGTATCATTAGAAGACTGTGATTTATTCACATCATCATTTGGTTGAAGCGTTTTTTCACCCTCACCAATTTTATTTCCAGCGATTTCGTGTGCTCTGTGCGCTACAACCTCATTCACATTCATGTTAGATTGCGTTCCAGAACCAGTTTGCCAAATCACTAATGGAAATTGATCATCTAATTTTCCGGCCAATATCTCATCACAAACCTGAGCAATTAAATCTCTTTTTCTTTCTTCTAAAACTCCTAATTCACAATTTGCAAAGGCAGCTGCTTTCTTTAAATAAGCAAATCCTCTTACAACTTCTATTGGCATTGAACCCGCTGGCCCAATCTTAAAATTATTCCTAGAACGCTCAGTTTGAGCTCCCCAGTACTTATCAGCAGGTACTTTTACCTCACCTATTGTGTCTTTTTCAATTCTAAATTCCATTTATTTTTTAATTATTTGAGAATTAATATTAAATTAGCGGCATAATTAATGACAAAAATAATATAAAATCATGGTTGCATTAGGGTTCGCTTTATTTCTTTTGATTGGATTAATGGCAGGTTGGATTTTAGCTTTCCTTTTAGGATTCGCTGTTCCGTTCTGGTTAACTATTGGAGCTGTTGAGATGTTACGTCCAAAAAGATTGAAAGAAAATTCAGAAAGCTAAGCAATTTCTGATTTCAAAATATTTAAAAAGACCTGTTTTCACAGGTCTTTTTTAGTTTAAATAATATCCAAAATATTTTCTGCCGGTCTTCCAACCACTGCCTTACCATTGTTTATTATAATAGGGCGTTCAATTAATTTAGGGTGATCAACCATAGCTTTTATCCAGGCTGCCTCCGTAAGATGTTGACCTTTGAACTTTTCTTTGAAAATTGGTTCATTTTTTCTCACTAAAGTTTCTGCTTTAATTCCCAACATTTTCAATACCTCTTTCAACTCATCCTTTGTTGGCGGGTTATCCAGGTAATAAACTGTTTCAAAGTCAATATTTTTATCGTTCAAAAATTCTACCGCACAGCGACTTTTTGAACAACGATTGTTGTGCCAAATCTTCATTTTTTCGTTTTATGAATATATTTAAGCAAAATTAGACAACTTTTTTGGCTAATCGCACGTATTACAAACGATATATAACGTATTTGCGTTATACATTTAAATGAGAAAGATATTTAGTTGCATATTATTGCTTACGATTGTTTCGTTTGCATCATATGGTCAGTTTTCTACAACTGGCTCTGGTGCTACTATGGCTGGATGTAATGAATTTCAGATTACACCGAACAGCACAAATCAAACAGGTTCAATGCATTCTTTAGTTCCGGTTGATTTGACTACTTCTTTTTCTATGTTATTCAAAGTAAATTTTGGATGTGACGATTTTGGCGGAGAAGGAATTGCCTTTGTACTTCAACCCGGAGTTTGGGCAACTGGTTCAGGTGCACATGGAATTGGATATCAAGGCCTAACCAATACAATCGCTGTAGAATTTGACACTTACAACAATAATGTAGCTCAAGGTAACTGGGATATTGCAGGAGACCACATTGCAATTATGGCGAATGGAGTTATAGACCATAGCACACCTTCTTGCTTAGAAGGATTGCCTTTAGATCCAATTTCAACTTTTACTGGAAACGTTGAAGATTGTGAAGATCATTTGGTAGAAATCATTTGGACAGCAGGGGCAATGCAAACCTTAGAAGTGAAAGTTGACGGAGCAACATCTATTACACACACCTCAAATATGATCACCAATAATTTAGGTGGAGTAAGTCTAGTTAACTGGGGATGGACTGGGGCGACCAGTATTTTTTCAAATCAACAAACGGTGCAAATTGCATTGTGTCCTAATTTTGATTTTTCAGCAACCAATTGCCCAGGTCAGGTTATAAATTTCACTGATAATTCGGATGCACAAAATACGATTGTTCAATACGATTGGGATTTTGATGGTACTGTTGTTAACAATGGTGGACCAACACCCAACCACACCTTCGTAACAGCAGGAATTCATCCAGTTACCTTAACTGTAACTGACGACACGGGTTGTTCGGCAGACACCACAATTGATATCGGTGTAGGATTTGAAGTAACCACCTCTACAGATGATGCTATTGTTTGTCCTGGAACATCAACGATCATTCACGCAGAAGGAACACCTTATGTTGGTAACACCTGTTGTTTTGAATTGCATTGCTATGACATCTGGGATGATGGTTGGGGCGGAACTGAAGTAGAGGTGTATGTTGACGGAGTTTTACAAGGAAGCTATGCACCTCCGGCTCTAGGAAATGGAGCAGCAATTACAGAAATATTTGATTTTTGCTGGGATATAGGTTCTGTAATCGATATTACAGTTGATGGAACTCCAGGAATACAGCCTCAAGAAAGTTCTGTGTTTTTAGTGAATCAGGACGGTGATACTATAGCTGATATTTTAAGTGATTTTATCGCTGGCGGAGTTAGCTGGTATGATGGAGCAACTACACAGTATACGGTAGATTGCGGAATCACACCTCCATCATACACTTATTTATGGGATAACGCACCTTTATTAAGTAGCAATACGGATTCTGACCCAACAGCAACATTAACTGGATTTACAACTTTTACGGTGGACGTTACAGATCCTAATACAGGCTGTGTAATCTCATCAACGGTTGACGTAGATGTTCATCCTACACCAACTGCAGACCTCAGTGGAAATGAAACTGTCTGTGAAGGAGATGATGCAGACTTAACAATAACCTTTACTGGTCCCGGACCCTATGACATAACAGTGAATGGCCCAGGAGGTCCTTACAATGTGACTGGAATAAGCGCGAATCCTTACACATTAACAGTACAAGAAGACGGCACTTATACTATGGGCTCGGTAATAGGCGGTGGCTGTGCTGGAACCGTTTCAGGAACAGCTGATGTTACAGTGATAATTCCACCAACGGTTGATATTGAAGCCAACGCTACTTATTGTGAAGGAGATTTTATATCAGATTTAACTGTGGTCTCTTCTAATGGAGGAACAGTTGATTGGTATGATAATTCAGCATTAAACCCACCAATTTTAGCTTCAGGCAACACATACACACCAACCCCAACAGGATCAGGAACCTTTACTTATTACGCAGCAGAAACAGAAGCAGTATTAGGATGTCAAGGTCCAACTGACATGGTGACTATCACTGTTAATCCTGTACCGGCAGCACCTAATGTTACCGGGCAAACCGTTTATTGTTTTGGAGACACTGGAATACCGAATGAAGCAACTGCAACTTTAGGAGGAACAATAACTTGGTATGACGCACCGCTTCCGTCACCTCCTGCCAATGTATTATCAACATTTACAAGTTACGTTCCAACACTTAATTTAGGAACAACAAATGTTTATGTTACTGAGACTGCTAATGGATGCGAAAGTGCTGAAACGGTGGTTTCCTTTACCGTTAAACCGACTCCTGTTGCACCCACTGTAACCGGTCAAACTTTATATTGTGAAGGAGATACTCCGACAGATTTAACTGCAACTCAAGATATCGGTGGACAAATATCATGGGAAAATACATCAAACACTGTATTGGCTACAGGAACAACATATACACCCACATTAATTAATGGAGAGACCACCTATTGGGTCTATGAAGAACTGAACGGCTGTAAGTCAGATTCAACAGAAGTGATGATAACTGTAGACCCAGCACCAATGGTTAGTATAACGCCACAAATAGCTATTTGCTATGGAGACTCAGTTCAAGTAACTGCTACTAACAATGGGTATGATATTACATGGGAGACTGGCCAAACTGGAGAAACGGTTTATTTAGGTCCTGAAATGACTTCATGGATAACAGTTACCGCAACGAATCCACTTTGTGGATTTGCAGAGGACAGTATTTACGTTATTGTAAACCCTCTTCCGGATGTTGTTGCAGGCAACGACACCTTAATAGGCATTGGTGGAGAAGTAACCTTATGGGCCACCTCACCAGGAACAGTGACCTACTCATGGTTGCCAGAAGTGGATGAATGTGTTGAAACCAATTGCAGTGTAATTTATGACGTACCAGATCAAGCAACAGTTTATGTAGTGTTCGCTACGGATCAAAATTCTTGTACTAGCACTGACAGTGTTTTGGTTGACATTAATGGATACATGGACGTATTTGTCCCTAACATTTTCTCACCAAACGGAGATGGGCACAATGATTTTTTAGAGGTATTGGGACCAAGATTGTTCAATTACCAAATTGAAATTTACGACCGCTGGGGAAAAAGAGTTTTCCGCTCTGATGAACAAAAAGATTTTTGGGATGGAACGCTAAACGGCTCACCTTTAGCTCCTCAAACCTTTGTTTATATGCTAAGCGGAGAAACAGTTCTCGGAGAGAGAATTGTTCAAGAAGGAAATATTTCTATTATTAAGTAAGATTTCCCAACCTCTTATTTTTATATTTCGTCTATTATTGTAGAAACAACTCAATATGAAAAAAATTTACATTCTTACTTTTGCCATTTTTACAAGCTTTTTAGGGCTATCTCAAATTCAAGGACCCACTACCCAAGGTGGAGGACAGGCACCAAACTGGTCTTCTCCTCAAACTAAGGCCGTTGGTGATTCTTGCGGATTTTATCACAACCAATATATTCCTCTAAATAAAACTTCTACGTTATATTTTGAGCCTATGCGAACAGGAAATGGCTCTGAACAAACTGAATACAATGGTAGAGCCCAGCGCTTTACAGCATCACAGCCAATTGAGATCATGGGGGTACAATTTTTTGGTTTTGAAACAAACCCGTTGGTTGATTCAGTAATGGCTATTACTGCAATTCATGAATATTTATCTGGAACAGATGAAGTTGGACCAGAAATTATTAGAGATACTGTTTGGGTTAAGCATCAAGCTTTTACGGCCTTACTTCCTGATGTAGAAGTGAACAGCGTTTTTGACTCTACGATTACCGTGACTACTGATTATATCGTAGCTATTACCACACCTACTGATGATTCTTTAAAGATTTATGCATCTGACAGATTTGTAAATGATGGAGCAAATGAAGGTGTTTCATTTATTTTATATGAAAACCCTATCGCTTTTCCTGGGTTCTATCAATGGTACAATGTTTTGACAACATTTGGAGCGTCTTACGATTACGATTATTTAATAAACCCCTTAATCAAATATGATTTACATGACGAATTCACAATTTTGGATGATACTATTTGTCCGGGAGTAGTGAGTGGTGGTTGTGTAACATATGCGCAAAGTCCGGTATATGGAGATGTTCACTATAACGGGTATGCCGCTACTCAAACAGATCATATTTTATGGTTATGGGGTGATGGATTTCAAAACACAAACCTATTCAGTGCTTGTCATACTTACAACAATTCTGGTGATTACAACATTGAACTAAAAGACACCTTAAGAAGGCATAACTTTAACAGTCCTTTCTGTGTTACTGAAGTGACAATGCCAATTCATGTAATTGATGAAGTAGTTGCGAGTTTCACTTTTTCTCAATCTGGAACTATTGTTGATTTTTCAAGTACTTCTGCAACTGCGGATTCATTGGTTTGGGATTTTGGAGATTCAACTATGGTCTCTGACTCTATTAATGTTCAGCATACTTATGATAGCGTTGCAACTTATGATGTATGGTTATACGCTTACAATGAGTGTGGAGTTGATTCAGTAATGATGCAAGTTACGACAGATGACGTGGGACTTGAATCATACAATTTTGACTTTAAATTATTCCCTAACCCTGCGAACAACCTAACCAATGTTGTTGGATTAACAGAGGGGACCGAAGTAGAATTGATTAACATTGTTGGCAAAACAGTTTATGCTGAAGTTGTGAACGGAACACAAGTTGAGCTAAACCTGAATGATTACAGTTCTGGAACCTACTTTATAAAAGTAAGTTCAGATAAAAATCAATTGACCAAGAAACTAGTGATACGACACTAAAAAAAATAATGAAAGCCAGAACTTGAGTTCTGGCTTTTTTTATGCCTAAAAAATACCGAGATTTGCAGCATGGCACATAAGCGACTTAAAAATCCCATCTTTTTGTTTTATGTGCTGGTTGGCTACATTATCATCCAGTTTTCTTGGTGGCTCTACCTTATCTTCAGACTATATGAAAAAACGTATTCAGATGTCCAACAACTGAATCAAAAAACATGGATGCTCATAGGTGAAGGATCAGTATTTTTAGTCATCCTTTTAGGTGGAGCATATATGATAAGACGTGCCTTTAAACGAGAAAAAGAAGTAAACGAATTACAAGAAAACTTCTTACAATCGGTCTCACATGAATTAAAGACACCAATTTCTTCAGTAGGATTGTATCTACAAACATTACAAAAAAGAGAATTGGACGAAAATAAACGTCAAGACATTTATAGAAGATCATTGGCAGAAATTGAGCGTTTAAATATGCTTATCTCAGATATCTTAACAGCAAGAAATATCGAGAGCGAAAATTATTATTTTGATTTAGAAAAAATCGACTTAAAAGGATTTTTAGAAACTACTCTTGATCGACTTAAAGAGTCTGTTTTATGTAATCATACAATTATTTGTGAATTTCAAGATGCCCATATTAAAGCAGATGCAGAAGCCTTGAATGGAATCATTTACAATCTTGTGGAGAACGCAAGTAAATACGCACCTGAGCACAGTGAAATTCATTTTAAGATCACCACTAAAGTTGATAAAATAGTATTCTCTGTTTCAGATCAAGGTCCAGGAATAGCAGACGAAGATAAATTAGTAGTATTTGACAAGTTTCACCGACTTGAAAATGAAATGACTCGCAAGTCTAAGGGCACCGGTTTAGGGCTGCATATTACAAAGTTTTTAGTAGAAGGTCAACAAGGCAAAATCAATCTTTTAGATCACAAACCAACAGGATTAACAGTAGAAATAGAATTCAATGAAGCAAAGTAAAGTAGCATTACTTATCCTTGATGGATGGGGACACGGAGACAAATCAAAATCAGACGGAATTTTCAATGCTAAAACTCCATTTATTGACCATTTAGAAAAAACTGCACCCAATGCAGAATTATTAACCCACGGAGAGCACGTAGGGCTACCCGAAGGACAAATGGGAAATAGTGAAGTTGGACACTTAAACATTGGAGCAGGAAGAATTGTTTATCAAGAATTAACTCGAATTAATAAAGCGATTGCGGATGGAGAATTTGAGACCAATCCTGCAATTGTTTCAGCGTTTCAGAAAGCAAAATCAGAACATAGAAAAATCCATTTCATGGGATTAGTATCAACCGGAGGGGTGCATTCTTCAATGGATCATCTTTTTGCCTTAATTGATTTAGCTAAAAAATATGAGTTAGAGAATGCCTTCATTCATGCTTTCACTGATGGGAGAGATTGCAATCCTACGACCGGAGCAGGGCACATTTCAGTATTAGAACAAAAAATAAAAGGTAGCTCTGTAAGAATAGCCTCAGTTATAGGTAGATATTATGCAATGGACAGAGACAAACGTTGGGACAGAATTAAATTAGCATACGACCTGTTGACGAAAGGTGAGGGTACTGTGGTAGCGGATGCTTCTGCAGCCATTCAAGCATCTTACAAAGCCGAAATCACTGATGAATTTATCAAACCTTACTCCGTAAGGAATGACGGTCAAAAACCAGCTACGATTGAAGCAGGAGACCTTGTTATTTGTTTTAATTTTAGAACAGATCGCTGCAGAGAAATCACTATGGTCTTGACCCAACAAGATTTCCCTGAGCATGGCATGAAAAAACTCGATTTAGAATATTTAACCATGACCAATTATGACAAAACCTTTAAAAACGTTCAGGTCATTTTTGAAAAAGATAATCTACCCAATACACTAGGAGAAGTGGTGGCAAATGCTGGTAAAACTCAATTAAGAATTGCCGAAACAGAGAAGTATCCACATGTCAGCTTTTTCTTTTCTGGTGGCAGGGAAAAAGAATTCAGGGGTGAATCTAGGATTATGTGTCAATCGCCCTCAGTTGCTACTTATGATTTGAAACCTGAAATGTCTGCAATTGAAATTAAAGCGGCTGTCATTAATGATATGCAAAAGAATAAAACTGATTTTATCTGTCTAAATTTTGCTAACACTGATATGGTTGGACATACAGGGGTTTACCCTGCCATTTTAAAAGCCGCAGAAGTAGTTGACGCTTGTGTAAAAGAAGTTGTGGAAGCAGGATCAAAAGAAGGGTATTCGTTTATCATCATTGCTGACCATGGAAATTCAGATTATGCAATTAATCCAGACGGATCGCCAAACACGGCTCACTCCTTAAACCCAGTACCTGTTATCGTATTAAATGAAGGTGTGAAGAAGATTAAAAACGGAACGTTAAGAGATGTTGCTCCTACCATTTTGGATTTAATGCAAATCGAAAAATCGGCTGAAATGACCGGCAATAGTTTGATTGAAAATTAAAGTAATTTCTTAGGAGGGCCTGCTATAAAATCTTTCAAATAAGAAGGTTCAAAATAAGCCACATCTTCAAACTGACCTTGATTAAATTTAGCTTCACTTAAAGGAACCATTCCTAAAGCAGAAACATCTTTCCCATCAAAACTCCAATTGATTTGATTGAGCAATTCTTGACATTTTAAGGCTCCAGGTCCAACAAACAATACTTGTTTATTTTGATATGCTGCAAAGCTATTCTCATCAATCACCAAAGCTTGTGTTGGCTCCAATTGAGCCAATTCTTTATCGTAAACCGCTGTATAAACTTCTAATCTTCTGGCATCAAACATTGGGCAAATAAAATCGACTTTTGAATTGACCAAAGCCGCTAAAGCCTGCAAAGAATTAATCGCAATTAGCGGAATATTTAATCCGTAACACAATCCTTTAGCAGTACTTGTTCCTATTCTCAGTCCGGTGTAAGAACCTGGGCCTTCACTTACAGCCACAGCATCAAGCTCTTTCAACTTTAACTTTGCCTGAGTTAAGACTTCTTCAATAAATCCGTTTAATTTTTCTGCATGTGAAAACTGCTCTGAAGTTAGTTCTTTAAAAGCCAACACTTCACCATCTTTGGCAAGGGCAACAGAACAAGTTTTAGTAGCAGTTTCTAAATTTAGAATGATCGCCATTAATCTATAATCAAAATTTCTACTCTCCTATTTGACTCTTCTTCAGACGGGTCTTTAGGATTCTCGAACAACATTTTAGTATTGCCGTATCCATTAGCTTCTAGCCTGTCCGGATCAATTCCATTAATTTTTAAAAACTTTCTTACCGCTTTAGCACGATTTTCTGAAAGATGTTGAATCTTGTTATTATTGTCAACCCCAGGAGCATTCACATGACCTTGTACTTCTATTCTGACATCATCATTGACAGCTAAAAAGTCGAGCAAACGCTTTAATGCAGGCATAGCAATCGGCAAAAACTCATCAGAGTCTTGGTGGAACTTAATATCTTCTAGTAAGAGTTTTTTACCGGGAGCCAATTTTTCTAGCTCTATTAAAACATCTGCGTTTTCATCATCAGACCGATTCAAGACCACATCTTTTACAAATAAGAAGTACCCAGGCGTATTTGATTCTATATGCAATTCTTTTGCTCTGGATGCAGGGAAAACAAAATCCGTCCCCATGAACAAGGCATTATCTTTACCAACTCCATTAATAATCATGTTCGCTTCAACAGGTTCTAAGGTTTCTTTATCTCTAATTCTTATTCGAATAAACGGATCTTCGTCACCATCTTTTCTGAAGTCTTGAAGCACACTCGCTGTTGTACTTATTTTTCCAATTCTTTTATATTTCACCCTTACCTTTCCGGTATAAGTTGAATTCGTATGAATCATCAAATAAAAAACGTCAGATGGTTCAGTATCAACAGAGGGTTTGAAATTTTCTTTATCATCTGATGCTCCTTTATTTTCGTATGAAGACATTTCATAGATCACCGGCCTCACTTTATCATTCTCTAATTGCTCGCAAAATGAATTGTCATTCGCCTTGAAAAGAAAATAACCAAAGTCTACATTGTTTTCAGTGAAAATTTCGAATTCAAACTTTCCTTTTAAGTTGGGTTCTAGTCGTAACCAAACTGAATTGACTTCATGAAAATCTGGGAACATGTTCATAAAATCATCACGATTACCGAAGTTACCGGGAAACTGAACACGAGACTCACTATTATAATCCAACACTTCTACAGCTCCAAAACAATCTGCAAAAGAATTAGAATAATGCATTTTAAATCCTTGAGCAAAAGGATTTAAAAAGATTAAAAGAAAGGATATTGTTAAAAATAAGTGTTTCATCTCTCCGTCTATACAAATATACGGTATTTTTGGAGTAGGGTTCATATACCATGCCAAACCAGCATTTATCAACACAATGAAAACAATTTACGAGAAATTAGGAGATGAACGATTAGCACAATTGGTTGAAGCTTTTTACGACCGCGTTTTTGTTAATCCTGTTATAGGAGACTTATTTAAAAACTCAGATCCGGAGTTAGTGAAAGACAAGCAATATTGTTTCTTGACGCAGTATTTAGGTGGACCTCAACGTTATTTCGAAAAATACGGTAATCCTAAAATGAGAATGCGCCATTTACCTCATAAAATTGACGAAAAAGCCAAGGACGAATGGCTTAATTTGATGAAGGAAGCCATTTGGACTTTGGATTGGGATGACGAAAACAAGCAAGTGCTTTACAACTGCTTCCCTACTCTAGCCGCTCACATGCAAAATCATTAATTCTATATAAATCAAGTCACTAATTCATTCTTTCTCATTATATTCATTAAAGATGAGAGGATTGATATTCATATTGCTTTTAGGAACAAGCTTGATTAGTTTTGGTCAGATTGATTGGTCTGATGGGAAGTTGAAATGGTCTGACTTTTATGGTCCGGTTCCAAGCAATAGCAAATTTGACGCATTAACACATTCTACGATTAGCCTTGATTTTGAAGGACAGAATATCATTTTAAATTTCACTATCAAAAGTCAATTTAACCCTGATAAATCTTGGAAAAAAGAAGGGGTTGATGCTTACATCTTAAAACATGAACAAATCCATTTTGACATAACAGAATATCATGCAAGGTTGCTGCGTAAAAATTTAAAATCGTACAAGTACAAGTCATTTGCGACCATTGCGCCAGATATTCAACGTATGTTTGATGAAGCTTCTCAGAAAGCCAACGAAATGCAAATTAGGTATGATGAAGAAACCAATCATTCTATCAACAGAAAAAAACAGGCTAAATGGAATAAAAAAATTCAAAAATTATTGAATAAAACATCAAGCTATAAAAAAGCCACTTTCAAAGTTTCAATTGCTTACGTTACCTCATAATATGAAAAAAACTACCCTAACACTTATTGCCCTTTTCTTTGCGATTCTGTCATTTTCGGCAGATAAAGATTGGAAATGTATCAAAGAAGATGGATCTCTTGCTTTCAGCCTCAAAGCTAAATATGTAGACAAGTTTTCTGACGGACTTGCTGGAGTCAGAATCTCTGAAGTCGTGAATAACGCTTGGGTATCTGCTTATGGATTTGTGAACAAAGAAGGAAAGCTTGTTATTCCATGTAGATACGACAAAATTAAAGGAAAAGGGTTTGTTAACGGACGTGCTTGGGTGAAGAAGAAAGGCGCTGATTACTGGACCCTCATTGATAAAAAAGGGAATGAAATTCCGGTTAATAATTATGAAAAAGTAGGCTACCTTTTTGAACAAAACGAAGGATTAATGGCTGTTTATGCTAACGGCCGAATGGGTTTCGTTAATCAAGACGGAAAAGAAGTGATTCCATGTAAATATACTGGTGCTACTTCTTTTGAAGAAGGATTAGCATGTATTGCTATGTATGACACCGAAAAGTATGGCTTTATGAATATGAATGGTGAAATGGTGATTCCTATGCAGTATGTTCAAGCTGGAATTAGCTCTTTTGGAAAAGATCAAGTTTGCAGAGCGAGTGTGGGCGGAAAAACTGTGCTTATTGATAGAAAAGGAAATGTTGTATTTAAAACTACAAAAGGAAATATTCAAATTACCACCTTAAATAAAATAAGAGTGTTTACTAAAAGCAATAGAACCGGCTGGGGATTATTAGACTATAAAGATGAATGGGTGATTAAGCCAATTTATGACGACTTGAGCGTATTTAATCAAAAAGGAATTGCCGAAGCCGTAAAAGGTGGTTTGGCAGGGCTGATCGATTCAACTGGAGCAGTTCTTTTAGATTTTAAATATGAAAATGTTTATCACGAACCGATTAAAGACGGATTCTATTTAGGCGTCTACAAAACAGACGAACCAAAGTCATTGTTTGATACACCAAAAGATTTTTTCACTCCAGAATTAGAGCCTTTACAATTAGAAGATGTCAGCTATATATATCCAGCAGAGGGTGAACCACTGATGAAATATAGAAACAATTCAAAGCAGCACGGTTATTTGAATCGTGATTTTGAGAAAGTGATTCCTGCAAAGTATTCAAGAGCTAAAGAGTTCACAGAAGGGTTGGCTTGGGTGTTGGATTAGTTTGTTTGATTGTTCCCTTCGGCAAGCTCAGGGTAAAGGTTGTTGATTGTTTAATTTAAAGTGTCAACATTTATTGGTTCGTCATTAGATTCTAGCATTAGGGCTTTGTAAATTTCTGAATCTTCGGGTAAAGGTGTTTTTTCTGTAGCACTAGCTTTTGGTGGGTTAATTGGTTTAGGTTCAGCATAACCTTTATAATCACTTATTAAATCTGGCATTTGAGTATGAATGTAATTTATTCTGTCGAATTGTCTCATAGCGAATAGTCCTATATAATTCTCACAAACTGATAATCTTGCATTTAGTAATCCCTTGTTTATCTTATCGTAAATTGAATAAATCTGAGCAATAGAAAGTTCGTTTCCCCGTACCCCTAAATTGAATAAAGCATATGCGTTTAATTTTATGATAATATCATATTTCGAAACCCATTTCTTGTACTCAAGAAGTTTATGTAATTCAATTTGCAAAACAGTATCCTTTGGATCAGAAAGTAAAGCACTTTTTACTTTCTCCATATTAAGTAGAATATTTTTATCATATATCGAATGATAAGACCATGTGTTTTGATCGACATGACTTTCAAAGTTGGCTGTATAATTGTTGTACACAAAATTTATAATACTATCGAAACTAGAAAGCTGATGGTCAATCATAAAATCGAAATCAGGATTCACAATAATAGACTTCATGTTGCCCCAAATACCATCCCCACAAAACATAAATTCATACTTCGGTCGTAAGAAACTGAATAAACTGTATTTATATGAAGATGAAAAGAAATTGATTTTTGAACTGGAATTTCCTGACAACAAAACTTCCAAAAAGTCTCTCACCTGATAATAAGTCAACCCACTATCCGGCACAATAAGGTACTTGGGCATAAGTCCGATATTAACAGAAAAAGCAGCAATCTCCTTCGCATTCTCCATAGTTGGTCGTGCTACCCAAGAAGTATCGCTTAGCTTTTCAAGTGGCGCAGCTAAATCTTCTTTTAAAAAGATAATTCCTGAAACAGGCAAGGAATCCGCATCAAACCACCAGGGATAACCGTACTCTAAGTCAGGAGGATTGATTTCATACTTATTGGCCACCTGACAGTAATATTTAAAATCTTTGGTGGTGATGGATTGGCCGAAAGTGACCCTACCAACACAAATTAGGAAAGCAATTAAACACAACGTTCTCATCTTCCTAAACCAATTAAAAGGCGTAAAAAATAACCATTCAAATCCACATTATATTTTTCCTTGGCCGTAGCGCAATTAAACCCTGTATTTAATACCAATGAATTGAAAAACGAGTCTTTAAACTGATATCTCAATGCCATTCCAAAAGAAGTGTTAAAATGGTGAATATGCTCACCTTCAAGACTGAGCCAATAGCCCTCGCCTTGCCTAAAAATGTATGATTTATACTTAGAATATGCGTAAGAAGCTGACCCAAAAACACCCACATTAAAACGAGTATCTTGCTGTGTTCTCCAGAATTGGTCAATGTAAACAGTTGTTTGCAAACCACCTTCAAAGGCTATCAATTTCATTTGATTCGTTTGGTTGTCGTAAGGTTGATTTGCTGAATAGTCAAAAGGCTTTTGGTCTTTCATTCTGAATTGCCTAAAATTCATCATCATTGCTAAATCTACCGCAGGAGTTAACTTTAATGGTGTTCGCAAATTTGCCGACCACCCTGAATGCAATTCATTTAGAAACTTCCCATAACCAACAGGCGCTATATAATCTTCATTAAAAGCCTTTAAGTTGGCATATTCACAACCAGCACCTAGCTCTAAGTTTAGTTTTGGAAAATCAGTTTGATTTTGATTGAATGCAGTAGATGCAAGAAAACACAACACCGCCACTAAAGAGACTTTCATAATTTGGGATTTCTTAGAAAGCAGCAAAAAACATGCCTAATCTCTTTTTGGTTTTTTGAGAGTTAGGGGCTTCTTGGTTTAGTTTAGATGGGCTCCTCGACTGCGCTCGGAGTCCTTAAATATAATATTAAAAAAGTGGGACACTAGTAAGTATCTCGACTTACTTTAGATGGGCTCCTCGACTTACTTCGACTCCGCTGTGCCACCGCTAAAGCTAAGGCGACACGCGGTCAGCACAAACCGCTCGGAGTCCAATTTGAAGAAGAAAACTATGAAGCATTACGATCAACAAAAAAGAGCCCTGAAATTCAGGGCTCTTTTTTAAAATATATTATTGTTTCTCAACTAAGCCATTTGAGAAATAGTTGCTAATATCTCATTGAATGTTGCAGAAGGTCTCATTTCTTTAGAAAGGACGTCTTCTGAAGGCTCATAGTATCCACCAATGTTTACCGGCGAACCTTGCGCGCTATTTAATTCTTCAACAATTTTAGCTTCATTTTCAGCTAAGGCTGAAGCGATAGGCTTGAATTGAGCTGCTAATTCAGCATCCGTAGTTTGATTCGCTAATGCTTCTGCCCAATACATGGCTAAATAGAAGTGAGAACCTCTGTTATCCAGTTCGTTTACTTTTCTTGAAGGTGATTTATCATTCAACAAGAACTTCTCAGTAGCATCATCAAGCATCTCTCCTAAAATCTGAGCTCTTTTGTTATTTGTTTTTTCACCAAAATGATCAAGAGAAACTGCCAATGCTAAGAATTCTCCTAAAGAATCCCATCTTAAGTGACCTTCAGAAGTAAATTGATCAACATGTTTAGGAGCAGATCCACCAGCACCTGTTTCAAATAATCCTCCACCGTTCATTAATGGAACTATAGACAACATTTTCGCAGATGTACCTAATTCTAAAATCGGGAATAAATCTGTTAAGTAATCTCTCATTACGTTACCTGTTACGCCATTGGTGTTTTCACCATTTTTGATACGCTCTAAGGTAAATCTACAAGCATCAACTTGCGACATGATTCGGATATCTAATCCAGTAGTATCGTGAGTAGGTAAGTATTTATTAATCTTTTTAATTATTTCTGCATCATGCGCTCGGTCTTCATCTAACCAGAAAATTGTTGGCCAACCTGTGGCTTTTGCTCTTGAAACTGCCAATTTTACCCAGTCTTGAATCGGTGCATCTTTTGCTTGACACATTCTCCAAATATCTCCTTCTTCAACTTTGAATTCCATAATCACATCAATACCATCTTTTACTTTCACTGTACCAGCAGCTTCCATTTCAAAGGTCTTGTCATGCGAACCATATTCTTCAGCTTTCTGTGCCATTAAACCAATGTTAGGCACTGTTCCCATTGTCGTTGGATCAAAAGCTCCGTGCTCCTTACAGAAGTCCATTACTACCTGGTATAATTTAGCATAAGAAGAATCTGGAATCACCACTTTAGTGTCTTGTAGCTCACCGTTTTTGTTCCACATTCTACCAGAAGTTCTGATCATTGCTGGAATAGAAGCGTCAATAATCACATCAGAAGGAACATTTAAGTTCGTAATTCCTTTATCAGAATTTACCATTGCGATATCTGGTCCATTATCATAGGCAGCATCAATATCCGCTTCAATTTCAGCTTTTTTATCTGCTGGTAGCGTATCTATTTTCTTTAATAAATCTCCAAACCCGTTGTTCACATTAACGCCTAATTCTTCAAATGTAGCCGCATGCTTTTCAAACAAATCAGCAAAATAAGTCTTCACCACATGTCCAAAAATGATTGGGTCAGAAATTTTCATCATGGTAGCTTTCATGTGCACTGAGAATAAAATTCCCTTTGCTTTTGCGTCAGCAACTTGTTCTTGCAAGAATGCCAATAAAGCTTTTTTGCTCATTCTGGTTGCATCAATGATTTCTCCTTCTAAAACATCTAAGGTTTTCAAGGTTCGAGAAGAACCGTCATTTCCATGAAACTGAATACTCAAGGTAGTCGCCTTGTTCATAGTTTTAGACTGCTCTGAATTTCTAAAGTCGCCATCAGCCATTGTCGCTACATGGGTTTTAGAATCTGATTTCCATTCACCCATTGAGTGTGGATTATTTTTAGCGTAAGCCTTTACCGCTTTTGGTGCTCTTCTGTCAGAATTTCCTTCTCTTAACACTGGGTTCACCGCAGATCCTTTTACTTTTTGATATCTTGAGTAAATATCTTGCTCCTCAGCTGTTGTTGGATCTTCAGGGTAAGAAGGAATTTTAAATCCTTTTGATTGTAATTCAGCAATCGCCTCTTTTAATTGAGGAATTGAAGCCGAAATATTTGGTAACTTAATAATGTTCGCCTCTGGTGTTTTTGCTAAAACACCTAACTCAGCTAGTGCGTCAGGAACTTTTTGATCATCTGTTAAAAAATCTGGGAACAATGCTAAAATTCTTGCTGCTAACGAAATATCTTTCGTTTCAACTTGTACTCCTGAAGGCTCAGTAAAAGCTTTTACAATGGGTAAAAACGAAAAAGTAGCTAAAGCTGGCGCTTCGTCTGTTTTCGTGTAGATGATTTTGTGATCTGACATATTTTTATTTTTGGATGGCGATTTAGCCAAGGGTAAATCAATAAATAAGCTCTTTTTTAGAGGATAGCAAAGTTAGAAAAATGATGGGAATCTTGAAGGAAAAACGGAAAGAAATACTCTGCAATAAACCATTACCTATTTTAGAAATGTTCAAAACGAAGTGGCTTATTCAAAGTTAGATCAACTCAATCGAGATTGGTTAATTCAATTTGTTAAAAAATCAACAATAACCAGGAAGTGTATTTAATATTTCAACACTTATACAACCCTTGTTCATTTATTTTAATCTTGTCAAGAGAATCCAATCATTCATGAAGTTAACCTCACCTAATGCTATTGCTGAGCGCATAGATGACCATGTCATTCAATTAACCTTTATTCGAAAGAATATCGTTCTTAGAGCCGAAGAAGTAATGTGTGGATGGAGTTTAGCACTTCAAATTGATCCAAAACGACAATCCAAAATTTTATTGTTGACTGCAGAAGGAAGCTTATTAGACGAAGAAGCAAGAGCGGCTGCCTTTGAAGAAAAAGAGAAATGGCTAAAAATTGCCATGGTCGTCCAAAATTTAGGGCAAACTATCATGGCGAAAGTCTCTATTTCAAAGCACACCCCATCTCAAAACACTCAAGTTTTTGAATGTATTGAAGCAGCTAGAAATTGGCTATTCAAAGATTAACCTAGGTAAAAATACCTTCTGCTACTTTTAAATCAAAGGGAGTCGTTATTTTGATGTTTTCTTCATTGCCATCCACTAAAATCACATCATGACCGCAAGCTTCAACCACAGATGCATCATCTGTAAAAGTAGCTTGGTAAGGCTGTTCATAGCCCATTTTTATGATGTTTGCTTTGAACACTTGAGGCGTTTGCACCTCACGGTACAACGAACGATCTACAGCTTCTGATTCATCAAAAGTAATTCTGCGTAAAGATGACTTTATAAGTAATACTGGAATAGCTGCTCCGGTAACTTCTGCTGTTTCAAAACAAGCTTTGATTGTTTCATCAGAAACTAATGGTCTTACGGCATCATGCACAGCAATTAAATCACCTGCGCATTTTGCCAAAGCATTTTGGATGGAATGAAAACGTTCCTCACCTCCATTGGCTAAGATTACTTTTGTTGGAAGGTCAAACTCATAGTTTAAGTCTCGCCACTGATCAATTAAGCCATCAGCTAATGAAACAACTACTTCTATATCAGGGTAAACCTTTATGAAGGCATCAATAGCATGAAATATAATAGGCCGATCTTTTAAAATCAGAAACTGTTTAGGAATCGCAGAATTCATTCTGTTTCCTACTCCACCGGCTGCTATGATGACACTTCGTTTGATATCTCTCGATTTTTACCTGCTAATTTACCAATAAATTCATTGAAGCATTGATTCTCAATTTTAATCCACGGCAACAAAAAAAGCCAATCTTACGACTGGCTTTAATTTTATTATTCTTCTGAGTGTCTCGTAATTAAAGAATCAACATAGCGTCACCGTAAGAATAGAAGTTATATTTTTCTTTGATTGCTTCTTGATATGCCTCTACCATAAACTCGTGTCCAGCGAAAGCTGAAATCATCATCAATAAAGTTGATTGTGGTGTATGGAAGTTTGTAATCATACAATTTGCTACAGAAAATTCGTACGGAGGGAAAATAAATTTATTCGTCCATCCCTTGAACGGCTTTAAGTAACCATCAGTAGAAACTGAAGATTCTACAGCTCTCATTGAAGTAGTTCCAACACAACAAACTCTTTTCTTAGCTCTTTTAGCTGCGTTCACCTGATCAGAAGCTTTTTGGCTAATTTCTGCCTCTTCTGAATCCATTTTATGTTTGGTTAAATCTTCAACCTCAACATTTCTGAATGTCCCTAAACCGATATGCAACGTCAATTTAGCAAAATCAACTCCTTTAATTTCTAAACGTTTCAACAATTGCTTTGAGAAGTGTAATCCTGCAGTTGGTGCAGCAACAGCTCCTTCATTTTCAGCATAAATTGTTTGGTATCTTTCTTCATCTTCAGGAACGACATCTCTAGCCGCCTTGATATATGGAGGGATTGGAGTCTCACCTAGTTCAGTAATTTTTGCTTTAAACTCTTCATAAGAACCTTCAAATAAAAATCTGATTGTTCTACCACGAGATGTCGTGTTATCGATAACCTCAGCTACCAAAGAATCATCTTCAGTAAAGTACAACTTATTACCAATTCTAATTTTTCTTGCTGGATCTACCAAAACATCCCACAATAAACTTTCTCTGTTTAATTCTCTCAATAAGAAAACTTCGATTCTCGCTCCAGTCTTTTCCTTATTCCCGTATAAACGAGCAGGAAAAACCTTAGTATCATTCATGATCATGCAATCACCTTCATCAAAGTAATCAATCACATCTTTGAACATTTTGTGCTCTATGGTGCCTTTCTCACGGTCTAGAACCATTAATCTAGCCTCATCTCTGTTCGGGTTTGGATGTTCTGCGATTAACTCTTTAGGTAATTCAAAATTGAATGCTGATAATTTCATATACTTTTCTTATTTTAAAAAAGGATTGCAAAGTTAACATTTATTACTGAACATTTAACAAAATGGTTACAGATTGGCTGGCATTAAAAAGGGATGACAATCGATAATTGAACTTCCATTTTTCACAAAGTGTGAAAACAAAAAACCTGGAACCAAGTTAGTCTTTTATGGCCCCAGGTCGATTCCGAAGAATCCAAGCCCTCAACCCAATAAATTGAATTGAAGGCTCAGATCTTGTTTCCAAGAATCTTAGCAATTAGCTTTTTTCAATCTGTTTTCTTGCCTTGTTTTTTCTAGAATAATGTCTGATTAAAAAGAAGATGCATAAGCCTAAAATGATAAATGGCCACAGTGCGGTTAACCCTACAAACAACATCACAAACACATCCCATCCACCATAAAAACTATCACTAAACTCTCTACCGTACTTAGATGGCTCTTCTAATTGAACAAAATAACTTAAGCTCACGGTTGAGTATGAAGTATTAGATGCTAAATATTTTAATCTGCCTTCTGCCGATTCAATTTCTTGACGCACATAACCAATTCGTTCTTCAATTTCCATGATATCATTGATAGAATTCGCTTTCTCTAACAAACCAATAAATTGTTGTTCAACTTCTTTTTTGGTCTTAATCCTAGCTTCTATGTCAATAAATTCTTCAGTAACATCTTGGGCTGAGATATCTTTACTTTCAAAATGTTCAACACCTTCAGACACATCTGCTAAAAACGCTTCAAAGTTTTCAGAAGGCACCTTCATTTCCATTTGAATGTTTTCACGATCATAAGTCGTAAAATCTTCTTCAGACAGGGTATAACCCTTATATTTTTGCAAAGCTTTTCTGATGACTTTAGTGCGATCATTTAAATTCTCAACTTCAAAAGAAAGGTTGGCCGTTTTGATTAATTTCCGATCCATTAAAACCAAATCTTGCTCGGTTAACATTTGATCATTCGGCTCGTAATCTTCAGACATATCCAGTTCTTCTAAAGAACCATAATCATCCGCGGCATTTTCCCACATCTCCATGCTAGAACCTTCTGAGGTATCTCCGCCGCCGCATGCAGTAAAAGTTAACGAAAGTAATAGTGTGCTAATTGCTAATCTTCTCATTTTCATAATCGTATTTTTTATAGTTTGAAGATGTATCCCGATAGTCACCCAAGCGTCACCCTTTTTATATTTTTTTTTCTATTTTGGGTGACCTTTTAATATTTAAGGGATAAATCAAGATGACAAGGCGTGAATCCTAATCAACACATATCGGCTGAGATGATTGAAAAAATCAGAAAAGAAGACCATAAAACGTTGAGTAAGATTTATACAGAGACTTATCCTATGGTATTAAAATATGTGAGAGACAATAGTGGTTCAGAGGCAGATGCTCAGGACATTTTTCAGGATGGTTATTACCTTTTCATACAAAAAGTAAAGCAAGATGATTTTACACTCACCTCTAAAATCAGCACATTTTTATTTGGGATAAGCAAAAATCTCTGGTTGAAACAATTGACTAAAAAACAATTAGACAAGGCGGCCTATCAGCAAGAAATAGAAGTAGGATTAATTGAAGAAGAGGAGGAAGAACAATTAGGGCAAAATAAATTGATGAAAAAATGCATTGATTTATTGGGCGAACCTTGTAAAACAATCATTGTTCAGTTCTATTTCTTTCAAACTTCTATGAAAGAAATTGCAGAACTACTGCATTATACCAATGCTAACAATGCCAAAAATCAAAAATACAAGTGCTTTGTTCGATTGAAAAAAATGGTTTTAAAGGGAGGAAATGAAGATGAGTGAAGAAGAAAAAATAGCCTTATTTGATGCCTATCAAGCCAATGAATTGAGCGGCCAGGCTTTAATAGATTTTGAATTATTGCTTGATAAAAATGAGGATTTCAAAAATGATTTTGAGGAATATAAAGGGTTCGCTAAAAAAATTAAAGACGGAGAAGAGTACGGAAGAATTCGAAAAAAGCTAAAATCAATTCATGCTGAAACACAAAAAGAAAAGGCTCCAATACTACGACCTAAATTTTACATCCCGCTAATTGCAGCTGCAGTTGTTGCGCTTGTCGTGATTATCTTGCCTAATCAATTTCTAGGCGAAAACGGTGACACGGCTTCGGCTGATTATCAAGAACTATCAACAGCAGAAGAAGACAATGCCAATCATTCAGACGATTATTCAGAAGAATATGAACCTGTGGACGATAATGATTCTGGAGCTGTAATTATTTCAAAACTTGATGAGCAATTGAGCTATCAAAAAGGAAACCCTAGAGGCACCTGTTTTCTAATTTCAAATGAAGGGTATTTCATTACAGCTAAACATCTAGTGTACAAGAAAAAATATGTTAAGATTCAGCAAAACGAGTTGGATCAAGCTTTTTATACAGAGGTTGTTTATCGAGATTCACTGTTAGATTTTGCGATATTAAAGTGTTCAGATGTCAATGCTGAGCAATTAAAGGCGCCACCATATAAACTTTCAAATGCGGCGCCTGGCTTGGGGGATGATATTTTCACGCTGGGGTATCCAAAGGCAGATATCGTTTTCACAAAAGGATCTGTAAGTTCTGCAAATGGTTTTAAATCTGATAGCATGACGTATGAAGTTTCTATGCCTGCAAATAAAGGCAACAGTGGCGCGCCACTGTTCTCTAACAACGGTTACCTAGAAGGTTTCGTTATCGCCAATCATTCCAAAAAGCAATCTGTTACTTATGTGGTTAAACCATCTTACATTCAAAACAGAATAGATAATCTGCAAGACAGTTTAGCGATTGACATGCGAAAGAATTACCTCAGAAAATATACCAAGCTGTCAGACCGTGTAAAGAAATATACACCATTTGTATATGAGTTGTATTAACCTGTTACTTTTCTTAAAACTCTGATTATCTACTTAGAAGTCATCCAATTTCAAGACCTTTTAACATAATTTTAAACCTAAATCGTCTTGGAGGTGTAACTTTGCCCCACTTATTCATGTCTAATAGATAGTTGAACCCTTTTAAGATCTATATTGCCTTTGTCTTATTGCTTGCAGGATTTTCTGCTCAAGCTCAGAGTGTGCAAGGGTTTGTATTTGATGAAAACAACAATCCACTCCCCTATTCTCGAATTTTCGTTAAGAATTTCACCAATCTCGGAGCCATAACTGATGAGGAAGGGAAATACTTTTTTGGTTGTCAAGAAGGAACTTATGACATAATTTATAAGTGTATTGGGTTTGAAGATAAAGAAGTAAAGGTTACCGTTAGAGGACTAGAACCAACAGTTCAAAATGTTTATCTGACTCAAAAAAGAAACGAGCTTGGAACTGTAGAAGTAAAAACCAAAAAGAAAAATATTGGTTGGATGTTGGTGCAACGGGTCATTGACAACAAAAAGAACATGATTCAACAGTTTGATACGTACAGCTGTGACATTTATATAAAAGGAACCGAATCTTTTGACGTCAAGAAAAAGGATAATGATCAAAACGAAGATCAAGATGATGATGAAGAACCAAATGATAAGTTCCAAAAGCAAAAAGACGAAATCAACAAAAAACTAAACGGAGAAAATCGGTTGAATTTGGTTGAAATCAACATTGAAAAACACTTTCAATATCCCAATAAAATCAAAGAGATAAGAACGGGTTACGAAAAAATAGGGAATCCAAAGCAGATTTACTTTCAAACCACAACAGCTGGAGAATTTAACTTTTATAAAAGTTTAATCAGACAAGAAGATGTGCATAAAACACCTATTGTTTCGCCGCTTCATCCCTCCGGAATTCTTTCGTACAAATACAAATTAACGGACATTGAAGTAGAAGAAAACGACACTATTTATAAAATTGCTATTTCACCTAGATCTGTTGGAACCTCAACTTTAGAAGGATTTTTGTGGATAAAGAAAAATGATTGGGTCTTGACGCAAGTAGACTTATCTATGCATAAAGGAAATTTAAAAATCTATGATAACTTTCACATTACTCAGCACTTTGTGCAACAAGATTCACTTTGGTTAATGGACAGACAATCTTTTGAGTATGACACCAAATACGGAAAAGAAACCGTGAAAGGAATCACTACAGTAGCCTATTCAAATTATAAAATAAACCCTGTTTATCCTGAAAAGTATTTTAGTAATGAAGTTGGAGTTACCACAGAAGAAGCCTACGAAAGAGACTCCACTTATTGGGATAAAATAAGACCAGTACCCTTAACAAAAGAAGAGCAACGAAAGAAATTTGTTCAAGATAGTTTAACGGCAATCTACACCTCTGAGGCTTATTTAGATTCTATAGACGAAGTATTTAATAAGATCACTGCCCTGAAAGTTTTATGGTTCGGAATTGAAGGTAGAGACCGACACAAAAAACAGCAATGGTACGTTTCATCTTTGGCAGATTTGTATGAACCAGTAGCAGCAGGCGGAATGAGAATTGGTCCGGGATTTGGATACTTCAAAAAATGGAAAAACGAGCAATGGATAGATGTTGATGCAGACTACACCATTGGATTTAACAACTGGGACTCAAGAGGTAGGGCTAGAGTTTATCACCGGTATAACCCTAAAAAATTCGGCACTTGGTCAGTTTGGGGGTCAAAAGAAGTTGATTTAATCAACAGTTGGAATTCATGGTTAGGAACCTTGAGTAGATCAAATTGGTATTTGAACAACAAAGTAGGCGCCTGGCATAGAATAGAAGTTGTTAATGGTTTATTCGTGAGTGCAAGCGCGAGTTTTGAACACCGATACGCTTTTGATTCTACGTATACCTTCAACACCTATTTAGACAAATACCTACAACAAGAAAATCCTGAACCCTTATATTTTGACCCTTACAACGCCTTTAGAACACAGCTTTCTGTTCAGTATACTCCCTTCCAAAAATACATGACAGAGCCACACCGAAAAGTTATTCTTGGTAGTGTATGGCCAACTTTCTCTATGTATTGGGAAAAAGGCTATAGCGGTCCGTTCCGTTCAGCAGTTGATTTTGATTATCTGTCTTTTGCCGTGGAGCAAGAATTTCAGATTGGAACCATGGGTAAATCCTATTACATCTTAAAAACAGGAAAATTTATCAATCAAGACAGTGTCTTTTTTATCGATAAAAAATTCTTCCGAAAATCTGACACAGACCCAATTTTTAAATTCTTGATGAGTCAACCGTTATACAGTTTTCAGAATTTAGATTCTTCATATCAGACGCAAGATTTTTATGCAGAACTCCATTATATTCACCATTTTAACGGCTCTATTGTTAATAAGATTCCGTTTATGAAAAAAACCGGAATTCAAGCGCTGGCAGGTGCGGGGGCCTTATTTCTTCCAGAGCATAACAACTACTTCTACTCCGAGATTTATGTTGGTTTAGAGCGGACCTTTAAATTCTTGCGAAAGCGGCTCCGGCTTGGAACTTACGTCATATTCTCCTGGGCCAATAATCAACTCAGTTTGCCTGATGTTGACAAACCTAAAAACGTCCAATTCAAAATATCCTTTGACGTGATGGACGAGCGAGATTTGAAGTTTAACTTTTAGTGCGTTTTAAATAGTTCTAGTATCTTAGAAAGTCCACAAAGAAGTTATTTAGAATGAAAAAGGTTTGTGAAAAATGTCAAAACGAATTTGAGTGTAAAGCAGATGATATCAAAAACTGTCATTGCAATACGGTACAATTAACACCTCAAGAAATTGTTACTTTGGGAGCATTTAAAGATTGTCTTTGCATTGATTGTTTGAAAGAAGCTAAAAAGGAATCTATAGATTAATGAAGGCCTTACTCATCATTTTACTCTTTCCATTAAGCCTTTATTCGCAAGACACGATTAGTGTAAACGCCAAGCAATTGGACAGTTTAAAAGCCTACGTCCACCAGTTTACTGGAGTAGCGACTCAAAAGCCAGAAGGACTTTTAGAGTATGATGCTTTTCAACTTTATACGTTATTTACCCCAAAGTTTTATTACCACGAATATCATAACGGAAAACTCTTGTTCACAGATGAATATCAGTATTTCAAGAAAGGTGACACCATTATTTACGACCATCCAAAATACTCAAAGATTTACAGCAGAGACATAGAAGGTAAGTTCTATCAAAAGTTTTATTATGGCATTGATTCCTTGGGTTATTTATCAAAAACTGAAAATATCAATGACACTTTAGTTACTTATCAAGTTAATTACGCCAAGAACGGAAAACTCTTTTCACACGGACATTATTACAACGATTTAGAGCATGGCAATTGGCCCACCTACCGCTATAATGACAGTATTTTATTTACTGAAGTTTGGACCTTTGGAAAACTTACTGATGTCAAATCGGAGAGAACCATTTATTTGGGTAAAAAAAATAAAGTAATCAGTAAAGCAGCCTATTTTGAGATCATTAAATCGCAAAAGGGCGTTGAGTGGAATGTTTACGCCTTACCTGCTGAAAAACTGGACAATCCTGAAAAAGTAGCTTTCATTATGTACTCTGAACGATTAGATTTTTCCAAATTCATGGATAAAAAATGGGAAGATTTTAAATTCGTAGATATATTGTTGAGGAGAAACCAAAAGTACTTGAAAAAGCTGGAGAAAAATGGAAAGTAGTTTTTATAAAAAAGCGATTGTATTGTGTATTATTTCTGTATCCCTTCAGCTCCTTTCAAACGGATTGATTTTTTTTCCTGAACTGAACATTTTTAGTTTTCAAAATACGAAAGTGATGAGTGTCATAGCCGGATTCGCTTTTGCCTTGCACTCATATTATTTCGGTACTTTTTTAAAATCTAAAAATTGGCGACTGATTGCGAATCTAACCTACATCATAGGTGGATTATTTTTAGTGCTTAAGATCCTGGAGTACTTTATTTCGTCTAATCAATCATTGTTTGGATTACTGGCATTGCTGTCTATTGCACACTTAATATTCATGATAATTTATCCGTTATCAATTTTGGCCTTAGGAAATAAACTTACGTTCCACTTAAAACGTTTTGCAATTGTCAACTTATTAGTAATTTGTGTTCAGCTTTTGATATATATCACACCATTTATTTATCCAATAAGGATTTATTTATTACCAGAAATAATTGTTTTAATCGGCACATTAACCGGCTTACTTGTCATTCCCATTTACAAGGAAGATCAGGGAATTATTTCTACAAAACACGAAGATGTTTTAGATTTTGAATGAAAAGAGACATTAATAATATAATTCAGGTTTTCAATAACAACGCTGATCTCTATCAGGAAAGGTATATGGATGTATCGCACTACTCCACTTCTTTAAATCTGCTTGCCGATTCACTTCCTAAAAATGCAAAGCTGTTAGATGTTGCTTGCGGACCAGCGAATATTTCTAGCTATTTGCTTACTAAAAGAAAAGACCTCAACATAACCGGAACAGACTTGGCAGACAACATGCTAGCACTTGCTAGAAAAAATATCAAAGGTGGAACATTTTTAAAAAAAGACTGTCGTGATTTTACCTGGATTGATGGACAGTTTGATGCTATAATTTTTGGATTTTGCTTTCCGTATGTGAATAAATTGGAGGCCATCAGAATGATATCAGAAGCAAAAAAACACCTATCACCGGGTGGATTACTTTACACAAGTACTATGGAGGACAAGTATGAAAACTCATCATTTAAAGCGCCCAGTTCAGGAAATTCAGATCCTATATTCATGCATTATCATGAAGCTAGATATTTAAAAGATGCTTTAGCTCAATCTGGTTATACGATTATGCACGAAGGTCACGTTCCAATTGAAAACGAAGAGGTAATTAAAGACCTAATTCTAATCGCTAAAGCTTAGAGATTTTTATTAGCTCTCCTCCTACTTTCAATAAATAAATTCCAGATTGATAACCTCCTAATGAAATTGATTGTCCTTGTTCAATGTGCATTTCTTTTAATTTTTTTCCGGCCAAATCATAGAGTTCAACTTGACCTGAATATCCTTGAAGGTAAACTAAATCTTTGGTAGGATTCGGAAATATTTTTAGTGCATTATGGCTCTCAATTGTGCTTGCAAAAATGTTGTTTTCGTGCAAAACAGCCACACCATCCAAATCAAACCCACCTGGTTCAAACTCTGTTGGATAAGGATCATTAATTAACGCTCCTTGACTATCATAAGTGCCGTAAGCCGGATCAATCGACCCAACAACATCAATGATTTTCACATAATTTATACTGTCTAAATTCAACTGAGAAGAATCTGACAATTCATTTAAATCAAATGGGGTGCCGTATCCTTGAATGTATTTGCCCGCTAAATTATTTGTATACTCCGCTGAAGAGGTTCCAAAGGTTCCTATTTGAGTACTCGTTTGCGTAGTTGACTTAGAAGGGAAACGTACAAAATTGATTCCGTCTGTACTTACCTCTACATGCGCGAGCTCAAGATAGTCATGCCCAAACCCGTTTTCAAAAACTGCAAAGTCTGGACCCGCACCGTTTTCAATAGGATACTGAAAAGACAAAACAATAACTCCGCTATCTCCTAATGAAACAACATCAGTACTATTTCCTTCTGCATACCCCAGAGCCTCATCTTCTGTGCCAAATGAAGCATAGGCTAATCCATTGGCTATGTTTTCAAATCCTCTTTCAAACAAATGCACTTCGGAAGCCCAATTTACAATAGCAGATGAATCTTTAGAAATGGCCGTTGTTCCGGCAACATTAGCCGCGGGTGCATATTGCCCCCATGTTATACAAGTTGGCAACAAGCTTAATATTAAAATTAATCTAGTCATTGAAAACGAATTCTTTTGCGTTTAAAGCAGCTGTAAACTCATATTGAAATGCTCCGGCTGGGTCATAGCATCTGATGGTTGATGAGTTGACATAATTATTCGCGTCCGACATAAAAATATAATCACCCGTATGCTGTATTGCATATGGCGTTAAAAATCCAGAACAGTCTATTAATTGATTATTCTCAAATAAATGTGTCAAAGTATTGTACCTATATACTCCATTTAAATCTAAATCCACATAATAAATCCACCCATCCACATAGGTCCACGGACCAACGTTTAGAGCCACTTCTTCGACTACGGTATCGGCCACGGCATCAATTCTTAAAAAGGCTGGACCTACTCCTGCATAGTCGCCTGAAGACAACACATAAACATCATCATTCAATCCAGCTATCATAGATCTACAATTAATTCTTGCAGTGATTTCGGTGAGTACAGTATCCGCATTAATATCAATTACTGAAATAGTAGAATCATAATCAGGTGCATTCAATCCGCCTGAATTAGATAAATACAACTTATTGTTTTGAACGCAAATTCCATCCGGATTTGCACCGACATTTATTGTAGCTATCTCCGTTAAACTGGTCAATTGAATTACAGAAACTGTTCCGTCAAAATTGCAAGCGTAGATTTTGTCATCTGTTACTGCAACAGCACGTGGTGATCTTGGAGTTCCGTCATCAAACAAAGGAATTTGCCTTACAGATTTCATAGTATTTGCTTCAACAATTTCTAATTGGCTAGAAACATCAACCGCTACAACAAAGTATTTTTTATCGTTCTGCTCAAACAAAGCTAAGTCGTTTGCAGTATCTCCTAAACCACGACCATTCACTGTTTGAAAAACTTGTTGTGAGGCCGTTTGTGTTTCATTTGAATAAAATGAAATAGTAGCATTGTTTTGTTGGAATAATCCTTCGTTTAATATGACAACTCCATTCTCAAAATCACCCGGAACTGGAACCTCAGGCTCTGGTTTTTTACATCCGATAAGTACTAATAATACTGCAGGGTAAATTAACTTTTTCATTTAAACGATAGTTTTAATGTGAGTTGATAGTAGCGTCCCGGCATAGGGAAACTTTTGATCACCTCATAATTTTTATTCAATAAGTTCATGACCTTAGCATTCACTGCTAAACGCCAATTTTTTATAATTCTAAATGACTTCTGTAATCCTAAATTAATATCAATAAAAGGATTCAAGAAGTTTGAAAAAATATTTTCATTCAGGGTATATCGTCCTCCGGTATAAATTAAGTTGGCGTCAAACTGATATCCTTTATACGAAACATTTCCAGAATAAGAGGCATTGTATCTTGGGGTATAAGGAATTTGATGCCCGTAAGCTGGCAGATTAGGGTCCGTAATGTCTACCGTCTTATTTATGGATTGCTGAGTACTCATTCCATATTTCCACTCCCCTTTAACACGTTGCGCCAATAAAGAAAAATCCAAACCAAAAGCCTCCGTTTTTCCTATATTTTGCATACTCCAATTGAATAAATCTTTTGTAGGAATGGCAACAATTTTATTGTTTACTTGATTGAAATAACCATCAAGGGTTGCTTCAATATTCAACCCATTACTCTTATCGCCTACCGGATGAAACCAGTCAGAGTAAGTCACACCAAGATTGGAAATATATGCTTCTTCAGGTTCCAACATTGTATTGCCAATAAAATTGTAATACAAATCATTAAATGAAGGCATTCTGAAAGCATGCTTGTAAAAAGCTCTAAAATTTATACTTTCTTCTTTGAAGGGTAAAATAGCTACAGCCAAATAAGGCGAAAATTTAGAATAACTTTTTTTAGGCGTATTGGAATTGAGCAATTCATCATTAATGTATTGGTGTGCCAAATTAGCCTCAACCCTTACCTTTTTCAACCATTTTTTGACGCCAACAACAGACGCCGTTTGCACCCGATTAGGATTAGAAGTGAGCTGATTACTATACAGCCTGGTTGTTTTAATATCAAAACCAAAAAACACTTTTTCTTTGCTTTTACTCAATGCGCGATTCACAATAATACCCGACCCAATCGCCTCTTGTTTGTAGGTAGATTTTAAAAAACCTTGTTGATTTTGAAAAGTCGGATCATTGTATTCAGTAAAATTTGATTTACCAAATCCATTTAAAGCAAAGGACCATTTTTTAGTTATGAAGGAACTCCAGTTCAGGTCTGCCCTGAAATCTTTATTGTAAATTGTTTGATCATTAGAAGCGTTATATAAAATTACTGCTCCAGGAAGCTCCTGATGATTATCATTAAAAAATAAAGTAGCCGCAATTTTTCCCCTTTTAAAATAAGTTCCGGTCGTAATTCGCATTTTCTGATTCAGGATTCGAGAATTAATTCTCACTTGTTTTTCATTTGTGCCTAACAATGGGTAAACGTAATCATAAGTTCCTGCTCCATATTTTGCAAAACCTTGAACACCAATAAATGCATTTGCTCCTAAAGGAACTTGCAACAAAGCAGCTGTTTCAAATGATTGAACACTGGTGATATTTTGTCGAAATTGCATGGTGAGTTTAGACGGAGGATTCAAAAGTTTAGTAGCAATGGATATTGAATTCGCTGGTAAATAAGCCGAAGGCATGGCGTCATTTGAGCTGGGTTGACCAGAAGAGAATACTGTTGTGTATACGCCAAAAGTTTCAAAATTAGACAGATTAATCGTTCCGGTTTGATTATCGTGTTGTGTATTTCCATCTAACATTACAACGGTATGGGCTGCACCTAAACTTCTGTATGAAATGGTTTTTATGCCTCCTATTCCGCCGTAATTTTTTAATTGTACACCTGGCACATATTGAAGCGCTTCACCAACATCCATTACGCCCAGTCCTGCTAAACGCTCTTCAGACAGAATAATATTTGGTGTAGCCGAAAAGATATCTGTTTGACTCACATTCTCACCTAGAGACCTGTGAACAGGAATACTCGGCAAAGTTTTGGTCGTATCTTGACCAAAACTTTGCCCTAGTATCAAACTGCAGAACAGTAAAAAAACTATTTTAGAACTGCACTGCATCTATATTTTATTGCTTTACGATCTTAGATTGTGCTCTCCCTTTTTCAGAAACTGAAATCAAGGTATAAATTCCGTTTTCTAAAAATGCTAAATCTAAGGTTGATTGCGCCTGAGTTAGAATCTCAGAATAAACCAATCTACCGTTTAAATCATAAATCTGAATACTAGCATTTGCTTCACCAACTATCGTAAGGTTTCCATTAGTTGGGTTAGGATATGCTTCAATTTTTGTGGTAGCATTTTCTCCCATTCCTAAAAATCCAATACTAAAGTTGTCCATTGCAAAGTAAGACGGAGTATTCATTCCAAACCCGCCAGTTGTGTCAGAAGATGATAAAACGAAATCTAAACCTATAACTGAATTACTCATGCCATCTAATGGTGTCAAATCGACATTCTCCCATTCATCTACAATATAATCGTCAGCATCATTTGCAAATCTATAATCGGCCAAATAGAAGTTTATTGAATCTCCATTATAAAGGCTATCAGGTCCAATTGCGTATATGGTTAATAAAAACCAATCTTCTCCATTGGTTCCATCAATTACACCAGTTGCACTCGTATCTTCTCCGAATTTTTTCCCAAACGAATCTCCATTGAGCATAGAGTGATATGCGTAGGCTGTATTTGTTACTTGAAAACTTACGGGATATGCTCCTTGATCATAGAAAACTCGATTGTTCGACCATTGAGATGCGTAACATACTCCGTATTGGTTTGAGCTATTTGCTCCTTCACCAGTAATCGCGGCAAACTGATTCCCGTAACCTGGTGTAACATTGTCCGTTTCGCTAGAGACTGCCCATCCTGTAAATGAACCCCAACCACTATTGTAGTTCAACTCAAAAGTTGTTGTTCCATTGGAATAAATGGTGTCACCATCTGTGACTTGGTCTTGTCCATACCATGCAGTATCCGCGGCCAAAACCGGCATTTCAAAATCCTCAACATATTGAGCATTTGACGTTGCAACGAAAGCTGTTGCCAATGTAAAAAGTAAAATTTTTCTCATTTTATAAATGTTTTAAACCGGTGTTTCTTTTTTTTATCCGGTAGAATTAATAAAATGGAATAGAAATATAGCGAAAGGCGAAATCTGCCAATCAAACTATGCTTTTATCCCGAAAGCTTGTTTGTGAGATTATTGGCAGGTCTTCTGACTTACTCCATTGCTTAAAACCCTTCCCCTTTTTAGAGTGGTATTGTTTTAAGTTTCGAAGCTTACAGCTGCGGGAACAGTTTAGGATTTACACCTACTTCCCTTTTAATCCCGAACATTCGGGAACCAAAAACTCGGGACAAAGATACGTTCTTTTTATTTATAACGCCAACTCAATCATTGGGTCCCAGAAATGATCTGAAAAATCTTGGATTTTGTCATCAATTACTTTGATTCCCTCTGCTTCAAGTCGTTCTTGCATGGCATCAGGATTAGGAAAATGCATTTTACCGGTTAGCATACCGTTTCTGTTTACCACTCGGTGAGCAGGGATAGGTTTTTCATGACTATGAGATGCATTCATAGCATAACCTACCACTCTACTTGATTTGGCTGCTCCTAAATATTTTGCGATTGCTCCGTAAGAGGTAACTCTACCTTCAGGAATTAGTTCTACGACTTGGAAGACGTCTTGAAAGAAATCTTTTCTTTTATCCACTTGAAAAACATTTTTACTTTACTAGGCTTTGCTTCAACAATGTTGTGGTTCAACCAGTAGTAATTATTGTTTTTCAAAGATGCAAAAAGCATTGGTTCACCTGCCTTTTTAAAGAAAGAACTTCTCGGAACTAAAATAAAGTATCCGTGAAATTGAGCATTTAAATAGCGTTGCTCGTTTTTAATGCTAAGGATAGTTTGAATAGAGAAGTCTTTACCAAAATCAGCAGAATCCATAAACTTGGATGCTGTCAGTAAGCCTCTTTTCTGTAATTGTTTTTTTGTGAAAATGCGATCGAAGTCTAGTCTCAATTCATCCACTTCACTAATTTTCCCTCTGTTACGACTGTAGATTTCTAATATAATTTGTTCTTCAATGATTTGCTCATCAAAAAACAAATTTTCCACCTCACTAACCGCCTCATCTACGTTTGACACACGTAATGACGACAGTTCTCCGTCTCTATAAAATCTGACTAACTTCAAGTTTTTTCTTATTTGTTACCCTAAAAACGATATTAATTTTCAAAGGGTTGCCCTAAAATAGGACAATCTATACGAATAGGCAAAAAAAAATGACAACTGATTTTCAACAATTTCCAAGTGAAAACCTTTTCTAGTGGATTTTATACTTCACATACTTAATATCAAATCCTTTTTCAGAGAAGATTTGTTCGTAATGTGTTCTAATAGATAAAATTTCTTGGGTATCTGAATCTAGATTCTCAACCAGCTCTCCATAAAGATCCCAAGTTTTTTGAATTAAAGGATAATTATGTTTCTCAATCTGCTCTAAAGTTGAAGCGAACAACCAAGAACTATCCGTTTTCACATGCACGATTCCACCGGGCTTTAAGAACTTCATATAGCGTTCGGTAAATAATCTGGATGTTAATCTTTTTCTTGGTTTCTTGGGTTGAGGATCAGAAAAGGTTAACCAAATTTCATCAATTTCATTTTCGGCAAAAAATGCTTCAATAAAATCAATTCTTGTTCTCAAAAAAGCAATATTCTTCAAGTTTTCTTCCCTCACCGTGTTGGCTCCATACCAAATTCTTGCTCCCTTAATATCCACTCCTATAAAGTTTTTGTTGGGATACTTTTTACCTAATCCAACGGCATACTCTCCTTTACCACAACCTAATTCTAACACAATGGGATGGTCATTTTTGAAAATTTCTTTTCGCCACTTTCCTTTTAAATGAAAAGAATCATTTTTAATTTGATCCATTGTTGGTTCAACAACGAAATCCATGGTTTGAATATCCTTAAATCGAATTAACTTCTTCTTAGCCATCTGCGATTAGATCGAATCATTCATTTGTTGAAGTGAGATAACAATCTCTTTGATGATCTCATTTTTAGGGCCATCTTCTTTTTTAGTTTCAACCAAATATGTTTTGAAAATTAGCAAAGCCTCCATGATTTCATCTTCTTCTAGCATTCCTTCTAAATTCTCAATAATGGTAATGCATTCTACCGCTTCCATCATGCCACCAGCTACTGTTGCATTCGCAATTTGCTCCATGTATGGTCTATAATCTAATCCTGAGCTCCAAATAGAAATCATCAATTTCTGTCTCACATTAGCATAAGCCTCCTTCTCTAAACACTTTGCTATCTCGGCTGGAACAGCTGTAGATTTTGTGGTATTGATTAAATCTTCAATCTCTTTAGATATTTTGTCATCATCTGTTGAAGATAAAAGCGCAACTAAGGGTTCTACCGCAGTTTCATTGCCATGAGTTTTCAAAGCTTTGACAGCTTTTAACTGAACTGCAGCATCTTCTGATTTTAAATCATTAATGAGCCCTTTAACTTTTTTGTCTTTTGCTGTTTCTTTCTTTTCCATCCTCTAATTTGAAGCCGCAAAGATAAAGCATCTTTGCAAAAGGTAAAAATAAAAGCAAACCTATAAGCCGGGTTCTGTATTCCGATAAATCGGAACGCTTGTCATTTATCTAGTCACGCAGTCACCCGCGCAATCCATCTATCTACCCTCTGGTTCAACCGAGTAAGTTTCAAACACCAGTTTACATGATATTTCAGCCCATGAGGTTTACCCTGCCATCAATGTCACCATTAATGCGGTGCGCTCTTACCCTTGTAACGTTTCCGCAGCAAGCCACCTTTTACAGTGGACACCTTTTCACCCTTACCTTAGCTAAGCCAAGGCGGTATATTTTCTGTGGCACTTTCTGTCTCCGAATGCTCGGAGCCTTCCTGTTAGGAAGCATGATACTCTGTGCTGCCCGGACTTTCCTCTCTTCATTATAAATGAACAGCGACAAGCCAGTTTGCTTTTACAAGCACAAAGATAGTTTTTAATTATGCAGCAAACCAAAGCAAGGCATCTGCTTTTTGATTAAAGTATTTCATAGGTGTACCGCGACCATGAATAATTACTTCTGTGAAAACGGTTTCCAATTTTTCTAAATGAGCAGGACAATAAACGGCAACTTTTGAGCCTTTAATCAAATTATCAGACAACAAATCTCCAATTTGCATATGGTCAATTGGTTTTAATAATGGATCAGGATCATCAAGTTTTACCAGTATATTTACTATCTCTTCCTTATTGATTTCAGCTAAAATCTCGCCTATTTCTTTTAACAATAATTCGGGCTGTTTACGAAGCTCGTTAGAGAAAAATATTTCTGCTCCATATTCTGTTTTAGTGAACATATTGTTTTTATCTGAATGATTTTCTTTAAATATCGGCATTAAGGTCCCAGCGCAGAGGTGAAATTCGATAACATGTCATAAAAGACCTATAAAATGACACCACCTATATTTAAAAGAACTTGAGAAAATTTCTGATTTTAATCCTTTTAGGTTACTTTTTTATACTTTAGACATTATAGAATAGAATTTTTAATAACCTAAAACTTAACAATGAAAAAAGTAATGATGATTGCCGCACTTTTCTTATGTGCAAATGGAGCAACTGCTCAAGAATATAGACACGGACTTGGTTTTCAATTTAACCTTGGACTTTTTAGCTTAGATTATAGTAATGCTGATGGAACAGGCGGGTATACCGGAACCGAAGGTGTGAGTGTTCCTGGATTTGTGTATAAGGCAAGTTTAGGATTTGAAGTTGGAGACGCCATGATCTCTGCAACTGCCTATCCTTTTTTAGGATTTTATTTTAACAGTCAAACAGGAGGGTATTTTGGAGCTGAATTACCTTTACTAGCTGAACTTACACTTGGTGACCCAGATGAAGGCTGCTTTTTTATTGGCGCTGGTGGTACGGCAGCATTTTTAGCGACTTCAGGAATTGGCTCTGGATCTATATTAGGACCTCAAGCTGTAATTGGAGGTCAGTTTATCTTCAGAGATCAAGTAATTGGTGCAAAACTTGGATATACCTATGGTGTTAACAAGTTTAAATTAGATGACCCCTCGTATATCGTCAATAGAAACAGAAAGCAAATGTTCTCTGTTGGTGTGTATTATAAGTTTGGATAAATCTTAATTTCGTAACATAAATGACAGGAGAAGCTAAATTGGTTTCTCCTTTTTTTGCTCTAATTACTCAATAAGAACTATTTTTTTAACTCGGAAAAATTGAACATTCACACCCAATTTTCACTAAATTTTTCGCGCTCTATTTAACTACCGAGAACTTTTGAACGGATGTTTTGTTGCCAATTTGAAGCTGAACAAAATACAGCCCGTTACTTAATCCAGAAATATCAATTGTTGTTTGGTTTGAAGTCACTTGCTGGCTTGAAATAAGCTCACCATTCAAACTTAAAATATTTAAATATCCTTCTTCCTTTTCTGAAGTGATAATCAAATCATTTTTTGCTGGATTAGGATATACACCGAACTGCATTTCATGTTTTTGAACAGAAGCAAAATCTCTTTTCTTGTCTTTAAATTCAACAGTTGTAATTTCTTCAGTACCGCCAATATCTTGAGTGATTACTTTAAAAACTGGTGCGTCTTCTCCGTTAGCATACCATTCGTATTCATAAGTTGGTGGAACGGGCATTTCAAACCACTGTCCACCGAATCCGCCAAAATTCACATAAACTGAATCTTGAGACTCTACATACGACTTTACTCTGATAACAGAATAGGTTTTAAATGGAGTTGTAATTTCACCCCAGCCGTCAACTTCTGAAGTTCTTTGCTGATATCTTCTATAGATTCCGTCAAAAGCAGGGTTCAAATCTAAATTAGTATAAGAACGAGAATACCATGAGTCTGAAAAATTCATTGGTAAATGATATTTAATATCTATGGTATCAGAAGCAGCAGGAATAGCGTATCCATTGGCAGTAACTCCATACCCAACAATTTCAATCATTGAAGATGAAATTTTTGTAAAACTTAAAGGATCTTTAATTTCTAATCCTATTTGATCTGCTTGGCTAAAATCAACATTTCCCCACGGTAAAAAATACTCTGATTCGTAATCCGGATTTGTAAATCCATTATTAAAGACAAATTGATAAAGCGCATCAGCATCACTAACATCATAAAAAGTATCAACTCGCTGTGTCTCGATATTAATAGTTGAAAAATCCCATGTTGAGTTCGCGCCTGTTGTCACAAGGTCTAAATTCGTTTCATCAGAAGATGAAATTGTAACAGTATCATTAGCTGTGGCAAAATCTGCTTCAGTAATTGTAATTTGAGAAATAGCATTTGCAGTAGTCGCAATTACCAAAATCGAAAGTAAAGTTTTCATAGACTGAGTTTTACAACCCAACATTAAATGTTCCGGTCATGTCCTCCAAAGATAAGGAATCTGTTTGAGAAGCATTTAGGAGTGTCGCATTAAAGAAAAAATCAAAAACGGCACGTTCAGGATTAAAATCACTAGACCCTATGTACTCTACATTTGAAACAGAGAAATTCTGCGAAAGATTATCTAAATATTTATCAGAAGTGTACAATGTTCCGTTCTTACTAACAGAGACAATAACTTTCCCATAATTATTAGTGTTTGATCCACCACAAACATTGATGTCCATTTTCCAATCAAGCACGTAATCTGTTATTCTCATTAATGTCAGATGTCTTGACTCATTGCCATATTCATCTTGAATAACATGTTCAACTTTGTGCACGCCAATTGGAAAAGTACTGCTAAATGATTCTTCAGAACTAATCAAATCATCATTAACATACCATTGATGCGCACCATCATCTTCAACGGGTTCAAAATGAACCATGTCGTTATCTGGGCTGAGTGTAAAAGCAGGGTTCAATTGAAAGTCTGCGAATCCATACCTTACTGGAACCGTAAAACTGTTTTGGCCAACATCTGTGAACTTCATAATTGCGGAATATTGACCAAACTCGTTCATTTGAACTTCATCAGTTGGAACAAAGTTTCCGTTCTCATCTTTAATTAAAAGGTAGTTAGATTGATATTGGTTGTTACCAAACGAAAAACTTCTGCAACCAGGCTCATGTACCATGAATCCTAACTTTGAATAATCAAACGCACATACACCTGTTGCATCTAGCATCAATTCAGGTCGAACAAATTCAAATTTGATAATTAATTCTTCTGCAGGCGATACAATTTGACCAAAATAAGATGGAATTCCGTTAATCATTGAAGTTCCTTGAGCAATTTCAATTCCTTCTTGACCAACGTTTAAATCTATAGCCTCTCCATCAATAGAACCCTGTATTGAATAATACGGAGGCGTATCTTCAGGCAAATCTGGTAGTGGCTCTTTTTTACAAGCGGCTAATACTAGCACCATCATCACAAATCCTAACAACTTCTTCATCTTATAATTTTCTAAACAGGGTATATTTCACCCCTACCATAACATTCATTTCTCTATCAAACTTAACAGGAGACTTCAGGTAGTTGTCATCTGTTCTATCTCTGAAACCGTAATTTCCGGTTAATTGTAACGCAATAGAATTCGTTAACTGGAAGTCATAACCGACACTCAGTTTGAAATCTAACTTTGTAATTCCTTCTTTTACTCCCCAATTGTTGTTTACAATTTCAATTTCTGAAACTTTTGAGTCTCTAAAAGACATATTACTTCTTACACCAACAAGATATTCAATGCCACCACCTAATCTTACTTTGTGTCTAGGCGCTAATCTGATATTAACGTTGGCATTTAAATTTGCCATCCAGGTATCTTTATACTGAATTTTTCTCCAGTAATTATGGAACCCACCTTGGTTTGTGTATTCAGTACTTCTGTCTTCAAACCCTAGGTTATTTTGACGTACATGGTTCAGCATGAAATTGGTGTTCAATTCAAAATTTCTGAAGGCTCCGGTACCTGACAATGTATAATCTACACCAATACCAGATCTCAACGAAGGCAATAATTGGGTAGTTCCCCATCTATTTCCCACTCCAATTTGGCCTAATAATGCAATAGAATGCATCATTTTAGGTTTATACTCTCCTTTATTAATTGGCACAGCCACACTTAAATCTCTTGTATCATAGTCTGCGACTGGCAATTTATTAATGTATTCTCTTTCGTCTATTTGATAATCTCTTGGAGACAATTCAGGGCTAGCAACTGATATAACTGGACTTTTTTGGTTCAAGCCAGTCAATAAATTCCCTGATTGATTACTTGTTGAATTAACAGAAGAATTTAGGTTAACTAATCCTGTTGTAGTTGAACCGTTTTGAGCGTTATTTAGGTTTGATACTAGATTAGAAGGGTCAGATACATTTTCTGCTCCGTTAACAATATTCTCTTGTTGATTAATCAGATTGATATTTTGATCTTCAATACTCGTCTGAGCTAAATTATTATCACCTCCATTCGAAGCCGTATTGCTTTGAACTCCGAACTTATTAGCAGTTCCATTATCAGCAAACTCTTTAAACTGTTTATTTCCAGCGAAATTGTTAATTCCAATTAAAGATCCACTAAAAGAAATCAATAATAAAACAGCTGCTATTGCAGACCATTTAGCAAAGAACACCTTTCTATCAGAGCGATCTAACAATTTCTTAGCATCATTCCAATAAGCTGAATTGTATTCATAATGTAAACCTTCAGCAATTAAGGCTTTATCAGCAGCCGACCAATATTTTGGAAGATAATCTACAACTGTAGCTGCAGCAGCCGTTTGAAAAGCCTCATCCATCATTGTATTGGCTTCAGATGCTTTGAACTGCTCAAAATAAGAAGCATCATAAGTTACTTCAGTTTCAGCAGATGCATCCACAAAAGCAGCATCCATGAACAAATCATCCACATTTTCAGTAGATTCTAGTTCAGGTGCAGTAAATGCTGTTCCGGCTGCTGCTCTAAAAGCATCATCCAAAGTTGCATCATCTAATTTTGCCTTAGCCGCATCCCAAAAAGAAGCATCATAAGGCATTTTCATCCCTTCGCTTGCTTTTTTGAAAGCATCATCCATATGTTTACTCTCCTCACTCATTATTCGTCACCCACAATTCTTGGTCTTCTGATTTTTGTAATTTATATACCATTTCTCTCAGCAATTTTCTTGCATTGGAAAGGTGCCATTTTGATGTTCCGTCTGAGATACCCAACATATCACCAATTTCTTTATGCGAATAACCATCTATTACATAAAGATTGAATACTTTTCTCGATACTTCTGGCAATCGCTTTAGCAATCCCATTAACACGTCCATCTCTAATTTTGACCACACTCCGTTCTCAACAGAGAGGCCATGTATTTCTAATTCACGGTCAGTTTCTTTTTGATCCACCAACTGCAAATAATTTTTATTCTTTCTGAATTCATCAATGATGGAATTCATCATGATTCGTCTTACCCATGCTTCAAAAGGAGTTCCTTCTTTTAACTTATCTAAGTTTTTGCAAATTTTAACGAATCCTAGGTTAAGTACATTTCTTGCATCTTCTTCATTTTTGTGATAGCGCATGCAAGTAGGCATCAGTTTAACGTAGCACCACTCATACAGCTTCTCTTGCGCTCTACGGTCGTTTTTGCGACATGCTGCTATGATTTCCTCTTCGTTAAACATATATTCTCTTAAAGTTAAAAATAACCGGCTTCTAAAAGAGAGAAGCCGGTTTGAATAAGTAGTTTTATTCACTTTACTATGGTAAACCCAAAAACCACAGTAAACATTTCACTTATAATAACGAGATGTGTTAACTTAGGGTTGGAAAAAAATCAACTTTTTTTAAAATGCACAAAATTTTCCTTCTCAGACATGGCAAGGCTGCAAACCCTAAAGAGGGGCAAGATGATTATGACCGACCTTTAAATAAAAAAGGGATTGCTCAGATTAATCTTGTTGGATATGAATTAAATGTTCCTGAAAACAACATTGGGTTGATCATAACATCATCAGCCTTGAGGACCAAAGAAACGACTGAAATAGCCAATTTTCATTTAAATATTTCCAAAATAAAATTTGACAAGAATCTTTATCTAGCAAAGCATGACGTGATTTTTCATCAGGTAAAACAAATGGCGGATTGCAAAGAAATTCTTTATGTTGGACATAATTTTGGAATAGGTGATTTCGCAACTTATTTGACCGGAGAGGCCATATCTATGTCTACGGGAATGGTTGTGGAAATATCCTTAGATATTGAAAACTGGAGTCAGCTTGAAAAAGATTGTGGAATTATCACGAATACTTTTGTTCCAAAAACACATGTTCCTTGATGATTAAAACCGATAAAATAATTCTTGGGATAGATCCTGGTACCGTTGTAATGGGATATGGAATTATTCATGTAAAGGGTAACGAGCTCCAATTGTTAAACTACGGCATTTTACAATTAAGTAAATTAAAAACACAACCTGATAAGCTAAAGAAAATCTTTGAATGTGTGGATAAGCTAATTACAGATTTCAAACCTGATGAAATGGCGATTGAGGCCCCGTTCTTTGGAAAAAATGTTCAATCTATGCTAAAACTTGGACGTGCACAAGGAGTCGCTATAGCTGCGGCACTGAACAAAAACCTACCAATTGAAGAATACTCTCCTAAAAAGATAAAACAATCAATAACCGGAAGTGGAAATGCCTCTAAAGAACAAGTAGCACATATGTTGATGCGCCTATTAAGCATCAAAGAGATGCCCAAATATTTAGATGCTACTGATGGATTAGCAGCAGCAGTTTGTCATCATTTTCAAGGTGGAGTTGGAGAGAACAATAAAACTAAATCTGGCAGTTGGAAGGCTTTTATGTCAGATAATCCTAAACGTGTAAAGAAAAACTAGGCCGATTTAATTCTTTCAGCAATTTCTGCCAGCTCTTCTTGAGATAACTCAATTCTTGGACTATGAAAATTCATATCCGGTTCTTTGTTAACAGGAATGAGGTGGATGTGCGCGTGAGGCACTTCTAAACCAATAACTGTCATTCCTATTCTATTACATGGGAAAGTAGTTTTAATTTTTTTAGACAGCTTTTTAGCAAAGAGTATCATATCAGCTAAGAGATCATCTTCAACATCAAAAATATAGTCAACTTCTTTTTTGGGTACGACTAAAGTATGTCCTTTTTGTAAGGGCGAAATATCAAGGAAAGCAATGAATTGCTCATCTTCTGCTACAATGTGTGCAGGAATTTCTCTTGCTATTATTTTTGTGAAAATGCTCAAGATCTAGAGATGTCAAGGATTTCAAATTTCATTACTCCGTTAGGCACTTCAATATCGGCGATATCTCCAACTTCTTTACCTAGCAAACCTTTACCTATAGGTGAATCGATAGATATTTTCTTTGCTTTCAAATCAGCTTCGTTTTCTGCAACTAACGTATAAGTTAATTCCATGCCATTTGCAACGTTCTTAATTTTCACTTTAGATAAAATCAATACTTTAGAATCATCTAATTGCGACTCATCAATAATTCTTGCGTTGGCAACAATATTTTTTAATTGGGCAATTTTAGTTTCTAAAAGGCCTTGAGCTTCTTTTGCAGCATCATACTCTGCATTTTCAGATAAATCACCTTTATCGCGTGCTTCTGCTATTTGCTGTGAAATCTTTGGTCTTTGAACAGATTCCATTTCGTGCAATTCCTCTTTCAGCTTTTTCAAGCCATCTTCTGTATAGTATCTTATATCTGACATCTCTCAATATTATTAAAACAAACACGAGTCCTAGCTAGGCTAAGACTCGTGAATATAAAAATATTAAATTTTTTCTATTTAATCTCTATCGTCAATCCAATTGTGTGGATTCCTGAGAAAGGGTTCGCATGTCTATATGCATACTGAACTCCCAATCTATTTTTGTTTTTACCTACAATTGCGTCAACTGAAAGCCCTGCAGATAAACCACTTAAAGCAGTTACTCTTGCTCCAGCAACAAAATCACTTGAGAAAATTCCTTGCTCATAAGTGTATCCGGCCATTAGGTTGAAAGCCGCTTTGTCTAGTTCCATTCCATAATTCAATCCTAATCTGAATTGATCATTTGAGAATGAATTTGCAGAAAAAGCCAATGCTGCAGTTAGTTTCTGTGTTTCAGAGAAGTTAAAATCATATGAACCACCTATTGCTAACATTGAAGGCATTTCAAATGATGCAGAACGTTGCTCTAGAGTAGCTAATCCACCCGTATTTGGATACATTACTTGAATCGCAAGACCATCACCTTGGAAATCCATTGTTGGTCCAATATTCTTAAGTGTAATTCCAAATTTCATTTGGTCTTCTTCACCTGTTACATATCTAATACCTGCATCAAGTGCTACAGAAGTTCCTTTGATATTTGCAATAGCTTCATTAACAACTTTCACATTGATACCACCATAAATAGAATTCGTAAACTCTCTAGCATATCCCACATTAAAGTTTGAATAAGTTGGAGAGAAGCTTCCGATTCCACCTTCAGGCAAATCAACCGTTGTAATTTCAATATCGCCAAATGTCATAGCCATTACAGTCACCGAGATAACAGAGTTATCTGATACTCTTTGTGCTAAACCAGCCGAGTTAATTGCAATTCCAGATCCACCTAACCAGTTTGTTCTATCAACTCTGATTTGAGTTTTATCAGTAAATGCTAATCCAGCAATATTTGTAAATACCGCATCCAAACCAGTTCCACAAGCTACACTTGCATCTGCCCAAGCTGCTGATCTAGCCCAAGGGTTAATCAACAATTCAGTTGCCCCAGCAGAACCTACACGGTCTCCATTTCCTGCGAAAACAGGTGCTCCAAGCATAACTGCCGTGGCAGCTAAGAATGAATTTTTTATTACTCTATTTAATTTCATAATTCGAATAATTTCAAAGTGATTAATCAATTAGTATTATAAGTTATCAAGATCTGGTGGTCTTAATGCTCCATACCACTTGATTATTCTTTCTTGTTCAGCAGCCGTTGCATTATCACCAACAACTGGCACTTTAATATGAATGATGTATAATCCACCAGCAATTGGAATTGAGCTATGGTTTTTCAAATCCCAATCAATAGATGTTAATGGATCATCTTTCACAAACTCTCTTACTAATGCTCCTTGCATATTGAAGATTGTAACTGTACATCTCTCAGGTAGGTTAACAATTTTAACTCTGTTATCTAACTTAGATGTTTCGTACTCACTATATGCATAGTAAGGGTTAGGAACGATATTGATATTATCCAATACTGACTCTAACTCAAGAGCTTGTACTTTTTCTGTAGGCGCATCAATTGTAAATTGGTATAACGGACGACCATTATTAGAAGAGTTAGTTACTCTTTCTTCATAAGGCTTTTGAATTCTTAAGTTGATTTCAGCATCAGTTGCCATTAAGTCAGCACCTTCAAGAACCATTGGCTCCATTACCCACATACAGTTTCTCCATGCAGCATAAAAATTTGACCCTTTGGTACTAGTAGAATTGATTGTGCCGTCTAATCTTTCAGCTAGCCAATTTCCACCATCATAAGCAGGACAGTCACCTCCATTCACTTCTTCTCCAAAAATATAAACGTAGTGCATTCCTCCGAACAAAGGATTCCCTACTTGATCAGCAAAACTTGAGGTCGGGTTCCAAATCATATCTGCGCCATTCTCACCTAACAACCAAGAGTTTTCAGAGAATACCATGTTCAATCTTTTACCGGTGTTAACATCAACAGCATAACCTGGGAACCAACCCATACCTGTGGTTCCTGTGTTGTCCGGGTTTCCATCTTTGTCAACTGACGCATCTTGTCTTAACTCAAGAATATCGTCTCCGTGCTCTGTTTGAGATTCGTTATCATTAATTTCAATTACAGGACATCTTGTCCAATAGTCTCTATCACTAGTTAAAACAACATCCACGTCATGTAATGAAGGGAAACATGATTTCGATCTTGCTGTTTCTGCCAAAGTAAAGTAAGACTGATTTCCACCAGGAATCTGCCAATGATCCGTAGGAATTTCACCTGGGAATCCATAAGGTAAACCATATGTACCATAACCCACTCTATTGAATGGCGCAACGGTACCATCTAATAATTTTTCATAAGCTTGATCTGCATCTAATGAATGATCATAATAGTGACAAGCGTCAGAAAACCAATTCTCTGGATCACAATCCGTGGTCGCGTCAAAATCAGCAGGCTTATCATTGTTACCGGATCTAATCCAGTTCGTTGGATAGTTTCCATCATTATCAGGGACACCATATAACCAGGCTTTAGAAGAATCAGCATAAGTAAGAGTTGCATCTATCGGGGCAGTAAACAAAGAGGTACAATTACCTGTACCATCATAAAACTGTTGGTTTACATTAACTGAAATTCCCCAATCCAGTATTAATTGTTCATTTCTTGTTCCAATAACATAGTCCGACCAAACCGTATCAGTTTGTGCAGCTCCGTTTTCATCAGTATATGCTCTTGTCAACCACCAAGTATCTTCATCAACAGATGCAGAATCTTGACCAAATCCTAAAGTATATGTTCCACCAGCTAAATTTAATGGATCAATTACTTTTATATCTATTGGACCAGCTCCCGACTCGTATACTGGAAAATCTTGAGAATTCTCTAATATAACTGACGCTCTGTAAGCTGAGTCTAGTTGCAAGAACGTTCCACCGTTCCCAATACCTTCAATCTGCGTGATTTTTGGCTGGAAACCGTATGAAGTCGTAAAAATCGTTCCATCCGCCTCAGGAGTCGGATCATGTGGGATACCAACTACAGCTTCAATACCTTGTCCCGTTCCTGAAATACGCGATCTCAAGTAAGGAATCTTTTGTCCATCCAATGCGTCCGGATCAAGAGGGTCATATGTTTTATAGTTATTATAGGCATAAGCTACAGCAATATAATAATACTTCTTGTGATTTACCAATCCACTAGAACCAGTTGCAAATAAATCCGTCTTAATTGAGAACGAGTGTTTTAAGCCTTCATCTTCGCCTTCCACCATGACCGTAGGAATTGTAATCTGTAATTGCTCATCAAATTCGTAATTTACCAATTTAGACACACCATTTTGAATGTCACACTGAGCAACTAATCTTGCTTTTTCTATATCATCTAAATCTGCAACTGAAGCATCTGCATCAGCCATTTGATAAATTTGATAACCTTCAAATTTAAAAGTGTCATTGTAAAATATTCCTTGTTGAACTAAATCATCTGGAGTAACGATATTAATTCTGTCAATCTCAAACCACTCTTGCTCATCAAAACCAGCTGGCTCAGTCAAATACAATAACAACTCATTTTCCATTTCTTGAATTGTAAGTAAAGGTGCAACTGGTGGCTCCACTAATTCGAAACAGTTATCGAATAAAGCTTGCGCTTTTGAATCTGCAGATTTCATTGCTCTAACTGAGGCTTCTAAATCTGTTTCAGCTGTGTTTCTTCCATAAACCACACCTACAGTAATATTGTTTACTGCACCAGGTAACAAGGTAAATGGTCCAGCAGACTGAATAAATCTTCTATCTCCAAAAGGATTACCTACTGAAACTTCTGACCAATCCTCTCCCGGATCTACTCCTCCAGTACCCCAATTCAATGGGTCTGAATCATCTGGAAACATGAAGTCTGTTGGTAATGAAGAGCCTGTATTAAAACCGTTACCACCGTATGTCATTTGCTGACCATTTTGCCAAATTCCTTGAAGATATCTGTAGTAATCAGTTGCGTTGTTCGGGTCACCAGTTGGACCACCACCAAGATTGTGATACACGAATCTTCTCATTCCGAATCTTTCGTTATCAATCACTTGGTCACCATATCCAATTCCATTTAATGCTTCACCTGCACCAATACCGAATGCATTATCAATTCCATCATTATCTTGATAAGGACCTTCGAAGAAATCTACCCCAATAGCTGGAGGAGAAGAACCATAAGGATCTTGACCACCTTGTCCATTATCTGTAGACTCACCGTTATAAGCAAATCCTAATCCTCTACTTACATCACAACCAACGAAGTCATTGTTTGCTTGACCGATATCTGGATCCACCCATTGACCGAAATAAGTATTTTGTAAAGTTTGCGTACCACGATTAATTAACTCGTAGTTATAGAAAGTCATATCGTTAATTGCATCATCCGTTGCGAATGCAAAAGCCTGTGCTCTAACTTCCATTCCAATTGGATCACCACCAGTTTCTGTGTGAATGTTCCCTTTGTCATTAAATACCCACCAGTGCGTTTCATCACCAAAAAGCGTTACTCTTCTATCTGAACGACAATCAATCTCATCATTAATATCATACCAAGGGTAATCACCGTCATTGATTGGGTCATAAACACCATTAGCAGGTGTAGCATCTGTTTCATTATCATAGAAAGGCGCTAAGTAGAAATCTTGTCCTAGAGAAGGATCTCCATGTGCAGGCCAGTTGATGATTCTATCAAGAATTTCGTCAGATGGCTGCTCAACACCTTCACAATCAGATTCATTTTCAAACAAACCTTGATCACAATTCCACCAGTTGATGAATTGTTGAACTTCTGCTTTTCTAATGGTATAGAATCTATCATATTTCAAACACTCAGACGGAATAATCTCAGCTGCACCATAATCACGATACAATTGAACCTCTGCATTCTGAGGAGTGAATGGATCATAATTTCCTGTTCCAGCAATTAAATCACCTAATGGACCAGCCCAGAAATCATTTCCTTGACGGAACATGTGTGCAGCCAATTTTAATTGACCGTTTACATCTTCACCACCCATCCATAGTGCTCCAGAATAAAGTACGAACTTGTTTGAATTTGCAGGAATCTCATAAGAAGCAGAACCATTCGCTCTGTCTTGCCATAAGGAACCTCCAGTTTCTACTAAAGCTCTTACATTGTTAAATTCAACAAACAAACGTTCGTTCGCAGGAGCACAATTTGCTGCTCTTGAGTCTGAAGTCGGTACATGATCAGGGCCGTGATGATTGAAGTTCCTATATGCAAATGAGGAAGTTGCTAACCCTAATACTAAAATGTTTAAAATTACCTTTTTCATAATTTTCTCTTTGGATTTCTAACTACTTTATCTAATTAAAAATCAAATTTTACACCCAGTCTAATCGTTCTTGGAATACCAAAGTTGTATGGATTTACAACTTTTAATTGGTAATAATCTCTAAATGATTGCTCATCTAATTGATTCTGAATAGAAGCTTGATACTGAGATGCAGCTAAATAACCGTCATCATCAGCCGTACCCGTTGCACGGTATACATTTAATGTGTTAATAATATTGAAGATGTTTGTTACCCTTAAATAAACATTTAAGTAAGCCGCTTTCTTCTTGTCTTCATCTTTTCCGAACTCTAAATCAAAGTTTCTGTCAATCTGAAGATCCATTCTGTATGTCCATGGTTTTCTTGAACCATTTAATGTACCATCTAGTTGAGAAGCATTTGGAGTTAATAATGCATCTCCAACTGGAATCTTCAACCCTGAATAAGGAGTACCAGAACCAATGTTAGTAACAACGTTTAACCCTGTGTTTCCGAATACTTCAAACTCTCCGATTTTTGGACCGTTATAATCAGTTCCGCTACCATATCTATAATCAAATACGATATTAAATCCGTGTCTTTGGTCATAAGAATAAGGGAAGATCGTTCTTAAGTTTGGCTCTCCAGAGTTAACTAATCCTAAAGCTGAAGTTGCGTCAGAACCAGTTCCGTTTGCGAACTGTAAAGTATAAGAAGCTGTCATTCTAATATTTCCTGTTCTTCTCAAGTCATAAGAAACAGTCACACCTTTTACTGTACCGAAATCTCTGTTTCCGTATGAACGGTATGTATTAGGGTATGCTTGAAATACATTCACCAATTGTACTTGATCTCTTTGCTCTTTGTAGAAAGCAGAAATCTTTAATGATGAAGTTTTTGATAATACTTGTTGGAATCCAATTTCGTAATCAATTGTTCTTTCTGGCTTCAAGTCAGGATTGTTAATAATCACGTTTCTATCTTGCATGAATTGGAAATCAATAGGATCAAATCTGTTTCCTGTAGTTGGTCTTTTTGTTAAGATATCGTAGTGAGCAAAGAAAGATGCCTCATCAGAAATTGGGAATGAGAACGCAACTCTTGGCATGAAATTGATTTGTGGTTTGTAATCTTCAAATGCGTCAGCGTTTGGTGAAGTCAAAGAAGGATCTTGTAAGTAAGGTGCGATACCTTTTGAACCTTCAATTAAAGCAGGGTCAGCTACCTCAACTCCTTGAGCGTCATACCACGTGTCACCATCTCTATAACCGTTGATTGAGTTTACATTGTTTACATCATTCACATAAACTATGAAATCGTCTCCGATATTTGTTGGGTGATCTCCTAAATCAGTTACCTCAGCAGCTGTTTTAGCGTTGTATAATAAATACTTGTCTTTTAATACCGGTTGGTTTGCATCAAATACATCTACACGAACACCTACGTTAAAGATGATGTCATCAAACGCAAATTTATCCATGATATAACCTGACATATAGATTGGTTGGAAAGCACCAATGTGTCTTCTGAAATTACCATTTTCATCATATTCAGTAAAGTAATCGTCAATATTAGTATTTCCTCTTACTTTTTGACCTGTGTGGTCATAACCATACCAAGTAAAGATCGTTCCACCTGAGTTTAATAACTCATCAGCATTGAACATATCCACTGTAAAGAAATCTGGATTTAAAGCATCAACATCTACGAAATCAGTTCCGTCTGTATCTAAACCTAATTTAGCTCTTACATTATAATCAAAGAAATACTGTGCATCATTTCCTTCTTGACCAGAGTATGCACCTTCAGACGCATTCAATCTGTCATAAGTTACTCTTGGGAAAGTTCCGTAATAATCAAATGAAGTTCCAGCAGCAGATTTATCTAACTCTAAGATGTGGTTATTCATATACTGACGAGCTGTAGCCCAAATACCATTGTGACCTGCTCCTCCACCTACTGGATTTGGCGAACCACCGTAGTTTCTATCCCATCTTTGCTCGTATTCAAAACCTAATGAAATTGAGTGGTCATTCAAGTTAATTGATCCAGAACCTGTGATTCTGAACTGATCAGCTTGGCTGTATCCGTAAAAGTTATAAGGAGTTCCTAAGTTATTCCAGATTCCATAAACTGATTGCGGTAAATCTCCATTTCTTAAACCTCCACCTTGTTGGATTTGGAATAAGTTTTCATAGTTACCTTCTGTTTGACCAGCATAAATTTGGTAATACTGAGAAGTAATAGCAGCAAACGCTTCATTGGTAGCAGATGGCGTATAATACACTACAGTATCGTTAAATCCGTTATGAATTAATGAATCTCCAGCTTGGTTGAATTCGTAAGTTGTTTCTCTTTCAGTTCTGAACGTACCAACGTGTCCGTAGTTAAAAATTCTATCTTGATGACGAACATCTTCTGCTCTACCATGAGATTGAGAGTAATCAATCATGATTGAATAGTTAGCAGATTTAATTTTTGAAGTAGACCCTTCAGTGTTATTATTAAAACGTTGAGTAAATCTACCGTAAACTCTCCAGTCTAAGTTGGTAGATTGACCGAAGTTGTCAAAGTTCATTAATGAACCGTTATAATCGTAATTCATTCCTTGACTCCAAGCAAATGAACCACCAAAAGTTAAGTTAATGTTAGGTCCAGCATTTACATCAATTTTTCCAGCAGCTGAAGCAGATCTATTTCTAGCGTTCATTCTCCATTTAACTTGCTCAAAATCTGAATTATCAGGATTAACAAAATCATGTCTTAAAAACTCAGCGTTATAATAAGTACCCTGACCTAAACCAGTTGGACGTAAAGGATTTGCTAATAATGAATCTCTAGCATCTTTTTTGATTCTGTAAGCCCCGCCATTTGCAAAAGGACGACCATCTAAAACATCAGTGAAGTTACCAGAAATAAAGAACCCTAAAATAGGCTTCGTTTTCTTTCCAGTTGAATCTTTTTTCATTAATAATGGACCAGAAATCATACCCTCCAATAAGTTGTACGCATATTTATCTAATCCGAAAACTTTCCCGTCATAACCTAATGGGTCATCTCCATTAAAATAGAACCCTGAAGTTACACCTTCAAAAGACCCAAAATATCTAGAAGACGGTCCTCTAGTAGTAATTGAAATAATACCACCTGTTAAATCTCCGTAGTTAGCTGGTACACCACCCGTAATTACAGAAACCTCTTGAATTGCAGATTTCGGCAAAGAAGACGAACCCCTTACTTTAATACCATCTATATAATAATATGTAGCATCAGATCTTGTTCCTCTAATACTTAATCCACTTGAACCTTCAGAAGAATACACACCCCCTACAGTTTGAGCGATCCCCGTTGCAGAACGCGTTGGCATTTTAGAAATATCATCTCTAGTAACTGTTGCCCCTGATGCACCACCATCTTTATTAATTAGAGGCACCTCATAGTGAATCACTTCTACAACATCTAACATTTCAGGAGAATTCCCCATTTCAATGTCATTTAATATAGTATATGAATCTGAGTTTACAACTACTCCTTCTTGACGAATTGGTTGATAACCAACAAATCTTGCCTCCACGTCATATTCACCTGGCTCAAGAGAAGAAATTAAAAACTTTCCATCAAAATCTGTTGATGCGAATCCTTTTTGAGTTCCGTTTTGTGTTACCACAACTTTAACAAACGGCAATGGATCACCACTTTCTTTATCAGTTACGATTCCTTTAATGGAACCCGTACCATTTTGAGCAATAGCAAAACCGGCCGAAAACAATAAGGCGGTTAACAAAAATCTAAGGTTAGTAAGCATAAGTTACGTGTATTTGTTAAAAAATCTTAAAATACAATAGCGCGCTAATATAGATATTTATTTCTTGAACGCGATAAAATATTTAACAAAATCTTAATCAAAAAGATTCATCTACAAAGCTACTTTATACAGAATGGATTAAAAACAAAAATAGACTTGAATTTCAAAGAAAATATACAAGTCTATTTTAACAAATTTTAAGAAGCTCTATGTCAGCCTGTTATTTTTCATTGGCTTACCTCGCTGGCGTCTTTTGGCGTTCTTCGCAGCTCTTTTCATTCGCTTACGAGTAGCCTTATCTTGATTTTTATAACTTTTCTTTCTTGAACGTTTGCCCTGCTTTATTTTTTTTGATCTGCTTTTCGATTTACCAGATTTAACTGTTTTTGCACCTTTATCCTGCGCATTTACAGAAGTAGGAACAATAACCAGGCATGCAATAATTATTGCTAACTTCGTTAATATTGAAACAAACTGTTTTTTCATGTACCAAATATATTCAAGATTAGTTATTTATTGCTCAATTTTTGTGCCTTTCTTATTAACATCTTGTAATAATGAGACGCATCCTTTACCGAGCGTACCAGTAAATATCTCAATTAATTTGGATTTACCAGCCTATCAAGCATTAAATTCTCCAGGAGAATATGCCTATGTAAACGGAGGAATTCGCGGAATTGTTGTATATCGAAATTTTGATGAGTTTGTTGCCTTAGACAGACAAAGTACTTACAACCATGAAGACGAATGCGCAGTTATTGTAAATCCGGATAACATGTTTCAACTAGAAGACACCTGTAGTGGGTCTAAATTTGATATTGCCTCCGGCGTAGTAATTGAGGGACCAGCTAAATGGGCCTTAAGAAGATATTCTACTTCCTGGAACGGTGTGAATACCGTATTTGTATATAACTAAAAAAGGCCGTCATTTCTGACAGCCTTTATATTTTGAATTAATTCTTGATTAATATCTGTAGTGGTCTACTTTATATGGTCCTTCTACAGGAACATCAATATATTTCGCTTGATCTTCAGATAAAACATCCAATTCAACCCCAATTTTAGCAAGGTGAAGTTTTGCAACTTTCTCATCTAAATGTTTTGGAAGCATATAAACTTTGTTCTCATACTTATCAGAATCTTTCCATAACTCAATTTGAGCTAAAGTTTGATTTGTGAAAGAGTTTGACATTACAAAAGAAGGGTGTCCAGTTGCACAACCTAAGTTTACTAATCTTCCTTCAGCCAATAAAATAATTTCGTTTCCATTGCTGTTCAACTTAAAGCTGTCCACTTGTGGTTTGATATTATCTTTAACTGCGTTATCTTCTAAATATTTTACGTTAATCTCGTTATCAAAGTGCCCGATATTACAAACGATCGTTTTGTCTTTCATTTTCTCGAAATGCTCACCTCTAATAATATCGAAGTTACCTGTAGTAGTCACAACAATGTTAGCTCTATCTACACAGTTTTCCATTTTCTTAACTTCAAATCCGTCCATTGCAGCTTGTAACGCACAAATTGGATCAATTTCAGTTACAATAACTCTAGCACCTGCACCTCTTAATGAAGCAGCAGACCCTTTTCCAACATCACCATACCCAGCAACAACTGCAACTTTACCTGCCATCATTGTGTCTGTAGCTCTTCTGATTGCATCTACTAAAGATTCTTTACATCCGTATTTGTTATCAAACTTAGATTTAGTCACAGAATCATTTACGTTGATTGCCGGCATTACCAAAGTTCCATTCTTCATTCTTTCATAAAGTCTGTGAACACCTGTTGTCGTCTCTTCAGACAAACCTCTGATGTCAGCACATAACTCAGGATATTTATCAAACACCATGTTTGTTAAATCTCCACCGTCATCTAAAATCATATTTAATGGCTTACCATCTTTAAATCCTTTAATTGTTTGATCTATACACCAATCAAATTCTTCATCTGTCAACCCTTTCCAAGCAAAAACCGGAACACCTGTTGCAGCTATTGCAGCAGCAGCTTGATCTTGTGTAGAAAAAATATTACAAGACGACCAAGTTACCTCAGCACCTAAAGCAGTTAATGTTTCAATCAACACTGCTGTTTGAATCGTCATATGTAAACACCCAGCAATTCTTGCTCCTTTTAACGGTTGTTCATCTTTATATTCTTCTCTCAAAGACATTAATCCTGGCATTTCTGCTTCAGCTAATTTTATCTCTTTTCTTCCCCAATCTGCTAAACTGATATCAGCAACCTTGTAGCTTAATTTTTCTTGAGTATCGCTCATTTTATTTTATTTTCTTTTAATTCAGGTGCAAAAATACAAAACTCCTTTTTAATTTGCACGAAAAACACAGCTTTTGAACTACGAAATCAGCAATATCATTAATGAAAGTGACCTGAAAATCAAACAAATCGTGTATTCAGAGGCGGATATAGCGCAATTAGACTTCAACATCTTGAGTCAGGAAGAAAAACAGAAGTTCAACCAATTCTACAGTAAAAACCGAAAGCTCGAGTTTTATTTTAGTCGTTTGCTGCTAAGAGAATTCAATTTAGACCACCTGATTGAATATAAAGAAACTGGAAAACCATTTTTAACAGAAGGATTCATTAGCTTGTCTCACTCAAAGAATGTAATTTTAATCGCATACTCTAAGAAATACGAAGTAGGAATAGATATTGAATTTTATAAGGAGAAAATTCACCGAATTAAACATAAGTTTCTATCTCCATTCGAGTTAAAAAACTGGAATTGTGATGATATTGAAGTGCTAACAATGATCTGGAGCATAAAAGAAGCCATCTATAAAATCGAAGATATTCCGGGCTTAAGGTTTAGGGAAGACATGAGTGTGCAAAGCATAGAAAATCCTGGCTATATCGCCGTCTATAAAAATGGGGAGTCTCATAATTACGAGTATAAGTATTTGAAGTACAAGGAATTTATTATCACCTATTGTCATTTAATTTCTATGTAATCAGTTTATTAGAACAAAATTGACAGGCTTGTTTTATCGATTTAGGCGAAGATTTTCATTATCTTTACAACAACTTTAAATGAAAACTCTACTACACATTTCAATATTGGCCATTTTCTTGGTCAGTCCTTTCACTGGATTGTCAGACTGTCAATGGACACAGAAAGCTAGTTTTGGCGGAGACGCACGACACCGTTGTACTGGGTTTTCTATCGGCAACAAAGGATATATTGGCGGAGGTCATATTAATTCTGGAGTTGAAATTACACATGAAGATTATTGGCAATATGATCCCGGTACAGATTCTTGGACGCAAATTGCAGATTTTGGTGGTGGCAAGCGTTATCAATCTACTGCATTTACGATAGGAGAATTTGCCTATGTAGGAATGGGAGAAGACGATCAGGATGCATACTTCAACGACTTTTATCGATATGTTCCGCAATTAAACATTTGGCAACCAATTGCATCTTACCCTGGGCACCCGAGAAGAGGAGCATCAGCTTTTGTGCTTGGTGAATTTGGATATGTTGGAACCGGTCAATCTGATTTTGGTTATTTAGATGACTTCTATAAATATGATCCTGTTGCTGACGATTGGTATCCGGTCGCTAACTTTTTGGGAGAAGAAAGAAGTTCGGCAGTTGCATTTTCATATAACGGAAAAGGCTATTTAGGAACTGGACACATTTTTGGAGATGATACAAGAGACTTTTATAGTTACGACCCACTAACCGATACTTGGGAGCAACTTGCAGATGTTGGAACTGTGAATAGACAAGATGCGACTGGATTTGCAGTAGGCGGATATGGATATATAGGGACAGGAAATGATGTTGATGCCACTAATGACTACAAAGATTTTTGGCGCTACGATTTCGAAACAGACACTTGGGAACAATTCAACGATTTTTGTGGAGAAGGTAGACGATATATGGTTTCATTCGTAATTGGAGAAACGGCCTATGCTGGGACAGGAACTGACGGAACTAACATGAAAGATTTTTGGTCTTTTGACCCCTTGTTAAGTGCAAATAAAAATCAACTTGCAACTATTCAGGTGTATCCAAATCCAACAACTGATTTTATAACGATTGAATGCGGAATAGAAAATTACAAGCTTGAAATCTTCTCGTTATCAGGTCAACTCGCGTTTTCTGAAATAGTTAATAATTCTATGAAGACATTCAATACTTCCTCGTTTGACAAAGGCAGTTACCTATATCGAATTACAAGTGATGGCAGCATCATAAAGCAAGATAAAATTATTGTTTTATGAATTTAGTAGATGAATTTCTGAATACGGGCAAGAAGAAACTAGCCATTCTTGTCGACCCTGATAAAAAGCAAAGTCCAGAAGAATTTGAGCAATTTGCAAAGAAAGTAAATGCCGTTAAACCAGATTTTATCTTTGTTGGCGGGAGTACAGTTTCTGCTGAAGATTTCAATCAGTGTTTTGATTTATTAAAAAATTCTATTTCAGATATCCCTTTGATTATTTTCCCTGGTGGACATCATCAAATCAATGAAAAAGCAGATGGTATTTTGTTCTTGTCATTGTTGTCAGGTAGAAATCCTGATTTTTTAATTGGTCATCAAGTGCAGTCTGCACATCTCCTTAGGAAAATGGATATTGAAACGATTCCTACAGCTTACCTCCTGATAGATGGCGGTAAGGTTTCATCTGTTTCATACGTAAGTCAGACAACGCCAATTCCCAACGACCAAGATACTATCGCCGTTAATACAGCTATAGCTGGTGAAATGATGGGATTCAAAGCAATATTTTTAGATGCAGGAAGCGGAGCGCTAACCTCTGTTCCTTGCCCAATGATTTCGGCCGTTAAGAAAAATATAACCGTTCCATTAATAATAGGTGGAGGCATTAGAAGCATTCAAGCAATTGAAAATTGTTACGAAGCGGGAGCAGATATAGTTGTAATAGGCAACAAAATAGAAGAAGATGCCGACTTTTTGTTGGACTTAAAAAATTATTTTTCTCAAATCAGGAATCCATTACATCAAAAAATACGTATTAAAGAATAATGAAACAACTCTACACTTTAATATTTGCCTTAATTCTCAGCAATTCTTTTGCACAACAGCTCGCAGAACCTACAGTGAGCGTTAATTCTGGCTTTTATCTAAGTGATGTCAATGTTACGATTTCGCATCCTGAACCAGGTGTCACTTTGTTTTACACCATTAATGGAAGTGAACCTTTACCTACGAGTCAACAATATTCTGCCCCTTTTGATTTAACAACAAGAATTGGGGATGAGAATAATTTCTCCATGATTCCGACCAACCCATCTTTTTCCTATCCAATAGGAGATTATACTGAATCAAGAGCCAACAATAGAGGTTGGTTAGAACCTGAGGGAGAAGTTTTTAAAATAAACATCCTCAAAGTTAAAGCTTACAAAGCTGGATTCGTTCCTTCAGAAACAGTAACCAAAACGGTAATCGTAGATAGTCAAGGCCCTGCCATTTATAGCATGCCCATTTTATCTTTTGTTGTGGATAGCTTAGATTTATTTTCAGCCGCTACCGGAATCTATCATTATGGTAATTCTGCCAATTATACCCAAAAAGGAGCGGCTTGGGAAAGAATCGCCAATCTTGAATACTTTGATGAGAACGGTAATCTCGTAGTTCAGCAAAAAGTTAGAACAAGAATTCATGGAGGAGGAAGCAGGCATTCGGCAAAAAAATCGTTTAGAGTTTATGCTGAATATGAGGACATTAACAATTTTAGCTATCCCTTTTTTGATAATTATCAATTGGATAAATTCAAACGAATTCTGATTAAATCTGGAGGACACCGGCCAGACTGTTTTCCTAGAGATGATTTAGCTCAGCTTATCACTGAAGATTTAAATGGCGACCAACAACATCACAAGCATGTTATCTTTTTTCTGAATGGAGAATATTGGGGAATCCACTCAATTAAAGAAAGAGTTGACCCTTACTTCTTTCAAAACCAGTATGGTATTGATGATAATGATTTAACCATCCTTGATCAGGAATACGATAGACAAGGTGGAGGAAGTAGCGCTGACAGTTTAGAAATGGTAAAGATCGAAACTTTTGCAGACACATCTGACATGACTTTACCTGAAAATTTTGAATGGATGGCAGACCGAATGGACATGGATAATTACATTGATTACATGGCTGCAGAAATCTTTTTAAGTAACGAAGATTGGGTTTATTCTAATGTTGTGCTTTGGCGAAAAACGGGTGGATATAATCCAGGAGCAGGACCAGGTCATGACGGTAAATTCAGATGGTGTTTTTATGATTTAGATGGTGCCTTTGGAGGTTCATGTAGTAATGCTTATTATACGGTTAACACGCTCAACGCGGCGACCATTGAAACGGGTCCTTTTTCTCCTTACTCTAGATTATTCAGAGGCTTGTTGGGAAGTCCGATTTTTAAAGAAATGTGGATTAACCGAATTTGTGATTTGATGAACTCTCACTTCAAAGCAAATACCTTACATGCTAAAATGGATCAAATCTACAACGAATTAACACCAGAAATGCTTGAAAACGTTAGTCGTTGGAGATATCCTTCAGAAGCAGATAATCTGGCAGATCGTGCCCTTGAAACACCGACTTTAGTTCAATGGGACACCTCTTTTTATCACTTGCACCGATTTGCTGGTAGAAGGCAAGAAAAGGTCAAAGAAGATATCATGGACAAGTGGGGATATCCAGACACTTCTTTTGTGACGATTGATGTAAATGATCAAAGCATGGGTAGTGTTCAAATTAACACGATTTTAATCAACGAAAACTTACCTGGAGTTGAAGGCACAATTTATCCTTGGGTGGGTAGTTATATTGATTCGGTTACCTCTACTTTAATTGCGGTTCCAATGCCAGGGTTTGAATTTGTTGAATGGTTAGAATCTGGAATTACAGAAGATACGGTGAAATGGATTCCGCACAATGACACCACTATTACTGCGGTTTTCCAAGCTACTTCAAGCTTTCAAAATGTTGTAATCAATGAGGTTATGCCTTCAAATTCAAACTATATGGCTGATTACTTTGGAGATTATGACGATTGGTTAGAGCTTTATAATCCAAATGATTTTGCAGTTAACCTATCCAACTGGAAAATAAAAAGAGATACAATAGAATGGACGATTCCTGGTGGGACGATTATTCCGGCAAATGGATATCGATTACTTTGGCACGACAATGAACTTTATCAAGGAGCTGATCATGTTAATTTTAAATTACCGAATAGCACTCAAACGGTTTATTTATATAGTCCTACAGGTACTTTAGTTGATTTTTTAATCTATCCTGAAACGACAACGGATTATTCTTTTGGAAGATACCCGAATGGTTCTTCAACTTTCAGCACGTTTACCTACCCTACTCCACGCGATAACAATGACATATCTACCATTGATGAGTCAACAAGTAATGAATTGGTTGTTTATCCTAATCCAACACAGGGTGAATTAATTATCAACATTTCCACTAATTTTCAGTTGTTTGGACTGGATGGAAAATTAGTTAAAAGCGGCTTTGCAAATCATAAAATTGACTTGAGTAGAATAGAAAACGGAACTTATATTTTAGTCACTGAAGAAGGCTTCACATCTAAAGTAATTATTCAGAAATAATGAAATTATCAATCAGCATATTTGCCCTATTTGCTTCGGTTTTGGGATTTTCTCAGAGCTTTGAAGAAGTGGTAAAATCGGTGGCATCTGACCGTGCAGAAGATGACCGTTTAGGGTATGCTGTTTCTATTGATGGAAATTATGCCGCAATAGGTGCTTATGGAGATGATTTTGGTGGTTCTAATCCCAACATGGGATCTGTATACATCTATGAAATGCAAGGCAAGAACAACTGGGTTCAAGTTCAAAAATTATTCTCATCTGATCAAGATGATTATGACCGTTTTGGTTGGTCAGTTGACATGGAAGGCGACTTTTTAGTTGTTGGTGCTTATGGAGAAGATGATGATGTCAATGATGCCAACTCTTTATCAAAAGCGGGTTCAGCATATATTTTTCAAAACATTTCCGGAACTTGGGTTGAAACTCAAAAAATTGTGGCCTCTGACAGAGATGCAGATGACGAATTTGGATGGTCAGTTGCGATTCATGACAGCACGATTGTTGTAGGAGCTCATATAGAAGACCATGATGCCGCAGGTGGAGATTTTAAATATCATTCAGGTTCAGTTTACATGTTTGAATTGGATGGAACTGGTACTTGGAATGAGACACAAAAGGTTGTTGCTGATGACAGGTGGGTAGATATGAATTATCCCAATGGTTATTCAGGAGAAGATTTAGCCGATCAATTTGGTTGTGCTGTAGATTTATGGAAAGACTACATGATAGTTGGAGCTTTTCATCATGATTACGCCACAACATCACCGCTTTCTGGTGGATTATGGACTTCTGGTGCTGCTTATATCTTTGAAAGAAGCGGAGGCGTTTGGACACAGGTTCAAAAAATTCAAAATTCAGACCGTGAAGCTTGGGACAGATTTGGCTCTGAAGTAGCCATTGACTCTAACGTTATTGCCGTAACCGCTTATTCTGAAGATGAAGATGAAAATGGAAATAATCCCCTGACCAACCCAGGATCTGTTTATTTATTTGAAAGAGATTTAGGTGGAACATGGAATGAGGTTCAAAAAATTGTTCCAAATGACCGTTCATCTGGAGACCATTTTGGTTATTCAATAGATTTTGAAGATACACTAATGGTGTTAGGCTGTCATTCGGATGATCAAGATGAATTCAATGCAGACGACAAGGCAGATGCTGGTTCTGCTTATATTTTTGAAAAGAACGGAGGCATTTGGTCACAAATTCAAAAAATTGATGCGTCTGACCGTGCTATAGGAGATGATTTCGGCGTGGATGTTGGACTTACTGGTCATACGATAGTTGTTGGGGCCCAGTACAACGACTTTAATGATGTTGGAGCAGATTCGTTGGATGATGCAGGTGCTGCCTATTTTTACAGTAATGATCTTTGTCCAATTTTAATGAGCAATAATTCTCCAACTATTTGTTCAGGTCAATCTTATACCGTAGGGTCTTCCAATTATACGAGTTCAGGGTCATACACAGATGTAGTTCTTTCAGTTGCTGGATGTGACAGTACAGTTAATACCACGTTAACCGTTACCCCTCCTATTACAACTTCTATATCTCCTACTATCTGCTCAGGACAATCATATACCGTTGGTTCTGATGTGTTCACAACTTCAGGCTCTTATTCTACGATCATCACAACTACAGAAGGTTGTGACAGTGTTGTAAATACCGTGCTAACGGTTGAAGATGAAATTATAGTTGATGAATACGCCAACATGTGTGATGGAGGAGTTTATTACATTAACGGAACCGCGACTTATGTTCCAGGTAATTATTCGCATACAGTACAATCTACTTCTGGTTGTGATAGTACCATCATAACACACCTAACAATGGACGCACCAATAACGTCTGATAATTACGTTTCTATTTGTTATGGGGACAGTTACTCTATTGGCTTAAACACTTACACGGAATCAGGAACCTACGCAGATGTTGTTTCCGCGACTAATTTCTGCGACAGCACAATCTACACTCATTTAACGGTAGATCTTCCTCCGAATTTATCAATTTCGCAAAACATTTCTAAATTAACTTCTAATCAAAATAACGCCACCTATCAATGGATTGACTGCTCTACAAATGAGGCAATTCCTGGGGAAACAAATCAATCTTTCTTTGCTACCGAAGTTGGAACCTATGCCGTTGTGGTTGGCTTAAATGCTTGTATGGATACCTCTAGTTGTGTTCATGTTAGTTGGATTGCATTAGATACAGAAAATCAGCAATTAGAAGAAGCTATCTCTATTTACCCTAACCCATCCAACGGACAATTCACAATTGCCTTAGCTGCTCCTTCAGCAGAAGTTAAACTATTCAATTCTGCAGGAGCATTAGTTTACCGAGAAGTAATGAATAATGGTCAATTACAAGTCTCAGAATTGGCCCCAGGTGTTTATATCGCTGAAATTGAAGTGAACGGTGCGGTTGCCAGAAAGCGCGTTGTAGTTCAATAAAAAAGGCCGTCTTGTTTCTAAGACGACCTTTAATTACAATATGACTTATTCTATAATGTTAAGGTTAATCTACCTAAGAAGTTTATTCCGGCTTGCGGATACATGAAATTTTCTCTTGCATACGCACCACCTGCGTACCAACCATAAGTATATCCATTATTAGCATATAATTGATTGAAGATATTATTTACGGATGCTCCCAATTTAACTTCTTTAAAAACCTTGGTTGTAAAAGAATACTCTGCTCTTAAATGCGAAACGAAATAAGCGTCTAACTTTCTGCTTTCATTAGAAGTGTTATCCAAGTATTGCTTTCCTACATATTTTGAAGTAAAGGTTAAGTAAAGGTTATTCAATGGTTCGTAAGAAATTGCAGCTGAACTAATCAAGTTTGGAGAAAAAGCTAAATCAGTATTTGTATGTGTGATTTCAATTTGTCCTCCGTTGTCATAGTCATCAATGTACTCAATAAATGTTGGAATCTTATTCTGACTATAGGTTACATTACCTGTTACACTAACTTTTTTACCTAAAAGTACGCCTCCTTCTAACTCAACTCCCATTCTATAACTTTTTGCTACGTTATCTCTAATGTAAGCTCCAACATCATTCACTTGACCCGTTAAAATCAATTGATTTTGGTAGTTCATTAAATAATAATTCGCATTAACGAATACATTCTTCGTTTTCAATCGGTATCCTACCTCTGCATTTTGTAAGGTTTCATGTGTAGGTCTTGACGCAGGTGTACTTTCAACGAAATCTCCTCTAGTTGGTTCTCTGTTTGCAATTGCAAATGACCCGTAAAAATTATGCTTGTCATTCAAGTCATACATCACACCGACTTTTGGATTGATGAAATCATAACTTACTTTTTGATCTAACGCCTCTATTTGACCATCTACTTCATCAAAACCTAAAAAGCTATAATCTATATGTCTGTATTGAACATCTCCGTAAAACGTGAAATCTTTCAACGAATAAGTTGCTTTTACATAAGAAGCTACGTCAACTTTAAAGGCATCATTTTCATAATATCTATCTCTAATATCAGATTGTGAAGCAAATTCTGCCCAGATTACTTCACCGTAGTGCGCTCCTTGATAAGCATTAGCAGCTCCACCCCAGGTAATGTCTAAACCTTTCTTTGAACTGTAATTCAATGAAAAAATTCCTCCGTAAAAATGGTTATCCAACCATCTTCTTCTGATGATGTCTGTTGTAGTCACGGTATCATTAGTAAACACGAGAGGATCAAATCCGTAAGTTGAAAAGTCTTCGTCAGCTTTGTACTGCTCAAAATATCCTTTTCCTCTTGTATAGTGCCCAGCAACTGAGAAATTCAGCTTAGAATTAAACTCATGGACAAAGTGTAATTGATAGTGATCTTGACCATAATTATCCACTTCATTTTCGTAGGTATAATAGTTATATGTTCTACCTGAATTCAATAAATTGTCACGATCTTCTCCAAAAATCCAGTTTCTATCGGCAAATGCAATAATTGAATCTTGATTGCCAGAAAGCACTGATTCCGGAGTTCCCCACCAAGCCTGGTAAGTTTTCTCTCTACCCATAAAAACATTTGCTTTCAAAATAGATTTCTTTCCTAACCAAGCTCCAGAAACATATAAGGATTTTAAATCAGAAGCGGCTCTATCAATGTATCCACCAGATTGAATATTTGATAAACGCATATCAACCGTGAATTTATCGTTGATTAATCCAGAACCTGCCTTTATGGTGTTTTTCCAAGTTGAGAAAGATCCAACTGAATTATCTAAAACAGCATAGGCTTTTCGATTGATATCATTGGTTTCAACATTAATACTTGCCCCAAAAGCCGCGGCACCGTTAGAAGAAGTTCCGACTCCTCTTTGAATTTGGATGTTATCCACCGAAGATGCGAAATCTGGCATATTTACCCAGAAAGTTCCGTGCGATTCTGAATCATTAATTGGAATACCGTTAATGGTAACATTGGTTCTTGTTGGATCGACACCTCTAATTCGAATACCCGTATACCCCACTCCTGCTCCAGCATCAGATGTTACAACGGTAGATGGCGTTCCTTGAAACAAAAAGGGCATATCTTGACCAAAGTTTTGCTTGTCAATATCCTTTCTGTCAAGGTTGGTATAGGTTGATGGCGTTTTGTCACCTGCCTTCACGGCTTCAACAATAACCGCATCATACATGTAAGGGCTTTCAACTAACTGGATGTTTAGCCCTGTAATATCCTCTTTTAAATCAACTTCTTTTTCAAGGGTTTCATACCCAGCCGATTCAAAAATCAGGACGTAATTTCCGGCCTTTAAATTTGAGATTTCAAAATTACCATCCACATCTGATAGGGCACCTACGTATGTGTCTTTGATTTTGATTTTAGTCCAAGCTAAATTTTCGCCCTCGCTTGATTGGACGTTTCCTTGAATGGAAAATTGTGAAAATGTGACCGGAACCGAAAGTAATACGGCCCAAATCATAGCAATGAAATTTGTTTTCATTTTATCTTGTTTTTAACAAGACAAGGGGCTAATTCTTGGGAATTAGTTAATAAATAATTTGTCTTCATTTCCCAACGCAGGTACTAGCCTGATCTGGTCAATGGGTATAATCTCAGTCCCGAACAATCGGGACACCCCTTATGAGACGTCTTAAATTAAATAAGACGCCGCAAAGATATAGCTTAAATTTTAATTTGAATTTAAATCTTCAATGGCTTTTAAAGCCTTTGCTTTTCTTTGGAACTCAAGCCCTTCAATTTCAACAAAATGAACTCCTTTTGAAATTAATTCAGCTTTATAAATTTCATAAAGTCGGTCTCTGTCATCAGGATTCTCTCTTAAGGGATCATTTTCATATGGAATATCAGGCTTGCAAAGTAAATACAGGTCATAAGATTGTTGCTGCCAGAGAGTGGTAATCGTTTCAGAGACATCTTGATACTTTTCTTGCGACCAAATTTTCATGACCGTCATTTCAGTATCTGTTATTAAGTACTTTCCCTTTCCGATTCTTTCAATTAAATCTATGGCATTCTGCTGTTTTTGGGCGATAACATCCAGATCTTCTTGCTTATAAGATCGATCTAGTTTAGAAAGGTAAACTCGCGAAAATTCTGGAATCCAACTAATGTCAAACTCCTGTCCTAGAGCAATGGCTAAAGTCGTTTTCCCTGAACACTCGGGTCCTGTAATTGCTATTTTAATCATGTTTAAGATTCAATTCTCTATACTTCTTCCGCCAAGCTAGGTATCCGAAAACAGCAATAATCGTAAATGCGAAATACAGCACAGCCGAAAGATAAAAACCTTTAGCCGCGTACAAAAACATCCCTGCAATATCTATCACAATCCAATAGATCCAATTCTCCAAAACCCTTTGCATTACCATATAAGTCGCAGCCAAACTAAACACTGTGGTGAAAGCATCCAGATATGGATAAGCCTGATCCGTAGATTCATCAAAATAATAGCCCAAAACCAGACAAATCACTGCACTAACACCAATGTTGAAGACGTGAAAATTGGGTTTCCATTTAACAATTGGGTAATTATCTAATTTTGATTTATTCCACATCACCCACCCAACAATCGCCATTATCACATAAAAAAACTGTAAAAAGGACTCTAGAATATAATCAACCGAAATGCATAGATACATGTAAATCCCTGAACTAATTATCGCAAACACCCAACAGAAAATGCTTTTTCGCGCTGCCAAAATCACATAAGCTACACCTGTGGCCACTGCTATCCATTCAATCAACGAAGTGGCAATCAAACCTTCAATAAAACCTTTTACAACATCATCCATTGAATTGATTATCTAGTTTTAATAAGATCTCCTTAGATGTAGAAACAAATCCATCACATTTAACTTTGTTGAACCTCTCCAAGTCTTCAAGCTGCTCAAGTTTAACAAAAAAAGGATTTTTTAAGGAGGCCAGCATCCAGCCATATTTTCTTTCTTTTGGAACTATTTCAAGTAAGGCATCTGTATATTCTCCGATCCAAACTACTCCTTCATCCGTTTTCAGATCAGCAGTTAACAGCTCAGCAATTTCAGAAACCGTTATTATTCCTGAAGGCAACACCGAAAATTTTTCATTTGCTATTTCACTATCCAGGTATAACTTCATGAGTCCAAGATATCTTCATTTAATTCTTTTTTTGATAATCCTATAGACGAAAAGGAAATTGCCAAGGCCCCTATTTGAGCAGGAATATCTAAATAAAGAACCACATTATAATAAGGTAAACCATATTTTCTCATGAATAAAGCCAAAGCCAGAATAGCCATAGCGGCATAAAAAAGTTTTCTGGCCAAAGGGTTAACATTTATGGGGTCGGCAGAATCTTTGAAAAGCAATCCATACAACAGTTTTAAAAAAATAGACCCACCCACCAAAATTAAAAAGTGCATAATTCTAAATTGCAACAGCCATGGAATCAAGTTTAGCATAGCCATGATAAAGCCCACTCCTCCCGCGATCATAATGATATTTAATATGTGATAGGGTAGATTTTTAATACTGCGATTTTTATTGTTCTACAATACTAGGGTTAATTCAGGAAATGACAAAACTCGTGGATCCATCCTTCACTGTGTTTCGGATGGTGAGCGTGTTTCGTGGCGTTGGTATCCGGGGGTTGAAACTGGACACTGGAGACTCGTGTTTCGTTTTTCGTGTTTCGTGGCGTTGGTATCTGGGAGGTGAAACTGGAGACTCGAGACTCGTGTTTCGTGTTTCGTGTTTCGTAGCGAGATGACCGAGTTAATCGAGCGGCTTGTGCTGAGCGCAGCCGAAGTAAGCCGAGAGGAACGAAAGGGGACGTGTTTCATTAACCGCTGACCGAGCGGCCTGTGCTGAGCGAAGCCGAAGTAAGTCGAAGTGGAGGGACGTTGTTCTTGACTCTCGACTCTTGACTCTTGACTCTTGACTCTTGACTCTTAGTTCTTAAATCTAAACAACATTCGAACTAAAACCAGCGAAATGTGCCTAATCCCAAATACGTTCTTCGCGCAGGTTGATTTTTTCGCCGAAAAAGAGTTTTGAGGTTTCTTTGAAGCTATCCGTAAAGTCTGAAATATAGAACAAGTTATCAGCCTTTTTTTCATTAGCGAGTAGGCCTTCTTTTTTCAATAATTTCTTAGTGAACTCAGCTACAACTGAAGCAGAATCAATCACATCAACTTCACCTTTAAAATAGTTTTTAACCTCTTCTTTAATGAGAGGATAATGTGTGCATCCTAAAATCAAAGCCTGGATTCCTTCAAAATTTTTAGATGACAAATACGAATTGATAATTGTTTGCGAAATGTTATTGTTAAAAAATCCTTCTTCAATCATTGGAACTAATAAAGGTGCAGCAGCCTGCGGAACCTCAAGGTTTGGATTCTTTTTAACTATTTTTCTCGGATATATTCTCGACTTTATGGTTCCTTTTGTCGCAATAACGCCGATTTTTCCTGCATCAAACTTTTCACAACAGTAATTCACAGTAGGATTCACTACATTGATAATGGGCACCTTTGGATAAAACTTCTTCAAATCAGAAAACGCATGAGCTGAAGCCGTATTACAGGCAATTACTATCGCTTTACATCCTTTTGCCAATAAGAAACCAGTAATTCTTTTTGAATATGCTTTCACAGACTCTCTGGACTTATCTCCATAAGGCAAGTGCGCAGTATCTCCAAAATAAATGATTTGTTCGTTAGGAAGCGCCTGAGCGATTGCCTTAGCAACTGTAAGTCCTCCTACCCCAGAATCAAATATGCCGATTGGTTTGTTTTCCATGTTCTCAAATTTAAGATTAATCCGAAATAAAATGTGCAATCGGTTCTGAATAAGCTGAGGGAATTATTATTTGCAGTTAATCGCATAAAAAAAGCCGATTCAAAATTGAATCGGCTTTTAATTTTTTTTTCAAGATTAGAATCAAGGATATCTGTGAACTGGATTTTCAGCATCCATTTTCAAACATTCTTGCATTACTTTATCTGTTAAATCTTTTCCTTTGTCAGAAGCATAAATCACTTGCTGATCAGCATCAAATACATAAGTTACACCTTCAGCTTTTGCTACCTTTTCAACAGCTTTTCTGTACATCTCTTCTAACTTATAAGATCTTTGCGTCAAGATATCCATTGATTGCTGTGTACTTTGCTGTACTTTCTGTAATTGCAATTGTTTATTATTGGCATCATCTTGATACAAAGCAAACTCAATTTGACTTAAGGTATCTCCACCCATTTCAACTTCTCTTTGGATTTTCTCAAGATCTGCGTAGATTTTCTTTTCTACGTCTGCATATCTTTTTTGAATCTCCATTTGTTCTTTCTGTAAATCTTTAAACGATTGTATCGTATCAAAAACTTCAATGCTGTGAACGTGAGCAAAAGTTGCAGTTTGTGCTACCGCTCCAAATGATCCTAGCGTTAAAAGAGCGATTAATATTATAATTGATTTTTTCATATTCATTTTATTTGTTTGTGTCTTTACTCTTAGTTCTTTACAACTTTAATGCCCATTTCTCTAAGTACTTGATCGCTAATATCATACTTAGGGTCTGCGTAGAGTAAATTTGATTGATTTGCCTTGTCAAAAACAAAGGCGAAATTACGCTCACCTGCTATTTTTTGGATGGCGTTAAAAATTTGATCTTGTATTGGTTTAATTAATTGCTCTCTTGTTGAGAACAAGTCTCCACCAACTCCGAAACGCTTTTTTTGCAATTCTTTTGCTTGCGTTTCTAAGGTATTTATTTCTTTTAATCGTTGTTTCTTAATCTCTTCTGGCAATAAGATTTTCTCCGCTTCAAACTCATTTCTTTTCGTTTGCACTTGGTTAAATCTATCTTCTACCTCTTTTACCCATTGCTCAGAAAGCTTGTTTAACTCTTCTTGTGCTTTGGTATACTCTGGATTACTTTCTAAGATATACCGTGTATCTACATACGCATATCGCTGTGCTGAAGCTACTGTAGCGAAGCTCATTAAAACGATTAATATTCCTATTACTTTCTTCATATCTGTTTAGAAGGCTGCAAATTTAACAATATTCGCAGAACTGTTTATTGATTACTACTTATAAATCTCCAATATTCATTCCAATTATTGGGAAGAAACCAAAAGTGTAGCCTTTTTGAGTTGCTCCAGGGTCATCTGCCGAACCAACACCCTGTGCTCCAGGATCAAGTGGATCGAATCCCCAAGCAAAATCTACTCCTAACATACCGAACATTGGTAAGAAAATTCTTACACCCGCACCGGCTGATCTTTTTACGTTGAAAGGGTTAAAGTCTGTAAAGCCATTGTAAGTGTTTCCTGCTTCAGCAAATAACAATCCGTAAATGGTTGCATTTGGATTCAGTGAAACCGGATACCTCAACTCCATAGAATACTTTGCAATAACTGTTCCACCTGTTGTTGGCGAAACTGGAGATTGACCGTTATAACCTCTCAATGAAATGATTTCTCTTCCGTCAAATTGCCATGTCCCGTTTAATCCTGATCCTCCAAGATAGAAACGCTCAAATGGTGAAATTCCTCTACTACGGTTGTATGCCCCCAAGAATCCGAATCCGAATTTAGGGTGCAATACCAATTTTTTGTTTTTAGAAAGTGGTGCATACCATTCTCCTGTAAACTTGATTTTATAATACTCTGCATATTTATATCTTTCTTGATCAGTTAAAACAGAATAATCTTCTACTCCGTCAAAGGCCGAATAAGGCAAAGTTGCTTTTCCTGTTAAAGTGAACTTTGAACCATTTTTCGGATAAATGGGTTGATCAATTGAGTTTCTAGTTAACACTCCTTTTAAAGAAATATTGTTTGAGTAACCATCTGAAAACACAAAAAAGTTAGATTGTCTTAAGTCGTAATACTGATAATTCAACTCTCCATAAATCTGGAAATAATCATCTGGCCATTTTAATCTAGAACCTAAACCAGTACCCACTGAAGTAATTGATGTTTGCTGGTAAGTCGGATCTGTTTTTGCCACCGAATTCGTGATTAATGAATGTGACATAAACATGGTGAATGAAGTCGGTTTTTTACCTCCTAGCCAAGGTTCAGTAAATGAGAAGTTATATGATTGATATCCCCTACCATACGTTTGACCTCTAATACTTAAACGCTGTCCATCTCCTGCTGGTAATGGTTGCCATGCTCCTTTTTTGAAGAAATTTTTCGTTGAGAAGTTGGTAAAGGACAAACCTAAGGTTCCAATTAGTCGGTTAGCACCATATCCACCTGATAATTCAATTTGATCTGAAGATTTCTCTACCACGTAATATTCAATATCCACTGTTCCATCTACTGGATTTGGAATTGGATTAACATTGAATTGTTCTGGATCAAAGTATCCTAGATTGGCCAATTCTCGCTGCGTTCTGATAATATCATTTCTGTTAAACAAGTCACCCGGCTTTGTTCTAATCTCTCTTAAAATTACGTGGTCATTTGTTTTTGTATTCCCGTAAATGAAGATGTTTTTAACCCTTGCTTGTTTTCCTTCATTGATTCTAATTTCGTAGTTGATATGATTGTTTTCATCAATATTCATCTCAACCGCTTGTAAATTGAAGAAAAGGTAACCTCTATCCATGTATAAAGAAGTAATATCTCTTCCATCCTGACTCATGTATAAACGTTGATCCAACAATGCCTTATCGTATTGCTCCCCTTTTTTGATTCCTAAAACGGTGTCCAATTGTCCGGCGGTGTACTTTGTATTTCCAACCCATGAAATGTCTCCAAAAAAGTAATCATCTCCTTTGTCAATCCAGATTTCGATTCCCATGTGCTTTTCATCAATATCATAAACTGAATCTTTGATGATATACGCATCTCTTAACCCTGCTTCATTGTATTTATAAATGATTGCTTTCTTGTCTCTTTCGTAAGCTGTTTTGTTGAATTTAGATCGAGAGAATATTCGCATGATACCTTTTTGCTTGGTATCTTTCATTGTTCTTCTCAATCCTCTATCTGATGTAGACAATTTAGTTTTTAAATTTTCGATTTTTGATTTGTCTGGATCTTTAGGAATTTCATTGTTATGAAAAATAATCTCTTCAATTTTGATTCTATTCCCTTTGACAACGTTAATTTCTAAAGCCCTTGAGTTGAACTCATTGGTGTCAATCATTTCTGTAATGGTCACTTTCGTTTTATAAAAACCTTTCTCTTGATAAAAGCTTCTCACCGTATTTTCAGTATTTCTTTTTAAAGATTCAGTTAAAGTTTTACCTCTATATAAATCAATACTTTCTCTGATTTTATCTGCATCACTTTTAGAAACGTCACCGGTGAATTTATACCCTGTTAGTTTGGGTCTGTCTTGCAGTTTAATGTATAGAAAGATATCGCCAGTAACATTGTCAATTTTGGTATACCCTACTTCAACATCAGCAAATAAATCTTGTTCCCATAACTTTTTAATCGCCGCGGTAATATCGTCACCCGGCACAGTGATCTCTTTTCCCGGCGTCAAACCAGAAATTAATACAATGGCGTCATGATTTAAGTGATCTACACCTAATACATCTGTTCTTGCAATGGTATGCTTAGATGGATTTAAATAGGTAGGGTTTTGTGCAACAATCATATTTGTTGTCAACCCCAATAACATCAGAAAAAGAAATTTTACTGCTTTCATTTAGTTGCGTTTACTTGTTCACTCACTAGTCCAAATCTTCTTTCTCTGTTTTGGTATTCGTAAATGGCTTGATAAAAATCCTCTTTTTTAAAATCTGGCCAAAAGATTGGTGTGAAATGTAATTCACTATAAGCTAATTGCCACAATAAAAAGTTGGAAATCCTTACCTCTCCACTGGTTCTTATCATTAATTCAGGATCAGGAATATCTGCAGTGTATAAATGTTGGCTCACTAGCTGGTCGGTGATGTCAGCTAATTCTATTTCACCATTTTTATATTTTTCTGCAATTGTCTTAATCGCTGATTTCATTTCATATTTAGAACTATAGTTTAGCGCCAAAATCAAACAAGTTCCTTTATTTGTTGAAGTCTTTTCTATTGCTCTTTTTAGTTCAGCCTGACATTTTTCTGGCAACTCATTTAAGTTTCCAATGGCGTTCAGTCGAACTTCATTTTCATTTAAAGATTCAATTTCGTTTGCAATGGTGGTCACTAACAAATCCATCAAACCATCCACCTCTTCTTTGGGTCTATTCCAGTTCTCTGTTGAAAATGCATAAAGTGTTAGATACTTTACTTTCACTTCAGTAGCCGCCTTTAAAGCTTCTCTTACTGATTCAACTCCAGTCGCATGTCCAAAAAGACGGGCATGACCTTGTTGTTTAGCCCATCTACCATTGCCATCCATAATGATAGCCACATGCTCAGGAATGTTATTCGTATCTAATTTTTCTTTTATGCTCATTTTCGTAGGAACACAAATTTGCGTGTTTTTTTTGGTTCTACAATATTTTCTGAACGCCGATCACCTCTTTAAATTGTTTCTTTAACAGCTTTTAAGAGAATTTGACTATTCAAAAATCGGCTTGCATCAAAAAAAAGCCCCAATCTCTGATGTATATCAAGGATTGGGGCCTCAAGTTTTATAGAATCAACTTATTCAGCTAAAACGATAATTTTATTGTCTTTTACTTCAATGATTCCGCCTTTAATTTCAAAATTAAAAGTAGCTTCATTTTTGTACTCTTCATTGTATTTTCCGTCAAATTCGTCTCCTTTATTCTCTTCAAGAATTTGCTCTACCTTCATTTCTCCTTGAGATAAAGCAGAGATCATAGGTGCGTGATTTGACAATACACCAAAAGAACCATCTAGGCCAGGCAACACAACATGTGTTACATTTCCTCTAAATAAAACTTGGTCTGGTGTTATAACTTCAAGTAGCATGTAAATTGTTTTTAGTTTTCAGCTAACATTTTCTCTCCAGCTTCAATCGCTTCTTCGATTGAACCTTTAAGGTTGAATGCCGCTTCAGGGTATTGATCAACTTTACCATCAAGAATCATGTTGAAACCTTTGATTGTATCTTGGATATCAACTAATGCTCCTTTTAATCCTGTAAATTGCTCAGCAACGTGGAACGGTTGAGATAAGAATCTTTCAACTCTTCTTGCTCTGTGTACAACTAACTTATCTTCTTCAGAAAGCTCGTCCATACCAAGAATTGCGATAATATCTTGTAATTCTTTATATCTCTGTAAAGTTTCTTTTACTCTTTGTGCAGTATTATAGTGCTCTTCACCAACAATCTCTGGTGTCAAAATTCTAGAAGTAGAATCTAGAGGATCTACCGCTGGGTAAATACCTAAAGAAGCAATTTTTCTAGAAAGTACTGTAGTTGCATCTAGGTGGGCGAATGTAGTTGCCGGAGCCGGGTCAGTTAAATCATCTGCAGGTACATATACCGCCTGTACTGAAGTAATTGATCCGTTTTTAGTTGAAGTAATACGCTCTTGCATAGCTCCCATCTCAGTTGCCAATGTTGGTTGGTAACCTACTGCTGAAGGCATACGTCCTAATAGTGCTGACACCTCAGAACCTGCTTGCGTAAATCTAAAGATGTTATCTACGAAGAAAAGGATATCATTTCCTTTACCTTCTCCATCACCATCTCTGTAGTATTCAGCTAAAGTCAACCCTGAAAGTGCTACACGAGCTCTTGCTCCTGGAGGCTCATTCATTTGTCCGAAAACGAAAGTTGCTTTAGAATCTTTTAATTTTTCTGTGTCAATTAAAGAAAGATCCCATCCACCTTTTTCCATGTCATGCATAAAATCATCACCGTAAGTGATAATTCCAGACTCTAACATCTCTCTCAACAAATCATTTCCTTCTCTTGTACGCTCACCTACACCAGCAAATACTGAAATTCCTGAATAAGCTTTCGCGATATTATTAATTAACTCTTGAATCAATACTGTTTTACCTACACCGGCACCACCGAACAATCCAATTTTACCACCTTTTGCATATGGCTCAATTAAGTCAATTACTTTAATCCCTGTAAAAAGAACCTCAGTTGAAGTTGTTAAGTCTTCAAATTTAGGTGCTTCTTTATGGATACCCATACCACCTGTTTTGTCAACATTTGGTAAACCATCAATAGAATCTCCGATTACGTTAAACAAACGTCCTTTTACAGCATCTCCAATTGGCATTGTGATTGGTGCTCCTGTAGCAACAACCTCCATACCTCTAGAAAATCCATCTGAAGAGTCCATTGAAATACTTCTTACCTGGTCATCTCCAATGTGCTGTTGAACTTCTAAAACTACTTTAGTTCCGTCTTTCTTTGTCACTTCCAAAGCATCCATAATCTTAGGTAGCTCTGTTCCTTTCTCAAATGTGACGTCAATTACAGGTCCAATTACCTGTGAAATCTTACCGTTAATGTTAGACATTATCTGTTGTTTTTAATGGTGGTATTCAATTTTCGGGTGCAAATTTAATGCATTTTATATATATATGTGGGATTTTGATGAAAGTTTTTTACATAACTTTGAAGTCCTGATTTTCCCCAGCCTTTTTAGGGGATAAAACTAAGGCCTTGAAAGTATATTATTCTTTAGAAGAAGTTCCGGAAATAAAAAACCCAGTTTTAACACTGGGAACCTATGATGGAGTTCATAATGGCCATCAGCAAATCATAGATTTTCTATCCAAAAGTGCGAAGCGAATTGGTGGAGAAACCGTATTATTGACGTTTCATCCGCACCCAAGAATGGTTTTGCACCCTAACGATCATAATCTTGAACTTATTCAAGATATGGACAGAAGAATTGAATCATTAGCAGAAGCAGGAATCGATCATCTGATCTTATTCCCCTTCACAAAAGAGTTTTCCCGTCAAAGCGCCACTGAGTTTGTGAGAAACACCTTAGTGAATAGTTTAAATGTAAAACTGCTCACCATTGGCTACAATCATCATTTCGGAAGAAATCGTGAAGGGAATATTGACTTATTAAGAGAACTCGCCCCGATCTATAATTTTGAAGTAGAAGAAATTCCGGCTTTTAAATTGGAAGATGTGAATATTAGCTCTACTAAAATCCGAAATGCATTAAAAGAAGGCGACATTCAGAAGGCGAATAAATACTTAGGGCACATTTTCAGGTTTAAAGGTACTGTTGTTCACGGCGATAAAATTGGAACTCAACTTGGTTATCCCACAGCAAATATTGGTGAAATCGAAGCAACTCAGTTAAAGCCACAAGCTGGTGTTTATGCCGTAAAAGTAAAACTGGACGGCCGTTTTCATGATGCCATGATGAACATTGGAACGCGACCAACTGTAAGTGCAGGACTCGAACAAAGACTAGAAGTTCATATATTTGACTTTGATGAAGATATTTATGGCTCGAAAATTGAGATCTATTTCATTGATAAAATAAGAGAAGAAAAGTCTTTTAAATCAAAAGAAGATTTAATTGAACAACTAGGAAAAGATGAAGTTAATTGCAAACGTATTTTTGATAAGTCTACTGTTCGCTTGTAATTATTCTAATGCCCAAAGAGATCGTGTTTTTAAGAGTATTGAAGAAGCATTAACTGTTCCGGCAGATTCAGTTTACCGTTTAGATTTAAGCAAAAACAAATTGACAGAGGTTCCGAAAGAAATCATGCAATTTAAATACCTCCAAGAATTAAATCTTGCCAAAAATAAACTCACTGAAATTCCTGCCTTTTTTGATTTTGAAGACTTAAGGATTTTGGATTTGAGTAAAAATGATTTCACAGAATTCCCTGTTCAAGTATGCAAGGTTGTCTCCATCCGAAATTTGTTTTTAGGAAAAAATGACATCAAAGTAATTCCGGATGAAATTGGAAACATGCAAAGTTTGATTGTTTTAGATTTATGGTACAATCCTATTGATGATTTACCTGAGGCACTAACTAAATTGAGAAACTTGAGGTCTTTAGATCTATCTGGACTTAATTTTTCTAAGACTTTTCAAAAAGAATGGAACGAGAAACTTTCTTGGGTGAAGATAGAATTTGAGGCCGCCTGTGACTGTAACAACTAAGGCTCAATCTGCTGAAACCATTTTAAAGCCGCTTCTTTTTGATTGAAAATTTTTGTTGGATAAGGTGGTTTATGAAACTTGATAAAGACAGAGGCTGTAAGTCTTATCGGCAAATTATTGAGAAGTATTGCAACGCCCTTCGTTTTTAACCTTAGTTGTGATTCTTTTGAGAAATAGCGTTGACTTGAAGAATTCATATTACTTTGAATATACAGGGCATTAAGCAAGATAAACTTAGGGCCATCCATCATTTTAGATGTAATGATATTGTCAATCTCAAATGCTTCTTCAAGTAAGACTAAACTATCTGTCAAGAAACGAATTTGAACGACATCATTCGTTAACATTGAAATCTCAGAACTTTCTGTTCTAACAACTTGCTCTTCTTCTAATTCTAGCATCATTCTCTTAAGGTATTAAACCATTTATATGCTTCTTCAAATGTGATAAACTCTTTTGTTGGATATAGCGTTTTTGAAGATTTTGAAAACAACTTAGCAAAAAATGAGCTGCGGTGGTTAGACACGATAGCAATTCCTTTTATGTATGGAATCATTTTTCCTTTGTAAACAAAAAACTCTTCAGCATCCGCTCCAATATTCGCATTACCAAATGTTAAATCAACGACAATAAACATATCATTTCCCTGTGACATTGTTAGGTGCGCGTTATCAATTTCAGTTGCATCTTTTTCACTGATAGAAACATCATTTTTATAGCGAGTTATTAAAATATCAGGCTCCTGAAGCTCTACCGTTGCTTTATTCAATTCAACAAGATCTTTCATTGTAATCAAAAAGTAAGTTGTCGATTAAATTACGTATTTCTTCGATAAAACAGTGATTTTTACTGTTAAATAAATAAACTAATCGATAAATGACGTGAAAATTTGGTCGAGCTGTTTCTGTTGAACAAAGGTGAACCCGGATAAATTTGTCTGATCAGCCAAAAATTCTTGTTCGTATTGACCTGGAGTTGGCACAAGAATGGACAACTTATTCAATTCACTCAACTCCATCATGGTCGTGTATCCTGCTCTCGCAATAACTTTTGATGATTGACAAATTAATTCGTTTAATTTCTCGGTAGATGGATTTACTACTTGATGCGGTAAGCCCATATCCACCGGAACAACTAAAACATATTTCTGATGATGATGATTCAACAGATTTGAAACCATTTCAGAAAATTTTTCAATTTGTGGTGAAGGCCCAGAAGCTATAAAGCAAAAGTCAAATTTTTCAGCAGCCGTAATCTTATTAAACCTTGATAATCGACCAATGTACGTCAGTGGAATTTTTAATTGAACTTCGTTTAAATCCTTGCAAAAGGGAGATTCATTATTATCCGGAATCCAGCAAAAATCGAATTCATTCGCCCAATTCTGTATTCTTTTGGTCACTGCTTTTCTAAACAAAGGTACTGGTGGCGATAGCTGATGTGTTAAAAGAATGTTTTGAGTTAGTTTACTTCTAAAAGCATACCGATTATCAGAAATAATCACATCAGCATTATATTTCTGACTTAACTCTTCTGCTTTTTGGCTTTCAAACCTCATCACTTTAGACATTTTAGCCGATTGAGCAATCATTTGCCAATAAGTCGACTTTTCTGAATCTAAAGTAACCTTATACCCCTCTATTATTTCGCAATTAACTGAAGGAAACTCACAGAGGATCCAATTACATTGAAAATCCGTTCCAGCAAATACAATCTTATTCTCTGCTAGTAGCAATTGACGTATCAAAACAGAGCACCTGGTCAAATGTCCCATCCCCCAGTCAAGTGGAGCTACTATGATAGTTTTATTTGAAATTTCTGAAGGAGTCATCCAAAATGAAGGTACAAAAAAAGGTGACGAAGAAAATCTAAGTCACCTTTCAATTTATTTTAGAATTGCTTAATCTTTCATGATTGAAGCTTTCATATACTCTCTATTCATTCTTGCTATGTTGTCTAAAGAAATTCCTTTAGGACATTCAACTTCACAAGCACCAGTATTCGTACAGTTCCCAAATCCTTCTAAATCCATTTGATGTACCATGTTCAATACACGATCTTGAGCCTCAACTTTACCTTGTGGTAATAAAGCAAATTGAGAAACTTTCGCTGACACAAACAACATTGCTGAAGCATTTTTACAAGAAGCAACACAAGCTCCGCATCCAATACAAGTAGCTGCATCAAAGGCTTTGTCTGCATTGTCTTTCTCAATAGGAAGTGCGTTTGCATCTTGCGTGTTACCTGAAGTATTTACAGAGACGAAACCACCTGCATGTTGAATTCTATCAAATGAAGAACGGTCAACTACTAAATCTTTAATCACTGGAAATGCGGTTGCTCTAAACGGCTCAATAGTAATAGTATCGCCATCTTTAAACATTCTCATGTGCAACTGACAAGTTGTAACTCTTCTATCTGGTCCGTGGGCCTCTCCGTTAATTTGTAGTGAACACATTCCGCAGATTCCTTCACGACAATCGTGATCAAAAGCCACTGGCTCATTTCCTGCGTTAATTTGTTGTTCATTAAAAACATCCAGCATTTCTAAGAAAGACATGTGCTCAGAAATTCCTGAAATAGGATAAGTTTCCATTTTTCCTGCAGATTTCGCATCTTTTTGACGCCAAATCTTTAATGTTAAGTTCATTGTTTTATCTGACATAATTCTTTTTTTAGATTAAAGACAAAAGATCAAAGACCAAAGATTTTGTTCTTGTTCTATTTAATGACTTTAACTTTCAATTATTCATTCAATATTTTTTATACTTACTGCCCTAACACTTTTAACATTAAGAGCACTGTTTGCTTACTTGTAAGACCTTTGTTTTAACTCAATATCATTAAACTCTAACTCTTCTTTGTGCAAGTTTGCTTTTCCTGGATCTCCTGTCCATTCCCAAGCTGCAACATATTTAAAGTTCACATCATCACGTTTAGCTTCACCTTTTTGCTCTCCGTCCATCTCAACAGATTCTTCTCTAAAGTGACCACCGCATGATTCATTTCTATTTAAAGCATCTACCGCAAATAACTCTCCTAATTCTAGGAAATCTGCAACTCTTGAAGCTTTTTCTAATTCAGGATTGAACTCATTCATTCCACCAGGAACTCTTACGTCTTTCCAGAATTCTTCTCTAATGGCTCTAATTTTCTCAATCGCTTCTTTCAATCCTGCTTCATTTCTCGCCATACCTACGTTATTCCACATCACTTTTCCAAGCTCTTTGTGGAAGTGATCCACAGACTTCGTTCCTTTGATATCAATTAACTTTTGTAAAGTCTCAGTTACATTTTTTTCAGCTTCAACGAATTCAGGTAAATCAGTTGAAATAGGACCTGTTCTAATTTCATCTGCTAAATAATCACCGATTGTATATGGCAATACGAAATATCCATCAGCCAAACCTTGCATTAATGCAGAAGCTCCTAATCTATTTGCTCCGTGATCTGAGAAGTTTGCTTCTCCAGCCGCATAACATCCAGGAATAGTCGTCATTAAATTGTAATCTACCCAGATTCCACCCATTGTATAGTGAACGGCCGGATAAATCATCATTGGTGTTTTATAAGGATCTTGATCTACAATCTTATTGTACATCTGGAATAAGTTTCCGTACTTATTTTTAACCACTGCTGCTCCTAGTTCAGTTATTCTTTCTTTTGACGCACTTTTTTCACCAAGCACTGTAGCTTGTTCTTTTCCGTAACGTTGAATAGCCGAAGCAAAATCTAAGAATACCGCTTCTCCGGTAGCATTCACACCAAACCCAGCATCACATCTTTCTTTTGCTGCTCTTGAAGCTACATCTCTTGGAACTAAGTTTCCAAAGGCAGGATATCTTCTTTCTAAGTAATAATCTCTTTCATCTTCAGACAAATCAACTGGTTTTTTCTTTCCAGATCTGATTGCCTCAACATCTTCCATCTTTTTAGGCACCCAAATTCTACCATCATTTCTTAACGACTCTGACATCAAAGTCAATTTAGATTGATAATCACCAGATCTTGGAATACAAGTAGGGTGAATTTGTGTGTAGCAAGGGTTCGCAAAGTAGGCACCTTTTTTATGTGCTCTCCAAGCTGCAGTTACATTAGATCCCATAGCATTTGTGGATAAGAAAAATACATTTCCATATCCACCAGTTGCTAAAACAACCGCATGCGCTGAGTGTCTTTCAATAGCACCGGTAACCAAGTTTCTAACTATGATTCCTCTTGCTTTTCCGTCAACTTTTACAAGATCTAACATCTCATGACGGTTATACATTTCAATTTTTCCTTTTCCAATTTGGCGGTTCATTGCTGAGTAAGCCCCTAACAATAACTGCTGACCCGTTTGTCCTTTTGCATAGAATGTTCTAGACACAAGTACACCTCCAAATGATCTGTTATCCAACAATCCACCATAATCTCTAGCGAATGGAACACCTTGTGCTACACATTGGTCAATGATATTAGCAGACACCTCAGCTAAACGATAAACGTTTGCTTCTCTTCCTCTATAATCACCACCTTTTACAGTATCATAAAACAATCTGTAAGTTGAATCACCATCATTCTGGTAGTTTTTTGCTGCATTGATTCCACCTTGTGCTGCAATTGAGTGTGCACGTCTTGGTGAATCTTGAAAAGCAAATGCTTTTACTTTGTATCCCATTTCAGCCAATGAAGCCGCGGCAGAACCACCCGCTAATCCTGTTCCAACCACGATTACATCAATGTGACGTTTGTTCGCTGGGTTTACCAGGTTAATTTTATTTTTATGATTTGTCCACTTATCTTTAATTGGACCTTCAGGTACTTTCGAATTTAATACTGACATATCTAATTAGTTTAGTGAGATAAATGATGATAAAATGCGATAACTATAAATCCAAGCGGTACTAAAATCGCGTATGCAGTACCTAACTTTTTAATGATCGGAGTGTATTTGTTATGTCTAAATCCTACTGATTGAAATGCAGATTGGAAACCGTGCATTAGGTGTAATGATAGGAACACGAAGGACAATACATAAATCGCTACTCTCCAAATATCTACAAACTTATGTTGTAACTCATCATAATATCTCGTTGGATCCTCAGGAAGTTTAGCGACATATTTGTAATTCATTTCAACAACCCAAAAATCGTAAAAGTGCAGCCCTAAAAACAACATAATCATTACTCCAGTAATAATCATGTTTCTTGACATCCACGTTGAATTTGCACCAGCATTATTCTGTGCATATTTTTTTCTTCGTGCCTTATTGTTTTGACCTTCAAGGTACATTCCCATAATTAAATGGAACAGTACACCAAAGATTAAAACTGGCTGTAGCACATATTGAACTAGAGGATTGTAGCCCATGAAATGTGAAACACTGTTAAAAGTCTCTTTTGAACATAAGGACAATGAATTAATTGTCAGATGTTGAAGAAGGAAAAATAGTAAGAAAAAGCCCGATAAGGCCATTAAGATTTTCCTTGCGATAGAAGTTTTCATATATAGAAATTACGCTTAAAGGTTTTAATTACAACAAAATTAAACTTGATTTTGTTTTAGCCGCTAAAATTATCTTTTGATTAGACCAAGGTGAATCTGTTTAGAATCATTCTAAATAAAAAAACAGGTGTTAAGCCTTGATTTATGCTGATTTACGTGCAATCACCCATCATTGCAGTAGAAATAATAGTGAGATAACTTTTGGCAATACCGCAAAAGTGGTATTTTTGTACTCTATTTCGTCTTATTTAGACGGATTACAAATAAGAAGGATATGATAAAAGTAACAGATACAGCAAAGGAAACAGCCGCGAGAATGATGGCTGAAGAAGGTAAAGGGGATCATTTCATAAGAGTTGGTGTTGAAGGTGGAGGTTGTTCTGGACTGATGTATCAGTTAAAGTTTGACAATGAAATGCACGAAGACGATAAAGAATTTGAGGATAACGGAGTTAAAGTAGTGATGGATAAAAAGAGCGTTCTTTATTTGGTAGGAACAACCTTAGATTATAGTGGTGGATTGAACGGTAAAGGATTTGTTTTCACAAACCCTAATGCTTCAAGGACTTGTGGATGCGGTGAATCATTTTCACTTTAATCTTAGACAAGCTCAGTACGACAACAAATAAAAAATTTAGATGGCTGGATATACAGAGGATGAATTAAAAGAAGAGTTAAAGAACCAAGAGTATGAATTTGGTTTTACATCTGACATTGAGTCGGACAAACTTCCTAATGGTTTAAACGAAGAAGTTATTCGAATCATTTCTGCAAAGAAAGAAGAACCAGAATGGTTGTTAGAATATCGATTAAATGCATTTAAAGTGTGGCAAGAAATGACGGAGCCAGAATGGGCACATGTTCATTACGAAAAACCAAAGTTTCAAGACATTTCTTACTTCTCTGCACCAAAAAAGCAATATGAAAGCTGGGATGATGTAGATCCTGAAATGAAAGCCACTATGGATAAGCTTGGCATCTCAATGGATGAGCAAAAAAAGCTTACAGGTGTGGCAGTAGATTTCGTAATGGATTCTGTATCAGTTGCTACCTCTTTTAAAGATAAACTAGCTGAATTAGATATTATATTTTGTTCGTTTAGTGAGGCGGTGAAAGATCATCCTGAATTGGTACGAAAGTACCTAGGAACAGTAGTTCCTTCAACTGACAACTTTTATGCTGCTTTAAATTCAGCAGTATTTTCAGATGGATCATTTTGCTACATTCCAAAAGGGGTTAAATGTCCAATGGAACTGTCAACTTATTTCAGAATTAATGAATCAGGAACAGGACAATTTGAAAGAACCTTATTAGTTGCTGATGCGGGTAGTTATGTTTCTTACTTAGAAGGTTGTACTGCTCCACAAAGAGATGAGAATCAATTGCACGCGGCAGTCGTTGAATTGATTGCATTGGATGATGCAGAGATTAAATACTCTACAGTTCAAAACTGGTTCCCTGGTGATAAAGATGGTAAAGGTGGCGTTTACAATTTTGTTACAAAAAGAGGAATTTGCCATACCAATTCAAAAATATCTTGGACACAAGTTGAAACAGGATCTGCGGTGACTTGGAAATATCCATCATGTATTTTGAAAGGTGATAATTCAATTGGTGAATTTTATTCAGTTGCTGTCACCAATAATTTTCAGCAAGCGGACACTGGAACCAAAATGATACACTTAGGAAGAAACACCAAGAGTACGGTAATTTCTAAAGGTATATCGGCAGGTAAATCACAGAATTCATACAGAGGTTTAGTGCAGATTCATCCGAAAGCAGATAATGCTAGAAATTTCACCCAGTGTGATAGTTTGCTTATGACTGATGAATGTGGGGCGCACACGTTCCCTTATATTGAATGTCAAAACAACTCGGCTAAATTAGAGCATGAGGCAACGACTTCTAAAATTGGTGAAGATCAAATTTTCTATTGCCAACAAAGAGGATTATCAGAAGAAAAAGCCATCAGTTTAATTGTGAATGGGTATTGTAAAGAAGTATTAAACAAGCTACCAATGGAGTTTGCCGTTGAAGCACAAAAACTATTAGCTATCTCGTTAGAGAATAGTGTAGGCTAATTAGAATATAGATTATCACTCGGCTAAGCTGAGAGATTAAAAGATAAAAGATCGGTCTTGGCTACACCAGACCTTTAAGACGAAAAAGAAATAATTGAAAGAAGACGTAAGTAAGAATGAAGACGCAAGTCTTTTGTTTTGAATCTTATGTCTTGAATCTTAAAAAGAAATGAGTAAAACATTATTAGATATCAAGAATCTTCATGCAGAAATTGAAGAAGAAGGAAAAGCAATTTTGAAAGGATTGAATTTAACAGTAAATGCTGGTGAAGTTCATGCAATCATGGGACCTAACGGGGCGGGTAAATCTACGCTTGCATCTGTCGTTTCAGGTAAAGACGGATACGAAATCACTGACGGTTCAATAGAAATGGACGGAGCAGATATTTTGGAATTAGATCCAGACGAAAGAGCAAAAGAAGGTTTGTTTTTAGCCTTTCAGTACCCAGTTGAAATTCCGGGAGTTTCAAATATTAATTTTTTGAGAACTGCCTTGAACGAAATTAAAGAATATAGAGGAGAAGAGCAAATTTCTGCTAAGGACTTTATGGCAATGGTAAGAGACAAATCTAAATTGGTTGAATTAGATCCTAAGTTGGCATCTCGTTCAGTGAATGAAGGATTCTCTGGTGGCGAAAAGAAACGAAACGAAATTTTTCAGATGGCCATGTTAGAGCCTAAGGTGGCTATTCTTGATGAAACTGATTCAGGGTTAGACATTGATGCTTTGAGAATTGTTGCAGCAGGTGTGAACAAATTGAAAAACGAAAACAACGCGGTGATTTTAATTACGCATTATCAACGATTATTGGATTATATCGTTCCTGATTTTGTACATGTGTTAGCAGACGGAAAAATTGTAAAGACTGGAGATAAGTCACTTGCTTTGGAGCTGGAAGAGAAGGGGTATGATTGGTTGAATTAATGAATGAGGCAATAGTTTTTTAGTGATTAGGCAAAAGGTTAATTAAATTGGATAAGATAAAGTCGCATAAGGATTTGAAAATTTGGCAAAAAGGGATTGTAATTGTCAAAGAAATTTATTTAATGTGTCAAAGTTTACCCAAAGAAGAACTTTATGCTCTGCAAAGCCAATTAAAGAGATCTGCTGTTTCAATTCCTTCCAATATCGCAGAAGGCTATGGAAGGCACTACACGAAAAATTATATTCAATTTTTAAACATTGCCCGTGGCTCTTTGCTTGAACTGGAGACTCAGGTAACGATCGGTCGAGAGCTTGACTTTATAACCAAAGAAATATTTGAAAAAAACATAGAGTTAATAACTGAAGAAAGTAAAATGATAAACGCATTCATTAAATCAATAGAAAGGCACATTTAAGGCCTATTGCCTTTTGCCTTTCAAATTATTCACTCATTGACGTAAATTGAAAACAATGTCAGAAACAATGACTCAAAATAAAGTAACCAATTTCATCAAAAATTTAGATGTTTCACCAGCACATTTTCAACAAATGGCAGCTGAACGACTAGGCGAGTTAAACTTCCCTACCACTAAAGATGAATATTGGAAATATACGCGCTTAGGTAAACTTACCAAATTAGACTTATCTAAAACTCCTGACCCGGATCGGCTTAACTTAACCAAACATATCATTTCAAATGATTACCTGGTGGTGGTAAACGGATTCATTAGAGAAGATTTAAGTCAATATTCAAAACTGGATTTCGAAATTGATTTTCTTGGTTCAGATAGAATGTCAGAAGAATTATTTTTTGATAAAAACTTGAACAAAAAAGATGTCTTTGCTTCAATGAATTCTGCCTTTTTTGAAAAAGTCATTTCAATAAAAATAGGTACAAACAAAGTAAATGAAGGACCGCTTCAAATTATATATGTGAGCAAGGGTGAAAACGTAATTGCTAATACGAGACTATATGTTGAAGCAGCAAAATCGTCTCAAAGTCAGCTTATCCAAACCTTTATTTCAATGGATAGTAGCAACTCGTTTACCAATCATGTTACTGAAGCTCATGTTGCAGAAAACGCCCACTTAAAAATAAACAAGGCACAAATAGAGAGCGATTCTAATTCGATTATTTCAACAGAACAAATACATCAAGAAGCCAATTCGGTTTTTAAAATAAACACGGTTACTTTGAGTGGAGCTTTGACTAGAAACAACATCAATATCGCGGTGGCTGGTCAGAATTGTGAAACATTCATGAATGGTGCAATCGTCACTAAAAACAATGAGGTTGTTGATAATCACACTTTTGTAGACCATCAAGTTTCTAATTGTATGAGTGATGAAAACTACAAATATGTTCTTGGAGGTAAATCTACTGGAACATTTAACGGAAGAGTAGTTGTTCAAAAAGATGCTCAAGTTATTAACGCTTATCAAAACAACGGTAATATTTTATTGTCAGATTATGCTAAAATCAATTCTAAACCTGAATTAGAAATTTATGCGGATGACGTAAAATGTTCGCACGGATCAACTACAGGTCAATTAGATGATGAGGCTATTTTCTATTTACAAGCAAGAGGAATCTCAAAGGATAATGCTAAAAAACTTTTAGTTAGGGCCTTTATTGGAGAAGTAATTGAAGCCTTTGAAAACGAGCATTTTGAAAACTATATCAACGACCAACTTTTCGCTGTTCACGGATGGAATTCATAGTTCTATCAATGGGAATTTGTATAAAACCCTTGGCTTGGAATCATAAGAAAGATACGGCTTATGGAACGCACTTGAGCGAGTACACTCACAAAAATTAGCAAAACATTTTGCAAACTTTTTGTTACATTTAAAAAACTCAAATTTATGATGCCCAAATTAAAAAGCATATTGTTAATTGATGATGATGACGCTACCAACTTCTTGCATCAAATGGTAGTAGAAAAATCGGAGATTACTGAATATGTCCATACATGTAGCTCTGGTCAATTAGCTTTGGATTATTTAACTGAAGCTACAAACGGAAAGTACCCTCAACCCGATCTTATATTTTTAGATATTAACATGCCTAAAATGAATGGATGGGAATTTCTAGAAGAATATAATAAGTTGAATCCGGACCAAAAAGGTAGAATTGTTGTTGTCATGTTAACAACATCTATAAACCCAGATGACAAAGCTATGGCGGAGTCTTTGGGGATTATTACTGGCTTTATGAATAAACCGCTAACCGAAGAGATGCTGTATAATTTATATAAACAACATTTCGGATAAGACAGCTATTTTCATTTTAATGTGACAAACAGGAACCTTTAGTAAATAAGTGTTCGCTGACCGTAGTCAAGCCTTTTTCCGGTAGTTGTTTTTTGCGAAAGCGTTGCAATCTCAACTTGTTGATTTGCACATACAGTTTTGGTGATTGCCTTAATTTGAGGCTCTTCTAATCTTGGAGAATAAGTGTTAGCAATAATAAATCCTTTGTCTTTCTTGATATACATGGCCGCCTCAAGAAGTTCAGGAAATCTATTCTCAATTTTCCATCTCTCTTTCTTAGCTCCGATTCCAAAAGCAGGAGGATCCATAATGATTCCATCATATTTATTACCCCGCTTTGCTTCACGCTGAGCAAATTTCAAAGCGTCTTCCAACACCCAATGAATATCACTCAAGCCAGACAACTCCATATTCTCTTTACCCCATCCAATTACTTGTTTTACAGAGTCGCAGTGAAATACATCAGCACCTAAATTTCTTGCAACTACAGAAGCGGCACCTGTGTAAGCAAATAAATTTAAAAATCGTTGCCCAGGTTTAAGCTGCTCTTCAAGGTATTGCCAATTTAATTGTTGCTCTGGAAAAAGACCTACATGTTTAAAATTTGTAAGCTCTAACTTGAATTGAACACCGTTATAACCGATATTCCAACTTGTTGGTGCCTTTTCTTTTAGTACTTTCCAAGATCCCTTAGATTTTGTTTCTTCAATGAACTCAAGATCTGCCTTTTGATACCATTCTTTTTTTGAAAGTACTGCTCCAAAATAAGCGTTTCTTTCAGGCCGAATAGTTACAACGTTACCCCAACGCTCCAACTTCTGATCACCACCGGCATCTATTAATTCATAATCACTCCATTGATTAGCAAAAATTCTTGACATAGCACAAAGGTAGACTTAATCCCAATGAAATAGCGAAAAATAATCCAGCAAAAAAAGAATTCAATTATCTTGCGTACTCTAAAGAATTGAATGGAATGATACACCTCATAAAATCAAATTTTGAAATCAAAGATTGGTCGGGCGGAACAACGACTGAATTATTCATTTATCCTGAAGGAGCTGAATATGCTGACTTAAACTTTCATTTTAGGCTAAGTACTGCTACCGTTGAAGTTGAAGAATCTACATTTACTTCTTTACCAGGAGTGAATAGAACATTAATGGTGCTTTATGGTCAGATGGATTTGATTCACGAAGCGCAACATAAAACCTCTTTATTACCTTTTGAACAAGACGAATTCAAAGGTGATTGGATTACACATTCTGCCGGTAAATGTGTTGACTTTAACTTAATGTGTAGAGGAAAAACATCTGGTGAGCTAACAGGTTTTGCTCTGAAAAAAAATCAATATCGGATTTTAGATTGTGATGGCGATATTCAATTTTTATATATTGTTAATGGATCAATTGAATTGAACAGAAAAACCTATTTCACAAACGGGTTGGTGCGCATCAAAAAGCTAGATATGATAGAAATGAAAGCCAATGAAGAAAGTGAAATCGTGTTCATAGACATAACTAATCCCTAAGCCATGTTTGTAGCTATTTACACCTTCACCATCCACCCAAATAAAGAAGCAGAGTTTATTGAGGCATGGGAAGCATTGACTAAATTGATTTACGAATATGAAAACAGTTTAGGCTCTAGATTGCACAGAAAAAGTGAAACAGAGTTTATTGCCTATGCACAGTGGCCAGATAAAAATACTTGGAAAAACTCAGGAGACAAGCTCCCTGTATCCGCAACCCAATGGCGGCAACAAATGCGAGCATCATGTTCAAACATAGAAACTCAACATGAATTGGAAATGTTAAGCGATTTAATTCAACAACAAACGCATCAATAAATCTATGCGATAACGTTCGCGGCTTCTCTCATGGATCTTATTTTTATCAATACCATTTTTGCGATTATTCATGGCTTCACAGTTGTTAGTTTTGGGCAACGTCAATTGCTAAGAATCCATAACATCAAGCGTCTAAAAAAAGTTGCCAAAATGCCTGGTGGTAAAAAAAAGGTGATTCAAAAAAAGATTGGCGAAATGAATTTAGCGAATCGAAAATTGGAAAAGATTGGGCACCTAATTTTGTTCTTGATTATGATTGCCAATTTTATTACGCTTTACTTCAACTATTATCAAAGATTCAGATTTTGGTGGGGAATGATTGTTATTTGGCTAGTATTCGCCCTGTTTTTACGGATTGCGTTTTGGTTAAAAGGAGCAACCATCATAAGTCATATTGACATAGAGGATAACGGTGACTATGATTGGGATTAAATCCGTAAATTAAAGATGTGAAAAAATTGCTACTCATTATATTGTTGCTTGGAATAGGTGGTGTTGGTGGTTGCACTGCACACAAACTCCTATCTGAAAAGGATAATCAAAAAGTTCAAATCACTCATAATCCAAAAGAGATAAAAGATCACTTAAGGTATTTAGAAAGTTCTTTAGATTCTTTGCATCATTTAAAACCGAATCCAATTCCGGGAGAATGGCTATTTCACAATAGAGAGCTTCGGCAATACCCTCATCAATTTTTAGAGGCGCACCCTTCTATTTTAGATGAGGACAAACAAAAAATATATATTCAACCCATAGGCAGTTTTACGCCAATGCAAACAGATATTCTAACAAAAACTGCTGCCTACTTAACTGTGTTTTATCATGTGCCTGTTGAAATCCTAGATTCGGTTTCTGCTGCAGAGGTTCCAAGTCATGCCAGGCGCAAAAACAACTTTGGAAATGAACAGTTGCAGACCACTTATATCATGAATAAAATATTACAACCCAATGTTCCAAAAGACGGACGGGCAGTAATGGGTTTTACAGCTTATGACCTCTACCCCAATGATGACTACAACTTTGTTTTTGGACAGGGTCGGATTGGTGGTGAAGTTGGCATCTATTCTATCGCCAGATTTGGTTACCCAGATTGGGATTCAACTGAATATAGCATGGTGATGCAACGCACCTTTAAAGTGGCTAGCCATGAATTAGGTCACATCTTCGGGTTCAGACATTGTGTTGATTATGAATGCTTAATGAATGGATCAAACCACATGGATGAAACAGATAGAAAACCCTTTTATTTATGTCCGCTTGATTTATTAAAAGTCACTCAAGGAATGGGAATAGATGAAATTTATAGGTTCCAGAAATTAGCAGATTTTTGGCGTGAATTAGGTTATTCAGAACAAGAAGAGTTTTATTTGGAATGTATCCGCTTACTTGAGTCCTCAAAAAACAGAAAAGAGGGCGGAATTCATAATAACTAATTATTTCTGCGTCTTTTTTATTTTGATTCGTCTACAAGATTAATGGCAACAAAAACAGAACATATTTGGCAAGACATGAGTGATCAACTCTTCAATTTTATATTGAAACGGGTGAACTCAAAAGACATGGCAGAAGATATTTTGCAAGATGTTTTTCTGAAAATTCATTTAAAAATAAAATCACTTTCAGATGCAGACAAGTTAGTTTCTTGGGTGTATCAAATTACCCGTAATGCGATTATAGATTATTATCGCAAAAAGAAAATTCAAACAGATGAAATTCCAGAATTACCTGAATTGCTAGAATCGGACAATTTAAACGAAGAGTTTCATGGATGTTTGAAGTCGCACATTGAACAACTAAACGAAAGTGACCGAGAACTAATCATCAAAACAGCTTTTGAAAATGTTTCTCAAAAACAATTAGCCCAGCACCTCAACCTTTCTTACACGGCTACTAAATCTCGTGTTCAGCGCGCTAGAAAAAAGTTAAATGAATTATTTGTTGAGTGCTGTCAGATAGAAACAGATCACTACGGAAATATTATTGCGAGCTCGAGAGAAAAATGTAATTGTTAAATCAAATTTTTGCGTCCTTTTTAATCAAGTACGTCTCTATATATGACACTAAAGTCAAATTAAAACTTAGAGATATGTTAAATAGAAATGACCAATGCAATTGCGAAAACTGCAATTGTGAAACACAACAAAACTGCAACTGTTCATGCAACTGTAATTGCTCTTGTGATTGCAATAAGAAAGAATCAGCAAGCTGTTGCTAAATCAAAAAGGACCTCTTAGGAGGTCCTTTTTATTTTAAATATCCCTAGAATTAAACTTTAATCCCAATCATGCACATATCATCTACTTGCTCTAAATCGCCCATCCATTGATTGATAGATTTTTGAATGATAATTTTTTGCTCTCCCATTGATTTGAGGCCAATTTCTTTGATTAACTCTCGTAAAGCATTTGCCTTAAACTTCTTTCCTTTTTCACCTCCAAATTGGTCAATTATTCCGTCTGTAAACAGATAGAGTTGGTCATTTTGCTCCAGTTTTATCGTTTTCGATTCGAAAGATTTAGCTAAGTCAAATTTTCCAACTGGTTGCTTATCTCCCTTATATTCAATTAACTCACGATTTCTTAAAATCCATAATGGATTATTTGCGCCTGCAAACTTTAATTCATTGCCTTTAATAACAACTAAAGAAATGTCCATACCGTCTTTGACGTCATCATCAGAATCTGCAAACTCATCAAGTATAATTTCTCGTGCTTTATCTAGGATTAATCCTGGATCTGTTAAAGCAAATTCTCTTACCGCTCTGTTTAACGCATTATGACACACTACAGAAACCATTGCTCCGGGAACACCGTGCCCTGTACAATCGGCAGATGCAATCATTTTTAAGTCATCAGTTTCATGCACCCAATAAAAGTCACCAGCCACAACATCTTTTGGTTGATAATAGATGAATGCATTTGCAATCACAGATTTTATTAAACGTTGGTTAGGTAAAATGGCGGATTGAATGCGCTTTGCATAATCAATACTATCTCTAATTTCTTTGTGGGTCAACTCTACAATTGCCTTTTGTTTTTCTACCTCTTCTTTTTGAGCGGCGATTAGCTCATTGTCTTTCTTTTTTTGTCGGTTGCTTCTTAGAATCAAACCAGCAATAACGAACAACACTAAAATTCCACCATAAAGAATATACCTTCTATTTGCCTCACTTTCAAGATCTTTTTCATGCGCTACTTTATCAATTTCTTGCTGGGTAACAAAGGCTAAACTATCTGCCAAATGTTGTTTACTTATGGCATATGACGCTTCTTGTTCTAACACCTGCTGTTGACTTTGAACATCAACAATACTATCTCTTGTTTCTATATAAATTTTATGGTACTTATAGGCATTCTTAAAGTCTCCTTTGTATTCATATACCAAGTAAAGCGTATTTGCTGCTTCTCGTTTATCTGGCAAATCTCCCAGCTCAACTGCGTCTTCATAAGCGAATAAGGTATACTTCAACGCTTCATTATACATTTTACGATATGCATAGGTTGACCCAATATTTATATTTACCCCTATGAGCGCGCCTTTATCACCTAATTCTTCACTGATTGCTCTTGATTTGAGAAAATAATCCATGGCCCCGTCAAGATCTTCTTTCCGCTGAGAGATTAATCCTAGATTTAATAAAGATGATGCCATCCCTCTTTTATCATTGAGCTCTTCTCTTAGTTCTAAACTTTGAGCGAAATAATATTCAGCACTGTCAATTTGGGCTGTTTGGAAATAAATTGCTCCAATATTGTTTAGGGTATTAGCGGCTTTAGTTTTGGCACCAGCTCTTGAACTTACTCCGTAACTTTGTTTAAAATAGCCCAATGCCTTGTCATAATTCGCTTGATAATAAAAGACTAGCCCCATATTTAACAGGTTAGAGGCTATATTCAAGGAGTCTTTTATTTCTTCATTGATTTTGAGTGATTTATTTAAGTACTCAAATGATTTGGTGTAATTACTTTTATCTAGGTATACCAATCCAATATTTCCTAGAGATTTGGCTTCTCCACTTTTATCGTTATACTTTTTCTTTACTGAAATACTTGCCTCATAACACTCCAACGCTTTTTCATAATTAGAGTTGTTACGGTAATATTCACCTTGATAGTTTTGAATGATCGCCCATTTAGTTTCAAAATAAACCTGTTCTTTTGGTGAAATTTCAAGATTTAAATTCCTCAAGCAAATAGAGTCCATTTTTAACACTAACTCTTGTGATTTAACTGGGTCAGAATACAAAACTTCTGTTGCCCAATCATCATAGACATTGACTTTTACAGAATCATGTTGCGCATTTCTAATAAGAATTTTTACAGAATCAATAAACGCTTGTTCTTGACCAAAAGAGACACTCGCTAAAAAAAGAAAAAGGAATCCAAGAAATTTTTTGAGCATAAGGGCTAAAACTTTTCCCTAAAATAATAGTTTTTCACGTGACATGATAATATGACCTTAGTTATTAGTGATCTAATTAAAAAAGAATGCGCTAAGGATTGCAGCAATTGTTGGAATTCATGTAAATGAAATTTACATAATGACTGCGGAAAGCCTGGTCTCGGCTCAGCCGAGAAGCGCCCTAAAAATAAATGCGATACTGAACGATAGGCAAAAATCCGGTTTGGTAAGTTCTTTCAAACTTGCCGTTATTGGCATTGAATTGCTCAGAGAAAATGTTTCTACGATTGGTAATATTTGTTGCATCTACTGCCCATTCTTGCGTCACTCGCTTACCCACCATTTTAAACGCAACTCTTGTATTCAACTTGATAAAAGGATCATATTGCAACTCAAAAGCCTGATCAAAATCTCTTACTTCTTGACCTGTCTGAATACTTTCAGCAACCAAAATGGGGGTGTATCGTTTTCCGCCATTGTAAGTGAACTTCGCGTCTATAGTTAAAGATGTTTTAAAGCGCTTGCCTTCTTTGAACCTAAACTCATAACCCGCTAAACTGTTGAACGTGAAATTACCATTGTAAGCTGAGTTATATTCGATTCCGTTTGAGGCTGTATATTTTGACTCATACAATGAAGTTGTGACTAAGAAATAAAAGCCTTTATCAAGATATTTTTCAATGGTTAATTCTAACCCGTAGTTTCTTGCAAAACCGTCATTATTCATAAAGTCTGGCGTTGATGTGTTAAAGTCTGAGCCGAAGTTGACCAAAGAAAAAGTAGAAGAATCTACCGTTACTGGAACGTGATACAATGATTGATAATAGGTTTCAAATTTAAGGTTGATGCCATAATTGAAACGGTGTTGATATCCTAAAACAAAATGGTGACTCTTGGTCATTTTTAAATCTTTATTGGGTTGTGTAGTTTCACCATTTACGATTACTTCTTTAAAATATAATTCTGTTGGTTGGGTTTGACTATGCAGGCCATATCCGAATGAAAGCCTGTCTTTTTTAGATAATTCATAAGCCATTCCAAATCTTGGTTCTAACGTGATTTCGTTGTTCAACGCCAAATAAGATGAATGCACTCCGAAGTTGAAGGTTAGGTTTTCGTTTGGTCTTAATCTGTATTGGGCATAAGGTTGAAGCAAATCAGTCACTCCTTTAAATGCTCTTAAGGTTTCAAAACCTATGGGTTCGTTCACGTAAACCGAATCATTTAAATTCAATAGCATAACATCATTTCTAACGCCCACTTTGAACATGTTTTTGGCGTTTATTTTATAATTGTAGTGTACGTCAGAAACAATTTTGCCCACATAAGAATTGGAAACGAAGGTTTTGAATGGTTCTTCAAAATTCAGATTCACGGTGTCGTTGTCTATGATATTAACATTGCCTTGAACGGCAGTTGAGAAATTGATGTAAGATTTTTTACCGATTCGTTGTTTATGGGTTACTCCTGCCGCCCCAACTCTTGAGTCAAAATAGGTGTTGCTGTAATCAAGTGCAAAGAGGTCAGAACTGTCTGCCTCTGCCGCCAAAATATTGATAGATGAGACTCCGCCAATACCGAAAACTGTTGTCAACCCTCTTTTTGAGGGAAAGTTTAACTTGAAAGAGGCGTCTTGATAATTGGGTACCGCCGTTGAGCCGAAGTTGATGCCCATTAATTTGAATAACTCTAAAGTTGAGTACCTATAATTCACCAAATAAGAGGCTCCGGTTTTTTTACTCAAGGGTCCTTCTGCCATTAATTCTGCGCCGTTGAATCCCATTTGGAACATGAACTCGTGCTTTTCATTGTTACCCGTTCTCATTTTTAAATCAAAAACACCTGCAATTGCATTTCCGTACTCCGCCGGAAAAGCACCCGTCATGAAATCTGAATTGGCCAAAACGTTATTGTTTAAGATAGAAACTGGCCCACCTGCTGTACCGAATCTTGCGAAGTGATTTGGGTTAGGGATGTCTACTCCTTCCATTCTGAAAAGGACCCCAGTTGGCGAATTTCCTCTAATGATGATGTCATTTCTTGAATCGTCTGCGCCTTGCACACCCGCAAAGTTTTGAGCCATTCTGGCCACATCATTAAATGAGCCTGAGAATCGGTTTGATTGTTCTACCGAGAATTGCCTTACTGAAACAGTTGCCATTTTGTTGATGGTTTCACCTTTTTCATTGTTGGCTTTTACCTCAACTTTGTTCATCATATTCACTGCTTCTGTCATTTCAAGATTCAGCACCACTTCTTTTGATGAGACATCAATATTACTCAAGACCATTGGTTCGTAGCCTACATAAGAAATTGCAATTTGTTGACGCCCTGCCGGCACATTTTCTAACCTGAACTTACCATCTATGTCTGAAACTGCCCCAATTAAAGGGTCTGTTCCGACAACAATTATTTTTGCCCCGATTAATGGCTCAAAAGTTTGTTTGTCTTTTAAAGTTCCTCTCACCGTTTGCGTTAAATTTTGCGCGAATAAAGTTGATGTAAGTAATAAGAAAAAAGTGAAAAAAATGGTTTTCATATCTCAAAAATAAATTCGAGATAAAGGTAATTGACAGATTTTGATTTTTTGAAATTTTGTGTTGGCTGTCAAAGATTTGGGACGAAATGCAAAGCTGATTTTGGTCCTTCAGCTTCGATAACATTCTTAAATTCTTCAAGATTTCCGCGTGATACAGGAAGCACGGCATCTGTATCTTTCATTCTCAGTTGATAACCTTGTGCATTGCCCGAACTTTCTTGGATATAATTTAAATTCACGATATATGCGCGGTGCGAACGGAACAAAAAATCAAAATCATCTAAACGGTCGGCGACATTTCGCATGGTATTTCTGATAATTTTTCTTACTGTTTTATCTTTTTCTTTTAAATGAAACTCAACATAGTTTCCATCAGCCATTACGAAGATTAAATCTTGCAAATTGATTTCAAGGTCTTCATTCTTTGCGTTAGATGGAATAACTACACTGACATTTTGTTGCTCATTTGCTCTATCAGTCACTTCAATTTTTTTATTGAGTGCTTCAACAGCCGAAAGATTCCTTTTTAATCGGATATAAAAGCCAACCAATGTGACAATGGCTACTGGAAAAAATCCGATTGAGTAGGTGTAAATAAAATCTTGCTTCAAGCAATCCCAAAATGACATATTATTAAAATCATGAATTTCAAAAACTTGAGAAAAAATAAAGTTCATTAAAGTTACGGTGAATAATGCAAGATTTAAAAGGAGCAATTGCCTTCCGATATTCCAGTTTTTCTCGGCTGTATAATTTGGTGCAAAAGCTATCATCAATTTGATGACTATAAAGCAAACGCTACCTGCAATCAAGCCATAAATTAATGCCGCTTTTAGTGGATGCATGAGCACCACATTCTCAAAATTGAACGGCTCAAAAATGTAAAGAAAAAGCGTGACGAAAACAAAAATTAAAACTGTCAGTTTTAGCTGGACACTTTTGTCATCAAAAATAAAGGGATATGGATTTTTAAGCCATTTCATTGAAGTAAAGATAAGAAATATTGGGTTTATAATAATTTAGGTATTTGTGACTACTTTGAGATAAAATGCAAAGATCAGAATAGAGGTTTTAGTGTGTCTGACATTTTCTCTACTAATGGTTTAATGGAATCAAGTCTTTTGTAAACTACTTGTAATTCACTCTCAATGTCATTCATGATTTCCAAAGAGTCTTGAACGGTAAAAGGTTTGGCCTTAATAAAAAGATGGTTATTAAAGATGCCTTCTTTAATAACATTGGTTGATTTATCAAAATACTTCCCAAGACCATACATAATTCCATTTCTCCAATTTCCAATGTAATAATCACCATCCCATTCGTTGTTTTTCCAAACTCTCATTCCAAGCCCGTGCATTCGTCCATTTTTATAATAGCCTTTGTTGTATGTTCCATCAGGAAAAGAATAATAAGCTACTCCATTAATTAAATTATTAGAAAACTCCCCTTTACATGAGTCACCCCCTAAATCATCTTCATCTACCCAATAAGCCTGTCCAACTCCATTTCTTGCATCATTTTTCCACTCTCCAACATACGTATTTCCGTTAGAAAGATTCATTAAACCTAATCCTTCCATTTTATTATCTACATACTCAACCAAATAATAAGAACTATCCTCTTTTATCGTTATTCCTAATCCTTCCTTGCTTTCTTCAACCTTTTGTCCGTTATAAGTTTCTGTGTTAATGCAAGAACATAAAATGACTGCAATAATAAAAAAGCGAGTAATTTTTGGATAAAAGATGAACGAAAGAGGTGGTATTGGCTTATACATTAATCCAAATATAGAAATTCTTAAACTGAAGGCAGAGCACTCTTAATATACTTTAAAAGTCAATTTTAATTTATCTACCCTTGTTACTTAGCATACTTCCTTGTCCAAAAAACAAGTAAAGGAACGAATAACAGTGTTGGGCCAATCCAGATAATCCAGTTGTTAGCAGGTAATTGTATGTTTACCACAAGAAAAGCTGTGAATGTTCCAATATAAGAACCAACCATCATTCCAATATGCCGTGCTAACCAAGCCAACTTCTTAAGTTCCTTCTTTTTATAAAGACTGTAATATGCTTTTAGATCATTGAATACCAATGAAAAGGAAATACAGGCAAAAACAATTAATACAATATTTCCGGTGCTCACCATAAAAATGGCGTTTGCAAAAGCGGTAATCAAAACTGCAATATCGTACCATTTGGCAGGCATAATCTTTTTGGATCCTGAACGCATACCGGCAAAAGCTTGATAAAAAACGAAGATACCAACCCCTAATAAAAACCCATTGCTCTTTGCAATTGAGAGAAATAAAGATGTGGCTACGACAAGCATCATACTCCAGAAATATACTCGCCCCATTAGAACGTGTCGATTATCACCTTTTTTCATGAACATAACAAAGGTTCCAATTAACAAGGCTGAAAAGCCGGCTATGATGTGAAGAATGAGCGAAAAATCTTGCATGCTTTGGTTGACCCTTAGTTTTGGCATCAACTAAAGGTAGGGAATTAATCTTATAAGAATTAGAAGGGAGATTTATATAGTATCCGTAGGATTCAATCGTGAAGTAGACATAGAGAACTAGTTAACTAGTGTCACGAGCGTGACGCTCGCGACATCTAGAGAAAAAGTCCCAGGCTGGTTACTTAACAAATCCGTAGAGTTAAAACCCTTTTGCGGGCGTAAAAACCATGCTTGTGCCAAGAATTAATAACTAAAGACAGAACTAAGAAAATTAAGAGTAACCAATTGCAGGCGCGAGGGTCACGCTCGTGCCGGATAAGGAAAACGGGATCATTAAAATAAGTCTCGAGCGTGACGCTCGAGACATCTATAGAATTATTCTCCCGAAGTAGACGTGAGTGCGACACCGTGTTGAAAATCAACAACTAAAGTTAGGACGAAAAAAAATAACAGTACTCCATTGCAGGCGCGAGGGTCTCGCTCGTGCCGGATTACTAAAGAACAGATCAGCTCTTTTTAGGACTTTCCCCGCAGTAGACGCGAATGACACACTGTCCCGAGAATCAGTAACTAACGTTAGGACGAAAAAAAATAACGGTACTCCATTGCAGGCGCGAGGGTCTCGCTCGTGCCGGATAAGAAATAGTTGGGATTATAAAATAGGTCCAGGGATCAAGCTCGTGCCGTCAATATTATTCAATTCTTGAACCTAACAAATCAATTTCTACTACTGCATTCTCTCCATAATAATTGGACGCACTACTATACTTCCAGTCTTCCATCCTATCAACCAAGCCTGCTGCCACAGGGTTTTTATGTATATAATCGAATTTTTGTTTAATTACTTTATTACTGAAAACTTCAATTGGTCTATTGTCATGTTGCCAAAGCTGATATTTCTCTACATTACTTTTGGTAGACCCAGCTTTTTCAAAGGTCTTTAACAATTTTATATTTCTACTATCCTCAGTATTCTCCTTCAGAGTTGCAATAATTTTTCTCGAAGTAAACCCTTTAAAATCCCTAATTAAACCGGCAGCATCATTATTCACTGAACGGAACATCATGTGGATATGATCTGGCATTATACAATAAGCATAAAGTTCCATACCCTTTTTTTCTCGGCAGTATTTGATGCTATCTATTATAATTTGAAAGTAAATTTCACTCGTAAAGACATCCACCCAATTAACTGTTGCAAAACTTATAAAATAAGCTGCATCTGGTTTATGAAAACGATATTTTGTGCTCATTAATTAAATTTAGTAAATCTAAAGAAGATTAGCGTTTCGCATTCACGCTATTTAATCATGGATGTCTCGAGCGTGACGCTCGCGACAACCAGAGAAAAATATCCCAGCAGTACGCGAAGACCAAGCTCGTTCCGAGAATTAATAACTAAAGTTAGAACTAAGAAAAAAGAGTACCCAGTTGCAGGCGCGAGGGTCTCGCTCGTGCCGGATAAAAAAAGACTGGGTTATTAATATTGGTCCCGAGCGTGACGCTCGAGACAGCCATAGAAAAAAGTCCCATTCAGGTGGAGAGCGACAACTGTAGAATTATTCCCGCAAAGTATGCGCGAAGACCATGCTCGTATAGAGAATTTATAACTAAAGTAAGGACGAAGAAAACAAGTACCCATTGCAGCCGCGAGGGTCTCGCTCGTGCCGGTTAAGAAAAACGGGGTATTAAAATAGGTCCCGAGCGTGACGCTCGCGACATCTATAGAAACTGTCCCTTGTAAGACAAGCGATTTCCAAAAAATTATATCTTCTTTTTATGCGCTAGGGAGACAACATGCGGGGAATTAATCACTAAAGTTAGAACAAGGAACATAACGTTACCCGATTGCAGGCGCGAGGGTCTCGCTCGTGCTGGATAAGAAAAACAGAGTATTAAAATAGGTCCCGAGCGTGACGCTCGCGACATCCTTAGAAATATAACCTGGGTGCAGGTGCTAAGAATCTCATTCCGAGAATTAATAACTACAATTAGGACAAAGAAAATAATAGCACCCCGCTGCAGGCGCGAGCGTCAAGCTCGTGCCGGATTACTAAAGAACAGATCAGCTCTTTTTAGGACTTTCAAATTTCTTCTTAAACCACTCAAACAGCATAATGTTTAAGACAATCAATCCAAACCCATACACAACATCCTCCATTGGAATCGTGAAGATTCTAAGTTCAGAGAATTCAGCAGGATGGTAAAAAACGATAGGCTTCTCCAAGAAAGATCCGGTTAAGATACCGTTCACTAATAAAAAAGGAAGCATAGAGAATAAAAAAGCTAAAGGAATGAACTTGAACTCCTCTTTTTTAATGAATAAATACAGGGCAAGTAACAGACCTAAACTAATAGCTATTCTAGTATACCATCCTTCAATTCCTGCTTCACCAACAATTAAAGCATAGGCAAAAAACACTACATAAAAGGCTAGATTAATGTATTTGAGTTTCATATTTCTGAAGTAATACTTCACACATTCATAAATGAACATGCATGCGAACGGAACTACAATAAAAAAGGAGACTTCTTCAATGGGTAGATTTCCAATATAGATTTCAACTAGATAATTCCGATTAAACCCCCAAAAAGCGTTAGCAGTAAAAATTTCATCCCAAATTAAATAAGGAATTGCAATGATAACTGCCGCAAGCAGGCTCCATTTCCAATTTTTCACATATGCCACCCGCTTATCAAAACTCAATAAAATTGGAAAGAGCGGAGTCGTTAAAATCAATATGAGGTATATGTTGTCGATTCGCTAGTGCTTAAGACTGTTCTTCAAAATACTTTTTAGGCACGACTAGCATTCCAAAGCAAGTTCCTTCTTCTTTGAACCGATTTTTATGATGTACTTTATGTGCTTTTCTGATGGCTTTAAAGTATTTATTATTTGTATTGTCAAACCATTTGAATCTTCTGTGAATTAACACATCATGCACTAAGAAATACACTAACCCATAAAGTGCAATTCCGGCACCAACACCTACGGCTGGCCATGCTTCGTTCATAACGCCCAACATGATACATAACCAAGATGGAATTGCATATATTAAAAAGAACAAGTCATTTTTTTCAAAGGGTCCGGGTGTTGGTTGGTGATGATCTTCATGAAGTTTCCATAACAAGCCATGCATGATAAACTTGTGGGTAAACCAGGCCATGAATTCCATACCAAAAAAGGCTACTATGACTGCTATTGCTGTTAACATATTAAAACAAAGCTAAAATTGCGAAAAATCCTATCCAAATACAAAACAGCTGGATAGCTAATTTGTTCTTTTCAGGTGTAATTCTTAAGTAAAGATAAGCAAAGATGCTCCCAAAAATAAACCAACACACATAATTATATAATGGAATGCTCCCAGATTTCCATTGCCAAAGATTATACCCAATTGCTACTTGCTCAATTAACACATCCATCAGTACAGCTAGAACTCCTGCCACTATCCCCTTTGCAATTGTAGACCCCTGAACAAAATTTGCAATGTTCGCGGCTCCAGCAATCACCGCATACCAGGTTGCTCCAATTATTATTGGTGTACCGAATAATTGTGGCCCCATGGAAGAGGCGTAAATATATTCTCCGAATAAATAACCAGTTTGTACACCTATCAATTCAATGATAAATCCAATAATAAAAATAACTGAGAACCCAATCGCCGCTTTTTTAAGGTCTTTCTCAACGAGAAAAACAACAATGGCGCTCATCAAAATGTTTAAAAATGACAACTCAGGTGCTACTTTGAAATAAAGAAATAGGCCCACTCCAATAACATGGAACAGTATTAAAAGAGGAAATAAATACAATTTAATTTTAGCCATTTTTCTCTATCAATTCATCTACAATTTTGGCAGATTTCAAAACTAAAGGAATTCCTCCTCCCGGGTGCACCGATCCACCTGTAAAATACAAATCAGCATATTTTTTACTTTGATTACCATGTCTTTTAAAAGACGCCGTTTTTGTATTGAAAGCACCACCATAAAGAGAACCGGTAAAAGATCCTGTATCCTTCTCTATTTTTCGCATGTGCCAATTCTCTTCGTGCAATATCTTTTCCTCCAAATCAATATTCAACGCGTTCTTTATTGATTTTTTAAGATACTGGCGTAGTTTTTCTAATTGATTATCATCTATATCAACCCCAGCAGGAGCATTGATCATAACAAACCAATTTTGTCCGTTATCAGGTGCATGATTGGTTTCTACAGCGGATGAATTATGAATGTAAATGGTTGGTTCATCTTGCAATACTTTGTCTTCAAACAATTGCTTGAACTCCTTTTTATAATCTGATGAAAAAATGATGTTGTGTAAACCTACTTTGTCATGCTTACCTTCAATTGCCCAATAAAAAACAACAGCAGAGGTAGACCGTTCTTCTTTCACATGCTTGTTATACAGTGTATCATCTTTTAATACCTTTTTATAAAAGTTAACGTGATCAATAGCGCAAATTACTTTCTTGGCATAAATAGTTTCTTGCTCAAGGCTAATTTCATAGCCATCTTTTTGCGGAATTACTTTTGTATTTTTTTCATTCAGTTTAATCGCGACATCTTGTTCTTTGGACAGAGTAATCAGCGACTCTACAATAGAACGCATCCCACCTTTCGGAAAAAAAGTCCCGATATTCAATTCTAAATGCGGGATCATACTATACAGACCACTCATTTTATAAGGGTTAGAGCCGTTATACGTTCCAAAACGATTGAATAGTTGTACCAGCTTTTCATTTTTAAGTAATCGCTCATTATAATCATTCATTGAAAACAACATTTGACGCGATACAATTTTTGGATATTGTTTTAAGATTTTTGGTTTAAACGCATCCGCAAAAGACAACTTAGGTGAACCGATAAACAGTTCACCAATGGCATCATAGGTTTTACCTATTTTAGAAATGTACTTTTCTACCCTGTCAATTTCTTCTTGATTGAAGTATTTTGAAAGTTCTTCTTGTCGTTTTTTAGCTGAAGAATAAAACGTGAATTTCGTTCCATCTTTAAAATGATACCTGCAATTTTCATCATGCAGAACATATTCAAAATAATCTTTTGGATTTTTACCATAAAGGGTAAACAACTCATCCACTAAGTTAGGCAATGTGAATAAAGAAGGACCTTTATCCCATTTATAACCTTCCCATTCGTAAGTATCTAACTTACCGCCTAAATGATCCGCCTGTTCAATTATTAAAACGTTTTCACCACGTTTTCTTCTACGCAGTGCAGCCGCAATACCAGAAGGTCCACCACCAATTACAACTGTATCAAATCGATTTTCAATCATGTTGTAGCAATAACTTTTCTGACAATGCTTTTAAATTCAGAATTCCAATTCATTTTATCAATATTTTGCTGGATTTTAGATTTATCTTCTTGCATGTTCTTTCGATATCCTAAAAAATCAGGACTTCCTTTTTGGACTGCAAATCTAATGTATCTGATTTCAATATTATTTGGATATTTTTTGATCGCTGTCTCTAACTTTTTTTTGCCTTCATTAAAATAACTCAGTTTTGAGGTAGGCCAAATTACATGATTGGCCATGGTCATTGTTGCCGCAGCATGATAGGCATATATAGTTGGATCAAAATCGAGGGTATAATTTGAAGTTAGCTCAATTAAATTTTCGCAACTGTCTTCGTTATCCGCAACTGTGGTAAACAAATCTCTCGCTTCCTCCAATTTCTCAGCTGAAACGCCTAGCAGGGCAGATATCAGAAGTGCAATCACAACAAATTCATTGTGTTTTTAACGTAAGATTTAGCGAACAAAGCCATTTTTGATTTATTAGAAACTCTAACGCGTTCTTTCATGAGTTCTGAAGCATCTTTTCTTTTGATTTTTTTCAAAAGCTTCGTGTAATAAACATAACTAACATAAACCCCAAATCTTGAAGATTTTGGTAATTTTTTAATCCCTATGTAGGCTTCATCAAACTCTTTTTGAATTTCATCTTCTATTTCAAGTTTGTCTTGTAGCGTTATTCCTTCATCCCCAATATTCGGAAAGTAAAGTCTACCTAACTCTTCAAAATCAGCTTTTAAATCTCTTAAAAAGTTTATTTTTTGAAATGCAGACCCCAACTTCATTGCATAGGGCTTCAGTTCTAAATACTTTTCATTATCTCCATAAACGAAGACTTTTAAACACATCAATCCAACTACCTCAGCCGACCCTAAAATGTATTCTTCATAATTACTTTGATCGTATTCAACAGGATTTAAATCCATCTCCATTGAATGTAAGAATTGATCAATGAGGGCATGATCTATTTGATATTTATTAACCGTTTCTTGAAAAGAATGCAAAACGGGGTTCAAAGAAATTTTTTGCTCGATTGCTTTGTAAGTCTCATTTTTGAATTCTTTCAATAATTCATCTTTATTAAATCCGTGAAATGAATCCACTATTTCATCCGCCAAACGCACAAAACCATAAAGTGCATGAATATCATTTCGTATTTTCTTATCTAAGAAACGAACTCCTGTATAGAAAGATGTGCTGTACATCTTCGTAACATATTTCGAAGCCCTGTAGGCATAATCATCATATAAAGCTTTCATTCGTATTGAGATATAATATGTTTTGCGACTATTTGTCCTGAAATTAGGGCAGGTGGAACTCCTGGTCCTGGAACGGTTAACTGTCCGCAGTAGGTTAGGTTAGACAATTTAGACACTATTTTGGGTTTTAAATTTGCGGTTTGCATCAATGTATTCGCTAAACCGTATGCATTTCCTTTAAAGGCATTGTAATCTTTTTTAAAATCAGAGATACAATAATCTCTTCTGTAAACAATTTCATCAGCAATTTGTTCGCCTGTATGTTTTTCAATTCTTTTCAAAACGATATCTAAGTATTTGTCTTTAATTTCTTTACTCTCTTTCAAGTCTGGTGCAATAGGAATCAGGACGAATAAATTCTCATGATTCTCGGGTGCTACTTGTGCGTCAGTTTTAGAGGGAGCACAAACGTAAAACAATGGAGAGTCAGGCCAATCTGGTTGATCATAAATTGTTTTGCCATGTTCTATCAAATCTTCATCAAAAAATAAATTATGATGCGTTAAATTGGGAATACGTTTCTTTACTCCAAGATAGTAAATTAAACAACTAGGCGCTAATTTTCTGTCATCCCAATATTTTTCAGAATAAGTTCTATGAGTTTCTGGAACGATATTCTGCTCTACGTATTGGTAGTCAGCACTAATCAATATTTGATCAGTAGATTTTAACTCGTTATTCACCTTGAAATGTGTCACTTGCTTGTTTTCACATTTAATTTCTTCAAGTGCGGCATTGAAATGAAACTTTACGCCTTCTTTTTCAGCAATTTTCTGAAGAGATTTGGCCAAAACTCCCATTCCACCCTCAGGATACCAGGTTCCTAATTTTAAATCAGCATAGTTCATTAAGGTATATAATGAAGGAATTCTATTTGGCATTTCACCTAAAAACAAAACTGGAAAATTCAGTATTGCTCTTGCTCTTTCAGAGGTAAACCGCTTTGAAACATCTTTTTCTACCGACTTAAAAACGTCTAATTTCAATGCATTCTTAAATACTTTGAACGATAATATTTCTTTCCATTTCAATCCAGGCTGAAATAAAAACTGGTCAACTGCGATATCGTATTTTATTTTCGCATCATTAAGAAAAGTTTCTAATTTTTCACCACCATTTGGCTCAAATTCATCAAAAAGATTTTTGAGCGCAGCCATATCGGAAGGAATATTAGTAGGCTCCTCATTTTTCCAAAAAACCTTATAGGCCGGTTCAAGTCTTTTCATGGAATAATAATCTTCACGATTTTCTCCCAAATCTTCAAACATCTGATCAATTAACTCAGGCATCCAATACCATGAAGGCCCCATGTCATAGGTAAATCCTTCAGCTTCAAAAACACGTGACCTTCCTCCGGCACTTTCGTTTTTTTCGTACACATTTACTTTATGTCCAGCTTTAGCTAAATAACATGCTGCGTACAAACCAGATATCCCGGCTCCTATTATGTCAACTTTCTTATCCATTTTCAATTACTGAAGATAGAACTTTTCTTGCTTGATGTATTCTACTTTTTACAGTACCGATAGGTAAACTCATTTTATCGGCAATTTCTTGGTATTTAAAACCTTCAAAATGCAATCTAAACGGTATAGATAAATCGGGAGACAAACCATCAATTATTTTATTGACATGTTTTGTCATCATGATGTTATCTGGTGCATAAGTATCAGCTTCACCAGTCATTACTTGATAATCTTCTGAGTTATAAGATATCATTTGATTTGACTTTTTACGATACGAATTAATGAAGGTGTTTTTTAAAATTACTTTCAACCACCCTTTCAAGTTAGTGTTCGTTCTAAATTTCTCTCTGTTGGACAATGCTTTTAATATAGTTTCTTGTGCCAAATCTTCTGCTAATGTTTCATCACGCGTATACTTCATAGCAAACCCTCTGATGTAATCGTTCAAATCAATTAGTCTTGTATTAAATTCAAATGCTGTCATTTTGTTTAATGTTTTTTTGATTTCGTTAAACAAATGTATTTTTAATTTTTACATCTGCAAAGTTTTTGTTTAATTATTTTTGCTTTTTGTTAAACAAAAATTAACTAAACCAACAAAATCAGCGGTTTCGAGACATACGAAACTAAGACCGTTTTGGATTTTTAAATCGAGAAAAAATGGAAATAGCTAGTCAAAAGCCTTAAAATCTTCGATTCCTTTAATGATATTCACCTTAGAAAATCGACCAGATTTGTTTTTAATCATTTGGTATCCGCCAATATAGAAATTGGATAAATCAGTTATATCTTCAAAGTTCTCAAATAATTCTTCAAATTCTGTCTTTGATAACTCTGCGATTAAACTAGTGACCAGGAAGTCAGGTGTCACTTCTTTTGAAAACGCCTTTAAATCTTTCATTGGAACAGACTGTCCAAGGTAAAAGCAGTCATATTTCTTCTTTTTCAACAAATAGTAATAGAATAATAGACTTAATTCGTGCTTTTCGTGCTCAGGTAAAAATAAAACCACCTTCCCTTTCGCCAATTTACCAGCAGGTAACTGAGCAATCTCAGTGATTAAAAACTCTCGCAAAAGATTGGATAAAAAATGCTCGTGGGAAACAGAAATAGCATCTACCTGCCAGAGCGTCCCTACCTTTTCAAGAAGTGGAATAAGGACATCTGGATAAAGTTTTTCCATACCCATTTCAGAATTCATCCTTTTCAATGAAGAAACTATGGCGCCTTCATTTAATTCTAAAATATTTTCAATGAATGCATTTATTTCGTCACGTTCTGATACATCAGACGACTTCAAAATGTCTGCAGCTAAATCAAATATTTCTTTTTCAGCCATTTTGGCGATTTTAGAAATCTTATAGCCGTTTTGATAAAGTAGGTTTATATTTAAGATTTTCTTGACGTCTTTATCAGAATAGTACCTGATGTTGGTTGCTGTTCTTTCTGGCGACAACAAAGCATAGCGTTGCTCCCAAATTCTTAAGGTATGTGCCTTAATTTTGGTAAAATTCTCTAAATCTTTGATCGAATATTCTGCCATGCTATGAAAAGGAACAAACATCCTTTTAAAATGTTCAGCAAAAATACTTAATTGTTCAACAAAAACCACTTAACTGCACGAAAGTATCTCAACACAGTGTTAGATAAAGGGCAATAGATAGTCGATTTCTCGCAGATTTTTATATTTTTGTTACCCTTTAAAATGGCTGAAAAAGAGAAGAAAATAGCGGTGATTGGTGGTGGTAGCTGGGCTACAGCTATAGTAAAAATCTTAACGGCGCAAAACCATGTTATTAATTGGTGGATGCATAATGAAGATTCGGCTACTCACATCATAAAGTACAGACATAACCCCAAATATCTACAATCAGTTGAATTTGATTTAGATAGAATAAATGTGAGTACTGATCTGAAAGAAATTATCGTTCCTTCAGATATCATTATCATTGCTACGCCTTCCGCTTTTTTGCATGGGCTTTTCAAAGACTTTTCTAAAGATCATTTTAAGAACAAAATAATTTTCTCAGCTGTTAAAGGTATTGTTCCAGAGGTGAACGAAATACCAGGGCAGTATTACCATAAGTATTTAGATGTACCGTATGAAAACATTGGAATCATTTGCGGACCATGCCATGCTGAAGAGGTAGCTTTGGAGCGTCTATCTTACTTGACTATCGCATCTGAAGATGAAGATGTAGCAGAATACATGTCTGAGCGTTTGAATTGCAGATATATTAAAACCACCATTTCGGATGATATTTTTGGAACAGAATATTCTGCGGTATTGAAAAATGTATATTCAATAGCAAGTGGTGTTTGCTCGGGATTGGGATATGGAGATAACTTTCAATCCGTATTAGTTTCTAATGCGATACAAGAAATTGAAAACTTTATTGATGAAGTACATCCTATTCACCGTGATGTTAAATCATCTGCCTATTTAGGTGATTTGTTGGTAACGGCATATTCAAAATTCTCTCGGAATAGAACTTTTGGCTACATGATTGGAAAAGGGTATTCAGTCAAAATCGCCCAATTAGAAATGGACATGATTGCTGAGGGTTATTACGCGACTAAATGTATTGTTGAAATCAACAAAGAATATGGTGTCGAAATGCCAATATTAGAAGCCGTAAATAATATTATTTACGAAAAAATATCTCCATTTATAGAGATTAGAATTCTAAGCGAAAAATTAAGTTAATCGGATTAATAAATCCAGAGTTTCTCTACACCTTCAGGTAAACCTTCATTGATGATAGCAATGATTTTTCTTGCCGTTTCATCAGTTTCATTGTGCAAGCTAAACTTAACCATTTTAACAGATGTAGCCATAGTTAATGTGTGCACTCCCCCGCTTGAAACAGTTAGGTCTGTTTTGTAAATAGTTGTATCGCTCAAATCATTAAACACCTCCATCAAGGCCTCCATTGTTTCTTCTGAAAGTTCGCCTTCAGTCAAAGTTTTAGAATTAGGATCAAGTCCGCCTTCATGACATTGATTTGTTTCATTTACAATTTTGAAGTGATTCCCCTCTAATTGAAAACCTGTTGCGGATGTTCCTGAGTTATCACCTAATCCTGCAAAAGAAAATCGTAATTGAAATTCAGATGTCCAATTTGCTTCTTGCGCACTGACCATACTTGTAGCACACAACATTAAAACTATAAAAACTAACTTCACTATTTTTTCGGATTTTTTGCTAGAACTGCGTTCGCATCAGCAATGAATTTCACTTCTTCTTTTCCAGCTTCGGCTCCTCTTGGGTAACCTAATTTACCTAAAGCACTTAAGCTAAAGTGATCTGTTTCTTTATCCTTATCTGCGTTGAAGATCCAAATGGTTGGATATCCAGAAACTTGAAATGCTTGCTGCAACTCTCTATTTTGTTTAGCCAATTCAGCTGGCAATTGTGTTTTTCTTGGGAAATCTAATTCTAATAAAATTACATTTTCATTTGCCCAAGTTATGAAGGCTTCTTTAGCAAACACTTCTCTTTGTAGCTTATGACACCATCCACACCAATCAGACCCAGTAAAAAAACCGAAAATAGGTTTTCCGCTCTTTTCTGATAATTGATGCACCTCATCTAAATCTGTATGCCAAGTCAATCCTTTTGTTTCATCTTCTGGTAAAGCTGGTTTAGCATTAAACGAACTTACTACAAAGGCAATCATTGCCATAAAAACTATTATTCCTGTCTTTTTCATGTCTCTAATTTACAAAATCTGTGTAAAAGTAAGACGTGCAGATACACGAATGGTGTGTTAATTAATTGTTAATGCTTGAAATTCAACTCTTAATCAATGTACATGTGGACCTCTAATTCCTGCTTTGACGGCAACTTTTAGGGTGTTTTCTTTTGGTGGAATTGGGCAATACCAACCAGTGGTGTATGCACAATACGGATTGTAAGCCAGATTAAAATTTAAAATCAAGGTCTCTTTTTTAGGGATCTCCACATCAAGATATCTCCCCCCTCCATAAGTTGTAACACCTGTAGTTTCATCTCTAAAAGGAACAAAAAGTGAATTGGCGTATTCTGTATGTTTAATCAACTTCAAATTTTGATATGCGTACAATACACAAGGCTCACCTTTTATTTTGAAGGTTAGTTTTGCATATTTTGCAAACATTTTTTCGGTTCCTGCAGAGGTTGGCATGACTATGGTGTCAGGTTCAGAAATCACTTCAAACTGAGCGGTAACTTTATAGTCTAAATTAATAGGAAAAAAGTCGTGACCGTTGAAATCAATTCGTTCATCCTGCTTTAGAGGAGAGGTTGCTGAATCTGTATAATGAAGGTTTTGTTCTAATTGAAACTTCTGAATTTCTTGAACCGCTTTTTTTTCCTTCCCTGAAAGTTTATGTTGACTTCTACCATAAAAGGGAATAAGACAAAGCAGCAAGAAATATAGGCCCTTCACCTTATTTCAGAACAAAGTTATCTGAACCAATTTTCACTCCTTCACAATAAATTTCTGCCAAGTAATTTCCTTCAGGAGCCTCTTCCATTAACTTATAGAAAATACATAAGTCGGTAGCTTGATTCTGATAATTAATCGTCTTTTTATCCGAATAAATTAGACTCTGTCCCCCTTCATTTTTGAAAGAATTTGATGTGCTAGAGTTCAAAACAGTTCCGGTAGGCGCTATAATTCGCATATATATTGTTTTATTACCTGGCGTAGCAATTGCGTTATCAGCAACAGAGAAACAAGATCTGATGTGCGTAGCTCTTCCTGCTCTATCTGTTTCTTTGTAAGCACCTGATCCTTTTTCTTTAATTCCAGTTGTTGAGAATCCAAAAGCTGAAAGTTTTGATCCTTTATTTACTTTATCTGAAAGATTATCCCTTTCATCAGTTACCGTATTTAATGTTGATTGTGTTGCTTCTAAATCTCCCAGGGTAGTTGCTAAGCTCTCTGTTAAGACACCATTGGCGTAGTTCAATGAATCAATGGTGCGAATGTAATCTTTCATGATATCTCTTAATACAGCCGTTTCATCTTGTAGTTTTCTTACTTTACTCGCATAATAAGCTTTATCTCCTTTGGCGTCTTCAAGCTCTGCCATTAGGTTTTGAATTTTATCTTTTTGCGCTTGAATAGAGTCATTCATTCCTGAATTATCCACTTCCATTTTATCATACATAGATAGCATGTTGCTCAGATTTTCTTTCAAATCTTCACCCATTTCTAATCCAGTGTCATACATCATTTCGTTCAACGATTCCATCTCAATTCGCATCTCCTCTTTTTCGTTAGAGCAGTCGTTGATTAATTCATTCTTTTCAGATAATTTCCAACCTAAAAATCCACCTGCCAGCAAGAGCATTAAAATGATGATGATGTATAAACCATCTCTTTTCTTTTGTTCTTTAGGGGCTACTGGTGTTGGTCTAGAGTTTGCCGCTGATGGGTCAATAAATGTTCCTCCTCCTTCTTCTTCTTCACTCATATCTATTGGGGTTTAGTTGTTAATTAATTTTTGTCTTAAATTCTGCATGAATTGAGATGCATAAACAAAATCTACCACCTCTTTATTCTCAGTTTTTATAATCTCTTTGTTGTCTCCTTGCCACCACTTTTTACCTTCATTGATAAATATAATATGATCACCAATTTCCATTACTGAATTCATATCATGTGTGATAACTACGGTTGTCATATTATATTCATACGTAATCTCTTTAATCAAGTTATCAATTACGATTGAAGTTTTTGGATCTAATCCAGAGTTTGGCTCATCACAAAACAAATATTTCGGATTCATTGCAATTGCTCTTGCAATCGCAATCCTTTTTTGCATCCCACCTGAAGTTTCAGCCGGAAACAAATCATTTTTATCAATAATATCTACCCTTTTTAAACAGACATTTGCTCGTTCACGCATCTCTTCTTGCGTCATATCAGTGAACATCTTTAAAGGGAACATTACATTTTCTTCAACAGTTAACGAATCAAATAAGGCTGAACCCTGGAATAACATTCCAATTTCTTTTCTTACTTCAATTCGCTCTTTTCTGTTCATAGCAGAGAAATCTCGACCATCATAAAGTACTGCACCGGTATCCACTTCGTGCAAACCAACAATACATTTAGTTAAAACAGATTTTCCTTGACCCGAAGCACCAATAATCAAATTCACCTGACCTTCAGTAAAGGTGGCTGAAACATCAAATAAAATTTGAGTATCTCCAAAGGACTTGCATATGTCTTTTACCTCTATCATTATACGAGCACAAGTTGAGTGATGATATAATTCGCTAAAAGAATGGCGACAGATGCCGCAACCACAGCTTTAGTACTAGAACGTCCAACTTCTAATGAACCACCTTTAGTATAGTAACCGTAATAAGCAGCAATAGAAGTAATCAAAAATCCGAAAACAATGGTTTTACCTAGTGAATAGAACAAATTACCTTGCTCAGTATACCAAGCATATCTTATTCCGACAAGATAAGTTTCAGTTGAATATAAACCAGACTGAACACCCGCAATCCATCCACCAATTAATCCAAGAACCATAGAGATTATGGTAACAAATGGTAAGAAGAATGTCATGGCTAAAATCTTTGGAGTCATTAAGTATCCAATTGAATTAACCCCCATTATTTCAAGGGCATCTATTTGCTCTGTAACCCTCATTGTTCCAATTTCTGAAGCAATGTTTGACCCTACTTTACCTGCTAAAATAAGCGAGATAATGGTTGGTGAAAACTCTAATATTGTTGAAGATCTAGTAATGTATCCGATAGTATAATCTGGCAATAGCGGCGACTCCATATTGGCAGCCGTTTGAAGTGAAATTACTCCACCCATAAATATAGACAAGAAAGCCACTAATGGAATAGAACTTATAACTATGGCGTCAATCTCCGTAAAAAACATTTTACGAAACACTTTCATCTTCTCTGGTCTTGAAAAGACTGACTTGAGCATCAAAAAATAGCGCCCTATGTGTTCAAATAAATTCATTCAGCTGCTAAAATAAGTAATTATTTGGTCTAGCTAGGCTCAAAACTGTTGTTATTTGTTAATGGATTTGGATGGTTGCTTCTTGCCTCTTGATTCTTACTTCTTGGTTCTTGAATCTCGTCTCTTGATTCTTGCATCTTGGATCTTGCCTCTCTTCTCCAAAAAATCATCTTTAGTCTTCAAAATCTAATTTGTACCTTTATTCGCTACAATAACAAACCATGGAAGTCAAACTTAATAAAATGCGCACGGCACTTGAAGAAGTCGTGAATTATCAACTAAAATCAGGAGATGTAAACATCAATATGAATGATTTGGTAGGTCAACATATTCAACTTAATTATTTAGGAAAACAACAATGTGCTTCTTGTGATAAATTCGTCAAAAAATTATTTGCTCAAGGCTTTTGTTATGACTGTTTTATGAATGCCCCAGAAGCCGCTCCTTGCATCATCAGCCCCGAACTTTGTGAAGGTCATTTAGGCAAAGGAAGAGACGTTGAATGGGAGCAAAAACACCATGTTCAACCTCATGTTGTTTATTTGGCAGTAGCATCTGCCGTTAAAGTTGGAGTTACTCGTGAAACACAAGTTCCAACAAGATGGATTGATCAAGGAGCAACCTTTGCAATAAAATTGGCAGAGGTTCCTTACCGAAAATTAGCAGGAGAAATTGAAGTCGCATTAAAAGGCACCTTTACGGATAAAACCAATTGGCGATCTATGTTGAAAAATGACATTGGCGACTTTGATTTAGAAGAAGAAAAATGGCAGTGTGAGGAGATTCTTCCTTCAGATTTAGCTGAATATATGTCAGAGGATGATGAAATCATTGAAATCAATTATCCAGTAGAAGCTTTCCCGGATAAGGTTAAAAGCGTTGGTTTTGACAAACTACCTAATATTGAAGGAAAGCTCATGGGAATTAAAGGTCAATATCTTTTATTGGACGACAATCGGGTATTAAACATCAGAAAACATGCAGGTTATTATGTTGACATTCAAAGCTAAACTATTCAGTTTTTTAATGGTCCTAATTGGATTTTCAACACAAGCTCAAACCGCTTGGACATGGACTCAAAAAGCAGATATGCCATTTGCCAACGCAAACAATGCTGTAACCGAAGGCGAAATAGGAGGAAATCCCTACGTCTTTTCTTTTGGCGGGATCGACACGACAAAGATCTATTCTGGCATTAACAAAAGGGCTTTTAGATATGATGTGACGAATGATGTTTGGGATGAAATTGACACCCTTCCTGTCGTCTTGCCATTAGTGGCTTCTTCTGCCAATACCGTAAAAAATAAAATTTACATTTTAGGAGGATATCATGTCTACTCAAATGGTAATGAAACCTCAAGTGATGAAGTGATTATTTACGATCCTGAAACGAATACTTACGAACCAAATGGCTCTCCAATACCTGTTCCGATTGATGACCAAGCCCAAATGGTTTGGCGCGATAGTTTAATTTATGTCGTAACCGGCTGGAGCAACTCAGGCAATGTGCCAAATGTTCAGATTTATGATCCAGCATTAGACCAATGGCAAATTGGAACTGATTTGCCTAACACGAATTATTTTAAAGCATTTGGAAGCTCAGGATACATAATAGGAGACACTATTTTCTATCACGGTGGAGCCAGCACAGGTTGGAACTTTCCGGCCAATAAATTTTTAAGAAAAGGAGTAATTGATGCTAATAATCCTACTCAGATAACTTGGACACAAGAAGAAGATGCGCCTGTTAACAATTATCGATCAGCATGCGTTGCGCATGGCAATAATGTTTTTTGGATTGGTGGATCTGCCATTTCATACAATTACAACGGCATTGCTTATAACGGTTCAGGAGGTGTAGCACCTACTTATTCAATTGCCAGATACGAAACGCAATTTCAAGATTGGTATGAGGGAACTGGTGCCCCTTTTGGGGTGATGGACCTAAGAGGAATTGGAAAAGTTAGTCCAACATCATGGATAATTTGCGGAGGAATGGAAGATGGCCAAGTCGTTTCAAAACGGACTTTTTTATTGGAGTATGACCCCATTACAGGTGGATTTGAAGACTTTAAAAATCCTGAATTCAAAATAATTGACCGCCACTTGATTTTTGAAGACATCACGAGCGAAATAAAACTTATCAGCCTTGACGGAAAAACAGTTCATCAATTTTCAGATCTTCGAATTCCGGATAATTTCAGTGGGATTTATCTTTTACAATTCTCACAAGATGGAATGGTTATCAACGAAAAAATAAAGCTGGATTGAATTATTCAGGCCTTTTCTTAAATACCCGTTGATGAAATCTCCAGTAATCAATGTAATAAAGTATTTTCAGAGACAAACTGTTAGTGGTGGGATCGTTTAATAAGTTGCCCACATTTTCAAAGTAATTAAGTTCTACTTGGTCATTGAAAGAGAAGATTGAATTTTTCCAAACCAAGCTTAATTCGGAGCCCGGAGCAAACACCCAGCGATAAGCCATATCTATGGTAAATGCATTAAAACTGTTATTGTGTATGGACTGCATATCATTATCTAACCCCGAATATGAACTTGGCGTCATTTTTCCATCTTCATTCAACACAAAGAACTCGTTGTAATCAAGCTTAGACCAATAATGTCTTAATCTAAAGGTTACCCCCATTTTATTATTGAAAATATATGAAAGATCAATGGTGTTTGTTATGGTAGTTCTATCTCTTTTAGCAAAAATGGGATCCTCTCCGATCAACGGAACGGCGAAATCATTTGTTAACGCCACACCTTCTTCATTATAGGCATTGTTTTGAGAATAGCGATAAACTAAAAACCACTTATCATTAAAACGAATTCGTGGGCTGATGTTTAGATCAAATCCCACTCTATTGTCTTCAAAATATTGAAACCAACCTCCGTTAATATCCAAGGCAAATGGTTTTGAATAATCACTTGAAATAAATCCGCCAAAAAAGAGCAAGGCATCATCTTCAAAAAAACGTCCATCCACTCTTGGCTCAAAATAATCATGGTTTCTAAGTGGTTGCAAGTACAAATCAAGTCCGGCGGCTAAAAAATTTCTAAAACTTCCTCCAACATTTGCATCTATTGCCACAGATGAAAAAACATTAGGCTTGACAAGACTTGAATATTGAACTGATGCAGAAGACCAAAATCTGTAAAAACGCCAAAATGGTTTATAAATGTTATAACTTCCCCAGGCTCTCATTGTTCTGAGGTTTGTAATCGTGTTAAAGCCTAAATCATTCGGGTTGTAGTTTTTCCCGATCTCAGTATAGGTCAAACCAGCAGTTAAATTACCTGCTGATTTTTCAATTCCGGCAATAATATTGTGCCCAAAATCGGTGCTGTCTTCATTGATAATTTGAGAGACGTTACCTATCGCCCAAAAATTGTATTTCTGCTTGTTGGTGTAAATATCAACAACACCAGAGGTAACATTTGCATCATAAGCTGAACCTTCTCTCCAAACGTTGGTATTTGTTAAGGAAACAGAGGAATTATTCTTTAAATTTTGGTCGATTACGAAAACATTATAATTGGACAAAGGCCCGGTTCTAACTGTTCTTTGTAGCCCAGTCAATGTATCTTCAATCACCGCATCCATCCGACCAGTGACTGAATTGAACACACCAATTCCAGTTCCTTTTTTAGTTCTTCCTGAAAGTTTAGTTGCATTGAGTAATTGTGATGTTCCAGGGTTTAAAACGACCACTTCATTAGAATCCAGATCTTCATAGGGCGCGTTTGAATTTAACGGTCTCCCACCTACTCTTCTGGAATAAAATATGCCTCCTGGTTTATTGAAAAGTTCGGTTCCTTCAGTAAAAAATTGCCTTCTTTCATTAAATCGAACTTCAAATGGAGTGGTATTAAGAACTTGATTATCAAATTGCACCTGGCCAAAATCAGGAATTAATGTCATGTCTAGCGTAAAGGCTTCATTTACGCCCCATTTTACATCCATTCCTCCGTTTCCACTGTAAGAAGTATTCCCGTCAAAATTTTCGATATAACCAGAAACATAAGGCGACAAGGCTAGTCTTAAGGGGGAGTCAATATCATTAACTCCTTTGAGAGATCCCAATTGAGAAATTAAATTTCTTCTGGTTGGGTCGTTATCGTTCCAGTAAGATTGCTCTCTATTTCTCCTGATATTTCTAGCAAAATTAATTCCCCAATCATTTTTATTTTCTTTTGAAAATCGCAGTGCAGAGAAAGGTATTTTTATTTCTGCCACCCATTTATCTTCTTCTATTTGCACGGCACTTTTCCAAACGGCGTTCCAATTGCCATCAATATTTTCTACGTCATGCAATTCATCTACTTGCACTCCTGCTGAAGTTACTAGAAATGCGAAACCTATGGTTCCGGCATTATATGGATCAATTACAACTCCAAACCAATCGGCGTTCCCTAAGTCATCTCGTTGAGACAACGTTCTTGTCATGGAATCAATTTCATCATACATAGTTGCCCCTATGTAAATGGCATTGTCATCATAAAGTAATTTGACTTCGGTTTTTCGTATAGAATTTGCACCAGCAATAGGTGTATTCTGAATAAAATCTGTCGCTATTTCAGAAGATCTCCAGGCGTGCTCATCTAACACGCCATCTATGTGCATTTGGTACTTAATCCTGCACGCATTCATCTCTTTTCTTGTTGAATCGACTTGACTCGATACAAGCTGAGAGCTTAATAATATGAACAATGCTAACCAGCGCTTCACGGCTACAAATTTCTTAAAGGATACGCATTATTGAACGCATAATGTGTTGAAGGGTTCTATTATTAGATAAAAACCCCGATTCAGCAAAGCCAAATCGGGGTTCAAACTAGTTTCTAACTTTATTTATTGTGGCATGTCTCTTTTAAAAGCTGGAATTCCAGTAACATCCATTCCCGTAATCAACAAGTGAATATCATGTGTTCCTTCATACGTCACAACTGACTCTAAATTCGCCATATGACGCATAACAGAGAATTCATTTGTAATACCCATAGCTCCTAAAATTTGTCTAGCTTCTCTAGCAATAGTTAATGCCATATCCACATTGTTTCTTTTCGCCATAGATATTTGCGCTGAAGTAGCTTTACCTTCATTTCTTAGTTGCCCTAATCTTAGGGTCAATAATTGTGCTTTGGTGATTTCAGTAATCATTTCAGCCAATTTCTTTTGTGTTAATTGGAATCCGGCAATTGGAACATCAAATTGAATTCTTTCTTTTGAATATCTCAATGCTTGATCATAGCAATCCATAGCAGCTCCTAGTGCTCCCCATGCAATACCAAATCTTGCTGAATCAAGGCATCCAAGAGGTGCACCCAACCCTGATTTATTTGGCAACAAGTTCTCTTTAGGAACCTTTACGTTATCGAAAATAAGCTCACCTGTAATTGACGCTCTTAATGAATGTTTACCTTTCATTTCAGGAGCAGAAAATCCTTCCATTCCTTTTTCAACAACCAATCCATGAATTCTTCCTGATTCATCTTTCGCCCAAACAACAGCAACATCTGCCAAAGGAGCGTTAGAAATCCACATTTTAGCTCCGTTCAACAGGTAATGATCACCCATATCTTTGAAGTTAGTAATCATCCCGCCCGGATTTGAACCGTAATCAGGCTCTGTTAATCCAAAACATCCCAAATACTCACCTGAAGCAAGTTTCGGAAGATATTTCATTCGTTGCTCTTCGTTTCCATATTTCCAAATTGGGTACATCACTAAAGAACTTTGTACTGAAGATGTTGATCTCAAACCTGAATCACATCTTTCTAATTCCTGCATGATTAAACCATAAGATATTTGATCCAACCCTGGTCCTCCATATTGCTCAGGAATATATGGTCCAAAAGCACCAATTTCACCCAATCCTTTTATTAAATGTGCAGGAAAATCTGCACGCTCATAATAGTCTTCAATGATTGGAGAAACATTTTCTTTTACCCATGCTCTTGCTGCATCTCTAACTAACTTATGCTCTTCAGAAAGCATATCATCCATGTTGTAGTAATCAGGATGTGTATATAAATCGCTTGCCATATAATGTGGTTTAATTTTGCGGTACAAATGTAAGGTTTTTAACATCAAAAAAAGAAATCGTTATTTATATGTTTCTCTACCTTAACCATTCTCCTAGAAAAAATGCATTAATTTTGGAGCAATGAACGAAATCACAATTAATTCAAACACCAATCAATTTGGTGAGAACAGCTTTATCTCTTTTGACTTTGAATGGTCATTCTGGATATTTATGCTGTTGAATTTAATTTTCTTCGCAATTGCCAAATCAGCACATGCTGATTATTTCAAATCACTTTTCAGAACTGCAATAATTAACAGGCAACTTTTACAAAATGTTCAAGAAGATTTAAAGATTACCAAATATTACTCATACTTACTGACTTTAACTTATTTCACTTCTTTATCTTGCTTGGCCAGTCAAATTTATACGGGTTCATTTAGTGCGGTAGCTTTACCTTTTTTAGGAATATTAATAGGGGCAATTCTTTTGAAGTGGTTAATTGTAGGGCTAATTTCTTTCGTAACTAAAACCAAGGCCGGAACTACAGAACACATTTTAAATCATGTGATTTTCTTTCAAATTGGAGGAATGATTTTGACGCCTATTTTAATTTTAACCCATTTCGTTTCAGAAGACTTACAGTTTTTAATCTCAATCGTTTTGGCAGCGATAATCGGCTTATTGATTTTAATCAGAGAAATACAGTCTTTGTTGCGTGCTTTAAAAGCCCGTATACCAGCCTTATATATTATTTTGTATCTTTGCACGCTCGAATTGTTGCCGATACTGTTAATAGTTGCTGTAATCGCCAACAATTTCAAGGGCTTAAACTAAATAGTTGAAGGATTTTTATGAGCGTTAAAACAATTTTAGTTTCTCAACCGAAACCAGAAAGTGCTAAATCACCATATTTTGATTTAGCAGATAAATACAAGCTTAAAATAGATTTTAGACCTTTCATTAACATTGAAGGTGTCACTACCCGAGAATTTAGAGATCAGAAGGTAGAATTAGGAATGCATACTGCCGTAATTTTAACGAGTAAAACTGCGGTAGATAATTTTTTCAGAATTGCTGAAGAGACAAGATTTAAAGTTCCTGACGCAATGAAGTATTTTTGCATGTCTGAAGCTGTTGCCTATTATTTGCAGAAATATGTGGTATACAGAAAAAGAAAAATCTTTTTTGGGAAACAAAACATTAATGACTTAGTGGATGTTTTGAAAAAGCATAAGGATGAAAAATTCTTATTGCCATGTTCAGATATTTTAAGACAAAGAATTCCGGATACCTTAACTGAAAACAACATCAACTTTTCTAAATTAGTACTATATAGAACTGTAGCTTCTGATTTATCTGATTTAGAAGATGTAAAATATGATTTACTTGTTTTCTTTTCACCTTCCGGAATTGAATCATTATTGAAGAACTTTCCTGAGTTCAAACAAGAAACTACAAAAATTGCTGCCTTTGGTCCAACAACGGCAAATGCAGTGAAGAAAAATAATTTAAGATTAGATATTCATGCTCCAATGCCGCAAGCACCAAGTATGTCTATGGCGATTGAACAATTTATTAAATCTTCAAAGAAAAAATAATTAGTACAGAGATTAAAAAAATTAAAGCTGTCTAGGTTAAACCAAGACGGCTTTTTTTGTGCGAATAATTGATGAATGCTCCGAATTATAACGAAAAACATCCCGTTAATAAGTTTTTCAAGCTTTATCCACTCAGGCTCACTTAAATGGTGGATTAATTTTTAAATTTACAGCTTCATCCAACAACAGATGGCAGAAGAAAACACAAAAAAACCTAATATCTTTTCTAGACTTTTTAAGAAGTCAGACAAAAAAGACGATTCGGAAAAACTTGGCAAACGTACAAGACGTATTATCTTAATCATTGTATGGCTGGGCGCTTTCATGCCGCTTTTTGCTATTTTAATAGGGCTTTATTCAGCCACAGGAGAAATTCCTTCGCACGAAGAGTTGGCCAATCCGCCAGACAAACAAGCATCAATTATTTATTCGGCAGATGGCGTTGAAATGGGACGATTCTGGAGTGTCAATAGAAAAAGTGTTGACTATAATAAAATTTCTCCTTTCGTTATCAATGCCTTAATCGCAACTGAAGATGAACGTTATTATGAGCATGCAGGAGTAGATTTTGAAGGATTAGGAAGAGCTGTTGTAAAAGGCGCCATGGGTCAAGATGCTGGAGGAGCATCTACGATAACACAACAATTAGCGAAACTACTATACACGGTAACTGACACGGTTAATGGTGGTGTATCCAAAAATAAAATGGAACGACTGAAGCAAAAATTTGGTGAAAACATACTGGCTGTAAGGCTTGAAAAATCGTATACCAAAGAAGAAATCATTACTATGTATTTAAACAACTTTGATTTCTTGTTTAATGCAGTAGGAATCGCTTCTGCTTCACAGGTTTATTTCAACAAAAAACCTATCGATTTAAAAAAGGAAGAAGCAGCTATGCTTGTTGGGATGTGTAAAAACCCAGGGCTATACAATCCCTTAAAGTTTCAACTTTCTACAAAATATGATGACACTGATGAAGGAAGAGCCAAAAGAGAAAGGGATAGCACAAACGCCTATAATCGAAGAAACACGGTATTGCAGCAATGGCTAAAAAACAGTCAAGCCGACAATCCGGCTTTAACAGTAACGATTACACAAAAAGAATATGATTCTTTAAAAATGTTACCTATTGTTGTGGATTATCAAAAAGTAGATCACAAAGAAGGCTTAGCTCCGCACTTTAGAGAAGTGCTTAGAAGTGAATTGACCAAACGATTAGCTGAACAAGATGAAGACGGAAACTACCTACTTCACAAGGCAGACGGATCACCTTACAACATTTATAAAGACGGACTCAGAATTTATACGACCATTGACTCTAGAATGCAGTCGCATGCCGAGTGGTCGGTTCAAGAATACATGTCCAATACCTTACAAGAAGCATTTAATGACAACAACTCAAAAATGCGAAACCCTCCGTTTGGAAATGATGTGAATGAAGAAAGAATCACGAGCATTATGAACCGTGCTTACAAGGATTCTGAACGTTATAAATTAATGCAAGCTGCAGGTAAATCTGAAGAACAAATTCAAGCAGCATTTCAAAAACCTACCAACATGAAAGTGTTCTCTTATTGGGGAGATATAGACACCATCATGACACCATATGATTCTATCAAATACTACAAAAGCATTTTGCAATGCGGATTGATGTCAATGGACCCTAACACTGGTTTTGTTAAAGCTTGGGTAGGTGGTCCAGATTTCACACATTTCGCTTATGATCACGTTAAACAATCTAAAAGACAAGTAGGTTCAACCATAAAACCTTTCGTGTATGCGGCTGCAATTTATTTAGGGCTGATAGACCCATGCACTCCGTTTGCAGACATTGACTATTGTATTGATATTCCTAAAACTGAAACAAGGGTCGAATCTTGGTGTCCGAAAACGGGGACCGATAATACGGGAGATTTAATTCCTGCAAAGTGCGGATTAGCAGGCTCATTGAACAATATAACGGTAGCCGTGATGCGTGAAATGGGACCTACGGCTGGCCCAGCAACCATGAATAAATTACTTAAAAACGTTGGTATTTTTATCCAAGAAACGGAAGCTGTTCCAGCAATGTGTCTTGGACCAATGGATGTTTCATTATACGACATGGTTGGAGCTCAGTCAACTTTTGCAAACAAGGGATTATATATCAAACCTATTTATGTAATGCGTGTTGAGGATAGAAACGGAAATGTCATTATCGATCTTGAATACGAATTGAAAGAAGCTATGCCTGAAGATCTTGCTTACACTATGTTAACTATGATGAAAGGTGCAGTTACTGGAGCAGGCAATGTGCATCAAGGCGGAAAGGTTTATGCGACCTCATCTAGATTGAGACATCCTTCTTACGATTACGGTGGAATCAAATACCCAATTGCTGGTAAAACAGGAACAACCAACGGAGCGTCTGATGGATGGTTCATGGGTTTAACTCCAGACCTTGTTACAGGAGTTTGGGTTGGCGCAGATGATCGTGATATCCACTTTAGAAATTTCACTTGGGGACAGGGAGCAAGAATGGCATTACCAATTTGGGGCTATTATATGAACAAGGTGTATGACGACTCTCGTTTGAAAATCTCAACAAAAGATTTTGAAATGCCTGCTCAGTACGATAATTCATTTTTCAATTGTTCAGTTACAGAAGCTGGACCAGATGTTTTATAAAAGTTGAGTTTATTTAAGATGCTTTGATTAACTTCATAGCCTTAAGTATTTTCACATGAATAAAGTTGTAAAAAACGTTGAAGAAGCACTTCACGGAATCGAAGATAGCATGACATTAATGCTGGGCGGATTTGGATTGTGCGGAATTCCAGAAAACTCAATTGCTGAATTAGTAAGACTTGGAATCAAAGATTTAACCTGCATTTCAAACAATGCTGGTGTAGATGATTTTGGATTAGGATTACTTTTACAAAAAAAGCAAATAAGAAAAATGATATCATCTTACGTAGGTGAGAATGATGAATTTGAACGTCAAATGCTTTCTGGAGAATTAGAGGTGGATTTAATTCCACAAGGCTCATTAGCTGAAAGATGCAGAGCTGGTGGAGCTGGTATCCCGGCTTTCTATACGCCTGCAGGTTACGGAACAGAAGTAGCAGAAGGAAAAGAAGTGAAAGTTTTCAATGGTAAACCACACATTTTAGAAAACGCTTTAACTGCAGACTTCGCTCTTGTTAAAGCTTGGAAAGGAGACACCGAAGGAAATCTTATTTTTAAAGCAACTGCTAGAAATTTCAATCCAATGATGGCTATGGCAGGAAAGATAACTGTTGCCGAAGTTGAAGAATTGGTTCCGGCTGGTGAATTGGATCCTAACTTCATTCATACGCCAGGAATTTTCGTTCAAAGAATTTTCCAAGGTGAGCGATTTGAGAAAAGAATTGAGCAAAGAACAGTAAGAACTAGATAATTTAACAATGAGATAATTCAATAATGTATCAATGACAGTTGTGACGAAAGAAAATATCGTTTTGAAAAAGTCAATTCAGTTTTCATTAGACATTATTCGTTTTTGCGAAGCATTAGAAAAAGAAAAGAAGTTTGTAATTGCAAGACAGTTGTTAAAATCAGGTACTTCGATAGGTGCGAACTTACATGAAGCTCAAAATGCAGAAAGTAAAAGCGATTTTATACACAAAGTTAAAATTGCCGCTAAAGAAATAGAAGAAACGAAATATTGGATAACACTTTGCAAAGCAGCAGAATCTTATCCGTTTAATAAAGAATTAGAAAATCAAATCAATGAAATTAGATTAATTGTGTACAAGATATTGAGTAGCTCAAAAAGTAAAAAAAATTGACACATTGTTACATTGATACATTGATACATTGATACATTGAAATAAAAGCTATGGGACTAGATAAGACTGGAATCGCAAAGAGAATTGCACAGGAGTTACAAAACGGATGGTACGTTAACCTAGGTATAGGTATTCCAACACTTGTAGCAAATTATGTAGCAGAAAATATAGAAGTAGAATTTCAATCAGAAAATGGAATTTTAGGAATGGGTCCTTTCCCTTTTGAAGGTGAAGAAGATGCCGATTTAATAAATGCCGGAAAGCAAACCGTTACCACGAACAAAGGAGCCGTAATTTTTGATTCTGCAACATCTTTTGCAATGATTAGAGGACAACATGTTCAGTTAACAGTTCTGGGAGCAATGGAAGTAGCTCAGAATGGAGATATTGCCAACTGGAAAATTCCCGGAAAAATGGTTAAAGGTATGGGAGGAGCAATGGATTTAGTTGCATCTGCCCAAAACATCATTGTAGCCATGATGCACACCAACAAAAAAGGCAAATCAAAATTATTAAAACAGTGTTCTTTGCCTTTAACAGGCGTGGGCTGCGTTACAAGAGTCGTAACCAATTTAGCTGTACTTGAAATAAAAGGAGGAAAATTTCATTTAATTGAAAGAGCTCCTGGTGTAACAGTTGAAGAAATTATTGCTGCCACTGAAGGAGAATTGGTCGTTCCAGATAACGTACCTGAAATGTCAATCTAAGATTTTGGAAAAGAAAAAAGTAGCAATAATTGGAGCGGGACCTGCTGGTATCACCGCAGCTTATGAACTGACTAAAAAAGGGCATGAAGTTGAAGTTTTTGAAGCAGGCGCTGAAGTAGGAGGACTATCTAGAACAATAGACCTTTGGAATCAACGAATTGACTTAGGGCCTCACCGTTTTTTCAGCAATGACACTAAAGTAAATCAAGTTTGGTTAGAGGTAGTTGGAAAAGACTATAGAATGGTTGATCGATTAACCAGAATTTACTACAAAAAAAAATATTATTATTATCCGCTTAAACCTTTTGACGCGCTCAAAAAACTTGGGCTAGGCACTGCTTTTTTATGTGTCTTGAGCTATATGAAAGAGCGTATTTTCCCAGTAAAAAAAGATGGATCTTTTGAAAGCTGGGTAATTGGCAGGTTTGGATACCGTCTTTATTCAATCTTTTTTAAAACTTACTCTGAAAAACTTTGGGGAATACCCTGTACCGAATTAGATGAAGATTTCGCAGCCCAACGAATCAAAAAGCTTTCTTTATTCAAAGCAGTTTGGAATGCACTTTTTTCTGGAGGCAAAACAAAGCATAAAACTTTAGTAGACCAATTCGCCTACCCTACTGGTGGAACCGGAATGGTGTATGAAAGAATGCAAAAATACATTGAAGAAAATGGAGGCAAGGTACACCTAAAAACGCCGGTTAAAAAAGTTAACTGTAAAAATGCAAAAGTAGACGCGTTAGAGCTTAATTCAGGTGAAACAAAGCGTTATGACCACATCATTTCTTCAATGCCAATTACACAGTTGGTAAATAACATGGAAGAGGTTCCGGAAGAGGTGAAAACCGCTAATAATCAATTAAAATTTAGGAACACCATTCTTGTTTATCTAAAAGTTGAAGGGCAAGATGTATTTCCAGACAACTGGTTGTATGTGCATGCGAATGACCTTCAAATGGGGCGAATTACGAATTTTTGCAATTGGGTGCCAGAAATTAATAATGGTGAAAAATCTACGATTGTTGTCGCAGAATATTGGGCCTATAACGAAGACCAAATCTGGCAAGCAGATGATGAGACCTTGATTAATCTGGGAAAAGAAGAACTTAGAAAAACAGGGTTAATTAAAGATTTAGAAATCTCTGCCGGTCATGTAGTTAAAATTCCTAAATGCTATCCGGTTTACAACAGAGGTTATAAAGAACCACTTAAAAAAGTTGAAGCGCATTTGACAAATATTGAGGGGCTTTCAGTAATCGGAAGATACGGAGCCTTTAAGTATAACAATCAAGATCACTCCATTTTAATGGGGCTAATGGCTGCTGAAAACATTGCAGATGGAGCTACGAATAACCTTTGGGAAATCAACACAGACTATGAAGATTACCAAGAAAAATCAACCATTACAGAGTCGGGGTTAAGCCATGAATAATGAGAGCAATTGTTGCAAATCATAAATTTCACCTCGCTGCAATAGGTATTATATTTTCAATTTTTATCTACAGTCTTTTTATCCGACAAGATGAATTGAACAGTGAGCTGTCAGCTGAACAAGAATGGATTACCGCCCACGTATTAGTTACCAATCAAATTTGGGAAGAAGCCGGTGGCCCATCTGCTTACGGTTTCAATCCAGTATATACTTATGCAGGTCAAGGAAACAAAGGAATTACTTCTTACGGGGGAGTTGAAGACGAAAATGGAGATCTTTATTACGTGTCCTATCCTCCACTTGCATTTATTTTTGCCTATTATGGAACATCTATTCTAGGAGGTCCAGATTTGTATTCAATAAGAGCTCTAGGTTTAATTATCCATTTCTTTTGTGCCTTTTTTATCTACTTAATTTTTAAAAATCTTTCCGTTCAAAAAAATGATAAAATTCATTTCGCTGGTATACTGGCTTCCGCCTTTTATCTTTTATCTGCCGGCACCCTATGGATGCATTCAACCCTTTATTTTTCAGACATGTTGGTGCAACCCTTCATCATTCTGAGTTTACTTTATTCCATCAAATTGTTTCAATCTGAAAAATTGAATCAATCTTCCTTGCTAATCAGCATTGGAGTCATAACTTTTTTAGGCTGCTATACTGAATGGCTGGCCGTTTTGCTCGCATTCGTTTTAGGAATCACGTTTTTGATACTTTTCTTTACTCAAAAGAAAAAGCACTTCTTCAAAGCCTTTCTCATAATTGGATTAAGTTCAATTTTGTCCGTTTCACTAACTGTTATACAATACAGTTCAATTGCCGGATTTGACCGGTTTTTAAAAGTATCTTCACAAAAATATGGCGAGAGAAGCGGTTACGAAGATGCTGCCACCACAGCCGCTGGTTATAATATTGAAAACCCTGACGCCTATCAATTATTGACCGACAATATTGTCAGAAATTTTTACACCCCTTTAGTTTATCTCCTCGGCCTATTAGTTGTGTTTATTTTATTTTTAATACTCAAAAAATATCGAGCAAGAATTGAAAAACTAAATTCTAAAATAGGGATTTGTGCTATTCTGCTAGTTGCCGTAATTTTTCATTACCTGCTCTTTTTCAACTTCAACGCTTTACATAATTTTTCTAACCTTAAAACTGGATTTTTGATTATTCTCTTGATTGGATGCTTCGTTTCGATTATGGAAGATGCCTTAAAAACACCAGTACAATGGGTTATACTTGGTACCCTAACGGTTGTTTTCTTTATCAAAATACCAAATGAAGCAGAACTTTTTCATGAATTTTCAAAAGAACCATATTATACAGAGCATTTCAAATATTCTGCTGATCAAGTCAAAAAACATTCTACTCCTGAAACTTACGTGTTTTCAAATATGCGCATGATTCAACCAGAATACGTTTACCGCGCACATCATAACATATTTGGGCTAAGAGATAGTAATGACATTGGTTTCTTTATGAATTATTTTGGATGCAACAGAATGGACTATTATGTGCATGAAAAAGTGTTTTTAAAGCATATCTATCAGTACGAGAAAATTGATTCGAATATTGTTCTGATAAATAGTATGGATTTTAATCTTGACAAACATTAAACTTCTACCTTCAATGCTCATATTTGAAGGATAACACCAATTTTTAGCAATTTTCTTTTCCTCAGGACAGAATGATCTGCCTTGGTATAAAATTTGACGTACTTAAACCGCTATATAACAGATACATTTCATAGTTTTATAGTCTGAACATTATGAAAAAACTAAGCCTACTACCACTTTTATTATTTCTGACCCAATCTTTTAGTCAGGAAATTGATGTCATCACCCAAGAGAAAATTGGAGGAATCATAACGATTTTAACTTATAGTCCTGACGGAAGTTTGATTGCTTCAGGTTCGGCTAAAGAGAACTCCATTAAAGTTTGGGATGTCACTTCAGGAAAAATAATCGGAAAACTAGAAGGACATGAAGGTGCCACAACAGCTATAAACTTTTCGGCTGACGGAAAAAGATTAGTGTCATCTGCCATGGACGACTATTTAATTTTATGGGATGTTGTGAATTGGCAAATGCTAGACTCTGTGAAAACTGAGCAACCAAAAACATGGATGGTGAACGACAAAAAAGATCCCAACACATTTTATTTGGCTTCAAGAGATGGAACCGTTGAGAAAAGAAACCTTAATTCTTTCCAAGAAAAGAAAACACTATTCACCGATAATAGCCCAATTTTGAAAATAGATGTGAGTGAAAAGCATTTAGTTGCTGGAACAAACACTGGCGAAATTATTGTTTACAATCTGCCCGGCGAAGAGATTATTCGGCAAAAGAAAGTGCATTCAACTGCTGTTAAGGGATTAAAATTTTACAACAACGGTGAAGGATTAATCACTACAGGTGGCGGAGGATTAGTGCATCTTTGGAATATTAACAATCTCGTAGATAGTAAGCACATTAACGCCTCTGCAAGCTTAATTACAGCATTTGACGCGAATGAAGAACGCAATAGGTTCGTAATCGCTACAAATACCAGAAGAATTCATGTGTACGATTTTGAAGGAAACGAAATTTTTGAATTCAAAGATAAATTAGAAGATCACAAAAATTCTGAAACGATTAGAGCAATTCAAATCAGCCCTGACGGCTCAACAGTTGCGAGCTCCGGGTTTAACCGTGCCAAAAGTTTCAGGGTTGGGCAAGGTGACAATGTGATCAGAATTTGGGACATGAATAGAGGAACCCTCTATAAACTACTTGAAGGTCAAGTAAACCCCATTTTAACCTTCGATTTTCATCCAAACAAAAATGAACTAGTTACACTCGGTGAAGAACGCATTCTTACATTTTGGGATTTTGACGTTGCCGAAAAATATGGTGAATTCAGACTAGAAGAACCGAAAAGAGAGATTCCACCTAGAAGAAAATTTTGGTCAAAAGAAAATATCGGCAAGAAAACGGATAAAGTACTCAACAACATTAAAGGAGGACGATTCGGCAATATCGGATCTGGTATTGGCAGAAATATCGGAAAACCAGACAGAGGCAAAGAAATCACAACTGGGTTAGTTAAACGTACGTTTAAAGAGCGACCAATTGTTAAGTTTTCTGCAAAAGGAAAGTACTTAATTACAAAGCTGCCTAAAGATGAAATTAGGTACTATGAAATTAAAGATAGAAAACCTGAATACGTGGGTCCGTTGTGGTCTTATCAATTGAATATTAACTCAATGATTTGTTCTCCAGATGAAAAATATCTCGCAGTTTTAGGATCAGGTGACAGTGCCGTTTCTATTATCAATCTTGAGACGAAAGAATGTGAACGTAAACTTTTAACCCCAGGTCCAAAAGGTAAATTAAACTTTGTTTATGAGGCCAATTCGGCAGCATTCTCTCCGGATAGTTCACTATTTGCAGTCTGCTTCAATAATTCCAAAACCTTTGTTTACGACACCAAATATTGGACATTAAAATTCGAAAATATTTTACCCGGAAACATAGGATTAGCGCATGGAGCTTTTGTAAACTTCAGTGAAGATGGTAAAAGCATGGTGGTGAGTTCAACTTTTGGAATTAAAAAATACAACACCTCAACTTTTGATATTTTAAGTAGCGAAGAACTGCCTATTTCTGGTAGATCTGCCCCATTGGACAAACCGTCAAATTTTGCAATCACGCATTCTGAAGATCACTTTTACCTTCAAAACATCTATAACAACACATACAAGCAATCCCTTAGAGCTAACCCAAAAGATATCACGCATATCTCTGTGAGTCCTGCCGGAAAGTTTGGAATCACAACTAAATCTGGACAATTTTTATTAATCAATCCGGCTACTGCAGAAGAAGAAATATTGTTAGTTGCAGATGGTGACAATTTTATATTTAAAACTTCTGAAAACTACTACAAAGTATCAAAAGAAGGATATGACTTGGTCACCTTTAGAATAGGAAACAGAGCCTATCCGTTTGAGCAGTTTGACGCAGTGTTTAATCGACCTGATTTGGTGTTAAAAAAGCTAGGGTGTCAAGACGATACCTTAATGACACTTTATAAAAAAGCGTATGAAAAGCGAATCCAAAAGTTAGGTTTACAAGAAACTACAACTGTTTCACTAGATGACATTCCAACCCTAAAAATTAATAACTCAAACGATATCCCAGCCATTACTGAAAAATCAGAAATTTTGGTTAATCTTAAAATGGCGGATAAAGCTGGATTGAACAGCTACAACGTTTTCATCAACAATGTTCCACTTTATGGTAAAAAAGGAAAGGCATTATCCGGTCAAAAAACGCATGAGTTGACAGAGGAACTTTCCCTAATTCACGGCATCAATAAGATCCAAATTTCATGCAGAAGCAAATCTGGTTACGAAAGCTTAATGCAAACATTTTACGTAGAAAAAACAGGCGAAGCACCGGCACGTAATCTGTACTTGGTGACTATCGGAACTTCGAAATACCAAGATGAACGTTACAATTTAACTTATGCAGCTAAAGATGGCCAAGATTTATCTGCTTTAATGAAAGAAAACACCGAAGATATTTATGCTAATATTTACACCAAATCACTTTACAATGAAGAGGTAACTGCGTCAAATGTTATCGCAATGAATGATTTTCTAAATCAATCAGGCCCAGATGATGTAGTAATGGTATTTGTTGCAGGACACGGAGTTTTAGATGCTAATTTTGATTATTACTTCGGAACACATGACATGGATTTCAATAAACCGTCTGACAAAGGATTAGCATATGACAAGCTGGAAGGTATTTTGGATGGTATCAAGGCAAACAAAAAAATCTTAATTATGGATACTTGTCACTCTGGTGAAATTGATAAAGATGATGTATTTGTTCTAGAAGAAGATGAAAATAATGAAGAAGAAGATGACGATTTAATGTTCAGATCAGTAGGACCTGAATTAGGAGAAGAAACTAGAGCAACTCCTTCAAGAGTATCTTCTGAATTATTTAATGACTTGAGAAGAGGAACAGGATCTACCGTGATCTCATCAGCTGGTGGTGCCGAGTTTGCCATGGAGAGTGATAAGTGGAAAAACGGCTTATTTACGTATTGTATGCTACTTGGACTAAAAGATGGAAACGCAGATATTAATAAAGACGGTGAAATAATGTTACTTGAATTACAAGAATATGTGGTAATCAAGGTAACTCAATTATCTCACGGAAAACAAGTGCCCAACACTAGAATTAAAAATATGGAACTTGACTTTAGATTGTGGTAGAGCAAAAACACCCCGAATCAGATATTGATAAAAATCTCGAATTTGAATTCATTGATGACATTGTTATCTGCAGATTTCTCGGCAGAAATGTGACAATGGATTTTGCTGTTATGGCTGTAAAAAAAAGATTGGAAATTACGAAAGGTAAAGACTGGAAGGTCCTTATTTGCGTATCTAATATAACATCTGTTCCCAAGCCGGTGCGGGATTACTTAAGTTCTGATGAAGCTAAACAAGGAATTAAAGCCAGCGCAATTATTTCAAACTCACCTATTTCAAATATGATTATCAATTTCTTTTTAGGCATCAACGATATTTCCAAGGAGGATTTTCCCGCTAAAGTTTTTTCATCAGAAGAAAAAGGATTGAAATGGCTCAAAAAGCTAGATGTATGAAAAGATTGGCACTCATATTGACTATTTTATTTAGTACCACCGTTTTTTCACAAAAGGAGGTTAAATGGGATGTTCAAATCGGGGCAATGGAATCAGACTCACAGGGTTTTAATTATACTTATGTCCCTAATGCAATAATGTTTTTTGGTGTTTTAGGTATGGGAGAGTGGGAAATAAACACTGGCTCAAGAGGATTTATTTATTTAAGTGACATCAAACCTGAAATTCAGATCGCGTTTCCAGCAAACATTTATCTAGGTTTTCAGCACTCAAATGATTCCTTGGATTATTGGCAAGAAACCTGTCAAGCAAATAGGTACAAAGAACTTTATTTACTTGCCGATTCAAGTATGCGAAGAGAGCTTCAATATTCGGTGACTTTCGAAAAAAATAGCAATGTGATCAAAAACATTGAAGACATACAAGGCATCATTCATTATCTAAAAAAAGATACTACTAACGCGATCGTTATTTCTTCTGGTTTTATTGTTGATGGAGATTGGCAACATGAAGACATCTATTTTAACAAAGCAAAAATTGTAAAAAAAGAAATTTTAAGGCTACTGCCAAGTTCTAAAAATCGAATAGAACTTACACATAACGTCATACAATCAAAATACTTTGATATTGATGTACTTCCTATTGAATTCACGAAAGTTCGTAATCAACGTTACTTGTACTCAGAACACACAATAATCTGCGAGGAACCCGCAAATCTCGTTTTTGAACCTCTTTCTAAACGCATTGATGAAAAAAACGCTAAAATAATCGAAAATTTGGCTGAATTTATGCTTCAAAATAAAAGTTTGGGAGTAGAATTAAGGCTTTATAAATCAGATAAAATTCCAGAAGAACTCGCAAACCAAAGAGCGGAATCATTTTTTAAGCTAATGATTAACAAAGGCCTGAGGTCGGAAAGATTTTCATCAAAAATTCTAACATACCCGACAAAGAAGAAAGTTGATTCATTATTGTCGAATAATGAATTCGTTCCCAACCCTGATGAGGCTACTTTTTACGTTTTAGATGAAACCCCTCCTCCATGCCTGCTCTCTGGGCATCCCAAAATTCACTTCAAAAATAACACGCAAGAAATTTTCGAAAGCGAATGCGATTCTTTAATTCATTTGGTTGAATTGATAAATTCAGATTCCACAACCAACTATTACTGCATTGGAATCGCTACTGATAAAAGTCCAGAAGAAAAGTCTAGAGCAATATCAAGGGCAGAAATTGTTAAATCGAAATTAATTCAAATGGGCGTAAATGCAAATCGACTAACCACTACTCAATCTTATCACAAACCTACCTCAGATGAACAGCCAAAAAACTGGCCTTTCTATCCTAACTGGTATGAATTTGAAATAGGTGTTTATTTAGAAATAAACCATTAACAAAAGCTACATAACTCCCTCATAAAGAAACATTTTTAAGGGTATGCATACTTTTTGCATACCCTCTTTTTTTTGCTTCTTTAAATGATTTCTTGACTTTTGGTTTATAATTATTTAATCCGATTGCCATGAAAAAAAATGTTCTCAACACATTACTCAGCAGCTTTGTAATTTTAATCGCGGCTAGTTCTTTTTCTCAAAATCTTTGCGGTCCAAATTTAGTTCCCAATCACGACATGGAACTTTCAGACCCTGTCCTTTGTCCATCTTCTATAAACGGTATAGGACAACTTTGGATTGACACCTCCCAAGTAATTGGATGGATGGGAACATCTATGAAAAACGGAGGACAAAGCGGAATAACTCCTGATCATTACAATGACAACTGCACCGGAAACAGTTCTAAGCCTTGTATGCAAGGATCTGCATCACTAGGAATGTACACAAGTACAAATGCAGGAGCCGGTACACAAAACACAAGAGAATACATTCAATGTGAATTGAACTCTCCTTTAAATGCTGGATCGACTTACTATATCAAAATGACAGTTGCGTCAGGTGGAGGAAGTTTTGTTCCTTCAGATGCTTTTGGCGCATGGTTTAGACAAGATGTTGCAGCAATTGATCTAGACAACCAGGGGGGAAACACCTTTATGCCTCAAGCAACACCTCAATTTGAAAACGCACCTTACAATTATATTGATCAAAACTGTCAAGTAATAGAGGGCTATTTCTGTGCAGATGGTGGAGAGAACTGGTTGATGATTGGAAATTTCAAAGAAGACTTTGAAATGAACATTTTAGGGTCAGCAGGTGACAATACTTATGTAATAGTTGATGAAGTTTATGTTCAAGAGGTATGCCCTGGTAGTAACCCAGAACTTATCAGCTTAACTGCCGATCAAAACCCAATATCATGTGGTCAGGATGTTACGGTAACAGGACAACTATTAACCACCAGCTATGGAACAGTAACTTTTAATTGGCTGTCTCCAGGCAGTCTTTCAGGAAACACCAGTTTAGGTCCACACACCGAAACTTTAACTGAAAACACAAACTATGTAATTGAATATACGGCTACTGGAGCTTGCGGAACATTTACACAGCAAGTAGACCTTGGTGTTGAAGTCAACTCTGGTGCAAACATCTCTTTAAATTCATTAACTGATGAAAGCTGCATAGGTGCGTGTGACGGAGCGATAGATGTATCAATTGCTGGTGGAACCGCCCCTTATGTCACAGAGTGGTTTGATTCAGGCGGAAATTCTGTCGGTACAACGAATCCGATCTCAGCGCTTTGTGCAGACACTTACACTTATGAAGTTACCACAACTGAATCCGTACAACAAACTAACACCTTATTCACTGAAGATTTCGAATCTGGTCAAGGTAGCTGGATACTCAATACAAATCCAACCGGAGGAACAAACTCGCCCAATAACAATTTGTTTGAAATCACAAATGATGCAATTGGTCCAACTGTAAGCAGCTGCGATCCATCAACAGACTTCACATTAAATCTTGGATGCCAGACCTCTTGTAACGGAAGCGACCAATACGACAATATTAACACTTCAATCATGGCAGAGTCTCCTATCATTAACACGACAGGACACACCAACTTGAATTTAACTTTTGAGTTTTTAGCTGAAGATAATAATGGACACTGCCAAGCTTCAATTTATTACAATGATGGTGGTGGCTGGACCTTTTTAGCCAACCTCCTTTCTGGAACTTGTTGGGGACCTTACAATGGATGGGATGTATACAACGTGACGCTACCAGCTGCGTTAAATAATAATCCAAACGCTCAAATAGGTTTTCATTTTTCAAATGATGACTACATCATTCCTGATGATTGGGGGATTGGAATCAATAACATCTCATTAACAGGAGAAACTCCAATCGCCGTAGTTTGTACAGAAATTGACACCTTTAATGTGAATGGTATCACTTGTGGATGTGTCCCTCCCACTTTGAGTACCTCAGCACTTACAGGATGTACTCCTGGCACGGTGGATTTACTAACAGGTGTAACCACATCTCATGTTAATGGCGCTCCAACAGTTTCTTTCCATACCAGTCAAGGGGATGCAGATGCAGACATCAACCCAGTTGCAAACCCAGTTTCTACAGGAGGAACTTACTACGTACGATCTGAAGACCCATTGGATGGAAGCTGTTACGTAACAGAAGTAATCACCGTAACGTTCACCAATGCTCCTGATGCAGGAACTAATGGCGCCATTTCATTTTGTAGTTCTGACCCAGCGGCAGACTTATTCAATTCACTAGCCGGAACCCCTGATGCAGGTGGAACTTGGGCGCCAGCGCTAACTTCTGGAACAGGAATCTTTGATCCAGGAACTGATGCGGCAGGTACTTATACATACTCAGTGACAAATTCTTGCGGAACTGCAACAACAGATGTTGTAGTCACAATTACAAACTCGCCTTCAGCAGGAACGAATGGATCAGCAACTTTCTGTACTTCAGATGCAGCAACAGATTTGTTCAACTCACTGGGAGGTTCTCCAGATGCCGGCGGAACTTGGACTCCAGCTCTTACTTCTGGAACTGGAATTTTTGATCCAGCTGTTGACGCAGCTGGAACTTATACGTACACCGTGAATTTATGTGGCGGAGGTACCAGTACTGCTGATGTTGATGTAACAATTAATCCAGCTCCGAATGCAGGAACAAACGGTTCAATTAATTTTTGCAGTTCTGACCCAGCGGCAGACTTATTCAATTCACTAGCCGGAACCCCTGATGCTGGCGGAACTTGGGCTCCGGCACTAACTTCTGGAACAGGAGTTTTTGATCCAGGAACTGATGCAGCAGGAACTTACACCTACACAATTACAAATTCTTGTGGCAGTTCAAGTGCGGATGTAAGCGTTACCATTTTAAACTCACCTTCACCTGGCACCAATGGAACGGTGAGTTTCTGTTCAACGGATGCTGCTTCTGATCTTTTCAATTCATTAGGAGGTTCTCCAGATGCCGGCGGAACTTGGACACCAGCTTTAACATCTGGAACAGGGGTTTTTGATCCAACTCAAGACGCAGCTGGAACCTATACCTACACTCAAAACAATTGCGGTGGTGGTACAAGTTCTGCAGACGTTATAGTTTCAATAAATCCTTCACCAAATTCTGGAAGCAATGGAAACATTTCAATATGTGCATCAGATCCATCAATTGATTTATTCAATTTACTGGGTGGCACGCCAGATGCAGGCGGAACATGGTCTCCGACCCTCACTTCAGGCACAGGAGTTTTTGACCCTGCGGTTGATGCCAGCGGCGCCTATACCTATACTGTAAGTAACTCTTGCGGAACTGTAGGATCAATAGTAGATGTAACAGTTGTGGCAGCTCCGGATGCTGGAACTGACGGAAACATTTCATTGTGTACTTCAGATGCCCCAACAGACTTATTCAATGCACTTGGAGGAACCCCTGATGCCGGAGGTACATGGTCACCAGCACTTACATCAGGAACGGGAATATTTGACCCAGCAACTGATGCTGACGGTACATATACTTACATTTTAAACGCTTGTGGAGGTGGAACAATTTCATCAACGCTTACAGTCACATTAAGCCATGCCGCAGATGCCGGAACAAATGGTACCATTTCATTCTGCGACAACGACCCTGCTGCTGATCTTTTCGCACAGCTTGGTGGAAGCCCAGATGCAGGCGGAACTTGGTCACCAGCTCTAGCCTCAGGAAACGGAAATTTTGATCCAACAATTGACTCTCCCGGAACATATACGTATACCGTAACAAGTTCATGTGGGGATGCGACCTCTACCGTAGATGTTAGCGTTTCAAATTGCAGCCCTCCAGTTGCTAATTTTATGGCTGATCAAGCTGCTATTTGTTTAGGTGATTGTATTCAACTGAATGATCTTTCAACAGGCGGAGTTACAGCATGGAACTGGGATTTTGGAGGAGCAATTACACCAAACACATCCACACAAGAAAACCCAATCATTTGTCCTACAACAGCAGGAACCTTTACCATTACACTAGAGGTTACGAATTTATTCGGTACGGACCTTACTTCACAAACAATTACGGTAAGTGAAAGTCCGAACATCACATTAGGACCTGATACTACCATCAATATGAATGATGATCTCTTTTTGTCATCTTCAGTGAACGTCACAGGTGGTAGCTATAGTTGGACACCAGAAGAGACTCTAAACTGTCCAGATTGCGCTGGAACATATGCCACACCTTTTATTACTACTTCATATGTGGTGACATACACTACAGATGCAGGATGTTTTGACAGTGACACAATACTTGTCAACGTGAATTTTGAGGATGTTATTGACGTCCCTAATGGTTTTTCACCTAATGGGGATGGCAATAACGATTTCTTATTTGTAAAAGGTCAAGGGATTACCGGAATGATCTTTAAGGTGTATAACAGATACGGTCAAAAAGTATTTGAAACATCTAGTCAGAATGTTGGATGGGACGGAACAGTATTCGGAGTTCCTGAAAATCCAGGTGTATTCGTATGGTACTTAGAATATCATTTAGTAGATGGAACCGCTGGAACTAAAAAAGGAAATGTTACACTCATTAAATAAGCTAAATATGAAAAATTCAATCTTAATTATAGCTTCGTTGTTTGTTCTGTCCACTTATGGTCAGCAAGACAAACATTACAGCATGTTTTTTGCTAATCCAGTTCAATTTAATCCCGCTGTTGCTGGACATTTTGGAGGAAACGTACAACTATTCGCTAACTATAGATCGCAGTGGTTTACGGTTTCAGACAACCCTTTTAGAAGTTTCTCAGCGAGCATAGATGGCAAACTAGGCGAGCGTCAATTAAAAAACGGATTTGTAGGGGCGGGAATGAACATCATGAATGACGTATCAGGTGATAGTCGATATTCTTTAACGGTTATATCCGCACCAATCAATTATTCACTTGAAGTAAACAGGAACAGTTATTTTTCATTAGGAATTCAACCTGGTCTTTATATGCAAAAAATGTCAGGAGATCAATTGTATTTTGACAATCAGTGGGATGGTTCTGGTTTTAATTCGGCTATTGCTAGCAATGAAAATTTAGGCGGATTCAACGATACAAAGTTCGACTTAGGAGCTGGACTTTACTTCACTTCGTCACCAAGTAGTAACAGCAAGTATCAATTAGGAGTTAGCGCTTCACATTTAACACGTCAACCGATTAATTTCCTTCAATCTTCTGAAAAACTCTACCGTAATTTCAGCTTATATGCAAGAGGTGAATTTGGCAGTAACGGCTCAAATGTTGCTTTTCATCCAGCAATTATTGCATTTATGCAAGGACCGAATTACGAAGTAATGTTTGGAAACAACTTTGTTTATCAACTTCGTCCACCAAGTAAACACACCATGTATTTTGATGGCACATCTATCGGCTTTGGAGTCTACTATCGTTGGGCAGATGCCTTAGTTGCGAATATGGTTTTTACCACCGGCGCATTCTCTGCAGGAGTTTCATATGACCTAAATATATCTGGACTAAGTCCGGCAACCAAAGGAGTTGGTGGATGTGAATTCTTTGTTAAACTAACACCAACACTAGGCAGCAACAAATTTGGTGCGCCAAGAATCCATTAAAATCGCTCACTTATTTAAAACTATAAATCATGAAAAAAATAACACTTAAAACGAACCAACGAGTAACTTCTCAGTTGAAGAAAAAATTAAGTCTGCTTTGTGCATCCATCCTAATTTCAGGTACTGCATTATCTCAAACCTCAATAATTGCAGTTGGGAGTGGTATTTATGAGATTGATCATCTTACATGCACCGAGACCTTAGTGTGCAGCAGTCTTCCGGTCAATACTGGTGGTGGAACAACAACTTCTACAATTACAGATATTGCGTATCATCCTAATGGAAATTTATATGGAATTGTAGCAAATTACTTTATTTCAATTGATATGGGTGTGTGCACAACAAGCACTATTGCTACACACACTACTGGTTCCAACGCCTTAGTAGCTGCTGCAGACGGAACACTTTATGCTGCTTCAGGTGATTTATACACAGTTGATATTAATACGGGTGTATTCACATCATTAGGCACCTTACCTTCTGCATCTGCAGGTGATCTCGCCTTTCATGAAGGAGAGTTATATTTAACTTGTGATAATGGTGACTTACTAAAAGTAGACATTGGCAATCCAGCAAATAGCGCCGTAGTGGGAAATTTAGGAACCGGAAGTTGGCACGGACTCTGGACAGTGCATACGGATTGCAACAATAGCCAATTGCTTGTGGCTTCTCAAAATGAGATTTATGAATTAGATGAAAATAATGCTTCCACCAATTTAATCTGCACGACAGGAACATCTTGGATTGGCGGCGCCACCATGATGGGAGATTACAATGCATCTGACTGTGGATGTAGCGTTGATTTAGGACCAGACCAAAATTTATGTAATGGCGATATCACTTTAAATGTAGGAACTACTAATTCAAGTTATTTATGGCAAGATGGTAGCACTGATTCAACCTTTGTGATTTCATCACCCGGGACTTATTACGTAGAAGTAACGGACACAATTGAAGCCTGTGTAAGTGCAGATACAATTATCGTTGAAGCAACATTCCCTCCAAATGCAGGGTCATATGGCACTTTGGCCATTTGTGAAACAGATGCACCTTTTGACTTAATTACAGTTTTAGGAGGAACCCCTGACACAACGGGAACCTGGTCACCAGCATTAAATTCTGGCACTGGCGTTTTTGACCCAGCTATTGATACCATTGGTGTTTACACTTATACCGTAACAAATGATTGCGGAACAGATATTACGGATATCGAAATCTATAGAGATGACTGCAGTGTTGGGATGAACACACATCAATTAGAAATCAAAATTTACCCCACTCCATCATCAGGTTTAATTACCATTTCATTTCAAAAGGAGATTACTACTCAAATTGTAATCACTGATATTTCAGGACGAATCATTCACCAAAACACTTATTCTGAGAATCAAATTCCTTTGGATTTATCTCCTTTTGCCAATGGCACCTATTTCGTAAGCTTTTTGGATGAAGAAAATAAACTATTGACAACAAAAAAGATTCAAATCTTGAAATAATTCTTATTGGTTTTTTCGTTTAAATGACCCAAATAAGGGAGAATTAAGTCGTTCTCGGCGAAAGTTCTCCCTTTATTTATTAAATTGGATTGGGTGAAACGAAGTCTGGTAGTCATAGCTTTTTTCTTTAATCTTGCTGCTTTTGCTCAGCACGAAGCTAAACACGCGGACTCACTTTTAAATATTATTAATACTACTGCTTCTCCTAGTAAAAAAGCGCAGGCCTTGGTACTGTATTCTGACGAGTTTAGTGTAACCAATTTAGATACTATGCCTCTGTTATGCTTTGAAGCACTGTCAATAGTAAAAAACAGCCCGTTAGAAAATAAAGACATTGAAAAGAGACCACTTAGAATAGCTGAATCTGATGCATACAACAACTTAGGGTTTTATCACATCATGAAAGGTAACCTTGATTCCGCTCTCACTTACTTGACAAAGGCAAAGGTAGTTGCAGATGAATCTAATCATCTTGAAGGGCTGCAATCGATAGGCATTAACACTGCAATTGTTTTAGGTGAGCAAGGAAAATATAAAGAGTCTATTAAAATTCTGGAACAAGACTTAAAGCTTGTTCAGCACTTGGACAACAAGCAACAAGAAGCGACTATATTAAACAATATAGGGTGGATTTATCAAGTATTAAAAAAGTTTGACAAGGCACTGACATATTATACGGCTGCCTATCATATTCACAAAAAAAACTCGGACCAGATTAAGACATCAATCGCATTAAACAATATAGGTGTTGCGCATAGTGGTCTTGGCAACAATGATTCTGCTTTTTATTATTATGAGGCTGCCTTTGACATCAGAAAAGTTCAAAATGATGTTAGAGGGATGAGTAATTCTTATTCCAATTTAGGAGGTACTTATTTAAAAATGGGCGATACCCTATCCGCTAAAAATTATTTCATTAAAAGTCTTGAAATCTGCAGAAAAAATGACTTTAAAAGACTATGGATTAATATTTTAAACGCATTAGGCAAACTCGCAATAAGCCAAAACGACCTGGTTTTAGCACAATCATGTGTTACAGAAATTGATTCATTATTACCATATTATAACACACCTGTTTCTCAATTAATGCTCCATCAAATCCAGCATCAAGTGGCAGCTAAGTCTAACAATTGGCAGCTTGCGTACAATTCATTAGATGCTTATAAAAACGTATTAGACAGTTCTAGAATGAAGACTGTTGGCAATGAATTAATCGCCAAAGAATTAGAGTTAGAAGCGGAAAAAGAAAAAGCGATTGTTGCGGCAAAACACAAAAATGAACAGGCTTTGTTAAGTGCTGAAAAAGAACGAATAAGTGCAAATCTTTATTTCACCATAGGCCTTTGTGTGCTATTAGGTTTTGCCTTGTTATACATCATTAAATTCTTTAAACAGAAAGAAAAAATGGGGCAAATGCAGCTTGAACTCACCCGACTAAAAAATGAAAAACTACAAGTTGAAATGGGTCAAAAAAACAAAGAGCTTACCGGTTTTTCATTGCGTGTTGCCCAGAATAATCAGTTTTTAGAGAATGTAGACGAAATCATAACTCAAGTTAATAGCTCTACAAAAGAAGAAATTGAAGATGATTTAAGAAAACTGAAAAACGAGATTAAAACTTCTAAACGAAGAGAGAAAGATTGGCTAGAGTTTCAACGTCAATTTGAAGGAATACACACTTCATTTATTCAAAACTTAACCCAAAAACACCCCAAGTTAACCGCTAAAGAAATAAGACTTTGCACCTTGATGAAACTAAATCTCCCGTCAAAAGACATCTGTTCAGTTTTGGGAATTTCAACTAACACGCTCAAATCTGCCCGTTACCGAATTCATAAAAAAATGGAATTGGCACCTGGTTTAAAACTGGCAGAGTATATTTTGAAATTGAATTAAGCCTCTACCTGTCCAGCCAACAACAACTTTCTCAAGCTCACTTTAGCATCAATAATTTTATGAAGATCTGTTATTGCAACGCGCTCTTGCTCCATAGTGTCACGATCTCTAATGGTCACTGTCTTGTCTTCTAATGTTTGATGATCAACCGTAACACAGAAAGGTGTTCCAATGGCATCAGCTTTTCTATAGCGCTTCCCGATTGCATCTTTTTCATTGTATTGGCAGTTGAAATCCACTTTCAATTCATCCATGATTTTTCTGGCAACTTCCGGTAGACCATCTTTCTTAGTTAGAGGAAGCACAGTTACTTTGTAAGGTGCCAGAGCCGGAGGCAATGCCATAACCACTCTTTCAGATCCATCTTCTAACTTCTCTGTTTTTAAAGATTTTGATAACACCGCCAAGAACATTCTGTCCAATCCAATTGATGTCTCCACCACATAAGGAACATAAGATTCGTTCACTTCAGGGTCAAAATAACGCAGTTTTTTTCCTGAATGCTCTTCGTGTTGTTTTAAATCAAAATCAGTTCTTGAATGAATTCCTTCTAACTCTTTAAAGCCCATAGGGAAATCAAATTCAATATCAGCAGCTGCATTGGCGTAGTGCGCCAATTTAATGTGATCATGAAAACGATAAGCGTCTTCTCCTAAACCTAAAGCTTTGTGCCAATTGATTCTGAAGTTTTTCCAATGCTCATACCATTTCATTTCTTCACCAGGACGAACGAAAAATTGCATTTCCATTTGCTCAAACTCACGCATTCTGAAAATAAATTGCCTTGCTACAATCTCGTTTCTAAATGCTTTTCCAATTTGCGCAATTCCAAACGGAATTTTCATTCCTCCTGATTTTTGTACGTTCAAATAATTTACAAAAATCCCCTGCGCCGTTTCTGGTCTTAAATATATTTTCGCAGACTCTCCTGAAACAGAACCTAACTCAGTTGAGAACATTAGGTTAAACTGCTTCACATCTGTCCAATTTTTAGATCCGGAAAGAGGACAAGCAATTTCTAAATCTTCAATTAGCTGTTTTAAATCGTCTAATTTTTCATTTTCTAAAGCATCACGCATTCTATCCTCAATCTTCTTGATCTCCTCTTCTCTTCGCAATACATTTGGGTTCGTGTTTCTGAACTCCTCCTCATTGAAATCATCTCCAAATCGCTTCAATCCTTTCGCAACATCTTTATTAATCTTTCCTCTGATTTTTTCAATATGCTCTTCAATCAAAACATCTGCACGATACCTTTTCTTTGAATCTTTATTATCAATCAATGGATCATTAAAAGCATCAACGTGACCTGAAGCCTTCCAAGTTTCTGGATGCATAAAAATCGCCGCGTCTAATCCAACAATGTTTTCATGCATGTGCACCATTGCTTTCCACCAATAATTCTTGATGTTATTCTTTAACTCAGCACCCAGTTGACCGTAATCATAAGTTGCGCTTAATCCATCATAAATTTCTGATGATGGAAATACAAAACCGTATTCTTTTGCGTGCCCGATTACGTCTTTTAACTTATCTTCTTGTGCTGCCATTTTAATTGAATTTTGTGCAAATATAGTCGAGAACTTACTGAAATAAAATGCGAACGTAAATAAAAATCTACTTATCAAGAAATATGGAATACTTTTGCCCTTGAACTATCCTAAATTTCTATTATGAAAAAAATTCTTTTTAGCTTAATGCTACTCGTTTCGTTAAGCTCATTCTCACAACACGACACCATTTATCCACCTGACACGCTGTTGACACCTGCATTGGTTTCTCAGTTTAACACGGCAAACATTTTGTCAACTTGGACTTTGGGGTTTTGCCCAATTAACACCTCTGGTTCAGATACAACTTTTGCACCTTGTTATTATGTGACTTATGAAGATCATTACAATACATCTATTGCGCTTTGTCCTGATAATCTGGATGAAGTTGGTGGATACGGAATGCACCTAGGTGTCCCCGTATTATTAGATTCCAACACTTTTTATCAGATGGAAATTGATGGTTCAAACATCATCAATGACACCAATAATTATTGGATTAACTACAAAAACTTAACGCAAGGATTAGAAATTGACGGGGGCGGACCTGGCCACGATTATTGCATTGAAGCAGATCTTTATAATGGAACAAACGACACTTGGTATCAGTCTTTTCAAGTATTGCTAGGACCAATTGATTTGCCTGGCAACACCCCAATCAATTATTCTACCGCAGGAAAAATTGGAATACTTAAAGATGGTGTTTTGCTAGAACACACACCACCATCTTCTGAAACTATGACGGCTTTATATGGCGGAATCATACCTGTTGATTGGTGTGGATGGCACCCTGAGCCTGCAGGATTTGGACACTTTCACATGACACCAACTGGCATTAATTATCCTATTGAGACAAGTGGAGGAGATTCAACTCTTTACGGTTGTGTGGATGTTCCGCAAGAAGCAAATATTGGTCTTGCAGGATTTACTTTTGAGGGTATTCCAATTTACGGACCATTAGACAGTGATTTCTCTCTACCAACAGATCTAGACGAATGTTTGGGACACACTGGGATGACACCTGACTATCCAAACCCTGTATATCACTATCACACCTCATCAACAGATATTGTAAACAATCCACCTTGTAGGTTTAATCGTAAAAGTTTAGAAGAATTTGAATATGGCGAATGGACCGGAACCGTTTCTGCTCCTTCTCAACCAGGTAGCATTACGGGATTAGCATCTGTTTGTGAAAATCAGACCGGTTTAGTTTACTCAATTTCAGATGTAACGGGAGCAACTTCTTACAACTGGACTGTTCCTTCAGGAGCAACCATAGTTTCAGGAGCAGGAACAACTTCAATTACCGTGAATTTTGGAACAGCATCAGGTAACATTTGTGTGAATGCTCAGAATTCTGCAGGAACATCTACGGATGAATGTTTAGCAATTACAACTACCTCTTGTGGATCTGCACCAGCAACTCCGGGGTCTATTTCAGGATTAACTTCTGTATGCGAAAACCAAAGTGGTGTGACTTACACAATTGCTGATGTTACTGGCGCTGATACCTACAACTGGACAGTTCCGACAGGAGCAACAATTACATCAGGAGTAGGAACAACAACCATTATCGTTGATTTCGGAACAACTAGTGGTGATGTTTGTGTAAACGCAGAAAATACCTTTGGAAACTCTGCAGACCAATGTGAGACAATTACTGTTTCTGTTTGTGGAACAGCCCCTTCAACTCCAGGAGCAATATCAGGATTAACTTCAGTTTGTGAAAATCAACCGAATGTATCGTATTCAATTTCTGCGGTGACAGGAGCAGACTCATACAACTGGACGGTTCCAACTGGAGCAACTATAACTTCAGGTACCGGAACTACAACTATTACGGTAAACTGGGGAACAACTTCAGGAGATGTTTGTGTAAATGCACAAAACACTTTTGGAACTTCAACGGACCAATGTGAAACAATCACAGTTAACACCTGCACAACTCCACCAATGCCTCCAGGAGCAATAACAGGATTAACTTCTGTATGCGAAAATCAAAGTTCGGTTACCTACTCTATCGCAGATGTTACAGGAGCAGATACTTACAACTGGAACGTACCTTCAGGAGCAACAATTGTTTCTGGAAATGGAACAACATCAATCGTTGTGGATTGGGGAACTACTTCTGGCAATATATGTGTAGACGCTCAAAACACGGCAGGAACAAGTCCGCCTTCATGTGAGGCAGTAACTGTAACTGTTTGCGGAACTATTCCTGGTCAACCAGGAGATATTGCCGGTTTAGATTCGGTTTGTGAAAACCAATCAACGGTTACTTATTCGGTGGATGCTGTATCAGGAGCAGACACTTACAACTGGACTGTTCCAACAGGAGCATCAATTGTATCAGGAGATGGAACCACATCAATTGTTGTAGATTTCGGAACAACTTCAGGAGACGTTTGTGTAAACGCAGAAAACACTGTCGGAATTACTGCTGACACTTGCTTTTTTGTTGAAGTTGTTGTTTGCGGCTCTATTCCAGGAAACGCGCCACCAATTATGGGCCTAGATACTGTTTGTGCCAACCAATCAGGTGTTTCTTATATGATTCCGGCAGTAACAGGAGCAACCAATTACATTTGGACAGTTCCAACAGGGGCAACAATAGTTTCTGGAGCTGGAACAAACAGCATTACCGTTGATTTTGGAAATACTTTTGGTGATGTATGTGTTACACCTGAAAACAATATCGGAACATCAAATACGCAATGCAAAACAATTTCAGAATGTGATGATATAGGATTTGATTTGATTGAAAATCCTGCCCTGTTGAATGTTTATCCAAACCCAATTGAAAACGGCGAAATGAACATTCAAGGTGATTACGATCATTTTGCTTTACATACTATTGATGGTGCATTGGTAATTGAATCGTTAAAAGCGAATACAGATATCATTACTAAAGTAGATGTTAGCGCTTTGCCTAAAGGAATTTATTTCTTGACAGCTGAAAAAGGAAATCAAATGTTCTTTAAAAAAGTAGTGATTAAATAATGAAGACTACGGTATTAATTATTTGCTTGATTGTGCTGGGAGTTTTCTCTCAGAACAATCAAGCTTTTGCGCATTCACCTGATAGTTATACAAGCACTATATACAAAGATGCTGATGGATGGAATCTGCAAATTACGTTTGGATCATACGGCATTTTAGAATCATTAAAAAAGTATTCAAAAGATTTTGAGTTGCAATTGAGTAATTCATCAAAATTTAAAACCTTATTGGATAAATATCTGCAAGAGCACGTACAGATTACAGCCAACAAAGAAATCAAAGCGGTGCTGGGTGACTATAGGGCCTCTGTGAATCATCATGCCGTGGATGTCTTTTATACTTTAGACAGTTTACCAATGCTGCCTCTTTATTGGGATATCATGATTAACGCTCAGAAAGAGAATTTGGTTCCACCTACAAATCTGACCATTATTAGAATAGGTGATCACATGAATTCTTTTAAGTTAACTGAGCAAAATTCATATACCGTGCAAGCCATGAAAAACACAAAAGGCGGATTTAAATCACTGAATTAGTGACATTGGTATAGTTTTTTCTATATTTGAAGCAGAGTTTATGAAATTACTTTCATTAAATACAACATATTATTACTGGGCGATTCGCAATAGGACCGTTTAGTAAAATAGTGTATAGAATATTAATTACGAGCGTTCCTAAGATTTAGGGACGCTTTTTTTATGCCCATAAATCTTCGGGAACATAAAAAATGGATTATGAAACAGGATATGAATGCTTACACTTCTGAAGATTTTTTAGTGTGGAAAACACTATTTGATCGTCAAGTTGAAAATTTACAAGACAAGGGTAGCAGGCATTATTTAGAAGCACTAAAACAGATGAAGTCTGTTTTGAACAGACAATTGATTCCAGATTTCAGGGCGATCAATGGTTTTTTTGAAGAATCAACCGGTTGGTCAATTGAAGTGGTTCCTGGATTAATTCCGGTGGAACAATTTTTTGAGTTATTGGCAGAAAAGAAGTTTTGCTCTTCAACCTGGTTGCGAACTATGAAACAATTAGACTACCTTGAAGAACCTGATATGTTTCATGATGTTTTTGGTCACATTCCATTATTGAGCAATCCGGTTTTCTCTGCGTTTGCACATGAATTTGGAAAGATTGGAAAATCATTAATCGGAAATGAACAAGCATTAATTCAGTTACAAAGACTGTACTGGTTTACGATTGAATTTGGAGTAATTAGAGAAGAAGGGATTATCAAATCTTATGGAGCAGGAATTATGTCATCTTTCGGAGAAACAAACAGAATCTTCAATAAGAACTGTGAGTTCTTAGAATTTGACATTGAAATGGTACTGAACAAAGAATTTTGGACAGACAAACTGCAAGAAGAATATGTAGTTATCGATTCACTTGAACAACTCTTTGAAAGTCTTCAAAAAGCTGTTCAAGTCATTTCAAAGCCTAAAGGTCTCGTTTCTTTAAAATAACATAATTGGTCACCATAAACCCAACAATGTACACCGAAGCTAAGATTGTTCTCGCCCAATCTGGCATGACATAAGGTAATTCTACATCCGGATTTTGTGCTGCGGCCATGTCCATTAATTCTCTAAAAAATGGAAAAGGAGTTAAATCCGAAATCGTGATTGTAGGAATATATTGTCCGTAATTAAAAGTTCCACCAGACATGAAAATGAAATCATCTAGCATGATAATAATGATGAATAAAATAATGGACAGGGCTGGTTTTTTAAGCAATAAAGCGAAGAAAAAAGCGAGCGCAAAATAGCCTATGGTTTGAACCATATAGAGTGGAACGGCTTCTATTCCTTGTAGAAAATTTGCTGGATCAGAAAAACCAAAGCCAAATGCTGCTCCCACAATTAAAGTGTAAAGCGAAATAATAAAAGCTAAGACTAGCAAAAACATGAATTTCCCCATGATGTATTGCTGACGACTTAGACCATCTATCACACTTTGTCTTTGCGTTTTGTATGCAATTTCATTACATGTGAGGATTACTATCAATACTCCTAATAAAATATTAAACCAACTGGCAGTCCAGGTTACGTATCCCCAAACTGTAGGGAAACCATATAGATTAGTATCGGATGGTAAAAAAGGAAATTCTATTTGACTAATTCCGAAAAATGAAAGCGGAACTAGTACTGCATAAATGATCAGTATTACCCAAAATGTAGAGTAATTTTTAACTTTTGCGAATTCAATGCTCAATAATTTCATGCTTGTTCACCTCCTTCTTCTGTTAATTCTAAAAATTGTTCTTCTAGACTCTTTTTGTAATTACCTAAATGTGATAGTACGATTCCGTTCTTGTGAAAATGCTCATTGATTGTTTTTGCATTCGTATTTTCATCTATTTCAAGGTAAAGCTTACCTTCTTTCTCACGTACATTATTGATCCCATTCATGGAACTAGCAATAGTTTTTGCTTTATCGAATTCCTCTGTTCCGATAACCACTTCAAGGTTACCCTCCATGATTTCATCAATTTTACTTTCTTTAAGTGTTACGCCATTTTTGATGATAATCACATCTGTGCACACTTTTTCAATTTCATCTAATTGATGCGAAGCAATGATCACGGTTTTACCTGAATTAGCAATCTCTCTAATCAAGTCTCTAATTTCTCTAATACCTTGAGGATCTAAACCGTTGGTTGGCTCATCCAAAACCAATACATCTGGATCACCCATTAAAGCAGATGCTATCGCTAATCGCTGCTTCATTCCTAAAGAGAACGTTTTAAACTTTGAATCTTTTCTGTTCCAAAGTCTGACTTTCTTAATGGCTTCTTCAATAGCAACTTCAGTATTTTCTAAGCCTTTAATTTTACAGACAATTTCAAGGTTTCTTACGGCCGACAAATAAGGAAAGAAATTAGGCGTCTCTAATAAGGCACCAATTCGCTTTCTATTTTCATCTAACTCACCATTTCCAAACCAACTAAAAGAGCCTGAAGATGCATTTAAGATCCCTAATACTATTCCTAAAGTAGTAGTTTTCCCACTACCGTTTGGACCTAATATTCCGTAAATAGTTCCTGACTTCACCTCTAAATTTAGTTGGTTTAAAGCCGTTAACTCACCATATTTTTTGGTAAGTCCTCTTATTTCTAAAATTGTTTCTGACATTGAATTGATGAAGTTAGAAAATTATTTCTTTTCCGGAACTCTGACGTACTTGATTTGCCATGCCAAAGTCCATGTTTTTCCGCCATCTTTTGAAATCTCCCAATCCCAAGTAAAAGAATCGGGTTGGATATTGTAAAAAAGCATTCTTCTAATTATTGTTTGTTCGCCTGCAACCACCGGTTTCGTCTGAAAAATTCGGATACCATCATCTACAATTCCGGTAAAATCAATGTATCCACCTGAATTATCAGCCCAAGCCTGATGCCAACTGCTATCAGCAGGGCTGAACACAGAAATACTGGTCCCTAAAAATCCTGTAGACGGATCTGAAAATTGTTCTCTGATTACCTTACCATCTAACTCTTTCGTTATGGTATTGTGTCCAACTATAAAATTTCCTTTCGCATCATTCCAGTTTGCCTCCCACTCGCCTACCCAGAAATCAAAGGCATGCAGCAACGTTGAATCTTGAGCATTTGAAGATAGTCCGAAAAATAAGCAGCTTATAAAAAGAAAATGGCGCATAATTCATTTATTTTTACCCAAGTTAAAAATTCGTTCAGCCAGAGTCAATTACAATAGGATGAGCGGTACAATTCAAATTATGAACTGGAAAGTAGAGAACAAAAAACTGGTTAAATCATTTAAAGTTGAAGATTTCACAGACATCACCAATCGCTTAAATGAATTGACGCCTATTGCCAACAAAATGGACCATCATCCAGATTTTGAAGTTTTTGGATACAATAACATTACGTTTAAACTTTCTACTCACACCACGAATGATGTTTCTGATTTGGATTATCAATTGGCAGAATTGATAGATTTAATATTTGAAGCTTAAGGATTTCAATAGTTCGCTGTTCGTAGTTAGCACCACTAAAACCATTTTCAGAACCGAACTCTCCTTACATTTGATTTAATGTCAGATTCAAGGAGGGACTTTATAAAAAAATCTACCATAATTGCAGCAGCTGCGGCAGCCAGCAATCACGCGTTTGCGAATTTTATTCCCACTGAATCTGAAGAAGAAGTGTATGATTATGTCATTGAAAACGGGGATGTTTTCGTCAACAGAAGATTTGAAAAAGTTTACGTAGGAATTACTGGTTTTGGTAGACTTAAAATAAGTGCCACTCCTTTGCGTGGACAACAAATCATAGACGCCACTGGCAAGGTAGTCTCTCCAGGATTTATAGATATTTTAGCTGATAATTCATCCAATCCAGAAAGTACCTTTAACACTTTTGAATCCTACAAAGTTTCAGACGGTGTCACCACAGCTTTACAACTTCATGGCGGGCATCACAAAGCAGCATCTTATTATCGTTCATTCTCAAAAAAGAGTCATTACATCAATTGGGGAGTATCCACCAAAGTGATGAACATTAGACGGAACAATGGATCAATAAATGCGCGGTTAAAGGTTATTGAAAAGAACTTAGCCTATGGTGCACTTGCGATTTCGCACAGCATAGAATATCAGCCCACTCCTTTTTCAGAACTTTTAGAATATGGAAACTTAGCCTACAAATACCAACGTCCGTTATTTTTACATTTGCGTCATTCTTCTAAAGAAAAGGAACTTGACGGAGTTAAAGAGGCGATCAGAATTGCAGAGCAAACGGGCTGCCCTATTCATATTGACCATTTGAATTCTACTGGTGGAACCTTTAATATGCAAGGAGCACTAGACCTCATCAAAGCAGCCCGAAAATCTGGTTTAAAAATCACCACTTGTGTCTATCCCTATTCGTATTGGGCGACCTATTTAAGTTCAAAACGGTTTGGTGAAGGGTGGCGATCACGATACAACTTAACTTACTCTGATTTAACAGTAGTGGGCACAGGCGAAAAATTGAGCGAGAAACGATTTTACGAATTAAGACAGAAATCGGGAGTTTTAGTTGCGGTACCAGAAGGCACACAGCCTTTGTCCAAAACTGCTGATTTAGCTATAAAAGAAGATTTTTGTTTCATTGGGTCAGATGGCGGAATTGAACGAGACATCAGAGCAAACAATCACCCCAGAGGAGCAGGTTGTTTTGGAACCGCTTTAAGGCATTTTCAAGATATCGGAGTTCCATTAGAGGACATACTCTATAAAATCACTGAAGCACCAGGTAAATTGCTGCGGCCAGCTTTAATGCGCAGAGGAAAATTAAAAGATGGTTATTGGGCAGATATCGTGATTTTTGACAAAGACAAAATCTCTGGTGCTGCCACAATGGCAAACCCCAATCAATTCAGTAAGGGAATAGACTACGTTTTTGTAAACGGGGAAATTGCGTGTCAGAACAAAAAGCTAAAATTCAAAAGTGGTCGACCGGTAAAGATTCAAGCCGCAAGAGTTAGTGGCTAAATCTCTTTAAAATCTTGAGGTACTGAATAATCAACCTCTCCATTTTTGTGAAACTTAAAATTGCTAAGCGTTGCAGACCCTAACTGTTCAGTTAAACCACGGCTATCTCTCCAACCATAGAACTCCCAAGCGTGCGCGATTGAAATACCATTTACTTCTTTATAATCTTTGTAGACGATTGCATGCGGGTCTTCTTCTGCCTTTTCTTTATCTTTAGAATAAGTCACAATATATGCAGCTGCATGGAGCAATTTAGAATCTGGATGCGCATAAGTGATATACCAATCATCAGGAGCATCTCCCGTACCTGATTCAAAAGTTAATTTTTGCGCTTCGTAAAGTTCATTGTTCAATGAATCTTTCGGATAGTCTTTCCAAACCGTTCCTTCATCATTTAATTTGTACGGGAACAAGAAGAAGTAAGACCAGGTATAGGCATCAAACCTCACTTTTGAAGAATCTTCAATGCTGGGAGAGTAAAAAACCTGACCACCGTCATACATTATTTTATCATCTCCTTTGAATAAGATTCCTTTTGATGAGTTAGTAGCAAGTGTCATACTTCCATCTATTCTTACACTTCCTCTGAACATGAGCAAAAAATCAAAACTGATCGATTCGTTTTCAAGAAATTCAGCTTTTGAATGCGCTTTTTCAATTGATGAAGGATAATCTAATTTTTCGCTCGAATCTTCTTCTATTGATTCAGTTGGTTGACCTGAACCACATGACATTAAGATTCCAGAAATAGCGAGTGATAATAGACTTCTTGTGAACTTGGGCATTTATTCTTTTTTAATTTTTTACAAAGATACCGCACTTCGGGCATCATTCTGTTAAAAAAAAGGTTAATTGAGTTAAAAAGAATAGCCGAAGCTTAAACCAGTAGATGGGAGTACTTTATCAAAATTTTCACCACAAACTAAGACTCCTGCTCTTAATTGAAATGTAAAATCACTAAAACCTGTTGTGACACCAACATAAGGAGTTGCACCAAAGCCGTTATAATGTCCACCGGCATATAAGTCTACATATTTCCCTTCAAAACCTAGCATAAACATAACTTCTTCATTTCCTAGATTAAAAGAAACATCTCCAAAACCGTAAAAATTGCGTTCAAATGTACCGAACCAAGAACCATTTTGCCAACCAATTCCAACACCGGCTCCTCCTCCTAAAGAAACACAAGCAAAATCGGAAACAACCAAATGCCTGTGATAACTTAGGCCCATCAACCCTCTGTTCCACATCCCTATTTCATAAGAGATGGTATTCTTTTTTATATTTAAATCTTGGCTGAACGAATGTTGAAAAAAACAAAGTACTGCAATTACTAAAACCAACTTTTTCATCTTCTAATTTTTTACCAAATTAGAAAGTAAGTACCGTGTTTAAGAATTGTTTTGCGCTGGCATAGAACGCCATTTGCGATATTCGCCGACTAAAAATTCCAAGCTAAGCCAATTGCTCCGCCTAGCCAATGATCTTTTCTGATTAAAACGTGCTCTGTAGGCACCGCTTGTCTGAAGTAATAGCGATAAGATGGCTTCACGGTTAAAAATAATCCTGTTCTCAGTCTGAATTGAAGTTCTGTATCTGCCTGAAGGGCACCAAAATATCCAGTCGTGAAATTTCTGGTAGAACCATATCCACCATTTGAATAATTTACTGCTGCTTTCTCTAAAATTGAAACTTCGTTGTGGATGCCTGCATTAAAACGCCATTTGAATTTATATTTTCGCATCACATCTACTGAAAACTTTAGCGGAATAGAAAGTGATGACAAAGAAGTTTTGACGTCAATATATTCTGGCTCGTCATAGTATCCGTAATAAGAAGAACGCTGAAAACCTAATCCAGAATGCAACATGAAACGGTTACTAATGTATCTACCCGCATTGAAATTTACATTGATTCTACGATTAACCGAACCATATTTAAGCACACCAGGGGTAACATTAAAAGTGCTTCCATAACTTTCAAGTGAACCATTAATGGTGTTAGTTGTTCCGATATCTGAATTTGTTGTCAGAGAATTACTTGGAGGTATTTCGTAAGCCTTATTTGGTATAGAGATATCTTCCCAATACGCAACATCAAACCCAAACTCCCAGATTCTATTTTTATACTTTGGTGACGTATACCCCGCGCAAGGAGGAACTTTTCTTTTTTCCAAGTCAATTTCAATTTCAGGAATTTCAACTAAAGGACTTAGATTGACATCTCCTTCAAGTCTCCACTCTTCAATTTTAACCAGTGGTGTTGAAGGATAATTGTACCGAACAATATTTTCATTTTGATCAACTCCTCTAAACGCGTCTGGTCCCAAATCTATTTCAACTTGAGCATCTTGCGCTTCTATTATTTCAGGAACGACTTCTTCAACCTGAATATCTTGAGCTAAATACTTATTCTCGGTACAGGTCAAATCTTTTTGTTCAATCAAATGATCAGATTCTAATGAACTTGGCCAAAGTAAAACAAGAGTGACAATTGAAGCTGCTAATCCTCCAAAAAACCACCACCATGCCACTCTTTTTTTACCGTTTTTTTCATCCAGTTGAGCAGAAATATCACCCCATAGTTGATCAGAAGGTGCTGCACCAAAGCCCTCAAACCTTTCTCCTAAGCCTCCTCTTTTATCACTATTTGGCATAATTCAGTTTTTGCTGTTCAACTTCTATTTCTTCTTGAATCATCTCTCTCAGAATAACTCGTGCTCGGCTGTATTGTGATTTAGAGGTTCCATCAGAAATCCCTAATAATTCGCCTATTTCTTTATGTGTATATCCTTCAACAGCATATAAATTGAAAATTGTTCTAAATCCAGAAGGTAAAGCTTGAATTTTCAATAATAAATCCTCTAATTCAAGTTGTTCAATAGCGTTATCCTGAACTGTGAGTTTTGTTTCTGTCACATCTATCATCAATCCAAAATTCTTCAAGGACTTGTTCTTTCTATATTGCTCTAATGCCGTGTTCACTGTAATTTTTCTCATCCAAGCGCCTAAAGGACCTTTACCAGAATATGCTTTCAAACTATTGAATGCTTTAATAAATGCATCTTGCAATACATCTTCTGCTTCTTCTTTATTCGAAGCATATCTTAAGCAAACCCCGTTCATCATGTAAGCAAATCTTTGATACAATTCTTGCTGTGCCTGCCGTTTATTCTTTAAACAGGCCTTTACTAATTCTTGATCTGTATGATTCCTATAATCGCTAATAAAAAATTCTTTGCTTCAAATTACTTAAAAGTAAAAGCAAAACGTAATTCAACTCTATTTATTTGGCGGATGGTTCTAAAATCATCCCACCACTGATTCTCTTCTACTAATCTGGCAAAACGGTATCCCACTGAAGTTGAAAAACCGACTCTATTTCCAAACACTTTTGTAACACCAATTGAAGCTGAAGATGTGATTCCACCTTTATTGCCTTCCCAATTTGACATAGGGATTTCATAACCTCCGTCAACATTTACAAATGGTGTAAAGGATCTCTTCAACAAGTTGTATCGTGCAGATGCCATTACGGGCACATACCAATTCCACCAAATAGTTTCTATTCCGGTTTTAAACCCTAAATCCCAATGAGGATTGAAAGAATATCCATTGGTTAATTGGATAGAGGGCGAGAGTTGATCCCCGCCCAATACTCCAATACTTGCTCGTGTAAAAACGCCTGCACTGCTGACCTTTGGCACAAACTTTTCTATACTCGCAATTTCTTCAGATTTGAATACTAAGATGGACCCATCTCGTGTTAAAAGTGTGGTTTGATTTTCATTGGTGTTTTGAATTGTACCTCTAATTTCAGAACCATTTTTAAGCTTAACAACTCGGTCAGCTTGAGAGAAGCCTGTGAAAGCCACACAACAAATCAGTATTACTAATAATTTTCTCATAATTAAAATTTAATTTCACTGATTAAGTGAACATTATTTAGGTCTGTATAATCATATTGAAAGATTCCGTTTTCACCAATTGCCATTGCAATACCGTTCATTGGAATAATATCTATCGCCTCAATGTCTTTATATCTTTTGATTAAGCTGTTGCCAATATTCGCAGGGCTTTCATCATTGAACACTTTTAATCCATCATCCCCGTCACAAACAAAAACCGTATTCCCGTCAACTCCTACTCCATAAGGATGGGTCATTTCAAAAGATTCAACTAACCATGGATTTGTTTTATCGGCAATGTTAACCACATCTAACTGGTTGATATCGCCACCGCATCTTCCGTTTGATCGAACCGTTACATAAGCGTAATCACCATCTACAACAACTGGATCACATGCTCTAGCATGCGCAATTGACCCGATTCTAGAAGGCATATCTGGGTTTTGGGTATCATAAATCATCATTCCAGTAGTTGTGCCCATATATAAATAATCACCGTTTGGAAATATTGTTTCTACGTTCCAAGACAGGTAAACATCTTCAGCAAATTTCTTATTTAGCGGATTTGAAATATCAATTGGCAATAATTTCCAATTATCCACTACATATAAATGTTCACCATGAACTGTCATCAATGCAAAAGACCCTGAAGTTCCTGCTCCAGATGATGAACCAGACCCGTTCGCTAAGCCTACACCTGAGTCAAAAGTCGTTAAAGTTTCACAGCCGAAACACCCCGTCCAAACAGGCCATGGATTTGTATTTGTTTCTTCCTCAACTTTTACGGCATTCCAACTAGTTACAATTCCTTTAGATTTATCAATGGTTTTGGTTGGATAGTTCTTCTCCATTAAAGGCAGTGCTGTTGGAAACAATTCAGTTTGTCTATCTACCTCAACTGGTAGGGCATAATTAGAAACATCAATCGTCACTAAATCAACCAATGCTGTTACGTATAAATAGTTGTCTTTAATCGCTAAACCAGAAGCTCCTTGAATTCTCAAAAAACCTGTATTTACTGGACTTGACGGATTAGAATTATCAATGAAGTGTATGCCTTCATTCGGCTCAACAACAAAAAGAATTTCATCTTTATAATAAATGTTTCCATTATTTGTAATTGATTTTGGACTTTCAAAAACTGCCGGAGTTCTGAATGTTTCTGCATCTGTATACACAGGTTCGTAGCAAGTGTATTTGTTTTTAGACTTGTCGCAAGCTACTAGCGCGACTGCGGATAAAAGGATGAATGCTAATTTTTTCATTAATCAAAATTTTAAATTGGGTCAGCAATTTTTTATTCTGATGCAGTTAGTTGAAAAAGGGTTGCATTTTGGTAATTATGAGCCTTAAGCGGAGACCGAGCGTAGTCGAGGTTGGAGCGGGATGAGGGATGAGTTATGAGTTATGAGTTATGAGTTATGAGTTTTAAGAAAAAAGCTGTTTCACAGAGTTTCAAGTAACTCCATTCCTCTCGACTACGCTCGATTAACGGAGATGCATTATGAGAAAAAGGAGTTCCACAGAGGTTTTAAAATGATGCAAGATGATGAATTCATGCAAACTCAAAACTAATTGACTTCTGACTTATTGACTAGTGACTATTGACTAATAACTCCCGACTAATTGACTTCTTGACTTCTGACTCCCGACTAATTAACTCCCGACTAATTGACTAGTGCCTCAAAAAACTAACTAACACCAGACAAACAACTAATCCACCACATCAAAATCGGCATCCATTAACACAACCAGGTCTGTTTTTTCTTCGCCTAATTCGTAATGTACGTTAACGCTATAACCTGAAATATTTGCATAAGTTGACCTACTCAAGTGCATGTAGATTCTATTTGAATTTTGAAACTCAACTTTCTTTGCTTTGAATTCAGCCATTTTTAATTTCATTTTGGCTACTTCTAGATCTTTAAGTGCCATTTTTTGATCAATACTTTCTGGATATAAAGAATTTTGTTCTTCAAGGTTCGTATACACTCTGTCATCAATGATAGAATTCAAGGTATCGATATCCAACTGAACTAATCTTAGATTCTCTTGCGTTACATCTAATATTTCATCTAATTCTTTCGTGAAAATAGTATCCAATATTTCACATTCCACTTTTATTGAATCGCCCATGAAAAAATAGTTTCTTGCGCTTTCTTCAATTCGCTCTGCATCTGTTTGACGTGATTCTGTCTCGCCTTTACATGCGATTAATAGTAATCCTAAAAGTGGGAGTAAATATTTCATGAGGTTAAAAGTAGTCGCTTTTTTTATCCTACCAAAGAAGATGCCTTAAGGATAATTCCATCCATCAACTTTTCAGCTGATTTTATTTGAGCAGCAAGGTCATAAAAACAATCTGCGTAAAGCTCATCTTGTGTTCCGTGATCAATAAACTTATCCGGAATACCTAGTCGAACGACTTTCGCGTGATAATTGTTATCTGCCATAAATTCTAGCACGGCAGAACCCATTCCGCCTTGTAGGCAACCGTCTTCTACTGTGATTACTTTATCAAATTTTCCAAAGATTTCATGCAGTAACAGTTCATCAATTGGTTTGATAAAACGCATATCATAATGAGCAGCAGAAATACCGTTCTCTTTAAGTTGTTCTATTGCCTTTGTTGTTTTATTCCCTATCGTTCCGATTGTAATAAAAGCAATATCAGAACCGTTTTGCAACTTTCTTCCTTGCCCAATTTTTAATTCTTTGAAAGGCGTTTTCCAGTTCACCATTTCTCCTTTACCTCTTGGATAACGAATAGAAAAAGGTCCTTTATCTTCTAATTGTGCAGTATACATTAAATCACGCAACTCTTCTTCATTCATAGGAGCAGCAACGGTCATATTTGGAATTGAACGCATATAAGCCAAGTCATAAGCTCCGTGATGCGTTGCTCCATCAGCGCCAACTAAACCAGCTCTATCTAAACAAAAAACAACATTTAAATTCTGTAAGGCCACATCATGAATTACCTGATCATAGGCTCTTTGCATGAACGAAGAATAGATATTACAAAAAGGCACCATTCCTTGTGTTGCAAGACCAGCAGAAAATGTTACTGCGTGCTGTTCAGCAATTCCTACATCAAATGCTCTATCTGGCATAGCCTTCATCATAATATTCAATGACGAACCCGTAGGCATGGCAGGGGTAATCCCCATAATTTTATCATTTTTCTCAGCCAACTCAACGATAGAATGTCCAAAAACTTCTTGGTATTTTGGCGGCTCAGGTGAAGTTGGAATAATTTTTACAATTTCACCTGTCTCTTTATTGAAGATTCCTGGAGAATGCCATTGTGTTGCATCCCCTTTTTCAGCTGGCTCATAACCATGCCCTTTTTTAGTGAGCACGTGCAATATTTTTGGTCCGGGAATGTCTTTTAAATCTTCCATGATTTTAACCATGGCAATTGTATCGTGCCCATCAACAGGACCGAAGTATCTGAAATTCAAGGATTCAAAATAGTTTGAATCTCTCAATAGCGAACCTTTTAAAGCATTTGAAATTTTAGAAGCAATGGCCTGTGCGTTGGGTCCAAACTTTGAAACGGCTCCAAGCAATTTCCAAACATCATCTTTTACTTTGTTGTATGTATGTGAAGTGGTGATATCCGTTAAATAATCTCTTAACGCACCAACATTCGGGTCGATAGACATGCAGTTGTCATTGAGCACAACCAATAAATTCATGTCTTTTACTGATCCGGCATGATTCAATCCTTCAAAAGCCAATCCTGCGGTCATTGCTCCGTCTCCAATTACAGCAATGTGATTTCGATCATCTTTCTTTACCTGGCTTGCAATAGCCATTCCTAAAGCTGCTGAGATAGAGGTTGAAGAATGCCCAACTCCAAACGCGTCATATTCACTTTCAGAACGTTTAGGGAAACCTGAGATTCCTCCTTTTTGCCTGTTCGTTTCAAATTGCTCGCGTCTGCCTGTAAGAATTTTGTGACCGTAAGCTTGATGCCCTACATCCCAAATGAGCTGATCATGAGGAGTATTGAAAACATAGTGCAATGCAACTGTGAGTTCAACCACACCTAAGCTTGCTCCAAAATGAGAATTTCCGATTTCAGAAATAACATCAATAATATATTGTCTCAACTCATCAGAGATTTGAGGCAATTGTTCAATGTTCATTTTAGCTCTTAAATCAGCAGGAATATCTACTTGACTTAAAAGCGGACCAGCTTTGTATTCGGACATGTCAATAACAAATGTACGAAATGTGAACGTTTGATTTATTCTTTTGTTCGGTCTAATTGGTAGCATGCCTGAAGATAACCTTCAGAAAACACGAACTAAATGTGAATAATTTTTTCTTTCAAAACTCTGCCATTGGCATCAGAAACCCTAACGAAATAAACGCCAGCAGGGTGTTTTCTAAGGTTAAAAGAGGTAATAGCACCGAGTTCTTCGTTTAACAATTCACTCCCGTTCACATTGAAAACCTTAACACTAGTTTCAATTGTTGGATTCTCTAATAACACAGTTAAGGCACCACTGTAGTAATTTACTTTGGCCCATGGCCCTGCGGCTATCCCTCCTGATTCAGTCACGGTATATTTAAAAGTTAGGGTGTCATGAATACTCAGGTCAATCTCACTTGTAACTAATATTTTTACGTGACCTTCTCCAGACACACTATTCGCTCCAAAATTAAACTGAAAATAGGCCTGTTCATCTGGTGAAAGAGTTCCTAAATCGCCTTGACTGGGAATATTATTATAACATTGTATGTTCGTACAAAATGCAGCTGACCATTCTGATTCTAGCGTATTTTCGATCAATTCAAACCGTAAAGACAAGGATTTAGATGATTTATTAGTGAGATACATTATATCTGCATCATAATAACTCCAGTCCACCACTTTTTCTAATTTCTGGCTGGGTGAATACACAAGTGACTGCGACTCCGCTGAAAAAGATAAGAGTAAAAAGAAAATCAAGCAATACTTCATTTAAAGAAATTGGTTTTTAAGTTGAACGAAAATTAGCTCTAACTATTGTTTTCATCATTAATCCTTACTTGCATCAAACAACATAGATGAACGATCAGAAAGTAAAAATTATTTTTGTTCAACCTATCATTTGTGCAGACTATCGAAAAATTGATAATAATTTATACTACCGAATACAGTTTAAAATAATTCTGATTAGCTTAACTCATTCAAGAAAAATTATGAACGTAATTGACATTAAAGAGACTTCCAAATCACTGAAGGTTTATGGGAACATGGCTGAAGGTACTTTATTACTAAGTGGCAAAAGTTTGCCTGAAAATGCGCGTGAATTTTTCACTCCAGTTCTTGAATGGATCGATAAATTGAGTGCTTCAGCTCCTCAAAAATTTCAAGTTGATTTAGAAATTGAATACTACAACACATCAACCTCTAGCATCATTTATAAAATTCTAAATAAACTGAAGCAGGAATCAAAGAACCGTGAAGTGCAAATTATTTGGCACTTTGAAGAGGATGATTTAGAAATGGAGGAGGTTGGAATAGATCTTCAAGAAATAATAGGAACCATCATGACTTTAAAACCAAAGAAATCGCAAGGCGAGACTGTTTGGGTAAAATAATCAAACTAGCTATTTAGCTGTCATCTAATTGCATTAATTCAAGGAGGACTTCATAAAACTTTTTCCCTTGCATTTTTGACTTTAGCCAAGCGTAGTAACTCATTTCTTGCAAATCTTCATTTGCAGCACCCACCCAGTCAAATGATCCTTCAACCTGTTTTAGAAAATCATTTGATTGTGCAATTGTGGGATTGTTGACTACCTTTTTCAATAAGGCTAAAAACACGGTAACTTTTTGATATTTAGATGTCTTTAATAACGCAGGAAATGCTCGTTCAATTGAAGTGATTCTATCAAAAGACAAGTCAGGATTACCCAACTCAAACTGAAAAATGCTTTCAATGATATGCTTTTTTAGTCGCCATTCTACGCCCATGTTTTTTTCCAACCAATTATCGGTGTGTCCGATATTCATGAGCACTTGATTCGCTTTTTTGAAGTTCTCTTTTTCAAAATAATAAACCGCTAAGTTCAAAGTACCATTCAAAAAATCAACTTTTTGGAGATAATCAATCTCTAAAGTTTGCTCGAGCAGTTCAATTGAAAAATCAAGCTGACCTCTAAAATTCTCACAAGCCGAATACAACAATAAATATTTTGGAAAGTATTCTTTATAGATTCCTTTCGTTACCTCATCTAAAACAGACTCCATTTCTTCTAAATACTGGATGGCTTCAGAAAATTTTTTATTTCGGTAAAGAGTATGGCTACAAGCGTACAAGATCTTTAAATAATCGGCCTTGTTTTTCTCTAAATACTCTGTTCGTTTCAACTTTTTAAAACTGTTCAGCAAAAAACCTTCAATTGACTTATAGTCTTTCTTACCGAGAAAAACTGTTCTTGTCAAGAACACAAAATTGAAGAGCAATTTTGGCCGATTAAATAATGCATTTTCTAATTCAAATTGACGAATCAATTGATCAGTTAACCTTTGCAAATCAATATCCTCACCTTCTTTTATGATTCGCTCTAACTCTTGTTTCACGAGACTCCCAATGATCTTCAGGTTTTCATCTTCTTGATAAAGTGCGTTCGCTTTTATACGATTAGCAACAATTTCATTCACTGATTTTGTAGCAAACGCCGGACTGTAATATTGAATTTGCAGATTATATATGAGTACCAATTCTTGATTATACTCAGATTCTAGCGCGATTTTCTCAGCTTTGTTGAGATGCTTCCAAGCCAATTTGAACAATCGGTGCTCAAGCAAGTGTTGGACGAGAATCAATGATTTATGTACCTCAGCAGTTTTACTCAAGTCTTGTTCAACCCTCTTGAGATAAAGAAAATCGTTAATCTCTTTTTGTAATCTTTTACGGATAGTATGATAAGCATTCTTAGCGGCCGCAGATTCAGAATCGTATAAATGTGCAAGAATTTCACTTTTCTCAGGTTGATTTGCTTCGTAGAAAAAATCATAGAGCTGAAGATCTTTGCGTTTCCCTTTTTGCTTTTTCCGTTGAATGAATTGGCGAAAATCTTTGTGCTCTTCTAAAGAAAATGATTTTACAATCGCTTGAATTGGATCCATTTAAAAATACGTTTTTACAAGTTATGACACCTTATTTACGGGTGTTATAAATAATTTATCTACATAATCAAATATACGTTTTTTTAAAAAACTGAGTAGTTTGAAGTTTGAATTGCCTCTAAGTTTGACCTCATAAACCGCTGGCTGATGCTTTAAACTAACCGCAGCATCAATCAGCAAAAACTCAACATTATGGAACTATTTTTTATAGTCGGATTGGGAATCACAATAATTGTCATTTTGACGGGATTCAGATCTGAAACAAAAAAACGATTTATTGTCGTGAACAAGCGAATCGTCAAGCTACAAAATGAGTTTGAAACATATGCAGGAATTGAACCGGATGACCGGCCCAAATCAACTCCTGTAACCCCTATTCAATCTCCGGTTAAAGAGGTGATTGACCCTAAATCTTCATCTAAAAATGAAGAAACTCAACCAAAAGAAAAACCAAAAGTGGAAGTTGAGCAGAAAAAACCAGAGGTAATTGTTCCTCCTGTAATCAAAGAAGAACAACAACCAGAAATGGTTAATCCTCCTAACCAAAAAGAGGAGAAAACTCCAATTACCATTGAAACACCTAAAAAAGATGTTCCAGCTAAAGCGGCTTTCAGTGCTCCTAAACAAGAAAAAGCACCATCTAAAGCTGTGGCAACTAAAAAAGCTGAAAAAGCGCCACGAGATTACGAAAAATTGATTGGCGAAAACTGGTTAAATAAAATTGGTATTGCCATTTTGGTGATCGGAATTGGATTTTTTGTGAAGTACGCTATCGATCAAAACTGGATTGGAGAAATTGGAAGAGTGATGATTGGAATTGGAACCGGAGCAGGTTTAATTGGAATCGCCTACTTCTTACGAACTAAATACAGAGCTTTTAGTTCAGTATTAATTGGAGGTGGATTATCTATCTTCTACTACACCATTTCAATTGCGTATCATGATTATCATATTTTCAGCCAGAGCCAAGCCTTTGGAATCATGACAGTAATTACTCTGCTATCGACTATTCTTGCTGTTAAAATGGACCGTAAAGAATTAGCTATTATCGCATTGATTGGAGGATTTTCTTCACCATTTATGGTTCAGGGAGAATCGGCAAACCACATGGTATTCTTTAGCTATATCGCTATCTTAAATATGGGCATGTTGCTGTTGAGTTATTTCAAGAAATGGGATATTCTTCAAAAACTGTCGCTGGGTTTCACATTGTTGTTTTTTGGTGGATGGTTAATTATAGAACCTATTGTACCCGGGACAAAATTGATGACCGGTTTTATTTTTAGCTCGGTATATTTCATTCAGTTTTTAGGCATGAATATGATCTATAATTTGAAAAACAAAATCAAGTTCAATGCTTGGGAATTTATTCAAATGTTAAGTGTTATTTCACTTTACTATGCAGCAATGATGTATCTCTTAAGCTTTAATGGATATACACAATACCAAGGATTATTTACCGCAACATTAGCCGCAGTGTTAGGAGGAGTAGGATATTTACTAAAACTGAGTAAAAGTGCTGACCAGAACATGTCAACCTTGTTGATTGGTAATGTGGTGACCCTAGCAACAATTTTTGGAATGGTTCAATTGAAGGGGAATCACATGGCTTTATACTGGTCAGTTGAAGCAGTGTTGTTACTATTTATTGGAACCAAATTTAAGATGCCTGTGTTGAGAAATGCCTCAGTACTTGTAACGGCAATCTCATTTTTAGGCTTATTAAAAATGTGGTTCTTCAATCATATTTGGGCAAACTCAGGAGGAAACGAAGTAATGTTTAACGAATCTTTCGTTACCGCAATCTTCTCTTTAGCATCTTATGTAGGAACCATTTTCTTACTTAAGAAAGTTGACGGGGAGCAAATCTTTTATGTTCCAATTAAAGTCTATAAAGGATTCTTACAGTTAGTTGTTCTTGTTGGAACGTATTTAACCGGAATTTTTGAATTAACTGAGCACATGCATCTTGGAGATAGACATGGCGAAGAGCTAATTGTTTTCATGTACAACATGTTGTTTTTAGGAGCAGGGGCATTTATGGCTTTAAAATCTGACAACTTCATTAGCAAAGTTGCCTTCATTATCTTAACATCTTTAGGAATTGTAGGATACTTCGCATACGCCGCAGAACTGCAACATGACATTGTGTTTGACTCAATTTCAGGTTTAAGTGGAAATGGATTTTATGCTCTGCATTTCATCTTGACTGCAATGATTGGCGGACTTTTGTTGATTGCTTATAAATTGTTATCAGAAGTTATCGAATCAAAAGAAAACGGAACAGCTGCATTTATCATAGTCAGTTTAGTTGGGCTATTAGTTGCATGTAACGAATTAGAGTTAATTGCAGGTAAACTGATGGCAAATTCTTCTGCCGATTTGTACTTGATTTATCAAAAAGTTAGAGTGGCAGGATACACCGTAATGGCGGGAGTTTATTCTTTTGCTATGATGATTTACGGCATGAGAAAGAAAGACAGAGTGATCAGAATTTTTTCACTGGTTGGATTTGGAGTTACACTAATTAAACTCTTTGCTTTTGATATCCAGGATATCTCAGAGGGAGGAAAAATTATAGCCTTCATTTCATTAGGAGCATTGCTACTGGTTGTTTCTTTCTTGTATCAGAAACTGAAAAATTTAATTGTAGAAGGTGAGTTTGAGAAAACAGACGAACTGCCAAATGCAAATGAAGAGGTTGAGTTGAAATAGGTCTTTGGTTTAACAGATCGATTTCAAAGGAGCGGCCTCAACAAGGTCGCTCCTTTCATTTTTAAAACTATTCATCATGAAAAATAAATTAGCAAACAGACAGTTCAGTTTATTAGTTACTGGATCAATTTTTATTCTATTTGTCCTTGGACAATTAGTATTTACAGGTGAAACAGATTATCAATCATTTTATGCAGCACCTTTAATTTTTGGTAGCACATTAGTTTTACTCTTAATTCAAAAAGTGTTGAATGTTTACGGAAGTACCGAGCGAATCAGGAAGGCCTTTTTCTGGCTGTCTTTAACTGGCCTACTCATGGGTACGCTTTTGACTTTTCCGTTTTGGATGTTTAGATAAAAAAAGGGGAAGAACGCAATGTTCTTCCCCTTTTTCATTTTATTTTGGGTTTACTTATAGTTTTCCAATAGAAGTGCCTTTGTACGTAATTTCGTATCCTTTCAAATCACTTAATTTTAAATCACCTATTGCGAAAAAGACAAAAAACTCAACTGCCTTATTATCTTTTTTGTAACAATTATGGTTATAATTTTGACCTATTTTCTCACCATCTCTGCTAGCTCCAAGAGATGTAATAGCAACATTTTTATCCGTAAAAAGTACAAAGCCTCTATCAACAAAATTGGCATTTGTTTCTTCATAAGCGTATTGTGCCACGGTCATACTCACTTTAACCTTTACAATTCCACCTCTTACTGCTTTTAAGTTTTGAGTATAAGCTGTGCCTTCTCTATCACTCCAAGAATAATAGCCATCTTCATTAGCTGATTCAATAATAGCAGATTCAATAATTTTACCCGTATATTTTTCTGAAGCCAATTTACAAGTAGTTCCTATTTTTCCTAAGGTGACTGATTGAGCATCTAGTTGCAAGGTTGTTGGTGTTGCGGCATTAGGAATCATGAAAACCATGCATTCTAAATCAGTATCCTCATCATATCTTATATCGCTGGCACTTCCTCCTATTTGACCCTCTTCAACATCATAAGATGCCACAAATGGGTAAGATTCTTCTCCTGAAAACACATTCACTTTCTCTTCTTCTATCTTGCCGTCTTCCCCATTTGAACTAGAAATCTTGGCGATAACCACCAAATATTTATGTCCTTCTTTAGGTTTTTCTATTACATGCTGTGCTTTTTCTGTTGATGAGCTCACCAGTTCAGGGGCCGCAAACACGTCTAACAATTCTACTTTTACTTGTTGAAATGAATTCAACGGTAAGATAAATGTTAATCCTACGAGTACACTTTTAAAGTTTTTCATAATTCTTTATTTAAATATTTTACGACTAATTCTGTTCTGTTTTTAGCTTTCGTTTTTTTACACGATCTACTTAAATGAGTTTTCACCGTATTGATTGAGACACAAAGTGATTTAGCAATTTCTTCATTGCTTTTACCCAAACTAAGTTCTTTTACAACCTCTTTTTCTCTTGTAGATAATTCATTTTTCATAGACCAACTTTTATTCAATTGGCGCAATGGTCGTGATATAATTCAAGCCTTTAGATTTGATTGCTTTTTTAAATTCTTCTGCTTTTTCAATCGTATCAAAAGTTCCAATCAGCAATTCTCTAGCCCCAATGTTTGCCTCTAAATCAATTGTTGGCAGACTCAAGACTTTCAGTTGTTCATTGATGATGTTCGCTTCTTTATCACGATCTTCTTTTTTATTGAATCCGTTATAATAATACACGCCAAATCCTTTACCGGTTGAATTATCTATTTTAAGACTTTTAACCTTCATTGCTTTGTCATTTAAAACAGAAACGGTAAAGTCTTTATTCAAAATATAGGTAAACTCTGCGTCAAAAGTCACATCCATTGAATAAGCAAATTCATTTTCATCTCGTGCATCAAAAGCAACATACTGTCCATTTTCACAATTGTACACAAAACCTTTTTTAGTAGATGTTACCACAATTTTTTTACTGTTTTGTGTCGCATTAGTTGCATACGCGAAGGTTGCTTCCGTGCAAGAAATAGGTGTTGCCATTCCAGCTTTATCAATCTTCAATAACATATCCCAACTTGAGATATAATAATTGTCTTGGTATTTAGAGATAGATAACCCGAAAGATGTTCCAGGCTTATAAGGAATGATTGAATTGATTTTTGATAGTTTTGACTCCATATCAATCACTTCAAATCCACTTCCTTGTTTATCTTTTTGTTGTTCAATATAAGCTTTGTTATAAACGTTATAGCTCTCAGCTTCTTCAACTTTTCTTGTAACTAGGTTTTTTTCTCCCTTGATGTCCATTCCACTTCCAACAATAATCAACTCTTTAAACTCAGCATCAAAGCCAACTTTCATAGATTTAAAACTAGGTGTATGCTTAAAGACTTCAGAACCATCTTCTGTTGAATAAACCACGACAGAACCTGAATAATTGAAATCTGCGTTTACAAAATAAGGTGAGTTTTCAAACAGGGTGAGCTTATTCCCTTTTACTGAGTATCCTGCTTCTCCAGATTCTGGATTCAAAAACACGACTTTACTTCCATCAAACATTAACAGGTTTTTTCCGTCTTTGCTGAATTGTAAATCCTTCACTCTTTTTTCAACGGTTAACCTTCTGATTTCAGCACCTGTATTCTTATTGACAACAAAAATTGTTTTAAACTCTCCTGCCACAAACATTTCATCCGTTCCAGGGCGAATGCTTATCGAAGTTAAATCATTATCAAAGGCGAATGATAAAGTATAAATAAATGTTAATAGGGCAAACATTATTAATTTTTTCATGCTCATAGTTTTAGTTAATTATGAGCCAAATATCAGTGTTATTAGGCGCTTCTTTGTCATCCGAAAGGATGATTTTAAAAAAAATCAGACTTGTTTCTTTAGTTTTAAGTAGATTCAAATTATGAAATGGATATTACTGCTGTTATCGATTTTGCCCACCTTTCTTTTTGCTCAAAATGAGCAAATGTTATCGTACAAAAATGCGGTTGACACTTTGTTTTTTACTGACAAATCAAAAGCTTTAGAATTAAGTGATAAAGGATTAGAAATTGCCTATGCAGAGAAAGACACTTTTCACATTACCTATTTTCTTGATCAATCTGGTGAGTTAAATCGATTTGCTGGAAATTATAATTTGGCGATTGAGCAATTAAGTTATTGCTTAGTTATGAAAACCGGCTGGGAAGATCTAAAAGACCTTTCTTTAACCTATAACAACTTAGGGAAAACTTATACGCAGCAAGGAAACTACGAAAAAGGCATCTATAATTTTATTGAAGCTTTAAAATTGATGCAAACAGATGAAAATCTAATTGGACAGGCATTCTATCTCAATAATATAGGGACAGTTTACGATCTTCAACACAACTATTTTAAAGCCTTAGATTATTATCAGCAATCGTTGGATATCAAACAACAATTAGGAGACTCGCTTGGCGTAGCAGCCAGTTGCACAAACATTGGAATTACCTATTTTAATCTTGAGCGTTATCGTGAAGCGATTAATTTTCATGAACAGGCATACTCCATCTACTCAAAAAGCAATTTATCCACTAAAACGGCACGTACCCTTTCTAATATTGGAAAGGCATATTTAGAATTAGGAAATTTTGAGCAATCTAAAAAACACCTGAATTTAGCAATGGAACTGGAGGATGAAATTGAAGAAGAATTGCTATTTATTACACTTTATAATAATCTCGCCTCTCTGTATCTAAAAGAAAACGCACTAGACTCAGCAATTTACTTCAATTCAAAAAGTTACGAACTTTCTAAAAACGCACACTCCCTTCAAGGCTTAGCCAATGCCTCACAAGTCAAATCTGAGATATATGTGCTTCAAGGTAATTATGAAGCCGCATTAGAAGAAGAGAAACTTCATTTTATCTATAACGACAGTTTAATTAATGAGGCTAACATTTATGCTGTTGCTGAAATAGAGTCCAAATACGAATTGGCACAAAAAGAAAAGAAAATTCAAGAGAAAAACTTTGAGCTACAAACCCGAAAATTACAACAAGAGAAAGATGCCAACTTGAAGAAGTTTTACCTATCCTTATCCATTACACTCATAGTTATCTTCATCTTAATCCTTGTAAAATATCGACAAAATAAAAGGGTGAACACATTATTAACTACCCAAAACAATTTAATCACGGATAAGAATAGAAACTTAGAACGAATTAAAGAAGAGTTAAAGACAGAACTTGAAGACAAAACAGAACTTTTAGACAAAGTATTTACAGCCAACAAGTCACTAGAGTTGCCACCTGAAATATTGAGTTTGAGCAAACGAGAAATGGAAGTTTTAGCTTCTCTGGCCTTAGGAAAAAGTGACCAAGAAATTGCAGATAGTCTTTTTATTTCTAAATCTACTACCAAAACACATTTAAGGAGAATTTATTCGAAACTGCTAGTTAAAGGTAGGTCTGAAGCTGTCTCAATGGCTCACAAATACAAAATTTTAGGGAACCTAAACTAACCGTCCCATTCGGTTTTGCCTTCATCTTCAAATTTTAGCGGGATATTTTCTTGATGCTCATCAAGGTAATAATACAATGTAAAAAGGTTTTCAAAGTAGTCCCATTTAATATCATTTGTCGCTGGTGCGTCTTCAAAGTATCCTAAATAATCTACCTGCTTTTTAGAAACAACGCAGGTCAGTTTAAAATTAGTTTGACTTTCAATTTGCATTTCTAAGTTGTCATCCCAAAAACTATAAGGTTCAAAATACAAGAGGTAACCATCTGATAATTTTGAAGCATCTACTAATTTGCCCTCATATTTTAGAATTTCGTTGGGTTCATCATTTATCATCACATAATAAACGTTAACCTCTTCTTCAACCACCTCATGCTCACCGACAAGTGCGAAGTCAATAAATCTAGAGGCATCAACCGGTTCTTTTTCTTGAACAGGTTCTTCTAAAACCTCAACTTCTTCTTGAATTGGATCTTCTGTAGGATTCCCGCAGGAATTCAGCACGAGTAAAACAAGTGCTATTTTACTTAAATGACCAATCATATGAATCTAGATCTGCAATTGACGCAGATAACAAAGCTATAGAAGCTTGAATATCATCCTTATCCGCCATTTCTATTACTTGATGTAAGTTCCTGGTTGGAATTGACACTGCTCCTGCAATAGATCCACCTTGAGTCATTCGTTGAATTCCTGAAGTATCTGTTCCGCCAGCGGTCAAAATTTCTGGTTGCCATTTTATTTTGTGTTTCTTAGCGGTTTTCTTCATGTAATCCACCATTCTGTAGTCACAAATGGTTCCAGCATCCATCAATTTAATGGCTGTTCCTTCACCTAATCGTGTAATTTTTTCATGCTCGGCTGCTCCCGGAACATCAAAAGCTATCGTTGTATCTAATCCAAATCCAAAATCTGGATTCACTCTTAATGAAGCCACATTCGCCCCTCTAATTCCTACCTCTTCTTGCACGGTAAACACTGCATATAAATCATGTGGAATCTTTTTCCCTTTTAGCGCTCTTAAAGTTTCTATTAAAATGAAAACTGCCAATCTATTGTCTAGGGATTTTGAATTCACACAATTCCCCATCTCAATAAACTCGCGTTCTCTCGTCACTGAATCTCCAACCGAAACTAATTTTTCAACCTCTTTTTTGGGCAACCCCGTGTCAATAAAATAGTCAGTTGTTTTTGGAACTTTATTTCTTTCTTCAGCCGTCATAACATGAATTGGCTTAGAAGCCATAACTCCAATAACATCTTTTTTTCCATGAATTAAAACACGTTGAGCCGTCAAAGTTTTTGGATCAAATCCTCCCAAAGTGGTGAATCTTACAAATCCTTTATCATCAATATGAGTTACCATGAACCCGATTTCATCCATGTGCGCACCAACCATGACGCGTTTATCCGAGCTTCCTCTTTTTATGGCATAAACATTCCCCATGTTATCCACTTCAACTTCATCACACAGGCCTTTCACCTCTTTAAGAACAAGCTCTCTTACTTTTTGCTCAAAGCCGGGAGCTCCTGGTGTTTTGCAAATCTTTGCTAATAGTTTTGTATTCATAAAAATGCGTTATTATATATAGAAGGTCAAATTTTTTGGATTCACCAATATAATTATTCTTCTTCTTTTTCTTGACGTTTTGAAACGTTTGACCGATAAGCAAACATCAGTGGCATACCAATCGTGATGATCAATAAAATCATCCAACCCGACAACTTTCTTTCAGTACTTAAACCGGCAGCTTCCATTTCATTTTTGAATGTTTCATCAATCCCCAAAAAAGATTTCATTGAAACTTCTGCATTTTCAGTAGCCAACGAACCGGAAACCTCCATGTCAAATATCTCAGCAGGGTAAAAATAAAAAATCAGGAACATTGCTATTCCTGATCCTAAAAATACGAGTATAAACCTTAGTTTTTTATCCATTTAGTTTTTAATTGATAGACTCAATAAATTTTGAAATCTAGCAGTATTCGTCAAAAGCCATCTGAAGATTTTCAGCAATCATTTCAGCTGATCTTCCCTCAATATGATGTCTTTCAATAAAATGAACCAATGTTCCGTCTTTAAATAATCCAATTGAAGGAGATGACGGAGGGTAAGGTAAGGTATATTTTCTTGCTTGGTTAACCGCTTCACCATCTACTCCAGCAAAAACTGTAACTAAATGATTGGGTAACTTTGAATGGTTTGTTGATGCAATAACACCCGGACGCATTGTTCCTGCAGCACATCCACAAACTGAATTGATCACCACTAAGGTTGTTCCTTCTTGATTGATGGCTTCATCAACTGCTTCAGTTGTTTCTAAGCTTTTAAATCCTGCCTCAACTAATTGTTGTTTCATTGGCATTGTTAACTCTGGTGGATACATATCTTGATTTGTTTTATTAATAATTACCGTACAAAATTAAGCATTATAATGCTTTTCATGCCGTTTAATGTTTACCGCTTCATCCAATTCTCCTTTTTTATCAATGAAATTGATTAATTGGGCAGCATAAAAAGGCGCAATCATAACTCCCTTTGTTCCTAAACCGTTAAATATAAATAAGTTTTTATGTTTTGGATGCTGCCCTAACAAAGGTCTCCTATCATTTACTGTTGGCCTAATTCCTGCTTCATGGCTTACAATTTCAAAGTCAAAATGGGTAAATGATTTCAACTTTTCTATTAACTCAGTTTTTCCTTCTGCCGTTGGAATTGCTTCTTGCAAATCCCAGTTATAGGTTGCTCCTACTTTATAAAGATCATCCCCCAAGGGCAGTACGAACATATTTTTATTCACTACCTCATGTAATTTTAAACTTGAAGATCGAATCGTTAAAATATCGCCATGAGTTGGTTTCATTGGCAAATAATTAAAAAATGGATTATGGGTTACTTCAGCTCCCTCACAAAAAATATAATTACTTGAATCATCAACCTTATAATCAAACTTTTCTGTTTGAAAATCAACCCCATTTTTAATCAAATACCCTTTGCTTTCTTCTAAAAACTTTTTCGTGTCAATGTTTCCAAGAGAAGTTACTTTTCCAACTCCAAATGGCGTATCGATCAGCGGATGATCAAAATCTTGTGCTGGCTGTGTATGATCACCAAACCTGCCGTCCCCTATCATAGCCGACCAATTATTCTGTTCTTCAATTGATCCGAAAATTCGGTTAATTGGAATTTGAGAAGCCAAATCATAACCTAAATGTTTTCCTATTGTTTGATAAAACAGCTTTGCTTCTGGAATCAATTTATCTGCTTCCCAACTTTTTGTTAGCCGTTTAAAAACCACTGGATTTACTAAGCCAGCTGCTACTTTAGAAGAGTGATTGACGCCTGAATCTATCACCCTAAACGGGATTCCTTTTAAGTACAAATGCCAAGAAACAATCGTCCCTGCTAATCCCCATCCAACTACAATTTGCTGTTTGTTTTCTATCATTTACTTGACTTCTTACTTAAAAAGATTGCGTTTGTATATATTTTTTCTTCAGAGGGATTAAACTTCCTAGCTTTATCCAAGTCTATTAATTAAACACGAAAATATGAATTACAATCGAATCAAGTTAGCCGGAGTTTTGTGCTTGGGTATTTTAAGTCTTCAATCATGTAAAAAAGACGCTGAAGAATTACATGAAGCCTTTTCAGATTTTGACGAAAACAACACGACTATTTACATTGAAGACAGCGAAGTTGTGATAGAAGTTAATGGGCAGCCCAACCACACATCACCTTATTGGTCGCCTTCTCATGTTTTATATACAGACCCAACAGTTACATCAGCTTCTGAAATGGCACCAGGATACATTGATAACTTTAACGGAACTTATACCTTGAGAGTGCCAATTTCACCTGAAAAAGCTTCATCAACTAGTCAAACAGGTTTAGGTGCGATTGGATTTGCTGTAAGTGGTGCAGTAATTTACAATGACGAAGAAGGACCCGGAGTACCATTGGATGATGCTGCTGGATCTTTAGATTACTCAGGTGCTCATACAGGACCTCAAAGTTATCATTACCACCTTGAGCCAAAAGCTTGGTCTAATGACGACACCAACTTAATAGGTATTATTTCTGACGGATTCTTCTTGTACGGTAGAAAATGTAATTCAACCGGAACTTATCCAACAGATTTGGATGCTTCAGGTGGACACACATCTGCGACACAACACAATGCTGATGGTGAATATCATTATCATATTCAAAATGAATTGTATTTAGGAACTTATTACATACTTTTCCCGGGTGATTATCAAGGAACTCCAAATACAATTCAATAAGTATATCTTATTTTTTACATTTACATTTTTATTTTTAATTGGTTGTAATGAAAATGACAAAGTCGCAACCGAGTCTGATGCAGACTTGGTTGTTGACTTTAATGAATTAAAACTCGACCAAAACAAAGGCATCTACACCTATAAAGAAGAAGCCTTTTCAGGAACTGCCGAAAGCCTTTATCTCAACGGAACAAAAGCAGAAGAAATTCAATTTTCGCTCGGAAAGAAAAATGGAGTGAAAAAAAATTGGTTTGAAAACGGCCACCTGAGTTACGAAAGTAATTATGTGAACGGCAAACTCAATGGTGAAGTAAAATCTTGGTGGATGAATGATACACTTAGATCAATTGCCAACTATAAAATGGGAGTGGTTCATGGCAAACAATTACAATGGTATCAAAGCGGAGCTAAATTTAAAGAATTAACTATAGTAGATGGAAAAGAAGAAGGCATGCAAAAAGCATGGCGAGAAAACGGAGAAATTTACAATAATTATGAATTTAAAAACGGAAGAATTTACGGACTTAAAAGGGCTACACTTTGTTTTAGTTTAGAAGATGAAACAATTAATTTGGATTAATAGTATAACGCTGATTTTTTTAACTGCAGCTTGCACAACTGATCAAGAAAGCACGCAAATAACTGAAGACAATAAAGTAGAATCGGCAAATATTCTGCCTTATTATGCTGATCCAACTTTTCAACCGCATTGGATTAGAAATGAAGAAAGCCTAGCCGATTTTCACCAAATAAGGCCATTTCAATTAACCGATCAAGACGGAAATGAGTTTACCGAGAAAGATGTAGAAGGAAAAATATATATCGTTGACTTTTTCTTTGCCACTTGTGGAGGAATCTGCCCTAAGATGACTTCAAACATGGCTATTCTTCAAGATGAGTTCATAGATAATCCTGAAGTATTATTATTATCACATTCAGTGACACCTTCTATAGATACCGTTGAAGCATTAGCCGCTTACGGAGATCGGAATGGCATAGACTCAAAAAGATGGAAATTATTGACAGGTGATCGATCTGAAATTTACGATTTAGGAAGAAACTACTATTTTGTTGAGGAAAGTCTTGGTTTAGAAAAAAGTGAAGACGACTTTCTACACACTGAAAATTTCGTTTTGTTAGATCAAAACAGAAGAATAAGAGGAATATACAATGGCATAAACAAAACTTCAGTGAATTATTTAATTGAAGACATTAACACCTTACTCACCAACTAAATTCTTACCGCCAAAGCAGCAACAGACACTTTGCAATTTTCAATAGAAAGCAGTTGTTTTAAACAAGCTTCAATTGTTGCGCCAGTTGTTAACACATCATCAACCAATAAGACATGTTTCCCCTCAAGTTTAGAAGGCTTATGCACCTTAAAAATATCCCTCACGTTCTCCCATCTTTCATATTTTGAAACAGTTGTTTGACTAGGATTATGCGCCACTCTTTTCATCAAGCGCTCATTAACAGGAACTTGAATAATATCTTGGATTCCTTTTGCAATAAGCGTACTCTGATTGAATCCTCTTAGTTTTTTCTTTTTAGGATGTAATGGAACGGGGACAATCATATCAAATCCGCCAGATTTAGGAATTTGTTCAGCCAGCTTTCCACCTAAATATTGGGCAAATCTAGTGCGTTGCTGATATTTAATGAGTCTCAAAACATCTTGAACTTGATTTCCTTTTTGATAATTAAACAAGGAATAAGTTTGATTGACTTGAGCCCTTCCCCAAAAAAGTTGATCTAATTTTAACTGTGTGGCTTCGTTTTGTGGAATTAATGGCAAATCATGAAGGCAATTCAGGCAAATATGGCGTTCATTTAATTGCAAATCAACCGTACATATCACGCAATGATTAGGATACACAATATCCAACATAGCATTTGAGATAATTTTTAGCTGATTCCCTATTCCCATATAACAATAAAAAACGAAAATGTGACCATTAATTTAAGTATTCTTTTTTAACATACCTAAGTGAATAAATATAAACCACTATTTCCTTGATTTCAACATTCATTCAATCGTAAATTGTAAGTCCGATTTACTCGTTAAGGGTACGTTAAAATACTGTTAGTAAGTAATGAAGGAAAAATTTGTGAGCTTAGGTTTTTATACTGAAAAAAATAATTAGAAAAAAAGGATACATGCCGTATCCCTCTACAGTAAAGAAGTTTGAGAAAGACACGAAAACGATTGTTGAAAACTAGGGGGTGATTGTGAATTAAATTAGATTGTGAAATCGCTAAAAAATCGCAAGTTTTGTTCCCATCAATTCACACCTGAAAATCAACTTTAATTTTCTGTTCTGATTGAACAATGAATCACTCAAGTTGACAACATTTTTAAAATGTTCATTAGAAGAGAATTGAGCTAATTTTTAAAAAACAAAGACAATGGCAGAAGCAGAAGAACCGATTTTAGCAAAGAACAACGACCGATTTGTATTGTTCCCAATTCAACATGATGACATTTGGCAATTCTATAAAAAATCAGAGGCTAGCTTCTGGACTGCCGAAGAAATCGATTTGTCTCAAGATTTAATTGACTGGAACGAAAAACTGAATGATGACGAGCGTCACTTCATTAAACACGTTTTGGCATTTTTCGCAGCATCTGACGGAATCGTAAATGAAAACTTAGCAGAGAATTTCTTAGCAGAAGTTCAATACACAGAGGCAAAGTTCTTTTATGGATTTCAGATTGCAATTGAGAACATTCACTCAGAAACATATTCTTTATTGATTGATACTTACATCAAAGACGATAAAGACAAAAAATATTTATTCAATGCCGTAGACACGATTCCGTGTGTGAAGCGTAAAGCTGATTGGGCATTAAGATGGATTGATGAAGGATCATATGCAGAGCGATTAATTGCTTTTGCAGCAGTAGAAGGAATCTTCTTTTCTGGATCGTTTTGTTCAATCTTCTGGTTAAAGAAACGTGGCTTAATGCCAGGATTAAGTTTCTCAAACGAGCTAATTTCAAGAGACGAAGGACTTCACTGTGACTTCGCCTGCTTACTATACAATAACCACTTGGTTAATAAATTACCGAAAGAAACGGTTAGCAAGATCATTACAGATGCTGTAGAAATTGAAAAAGAATTTGTGACAGATGCAATTCCTGTAAAATTGATCGGAATGAATGCAGAGTTAATGACTCAGTACATTGAATTCGTAGCAGACAGACTTTTAGGAGAGTTAGGATGTGAGAAAGTGTACAATACATCAAATCCATTTGACTTTATGGATATGATTAGCATTCAAGGTAAAACCAACTTCTTTGAAAAGAGAGTGGCAGAATATCAAAAAGCAGGAGTATTGAACAGTGGAGAGAATCAGTCATTCTCTTTAGATGAGGACTTTTAGAAGATTAGAAGAATTATAGAATTTTAAACCCGAGCTGTGTTTGTTTGACCCCCAAGCGTAGTTCACACAAGCCAAGGACGCATTATGTACGTAGTAAAAAGAGACGGTAGAAAAGAGCCCGTGAAGTTCGACAAGATAACCGCGCGAACAAAAAAATTATGTTACGGATTAGACCCTATGGTTCAACCAGAAATGGTAGCCATGAAAGTAATCGAAGGTCTTTATGACGGAGTAACAACTTCAGAATTAGACAGTTTAGCAGCAGAAGTTGCAGCATCAAAAACTATTGAGCACCCAGATTATGCTTTATTAGCATCTAGAATCTCAGTATCTAACCTGCACAAAAACACCAAAAAATCATTTTCAGACACCGTTGAAGATTTGTATAACTACATTGATCCAATCACAGGTGAAAATGCTTCTTTGATTGCAGAAGATGTTTACAAAATTGTTCAAGATAACGCAGAGTATTTTGATTCTCACATTATTTATGATAGAGATTTCAAGTACGATTATTTTGGATTTAAAACGTTAGAAAGAGCATACCTTTTAAAAATTGAAGGGCAAATTGTTGAGCGTCCACAACAAATGCTAATGAGAGTTTCAATTGGTATCCACAAAGAAGATATTGCTGCTGCCGTTAAGACATATAACGCTATGTCTGAAGGATGGTTCACGCACGCTACTCCAACATTATTCAATGCTGGAACTCCAAAACCTCAGATGTCATCTTGCTTCTTATTACAGATTCAAGAAGATAGTATTGGTGGAATCTATGACACATTAAAGCAATGTGCTCAAATTTCACAATCAGCAGGTGGAATTGGATTATCTATTCACGATATTAGAGCTAAAGGATCTTACATTAAAGGAACAAATGGTACCTCTAACGGAATCGTTCCAATGTTAAGAGTATTCAATGATACTGCAAGATATGTAGATCAAGGTGGAGGAAAAAGAAAAGGTTCTTTCGCTATCTATATGGAGCCTTGGCATGCAGACATTTTTGATTTCTTAGAGTTAAAGAAAAACCACGGTAAAGAAGAGCAAAGAGCAAGAGATTTATTCTATGCTATGTGGATGTCTGATTTATTCATGGAAAGAGTTGAGGCAAACGGAGACTGGACTTTAATGTGTCCTAACGAGTGCCCTGGCTTACCAGAAGCTTACGGAGAAGAGTTCAAGAAATTGTACACGAAATACGAAGCTGAAGGAAGAGGAAGAAAAACAATCAAAGCGCAAGATTTATGGTTCAAGATTCTTGAATCTCAAATTGAGACAGGTACACCTTACATGGTTTACAAAGATGCTGCGAACGAAAAATCAAATCAAAAGAATTTAGGTACTATTAAGTCTTCAAACTTATGTACTGAGATTTTAGAGTACACTTCACCAGATGAGGTTGCAGTTTGTAACTTAGGTTCAATTGCACTTCCAAAATTCGTGAATGCTGAAACGCAAGAATTTGATCACAATAAATTATTTGATGTAGCTTATCACTTAGCAGTTAACTTGAACAAAGTAATTGACGAGAACTACTACCCAATTGAAGAAGCACGTAACTCAAACATGAGACACCGTCCAATCGGAATTGGAGTTCAGGGGCTAGCTGATGCTTACATCTTGATGCGTTTCCCTTTTGATTCTGCTGAGGCAAAACAATTGAACAAGGAAATTCACGAAACAATCTATTATGCTGCTGTAACAGCATCTAAAGATGAAGCGAAGAAAGACGGACCTTACCAAACATTTGAAGGGTCTCCTATTTCACAAGGAATTTTCCAATTTGATATGTGGGGTGTTAAACCAACAGACAGATGGGAATGGGATGTATTAAGAGAAGAGGTAATGGAGCATGGAGTGAGAAACTCACTTTTATTAGCACCAATGCCAACTGCATCTACAGCACAGATCTTAGGAAACAATGAGTGTTTTGAACCATACACTTCTAACATTTATACAAGAAGAGTACTTTCAGGTGAGTTCATTATCGTGAACAAGCACTTATTGAAAGACTTAGTGAAGTTGAACCTTTGGGATGTTAACATGAAGAACAAATTAATGGCTTCTAACGGATCAATTCAAAACATTGATGAGATTCCTCAAGACATTAAAGATTTGTACAAAACTGCATGGGAAATTTCTCAAAAAGTAATCATTGATCAGGCTGCTGATCGTGGGGCATACATTTGTCAATCACAATCATTGAACTTGTTCATGGAGAACGCAAACTTTGCAAAATTAACTTCAATGCATTTCTACGGATGGAAAGCAGGATTGAAAACTGGAATGTATTACTTAAGAACGAAAGCGGCAACTGACGCAATTAAGTTTACACTAGACAAATCAGCTTCTGCACAACCACTAGTAGCTAAAACGGAAGAAGAAAGAATGGCAGAAATCGCTTGTTCTTTAGATGATCCAGATAGCTGTGAAATGTGTTCAGGATAAGAACCAATAACAAATTAGATTATAATACCTTAACTGTAATCTACAATATAAAACCTGCTCGGTGCCACGAGCAGGTTTTTTTGTGTCATAATTTATTATCTTCATACCATGATTGATAAACTTCTGAGCGCCAAACATTGGCAACTTTTCGTAGCGACTTTTGGTGTAGTGATTATAGGACAAATGTTAATGATGTCCTTTGTTTTCACAACAAATAATCCAGCCAACTTTGTTTGGATATTCGCCTTTATGCCGATAATGATGGCCATCATTTTATACATTCAAATGGGCTGGCAATACGGGTTAATATTTAAGTTAATTGGTAAGCTTAGCGAAAAACCATCATTTCCTTATAAGAGAATAAAAGCTTTCTTTTTTATACCAATTATTTATTTCGTTTTACTCTTTATCATAATGGGAAGCTTTTTTGCAACGGCAATTAGTGGAGATTTTCGACCAAGCTCAGGATTTTTTGGACTCATTGCATTATTCGTTCCACTTCACTTCTTTTCAATTTTTTGCATGTTTCACACCATGTATTGGGCGGCAAAATCAGTTAAAACTGTAGAAATGCGTAAAGAAGTCACATTCAACGATTTCGCTGGTGAATTTTTTCTAATCTGGTTCTACCCAATTGGTGTATGGATCTTACAGCCAAAAGTAAACAAGCTTTGGGCAGGAGAAATTAAACAAAGCTCTGATTCCTTAGATGACATTATCAATGAGGATGAAGACGAAATCCTTTAATTTATCTTAATTTCTCATTCAATTCTAAAATTACAAGGGTTTTACCTATCCTAAAAGCTATCTTAGCAGCTTGATGAAAGCAGCAATGGAATCCACCAAAAAAAATAAAATAAGATTACTCTTAGCTTTGGCGCTCTTCTTAGTGTCTTATTTCTTGCCAGTACTTCAATATCAATTGGACGAGGAGATGATTAAAGTGTACGGATGGGAAGTTGCGTTAGACGTTATAGTCAACCCTAAAAGCTACGTCATTTATGACAACGCGGTATTGTTGGTGGGTCAATATATTTTAATGAATTTAGCCACCCCAACCATTCTTTTGTTTTTAATCTTAGGATTTGGAAAAATAGGAACTGCCAGAACAAGATGGATGATTGGCACCATAGCTATGTTATCAGCCTGTGTTTACCTTCCCTTCTTTTTTACCATGATTTTTGATTACTTCTCAATAGGTTTCTATGCTTGGATTTTCGGAATAACATTGCTCTATTATTATTTGAATAACGCTTCTTTTAAACGTCCAAAGGCATGAAAGATTTAGTGCTAATTCACGGAGCTTTAGGTGCATCTTGCGAATTTGAAGTTTTAAAAAATCACTTAAAAGAAGATTTCAATGTTTTTAGTTTTGATTTAGAAGGACATGGCCAAAGCAAATCAGAGAAACCATTTAGTATGCATCTATTTGCAGATAACCTGAGAAGCTTTATTCGTGAAAACAATTTGCAACAACCGCAGATATTTGGCTTCAGCATGGGCGGATACACAGCCTATCATTTAGCTAAAGAACATCTAGAATTACTAGGAGACATCATGTCATTAGGCAGCAAATTAAAATGGGATCCTCTTACAGCAAAAGTTGAAACTGGAAAAATGAATCCAGAAAAAATCAAAGAGAAGGTACCTAAGTTTGCAGCGTACTTATCGGCTATTCATTTAGACTGGGAACTCACCATGAACAAGACAGTTGATTTAATGATCAACCTAGGAAATGGAGACGCCATGACCTTTGAAGATTTTGGAAAAATCCCAAATAAATGTTTTATCGGATTGGCTGATGGAGATGAAATGGTCAGCTGTCAAGAAACACTTGATGTGGATGCCGCTCTCTTAAATAGTCATTATTATAAACTACCTAACAGCCGGCATCCTTTCCCTCAGCTTAACATGAAACAGCTAAGCGAATATATCATCAAGTTTTTAGCTTAAAGTTTAAACGTAATCGGCAATACCATTTGCGTTTTAACTGGTTTTCCATCTTTTTTTCCTGGATTCCAGTTTGGCATCCCTTTCACTACTCTCAAGGCTTCAGCATCTAATTCTGTCGCTGCGCCTTTTTTAATGTTCGCATTCTCAATTTTACCGTCTGCTAATACGGTAAACTCAACGTGTACGGTTCCCTCAACTCCATTTTTTTCAGCTGACTCTGGATACTTCACGTTTTTACCAATGTATGCAAACAAGGCTTCTTGCCCTCCTTTAAACTCGGGTTTTGTATCAATTTCACCATTTGGCGGCGGAATATTATACGCTCCGTTAGGAACACTTTTATCCGGCGTAGTTTGCGACCATGATAAAAATGAGATACATAAAGCGAAAGCTGGAATTATCGCAACCAACCACTTTTTATTTTTTGATTTTGTTTTCATTTTGTTGATTCTTTTAGTCAGTGTTAGTTTATTATAAAACTGACTGGTTAATAATAAATGAGCAGACGTTGCTCCGAGCGCGTATGACAACAAGTGGCTTAAATAGCTCACATTATACTTGGCATACATGTCTTCATCAACTTCAAACTCATGTACTTGAATCAGCTCTTTTTTCATCAGTATCATCAGGGGATTAAACCAGAAAAAGGAATGGTAAATCTCCATAAATACTAAATCATAAGAGTGACCCTTTTTGACGTGCATTAGCTCATGATCTAACACAACGGTCTTTTCAACTTCATCCAAATGAGCGCTCAAATGAATTTGATTGAAAAATGAGAACGAATCTTTCAATTCAGAACTCAGTATTTTTATTGACGAATCCTTGATATAAGGAACGGCTTTCCTAAAGAAATAAAACAATCGACTAATTTTTAAAATTGACCAAAATGCCATCACAAGTAGCCCCAACACATAAAAATGTGCCCAGCTCCAAGATGAAACATCCGTTTCTTGATGAACGACCACTTCTTCTAACTGAATGACATTAAATGACATTGTTGCTCCTGCTTCTGCCCAAACCGACTTAATTAAAGCTACAGTCACCGAAATTAAAGGTGTTATTAATATCAGCCTTCTTTTTGCACGATTAGACAAACCATTTCTGAGTAAAAAATAAAGTCCGTACAACACTGTACTTGTGACAGCTATTTCAATTAAATATTCAAACCAACTAGTCATTGCTTTCTTCTTTAATTGATTTTAAAAGTTCATCTAGTTCATTAATATCCATCTTATTCTCTTTCACAAAAAACGAAAGCAACTCTTTAGCGGAATTATTGAAATAGTTCTTTTTTAAGGATTGCAATTTTTGATTTGAATACTCCTCTTTACTCAGTGTAGGATAATACTCATTTGATTTTCCATAAGTATTGAATTTTACAAAACCTTTTTGAACCAACACTCTAACTACGGTTAATACCGTGTTATATGCTGGCTTTGGCTCGGTCAATTCTTCCAAAATATCTTTGGCAAACCCTTTTTCTACTGACCAGATGGCCTGCATTATTTGCTCTTCTGCCTTCGTTAATTCCTTTTTCATACAGCAAACATATAACTATATATGTAATTATACAACTATATTTATAAATATATAATTGCTTTTATAGTTATAAAGTATACCAGTCTAAATAGAAAACTTAGGAAATACAAGCCTCACAGACCCCTTTAGCTTGAATCTCAAATGATGCAATTTGAAAAGATGAATGTTGTAATTCAGGCATTTTAGTAGGTTCTAAACAAAAAGTTTCGTTGCAAACCGTGCATAAAAAATGAATATGCTCATGTGAATGATCTTCACTTACACAGGTTTCTGCGCACAAGGCATACTTTTTTGATTCGCCACTTATCAAAATTTCATGCAAAACACCTGCATCTATAAATGACTTGATTGTGCGATACAACGTAATTCTGTCAAAATCTCCCAACTCAGATTCAAGAACGGCAGAATCTATAGCATTATCAAATTTCTGAAAGACTGACAATACCTCCATTCTAAAGGGTGTTACCCTTAAATTCTTAGATTTGAGTAAATTTTCCATATCTAAATGCAACATTATTGCATTTAATAAATTACATTTGCAACATTGATGCAAATATATGAAGATATTTCTTTCCATACTCTCACTTCTCTGGCTCTTTAGCTTAAACGCGCAAAAGGCACAAGGAACGGTTGTTTCTGAAGACAAGAAAGAAGTTATTCCTTTTGCAAAGATCTATTTTGTAGATCTTGAAAAATTGATAGTTGCTGATTCAGTTGGAAACTGGAAAGTGGAAAATTTACCTGAAGGTGAAAGCCACACCATTATAAGCGCATCTGGATACACGACTATTCATTATGATTTGGATGCATCTTCAAAAGAAAACATCCAAATTGTCTTAGAAAAATCGCATCATGAATTAGATAAAGTCATTGTGAGTAACAATGGTTATTTGCACCGAGAAAGCATTACCAATATAGAATCACAAGACATGACTCAGCTTACTAAAATTCCTACTGAGAATTTAGGTGAAGCTTTGACCAATATTCCTGGCGTTTACAATAGTGGATTTGGTACAGGAATAAGCAAGCCGGTTATTAGAGGTCTTTCTGGAAGTAGTGTAGTGACATATATCAACAGTTTAAGAATTGAAAACCAACAATGGGGAGGTGATCATGGTTTACCTGTCACTTCACTTGGGATAGGTAGCGTAGAAGTCATAAAAGGCCCGTCTTCTTTGCTTTATGGAGCAGATGCCATGGGTGGCGTACTTTATTTTGTAGATGAACCTTATGCAGAAAACAATACCTTAAAAGGGCTAGTTCAAAGTCAATTTGATTATAATTCTTTGGGAACCTCAAACCAAGCTGGCATTCAGTACAGTAAAAAAGCTTTTCATATCAATGCTTACGGAGGATATGATAATCACGCAGATTTTGGGCTCCCCAATGGAAATCAACTATTAAATAGCCGTTTTGCTCAAAGTTCAGGAAAACTTGCATTAGGATTTAACAAAAAGAAATGGGTTTTCAATTTAAGATATAACTTTTACAATGGCCGAATTGGACTTCCTGGTCATACACATGATTCAATTATTGACCCTACAAGTTTTCAAACAAGCAATCAAAATAGACGAGAAAATGTTCCGCAACAAAAAATTCAGAATCATTTTGTTTCAGTAGAAAATAAGTTCTTTTTTAAAAATCAAGAGCTATTCTTAACAGTTGGAAACACTAATAATTCACTAAAAGAACATGAAGAAAAATTCTATTTCCCAGACATTGTTATGAATTTAAACAATAGTCTAATTAATTTTAAATGGAGAAGAAAGCTGGGAGAAAACTGGTCAACTATTGTAGGCACACAAGGTATGTGGCAGCAAAATGTCAACGGTAAAAATGCTCCTGAACAATTGATTCCGGATGGACAAACTCAAGATCTTGGTCTTTACGGATTAATGAATTTTTCTAAAAAAAAGTGGCGTGTACTTTTTGGTGGACGCTATGATGTAAGAAGAATTGAAACGAAATCTGACGCCAATCCTTTCACATCTCAATATGCAGGATTTAATTATTCAGCTGGTTTTGCACGAATGGGCAAAAAAACCACATTACGATTCAACGTATCATCAGGATTTAGAGCGCCAACGACTTCAGAACTTTTATCAGATGGCATTCATCATGGATCGTTTAGATATGAGATTGGTGATCCAACCTTATCAACAGAAAAAGCGCTACAATTTGACCTGAGTTATGCACTACATTTTGAAGACTTTGAGTTAATTGTCAACCCATTTTACAATAGAATTGCCAACTACACTTATTTGCAACAAGTAGACTCTATGGTGAACGAATTTCAAGTTTACCAATATGCCCAGACAGATTTTGCCCAATTATACGGAACCGATTTCGGAATTCATTTGCATCCGCATTTTGCACATTGGCTGCATATTGAAAATAGTTTTTCTACCATTTTTGCAGAAGACAACAATAAAACAGCACTTCCTTTTATACCACAAACAAGATTAAACTCTCAATTAAAATTTGAGTTTAAATCAAAAAAGAAGTTCAAGTTAGAAGAAGCTATTATACAGCATTTGTATTTTTTCAAACAAAATAGAATTGGCATATTAGAAACAGAATCACCCGCTTATCACGTGATCAATGCTTCACTTAATTTTAAATATGAAGGGAAAAACAACTTAACGATTTCTACAGGTGTCAGAAACTTATTAAACAATCGCTTTATTGACCATTTATCTGGTTTAAAAAATCTAGGAATACCCGCACCAGGTATGAATTTATTCTTAACGATACGATACGATTTTAATCACCATCTAAAACATAAATAATATGAAGTATGTAATATTAAGTATTGCAATTATTGGAGGTTCTGCACTTTTATCTTGCAATAAATGTAGAGAATGTCATTATGATGACAACGGATCTGAAGTTGGAATCGGCGAACTTTGCAACGAAGACTTAGAAGATGCAGAGGCTAACGGTTATAATACCGGTGACACAGTAGTTACTATCCACTGCGAAGAGCATTAAGCTTAATTTTTTGACAAAAAAAAGCCTCAGTTCAACTGAGGCTTTTTTTTTAAATGTTATTTAATATTGATTCGAAGAACAACTTACCATCCGTATTGGCAAGATTACTATCAGCGGCTCTTTCAGGGTGAGGCATCATCCCAAATATATTTTTCCCTTTATTGGTGATTCCAGCAATATTATCTACAGAACCATTAGGGTTATTTGCGTCATTTACATTTCCTTCTGCATCACAGTACTGAAATAAGATTTGATCATTTTGATACAATTCTGTTACCATATCTTGTGGTGCGAAAAATCTTCCTTCTCCATGAGCGATTGGAATTTTATATGCTTTATCTGCTTCTAATCCTTTAGAGATCGCTGCAGATCTTGATTTGGGTCTTAAGAAAATGTTTTTGCAGATAAATTTCTGAGTATCGTTGTGCAATAAAGCTCCGTCTAATAATGGAGACTCACATAAAATTTGAAATCCGTTGCAGATACCCATTACATACCCACCTTTTTCGCCATGCGCAATTACCTCTTTCATGATAGGAGAATATTTTGCGATTGCTCCAGATCTTAAATAATCGCCATAAGAAAAGCCTCCAGGTAATACGACAAAATCTACACCTTTTAAATCAGTGTCTTTGTGCCAAAGTTTTTCTACTTTTTGCCCCAAAGAGGTTTCTAATGTATAAATCATGTCTTGATCACAATTGGATCCTGGGAAAGTCACTACTCCAAATTTCATCTTACTTGTCTTGAATTTTCTGTTGCAAAGTTAATATAAGATCTTAGGTAGTTATCCAACAATTACAACATTTGCTACACTAATTATTAACCAGATAATAACAATTGCATTCACCACTTTTGAATTTCGGCTATGAAGAAGTTGAGTTCCAACTATAATTGATAGCGGAAGAATGAACACTGGATACATCTCAGAATAAAAGTACCAGCCTAACACAAAGCCGATAAATGACACCCAAGTCATGTGAAATAATACTTGACTTTGCTTTTTAAATCTGTTAATCTCCGTTCGCATAATTGCGAAATATTTGACAATTGACCCCAAGGCAATCAATCCAAAAATGGTCCAATTTACCCATGTAATTAGATCAACTTGTTTCGCGTTTTGGAATCCATAATGTGGCGTTGAAAAAAATGAAAGCTGACCTGTACTCAAATAAATCACACTTAAATAATAGATCACGGCAATAAAGCCTCCCCCAACAACCATGAACCATTCTCGCCAAACAAATGGCCTGAAAACCGTTAAACTCAATGCAGGAATTATAAAGCAAACACTTTGCATTGGTGAAAAGACAAATCCAATTCCAAATAAAAGAGAAGCCTTAAACACGATTGCTTTCGCATCTTCTTGTCTTCTAATCTTAAATAATTGACGCATGGCGAGTATAAAAAAGAAGTGTGCTACCAAAATTGGAGCGAAGTCATAAGCACTCAGCGCAACTAAACTGATTAAATAAATGAGTCCGGGTAAAAAACTATCTTTCGAATAAAGAACAGTTGAGTTGTACGCATTATTGATCTGATGTGCATTGGTAGAAATCAAAAACACCGCCAAAATAAAATTTAACCACTTGATTTCGTGAATCATAGACCAAAGGTCGTTTTGCCACTCAAATGGGTAATGAATTGCTTGAACTTCTAGAAAAAGAATCGGGCACACCACGATAGCCACCAACAAAGGAAAACTGAAAACGGCAATAGGAGTTTTAGATTCGTACAAATTTACAAGCATGCTGTAAAATTAATCGATAATTTATTACATTTGCCTAAGCTTTAAAATTATAATTATGAGTTCAATTGAAGTTTTTAACGGAATTAAAGATATTTGCTACTGGGCATTTGAGAATACACTTGAGCCAATGGGAGATATGCCATGGACTGTTGTGTTAATTTTTGGATTCGTTGCTTTCGCATATTGGATGAAAAGACAAATGGATTACAACAAGCAAGCTGAAGCTGATCCAAACCAGATTAAATAAATAGAACTACAAAAATATATTGAACCATCTTGAGAAATCAGGATGGTTTTTTTTGTGGGTTGATTTAACCCTTCGCTGTTTTCATTTCTTTAAAGAACCTACCGATTCTTTTTCTGAATAAAACAAAAAGTAAAATATAAGGAATCACCATAATGTAGAGAATCCCTCTATTCAGTGAAGCTTGCGAATCCATCTCAGTATCTTCTGCCACTGCCTTACACATGGCGCACTGAGAAAACGATTGTGCCGCAACCATTACAAAAAACAAGAATAAAATGACTTTGTGTTTCATAAGTATACCTAACAAAGGTAAGAAACAATTGTATAGCTATCAATTTTTCAGTTTCTTTGTGCTTCAAAATTAAACTATGACTAACGTTACCACTCTCGGCGAATTTATCATTGAAAAGCAAATGGATTTTCCTGGATCATCTGGAGAATTTTCAAGACTCTTAAGTGCCATCAGATTGGCATCTAAAATTGTAAGTCAGCAAGTGAATAAAGCTGGATTGTTGAGCAATATCTTAGGAGCAGCAGGAAGTGAAAACATTCAGGGAGAGGCGCAACAAAAGTTAGATGTTTTTGCAAACGACCAGTTCATTAAAGCATTAACGGCAAGAAAAGTTATTTGTGGTATCGCTTCTGAAGAGAATGATGATTTCATTCCGATTAACGAAGATGGTTCATATATCGTATCTATGGATCCGTTAGATGGTTCATCTAATATTGACGTGAATGTTTCAATTGGAACGATTTTCAGTATTTATAAAAGAATTACGCCAGTTGGCAGTAAAGTAACCGAACAAGATTTTTTACAAAAAGGATCAGAACAGGTGGCTGCCGGATATGTCATTTACGGTTCATCTACCATGTTGGTTTACACCACAGGAAATGGAGTGAATGGATTTACTTATGACCCGGGATTAGGAGTATTTATTTTGTCACATCCAAACATGACGATTCCTTCAGTTGGTAAAATTTACTCTATGAACGAGGGTAATTTTTACAAATCCTCAGAAGGAATTCAAAATTTCATCAAGTACGCGCAACGTATTGATCCGGCATCAAACAGACCTTATACTGCTCGCTATATTGGATCGTTAGTAGCTGATTTTCACCGTAATTTAATTAAAGGTGGCGTGTATCTATACCCAGCAACCACAACGGCCCCAAAAGGCAAGTTAAGATTGCTTTATGAATGTAGCCCAATGGCTATGATTATGGAACAAGCAGGTGGAAAAGCAACAGATGGGGTTCAACGTATTTTAGATATAGAACCAACTGATTTGCACCAACGTGTTCCGTTTTTTGCAGGGACAACGCATATGGTGAATAAGATTGAAGAGTTGATTTCAGAGGAATCAAAATAAGATTTAAAAAATAGAACATAAAAAAGTCCGTCTCGGCTGAGCCATGACGGACTTTTTTCGTTTTAAGTTATGATAGAATTGCGTTAAATCTTGCTATCATTAATCATTTTCTTTTTGAACAAAAGGGCGATCGACCCAGAAAAAAATAAGACCCCAGCCATGATGGCAATAAAAAACATCAGGTTTTCAAAAATGGGGTTTACAAAATTCGGTTTTACATTCATAATCATATCTAAGAATGCAATTAAAGTCATAACGACATAAACACAGTATCCGTATAATACGGATCCTTTTAATTCATTTTTATATCTAAGCGTATTTAAAATAAATACAGAAACACTAATCACCAAAGCATAGGTCAAAATAATATTCAACATTGTTGGAACAAGTAAATTACTCACTAGAATTAGCAGCACTCCCCCAATCGCTCCGAAAAGAAGCGCCAAAGGCAAAATTTTATTTAATTCTTTTTTTAAGTACTGCATGTTTTCTATTTTCTAATGTCTCAAATCTGTTTTGAATTTTGGTTCCTACTTAATATACGTAAGTCAAATCCAAATAATTGCCTGAGATGAGCATCTATTTATTTAACTGTAGATGTCATAGATTAAAAAGAAGTAACCCTTACTTATTTGAAATAATTGCTCAATTGCCCGATATCAGTACTCTAAATCCTTTTATTTCTCAAGATTATTTATATTTTTGGTACTCATTTAACTCAAACACATGAAAAAACTATTTTCACTTTTATTATTCGTAGCTACTGTTTCTGTTGCAACCGCGCAAGAAGGAATGGATAAATTTTGGAACTTCTTTAATGAGAATAAATATGAAGAAGCCATTTCTCAATTAGAACAGATTGCAGATAAAAACCAAACTAACGAAGATGTTTGGGCGCTATTAACGCTACTTTATTCTAATGAAGGTGAATCAGAGAAAAGTTTTGAGGCAATGCAAAAACTGTATGGTTTCACTTCTCACAAAAATGAATATTTAAGAGTATTCTGGAACTCAACAGCCGTTTCAGTTTTCCCAAAAAGTCAGGCTGATGAAAGAATTGAATTTCTAGAGTCTTTAATTGCGAGCCCTGAAATTGACGGTTCTTTAAAAGCAAATGCGAACGGTAGAATTGCGAATTACTATTATGGAATCGGTGATTTTGATGAATACTGGTCTTATTTAAATCAAATTGGAAATATTAATAAATGGTCTGTTGTAGGTGTATTTGAAAATATTTCGGCTAGTGGTTTTAATAAAGAATATCCAGAAATTATTGAGAACCCAACTTCTTCAGCAAGTTTCATTAACAAACATGACGCGCCAGTTCATTGGTTTGAAAGCAACCTATTTCAAGTGGGAGAATGGAACAGAACGGTTTATCATTTCAATACTGACAATAGTATCGTATTTGCCCAAACTTTCATTGAGAGCCCGTCAGACCAAAATTGTGAATTGAGATTAGGAACTTCTGGTTCGGCTAAAGTTTGGTTGAACGATAAGCTTGTGATGTCTGAAGAAGAAGAATATAACAACGGAATAGATACTTACCGTTCTCAAGTGCAATTAAAAAAAGGATGGAACAGAGTTTTAATTCAATTAGGAACTAGCGAAATTTCTTCTCAAAACTTCATGTTAAGAATGACGGATGCAAAAGGTACTCCGTTGCAAGGATTAACGCACAACCCTAAACACCAAGCGTATACTAAGCAATCTGGCGAAGACATAAAGCGATTAGAAACAGATGCTATTGTTTTGTTCAACGATAAAATTGAAAAGGACAAAGGTTTACTTACCAATTACCTGCTACTATCAAGATATTACTTGGATAACGGATTGACCAATGATGCACATGTTTTATTAATGGAAGCAAAAGAAATCGCTCCAAACAGTAGTTTAGTATTGTGGAAATTGATGGAGTTGTACTTGAGAGAGAACAATGAAACTGAATTGGGTGCGGCTGCAGAAAAGATGAAAGTAATTGATCCGGAGAATGAGCTTTCATTAAAATTAGAATACAACGAAGCGTTAAACAACGAGAAATTTGACGAAGCAACAGAACTGCATGAAGAAATGCTGAGAATTTTTGGTGAATCACCTGACATGTTATTGCAAGAGATAGAATTAGAAGGTGCTAAAGGAAACAACCAGCGTGTAATTGATTTGGCAGAAAAAGGATACAAATTGTACCCAACAAGCGAGACTTTTGTCCAGTACAAATACACCATTGAGTCTTCAGTGAATCAAAACTTAACAGGGGCTCTTAAAGTCTTGAAAAAATACTTAAAGAAAAACTATTCATCTTCTATTCAAACACTCTATGCTCAAGCCTACGCGAGCTTAAATAATGTTGGAAAATTCTTTGAAGAGTATGGGAAAATTTTAGAGTTGAAACCATATCAGTACGGAACAATCACAGATTTAGCGAGTCTTTATTCGCAAATCAATCAAAAAGAGACAGCCCTTTCTTATTATGATAGAGCTATTAAATTGGCGCCATTTGTTGGTGAATCTTATGCCGCAAAAGGTGAGATTTATGTTGACATGGATAGAACCTCAGAAGCAATTGAGCAATTTAAATTAGCCATCAAATACGACCCGACAGATTTCGTATCAAGAGAGCGTTTAAGAGAATTAGAGGGAGACATTTCTTATTTTGAATTGTTTGAAGAAAACGATTATGAAAAACTATATAAAGAAGCACCATCTAAAGAAGATTATCCTGAGGATAACTCAATCATCATTTACAAAGACAAGCAAGTCGTAATTCATGATAAAGGAGCGGTTGAAGAGCGTCATGAGTTATTGGTTAAAGTATTTGACAAGGCTGGGGTAGATACTTGGAAAGAGTATTCGGTACCACAAAACAGATCGCAATACGTATTGCTAGAAAAAGCTGAAGTTTTAAAAAGTGATGGATCAAAAAACATTGCTGAAACAGCAGGTGGATATGTAGTATTTACCAACCTTGAGCCAGGAGATGCGGTTTACATTTCTTATAAAATTCAGAATTACTACCAAGGTAGTTTGGCTGATCATTATTGGGGATCTGATTATTTTGATTACTTCATTCCATCTGAAAGAATTCAACTTTCAGTTTTATATAATGAAGACAAAACACCAATCAAATTCCATACTGCAAATGGAGATATTGAGAAAAAAGTAAAACCTTCTGGTGACGGGATGACTTTGGTAACTTACAAAACGGTTTCAAACGAGAGTATTAAAGATGAAAGCTTTATGCCTGCTCTTACAGATGTTGGAAGAGTACTACATTACTCAACCATGCCTGATTGGAAATTCGTTTCAGATTGGTATTCAGATTTAGCGGCAACAAAAGCTAAGGTAGACTTTGAAGTAAAACACTTGGTAAAAGAGCTATTCCCTGATGGACATGAAGGTGTTTCTGAAGAACAAAAAATCAAAACGATTTATGATTATATCGTTAATGAAATTAGATATTCATCTATTTCTTTCAGACAATCAGGATTAATTCCGCAAAAAGCATCTGACGTTATCACAACGAAAATTGGAGATTGTAAAGATGTATCTACCTTATTCGTAGCACTATGTGAAGAGGTAGATGTTGACGCTAACCTTGTTCTAGTAAACACAAGAAACAAAGGTCAATACGCAATGGAGTTACCATCTATTGAGTTTAATCACTGTATTGCTAAAGTGAACCTGAACAACGAAGAGCGTTTTGTTGAATTAACAACAGACCTTTATCCATTCGGAACGGTTTCTGCTTCACTTGAAGGGTCTTTTATGTTAGAAATTGATACGGAAAAATCTGACGTAAAACCGCAATTCATTCCTCAAAACAAAACAGCAATTAATGCTATTTATCGTAAGAGTGAAATGACCGTTGAGAAAAACAGTTTTACAGTAGAGAAAGATTGTTATAAGACAGGATCACTTGGTGGTAGAATGCGTTTGATTTATAGGGATATTGGAGAAGAAGCAAAAAGAAAAGAAATGCAAGAAGCCATTTCAGGAGATTATCCAAACATCAAGTTAGACAAGTTAAAGTTTGATGAGTCTTTAGAAAACAACTCAGATTCTGTTCACTACAACTATTCTTATAAGGTAACGAATCCGTTCACTAAAATTAGTGACCTAGAGATATTCAAAGTTCCTATGGCAGATAACATTGAGCCAATAGACTTTTTATCAGTGGATGACCGAAAGTTCTCACTTGATTTCTGGGATTACTTCACGTACAAAGAAGCGACTGAAGAAATCACGATTCATTTACCTGCTGATAAGACCTTAGCAGATGTTCCAAAAGATGTCTCTATTAATAATGACTTAATTGAATACAACTTGACATTTAAGGAGAATGGAAAAGATTTAATTGTGACGCGTTATATCAAATTCAAAAAAGGAAGCATTCCGAAAGATGAGTTTGAATTATTAAGAACGAGTATGGAGGAAGTTATTTCTGCTGACAATCTTCAAATAGGATTGAAGTAACACATTTCCAAATCGAATTTTAAAAAGGGGTGAAGCGCAATCTTCATCCTTTTTTTTGCGATAACCACAAATCCCAAGAGACACTTGCTCAATTCAATTGCTAATCTCCCTTTAAAATAGAGAGATTTGGTATATGAAAACAATTAAACAAGTGCTATCTATTTTATTTGTTTCAATGGTTTCTTTTTTGGCGGTTGGTCAAAAAGGTTTAGAACACTCTATTTATTTTGATGCCGGTTTCGGAGCTGGGAAATTTGGTGGAGTACAAATGAACTTCAACTACATTTGGGACAATAATGTAAGTGGGCATTTCGGCTACAATAGCGGAAGTGAAAAATCAGAATACATCCCCAAAGACTACTCTATGGGAGTTGTAGGTTCAACCCTGAATTTTCTTACGTTCAACACAGCTGAGCCAAAAGACTATTTGAATAACGTGAGCATTGGCATTGGTAAAGTAATTCCTCTTAATGACAACAATACAGTGCGATTTCATCCTAAAATTAGTGTAACCAGATCTGCCTACACCTACACGAGTGATTGGAAAAAGAAAGAGAACAAAGAACTGTTATTCGCAAATTACACCTATTCGCATGAAACAAAAATTAAAGCAGCTATGATTTTACGTCCATCAATCGAATTCCCTTTCTCGAGAGCTTTCGGTCTCTTTATTGATCCACAAATTTATATAGGACATGGTAAAACTCAAGCATCATGTTACTTCGGTATCCAGCTAGGATTATTGAATGATCAGAAATTGAAGCATGCTAATTTATAAGCCAGCAAGCCATCTTTACCTAATTATCATTAAATGACCATTTATACAAAAATAGACGTAAAAAGGATACTATTGTTAATGGTTTGCCTTTACAATTGCATCTGCATAAGCCAATCAAATTTTAGAAAAAATAGATTCGACTTCAAGAATCAATTTGCAATGTCTGTATAAGTTGGAGCTTATATTGAGCCATTCACACAAAAAAATGTCTATTTAGTTAATCCAAATATGACGCTAAACTTTTACCCTAGCATAAGGGTTCGAGACAGACATTTTGTAGGCCTGCACATAGGTTTTCAGGGATGCGACATCCGATATGAAAAAATTGAAGAAGCATTTTATAACAATGCTCAACATCAAGATTTAAAAGATATGACTTCTGGTTACGACAATATTTATCAACTTGGTATTTCATATCGATTCACGCATATATTTAAAAATGGATTCACAATTACTCCCTCATTCAATACTGGAACACTTTGGGTAGCTAAAGAAGGGCATTACTTAACTTATTATCCAAACAGCAGCGACCTTAGTGAAAGTCTACGTTTTGGAACCTATCCTGCGGACAATCATCTCAATTTTGGAGGATATTTTTCTACCACACTATCTGCAGGCTATTATTGGAAAAATTCCGGATTTATGTTGTTCGGTGGTGCCCGCTTCTTTTACGGTGAAGCAGAACAAAAGAATCAATATGTAGAAGAGTGGACCAATAGTGGAACTTTTACCAGTGAAGAATACTTTGAACAAAGATCACTTAAAACCTTGTCGTTTGAAATTGGTGTGATGCTACAGGGGTTTTATTCAAGATAATCTTTTAGCTATTTCTTCCAACCCCTTTCGATATTTATTCATCTTATTTACAGAACCAACAACAAACTATATGAAAACGACATTCACCCTACTTTTAGTATTATTGAGCGCATCACTAACTTTCAGTCAAGTGAAATTCAACACCGGCTCATCAGAATTAGATGCTGACATCAACATTATTAATACGAACGCCAAATCAGATTTGAGTCTTTTTAAAAAAGACTTGAGCGCAGAATTCTCAGTGAGCCTTAAAGAAATTGATTATATGTTTTCCTTAAAACTTGAACCAGGAGATGTGTACTTATCATTAGAAATAGGAAAAATCACTGGTAATAAACCAACGTTCGTTGCAGAAACCTATAACAAAAACAGATCAAAGGGCTGGGGTGCCATTGCCAAAGATTTAGGAATCAAACCTGGATCTCCAGAATTTCATGAGTTAAAAGGTGATTCTAAAAATAAAAAATCCAAGTCTAACAAGTCAGGTAATGGCAATAACGGAAATGGAAAAGGAAACAAGAAAAAGTAAAACCCTATATAAAAGCAGATGAAAGGGTGAAGAATTTTCTTCACCCCTTTTTTTGTCAAAACAAAAATTAAGTTGCCTTAACTTTATTTTATCTGGAACACCATCTTTTAGATCCTCCGCAAACATATGTTCCATCAGGGTTTTGTTGATACCCTTCATAGGCATCTCCACAAACATAAGTTCCATCTGGGTTTTGCTCATAACTTTTATTTGCTCCTCCTAAAACGAAAGAGCCATCTGGATTCTCTTGTTTTCCTTCGTATGCACCGCCACAAACAAACGTACCATCAGGGTTTTGCTGATATCCGGAATAAGCACCACCACAGACATAACTGCCATCTGGGTTCTTTTGAAATCCGTCATAAGCGCCACCACAAACGTACGTTCCGTCTGGGTTTTGCTCATAGCTTTTGTATGCACCACCTAGTACGTAAGTTCCATCAGGATTTTGTTGCTTTCCATCATAAGCTCCTCCGCAGACAAAGGTTCCGTCAGGATTTTGTTCGTAGCTCTTATAGGCCCCACCGAGAACATACGTTCCGTCAGGATTTTTCTGTTTACCGTCATAGGCATCTCCGCAAACATAAGTTCCATCTGGGTTTTGCTCATAACTTCTATATGCCCCGCCACAAACAATTGTTCCATCAGGGTTCTTTTGGTATCGATCATATGCTCCACCACATACAAAGGTACCGTCTGGGTTCTGTTGGTAGGATGAATATCCCGTTGTTACTGGTTTTGTCATGTTCTTAATTTTACTTGATTTTAATTTTGGGAACTTTGATGTTCAATTTCTTTTTCTCTTTCTTTTCTTCAGAAGATTCTGACTCATTAGTATCCTCCTTTTCATCCGTTACTTCACTTTTCCCTCCTTCAATTGCCTCAAGGTCTTTTGATGACAACCAAGCTTCAGTTCCTCTTACAGGAATGTCTACCAAATATTGTTCAGTATCATAACTGACCGATTTAATGGTGCCTTTATACCAAACACCAGAATACTTAGCATTCACTTTTTCACCGATAGCAAACTCTTTAAACTTATCTTCTTCTTTTACCTCACCAGCTTTAACTTCGTTTACAAATTTCCAAGCAGATAAATTTGAACGTCCGTAAGTTACGTTATAGCCTCCTTTGCTCATATCAGCTGAAACAACCTCACCGTCAAACCAAGTTCCTCTCTCTAATACTTTAATTGGGTCTCCAGGATTGAATAATGGCTCATCATCAATAAAAATTAAATCACCTTCGCAATTGTCTTCACCACTCTGCTCATACAATGCAAAATCCTCTGCCCTGATGGTGTATCTTATATCAGTGATGTACCACCTATCATTTTCATACTTCACATAAATTCCGTTCATTCGTTTTTTAGCTCTATCATAAAAACGAACATAATTGGCTCTGATTTCTTTTATCTCAGGATGCTGACAAAAAGCTTTACTGTAATTTGGCAAATCTTCTAAGGCTTCAGCCATCATCATTTCACCGTTTTGATTCAATACGATTTCACTCCACTCTTGAAAAAAGCCCCTTGGTAACATTTGATACATAAAAGCCTTTACTTTTTCTTCATCTCCTTCTAACAATAACTCATGTGTGAACTGCATGAGGTGATTACTGCTTTTAAACTTGGGAATTTCAACTACCGCAAGTGACTTTTTAAATTCTTCTGCTGCTCTAACCGCATTTAACTGAGCCAAGGTTTTTTTAGCATCTGCTTCTTCTTTTGACAGCATGAATTTTTTGATCGGTTCTGTTCCTTTCTTAAACCCTTTTGGAACCGGCAACCATTTTCCACTGTTTAAAAGCTTTGCTTCTTTGTCATAGGAAATTCCGTCTGCCGAGCGTAACAGGACAATTTCAAATGTTCCTTTTTGCTCTTCCATGTTACCAATATCATTGGTTTTTAGGGTATAGGTAGTGGTTACGTTGCATCTGAGCTCATTTAAGTTTACCCATTTAAATTTAGGATCTGCAGCAAGCTCTATGGTATTAGGTGCTTCAACAATATAGTTCAGTAGATAACCTGCGTAAAAATTAAGTGGATCAAACGTATTTTTAAGGTGCGCGTTTAATGACTCTTTACTTGGTGTTGGAATCCCTTCATAACCATCAAACCCTCCTGTTAAAAAATTATCATAGATATAAGAATTTCCAGATTTAAGGTACTGTACCCCTCCGTAATGAAGTGAATAAACACCCGGATACTCTGTTTTTAGTTTACAGTTAAAATGTTTACTCCAATAATAAGCGTAATGATCTTTTACCCATCTTTTTTCAAGATCTGCTTTTCCAAAAGTTAGATTGATGGGATTCTCATAATAGTTTTGAACCTTAGTTCGTAGTGTCGCATCTGAAGGTTGCGCATGTACCGATAGACTCATAAACAAGCCTAAAAAAACGGTAAAAATTAAATTAGTTTTCATAATGTAAATGTTTTTTGTTTTGACACTCCAAACATCTACATTCCTTTATCTATGGCTATCACCCAGATGGGTGATTTTGCTTTTTAAACCATTTTTAGGTCACTTATTTTAATATTTTCATGCTACTTGCTTTAACCGCAGCTTCTGTTCTATTTTGAACGGCTAACTTTTCATAGATATGTAAAATATGCGTTTTCACAGTATTCACCGAGATAAACAACTCTTCAGCAATTTCTTTGTTCATTTTGCCTTTTGCTATTTTATAGAGCACTTCTATTTCTCTGTCAGAAAGTGGGTTCAATAGATATTGATTCAAGTCTTCTTGGCTTATTCCAAAACTGAATTCTGGTTTTCGTTCATTATCTGTTTCCTTCGAGAGTAGTACTCTTAAGCCATCTATTTCACGCTGATGTTCTACATGCAGCAATCTTGCCCTTTCTTCGGCGGCTTCTTTTCTAGACCTGAAGTAAAGCACCAAACTCACACCAAGAACAATCAGTAAAACAATTCCGATTACTAAAAATATCATGTAATTCCTGTTTCTGGCAATGACAAGATCTCTACTCTCAATTTCGGCCTGTTGAATGGTCTGATCTTTTTTTAATAATTCTATCTCCGTCTCTTTTTTCTCTGTTTCATACATCACTGCCTGTTGATTAACTTGCTGCGCAATCTCTATGGCATCAACAGAGTCTTTTAAAGTGATATAATCTTGCAAATAAATCAAAGCCTTTTTGGGATGGGCTGATTCTTCAATCTTGGATAGTAACTGCAGAGCAGTCATTTCAACATCTACTGAACCCGTACTTTGTCCAATATTCAATACTTTTTCAGCAGTAATTCTTGCGTCATTTGTATTTTTCAAATCAAAATATAAACTGGATAAATTCAACAATGCCGTGGCTTCACCATTCAAATCATTTATTTCAGAATAAAGTGCTACTGATTGATTAAAGTAATTTTTGGCACTTCTGTATTCATTTTCTTTTGACTTTAACAAGCCAAGATTATTGAGCACCATAGCTTTAGCCACAAAATCATCCAATGAGTCTGTTAAATCAAGAGCTTTCTGAAACTCTGTGTACGATAAATCTACAGAATCCATTGCCATATAGAGTGATCCAAGGTTTGATCTGGAAACAATTTCACCTGCGGAATCACCCAAACTAGCTTTAATCTCAAGCGCTTCTTGGTAATATTCTATCGCTCCTGAATAGTTTTGTTGACGCTTCAATAAAAGTCCAATATTATTATAAGATTGTGCTAACTTCTTCAAATCTTCTGGTTCACCTGCGTCTTTTTTATGCTCTCTAATCTTCAATGATTTCAAATAATAATCCATTGATTCTTGATAACGCCCTAAATAGTAATAAATGCTCCCTAAATTATTCAGTACACCATCTGTAGCAGATTCTCCATCTACGCGCTTCATAATTTGATACGACTTTAGGTAGTACTTCTCAGCCAATTCAAAATTTCCCGCATAATCATGCACCAATCCAATTCTGTTATAACTCTGTGCAATTAAAGATGAATCGTCTAATTCAATTGAAAGTTCTAATGCTTCTCTTGCAGGCTCTATAGAAGAAGATGGATCATAATAGGACAATTCCCAAACGTATTGATGCAGTAATTCAACTTGTTCTGACTTAGAATTGTCCTTTTTCAACTCAAGTTTTAATTCCTCAATCTTATCATTTTGAGCATGACTTGAAAAAGTGGAGAGAAGCAGTGTTAAAACAGAAAACAGAAAAATCTTCATAAAGCGAATTTATAAAATTCCTTTAGCATGTGAACATTTATAAAACCTCAACAAAAATTAATAGATTCTTCATCTATAAATTTAATTTACCACTACCTTTGCCTTAATGACCGTTGAGGAATTCAGATTAGCCTATCAAGAGACTGAAAAAGTCAGGGATATTTGCGCCCAATTGGCTTACGATCAAAGCAAAATTTCATTAAAAGGTTTAGAAGGATCTGGTAGCTCAGTGCTGGCAGATGCAATCATTCAAAAGAATAAAGGCTTCCATTTAATTATCCTTTCTGACAAAGAAGAGGCGGCGTTTTTTTACAATGACCTTACACAGCTGAATAAAAAGGCTGCCAATATCTTTTTTTACCCGCATTCTTACAAGGTTCCGTATCAATTTGAAGAAATTGATAATGCCAATGTAGTTTCAAGGGCTGAGGTCATGGACAGGGTAAATCGCGGAAACAATTCTGTCATTGTCACCTATCCGCAAGCTTTATTTGAAAAAGTAATTACCAAGAAGCAGTTTGCCAAAAACATTTTGGAGATTAAAAGAGGTGTTGAGTATTCAATAGATTTTATCAACGAATTACTTATTGAACATGACTTTGAAAAGGTTGATTTTGTTTATGAACCTGGGCAATTTGCCGTTAGAGGCGGAATAGTAGATGTCTTCTCTTTTTCAAATGATGAACCATATAGAGTAGAGTTTTTTGGGGACGAAGTGGAATCAATCCGAACCTTTAATCCGGTGAATCAACTCTCAATAAAAACCTTATCACGATTTACAGTTGTTCCTAATGTTCAACTTTTTAAGTCTGAAGAATTAAGAGAGACTTTTCTTGAATTTGTTCCCAACAAGACGGTTGTTTGGATGAAAGACTTCAGAAATATTCAAGGAACTTTAGAAGAAGAATATAGAAAAGCATTGGAGATTTACGAAAAACTTCCTGAATCACCAGTGAGGCATTCTACCCCAATTGAACTTTATTTTGAAAAAAATCAATTTGCTAATCAAATTGATAACTTCAGAATTATTGAGTTTGGACCGAATGACTTCTTGCAAAAAAGTGAAGATCAACACCTTTTTCACTTTGACCAAAAGGCTCAACCGGCTTTCAATAAAAACTTTGAAATGCTCATTGAAGATTTCAGAGAAAAGGAACAAGCCAAGTTCAGCAATATGATTGTGTCTTCACAGGCCAAACAAATTGAACGAATTTATTCCATTTTTGACGATATGAAATCAAGCGTCACGTTTATGACCTTGAATTTTGCTTTAACGGAGGGATTTGTAGACAATGACATGCGTTTCACATGTTATACCGATCATCAGATTTTTGAACGCTATCACCGGTTTCGGCTCAAAGAAGGATATAGAAAGAATCAACAAGCCTTAACGCTAAAAGAAATTTATAATCTTCAAAAAGGAGATTATGTTACTCATATTGATCATGGAATTGGTCGATTTTCAGGATTAGAATTAATAGATGTAAACGGAAAACCGCAAGAGGCAATACGACTTGTGTACAAAGACAATGATGTGCTTTATGTTTCAATCCATTCATTGCACCGAATTTCAAAATACACAGGTAAGGATGGAACCAAACCTACCATGCATAAAATTGGTTCGCCAGCCTGGAATAAAACCAAGCAAAAAACCAAAGCAAAGGTTAAAGAAATTGCTTTTGACTTAATTAAGCTTTACGCGAAACGAAAACAAGAATCGGGTTATGCCTTTTCTCCTGACAACTATTTGCAAAATGAGTTAGAAGCCTCTTTTGTTTATGAAGATACACCCGACCAATTAAAAGCAACAATCGCAGTTAAAAAAGACATGGAAGCGCAAGCTCCTATGGATCGATTAGTTTGCGGAGATGTAGGTTTTGGCAAAACTGAAATTGCGATTCGAGCTGCTTTTAAAGCCGTTTGTGATTCAAAGCAAGTAGCCATCTTAGTACCGACAACAATTTTGTCATTACAACATTACAAAACGCTTAAAAAACGTTTAGAAGGATTCCCTTGCACGGTTGATTATGTCAATAGATTCAAGAGCCAGAAGCAGATTACTGAGTCTTTGAAGAACTTAGCCGCCGGTAAAACAGATATTATCATTGGAACGCACAAATTGGTCTCAGACAAAGTCAAATTTCATGATTTAGGACTCATGATAATTGATGAGGAGCAGAAATTTGGTGTAGGCGTTAAAGACAAATTAAAATTGTTCAAGGCCTCTGTTGATACCTTAACTTTAACTGCGACTCCCATCCCTAGAACTTTGCAATTTTCATTAATGGGAGCAAGAGATTTATCGATTATCAATACTCCTCCGCCAAATCGTCAACCGGTTGATACGGAAATTATCGGTTTAAATGAGGAGATAATTAGAGATGCCATTTCGTATGAAACGCAAAGGGGTGGTCAAGTCTTTTTTATCCACAACAGGGTTCAAAACATCCATGAAGTTGCTGGAATGATTCAGCGCCTTTGCCCAGGAGTTAGAATAGCGGTTGGTCATGGCCAAATGGACGGAAAAAAACTAGAAGACATCATGATGGGGTTCATGGATGGCCAATATGAAGTTCTGATTGCTACTACAATCATAGAATCTGGTATAGATGTTTCAAATGCCAATACTATCATCATTAATCAAGCTCAAAACTTTGGATTAAGTGATTTACATCAAATGCGTGGACGAGTAGGAAGGTCTAATAAAAAAGCTTTTTGCTATTTGATAGCTCCGCCCCTTCACTTACTTCCAAATGATTCAAGAAAAAGATTAGAAGCTGTTGCACAGTTTTCTGATTTAGGCTCAGGATTTAACATTTCTATGCGAGATTTAGACATCAGAGGAGCTGGAAACCTCTTAGGCGGAGAGCAATCAGGGTTTATTTCTGACATAGGTTTTGAGATGTATCAGAAAATCTTGAATGAAGCATTACAAGAGCTTAGAGAAGAGGAGTTCAAAGAACTGTATACTGAAGATAGTTCAGTTGATGATATGGAATTCGTTACTGATTGTATTCTTGAAACTGATCTTGAATTATTGATTCCGGATACCTACGTGAACCAGGTTGCAGAGCGATTAATGCTCTATCAAAACTTAGACAATTCAAATAACCCGCAAGAATTACATGATTATCGAAAAGGTTTAGTGGATAGATTTGGTGAGCTACCAGAGGTAGTTGAAGAATTAATTAAATCAATAGAGTTAAGGTGGCTAGCTAAGAAAATTGGATTTGAAAAATTAGTAATAAAGTCTAATAAGATGCTGGGGTATTTCGTTGCCAAACAAGATTCACCCTATTACCAGAGCTCCTATTTCACAAAGGTTTTGAGCTTTATTCAAACCAATCCGCATGGCGTTAAAATGAATGAGCGCAACAATAAGTTAAGATTGATATTTGACAAGGTAGATGGTATTTCATCCGCATTTAGAAACCTTCAGCGCATAGGTATTGAGCTTGAAAAAGTTGAAATTTCTGATGAAGAAGAATAAACAATCTGTTTAATCATCATTCACAATTATATGAGTGAAACTAATCCAACTAATAGCTACACAAATAAAATTTATTACCAACTTTGCAATTCAGAAGACAAACTGAACTAAACGTTTTAAATGCTTCAACTCATACCTTGGATAACATTGATCGGATACATGGCGATTTTGCTTTGTATTGATTTTTTTGTTTTCAATAAAAAAGGTGAGATTCCTTCTACTTCAAAAGCGGTTAAAGAAACGTTGTTTTTCGTTGTTAATGGATTATTATTTAGCGGACTCGTATTCTGGTTTTATAAAGAAGGCATGTTAACCAATGCTGAGGGGCTTAGCCCATTAAAAGCCATGAGTAACTATTTATCTGGCTACACGATTGAGTTGAGTTTAAGTGTAGATAATTTATTCGTAATTGCCTTAATCTTTTCTTCTTATAAAATTCCACGTGTACATGAACACAAGTTGCTTTTCTTAGGAATTGTTGGCGCCTTCTTTTTTAGAGGATTGTTGATTGCAGTAGGTCTTTTATTAATTGACCAAATAGAGCAAATTACCATTGCCTTTGGTCTATTTTTACTTTGGACAGCCATTAAAATTCTCAAAGAGGAAGATGAAGATGAAGTAAAAAGACCTAATTGGCTGTTGAGATTCTTTAATATCAGTAAGGATTTTGATGGCGGAAAATTCAGAACAACAGTTAATGGCAAACGAATGTTTACCGCACTATTTGGTGCTTTAATTACCATTGAAATTACAGATGTACTTTTCGCTTTAGACAGCATTCCAGCAATTTTCTCAGTAACAACAGATCCTTTTATTGTGATGAGCTCTAACATCTTTGCCATTATGGGTTTAAGATCTATGTACTTCTTTTTAGCAAACATGTTAGACAAGTTTTCTTACTTGAAATACAGTGTTTTTGTCATTCTAGTATTTGTATCAGTGAAGTTAATCCTGATGCATTTTGTTCATTTCCCAGAGTGGATATCGCTTCCAATAATTGCCACTTCTTTAATTGCCGGAGTTCTTTATTCTATCTACAGGATGAAGAAAGATCCAGAAGAAGAAGAGGAATAAAATCAAACTAATGGCAGTAAACGAAGATTACTTGACCTTTGTTCAAGACCAACTATCAGGAACCGATCCTTTTGAAACCAAAAAAATGTTTGGAGGTATTGGTTTTTTCAGAAATGGAATCATGTTTGGAATGATTGGCGGAGGCATACTTAGGTTAAGAGTAAACGACATTACCAAAGCTAAATATGAGGAAGCAGGGATGGAGCCATTAAAATCTAAATCTGGTAAAGGCGGTATGCCTTACTTTGAGGTTCCTCAAGGTGTATTAGAAGACCAAAAAGAGCTAGCCAACTGGGCCAATGAAGCTTTTAATGTAGCTGTTGATGCGAAGAAGTAAATATCCGAAAATTCTGTTAAATTAAATCTTTACTTCGTATATTCAAAGCCGTCTATGCGCTTGATTATCAAATTTATCATTCTTAGGTCTGTTTTATTAACGGGCATTTTTGCAAGTGCTCAAACGGATTTCTCAGAACTCAATGATGTTTTAAAAAACGACACAATCCCATTAGAAGATAGAGGATTTCAAGTTCAAGCTGAAATAAAGACAATACATGATCATCCTGAGATAAAGTACAAAATACTTAAAGACATACTACCCATAATTAGCCAATACAATGAACCAACTTATTATTGGCATTGGAATCTCTCTTACAATCTTATTATTCATGAGTTTGGAAAAGATGAAGAAGCCGTTAAGCATGCTTACAAAATGCTGGAATATGCAGAAAAAGTAGATAATTCAAAATGGAAAGGTGATGCTTATGTTTGTCTGTATAAAGTACATCAAGAAATGGGCTTGCGTGAAAAGGCTAAATCATTTGTAAATAGGGCCAATCAAAACTTTAAAAAAGCGCAAGATTATAAAAACCTTGCTAACACTTCATACTTATTAGGATACACTTATTACTCCTTAGGAAGTAACGATTCCGCCATATTTCACTTGCAAAATGCAACAGATTATGTTGAAAGAATTAATGAGGATTATTACACCCATGAATACAATTACCTACTAGCTAGAACCCATATCAGAGTTGGAAACTACGATAAGGCGATTGCCATTCTTAAATATGTTGTTGCTACTAAAAGTAAAGTCCAAAACGAATATTATAGTAAATACTACAGTGCTGGATCTAAAATGTATATAGCTCAAGCTTTTGCACGTAAAAAAGAAATGGACTCAGCTAGCTATTATTTTGATTTATGCAAAAAAGAATATCGGGAATTTGATATGGACTTGTTCAAAATCGCTCATTTTTATACTGCAGGGGAATACATGAATGTTGATGAATATAAAAACACACTTCCACTTATAGAGTATTTAGAAGATTCTGCCGACTTCTATCAATCTAAATTATTAGCTGCTCGCACCTATTCTGGTCTTGGAATGTATGATTCTGCAATAGACTACTACGAAGCATCAATTAAAGCAATTGACAGTATAAATACTTTTGAAAAAGCAGAAATGCTATCCATCTTAGATCAAAATTCACAGGGTGAATTAGAAATTCAAAAACAAATTGACGAAGAAAAAAGAATTGCCACAGAAATAAAGGCTGCCTCAGAGCGTAATCAAAAATTCATCATTCTTATTGGGGCTGCTATTGTAGGTGTATTAATCTTATTTTTTGGCCTCATACTTTTTAAAAGATATAAAGTCATCAAAGAACAAAAAGAGGAGATTAACCTGCAAAAACTTCAAGTTGAAGAAAAAAACTCAGAAATTTTAGGGTCTATTGCCTACGCGAAAAGAATTCAAGACGCTATTCTACCACCACTTGAATCTTTTAAACACGTTTTTCCTAAAAGCTTCGTTTTATATAAGCCTAAGGATGTTGTCGCTGGAGATTTTTATTGGTTTGAAAAAGTAGATAACATTGTTCTTTTTGCGGTTGCAGATTGCACAGGGCACGGTGTTCCAGGCGCAATGGTTTCAGTTGTTTGCAATAATGCGCTAAACCGATCTGTACGAGAATTCGGCTTAAGAAATCCTAACTTTATTCTTGACAAAACAAGAGAGCTTGTAATAGAAACATTTGAGAAAAGTGCTGACCAGGTAAAAGATGGTATGGATATCGCACTTTGTGCAGTAAATCTTGACACTTTCGAACTTGAATTTTCAGGTGCCAACAACCCCCTTTACCATATAAATGATGGAGAACTAAACGAAATAAAAGGAGACAAACAGCCCATAGGATTATATGATCTGAAAAAACCGTTCAAAGTGAGTAAAATTCAATTAGAAAAAGGAGACGGAATCTATTTGGGATCTGATGGATACTCCGATCAATTTGGGGGTGACAAGGGCAAAAAATTCAAGTATAAAAACTTTAGAGGTTTGCTAGTAAAATATCAGGATGAACCTTCAAAAAAACAAATGTTATTGCTTGACACGGCATTCGAAAGATGGAGAGGTGAAATTGAACAAGTTGATGACGTTTGCGTCTTGGGAATTAAAATATAGCCTATAACTACCCCAAATAAGCCTTCAACATCCAAACTGTTTTCTCTGTTTGAGAAATGTAATCACTCATTAAAGAGTTGGTTCCTTCATCTTCTGCTTCATCTGCCAAATTCAACAAACCACGTTCAATCTGTAATAAAGATTTAAAGTTGTCTAACACACTTTGAACACCTTCTTCGCCTGAAGTAATGTTTTTGACCTCCTTTATTTGCGAATGCTGAATGTAATCAGAAAAGGTGTGTAATGGTGTTCCTTCTAACGTTAATACTCGTTCAGCTATTTCATCTACTTTTAAAACAGCATCATTATATAACTCTTCAAATTTTAAGTGCAATTCAAAGAATTCTTTGCCCTTTACATTCCAGTGTAAACCTCTTAAATTCTGGTAAAACAATTGATAATTAGCTAATAACTCATTTAAACCTTCTGCTAACTGCTTCGCTTTTTCTGTATCTATTCCTATTGAATTTGTCATGTGTCTAATTTTTAGTTAGAACAAATATCAGAAGATCTAGTTCATAAAACAAATTGATAGTTTTTATGTCAATATAGATTTTGGCTATTTAATCGTGAGAAGAAAAAATGGTCACATCTAACTTATGCCTTCTCTAGCATAAAAGAAAAGGTAGAACCAACACCTTCTGTAGATCTTACTTTAATAGATTGATCGTGTGCTTCAATAATGTGTTTTACTATTGCCAAACCTAAACCAGATCCGCCAATATTTCTTGCTCGCGACTTGTCCACCCTATAAAACCGTTCAAAGAGTCTTGGTAGGTGTTTTTCATCAATTCCTAATCCATCATCTGCCACTTCAACCAGTACATTCTTTTTATCTATATCATGAAATCTGACCGTAGTGGTTCCACCTTCTTCTCCATAAGATATAGAGTTAGAAACTAGATTCGTGATGACTTGGGCAATTTTGCCTTTATCCGCCTTTACTTTTATAGGATCAAAACTCTCTGAAAACTTAAATTTGATGTTTTTGTCTTCTGCCTTCTTTTCTAATTCCCCAAAAATGGTTTTAGTTAAGGCCACCACATCAAAAGTTGAAAGTTTTAAATTAAATTGGTCAAATTCGTATTTAGATATTTGATCTAAATCTTCTAATATCGCCGAAATTCTATCTACTCCGTTTAGTGCACGTTCTAAAAATTCACGGTTTACATTTTCATCTTCTAAGCCACCTTCTAAAAGTGTTAAAACATATCCTTGGATACTGAAAACTGGAGTCTTAAGCTCATGCGCCAGATTACCTAAAAATTCTCTTCTGAAATTTTCTTGATCAGTCAATTCCTTGATTTGCTCTTTTTGCCTCATTGACCATTTGGCTGTATCTTCTTCTAATTTTGTGAAGACATCTTCAGAAATAGAGGTTGTAAAATCTTCGTCCTTGAACTTTTTGTTCGATATAAATCGATACAATGTACGGATACGCTCTCCTAAATACTTTTGAAAGATAATCGCAAACACCGCAAATGAAACGCCTGCCGCTAACAAAGGAATCAATACTAAAGAAGTGATTCCAAAATCACTTGAGGTGGTCATTTCAAAAAGTAAGAGTACCGCAAAAATCAATAGACCAAGCAGAAAACTACCTAGTGCAATGGCTTGTATGGGATGTTTTATTTTCATAAAGCCTCTAAGCTATCCGGCGCTTGATATTCATTCCAATTCACTGATTCAATCAAATGGTCGATATCAGTTATGATATAATCTAGTGATGGTTTTAAAGAATCGTAATTAGGCGCCACGTTAAAATATAGTGCACCTCTTAAAAAATGATCCGTACTATCTGTCATGTAAAACTGGTAAGGAGAGGCAGCATTACCAACAATATTGTATTTGACTCCGTAAGAATTTAACTCTTCGTTCTTAACTACGGCTTCTTGAATATCATCTGCTTTTATGCTGTGATCATAAACTAACTTTCTAGAATACTCAATGTTCATATTTAGATTAGTATCTACCGGAATATAAGTTAAGAATAATGAAGCATTGAATCGCTCTATGAGGATATCCTTATTGCAAGTACCTGGTTTATCAATCACAGAAAAATAAGATGGAATTTCAAATCCGTAATTACACTCTGAGGCATAGTTTACGTAGTTTCTTTCAGGAAAATCTAATCGTAAAAAGCCCATGGGTTTTGGGTAATAATCCACCTCATCACCTCCGCAAGAAAGCGTAATAAAGACTACAGCAATTAAAAACATCCATTTACTCTTGCTCATCTTTCACTGGGTTAATCGTTAATTTAATTCTTTTCACTTTTCTAGTATCTGCAGCTTCAATTTGAAAAGCATAATTCAAAAACTTCAGCTTTTCTCCTTTTTTCATAATCTTTCCTGACTGCTCAATTAAAAATCCAGCCAAAGTATCCGACTCTGACTTCGCTTCTTCAAACTCGTTTCCGTCAATTTCTAAGACTTTATAAATATCTACTAAAGGTGTTTTTCCTTCAAAGATATAATTGAAATCATCTAGCTTAGAATAGGCTAAGTCATCTTCATCAAACTCATCAGAAATTTCACCAATAATCTCTTCTAAAACATCTTCTAACGTCACGATTCCAGAGGTTCCTCCGTACTCATCTACCACTATTGCCATGTGCATTTTGAGTTCTTGAAAATCGTTCATTAAATCGTCAATTTTCTTGTTTTCTGGAACAAAAAATGCTTCTCTTACCAACTTTTGCCATTTAAAATCTTCTCCCTTATCCAAGTGTGGTAGCAAGTCTTTAATAAAAAGGATTCCTTCAATTTTATCAAAAGTATCATTGTAAACAGGCACTCTAGAAAACTTTGTTTCTTCAAGACGCACATACAATTCGTTGAACTTTATGGCAATATCAACCGCTTCAACATCTACTCTTGGTTTCATGATTTGCTTCACATCTTTTTCTCCGAACCGAACAATATCTTGCCAAATCTTTTTATCAGAAATATCTGCCGACTCTCCAATGGTAAGTTCCACTGCCTGCGTTAACTCATCTGTTGACACATTGTGCGATCTTACTTTTCCTAAATTGCTTATCACTGAAGTTCCTTTTACCAATCCGAGCTTCAACCAACTAAATGGAGGCATCTTGCTTACAATGGATAACGGCTTTGCCATTAAAAGTGACATCTTCATTCCGTTTTTTGTGGCATAAATTTTAGGAATCACCTCTCCAAAGAGCAATAACAGGAAAGTAATTCCGATTACATCAATTAAAAACTTTAGGGATCCAGTAAATGGAAATGCCAAATCAGAAAGAAAGGTAGAGACCAAAATTATAGCAACATTCACAAAGTTGTTTGCTATGAGTATGGTTGCTAATAATTGTTTAGGCTTATCTAATAATTTAATTGCTGTTTTAGCCGATTTTGCTTGAGAGTTCTCTAATTCTTCAAGGTCAGCTGGACCTAAAGCAAAAAATGCTACTTCAGACCCTGAAACTAAAGCAGAAGTGATCAATAAAAGAAGTAAAATAACGCATCCAATAATAACAGGAGCGGTTTGAGATGATTCTATTGCGAGTAATGAATGCTGTAGGGGAATATCCAAATTCAGTTAATTGGTGAAACTTTAAAAAGGAAGATCATCATCTGGCATAGCAGATAAATCTTTATCCATTGGCTGAACAGGCTTGTTCTCAGCAGAATTAGGATAATTCGTAGCCGGAGCACCCGAATTTTCTGCTCTACTTAACATGGTCATTTGGTCAGCGATAACTTCAGTAGTATATCTGGTTTGTTGATTTTCATCCGTCCAAGAACGTGTTTTCAACTTTCCTTCAATATATACTTTCTGTCCTTTTTTCAGATATTTTTCAGCAACTGTGGCAAGCCCTCTCCAAAGCACAATATTGTGCCAATCAGTGATTTCGCGCTTTTCTCCTGTATTTTTATCTGTATAGCTTTCAGACGTTGCAATTGAAAAATTTGCTACCGGAACCCCGCTTTCAAGGTATCTTACCTCTGGGTCTTTTCCTAAATTTCCAATCAAAATTACTTTATTAACGCTTCCTGCCATAATGTGCTTATTTCTATCAAAGATAATTAATCCTCACTTAAGAAGCTTGCCTTTTCAAGATATCTTATTAACAGCTGCGGCATTGGGTAATTTGAAAGCTCTTTAATCGGTACTTTTTGCCAATCAAATCCTACTACACCGGCTTGTTTTAACTCCAACTCCCAAAACTGACAATAAATGCGTTGATGCGATAAAACATGCTTAAACGTTTCACTTTTTTCAATCACTTCAAAAGCTTCCAATTCTTTATTTGAAAGATCTACTTGTTTCTTTTTTTCAATCAAAGGAAAATCGTACAATCCTTCCCAAACATCTTTGGGCCCTCTTTTTTTAAGATAGGTTGATTGACCATCTTTAATCACCAAATAATTAAAAAACCGATTTCTTACTTTGGTCTTCTTTTCTTTTACCGGAAGTTCTAAGACTGTTCCCTTATCCAAACTCATGCAGCTTTCATTGAGAGGACAGGTATCACAACTTGGATTTTTAGGAGTGCAAACCAATGCTCCCATCTCCATCATAGCTTGATTATGCTCTGCCGGATTCTTTGGATCTATCAATTCGTCAGCCAGTGTTTTAAAGTCTTTTTTTCCTTTTGAAGAATCTATGGGCGTGTTGAGATTATAATACCTACTCAATAAGCGATAAACATTTCCATCAACCACCGCTTGCACTTCATTAAATGCAAAAGACGCTACTGCAGCAGCTGTATATTCACCTACCCCTTTCATTTTTATTATCTCCTGATAGGATGTTGGGAATTCACCGTTAAGCTCTTCTACGACATATTTGGCAGCACTTTGCAAATTCCTTGCCCTACTATAATATCCCAATCCTTGCCAATCATTCAAAACTTCATCTTCAGAGGCTGAAGCTAAATCATTAATTGTTGGGTAGTTTTTTACAAATTTTAAGTAGTAAGACATTCCCTGATCTACCCTTGTTTGTTGCAAAATGATCTCAGATAGCCAAATTTTGTAGGGGTCAGATGTGTTTCTCCAAGGAAGGTCTCTTGAATTTTGTCGATACCATGAAGTAATTAATGTAGAAAATCTTACCATTTGACTAAAAAGAACAAAGTTCCTTCATTTTTTTCAGATAGGTCAAATTAAAACAATTATTTTTGCACCCGAATTAAACGATTTAAAATAAACCAGTTATGACAAAAGCAGATATAGTAACACAAATCTCTGACAAGACAGGAATTGAAAAAGTTGCGGTTCAAGCAACAGTAGAGGCATTTATGGATTCAGTTAAGACTTCATTAACAAAAGGAGATAACGTTTACTTAAGAGGATTTGGTTCTTTCATTATTAAAGAAAGAGCAGAGAAAACAGGAAGAAACATTTCAAAAAATGAGTCTATTATAATTCCTGCTCACAACATCCCTGCATTTAAACCAGCAAAAACTTTCGTTGAAGACGTGAAAGATAAAGTTACTGTAAAGTAAGTTTATTAAAAAACAAATAGTTTTTATATCTTTGTGCTCCGAATTAAAAGGAGTGAATTCGAAACTTCCTGTTAATCAGGAAGTTTTTTATATAAAATACTTTATTACTTAATTAAAAAACATTTGTTATGCCAAGCGGTAAAAAAAGAAAAAGACATAAGATGTCTACTCACAAGAGAAAAAAGAGACTTAGAAAAAACAGACATAAAAAGAAGAAATAAGTAGAGCTTAGCTTTATTTAATTTCAAGAAAAGTCTATTGTAAAACTTGGTAGTATTAACTGCCAAGTTTTACGTTTTTTTACTAAAACATCATTTTGTGAGTTTCGAGTTAGTAGTTAATTCAAAGCCAAACGGAATTTGGATTGCTTTACTACGTGAGGGGAAGTTAGTTGAACTTCACGAAGAAAAAGGTAAGCCCGATTACGCGGTTGGTGACATATATTTGGGAAAAGTACGTAAAGTAGTTCCCAGTCTGAATGCGGCATTTGTTAATGTCGGATACGAAAAAGACGCCTTTCTTCATTACCATGATTTAGGGCCTCAATTTCTCTCTTTAAATAAATTTACACAAGACACTTTAAAAGGAAAGCAAACCGTTTCTGATCTGCTTTATTTCAAATCTGAAAAGGATATTGATAAAGACGGAAAAATCACAGACGTACTTGCTGCCAATAGAGATGTTTTGGTACAAGTGGTTAAAGAACCAATTTCTGCTAAAGGACCAAGATTAAATTCTGAAGTTACCTTAGCAGGTAGATACATTGTTCTTGTTCCATTTTCAAATAAAATTTCAATTTCTCAAAAAATCAAAGATCGTGCAGAGCGTGATCGATTAAAAGATATTTTGAAGAGTATTCTTCCGAAAAACTTTGGTGTGATCATCAGAACTGTAGCGAAGGATAGAAAAATCGTTGAAATTGACAACGACCTGAAAGATTTGGTTGCGCGTTGGAAAAAAATGCACGCTAATCTTGAAAATTCTAAACCGCCTAAACGTGTATTAGGTGAGTTAAACAGAGCGTCATCTTTGTTAAGGGATACCTTAAACGCAGACTTCACTAAAATAACTGTGAATGACGATACGCTACTGGCAGAAATGAAAGAATACGTTCAAAGTATTGCTCCTAACAGAACAAACATACTTCAACGCTACTCTGGTAAACACGATATTTTTGAGCACTTTGGAATCAACAAGCAAATCAAAGTGCTTTTTGGTAAAAAAGTGCCATTAGCATCTGGTGGATACTTGATTATTGAGCATACTGAAGCCATGCATGTGGTGGATGTGAACTCTGGTAATCGATCAGTGAAGAACGATTCTCAAGAAAAGAATGCTTTAGCAGTAAACTTAGAATCGGCTGAAGAATTGGCAAGGGTAATGCGCCTTAGAGATATGGGTGGAATCATCTGTGTAGATTTTATTGACATGCATTCTCGTGAGAACAATAAATTATTGTTCAACCGCATCAAAGAACTAATGAAGGATGACAAAGCTAAGCACTCTGTTATTCCACCATCTAAATTTGGTGTTGTTGAGATTACAAGACAACGTGTTAGACCTGTAACAGACATTGAAACCAATGAAGTTTGTCCGGCTTGTGAAGGCACGGGTAAAATTTCGGCTTCATTAATGTTTGCAGATGAAATTGAAAATGAATTGAGCTATTTGATTCTTGACAAAAAAGAAAAGAAAGTCTCATTACATGTTCACCCTTATTTAGAAGGATATTTCAAAAAAGGAATCAACTCTAAGCGTTTTCAGTGGTTTATGAAATATAAAAAGTGGATTAATGTTGTTGCTGACAGCAATATGCACTTAATGGATCATAAATTTTACAACGACAAAAACGAGTTAATCAAAGTTTAATTATTTGCAGAACGCTCCTAAATACAAGTTATTAGAAGCTAAAGCAAAAATTGAATGGTATTGTGCATACCAAGAGCGTTGCGATTTCGAAGTTCGGAAAAAGCTCCACGATTGGAACATGCCTTATGACCAGGTTGATATCCTTATTTCAGATTTAATCTCTAACAATTTTTTAAACGAAGAACGATTTGCCTGCGCGTTTGTGTCTGGCAAATTTCGTATTAAACGTTGGGGAAGAATCAAAATCAAGCAACACTTGAAGCAAAAACGTATTTCAGACTATTCCATTAATAAAGGAATGCAAGAAATAGATGAAGACGAGTACATTCAAACTATTCAGGATTTAATAGCATCTAAAAGCCGATTAACCAAGTTCAAAGATAAATGGGACCGCAAGGTTAAATTGACGCGTTATTTGGCTTCTAAGGGGTTTGAAAGTTATTTGATTGCAGAAGAGTTAAGTGATGAATAGGCGCTTCGCTTCGGGCGAGATGGTGAATGGCGTGTTTCGTTGTTCGTGGTTCCATCCTTTACTTCGTTTCGGATGGCGAGCGTGTTTCGTTGTTCGTTTTTCGTTGTTCCCTTCGACAGGCTCAGGGTGAACGTTTTTCGTTAACTGAGTTAATCGAGCGTAGCCGAGAGGAACCAAGGAGGCGTGGTTTGTTTTTCCATCCTTCACTGCGTTTCTGATGGCAAGCGTGTTTCGTGTTTCGTTTTTGTTAACTGAGTTAATCGAGCGTAGCCGAGAGGAACCAAGGAGGCGTTTTTTGTTTTTCCATCCTTCACTGCGTTTCTGATGGCGAGCGTGGTTCATAGTTCGATCGCTATCGGGACGTCATTACTTCAGAATAACTCTGAGAAACTCTTTTATACTCTGCGAAACTTTGTGATATAACTCTCTGTAATAAAGATTGTTGTTCAGCTGAAGGGACAGGGATTTTCCAAACATTAAGAATTAAAAAAAGAATTCGCAAAGCTATCACTCCAAAGCTTTCAAGCCATATTTGGCCTTGTACTTTCTATACAGCTGCATTTGGTGATTATCCATGATTACAAAGTTACCTTTGATCATTCCAAGAACACCTTCATTGCTCCGCATATCTAAAGCATTTCCTTTTGAGACAAATAGTGTTGCGTCTTTTCCTTTTTCTAATGAGCCAATTTGTTTATCTAGACCCAAAATTTTTGCCGCATTCAATGAAATTGCCGCTACTGCTTGCTCTTCAGTTAAACCGTAAGCCCAAGCTGTTCCTGCCATAAAAGGTAGGTTTCTGGTATTCATGGCCTCCATATCTCCTGCATTGGAGATACAAAACAACACACCGGCCGTTTGCAATTTTGCTGCCAACTCATAATAAACCTGAACGTGGTCATCTTCAAATTCTGGCAGAGAATGAGGTTTGTTAATAATCACAGAAAAATGATTTTCTTTCAATCTCGCTGCCAGCATGTGCGCATCATATCCGCCCACAAGAACTGGATATTTGATATTGAACTCTCTGCTAAAGTCAATGATGTCATTAATTTCAGGAGCGAAATCTGCATGAATAAACAGTCGTTTTTCTCCTTTAAAAATTTCACGCATGGCTTCTAACCTCAAATTAGTTTCATCAGGTTTAGAAACTTTGGCATATCCTTCTGCTTCTTTAAAAAAGTCCCAAATTTTGTTTTTTACCTCTGCGTATTTTTTGTTTTTTGAACTTGGTCCTGGTTCTGCCCACCAACCAGTAGTATTGTACATTTTGGGCCAATTCAAATGGATACCATCATCCTTTCTATAGACGGCATCTTCCCAGTTCCACCCATCTAAAGCCATCACCGAAGATGTTCCAGAAATAATTCCGCCTCTTGGTGTAGCCTGTGTTACCATTACACCATTTGTTCGAGTAGTAAAAATGATATCTGAATCTGTGTTATATCCAATTAAAGCTCTAACATGAGGATTAATAGAACCCGTTTCTTGAAAGTCTCGAGTTGCTCTGACGGCATCAATTTCAGTTAAACCCAGCGTAATATTTGTTGCGATAAATCCTGGATACACATGAAAACCAGTAATGTCAATAATCGTATCCCATTCTGACTCAACGATTGTGTTGGTCAAGGCATTTTCAACAAACAAGATCTTTCCATTTTTGATTCCTATGGATGAATTGTTGACATAATCACCATTACCAATATGCGCGCTTCCGTGTTGCAGCAAAATTGTAGCATGCTTTTGTACAAGTGGCCAAGGGTTTTGAGCATGTCCTAAAGACACGAACAAACAAGCTATAAAAAGCATTTTTAACTTCTTCATCTTATCTTCTTTTAATCCATGCTGTCACAATGGTAATGTGGATGTTCTCTCATTACCGGTTTTTTGGTCTTAGCACCACCCGCCTTGGCATCCAACATTAATTTTATAATTCGCTTACGCTCTAAAGCATCTCTTTCTTCAAGTGCATAATTTCGTTCCCAATCAAACAATAACACGCCGTCAACAATTGTCTTTTCAACCTTTGCATGAATGGATAATGGGTTATCCGACCAAACAACTACGTCTGCATCTTTTCCTTTTTTCAAACTCCCTACTCTATCGTCAATATGCAGTAATTTAGCCGGATTCAAGGTAACCATCTTCCAAGCTTCTTCTTCTGAAATTCCGCCATACTTCACCACTTTAGCAGCTTCTTGATTTAACCGTCTCCCCATTTCAGCATCATCAGAATTAATCGCAGTTACAATTCCCATTTCATGCAATATTGCTGCGTTGTACGGTATTGCGTCCTTTACCTCATACTTGTATGCCCACCAATCTGCGAAAGTAGATCCACCTGCTCCGTGTTCCTTCATTTTATCAGCCACTTTGTATCCTTCTAAAATGTGCGTGAAGGTATTAATTGTAAAGCCCATTGAATCAGCCACACGCATTAACATGGTAATTTCAGATTGAATATATGAATGACAGGTAATGAATCTTTTTTGATCTAAAATCTCAGAAATGGCATCTAATTCAAGGTCTTTTCTCGGTGCATTGACCTGCTTTTTCTTGCTGTCTGACATGTTGTAGTATTTTTCCCAAGCCTTTTTATATTCTCTTGCTCTCACAAAAGCATCATAAAAAACTTGTTCTACCCCTAATCTAGTTTGAGGAAATCTAATCGTATTGTTTGGACCCCAGTTAGACTGTTTCACATTTTCTCCTAGGGCAAATTTTATAAACCCATCTGTTAATGAATCTGGATACAACATTTCTTCAGGAGCGGATCCCCATTTGAGTTTTATCAATGCTGATTGTCCACCAATTGGGTTCGCCGAACCATGCAATAATTGAGCACTTGTTACACCTCCAGCCAATTGTCTGTATACATTGATATCATTTGATCGTACAACATCTCTTATGGAAACTTCTGCAGAAATAGCCTGACCTCCTTCATTGACCCCTTTACTGATTGAAATATGCGAGTGTTCATCTACTATTCCAGCTGTAACATGTTTGCCTGTACCATCAATTACAACTGCCCCACCTGGTGCTCCGCCCGAATTAATTGCCAATATTTTTCCATCTCTGATCGTGACAGAAGCGTTTTCTAAAATCCCTTCTTCTTCATTCGTCCATACAGTGGCATTCTTAATATAGAAGGTTTGTTTCTCAGGCTTCTTGTCAAAGCCAAATGCCATGTTCGGATAAGTCAATTTACTGACCGCGGAAGTGTCTACTACTTTTTCTTTTTTCTCGGATTTCTTTTCTTTGAATTTCTCTGCTCTAATGCATCCCCATGTCACCCACTTACCATCTGGCAACAATGCGGTTCCGTCCATAATTCCTAATCCTGGATGAAACGATCCGTTTAGCTGAATTATTCCCTTATAATTGTCATCATCCGCTTCAAACATCATGCTCAGTTGCAACCCTTCAAATTCCAATTCACACTTCACCACTGAAGTATCCATCTTGCTTGCACCTGCCGAATTTGTCTTAATTTCATATACGTTGATGCTTGCTGAAGGCTTATCTTGAGATCCTGCAACAACCAATTCATAAACAATGTTATTGATGTTTAAGTCATAGGTTCCCCTAAGGTCTGCTTTTGTAACATCTTTAAATCTTTTACGATCACCAGAGGTCCAATTTTCATAAATTTCTCCACCGTCAAACAAATCACCTTTTACGACCAGAAAGTTCGCAATCTTACCGTTTTCCAGACTTCCAAGTTCATCATAAATTCCTAAAAATTTAGCAGGTGTTTCTGTCAATGCTCGTAAAGCTTCTTCTTTTGGTAAGCCAGATTCAATAGCTTTTTTCAGGTTTTTCGTAAACTCATCTTTCTTTTTTAGCCCATCAGTTGTTAAGGCAAAAGGAATTCCAGCTGCAGAAACCATATAAGGATTATAAGGACTCATTTCCCACTTCTTTAAATCAGCCAATGAAACATAACGCGCAGCATAAGGATCCGTCATATCGTATGCTTCCGGAAATTTTAGGGGTAATATTAATTTAGCGCCAGATGCCTTTATTTCTTCCAATCTTTCATACTCATCTCCTCCACCTTTTGCGATTAAAGAGAAATTAAATTCTTTCGCAATTTTAGCTGCTCTCAGAATTTCTAGTTTATCTGAAACTCCGAATATTTGAGGTAATTTAAAATTCTCTAAACCTGCTTTAAGTGATAGGTTTTCTTTGTGTACTTCATTCAGTCCGGCAAACCATTTGGCATCATAAACGAACTGTCTAATTAAAGCAATTGCACCCATTTGAGAAGAGGGATATGTTTGCCTTGAAGACCCTTTTGAAAAAGATAAGTGATTGGCAACTTCTGCTCTGATAATATTATCTACAGTTGGATGATCACTTAAGGAAATTAAGGCAGCCGTTCCTCTCATTATTCCATCAGTTTGATGAGTAGAAATGGCCCCAAATCCAGCTTTTAAATAATCTTCTCTGTTTTTAAATTCCAATTTTGAAAATAATTCTACTGCTTTAGTTTCTGGATGAATGGACTCATTCCAATAATACGGACCTTCTTTTAAGCTGTTTAATTGAGGTCTTCGCGAAGACCTTTTTCTTTGAATTTTTGCGACACCATCTCCAGAATACATTTCAATAAATGACGGATAAACAGTGAAGCCTTTAAGGTCAATTTTAACGGCATCTCTTGGCGGAACCTCAACGATACCAACATTTTTTATGATGCCATTTCTGACTACAATCATCCCTATCGGAAGCGTTTTATCAGCGCTAACAAAAATCTTACAACCAGTTAAAACGTATGTAGTATTGTGCGGATCGTGCGCTCCATTTTCAGGGGCATAATCTTGTCCAAAAGAATTTGAGAACATGAAGAGCCCAAAAACCAATAAAAAAATAGTTGACCGTCTCTTTGAGTTGATGCGCATTTAAGATTAAATTTGTTCAAAAATAACTAATTATGGCAACTTTTAGCAATATACTCATTCATGCACATTCTGGGCTTAGATGGATTGTGTTAATCTTGTTGGTTTTTGCAATTGTAAAAATGATTTCAGGATGGACGGGACTTAAGGAATTTAAAGCAGCAGACAAAAAAATTGCGCTCTTTGCAATGATCTCTTATCACATGCAATTTTTAATCGGATTAGTGCTGTTTTTTGTAAGCTCTAAAACCGCCAGACCAGAAGGATTTATGGGAGTAAAAATGTTGCGTTTCTTCAACGTTGAACATTCTTTAATGATGGTTATCGCTATGGTTTTAATCACAATTGGTTATTCAAAAGCGAAGAAAATTGAAGAAGACAAAAAGAAATTCAAGACAATTGCAATTTTCTATACCATTGCTTTATTAATCATACTTGCAGCAATTCCTTGGCCATTCAGAGCTGAACTTGGCGGAAGTTGGTCTTAAAAAAACATTTTGGAAGAAGGATTTATTTACACAGACGTAGTACCAGAATCAGTTGTTTTGGTAGGAGTTATCACCTCAGATCAAACAGAGGAGATGGCTTTAGAATATTTGGATGAACTAGAATTTCTTGCTGAAACTTCTGGCGCTAAGACCAAGAAAAAATTTACACAAAAAGTTGATCGACCAAACCCTAAAACCTATGTGGGGTCAGGTAAGATTGAAGAGATTAGACTTTACGTTTTACAAAACAACATTGACTGTGTCATTTTTGATGATGAGTTATCTCCTTCTCAACTAAGAAACATTGAGCGGATTTTTGAGCGTAAAATCCTGGATAGAAACAACTTAATTTTGGACATTTTTGCCAGTAGAGCAAGAAGTGCAGATGCTAGAACCCAAGTAGAATTGGCTCAATACCAATATTTACTTCCAAGACTTACTCGTTTATGGACGCACCTGGATAGAACGAAAGGTGGAATCGGAATGAGAGGTCCGGGTGAAACGCAGATTGAAACGGATAGACGAATTATTCAACAGAAAATCTCTTTACTTAAAGAGAAACTGAAGAAAATTGACAAGCAAAAAGCCGTTCAAAGAAGTAATAGAGGACAATTGGTAAGGGTTGCATTGGTTGGATATACCAATGTTGGAAAATCTACCATTATGAACATGCTCGCGAAATCAGATGTGTTTGCTGAGAATAAACTATTTGCCACACTTGATACCACAGTAAGAAAAGTGGTGATTGAGAATTTACCTTTTTTACTTTCAGATACGGTTGGATTTATTCGCAAACTCCCGCATCAATTAATTGAATCATTCAAATCTACTTTAGATGAGGTAAGAGAAGCCGATATACTTATTCATGTATTAGATATTGCTCATCCTAACTTTGAAGATCATTTTAGAGTGGTAAATGAAACTATTGCAGATATTGACAAAGAACATGCAGACAAACCCACTTTAGTGGTTTTCAATAAAGTAGATGCTTATAATCCAAAGCCAGAAGATATCGGATTTCATCCTGAAGGAAAACATTTTGCGCTGGAAGAATTAAAGAAATCTTGGATGGCAAAATTAGGAGATGCTAATTGTCTATTTATATCTGCTCAAGAAAAAATCAATATTGAAGAATTTAAATCTCGCATGTATGAAGAGGTAAAAGCAATTTTTCAAATACGCTATCCTTACCATAACTTCTTGTATTAAGAGGACTCCTATAATTGTTCATCAAATTTGGATAATATTTAATACCAAATTTGATAGTCGAGAAAAAATATCCATTCAACGAAAGAAGTTTCAATAGTTAATTAAATAACCTACTTTCGTATATGCCCAATGTTGAAATAAAGCACTCCACATTTGATGCTGAACCATTTGTTCAGTTTTATACGCGGTGGGAAGATGAAATTTTGATGTTTCACCCTGACTTCGAAATTGAGAGTACAGATTTATCTACAGTACTCACACTTTCTGTAGACGGAATGTTAATAGGAGTATTTATATATGAGATAAAAGGAGACCAAATTCATGTTGAAGTTGATTTTGTAATTACCGCATATAGAAACCTAGGCATAGGTAAGGAATTTTTTGAGAAGGAAATTGTAAAATTCAAGGCAAAAGGATATACATCTATTGTTGCCTTTGGAAGTCATGAGATTTACATTAGATACCTTCTTGAAAATGGGTTTAAGCAAAAATTTGAACGATCTTCGTACTATGAATTAGTCTTATAACATATTATTTTCTTGACTATGAAAAACATTTTTGAAAAATCAGTAACGGATGAAGTTATTACACGAGTACATCAACTTTCATCAGCATCTCAAGCGCAATGGGGAAAAATGAATGTCGCTCAAATGCTAGCGCATTGCAATGTCACTTATGATATGGTATTTACTGATCATTATGTAAAAGCGAATGCTTTCAAAAAATTCATGCTAAACGCTTTAGTTAAACCTATTGTTGTTGGCGAAAAACCATACAAAAAGAACGGCAGAACGGCTCCGCAGTTTTTGATTGTAGACGAACGCGAGTTTGAAAATGAAAAAACCAAACTCGTTGATTACTTAATAAAGGTGCAAGAATTGGGAGGTTCACATTTTGATGGAATGGAATCTCTGTCATTTGGAAAACTAACTGAAAGAGAATGGAACAATATGTTCTATAAACATATTGACCATCATTTGACCCAATTCGGAGTTTAAACTAATTTTCGTTGAGTAAAAAGAAGACTTTATAGATTTTTACTACACTACAAGTTGTATATACAACTTTAATGTCTAAATTCGATTCATGGAATTCAACAGAATCGCAAATTTTGACCCTTCAACCTGCCTTTCAGGGAAGATTAATCGCACCAAAAGAATTGTTTCAGCTGTTTTCAGAAAACACCTGAAACCTTTTGGAATTACAGATAGTCAACTTACGTTACTGTTCATTATGTCTAAAAAAGAGAAGATGACTCAAAAGCAATTAAGTGAATTTGCCCACCTTGAAAAGTCTAGTTTGAATAGAAACCTTACCCGTCTTATTGATAGAAAATTATTAAGCAGAGACGAGTTCCCCATAATTATGATTACCACTGATGGCAAATATTTTGTCGAGAACATTATTCCAATTTGGGAGAAAGCCATGTGCGAAATCAGAGAAGCAATGGGAAAAGAAGGAGAAGATGCCTTGATTACATTACACAATAAACTTATCTAACAAAAATGCTAGCTTTTTATTATCTCTCACTTACTCTTTTAATGACAGTGCTTTTACTCCTAACACTTTTCAAAGCCATCAATCGTTCTACTGAAGATTTGAATCTTCGTAAATCAGCAAAAACCAAATTGCTTGTCGGTTTTTTGATCTGGCATTTATACACCTACTTAATAGCCACGTCAGGCATTCTCCAGAGCTTTGAATTTCCACCAAGATTTGCACTTTTTTTAATCGTTCCTTTATTTCTATTCACAGGAATTTTTCTTTACAATCAAAGATCCAAACGCTGGATTCAAGAAATTTCAATTACTTGGCTTACCTCTATTCAAAGTTTCAGAATTTTGGTTGAGACCATCTTTGTGCTCTCAGTTGCGCAAGGCGTTTTACACGTAGAAGCAACAATTGAAGGTTATAATTACGATATGGTTTTTGCTGTAACTGCCTTGATAATAGGCCTAGGATTAGTCTTTAAAAAAATCTCTTTAAAGGTAGTTTTGTGGTGGAATTATACAGGTCTACTCATTCTCTTTTCGGTCATCTTCGTCTTTGTTTCAACCATTTATTTCCCGGGGTTATATGGATACGAAAACACACCAGCTCCGTTAGATTTAACAAAATATCCGTACGTTTTAGTGGCCGGATTTTTAATGCCAATGGCGGTCTTTATACATGTTTTATCTATCGTTCAAATTAAAAACTCAAAATCGTTTAAAAGAACATAAGCGTAAAATAATTGTTCTATAAGCATGAGAACAATTATAGTCATTGGAGGGTCTTCTGGAATTGGACTTCAACTCGTCAAAAATTTAGCTAAAACGAACAAGGTTTTAGCAACCTATCATACGTCTGAAAAAACAGAATTAGAAAATGTAGAATGGCATCAATTTGATGTTTCGGATCCAGATTTTAGTTGGTATCCAGACAAAATAGATGGATTCGTTTATTGCCCAGGCTCGATAAACCTTAAACCGTTTAAAAGATTTTCTGTAGAAGACTTTTTGAGCGATTTTAACTTACAAGTTGGAGGAGCTATTGAAGCGATTCAAAACGCGCTTCCCAGATTGAAAAAAGGGCATCTTCCATCAATCGTGTTATTCTCGTCTATCGCAGCCACTCAAGGGTTTCGTTTCCACACTCAAGTTTCTGCTTCTAAGGGTGCGATTGAGGGATTAAGCAAAGCCTTAGCGGCCGAACTAGCTCCAGAAATTCGAGTTAACACCATTGCTCCTTCTCTAACAAATACAAAGCTAGCAAGTAAACTGCTGAATACAGAAGAAAAGATTAATCAAAACATGCAACGTCATCCCCTAAAAACAATTGGAGAGCCTGATGATATTGCTCAAGTAGCAGCGTTTTTATTGGGCACCAACTCAAAGTGGTTGACAGGTCAAATTATACATGTAGATGGCGGAATGTCTACTCTAAAAACTTAAGTAATGATAAAACTATTCAAAAAAAAGACAGCACTTGATAACCTTTATGACAACTATGAGAAGTTGATGAAAGAAGCACATAAATTAAGTACGATTGATCGGGCGGCATCTGATAAAAAACATGCCGAAGCCGAGCAATTAATTAAAAAAATTGAAGAATTAAAAAATGAATCACATTGAAGCATTTAAACATTCAAGAAATAGATAGAGTTATAGAAATGGCATGGGAAGATCGAACACCTTTTGAGGCCATTACTTTTCAATTTGAGCTTTCAGAATCAGAAGTCATTAAACTTATGCGCAACAATTTAAAACGCAGTAGTTTTAATTTATGGCGAAAGAGAGTGAATTCAGGTGTAAGTAAAAAGCACCTCCAAAAAAGATCATCAGATATGAAACGCTTCAAATGCAGCAGGCAACGTCAAATTTCAGGAAATAAGATTTCTAAGAGATGAATCTACAATTGAACTACCACGATATTTTGCAACAAATTGGTACAATTGATCCAATTAAATATTCCCGTGAACGCAACTTCATAAATGGAGCTGTAAGTTACCTTTCTCCATATATTTCAAGGGGTATCATTTCTACAAAACAAGTTGCTCACCACATTCTAGAAAAAGGGTTTACAGCTGAACAAAGTGAAAAATTTATCCAAGAATTAGCGTGGCGTGACTATTGGCAGTTAGTATGGAAAAATCAAGGTAATATTGATAAAGATTTAAAGCAAGTTCAAGTTGATGTAAACAATGAAGAAATTCCTGTAGCTGTTGACCATGCTAAAACGGGAATTCAATCAATTGACTCAGCTATTGAGCACATGTTTGAAATTGGATACATGCACAATCACATTCGGATGTATGTAGCTTCTATTTGCTGTAACATTGGTAAAAGTCATTGGTTGGAGCCAGCCAAATGGATGTATTATCACCTTTTAGATGCGGATTGGGGCTCAAATGCTTTGAGTTGGCAATGGGTAGCTGGCACAAACTCTTCAAAAAAATATTTCGCCAACCAAGCTAACATCAACAAATACACACACTCCAATCAAAAAGACACCTTTTTAGATTCATCTTATGAAGAGTTAATGACAATGGATTGCCCCGAAATATTAGAAGTTACTCACATTCCACATCAGATCACCAATTTACCAGAAAATTTACCCATTCATGTTTCGCGAATAAAACCTACTCTGATTTATAATTTTTATAATCTAGACTCAAAATGGCGCCAAAATGAGGACGTAAATCGTGTGTTGCTTTTAGAGCCAAGTCATTTTGAAGAATATCCTATCTGTGATAAATCAGTGAACTTCATGATTAATTTTGCCAAAGAAAACATCAAGGATATTCAAATCTACACAGGCGAATTTGAAAAATTTCGTAAACAATATAGTTTGACCAACATCCTGTACAAAGAACACCCGTTTAATTCCCACTATCAGGGAACAGAGGACAAAAGAGAATGGCTATTTATCGATAAGGGCTACTACTCTTCATTTTTCAAATTTTGGAATGAATATAAAAATCAATTAAGGCCGTGGCAAGAGAGCGCGTAAATGTTGTCTGGCTAAAGAAAGACTTGCGCTTGCAAGACCATGAACCATTAATGCGTGCAGAACAGAGTGAGCTACCTTATATCATTATTTATCTTTTTGAACCCGGTTTAATGGCACATCCTGACTGCAGCACTAGACACCTGCAGTTTATTTATCATTCTTTGCTAGAAATGCAACGGCACCTTCTACCATACAATTTAAAGGTACACATAGTTAATGCAGAAGCAATTGAAGCATTTCAAATCATTCAAAGTCAATATGATATTGTTCAAGTCTTTAGTCATCAAGAATCAGGAATTCAACTCAGTTGGGAACGGGATAAAAAGGTAGCTCAATGGTTCAAAGAACTTGACATTATATGGAAAGAGTCTCAAAGAGACGGCATTCTGCGCGGAATCAAAAACAGAGACGATTGGGACAAACAATGGTATTCAAATATTAATTTACCCCTAATAAAAAATGAATTCACAGTTGCGGATAGAATCATACACCTGAATCATTCTTTTGAGCTAGAAGCCTCACTTTTGAATGATTTGTCAGCATATCCGAATCAATTCCAACCAGCTGGAGAAACAAATGCGTGGAAGTATTTAAAATCATTTACAGCTGATCGTGGAAAAAACTATCAGCGACATATTTCAAAACCTTCAGAAAGTCGTACTTCTTGTGGTCGCATTTCTCCTTACTTAAGCTGGGGAAACATTAGCATTAAACAAGCAGTTCATCATGTTAAATTGCACCCCAACTATGAACACAACAAAAGAGCGTTTAATGGAATTTTGACGCGTTTAAAATGGCATTGTCATTTTATCCAAAAGTTTGAAGTTGAATGCGAATATGAGACCGATTGTATCAATAGAGGTTATGAACTACTCAATCGCGATCAAAATCCCGCATTCCTAAAAGCTTGGAAAACTGGTAAAACTGGATATCCATTGGTAGATGCTTGTATGCGTTGTCTCATTGAAACTGGCTGGATTAACTTTAGAATGCGTGCCATGCTCGTGTCTTTTCTTTGTCATCATCTTGATCAAGATTGGCGTGATGGTGTCTATTTTTTAGCGCGGCAATTCCTGGATTATGAACCTGGAATCCATTATCCGCAATTTCAAATGCAAGCCGGAACCACAGGAATTAATACGGTACGAATGTATAACCCAATTAAGCAATCAATGGACCATGACCCTGAAGGTCATTTTATCAAAAAGTGGGTAAAAGAATTAGAAGACATTCCTACTGAATTTATTCATGAGCCATTTAAAATGACCAGTATGGAACAAAATCTATACGGACTTGTTCTTGATGAAGACTATCCTTCACCGATTGTTGATTTGGCTGAAAGCGGCAAAAAGGCCAGAGCCAAAATTTGGGGACACCGCAAACACCCAACTGTTAAAGAAGAGAATCAAAGAATACTAGCTACTCATGTCAGAAGAAACACATCTCAATCTAGAACAAATCGAAAAAAGCGAACATAAATTCAAGTTGAATTTAATAAACTCGCTTACAGGAATCAAACCTGCTAACTTAATCGGAACGCAAGACAGTAAATACCTGAACCTCGCAATAATAAGCTCTGTGGTGCACTTAGGAAGTAATCCTCCTTTGCTCGGATTCATTATGAGACCCAAACATGAAGTTCGCCGAGACACCTATGAAAACATTATGTCAAATGGTTGTTTCACGGTTAATTGCATACATACTTCTTACGTTGAACAGGCACATTTTACTTCAGCTAAATTTCCGAAAGAAGTCTCAGAATTCGATCGTTGTGGTTTTACACCTGAATTTAAAGACGAGTTTGAAGCTCCTTATGTAAAAGAAAGTCAGTTAAAAATAGGATTAAAATTAAAAGAAAGCATTCCCATCCAAACAAACAATACGCTGATGATAGTTGGAGAGATTCAACACATCTATATCAATAGTGCACACTTAGATGAAAGAGGCTACATTCAACTTGCAGACTTGGATGCAGCAGGAATTGGAGGCCTTAACAGCTATTATAAACTTGAGAAAATAGGTGAGTTTCCCTACGCTAGAGTAAAGGAAACTCCAGATTTCAATCATGAAAAAACAGCATCTGCCCAGTAAAACTTGCCCGGTTTGTCAAAGACCATTCAATTGGCGAAAAAAATGGGAGAATAAATGGGAAGCGGTAAAATATTGCAGTGAAAAATGTCGGAGAAACAAAAAGAAATAGGCGTCTTATTTCCTCATCAACTTTTTGAGGAGATTCCATTCATTGATAAGGTAGAGGAAATCATACTAATTGAGGAATTTTTATTCTTCAGGCAATATAAATTTCACAAACAAAAAATCGCTTTTCACCGGTCTAGCATGAAATCTTTTGAGCAATCATTGAAAGATAAAAAAGTACACGTGAAATATATTGAGAGTCATGATGACAAATCAGACGTTCGCGCCTTGATCAAAACTTTACGTGATGGAGCTAGTGTCCATTATTTCGAATTGGCAGATGATTGGCTAAAAAAACGACTTCACCAGGATTCTGAGCAACTGAATTTCAACGAATACCCTTCACCTTTGTTTATCAATAAATTGGAGGATTTAAGCCATTTTTTCAAAGCAGATAAGCGCAACTTTTTCCAGACCACATTTTACAAGCAAGAACGTAAGAAGTTGGATGTATTGATGGATGGCACTGATCCCGAAGGAGGACAATGGACCTTTGATGCTGACAATAGAAAAAAATATCCTAAAAATCAGACACCACCTTCAATTCAATTCCAAGATGACAACCCATTCTGGCTAGAAGCTGTTGAATATGTAGAGGAGTTTTTTTCAGACAATCCAGGCGAACTTCAAAAGCAGACCTACTTACCGGTTAATCACGCCGATTCAAACAGGTGGTTGCAGCAATTTTTTGAACAACGGTTTTATGGATTCGGAGATTATGAAGATGCCATAGTTAAATCAGAAAGTTTTTTACATCACAGCTTATTATCTCCTTTAATTAATGTGGGACTCCTTGAGCCATTAGCCGTTGTAAAAAGCTCAATAGAATTTGCAACCAGCAACAATATTCCCATTAATTCATTAGAAGGATTTGTGCGTCAAATTATTGGCTGGCGAGAGTTCATTAGAGGTATGTATCATATCAAAGGCAATGAAATGAGGACTACCAACTTTTGGGGGTTTAAACGTAAAATTCCAACGTCTTTTTATGATGGAACTACCGGTATTGAACCTGTTGATGATTGCATTAAGAAAGTATTGAAAAATGCTTACAATCACCATATTGAACGATTGATGGTAATCGGAAATTTCATGTTGCTCTGTGAATTTGACCCTGATGACGTTTATCAATGGTTTATGGAACTGTACATTGATGCTTTTGATTGGGTTATGGTTCCCAACGTATATGGCATGAGCCAATTTGCTGATGGCGGTTTATTCGCAACAAAACCCTATATCAGCAGTTCAAATTACGTTCTAAAAATGAGCGATTACAAAAAGGGAGAATGGCAAAAAGTTTGGGACGGATTATTCTGGAGGTTTATGTTAGCTCACCGAGAGTTTTTCCAGAATAATCCACGACTTGCCATGCTAACCAGAAATCTAGATCGGATGTCAACTGATAAAATGGACGCGCATTTATCGCATGCACAAAACTTTTTAGATCAACTTGACGATTCTTCTTCATCAATCTGATTACTTCTGAATGCAGAAGGAACTAAGTCTGGAATTAATTTCAGAACGATAGGCATTACCAACGAACCCCCAGGCAGCATAAAGAGTGTAAATGCCGGAATTGATTTACCTAAATCCTTGAACTGTGCCTTAACTTTTTTCTTTTCTTCTGGCGTCAACTCAGTTTTGGCCGACTTTGCAATTAACGCAACGAGTTCCTTACTTTGTTTTAACTCGGTTCCCAACTTTTCTTTATTGCGTCCCAAAATCTTTCTCCACTTATCTCTTGCCCCATCCATTAACTGCTCTGTCTCATTTTTACCTGATAAAAAAGGAACATGTTCAGCATTTTCAATAACAAAAGACTGGATTGCTAAAAATGACTTGTCTTGTTCTTCTTCTTCAACAACAAACCTCACAACCAGCTCTTTCAGAAATTGTTCTTCACTATCTGTCACCACTTTATCACTCCAAACTGTTAAAGTTGCGATTTCCATGAAATACCTTTTCAATAACCAAGTCATCTCATAATTAAACTCTATATCGGCTAGGCTTCCATTGTTTTCCCAAAACGCTTCGGCAATATCTCTATCATCAGAATCCAACTTAGCAGAAGCCATAAAAACCTGAAATAATGCCTCTTCTTCTTCAGCTATTTCACCATCTGCATGAGCTGCCACAGAAACCAATTTCATCATATCTAACATGACTTTTCTTCGTTTCTCTGAGATATCAAAACTGTTGCTTCGTTTTTTATACTCGTGATAAAGTATTAAGTCTTGGAATATTAAACTGTTATGCAGGTAACTGGTCCAGAGCTTATTTGAAAAGCTCATTTTGATATCTACCCGCCTTTCAATAATTGACTCTAGCTTCTCATAGACATCCAGACCTTTAAAATTTAACCAGCTTTTTTTAGCTTTTTCTAATTCAGTTTCTTCATAAAACTTGACAAAATTCTCTAATGAAGTTTCCAAAGAAGAAACATCAAACTTCCCCTCGTTGATGTGGTCCACTAAAATCAACCCTTCTAAAAGTAAGACCTTAAATTTTTCTTCTCCGCTCCATTTATCGATAAAATCCTCTTCAAGAAAAATAAACTTTGTTGGGAAACCATACATGATTCCAGTAGGTTGCAGATAGCCATAAATCAACTCCTCTGCACTCATAGTGCCAGGGTACTCATTTAATCCTTCTTGGTAGTCTTTAATAATCGAAAAAAATTTTCGAATCCAACCATTGCTACTCGGGTTCATCATTCTAATAAAATTTCAGTTAAATATAGATAAATCTTACTTTGATTATTATCTTTTAATCCAATGAAACCTGAAAAATTGGTATAATTTTGGAGGATTCAATCATAAATGAAGTATCTAGCGACTATATCAACCCTATTAATGTGCCTTTCTTTAAGCGCACAACACTTAAAATCACTAAAAATTTGTGATCTAGATAAGAAACTCTACGAAACTTCTGGTCTTGTTTTAATCGATAATAAATACCTCATTACTCATAATGATGGTGGCAACAAGAGTGAAATTTATGTATTGAATTTAGAAGGCAAATTACTCAAAACGATTGATGTGGATGAGGCCAAAAACAGAGATTGGGAAGATTTAGCAACTGATGACCAAGGCAGATTATATATTGGTGATTTTGGCGATAATTTAAACGTTAGAGACAAAAAGCAAATCTATATTTTACGTTCGGGTTTTGTAGACGATAAAAATCAAAAAGTAAATGCCGATAAAATCACTTTTACTTATCCTGACCAAAAGAAATTTCCTCCTCATAAATCAGAAATGAATTTTGATGCTGAAGCTTTTATTTGGTTGAACGGACAGATTTATATTTTTACTAAATGCAGAACCAAACCGTTTACCGGTATCTCATACATTTACACTATCCCTGCAACAGAAGGAGAGCACGTGGCTAAGAAAATTGGTCGATTTCAGTTTTGTTCATCAAATTGGCAATGGTGCTCAGTAACAGCAGCAGATTACAATCCAAAAACCAAAGAGTTATCTATACTAACTTATTCTAAACTTTATGTTTACAGTAATTTCAAAGGTCATAATTTTTGGGAAGGTAAACGTAAAACATATAACATCACCTCAATTAAACAACGAGAAGCCATTTGTTATAATGGAAAAAACTCTTGGTACATGACAGATGAATATCGCAGAGGGTTTGGGGGTGGCAACCTCTATAAGCTGTGGTTATCAGAGTGAATCCAACAAAATTGGTATCTTTGCCAACTTCCTGAAAAATTAAATCATTATGCGTCAATTATTTAAAATTATATTTCTTGTCTTAATCACCTTGAGCTATTCAACTTCAATTGCACAGAATGTAGACAAGAAAATCTTAAACTGGTACAACGGAAAGAAATTTGGAATGCACACTGATTTAGCTTACAAAAAGCTATTAGCAGGTAAAAAATCAGAACCCGTTGTTGTTGCCGTAATAGATTCAGGTGTTGATATAGAACACGAAGATTTACAAGGTAGAATTTGGGTGAATGAAGATGAAATTCCGGGAAATGGAATTGATGATGATAATAACGGATATATAGATGATGTTAATGGTTGGAACTTTTTAGGAAATGCCTCAGGAGAAAACATCAATGATGTACAATTAGAAGTGACCAGAATTTATCAAGAATTAGAGGGTAAATTTTCAGGCAAAATGAAAAGTGAAATTAAAGAAGAAGACAAAAAAGACTTTGAACTTTATAGAAAGGTAAAAAAAGAGGTTGATGAAATCGTCAAAGAAAACAAGAAGGCTTTAGACAACATGGCCGAATCATATGAGATTCTTGAAAAGGCAGATAAAGAATTGAAAGATTACTACCGCAGAGATTACACTTCTAAAGATCTTAAAAAGGGAGTTAAAATTGAAGAAATTGCTGTTTCTTCAGCTATTCTGCTACAGTTATCAGGATTCGGTTTAACCTTTGATGACTTTGTTTACGAGAAAAAGTACTTAGAAGACGAGTTAGCTTATACGTACAATATTGATATTTTCCCAAGAGAAGTTGTAGGAGATGATCCTTTCAATTTTGAAGACACGAATTACGGTAATAATGACGTTGAAGGACCAGATGCTGGACACGGCACCCACTGTGCAGGAATTATCACGGCAATTAGAGGAAACGGTATTGGAAATGATGGAGTGGCAGACAATGCAAGAATTATGTCATTAAGAGCGGTTCCAAATGGAGATGAGCAAGATAAAGACATTGCGTTAGCGGTTAGATATGCTGTTGATAACGGAGCCAAAATCATTTCAATGAGTTTTGGAAAAGGATATTCACCTCAGCAAGAAGGCGTTATTGAAGCTTTCAGGTATGCAGAAGAAAACGGCGTATTATTAGTGCACGCGGCTGGAAACGAAGGGGAAGATGTGGATGTAACAGATAATTATCCTTGCCCTCAATACGAATCTATGTCTTCAAAATTCACAAATTGGATAGAAGTGGGAGCTTCTACAAGATGGAAGAAACCAAAGTATGTAAAAGGTTATATGTGGCGTCCAGGTTTATCTGCCGACTTTTCTAATTACGGCGATAAAATGGTAGATGTATTTGCTCCGGGTTATGATATTTATTCAACTGTTCCACAATCTGATTATGATGTTTATGACGGAACCTCAATGGCTTGCCCTATGGTAGCGGGATTAGCTGCGCTCTTAAAATCTTATTATCCTGAATTAAACATGCTTCAAATCAAGGACGTTATTTTAACAAGTGTTCAAGATGTTTCTGAACGTGAAACGCCACTGCCTGGCGACCCTGAAACCACCGCGACTTTTGTAGACCTTTGTGTAACTGGTGGATTAGTAAACACTTACAATGCGGTGTTAAAAGCAGAAGAACTGAGCAAATAGATTTAAAGCTTATTTCTTTTATTTGTTTGAACAAGTTTCTTTGTTTTCTGTTATTTAGCTGAAAACATTAAAAGAACTTATGTCCAAATTTTTTTATAGCAAATTAATCTTATTCACAGTTTTTTCTACCTCATTGAGCTTTAGTCAAGAACAAGCAAGTTTTAATGAGAAATATCAATTCAGTGGAGTCGCCGAGCTTGGTTTTCTGAGCGTATTGGATCATAAAATTCAATTCAGTAATAACGGAACATACTTCGATTACCGAAAAGATGGAGGTCAAGATGTATTATTTCCTGTAAGTAGACTATCACTAGAACTAAAGTCGAAGCGCAGCACTTTTTTTCTACTTTATCAACCGCTCAGATTATCATCTCAGGTTTATTTAACTGAAAATTTAATTGTGGATGATGCTTTATTTCAATCAGGTTCAAGTGTAAAATTACTCTATAACTTCCCTTTTTACAGATTTAGTTATACACGAGAATTGTTCCCTAATAAACCAAATTTCAATTTTGCCTTGGGTGGTACAGTACAAATCAGGAACGCAACAATTTCTTTTGAATCTTCTGATGGGTCAATCTTTCGTACAAACAGAGATGTTGGAATTGTTCCGGCCATCAAACTGAAAACAAGCTATCAGTTTACCGAGCGTTTTTACACAGAAATTGAGGCAGATGGAATTTACGCTCCAGTCAGTTACTTGAACGGTAGCGACAACGAAGTGGTCGGTGCAATTTTAGATGCAAGCATTCGGTCTGGAGTAAAAATAAACAATCAAGTTGACAGTTTTTTGAATTTAAGATATTTAGGTGGCGGAGCCGTTGGAACCTCAGACAACACTGATGGTCCCGGTGACGGCTATGTTAAAAATTGGCTACACTTTTTGACAGTTTCGGTTGGTTGCAAGTATACTTTTTGATGTAACTTAGCTGCTTAAATTCAACTTATGAAAGCAGTAATTTTTGATATGGATGGCGTACTTATCGACTCTGAACCATTATGGAAAATTGCGGAAATTGGCGCCTTTAAAAAAGTAGGAATCGACCTCACGAATACCGATTGCGAAGAAACTGTCGGTTTAAGAATGGACGAAGTGGTTCAACTTTGGTACGATCGTGTTGGCTGGACCGGAAGAACGCTAAAAGAAGTTGAAGATGATGTCATCAATATTTTAATCGCAGAAATAAAAGAAAAAGGTCAAGCCTTACCAGGTGTTCACGAAACACTTAACATCCTAAAAGCAGCAGGATATAAAATTGGTTTGGCAACCTCCTCAGCCGATCGTATTCTCCAAGTTGTGATCGATAAACTAGAAATCAGATCTTATTTTGACATCTTACATTCAGCAGAATTCGAAGAATATGGCAAACCTCATCCTGCGGTTTTCATAACAGCAGCGAAAAAACTCGGCGTGCCTGTAAATCAATGCCTGGTGATAGAAGATTCGTTCAATGGTGTTTTAGCTGCTAAAGCCGCACGGATGAAAGTGATCGCAATTCCGGAAAAAACACATGATTACGACCAGCGATTAAAAATTTCTGATAAAATTTTAGATAATCTAAATGGTTTTAAATTAGATGAAGCAATAGAATTGTTTCGATAAACAGCTATATTCTAACGATTAACCATTAAAAATACCCTATCTTTGTTGCCGCTTACTTAAAAACGCTATGACAAAGTATTTTTTACTCTTTATGTGGATGATCGTTTTGTGTGCTGCTGGTGCACAAGAATATACTTCAATACATCATCAAGAACAATCTACCTATAATGCTCAAAATAAATCTACCGAATGGTATGAGCAAAATGTAAACACCAAACAATATTATCACGCTCAAAATCGCACCTCTTGCAACTTAGAAAAGGTAGTATACGGTTGGCATCCTTACTGGGTGGGATCTGCTTACAACAATTATGACTGGAATTTATTAAGTCATTTATCCTTCTTTTCATATGAAGTAAACGAAACCAATGGTGAAGCACTTTCAACTCATGGATGGTCAACTTCTGATGCAGTTGATTCGGCTTTAGCAAACAATGTTAAAGTAACGCTTTGTGTAACGTTATTTGGAGGGTCTGACTTAGCTACTTTTTTAACCAACTCAACTGCGAAACAAACTCTAATTGACAACCTTATTACGCTAGTTGACGACCGTGGAGCACATGGCGTAAACATTGATTTTGAAGGATTACCTTCTTCTCAAAAAACGAATTTTGCCAATTTCATGGTAGACCTTTGTAATCAAATGCATACTGCAATTCCAGGTTCAGAGGTGAGTACAGTTTTGTATGCTGTAGATTGGAATGATGTTTTTGATTTTGATATAATGGCAAATGTAGTTGACCATTTCATAGTGATGGGATACGCATATTACTATCAAGGATCTGGAAGCACCGGGCCATGTGATCCGCTTTATCATTTTGGATCTTCTTATAACTATACCCTTTCTAAAACCACGACCTATTATTTAGATAAAGGATGTCCAAAAGATAAGTTCGTTTTAGGATTGCCTTATTACGGATACGAATGGGAAACATCTTCTCTAACCATCCCCTCTTCTACTTTAGCAAGTGGAGTGGCAAGAACTTTTGCTTACGTGAAAAACAATACTTCTGGAAATTACTCAGTTGGAAACTACACTTGGGATGCAGATAGTTATACTGACATGTTCGCTTTTAATAACGGAGCAAATAAACAGTGTTTTATTGCTTTAGAAGATGCCTTTGAAAAGCGTTTAGACTTTGTAAACCAAACTGACATTGCGGGAATTGGAATTTGGGCACTAGGCTATGATAATGGCTATACTGAATTGTGGGATGCTCTAAATGATAAATTCACCGATTGCCATGCAGACCCTTGCGCAGGTGTTATCCACGACTTTGGTGGTCCAACAAAAAACTATTACAATGATGAAGATTACACATGGACTTTGGCCCCAACAGGAGCGACATCCATTAATGTAGATTTCACCATGTTTGACGTAGAAGTGGGCTACGACACCTTATTCATTTATGACGGACCAACAACCGCTTCTCCTTTAATAGGAGCGTATACTGGAACAAATTCTCCCGGGCAATTCAACACAACTTCAGGAGAAATTACTTTTTATTGGAAATCAGACGGAGCAACAGTTGCACCGGGTTGGTTAGCTGATTATACGTGCAATACTTCTACTACCAATCCACAGGCAGATTTTGTGCTACCCACTTCAAATACGTTCTGTCAGGGAGAATTAGTAGATTTTACCAATACTTCAAGTAACGCGACATCTTATTACTGGGAATTTGAAAATGGTGTACCATCTACGAGTACTTCTCAAGATCCACAAATCACCTATATGAATTCTGGGACGTTTGATGTGACCTTGAATGCCATTGACGGAACAGATACCAATAGCACTTCGCAATCCATTACGGTTCAAGTAGCAGCTGCGCCTGTCGCAAACTTTACTTCAAACAGCCCTGTTTATATGCCTAATAGCGCCATTTACTTCACAAATGCATCCGCAAATGCAAGTGTTTACTCTTGGGACTTTGGAGATGGTAACATTTCTTCAGACGCCAACCCATGGAACAGTTATGCGTCAGCAGGAGTTTATACAGTGACCTTAATCTCGGCCAATTATATTTGCCCAAGTGATACAACTACCCTAGTTGTTGAAGTCATTAATACCGTTGGCATCTTTGAAAATGAAACCCAACAATTCACGGTGTATCCTAACCCATTTAATGACAAAATTATAATAGATGGTTTGCTGTTAAAAGGAGCTGCAACTGTCACTATTTACTCTGCCGAAGGAAAATTAATTCGCAAGCAAGAAAACGTTAGATTAGAAGACAACGAAATAGATGGCTTATCAGAATTAGCAGCTGGAAGTTATATTATTGAGGTAAGCCAAGATGCTTACACTGAAAAATATAGAGTTGTAAAAAATTAATAAATGAAGAGAATTGCTTTTGCCCTATTATTACTATTACTAACCGCTTCTTGCGAAGAAAAAATGATTTTAGATGAAAGCACTACAACGAAAATTGTCTACAATTTTCATGACTCGTCCGTTCCTCCAGAATATCACAGATCTTATGAGATAACCATGACGCCAACAGCTGTTGGAATAGTAGTTGACTCGTACGGTGATATTTTACACGAAAAGGAATACCCAATCAGTTCAGAAGAATTCAGCTCGTTTATAGGCTTTGTAAATGCATCAGACATTACTGCTTGTAAACCAGCTGAACCTGAGCCTTGCAGTGGCGGAACATCAGAAGGATTAGAAATTTTCACCGATAAAAAAATAGTAGATATTTATCTAGACCATTGCGGCCCTAGTGAATTCCCAAAAAATTGTGGTGAAATTGAAGCAGTAATTGCACGCTTAGAATCTTATATCACTGATTTAAGTGATTTACTACGCTAAACCATTTTCAAAAACGAAATCTCATTCTCTGTAAGGTGTCTCCAGTTACCTCTAGGTAAATCTTTTTTGGTTAAACCAGCAAACTTTACACGGTCTAGTTTTACCACTTCATAACCAAGCGCCTCAAACATTCTTCTAATTACCCTGTTTTTTCCAGAGTGAATTTCGATTCCAGCCTCTCTACCCTTAGAATCTTGCAGAATTTCAACTTGATCGGCTTTAACGAATCCGCCATCTTCATCTAAATCTACCCCATCTAATAAGGCTTGTACATGCTCTTCTCTGATTGGTCTTTCAGTAGTTACATGATACAGTTTAGCCACTTCATAACGCGGATGCGTTAATCTTTTAGCCATATCGCCATCATTCGTAAACAACAGCAAACCTGTCGTATTTCTATCTAATCTTCCTACCGGATAAATACGTTCTTTACATGCGTTCTGCACTAATTCGTAAGCCGTTTTTCTCCCTTGTGGATCGTTCATTGTAGTGATGAAATTCTTTGGCTTATTCAATAAAACATATCGTTTTTTCTCTGATTGGATGATGGAACCGTCATACTTCACTTCATCTCCTGGCTTTACTTTGAAACCCATTTCAGTGATGATTTTTCCGTTTACTTCTACGATTCCGGTGGCAATTAAAACGTCAGCTTCTCTTCTAGAGCAAATTCCTGCATTTGCAATAAACTTGTTCAACCTCACTTCATCAGAAAATGACGGAAGTGGATCTCCTTTTCTCTTTTTAAACTTCTCTTCTGGTCGGCGATTAAATTTTTTATTCGCTAATCGCTTGTTCGGCTTTTTATCGCCCTTTTCTCCTCTAGTTGACATCTTTTAAAATAATTTGGGTACAAAGTTAGTGTATTCTAACCGTTAATGACTTTTAATACACTTTCTAAATCTTCTGGTGTATCAATATTGGGTGTTTCTATATCAGTTTCAGCCAATCGAATTTTATATCCAGCATCTAACCAACGCAGTTGCTCTAGTGATTCTAATTGCTCTAGCTGAGATACAGGTAATTGCAATAATTGCTTTAAACATTGGGCTCTCCAAGCATAAATTCCAATGTGTTTAAAATAATCTGCCTTCTCTAACCAAGCTGAAACTTTCTGATCTTTTTGAAAAGGTATAGCACCTCTGCTAAAATACATGGCGTCTTGCTTGGTATTCTTAACAACCTTAATCCTGTTTGGGTTGAACAGGTCTTCAGGATTAGTTAACTTTTTACACAAGCTGCCTATCTGAACATCAGTATCTTCAAATAAAGCAATTACTTTTTCTAATTGTTCTGGTTGAATTAAGGGTTCATCACCTTGAATGTTAATGACAATATCAAAATCTGAATAATGCTCAACAACCTCTCCGCAACGCTCTGTTCCGTTCCTGTGATGCTCAGCTGTCATAAAGACTTTCCCACCAAAAGATTGCACATGATCAAAAATTCGCTGATCATCCGTTGCCACAACAACTTCATGAATTAATTCAGATTTAGCCGCTTGTTCAACTACTCTTTGAATCATAGATTTACCGGCAATATCCACCAAAGGTTTACCAGGAAACCTAGAAGAATTGTAACGAGCAGGAATGATTCCGAGAACTTTCATTAATCCAATTTAAGTACAGCTAAAAACGCTTCTTGCGGAACCTCAACAGACCCTACTTGACGCATTCTTTTCTTACCCTTTTTCTGTTTTTCTAATAGTTTACGCTTACGCGTGATATCTCCACCATAACATTTAGCAGTTACATCTTTTCTTAAGGCCTTAATTGTTTCTCTCGCCACAATTTTTGCTCCAATTGCTGCTTGAATCGGAATTTCGAATTGTTGTCTCGGGATTAATTCTTTCAATTTCAGACAAATCTTTTTACCTAAATCGTAAGCATTACTTCTATGTACTAAGGCAGAAAGTGCATCAACTTGATCAGAGTTCAATAAAATATCGAGTTTAATCAAGTCTGATCTTCTATATCCAATTGGGAAATAGTCAAAAGATGCATATCCCTTAGAAACCGTTTTTAACTTGTCATAAAAATCAAAAACAATTTCACCCATTGGCATTTCAAATGAAAGCTCAACTCTATCTTGCGTTAAGTAAACTTGATTGGTTAATTCACCTCTTTTCTCAATACATAAGTTCATAATTGAACCTACATATTCGGCTTTAGTAATTACTTGCGCTTTAATGTAAGGCTCTTCAACATATTCTATAATTGAAGGTTCTGGCAATTCAGATGGATTATTGACCACAAGCGGATCTCCACCTTTTCTGTAATATGCTAAATAAGATACGTTTGGAACAGTAGTAATCACTGTCATATCAAACTCTCTTTCTAATCTTTCTTGGATGATTTCCATGTGCAACATCCCTAAGAATCCACATCTAAAACCAAAACCTAAAGCAGCTGAAGATTCTGGCTCAAATGTCAAAGAAGCATCATTTAACTGCAACTTCTCCATTGAATATCTCAACTCTTCATATTCATCCGTATCTACCGGATAAACACCAGCAAATACCATTGGTTTTACATCCTCAAAACCTTTAACCACATCTTGACAAGGATTGACAACAGTAGTAATGGTATCCCCTACTTTTACCTCATTTGCTTTCTTGATTCCAGAAATGATATAGCCAACATCACCTGCTTGAACAGATTTTCTTGGCTCCATATCCATTCTTAAAATTCCAATTTCATCTGCGTGATATTCTTTTTCAGTTGCCACGAACTTAACGTGATCTCCTTTTTTAATTTCACCATCTAATACTCTGAAGTAAGCAATAATCCCTCTAAAAGAATTAAATACTGAATCAAAGATCATTGCTCTTAAAGGTGCGTCTTTTTGACCGACCGGAGCTGGAATTCTTGATACCACTGCTTCTAAAATTTTATCTACTCCTAAGCCTGTTTTTCCACTTGCCGGAATTACATCTTCAGGATCACAACCAATCAAATCTACGATTTGATCTGTCACGGCTTCAGGTTCTGCACCTGGTAAATCCATTTTATTTAGAATTGGAATAATCTCTAAATCATTCTCTAAAGCAAGGTATAAGTTAGATATCGTTTGCGCCTCAATTCCTTGGGCGGCATCTACTATTAAAAGGGCCCCTTCACAAGCTGCAATTGATCTAGAAACTTCGTATGAAAAATCTACGTGACCTGGTGTATCAATTAAGTTCAACACGTATTTTACGCCATCTTGCACATAATCCATTTGAATGGCATGAGATTTAATTGTAATCCCTCTCTCACGCTCTATATCCATGTCATCAAGGGCTTGATCCTTCATGTCTCTCTCCGCAATCGTATTCGTAGCACGCAACAATCTATCTGCCAGGGTAGACTTACCGTGGTCAATGTGTGCGATTATACAGAAATTTCTAATGTTTTCCATAGCCGCAAAGATAGTACTTTTTCGAGCTTTTTCTCATAGAAATAAATTATCTTTACGCCCTTAAAATTGGGACTATGAAAGTAATCGACCATATTGAGAATGCTAAAGGCGAAACACTTTTTTCATTTGAAATTCTTCCTCCGTTAAAAGGAAAAAATATTCAATCTATCTATGATGGTATTGATCCCTTAATGGAATTTGATCCCAAATTTATAAATGTAACCTACCACCGAGAAGAGTATGTTTATAAGACACATCCTAACGGTTTACTTGAAAAAGTATCAATCAGAAAAAGACCCGGAACGGTGGGGATTTGTGCTGCTATCATCAATAAATACAATGTAGATACGGTTCCGCACCTAATTTGTGGTGGATTTAGTAAAGATGAAACAGAAAATGCCTTAATCGATCTTACTTTCTTGGGAATTGACAATGTTTTAGTTCTGAGAGGAGACCCGATTAAAACTGAATCAAATTTTAGAGCGCACCCAGATGGGCACCAATATGCAAAGCAATTGGTTGATCAGGTTATAGACATGAACAACGGAAGTTACCAGATGGAAGAAGTATCAATGGACGCTACTGATTTTTGCATTGGTGTTGCCGGATACCCTGAAAAGCATTTTGAAGCCATGAATCTAACTACAGATATGCAACATTTAAAAGCTAAAGTAGATGCAGGGGCTGATTATATTGTAACGCAAATGTTTTTTGACAATCAAAAATATTTTGACTTTGTAGATAAATGCGGGGCTGCCGGAATTACGGTTCCGATTATTCCAGGACTAAAACCGATTAAATCATTAAATCACATTTCATTTTTACCCAAATTTTTTCATATTGATTTCCCTGAAGAATTAGCTGGAGAATTATTGAAGTGCAAAGATAATGCTGCTGTTAACCAACTAGGAATAGACTGGGGGATTAAGCAGGCAAAGGAATTAAAGGCAGCTGGAGTACCATGTATTCACTTTTACACTATGAGTAAATCTGATAGTGTAAAGGCCATTGCAAAAGAAGTTTTTTAAGTCAAATTCCATTTTTGGCACGGTATTTTCAATACTGTAATTGGATTAGACTAAATTGGGTAGGACCAATTTTATCATGGATTTTGGGTAAAGCCTCTCCCTCTTGTGGAGAGGCTTTTTTTATTTAAAAAAACTCCTTATTTCATTTTCAAATCGCTCAGGATTATTCCAAAAATCAAGTGTCAAAACGACTTTTATAGATTTGAATCTACTTTTTAAGACAGAAAGAATGGTAGTTAAATCACCTACCCGCTCCTCTTCTATTGCTGGATCTAATAACAAAACCTTCGTTCTTTCTTTATTCACCCAACAATTTATGGCAGTGCCATTAATTGCTTTTATTTCTTGAACTCCTTTTGGTAATTCAACACCTAAAATTGAATTAGAAATAGACGACTCTGATGCCTCTGAATAATTCTCAGCAAAGTCTAAAAACTCTGTTAAACAGACTACACCAGGGTTATCAGACAATTTAAAGTCTGCAACCCTTACTGAAGAGAAAACAGTCATTTTTTGTTTGGCTCTGCTAAACAAAACATTTAATCGATTAGGGCCGTTTTCTTGGTTTACGGGTCCAAAATTCATTCTGAATTCGCCTGAATCGTTCTTACCGTATCCTATGGATATAATTATTTCATCCTTCTCTATTCCCTGAGTATTTTCAAGGTTTCTGATTAATAAATCTTCGGAATCAACCTTTAATTTATTCAAAGCCTGTGTAATCGATTTTTCTTGTTCTTTTGAAAAAGCCACGATTCCAATTTTTGACAAATCAGATTTGCCGGCAACATACTTTGCAATAGCTGCTGCTTCTTTGCTGTTTGACCCATCTTTAAAAATACCATCTACCAAATTAAAATTGATAGGAAAGTCCGCCGAATTAGAAGGGAAAGTCAACAATTCATCTTCGTAAAATTGTTTATTTGAAAACTGTATCAGTGCTGGATGCTCAGAACGATAATGCCATTTAAACATCTCTTTAGAAAAACTTAGGCTAGCCTTATCTAAAAGTGTTTGTGATTCAGAGTGAGAGGCGAAAAATGAAGATGGCGGCATTTGCTTTTCATCACCAACGACAACAATCTGCTTAGATCGGTAAATTGCAGGAACGGCATCTTCTAAAGGAATCTGGCTGGCTTCATCAAAAATCACGACATCAAACAGGTCTTTTTTGCAAGCCAATCGTTCAGAAACCGACAAGGGGTTCATCACCCAAACTTTTTGCGTTTCACTCAGCAATTCCCAGCATTGACTACTAAAATCTTTAACCGCCAAGTGTTGCTGTTTCTTCCCTATTTCATGAACCAAACGTTTTTTTTGTGATTTTAATTCTTGTTTTCGAACCTTTTCTTCAGCACTTAACTTTGAAGCAGGTGTGGTCATTAATTGTTCTGAATTCTTAAAGTTTTGCAACAAGGTTTGACGAATCAATTGAGCACATTGTTTCGCAATTTTTTGATCATACTTTGTGCGGGATAACATCTCCTTTAATAATGAATCTCCATTTATTTCTGCAAAGGATGGCTCAAACTTATTTTGGGTGATCAGGCTTTGATATAGCACTATCGCTTTTAACTTCTTAACAGAAAAGGGATGATGCACCACGAAGTTTCGAATCACAGCATCAGAAGCATAATAGGTTTTTAATTCTTCTAAGATTAACCGCAGTATTGCAGGTAATTTCCCTAAAACTTCTAATTGTTTTCTGATGTCATCAAAACTTGTTAATCGATCATCTTCAAATGTAAATTTCACCAAATGGTTCAGCTGTTGAATTTGAGGATGCAACTGACTTAAATCTTGAATTAATTCAACCGAGTTTTCTGCTTCCAAAATTTCAGTGTATGCTCCCACATTAATCTGATCAAGCTTGTTTCTTATCGCCAAAATTTCATCTATCTCTTTTTCTGGATGCAAGACATTGAAGTTATGTTTCAACTTAATCTTAATTTCTGTCAATTCAGATTTCAGATTCCACTCAGACCGCAACTCTTCAAGTAATTGAAGTTTACCAACATTAGAAATATTTTCATCAAAGCCTTTAAATGCGTGATGAACCCGTTCTGATCTTCTTTTTAACAAGCCAAAAATTCCCTTAGGCGCATGCTGGTGTTTCAGCAAATCCATCAACTCTGTAATCTCAGATTTTGAAGGTTTGTTCACCCATTTTTTATTGACTTGCTCTTGTCTTTTTAATTTCTCTGCCGTTAATTGATATTTTTTCGCCCAATTACTGAACGATCTGAAACGTTTGCTCTCGCCATTCAGCAAATCTAGCTGGGTTTTATTTACCATCCCCAAAACCGAAGCGGCTAAGCACTTTTGCGTGAATTGCTTTCGGTTGACTGATTTAAAGTCTTTGTCTAAATACTGTTCTATCTGATCCAAGATTCTGGACAAATCGGCCAAGCGTTTTTCTAAAACTTGAACAGGATTACTTTCTGTAAAAACTGATTTATGAATGACAAGTACATCATGCAAACTCAGTTTTGCTGACGACACCTTATTTACCTTACTTTCTAAGTCAAGTAATGCATTATATTGCCTCTTCCAAGTCGATACTTCAGGAATATTTCCTTGATAACTAAGGTCTTCTTTCAAATAACCTGAGGTCGCTAATTCTTTTATAATGGGAAATTGCTCTTGATATTTAGTACTGTAATAATCGTGAATTAAAAAATGTTCCGTCCTATAATCATCCACCAAAGCATCTCCTTTTTGCAGCTGTTCCCAACTTTTTCTGAGGGCTTGGTAAAAATTTTTCTTTTCGTCTTTTTCTGCATTAAAATACGCGACAGTATTCTCCAATCCTTCCTTTTTCAAGCGATCATACACTACATCAAGTGCTGATTTTTTCTGAGAAACAAAAAGAACCTTTTTGTCTGCGGCCACAAAACTGGCAATCAAATTCACGATAGAATGAGATTTCCCTGTTCCTGGAGGGCCTTGAAGCACAAAATTCTTATTCAAAGCCTTTTGCAAAGCACCTTTCTGAGAACTATCCATTGGTAAAACAGCTGCTAATTCTAAGCTGTTTGAAGTAGTAGTATCAGCTCTTAATAATTTCATTACACTGGCAGAAGGATCAGTTTGAATGAGGTCAAAATCTTGACCAAGTAAGCTCTTTTTATAATTGAAATTTCCCCAAGCTGCGCAACGCACCAACTCCCAATTTTGGGCATCTGTAATTTCGCTTATCTCCTTAATTTTTATCGTTGGTGAAGACAACTGATCGATTATTTCTTGTTCAGCCGTGTTAACAGATTCCAACTTAAAATCGAAGTTCTTACCCAATGCATATAATAAAATTGGATTGATAAACGGCTCTCCAATTGAATCAATTGTATAGGTCGTTTCAATTTTTCTTACGCGGCGAACAACAACCGGTTCAACAACAAAAGGAGAAAGGTAAAACAGCTCTTTTGAGGGGTCCCTCCATTTTAAAAAAGAATTTACTTTTAAAGTGGATTCTAGGCCATATTCTTTTCGATAAAACTGAGCTTTTTGATAGAGTTTGTCAAGTGATTTATGATCATCCAAATCAAAACACAAACTAGACACTCTTGTATTGAGATATGGATTCCGTGCAGAAAGATCGTAAAGCGATTCTTTCAATTGCTCCAATTCACTTTTAACGTTATATTGATTACTCAAGCTATCCAATACTTTCGATATCAATAAGTTCATCAATTTGCTCGTTTACTAAATGGTAAGCTTGCAAGCCTAAACTTCTAGCCCCTTCTATATGTTGGATTGAATCATCAATGAACAATGTTTTTTCGGGTATCAAATTATGATTATCCAACACCAATTGAAAGGCTGCATGATTCGGTTTTCGTTCACCACAAAGATGTGAGAAATAGGCTTTTTCAAAAATACCATCTAACAAATCTTCTTGACCATATTTCTTTACAATTTCACTAGTAAAAGCCTTGTAATGAATCTCATTTGTATTTGAGAACAAGTAAATCGGTAATTTCTTTTTCAAGCGATTTAGAAAATCTATTCGTTGCTTTGGTAAATCTAATAACATGACATTCCAAGCATCTATTATGGATTGATCTGAAACTGTTTGAGGTAAAAATTGTTTGAGGTATTGAACAAAATCTGCTGAGCTTAAGGCTCCAATTTCATAACTGTCAAATATTTTATCTTGATTGGCTTGAGTGTATAATTCATCAAATCGATCACCGCCTAATTGCTTAAAAGCATTGATCGTTAAATCATAATCTAAGTTTAGAATTACTCCTCCTAAATCAAAAATGATGGTGTCAATATTTTTCAGTTCAATTGTAGACATGTTTTTCACAAATATAAGCCAGTAGAAACACTGTTTGTCTATAAATATACTTTCCTTTTTATGGAATTATACTATATTAGAATAAATTATATTTTTATGTTAAAAGCTGCGATACTTGATGATGATGCGATTTCTAGAAAAATTTTAGAAAATTTTATTTCTAATTCAAGTCACCTAGAGTTAGTTGCACAATATGAAAATCCTGTAACAGCCTTAAAAGAATTATCGAGCATCAGTTGTGATCTCGTTTTTCTAGACATGGAGATGCCAGAGATGACTGGATTAGAGTTTATCGCCGCAGCTAAGAACATTCCGCAAGTAATTATCGCAAGTTCTAAATCTGATTACGCGGCAGATTCATATAATTTTGACGTGACCGACTATTTGGTAAAGCCAATTGAGACAGAGCGTTTTAATCAAGCCGTAGAGAAAGCTGTTGAAATATCTACTGCCATTCAATCTGGTCCTGAGCAGAATCACTTTTTTATCAAAAAAAATAAAAGTTATTCAAGAGTTAAATTTGAAGACATTGACTATATAGAAGCACTTGCAGATTATGTTCAAATTAATGCAGATAGCGGCAGATTTACGGTTCTTTCTACCATGAAATCTATTGCGAATCGGCTTCCACAAAAAAAATTCATCAGAGTTCACCGATCCTACATTGTGGCTTTAGATAAAATTATGCGAATTGACGATAATCTCATTGTGGTTGGTGAAAAATCTATTCCCGTAAGTCGCTCTTACAAAGAGGATTTAATGAAAAACTTAAATCTATTATAAACGGGTAAACCTTATCCATTTATCGATATAATATTACATGTTAACGATTTATGTTGGCTTAAAAAAGATGTTCTTATACATTTGCGCCAACATTTACTAAAACTAATATTATGTTAAAAGAATTCAAGAAGTTTATAATGACTGGTAACGTTATTGATTTAGCGATTGCTGTAATCCTTGCAGGTGCCGTTGGACTTGTCGTTAAAGGATTTGTTTCAATGATTATGATGCCGATTATTGGGCATTTTGCTGGAGGTGTAAACTTCGCAGATTTAAAAGTGGTGTTAAGTGAAGCCGTAAAAGATGCAGAAGGTGCAGTTACGATTCCTGAAAACGCAATTCTTTACGGAGAATGGATTAACACTTTAATCAACTTAATTATTGTAGGGTTTGTTTTGTTTATGATCGTTAAGACATATGCGAAAATGAGAAAAAAGGAAGAAGAAGCTCCTGCTGCTCCACCAGAGCCATCTAAAGAGGAAGTTCTTTTAACTGAAATTAGAGACCTATTAAAGACTAAATAATCGCAAATAAGAATTTCAAGTAATGAAAAAAGTACTTTTATTTATATTGACAGTTGCCTTTATCTCACCTGTGCTAAACGCACAGGTGACTGAAGGAGAAAAAAAGTTAAAAGAGAAGAAAATTGATACCCTTCAAGGATGGAAAAAAGGAGGTGCTTTCCTTTTAAATTTCTCTCAAGTAAGTTTAACCAACTGGAATGCCGGTGGATTAAATTCGTTTTCACTAAACGGTGGAGCGAATTTATATGCTAACTACACGAAAGGCAAAGGTCAGTGGGAAAATACCTTAGATTTAGGTTACGGTATTTTAAGACAAGGAAGAAAAGACAATGTAGCTTGGTTAAAAACAGATGACAAAATTGATTTGTTTTCAAAGTTTGGATATGCTATTCACGGTAAAACAAAAGAGGGTGAAACACCTAAAGACCCCAAACTTTTCTATTCAGCTTTGTTGAACTTTAGAACTCAAGCTACTGATGGATTTGCTTATCCAGATGACTCTACTGTAATTTCGAGATTTATGGCTCCTGGTTATATGCTATTGGCGGCCGGATTGGATTACAAACCAAGCAAAGTATTTTCTGCTTTCGTAGCTCCATTAACCATGAAAAACACTTTTGTGATGGACCAAACGCTGTCAAATGTCGGAGCATTTGGTGTAGACACAGGTTCGGTTGCACGAGTTGAGCTTGGTGGATATGTTCGCTTGCAGTTGCTATTGGAGAATGTAGATGCAAAGCGAAAAGCTTTTCAGAACATTAAGTTCACCTCTAAATTAGATTTGTTCTCAAATTACTTGAACAACCCACAAAACATTGATGTTAACTGGGAAAATATGTTGCAGCTAAAAGTGAATCAGTACATTTCTGCTACAGTTAGTACGCATTTAATTTATGATCACGATATAGATATTGCACTTTTCAATGATGCTGGTGTTCAAACTGGTGTTGGTAGAAGAGTTCAGTTCAAAGAAGTTTTAGGGATAGGATTTGCTTATACTTTTAAGTCACTTCCACCTCAGAATGACCCTAAACAAGATTAAGTTTTCTTAATATTTATAATTGGTTAGTAAAAACGCCAAGTTCAAAATTGAGCTTGGCGTTTTTTATGCTCTCCATTCTTTTCGCTCAGCATAAACTTCTCGCCAAGCTGGTCCAAAAAAAAAAGGATCCCGCTGACGCGAAATCCAATTTTTGTGGGCCCACCTGGGCTTACTTCGACTTCATTCTTTCCAATCTTTCCGCTCAGCATAAACTTTTCGCCAAGCTGGTCCAAAAAAAAAAGGATCCCGCTGACGCGAAATCCAATTTTTGTGGGCCCACCTGGGCTTACTTCGACTTCATTCTTTCCAATCTTTCCGCTCAGCATAAACTTCTCGCCAAGTTGGTCCAAAAAAAAAGGATCCCGCTAACGCGAAATCCAATTTTTGTGGGCCCACCTGGGCTCGAACCAGGGACTTTCTGATTATGAGTCAGATACTCTAACCAGCTGAGTTATAGGCCCGTCATTTATTATAGAGAGTGACCGTCTCTCTTTCGCTCTAAAAGCGGTTGCAATGTTAAGCATTTATCTAAAAAAAGACAATATCTTAAGGAGATTAATTATTTGAGGGTATAGCAAAAAATTATTTTCAATCTTTCCAGGTTTGGATTACTCGCTTTTGTATATCCTTTGAGCTCCGAATTCCGAAAACTAAACTCACCAGAGGTGAATGGAGTTTTGCTTTTTTTGTGACCCAAAACGGTAGGAAATCAAACCATATTTTGAAGGATATTATCTATAGTAAGAAGTTACTAGGAAAATTAACGTTTAAGTAAAAAGTCGTTTTCAATGCTTTTAACATTGTGTTGTATGTTGTTTTAAAAATGTTAATGTTTAAAAACCGGCTTACCCATTTTAACATAATTATAAAATTCATGCGAATCGATAAAATCGAATAATCCTTCTTCAACGCATGACTTATCTAATAAATGTCTGTGATTCTCAAAATCCGCAGCTGCATGAATATCTTCATGTAATAAGCCGATTAATTCACCTAGTTTCTTGTGGTTGTAATTAAACACCTCTTGATTTTGATTTTGATTCAAGCGCCAAGAATTCCCAAATGCAAAAGTGAATTGAGCCGAACCTAAGACTTCAAAAAAGTATTCTTCAGGATAAAAGAACTTAGCCCTCATGTCACCTCCAATAAAGGCAGACCCATGGTTATAATCTCCTAATATACTATTAGAAACAGTTAAGTTTTCAAAAACAAATAGCATTCCACTTGTAGCAACATTGTTTGCGCTAACATTGCCAGTTACAAATAGTAATTGCATTAAATCGTCCGATACATGAATACTGCCGTCAACTTTTAAATCTCCATTTACTATCAGTAGGCCAATTTCTAATTCTCTCATGCAATGCAAACTACTGACATGTAAATTGCCATCATGAAATACAATGTCTTTTTCAGTATCAATAGCCTGCTTAGCTAATTGCATAAATATTCCTCCAACATCTGTAAAAACGATATTTTTTTCTTCCGTTTTTTTTGCTAAAATTGGAATAATTGTTTCATTGATAAATCCCTTATCAATTTGCGCTTTTAAGTAACTTTTTCCATTTTTAAAAATGGTTTCTTTAATTGCTTCTATCTCTTTCTCACTAATTTCTGAATCTTGTTCAGAAATTAATTCCTTCTGCTCAATGGGCGCATTCAAATGGTTTCCCTCCTTATCGTAATAATCGAAACGAACAGGAACGCCCGGCTTTTTTACGGCCTTAAACACATTGTCATCACTACTGCCATAAGCGAATATTTCTGAGGTTGGTTGAGACGATTTATAATAGATATCTTGCTTTTGAACACCATCCTCAAATACCCCTTCACGCGATACCTCTCCGTTTGGATGAAACCTTTTAAAGCTCAGCATATTTCCTGCGTCATCAAAAAAGGTGTGGCAGCATAAATGCCCATTGGGCGCTAACCACCATTTCCATTCGCCTATGTATTTGCCATTTTCATTTTTTGATCCTAATTCCCATTCATTGTCGGATGGATTCCAAATGGCTTCTTGTGGCACTGTTGCCGGTCTATTTTTATCTTCTTTCATTTCAATTTTATTAACTGTCGTTTAAATCATCATTTTCATACTGTAAAAGCGTTTCAAGACTATTTTTGAACCGCTTTTACAATGTAGTTATTTTTTTGAATGCAAACCAATGGCGTTTCCATCAACATCCATTAAAATAGCCACAAAACCAAATGGGCCGATCGACATTTTGGGTTTGATGATTTTCCCTCCAGCAGTCACTGCTCTTTCAGCTTCTGCTATACAATCTTCAGAATCGAAATAAATAATTGTATTGTTATTATCGGCTGCAAAGTTTTCTTTTTCAACCAAAGCACCTGTAATATTCATTCCTTTTGGATCGAATGGAAAACCTGACTGTTTCCCAAATTCTGCTGGAAAATCGGTTAGTTGAATGTTGAATACTGTTTCGTAGAATTTTTTTGCTTTGTCTAAGTTTGATACATTGATGTCAAACCAGTTTACTAAATTTACATTTTTCATTTTTACATTATTTTTTGTTCGATACAAAGGTGGGGTGTATCAAAACTTTAAAATTGTAAAAATGGGTCACTCATAATCATCATCCTCAAAAAGGAGCGACATTTTTAAATGATCGCCATAAAACTTTTTTGGTGTTAGCCCTGTAAACTCTTTAAAATCCTTGATAAAATGAGCCTGATCGAAATATTCGTTATCGTAAGCTAAGTCAGTTAATTTATCGTTATCGCCCTCCAACAGAGTTTTTAATGTGGCTTGTAAGCGAATAATTTTAGACAGTTGCTTGGGACTTAAGCCAACATTAGACGAGAATTTACGTGCCAAGAATCTTCGACTTTGATTCATTTCTTTGGTTAAGTCGGTAATTGAAAGCTGCCCACTATTGGTTGAAATAGTCTCAACAGCTGATTCAACAATTCTGTCGATTACGGCTTTGTTTTTCAGCATGTTTAATAGGAAGTCTTCAATAATTATGATGCGCTCAGCCGTGCTGGAAGCATTTAAAATTTTATTTTCCAAGACTTCCCCTTCCTCTCCAAATAGTTTTTGCAAAGGTACAGGGGTGTTTTCCATCTCCTTAATAGGAATTGATGTAAAAGGCAAAAATCCGTTGGGATGAAATCGCACCACAAAGGAACCAGTGACTCCTTCAGGCTCTACAATATATGGCTTGGTTAATTGGCCGATTAAAAAACACCTGGGTTGTAAAAATCTCTCTGCATTCTCAGGATGATGCCAATATAAATCACCATAATGAAAAATCAATTTCATGGTACCATCAGGCACAATTGTGTTTTTAACTGGCGTGTTGACCTTTTCGCCTTTAAGGTCCCAGTAAAACTTTACAAAATCTTGCAATTCTTCACTTGGTCTGTACTTTTTATAATCCATTTGCTTGTTTTGTTGGTATTACTTGCTAGTAATCTTATCAAGCAACCTATACTTTATTCTTTAATGATGTACAACAACCATTTAAAACATATTAAAGTAACACAGTTGTAATTATTACTCAATAAATCTAACAACTTTATGTTAAACAACTAGAATGGATGCGCTATTAATTAAATATCGATTTCAAGGACATAATTTCACAGTTGCAGATGGAAAAGTTGAGTTTTATCAACTCCTTATTGGGTAATGAAATACTTAAAGCCATTAATAAAGTTAAAAGTCCTTCTTAATAAAGACATTACACAGAGGTATCAATTTAATCGAAAGTCGATTTCTCTGAATCTATTAAAAAAAAGCATATCACTCAACTGAAACATCTTTAAAACATTAGGTTTTAAAGCAAAAAAAAGCTAACCCTATGCGGATTAGCTTTACTTGTGACCCCGACAGGATTCAAACCTGTAACCCTCAGAGCCGAAATCTGATGCGCTATTCAGTTGCGCCACGGGGCCATTTTATTTAGACAAAACTAATGATTCTGTCTTATAAAACTGCTAGTGCTTTTTCATAATTTGGTTCGTCTACTGTTTCTGATACTTGTTCAGTGTAAACTATTTTACCAGCTGCATCAACAACAATAATACATCTTGAATGTAAGCCTGCTAAAGGACCGTTTTGAATTTCTAAACCATTATCCTTTCCGAATTGTCCAGAATTGAAGTCTGAAAGCATTACGACATTTTCAATTCCTTCTGCGCCACAAAAACGATTTTGTGCAAACGGTAAATCTCTTGAGATGCACAATACTTTCGTATTGCTTAATTCTGCCGCTTGTTTATTAAAATTTCGAACTGAAGTTGCACATGTTCCTGTATCTACACTTGGAAAAATATTCAAAATCAATTGATGTCCTTTAAAATCATTTAAAGTTTTAGTAGATAAATCTGAACCTATCATGGAGAAATTTTTCAGTTGTTCACCTATTGCAGGTAATTCTCCAGAAGTTGTAATTGGATTTCCTTTTAATGTAATATTTGCCATGTTCGTTTGTTTTTCACAAAAGTAATCTTTAAAATTCATTAGATAAGGATTACTTTTACACTTGTGATTAAACTATTTAATAACAAATTTTTTCTATTTGCATGCGCCCTTATTCTTGGGGCGGGAGCTTTTTTATATTGGAAGTTTAAAAGGGTTCCTGAATTTAATTTAGAAGCGCTCAGAATTGAACTGGATGACGCATCTTATGAACGTCTCTCTACCTTAAGAGATGAAGCTTTAGAGAAAGGGCACTTAGAAAGATCTGAAGATGACTATGTTTCTTCAACCATTACTTATCGCAGTCAGAAAATGGATGCTGAAATGAGGTTGAAAGGAGATTGGCTTGATCATTTAGCAACTAATAAATGGTCGTTCCGCATTAAACTGAACGATCCAATGTCAGACGGACTCAAAGAATTTAGCATTCAAAATCCAGCTTGTCGCGATTACCTGAATGGTTACTTATTTTATGAGCTTATGCAAGAAGAAGGAATAATGACCAATGAGTTTAGGTATATACAGGTTTATGTAAATGGTTATAGATGGGGCGTTTATTGTTTAGAAGAACATTTGACCGACCGCATGATTTTGAACAACAAAAGCCCGAACGGAGTACTTTTAAAATTTGATGACGCCAACTTTTTCAGAGCAGAAATGAATGAAGAATCGAGCATTGGCCTGATAAAAGAAGCGGAATTTAAAGTCTATGGAGATGCAGTAAAAAACGAACTATATAATGACGCAGTCTATAAAGCAAAATCGATTATACAAGATTACAAGCTGCAAACAGACAGTGTATATAGCCAATTTGACGCGAAAAAAATGGGTACTTATTATGCGCTTTGTGACATAGCGATTGCCTATCACGCCATGGGCTGGATTAACATGCGTTTCTACTATAACTTTGAAACTAAACTAATGGAACCTGTAGCCTACGACCCTTATCCGTTAATGGATTGGGGACAACCCTATCTTGGTCACAACTTAGATTCATCCAGAATTAAAGACCGATATGATCCGATAAGAATTGTATACAAAGCCTTAGAAAATGAAAATATTTACAAGGAATATAATCAAGCCTTAATGCGTTTTAGTTCACCCGAATACATCCATAACTTCATGGCTAAAAGACAGCAAAAACTTGAGTTTTACGAAACTGAAATTCAAAAAGAATATAAGAATTATGAATTCGACTTTCAGTATCTTAAAGATAACGGGAAGGCTATAAGAGCTTACTTAGTTAATTGACTTTTCGTTCATCAGACTACGGAAAGACTTCCTATTACTCTCTGAAATTGGAACTTCAAAATCTTTTATTTTAATCGTATTTGAAGAGCTACTATCTATAAAATTGAGATTAACCACATACGAACGGTGCACTTTAACAAAGTTATCTGGCAAGGTTTCAATTAGCGATTTAAGACTCAGTAAAGCCATAATCTTAGTGCCATCCAATAATCTAAAAATAACATAGTTCTTTACATTTTCAACAAATAAGATTTCAGATGGTTTAACCTTATATTGTTTATGATCAGCACGAATAATTAACTCTTCTTCTTGGTTACTATCAATTTGATTGATTAATTCAAAATGCTTAACAGCTTTATTGACGGCTTTAGAAAATTCTTCAAAATCAAATGGCTTCAATAAATAATCAATTGCATCTACTTTAAACCCTTCTAGCGCATATTCTTTATATGCGGTAGTAAAGATAATTTTCACATCATCCTTAACTAAATAAGATATCTCCAAACCACTCATGTCCGGCATATTGATATCTAAGAAAACCAAGTCAACATTTTCTTTTCTTAAAAATTCAAACCCTTTTACAGGATTTGAAAATGCGCCCAACAATTCTAAATTATCGGACATGTTTACAAAGCTTTCCATTAACTTCAGAGCAAATGGTTCATCTTCTATTATTACCGCTTTAATTTTCATAATTTTTCAACCATAGTTTTACATGATATCGTTCACCATCATCTCCAAAAGTTAAATTGAAATTATCTTCCCCGTAAAGCAGCTCTAATCTTCTCAACACATTTTGAATTCCAACACCTCCGGCTTTTTCTTTCCCACCGTTTGAGCCAGGCTTGCGGTTTGTAGTTTCAAACCACAATTCATCCTTTATTTGCTTCAACCTAAAACTGATTTCACTATTCTCTAAAGTCGTTACCCCATGCTTAAAACTGTTTTCAACAAAAATCAACAAAATCAAAGGTGGAATTTTAAAATTGGGATCATCAATATCCGCATCTAAACGTACCTTCATATTCTCTTGCAAACGCATTCTTGATAACTCAATGTAATTTCTTAAAAACTCTAGCTCTACCTCAATACTTACCTCTTTTTCTTTTTCGGTATCATAAACCAAATACCTGAGCAATCGAGAAAGTTGCATTGTTATTTTTCCGGCTCGCGCATTATCTGAAGATGTTAAGGCGTAAATGGTATTCAAACTATTGAATAAAAAATGAGGGCTTATTTGATTTTTCAAAAAATTTAATTCTGTTCGCAACTGCTCCTGTTCTATAGTCCTTTTTTCTATTTCTCCGTCTAAGAGTTTTTTAAAGAAAATAATCATTGAAGGAAAAGAATAAACTACGAGTAAGAACTGCAAAGGAAGAGGTGCTCTACCTGCAGGCGGTCGAATTTCAGGAGGCATATGCGCAAACAAACTTTCAGGATTTTTAGGAGCTACTAACCAATACGTAACAAGGGTTATTGAAATTGTACCTACTAAAACCAAGGCAAACTGAAGGTTTTTCTTTTTCATCAATAATCTTGGAACGGCATATGTCGCTAAAAAATAAGAACCTAAAACGGTGCTCAAAAACACGGATAGTGTATATACTTTAATATCCGGTGGTCCACCTGGTCGTAACATAGGAGTTAAAAACGGACCCGTTAGAATAATGAAGAAAAACAAAAGATGTAGTAGAAAAAATACAATACTTCTTTTGTTAAAGGATATGTTAAAGTTCTTGCTCATTGCGTTCATCAAATATACTTACTGATTTCAAACATCTTCAAATTGATAAGCGAAACAAGTACGTCTAAGCATTTTTTATTGACGAACCTATTGTAAACAACTTCTTTCCATAAACGTCCATGATAAAAAAGTAAACGTCAATTATTTTAAGCATCAAAATTACTTCGATTAAAAAATACCTAACTTGCATTGAATCTAAATATTGAATATGAAAATCAAAACGATTACCCTTTCAAAAAAGCACCTCATCATAAGTGCCACAGCATTCTTAGCTAGTACTTCTTTTGCACAGTTCCCTTTAGCGGATGCTTGGATGCTAAACACTGACGGAACTTTAGCGGAGTACGACTTTTACCCTGGAGCACCTCCAACTACACAGCACGAAAACATGACTGACTCAGCAGATGTTCTTCAAATTTGTATTGACAATGATTACGTCTACATCAGAGCTAATGGATTAGCAAGCTACAATATGGGACCTTGGGAAATGAATCCGAACGTACCTGTAAAACATGAAAACACTTATCGATTCACAAGAAATCCACAAGAAGAAATGGGTGCTAAAGAGGCACAACCTGCTATCGGAGCTCTTGGTATCGCTATAAATGGAGTTAAAATTTACGGTGTTGGTGATAATAAATCTTACAATTCTACAGATAATGAAAACAACAGTTCTGGAGATGGATTATGGAATGGAAATGCTTGGTTTTCTGAAGGTGAAACTTTAGACGATAATGGTTTAGGGCATGCCGATTTTTTAGGTGACTACCATTACCACGCAACACCAATTGCTTTTTACTCAGGAACTGGTCATTCACCCATTATTGGATATGCTTTTGATGGATTTCCAATTTACGGACCTTATGGATACGTAGACCCATTTGACGCAGGATCTGGAACAGAAAGAATGGAAACAGGATATGCTTTTAGAAGTATCACTGACCGTTCAACTTTACCTGGCGGAGCTACGTCAACTCCTCCTGGACCACCAATTAATGCTACTTTTCCTTTAGGAACCTATTGGGAAGATTATGAGTTTACCGGTGCTGGAGACTTAGATGAATATAACGGAAGATGGTGCGTAACACCTGAATATCCTGATACAATTTATGCATATTTTATCACGCAAGATGCTTCAGGTGAGCCTGAGTACCCTTATATTGTTGGTCCAGAATATTTCGGATCAGTTATCTCTTCTGAAATTGGAACTGCATCAGGAAGTACGGTAATTCCTGCAGGAACAAGTTGTGACGGCGGAATGGGATTAAATGATGAAAATGAATTGTCATTTGAAGTCTATCCTAACCCAGCTAATGCATTATTAACTGTTTCAGGAATTAATGGCGGCACTTATATTATCTTCGATAATCTAGGAAGACAAGTTGATGCTGGCACAAATGGCGGGCAAATTAATATTGAAGCTTTAACTGAAGGAGTTTATACGCTTCAATTATCAATTGATAATCAATCCTCATTCAAGAGATTCGTTAAAAAATAATGCGATTTTTCGCAATTATATTAACCTTTATTTCAACTGCCGCCTTGTCTCAAGGCGGCAGTTTGTATTCACCATTCGGAGTAAACGGTCAATGTTCCATAGATATTGATGACCTGGACGATTTAACTGTTTTATTGAAAGATGATTTTGGAAACACTTATTTTTGCGGAAGTACATCTGAAAATTTAATCGGGACTTATCCTTTTGACGTTTGTATTGGTAAATTAACTCCAAGCGGTGAACTTGATTTAAGCTTTGGTAATAATGGAATCTTCAGATCAGACTTCCCTAACCATACCATTTCTTCATTAAAAGGTGCTTGTTTAAATGAAAACGGCATCTATTTTATTGGGAATGCAGTTAACGAAAACCAATTGGATAGCAGTGATTTTTTTGTTGGCAAAATAAACTTAGATGGACAAATTGACGTCAATTTTGCAAACAATGGATTCTTTACATCACAATTATTGGGAGCCTACAACACCCCAGGTAATGTTTTAATTGACAGTGAAGAAAGGCTAGTTTTTTGCGGTTCTACCACTGAAGAAACAACCACCTATGTTGAATATCCATTCATTGGAAGACTAACTGCTAATGGTACTTTAGACACAACATTCGGAACAACCGGAATTGTCATTTGGGATTATTATGAAGGCAATCTGGTAAATGGAATTTCGGTATTAAATAGTCAAGATCGACATGGTGAAGGTGCGTACGCCAATGAAATTATAGAAATCAATAATAACTATTTTATTGCTGGTAAATTTGTAGGTACAGCCTTTGAACAACTGCATATTTGGAGTATGACCAAAGAGGGCGAATTGAATCCAAATTTCGTTTCACAAGGACCGTATATTTATCAACTTGACCCAGGCTATAATCACCTGCCAACGAACATGGTTTATGATGGCCAATCAATTTACCTGTCAATTGTTACTGATGGCTCGTTTTATAATGGAAAACAGCTTATTCAAAAAATTGATACAAGCGGAACTCTGTTGGACTTGCATAGCTTCGAGCACATGAATTATGATTCGCAATCACTATTTCTTAAAAACTGGAATGGTGAGCTCTATGTGGGAGGATATAGTAAGGAATCCACAAACACAACACCAGGTCATCATTCAGATCAGTTTCTTTTGTATGCTTTAGATACGAGCTTTAACATCATGTCTGATTTTGGACAGGATGGATATTTTGAATCAGAATTAAGCTGGGGAGATGAGGAATTGGGGGCAGAAGATTTTATTATTCATGATGGATTTGGGGTCATTGGCGGATATCACAACAATTTAATTGGAAATAATATTACCGATTTCGTTTTTATGGGTGTTAATATGGACGAAAACTTAGAGAATTACAATTTAGACAACAGCACGTTTCAAATTTTTCCAAACCCGGCATCAAGTCTAATCACTATCGAACATTCAGCTCCTATACAATCTATTGAAATCTTAAGTTTAGACGGCAGACGGATTCAGTTCTACGAACCAAATACCTCTAGCTTTTCTATTCAATTTGAGAATCTTTCTCCTGGCGGATACTATATCGTACTGAAATCTCAAGAAAATACATACTCAGAACGTTTAATTAAGTATTAAAAAACGTAAACGTAATGTAAATTCTTGCATTCGTATACTTCTAAAAATTCTTTGCCAAAAGGCATTTATATTTGAACGAGCACAATGGTAGACATTTGTTTGAAATTCATCTAAAAGTAGATGAGACAGCAGATTAAGTTCGTCAAACAAGCACATTATAGGGTAGTAATTGTTTGTTTACCATTTGTTTCATAGCAAGAAGGCTCTCCGTGCACATTGTGCACGGAGTATGCCATTTCCAATATTTTTTAAAGTTCACCTAAGTCGTTTTAGATTTGTCAAACCAGTTGTTTTACAACTGATTAACAGTACTTTATTTTTGGTTTTTAATTGCAGATTAGATTTATTTTTCTACTTTTGAACAAATCACTAAATAGTTCAAATGAAAGAACCGAAAAATAAAATCCTTTTTAAGTCCCGCGAACTTTTTCAACGATTCGGTTACCAAAAGACTACACTAACGGATATCGCCAAATCGGTTGGTAAAGTAAAAACCGCGATCTACTATTACTTCAGTGGAAAAGAAGAAATTTTTGCACAATTAGTCTACGTTGAAGCTGAAGAATTTTTAGAAAAATTAATTCTCGAAGTTAAAAAACAACCTAATGCTGAAGGTCAGCTAAGATCTTATGTAGAAACAAGGGTAGAATTAATGGAAGAGATTTCACAACGTTACTCCTTTCTTAAAAAAGAGTTTTTTGAGCTTTTACCAATCGTAGAAGAGAATAGAGCAGATGCAGATAAAAAAGAAATTAGTTTTCTGACTGAGATCTTGCTTAGTGATGAGATTCAATCCAATTACACGATAGAAAATCCTGAATTTACCGCTACACTTTTAATGCAAAGTATTAAAGGTTTAGAAATACAAATGTATGTAACCAACAAAGTTGCTGCACACTTAGAAAATAAAGCAGCTTTTGTCGACTTTATTTTACACGGAATATTATCTAATAAAAAGTAATATGAAAAAGATTACCCTTTTGACCCTCTTAATTACTGTTGTGCAATTTTCAGTAATAAGCCAAGCTCCAGAAATAGGGCACACCACAATTACTTTCAATGACCCTTCCAGAACCGGAGGTTTCGGTTCTGGCGGAGGAGCTGGGCGTCAAATTCAATCAGAAATATACTATCCGGCTGATTTGGCCGGTGAAGATGTTCCGTTATCTAATGGACAATTCCCTGTAATTGTTTTTGGACATGGATTTGTCATGGCTTGGGATGCATACGAAAACCTTTGGGAAGAATTAATTCCACAAGGCTATATTATGGTGTTCCCAAGAACTGAAGGAGGATTTTCTCCTTCACATCAAGAGTTTGCGCTAGATTTAGCATTGTTGGTAGATAAAATGCAAACTTTAAACACAACAACGTCTTCATTATTCGAAAACAAAGTAGCCAATAAAACGGCAATCATGGGTCATTCAATGGGTGGAGGAGCAAGTATTCTTGCGGCATCAAATAACACAACTATTGAAACGGTAATAGGTTTAGCTCCTGCTGAAACTACGCCATCAGCAATATCAGCAGCCACTACTATTTCAGTTCCTGCCTTAATTTTTTCTGGGAGTGAAGATGCTGTAACGCCACCAGCAGATCACCACCAACCAATTTACCAAGATTTAGGGTCAAGCTGTAAATATTTTGTGAGTATAACCGGAGGTGCTCATTGTTACTTTGCCAATTCCAATTTTAATTGTGATTTTGGAGAAGGAACTTCAGGAGGTAACATTTCAGTTACAAGAGAAGAACAGCATTTAACAACTTTTCAATTTTTAAACGATTGGTTGGCTTTCAAATTAAAATCTGACTGTAACTCTTTTGTTGATTTTCAAAACAATTTGAACAGCAATACAGACATCACTTTTGAAGATGACTGCAATTTAAGTACCCCTTCAATTACGAGTTCAACTACAGATTTTTGCGTAGGTGAAACCGCGTCTATTACCGCTTCAGAAACTTTAGATTGGAATACCGGGTCAACCGGAACTTCAATTATTGTTGATACGAGTGGCACTTACTATGGAACAACAAGTGATTGCAGCAGCTCGAACAGTGTCACCATCAACTTTCATCCATCAGATTCTATAAATCAAGAAATCACCATTTGTCAAGGCGAAACTATAACTGTTGGCAGCAATAGCTACTCTAGTCCAGGAACTTACTATGATGATTTCACTTCTGTAAATGGATGTGATTCAGTCGTTATCACACAACTCTCTGTAACAACGAGTTTAGATAATACCATCAACATTACGAGTACTGAATTAATCGCAAATCAAACTGGCGTTAGTTATCAATGGATTGATTGCGACAATAGTAATGCTCCAATTAGCGGCGCAACACAACAAAACTTCATTCCGCTTGACAGTGGTAACTATGCTGTAATCATAGGAGACGGAAGTTGCTCAGTGACTTCAGATTGTGTTTATTTTGAACAGACATCTTCAAGCATTTCAAACCTTAATTTCAACATAGAAATATACCCTAATCCGGCAGGCCAGTTTATTCATGTAGACCTCATGAATTCTGCTTCATATCAATTATTAAATCTACGCGGTGAAGAGCTGCAAAGCGGGTGGTTGTCAGCTGCTAAAAACACGCTTCAATTGGATTATCCCAATGGCATTTATATGCTAAAATTCACCTCTGAATCTGGAGCAACATACATTCAAAAATTCATAATTAATCTTTAGTTTAACGATTAATGAAAAAGCTTGCCTTGCATAGTTGACAAGCTTTTTTTATGAATTTATTAATTATGCACGCATAGTTTTAAAGAAATATTAACTTTGTGTTAATGAAGGGGATACTTATTATATGTTTGGGCTTAATTATCGGAAGCTGTGCACAAAGCAGATTCGTTGAGCCCTTAGAAAAAGACCAGTTAGCTATTGGAGCTGGCTTTGGCGGTCCCGCTATTGAATTTGCCGGAGCACCGATTCCTTTGCCCCTAACAAGCGTAGAGGTAGGTTATGGTTTAGACACCAACCTAACCGTTCACGGAGGCTGGCACACAACGGCTGCATTTTTTGGCAATGCGCAAATTGACGCAGGAATTACCTATCAATTCTTAGATCAGAAAAAGTATATACCAAACGTTTCTGTTTCTCCAAGTTTCAATTTCATATACAACTTTGACGACAAATCTGCCAGGTTATGGCCGATATTAGATGTAAACGCTTATTGGAATTACGGGCAACGCCAAAATTATTTTTATGTTGGTTTCAACAATTATTTTGAATTGAAACAAACTATGGCCAATGACCAAGAACAAATGCATCATTGGTTATTTAGTCCTCAAATAGGTCATATCATTAAAGGAAAAAAATCGCCTTGGCAACTTTCAGTAGAACTCAAATTCATCACGCCCTATTTAGACAACACTAAAGCTTTCGTTCCGTTTAAAAGTGTTTTAGGAAAATGGGGCGCAACAGGTTTTTATATTGGATTCAGAAGAGCATTAAATTTTAAAAAATGAAGCAAATTATCATCATCAGTTTGGTGCTAATTAGCGCCGTTTCTTGTAAAAAAGTAACCTTAGATAGCCTAGCTTTTCCAGCAGTGGCCTTAGACAGCTATAAACACAAAGATTACGAAGATCCTGAATTAATTATTCCTGACAACTTCTTAAATGCACCCATCCAACAAACTTTGATTCCGCTCACATCAATTGATGAAGAAAGTGAAGAAGAATTTACAATTTACGGTTTGTACATGGGTGACACAGCAACTATTGCTTCTGACACTATCATCTATTTTTGTCATGGACAGGCAAGACATAATGACTTTTACTGGACACGTGAAGCGCTTATAGCACAAATTGGAGGATTACACAATTATGGCGTCTTTATGATTGATTATAGAGGATATGGTATGTCTGAAGGCACATCTACTGAAAGAGGGTTAATTGAAGATGCACATGCGGGATTAAACTGGTTGATTGATCAAGGAGCCACCGAGAATAAAACAGTTTTTTACGGATTCAGTTTAGGGTGTATCCCGTTGATTCAGTTAGCATCAAAAGACGAGCCATTTCAACCCATAGGTTTAATCTGTGAATCTCCTTTAGCATCCGTTGAAAACCTAGCTCAAAGTTCGGTATTATTAAATGTTGATGGTGACTTCGTCACCGAACTTGAATTCAATAATGCTGAAGAAATAAAAAATGTTGACGTTCCGTTCATGTGGTTACATGGAGTTGAAGACGATTATATCAATATTAATAACGGCGAATTGATCTATTCAAACTACAATGGTAGTTCTAAAAGTGCCTATAGAGTAGAAAATGCAAAACACGCAGACATCCCGTCCGTAATGGGATTCGAAGACTTCATGAACAGTTTTCAAAATTTTATTCAAAATTAATTTCACTTCTCGTGTAACTTTTCATTCTTAATTGTGTCTTACTTATATAGACACTATTATTCGCATAAGCGTAGCAGTGATCAGCTTAAAACGGTTAGTAAGCATTTTCACAAAGTAATAGTAGATTTTTTCATGGGTCCCCTCTTTATTATAGCGTAGAGAGGGGATTGTTTTTTCTAGGAAAATAAAACTTCTAAAAGACCAGTTCCCAACCAAACATAGCAAGCCACTAAAATGGCTTCTCCGATAAACACACCCAACAATAAATACTTAAAAGGCATCTTTACAATTCCTGCTAAATAACAAATCAAATCTGTTGGAACGAAAGGAAAGAAAGACCATCCGATAACAATCCAAATGGCATGTTTTGAACTTAACCGTCTTTTCCACACCTCCATTTTTTTCGGAAACTTTTTCTGTAATTTCTCACTAAACCCTAAGGTGTCAGAGAAATAATAAAGCGCAGTTGTTGTCAATAAAATACCGAGCATTGAAACAGTAAACACTAACCAAGGCTCATTGGGAAACAACATAACTCCCGCCAAAACGAAAGGCGTACTCGGAATCAAAAAAACTCCTCTAACCAAAGAGATCAACACATAGATTAACAGAATTTGATGTTCAAATTTTTGAATGAATTGCGCCAAATGCTCAGCTTGCAAAATTTTTGGCTCGTAAAGAATTGCGCCTATTATTAATGCCACGAGAAAGAGCCAAAAAAAATAGAAAAATCGTTGGAAATTACTCTTTGACTTTTCGGTATTCATAATGTCTAATATCTACAATCTCCCATTCTCCGGTAGTGTCATTGACCGACTTCCATAAATCAAATTGAAATTTTTGACGATTAAGTTTTGTAATTAGATACCAGTCTTGTGCCCAAGTACCATTAGCGTCAAATCCTTGAACAATCATAGTATCTTCATCTACAGAATAAATTCCGTTTAATCCTTCTACCTGCCCGCCATCACAGTCTTCATCATATTTGTTCCAAGTATTGGCTTCAACTTCAAATATTTTAAACGGACAAATTTCACTGTACGAAAACCCTTTTGTGCGATCACCTAAGCTATCAAATTCAACATATTGAATTAAGCGCCATTTAGCAATCACTTTTTCGTGATTCTTCTTGCATGAAGAAAACGCGAGCATCAAGATGGTAAGACAAAAGACAATTCTCATAATTCCAAAATTACTCAGAAAACACAGAACTCTGCCATTTTGGTAATAAAATCGTACAATTCAAGGCTTTATGGCATGAAATATGGAGACTATTTTTGTATATTTCGAAACTTAAATTATGCACGGAGCCTTTCAACATATCATGAACATCAGAAGTTTTATTTTATTAGCTGGAATTTTAGTGGTCAATAATTTAAATGCTCAAAATGATATCCTTGATCATAAAGACAAGATATTAATTCAGAAAATTCATACGGTAAATTCCCCTTCAAGAGAAACAAATTTATCCATCTCTCCTGACGGTAAATACATGTATTTTTTAAGTGACAGAGGTGGACAAATTTGGTCTGGTTATGCCGGAACATTTAATGGAATGCCACGTTATGACGGTGATATTTGGTATTCAAAAAATGTTGGAGGAGCTTGGCAAAAACCGGTTTGCTTAGGTATGGGTGTAAATACATCAAGCGGGGAAGATGAGCCCATGATATCGCCAGATGGTCAATTTGTGGTTTATCAAAGTTGGAAATATAACTGGAAAGAAACTGGGGGACCGTATTATCGCGCCGAATTAAAAGATGGGCATTTCACCAATTCAAAAGGTTTAGGTGGCGGAATCAATTCTTTTTTACTGACAAATTTTATCCGATCAGGAGGAACCTATGCCACTGATGGTGCAGCTATGTCACCTGATGGCAAAACATTTCTTTTATGCTGCGGACCAAACTATGATGGCAATCTTGATATTTACATCTCTAGAAAAGTAAATGGTGTGTGGACCTACATGAAAAAACTACCCATTTCTACACCGGGAGATGAACGCTCCGTTTTTATCGCGGGAGACGGAAAAACAGTTTATTTCGGTTCTGATGGCTATAAAGGCTACGGTGGGTTGGATGTTTATAAAACAACTTTAAATGAAGACGGAACCTGCGGAAAAGTAGTCAATATTGGCGCGCCATTCAATACAAGTAAAGATGATTACGGATTCATCACCACAGCATCAGGAAACGAGAGTTATTTCGTACGAGAAGGAGATATCTACTTTGCAAACACAGCAGAAGCAGATCCCAATTTAAAACCAGAAATTAGCGTAATTATATCTGGAACCGTCAAAAATCAGCACGGCAAAGCAGTTCAATTATACCTTGAATTAGCGGATGGTTCAACACAAGAAATTATTGCCAACTCTAAATCTGATTCACAGTCAGGAGAATTTTTATTTTCTACATCTGATTTATCAGGTAAATATGTCATTAGAGATGAACTACACAGAAAAATTGACACATCTTTTAGCATAAAAATTTCAAAAGGCGTAGTGAAGTATCACGTGGATATCGTTATCAATGAAACCAACATTACTACTTCAGAACATACAAAAAGCGTAGTTGTTAATTTTGAACATGACCGAGACATTTTAGATGAAGAAGATCGAAAAACTTTAGATGAAATAGTTGAACTAACTCATTCCTCAATTTCTTATGACATTACCATTGTTGGACACACTGATTCGCACGGTTCTGTTGAGTATAACAAGAAATTAGGTCTTGAAAGAGCAACCTCAATGAAAAATTATCTCGTTTCTAAAGGTTTGGATGCTAGCAAAATAAAAGTATCTTCATTCGGTGAAACTAAATTATTAGAAGAAGACAAGCACCGAGCAGCAGCTGAAAGAAACCGAAGAGCAGAGCTCATAATAACCTATGAAAATTAAATCATGAAAAAAATAATCCCTTTTTTGCTTTTTGCCGTGAGCATCATAATCGTTGCCTGTTCAGCCTCTAGAGGAGTAACAGAATTTGAAGTCAGTGCACCACAACCAGAAAACGATCAAAAAACTTATCAAATAGGTGATCGGGCTCAAGGCGGAATTGTTTTTCTTGTCAATGAAGACGGAACACATGGTTTAGTTGCTGCAGCTCAAGATCAGTTTGAAAATTCTGGATACAATGAGTGCGCAGACATGATGAACAACCCACTTTACCATGACAATGAGGGAAAGAAATATTTTGATTGGAGATTGCCTAAAGTTTGGGAGGCTTTTCAAATGTACTTGAACTTACACGTGATCAATCAAGGTAATTTTTCAAGCTCAGGATACTGGACTTCGCAAGGTCCTAGCTCTTTTGACAAAATGAGTTTAGTTAATTTTTCAAACGGACTAGAGTTTACATCCTTAAAAACAGACACTTACAGAGCAAGAGCGGTAAGAGCATTTTAATTTCATTTATTTTTCCAACCTTTCCATCTTTTGTGCATCTATAGAATGTACGATTGGATTTTGACCTTCTGGTCACTTCAAAACAAGGTAGTAGCTGTTTTTCAATCCAAAAGATTGATACTTGAAGTTTTCTTATAAAAACGTTTAGCCAATTGTACCAGTTAACCAAAATTTAACTGCTTGAAACCAAGGACTGAAACCCGGTCCTTGGTTTTTTTATTCCCTTAAGTTGTTGATTAAAATCGGTATCTCAACGAAGTATAGATACCTAAATCCATGTTGTTGGTGAAGTTTGATTCAGCCGGTAATCCAACCGTACCTTCAAACAGATTTCTGATTCCTAGCTCAGAATTTACGCCAGTTTCTAGCACAAAGTTTGAGAAGGTATAATTAAAGCCTAACTGAACATTTGCTGCCAAATTAAAACGCTTATATCCTTCATTAAAATTGACTATTTTATCTTCAATCTTTGTTTCATTCGCACTTACGTATGCCAGTGATGGACCCGCTTTCATTGCAATATTCATTTGTTCGTTGATATTCCATAAACGCTTTCCTAAAAGGACGTTCAGTTTATAAAATTTGATGCGATTAGTTTGAAAGATATAATTGCCATGTTTATACATTCCAATTTTATTTCTACTCGTGGCCTTAAAAGCATTAGCCGTTAAACTATATCCGTTTTTTAATTCATACCCCGCACTGATCCCATACATATCGCCAACAACAAATTTAGAAGCTACTGTTGTATGCTTGTCAAAGGCATCTCTTGATAAGTTATCATGAATCCAAGTTCTGTTGACCCCTCCATAAATTCCTAGGCTCCATTTCGATTTCTCAATCTGTACTGGCTTTTGAATAGGGTGAACCACCATTTCCATTTCTTTTGCCTCAATAGATTGTGACAACAAAGAAATACCTGTTGGATTTAATCCGGTTATTTCTGATTCGTGATGATTATTAAAACTAGCTAGTTGCTCTGCGTGATTGCTTTGATTAACCATACTTGAATTATTTACTTCAGTCTGAGCAAGCAGGCCAAATCGCAAATCATTATCTAAAGAAGCAGGAAGATTAGTTTTATCTGCAATTGGAGTATTTGAATTCTTTTGATTGAAATCAATTAATGCGGTGTTCATGAATTCACCATCTTTAACAGAATTTGGAATAACCGACAATAACAGCACCAAACAAGCTGCTGCAACAACCGTTTTCCAAGTGTTAGATTTTACCACAATTTTATCCGCAATTGCTTCCCAACTCCTTTTAATTTCAAGACCATCTAAAACTCTGGCCCAACCACCAGCAGGAGCCGAAACTTGCGTTTGCTCAAAACTCTCTTTTACTAAGCCGTCAATCGGATTTTCAGGAACCAGACTAAAGTCAAAAACAGGAGCTGCAGTTGTGGCAGATTCAAAACTTGCTTTGATTTTTTCATCCAAGACTTTAGCATCCAAACCAGCACCAATATCTGACCAACTTTGTTCAGGTGCTTTTAACTCTTGACCTTCAAAACTAGCTTTGATTTTATGTAAATCTTGCTTACTCATTCTTGGCCAATTCAATTTTCAACAAAGCACGAGCCCTGTTTAACTGCGATTTTGATGTTCCGACAGAAATATCCATAATCTCTGCAATTTCTTTGTGCGTAAAGCCTTCAATCGCGAACAGTTTTAACACTATTGCGGCTTTACCCGGTAATTGATTCACGATATCAATCACTTTAGCTGAAGGAACATGTTCAATTTCATCAGTTTCTACTGAGAAATCTTGCATGTTCTCAACCTCATCTAGCATTTCATTGAAACGCTTTTTCTTTCTTAGGGCAGAAAGGGCGGTATTCACTATAATTCTTCTGACCCATCCTTCTAACGAGCCTTGAAATTTAAAGAGATGTAGTTTTCCAAAAACGGTGATAAATCCATCTTGCAAAAAATCTGCTGCCTCTGCACGAGATTCAGCATAATACATGCAGACAGAGTACATTTTATCACAAAAGGTACGATACAAAAGCTCTTGGGCTTCTCTTTCGTTATTTAAACAACGACTGACTAATATGCTAACTTCTTCTTCGGTCAAATTATTTAAAAATTGCGGTCACACCTAAATGTAACCGAGCGCTTACCTCAGTATAAATATCGTAGTTATTGCTGGCATTGATCAAGAACATATCAGGACCAGAACCAATTCCTATTTCCTCCGCATCATCCCACTCGTCTTCAGAAATGGTTTCAAACCAAACGGTTGGGTCAAAATCTATTTCAACTTTTTTACCTAATTTTTTATCCATGATAATTGAGCTCAAGCCATCAGCAGCCTCACCATCAATTTGATAATTTATAGAAGATACCATTTCAAATCTGATATCTTTAGGAGAACCTGCAATTGGTTGATATTTACCTTCAATAAAGAAACTAGGGTTTTGAGCATCTCCAACTGTAGTTGAAAAATCAAGAATAATAGATGTATAATCTCCTTGCGGAATTTGATAATCCAGTTCCTTTACTTCTCCAGAACCATTCATATCCGTCAGCAAACCATTTTCAAAAGGACGCATAAACTCAATATCCTCCCCCTCTACTCTTGTTCCAGAAACATTAAAGTTTGATAAATTGATTTCTCCCTTATTGATTTTTACAGTACCAGGATTTTCAGTTCCATCATCCAAATCAAAAGAAAAGTTCACTTCAACTGGTTTCTTTAGTGCCGCTTTTTGACAAGCAGTAACACCTAGTAAACTCAATCCTAATATTAATCCAATCTTCTTCATCACATTCTTAAGATGTTTTAAATCACCTAATGGTTGTAAAAATAGCTCATTTTTTTGTTCATTTCTATAAATCAACAATTTAGAAAAGACGGCAACTCACAAAACTATTTGTTTACATTGCCTTAAAATTGTGAATAAAAGAAGACTTAATATTTTTGTTCGCAAGCACTTAGCGTTTACATTGCATTATAAATTTGGTGCTATGTCTGTTTGGAAAGAAATAAGAGTTTCGGATATCATGAAGAATAAAAATGATCTTGATATTGGGAAAATGTATAAAGCTGGAGCGGTAAACAACAATCGTGTTTATAAAGCCTTAGAAGTAGAATCTTACGAAGAATTTGTAAAAGTTTTGGCACAACTTGAACCCGGATTTGAAGAATACCTTGTCTTTGATAAAGGGCACTACCAAGAAATTCCGAATTTTGACAGCGAGCTCTACTGAATTCTAGGAAACAAACGAGACATACTCTCAGAAATCGTATTTCCATTATCTAACGGAACAGATTCATCCACTTTTTCAGAATTTTCAGTTTCACCAATCCATCTGCCATATCCCGTATTGCTGTAAGATTCTAAAGGAATCACCTCTTCAGCAAAATCTTCATCTTCTTTCGTTTCTAAAGATAAATCTGACTCAAAATCTGAAAAGTCATCTTGAACACTTACAGTTGGCAAAGTGGCATAATTAGCAACTGAATAAAATGAACCGGCTGCATCAGCAATTGGAGAGACTAGGTCAAAAGATCGTTCAGAAAAATCATTCAAAGAAACAACATCAGTTTTAGCACGATTCTCAGCATCCGCTTTTTGGTCCATAGAAATAACCGCCTTGGTTATAACCATTCCAACTAACAATATCATACCAAAAGTAGATTTGTTCATAGAGCGTTCGTTCTGCGATTTTATCGCTTAAGTGTAGTTTTTATTCGTTTTATTCTCCCTTTCAGACGACCAACACTAAGAAAAGGCAGCCTAAAATGGACGGTGAAGGTACAATTTTTTTTCGTCATAGCTAAAGTATGCTTCTAAAACTCCTCATTTACTGACTTTTATGTATCTTTAAGAACCTTAAAAAAACAACATGATGAAAATTTCTACGCTTTTGAGCCTTGCTGCTGCTCTATTTTTTGGTGCAAACAGCATATCTCAATCTACACCCGTTCAAGATTTAAATGTGAATCTTCCAAAAGGAATGACTGAGCATGAAAAACTGATTATGGAAGATTATTTACAATCTTTCAACGATAAAGGAATTACAACTCCACCTCCTTACAGTAATATCAGAACTGCTGCAGAATGGGAAGAAGTGCAAGCATTGGTGATTACATGGACTGGACAATACAACTCTATTCATTCGCAAATTGTAGATGCTGCGCAAGAAGAGTGTTTAGTAATTATTCATTGTGATGATTCAAATTCAGTAAAATCTACCTTATCTGGAAATGGAGTTCCAGATGTAAACATTGATTATATAGAAGTCGGATACAATTCAGTTTGGATTAGAGATTATGGCGCAAACACTATGTACAATAATTATGTAGAAGATTTGTTTTTAGTAGATTGGATGTATAACCGACCAAGACCTTTGGATGACGTGATTCCGGATAGTTATGCCGCTCATTTAGGAATTGACCTATACTCTATGACCGCATCTCCAAATAACATTATGGGTACTGGTGGTAACTGGATGTCTGATGGTGAAGGAATCGGATTTTCTTCTGAGTTAATTTTAGATGAAAATGACGGAAATGGACCTTATGCGCTTTCATACCCAGATCATACAGAAACTGAGTTAGATCAGTTGATGTTAGACTGGATGGGGATTAACGAATACATCAAAATGACGGTTTTACCTTATGATGATATTCACCACATTGACATGCACATGAAAATTATTGATGAGCAAACATTGGTGGTAGGTAAATATCCAACAGGAGAAGCTGACGGACCGCAAATTGAGGCTAATCTTCAATATGTCTTAGATAATTTCACCACAAAATTCGGAACACCATTTGAAGTTTACAGAGTTGATCAGCCACCGAGCACTTCTGGTTTATACCCAGACAATGGCGGATATTACAGAACGTATGCCAACCAAACATTCGTCAACAACACCATTCTTTTACCAACTTACCGTGAAGAATATGACACGGCAGCAATTGCCATTTTAGAATCTGCAATGCCAGGTTATAATATCGTTTCTATTGATGTAGATAACTCAGGGCAAAACCTAATTTCAGCTGGTGGAGCAATACACTGTATTACTCACACGGTTGGGGTAAATGACCCGATTTATATTTCACATCAAAAATTAGAAGATACAAATGATGATGTCAACCCTTATCAAGCAACGGCTTTTGTTAAACACAAAGACGGCATAACAGGTGTTTCAATTTGGTATAAAACATCTATTGGCGGAGCATATACTGAAGTAGCCATGACTAACACTTCAGGTGATGATTGGTCTGGTTTGATTCCTACTCAACCAGCCGGAACAACAGTATATTACTATATTGAAGGAACAGCAGTTGGCGGAAAGCAAGTAACACATCCAATGCCAGCACCTGCAGGATATCACACATTTGAAGTGACAGGCGGAGGTAGCGGCGGCGCATCAATTGATGAAAACCCAATTGAGTTGTTAGACATCTACCCTAACCCGGCTTCTGAAATTACAGTGATTCCGGTTCATTCTAATCACAATGTAAACTGCAGTATTACACTAACAAATATGTTAGGAGAAGTAGTTGAAGTTATTTATACGGGACCATTAGCGCAGGGAGACAAGAACTTCTTTATAGATGCATCAATTCACGCAGCAGGCATGTACCAAGTAATGGTTCAAATGGACGATTACAAAACGCATAAGAAATTGGTGATTCAGTAGGGTTACTTTTATTTCATATATAGAAGGAATAAAGAACATGTTCTTTGTTTTTACGTTACCCACCATTGCATGATGAGCAAATTAATACTTCTTTTTCCAATATTACTTACATTCCTGTTTTGTTCTTGCTCCCCAGAAAACAATTCCAATGAGACAAATGCTCTTAATCAAAATAGTGATTCATTGATAGCAGAAGACACACTTGAAAAGTTAAATTCTACTGAATACACAATCGGTGATTTCACAATAAGATTTACAGACGAAACTATATCGGACTGTAACGGACTTGAATTAATGATACCACCCAATGAGGAAGACTATATAGATACTGATAAGTCCGTTTTTAGAGTCGGAGATAAACTTTTCTTTATTCTCAATTCAGGAGACACAACCGTTTTAGCAAATGAACCTTTTGACGAAGAGAATCCCAATTATAATGAAAGTGCCATTTATCGTTTTGTTGGTTCGGTTGAAGGAATTAACCATTGGGAAATTTTCACAATTGGCTACGAATGTCATTACACTATTTTATTAAACAAAGACAGTGGAAATATCACCAAAGTAATTGGAAGACCTGTTGCCTCTCCAAGTTCGGAATTAATACTTTGTGGAAACCCAGATCTTGAGTCGGGATATACAATCAATGGTTTTGATTTAGTTGAATACAAAAAAGATAGGTTATTGAAAATCGGACAATTGGAGCTTTTGGATTGGGGTCCTTATGAATGCAGCTGGAAAAATGATTCAGTTGCAATTATTAAAAAAGGAATAATGGATGAGACTTATACTTTGCGGAAATCCTGTATCGAAATGCACTTCATAAAAAACGGTGGGTAACAAATTAGCTAAAGCTAACGTCCACCCTTTGGCCAGCACTCTTCCCTCCCAATACGTGTGCAAAATCCTGGGGTGCCATCACGGGCGGACAGCCAAAATCCGGGGCTTTTTGCCAGCGCACATCACGGCGGCATCTAAAAATGCCTAACTTTAGGCGAACGTTAACATTAATTGACAAGATTGAGAATCTTAAGCATATTCATCTTATTTGCATCTTTAGTTTCCTGCGTAGGAGAGAAAGTGAATAATTACGGCATTTCAGAAGATGGTACTTTCCCTCTTCAAATTAATACCCCTGATGGAACATTTGACGACCGTGACTTCAGATATAAGATTCAAGAAGTTCATCCAAATGGTCAAGTAGCTGAATACAGAATCATTTTTGAAGACACGACAATGATCTGGTATTTCGACTCAACTGGCTTTCAATATCAGACACAAACAAATGTTGGAACCCGAATTTTGTCGGCAGAATTCTACGACAGCTTAAATATTAGTGCAGAATATAAATATATATGGAATGACACCATTCCTGAATTACATTGGATAAAAGAATACTATAAAGAGTCAATCTCTGAAGGTTTAGCTGATGGGGATGGAAACTATATCGGCGAGTGGACTATTCTTTATTCCAATGATACACTTGAAAAATTTGATTTCGGAAACTCACGCATCAATGATGAAATACCGGACAGTGGTAGCGTGTTTTATCTGGGTCACTTAGTAGGGTATAGAATTAAAGATTCCTCTGGTAAGCTTGTCTTTCATAAAGTAGAAAACTAATGTTAACATACTAGCTAAAGTTTATGTCCACCCTTTGGCCAGACCTTTTCTCTCCCATTTCTTGTACCAAATCCTGGGGTGCCATCACGGGCGGACAGCCAGTATCCGGGGTTCTTTGCCAGCGCACTTCACACGCAATAAATTGCTAACTTTAGCCAAACGTTATCTCTTATTCCCGAGATGGTGTAAAAATACAATTATTTAATATTTTTATATAATAAAACATACAATTTAAATGTTTTTTTATATATTTGTAGTATCAAAAAATATCTCTGCTCGAACAGAGATATTTTTGAATCGGTTGCACCCGATTTTTGTGTTACGTTTTAATAACAACAATTTATGGTAACAAGTTTACAAAAAAATAATCAATCCCATAATCACAAGAGGCGATTGGCATCAGCAGAGGGCTGTATGATTGATTTAAAAAAAGAATTGCCTCTTATTTTCAAAGCTTTCAGTGAAGCTTTTGAAGCATATGAAAAAGAGGTAATCCAGACACCTCCAGAAGCAAGAGCAAGAGGATTTGAAGCATCTCTTTTGAACTCAAAAATGATTCATAGCATTCAAAATAATTTTCCGGTGAATTGGAAGTTTGGTAAGTATAAAAGATTTACCCTTAGAATTAACGGCTACATTGTTTTGTTCAAAAAATTCAATGCAAAAGGTTTACCCATGAATATAAAAACTAAATCTGTTGAAGCAATTTCGCAACAGCTTTCTTTTCCACTATTTGATGATTCAACCTTCGTTGCCGAACCAATTCTATTCTTCGGGTATAGAAAGGATAAAATAGGAAATATCGTAGATCCTAAACTTGTCTACATTGATGAAGATCAAGTCAAGTGGACTATATGCAACAATGATATTTCTACAACCAAAACAGTCAGCATTCCAAAAGAAGAGAAGAGCGTAATGCCAAAGCTTCGTGAGAGTGCCAAAACAAAAAAAGCGTCAAACCAGTAATCAATAATTGGGTGCAACCATTTTTATTATGAACAAGAAATACAGATCATGGAAATCAATTACAAGCAGTTAATATTTGCCCGAGAATACAGAAAACTCTCACAAACAGAATTAGCTTCTCAAATTAATGGATTATCACAATCGAATTTATCTAAATATGAAAAGGGAGTTGGTTCTTTGTCTGAAGAAATTATCAAAAAGATAATTGAGCATCTAGGTTTTCCAGAGAAATTCTTTTCAAAGAAAATATCAAATAAAGTAGAAAACGCACATTATAGAAAAAGAGCTACGATCACAAAATCAGATCGATTAGATATTGAATACAGTAACAAGGTGATTGGCTATTTAATAGACCAGATGGCCAATGCTTTAGAATGGCCAGAATACTCACTCAAGTCTGTTGATCTTGAGGAAGGACATACTCCTCATTCAGCCGCCCAATTTACAAGAAGACAATTTGGCATCTCCCCGGATGAACCGGTAAAAAATATAAATAATTTACTTGAGAGCCATGGTATCATAGTGGTTGAATTCGATACAATTGAAAAATTTGATGGAGTTTCATTCATCTCTGATTATGGTTATCCTGTCATTGTCATTAACAAATCATTTAGCAATGATCGAAAAAGATTCACGCTTGCGCACGAGCTGGGGCATTTGATTCTTCATCTTGACGGTAGCTTCATTATTTCAGAATTCAGAGATAAGGAACTTGAAGCAAATAAATTTGCTTCTGAATTTTTAATGCCAGCAGAACATATAAAATCCTCGCTTCAGAACCTAAAACTTTCTTACCTATCGGAACTTAAACGATTCTGGCTAACCTCAATGGCGTCAATTGTAAGAAGAGCAAAAGATTTAGGAGCTATCACTTCAGATAAGTACACATATCTGAACATTGAACTGAGCAGAAAAGGGTATAAAAAGAATGAACCAATCGAAGTTTATATAGATGATCCACAACTATTTATTACTGGATATAACATGCACAAGCTTCAACTTGAATATTCTGATGAAGAGTTAGCTGATGCATTTGGATTACCGTTGGACATAATCAAAAGGTATTGTGTAACAGATCGCGGAAATACCAAGCTGCGGGTGGTGGTATAGAAAACAAGAGATAACAAAGTAGGTAAAGTTTACTGCTTGCGCAGTTCGTGCTCAAGCACTAACTTTACCCAAACGTTATGCTCAATTAACCAGTATCCTTATCAATTATGACCTTGGTAGTTGCAAAAATTCTTGACCAAAAGATTTACATAGAATCCGACACAAAAATCACAGGTCATTCAATAGTTAGAAATGATGATCTGAAAGGCAACATCAAAGCCTTGATTTTAGAACCTAGACTTTGTTTATGTTACGCTGGTAATGTCCACTTTGCTGAAGTTGCTTATATACATTTCATGGAGAAATCTAAGACAACAATAGCCTGGAACGATTTTATCCAACATCTTTTCAAACTGCATCAAGAGTCAAATCAAGAAACGGATTTTATTTTGGCTTGTTTAGAATCTAGCGGACCTCTTTTAATAGAAATTAAAGATGGAAAAGCAACACAAACCCAATCATCTTGGATAGGAGATAAGGATTCGTTTAATGAATTTCAGAAACACTTCTTGGCTGATCGGCTGAATGAGGTAGAAGATCATATTCAAATGCATAAAGCTTTTGAAATTGCTTTTCGAAGCGATCGATCAGATGCGGTGGGAGGATTTCAAATTTCAGTTTATACAGACACTAAATCAGCAATTGTCACAGAAACCAAAGAACCTTATCCGATACTGCGTTACAAAGATGGTACGAGCCTGATCTCAGGCAGACCAAAAACTTTATCTTTTGAAGGAAAAAATCAACCTAGTGCAATTCCAATAGAGGGGGCGTCAGAAGGAGCCTATTTTGAAAGTTTGTTCGTTACGACCGGAGATTCTCCGGCCTGTTTGGCGATTCATCTTGGCTATGCGAAATGCAGTTTGTTCTTTCCTCCAGCTGATCTGTTGAATGGGGAACTATACACTGATATGACTGGAGAGGAATTTGTCAAAGAAATATATGTTCAAAAGAAGTTAAAACTGGCAGGCTTTCAACCAATGCCCGGAACCATGGGTATGAAATTCATTGTAGGAGGGGCAGAAAACTGCGCCTAACATAGAACTATGCTATAAAAATAACCTCCTTCTATTATCCATTACCGAATCTCTCTAGTTCACCATCCAATAATTGCCCAAGCCTCAAGCGAAACTACGGCGAAAGCATTAACTTTACTCAAGCATTAGCCAATTCTAATCATCAAGAGTTTTCAATTTGCGCGTAGATATAGAACATCCAAGATCGAAATGTTATGAATGCATGAGGCCTTCATGCACTTGCATTTGTAAGCACATTAACCCTTTCAAAACCAATGGGCGTTTCATTATTCTGATGCACCCAAAAGAATACAAAAAAGAGAAGAACGGAACTGGTCACATGACTAGGCTCCAACTTGAAAATTCAGAGATTATAGTTGGCGTTGATTTTTCTCACAATAAACGCGTAAATGAAATTCTAGCTGAAGAAAAAAATGATGCATTTTTGCTTTATCCAGGAACAGATAGCTTCAATTTATCGCTCAAAAAGAGTACAGAGACAAAGTCATTTATAGGAGCGCATCCCAATATTTTTATTTTAGATGGCACGTGGCCTTGCGCCAGAAAGATGCTCAAACTCAGCAAGAATTTACAAGGCCTTAAAAAATTGAGTTTTGACAATAAAATTAAATCTAAATTCATCATCAAACAACAGCCAGAAGCACTTTGTTTGAGCACCATTGAATCGGTTTACACCGTCATTAATTTATTGAATACAAGCGGCAGCGAACAATGCGACACCAAAGATTTTCTTTTGCCTTTTGAAAAAATGATTGAATCACAAGTCAACTACATTCTCAACCCAGATGCCAATACTTATCGTCCAAATAATCAAAAAGCAATTACACCAAAAACTAAGTATAGAAAACGCCAGCAACGAAGCGTGTTTTTTAGAGAATAGAGTTGAAAACTATTAATTGGGGTAGAATTATTTAAACCATTCTATTTCTAAAACGAAGAGGCAGCCTAAATCCACCATCTCCATCCAAACTTGAACTCACCTCTCGATACATTGTTTTCTAGCAATCCATTATCAATCATTAGTGTTCTGTTAAACGACATGTAAACACCAGATTCATGATTTACAGCAAAATCAAAGTACATGAAGTGAGGCTTTTCATATCCGTCAATCTGAACTGTCAAATCTTCATAATCTTGGGTGATTTTTGGCGTAAAGTAAGTAAGATCATAGCTTCCAATAAAATTAAATGCAAAATCTCCTATTCCGTAATCAAGAAATAAACATGGTCCTGCTGTCCAATTCCAACCTGAAGGCTCTTGCCATCTTTGCCCTTCAAAAAAGTCACCATTTTCATTAGCAAAGATTGGAATATCAACAATGTAATCTGAGAAGCTTCCTCCAATTCCAACACAAAAATTATCAGTAGAAAATACATTTACCCCAAGTTTGTGCCAAGTGAATCCAGTAAAATCAACCCTTGCATCCAGAGCTGTTCCTTTAAAAAACTCTACTCCCTTATGAAAAAGATCCATAGTCCATTTCATTTCAAGATTATACCTGAACGTCCAACTGTCATAATTTGTATGCGCAATATCAATCCCTGAAAACCCAAAATAGGGTCCATGTTTTTGACCAATTTCAAAAGCATTATTTTTATGTTTTAATGCAACAAATCCCGCATGAAAACCAATTGCAGTAGAACCATTAGAAATATGACTCGAAAGCTGCGCATTTGATTTCCACGTATTTAAAATTAATAATAGAGGCAATAATCTCAAACTTTTCATCTTATCTGTTTTTGATGTAAATCTATAATAAGACCGCACTAATACACCTACGTACATTACCGTAGATTTCTGATTGTCTTGCAAATAAGAACAAGGTGTGTCTGATTAATTCTGAACGAAAAAAGATTTTTTGAAATCAACAGCAATCCCTGAAGCATCAGTATCCAAAACTCAATTATCAATAATTCTGATATCGGTATAGAAATTATCGCACTTGAACACACTAAGATTATCCTTAACTTGCAGAAAGGAACAATTCGAAAGCAAATATTATGGAAAACAACAATTCAAATTCAGGAAAATGCCCAATCAATCATGGCGCAAATACCAAATCACAAAATACAGTTACCGAGTGGTGGCCTAAAGCCCTAAATTTAGATATCCTGCATCAGCATGATACTAAAACAAATCCACTTGGTGAGGATTTTGATTACGCAAAAGCGTTTTTGAGCATAGATCTTGAAGCCCTAAAAACCGATTTAAAAAACTTAATGACAGAAAGTAAAGATTGGTGGCCCGCAGATTGGGGTCATTATGGAGGACTAATGATCAGGATGGCATGGCATGCAGCCGGAACTTATAGAGAGGCAGATGGACGAGGGGGTGCTAGCACAGGTAACCAACGATTTGCCCCTTTAAATAGCTGGCCTGACAACGCCAACCTAGACAAGGCAAGACGGTTACTTTGGCCAATCAAAAAGAAATACGGCAATAAACTTTCTTGGGCAGATCTTATCGTTTTAGCAGGAAACATGGCCTATGAGTCAATGGGATTCAAAACTTATGGTTATGCAGGAGGAAGAGAAGATATTTGGCATCCAGAAAAAGACATTTACTGGGGATCAGAAAAAGAATGGCTAGATAAAGACCGTTACAACGAAAAAGACAATAGTGAATCGCTTGAAAATCCGTTAGCGGCTGTGCAAATGGGATTGATTTACGTAAACCCTGAAGGCGTAGATGGCAAACCAGATCCTTTAAAAACTGCTCATGATGTGCGAACGACCTTCAAAAGGATGGCTATGAATGATGAAGAAACTGTTGCACTAACTGCCGGAGGTCATACCGTTGGAAAAGCGCATGGAAATGGAGATGCTGAAGCGCTAGGTGCAGATCCCGAAGGAGCAGATGTACATGAGCAAGGGCTTGGTTGGTCAAATCCTAAAGGAAATGGAAACGGAATTGATACCGTTACAAGCGGTTTAGAAGGTGCATGGACAACAACACCGAACAAATGGAACCATACCTATTTTCATTTACTGTTAAACTATGACTGGGAGACCAAAAAAAGCCCTGCTGGTGCATGGCAATGGGAACCGGTGAATATTAAAGATGAAGATAAGCCAGTAGATGCACACAATCCGAACGTGAAACAAAACCCGATTATGACGGATGCTGATATGGCTATGAAAATGGATCCTGAATACCGCAAAATATCTGAGAAATTCTATGAAGACCCTGCCTATTTTGAGGCCGTTTTTGCAAAAGCATGGTTCAAATTAACGCACCGTGACTTAGGACCGAAAAGTAGATATTTGGGAGCAGATGTTCCGACTGAAGATTTAATTTGGCAAGACCCTGTTCCAGCATCAAAATGTGAGCTCAGTGAATCCGAATTAGACGCGTTAAAAGCAACTTTACTCAACAGTGGATTAACTGCAACTGAATTAATCAATACAGCCTGGGATAGCGCTAGAACTTTTAGAGGATCTGATTCCAGAGGAGGCGCGAATGGAGCTCGAATTCGTTTATCTCCTCAAAAAGATTGGGAAGGTAATGAACCTCAACGTTTGCAAAAAGTACTGAACAAATTGAGTGAGATACAAGCCGAACTTTCAAACAAAATCAGTTTAGCCGACCTAATTGTACTTGGTGGAACCGCAGCCATTGAACAAGCAGCAAAAAAAGGTGGTTTTGATCTAAAGGTTCCGTTCACACCAGGGCGTGGTGATGCCACTCAAGAAATGACCGATCAAGAATCATTTAATAATCTTGAGCCCGTTCATGATGGCTTCAGAAATTGGCAAAAGCAATCTTATGCTGTGCAACCCGAAGAACTATTGTTAGATCAAGCACAACTTTTAGGTCTTACCGCACCAGAAATGACCGTTCTAATGGGCGGAATGCGGGTTCTTGGCACCAATTACCAAGATTCCAAACTAGGTGTGTTCACAGATAATGTTGGAGTTTTATCCAATGACTTTTTTGTCAACATCACCGACATGAAATATGCAGCTAGGCCACATGGCGAAAACCTGTACCTGTTAATTGATAGAAAAACAGGAGAAACTAAATGGACAGCAACAAGAGTAGATCTCGTATTTGGTTCAAACTCAATTTTAAGAGCGTATGCAGAGCTTTACGCACAAGATGATAACAAGGAAAAATTTGTTCAAGACTTTGTTAAAGTTTGGGTGAAAATTATGAATGCAGATCGCTTTGATTTGAATTAATTCATTGAATTAGAATAAAAGCAATTAGAAGCTATTGATGTTAAGGGGATATTGAATTAAGTTTTGATATCCCCAACAGCTGTTATTTGTATTTAGGCAATAATAATTCAAATTTATAGTTCATCTTAATATGCCCAAACAGACACTTATATTCGCTTTATTACTAACTATTTTTAGTTGTACTAAATCCAGTAAATATTCAGGTGATTACGCTTGCAAAGTAGAAAGTAGTTACTGGGAACTTTACGAAGATTCTAGCGACACAACGTTTCACACAATTTTAGAAGTAAAAAAAGAGAAGAAGGCGATTATTGTTTTGAACAATAAAATCCACGTAGATTCATTACATGAAGGTGAATGGTTCAATTATTCAGGCTATCCAAGCATTTTTGAAGTGAAAGTGAGCGGCGACAGCATGTATGTTTACTCCTATTATGGAGGACAAGGTGGTGGTTCTGGTAATTTATACTCCTGCGAAAAGTAAAAACCCATTTATGCACCCTGATAATCTGTGGATTAAATTTAAGAAGGCAGGCAAGAAGTGAAAGAATTGTAATACCTTTCTTCTGGCATTATAATTGATGCTCTATGAACACCAAAATCTATTAAAAATGAAAACATTACGTGCCTTTCTAATTCCAATAGGACTCCTTTTAATCTTGCCGTCTTGTAGTAAAATTGATGCCTCTGAAGGTGAATCTTCTACCAAACGTTTTGAAGTTGAAGACTTTGACAAAATAAGAATTGAAACTGCCGGTGTTTTGAATTACACGCAGAGTTCTGTCAGAAATGTAGAAGTATCCGCCAATGATAAAATCATGAAGTTGATTGAGATAGAAGTCATTGAAAACACCTTGGTGATTTCTTTGTCCAAGAATCGCGTCATCACTAACGAAGAGAATTTAATCTTCACGGTTTCAGATGATGATGTTTATTCAATTGAAACTAGCGGTTCGGCTAATGTTAATGCAAATTTTGACGAAGGACATGATTTTGAACTGCTCGAATTAATCAGTTCTGGTTCTGGTAACATTGAAATGGATGCCATGAATGCCGAAAATTCTTTCATGACTTCTTCTGGCTCGGGAGACATTCACTTGCAAACAGTCAATGTTGCGAATAAAGTAAGTGTCAATCAAAATGGATCTGGTAACGTGAGCATATCCGGAAGTTGCTATGAATTGGATTTAACTATTTCTGGATCTGGAAACTATGGCGAACATGATTTTATCGCAGAAAAGGTAGTAGCCAACCTCAGCGGTTCTGGTAATGCAAAAGTTTCAGTAAGCTATGATTTAAACGCTAGTTTAAGTGGATCTGGCAACTTAACTTTCAAAGGCAATCCAATCTTAATGGCGACATCTACCTCAGGTTCAGGGCAAGTGATTGATGGAAATTAAGTTTATCTGAAAAAATTCGGAACCATATTTGGACTTTGCATGAGTCTGCTTTCAATTGGATTAGTTTTTTCGTTTATCGGAGGTGTAATTCCCTTGTTAATTGCTTCAAAAGTGGGCGACTTACTGAGTATGGTTACAGGCATGCCCAATGCTTTATCTACCCTAATTCTCAGCATAATACTAGGTGGTCTAAGTATCTTCTTGTACGCTCGAGATTTGATTCAAGGAAAGCAACCTTCACACCTAAAGTTTGTTTTGGTCTGTTTCTGCTTCCTTGTTTTTATGAATGGATCAATTGCCTTATTCATAAAAAATTGGAGCACTCCTAATTTCAGAATGGAATCAGAGTTAAATTCAATCACAGCAACCTTCGCAACTTCTTGGATCTATGTGATTTTAGGCATATGGCATGATTTTAAAGTATACGGGCACCAAGCAAAGGGAATTATTTAGTTTATTTGTTTTGATAAAACAAAAGTCTTGACCAAACTCAATCAAATACCGCCCAAACGATTTTTCTTGTTCGATTTTATTGGCGCATGCATTGCTGCTCTTATGCTTGGTTTAGTTGTTCCTGCCTTAAACGAATACATTCAGATGCCGTTGAACACCCTTTACCTTTTAGCTGTGTTTGCAGGATTCTTTGCATTATACTCACTGGTTTGTTACTTGAAAAAAGTAAGGGATGTTGCTTTCTATTTGAATTTAATAGGGACACTAAATTTGTCATATTGCGGAGCCATAGCCATATTAACCTATATGCATTTTGAAAAATTAACCACTCTTGGCATCATTTATTTTGGTGTTGATATCGCTTTAGTAAGTACCCTAGCCATTTTAGAATTTAAAGCGGCAAAACGAGCCGTTTAAAAATTCTTACTTTTACAAAAAAGACCTTATGAAACCAGTTGTTAAGAATATACTTGCCTTTATTGTTGGCCTTGTAATTGGAAATGTTGCTAATATGGGACTTGTCACTGTTGGACATAGTGTTTTTCCTATTGAGGGGGTTGACCCAAACAACATGGAAGCATTGGCAGCAATTATGCCAACACTAGGTGGAGAACATTTTATCTTTCCATTTTTAGCACATGCTCTAGGAACCTTGCTAGGAGCAATTGTCACGGCTAAAATTGCGGCTTCAAATAAAATGAAACTGGCGTTAGGGATTGGTTGTTTCTTCTTACTCGGAGGCATAGCAATAAACATCATGCTTCCCGGACCCATTTGGTTTGCTGTTTTAGATATAGCTGTTGCCTATATACCAATGGCCTATGTAGGTGGTAAAATTGGAATGAAATTATCTAAATAAAAACGAATTTCTTCTTGTTCTTGACGGATAATAATTCTTGTATCTAGTTATAGCTAGAAGGATTGTAATTTTAGATATGGCACCGTATCTTCCTCACATGAAAGCAAGTGCATTAATCGTTTCTTTATTGTTTATTTTTCAAAGTTTGGGGCAAACAACCACTTATGAGGTGAATGGCAATCAGTTCATGGCTCGCACGTCAATTGTAGAAAATGAATGGGGAACAAAAGATACCATCAATAAATTTTACCGAATTGAAGATGGGCAAACCATTTTTCTACTCGATTTTTATGTTTTTAAAGATGGCGGTGGCGACTGTAACAATCTGTTTTGGGAACGTGAATACATTCAATTTGATGAGGATAAAATTATCTTTAGGACAGCCTATTTTCAAAAAACCAATATGGATCCTATTCCAACCGAAAGAAAACAGATTTATTCGGTAAATGCCGCAGGCCAACTTACCCTCATCTTTGACAAATATCGCTACAGAAATGACAAGACTTGGGTAGATTTGTAATTCTGAATTTAATTCCAGACAACATAATTATGTATATTTGGATATGGACTATACAGATATCCTCATCCCAATCCGAAAAGTTGTACGTTCAATCAACTTAGATTCTAAAAAAATTCAAAAAGAATGCGGTCTTAGCATTCCACAAATTTTAGCACTCACTTATCTGAGTAGATCTGAAAACTTTCAGTGTACTCAATTAGAATTACGCAAATTTTTAGAGCTAAATTCAAGTACCGTAACTGGAATCGTCAGCCGCTTAGAAAAGAAAGGATTTGTAGCCAAACTACCAGCTAGAGAAGACAAAAGAGCAACGCAATTAAGTCTTACCTCAAACGGTCTTGCTACTTTAGAAAAAGCCCCGCCCCTCTTACAAGAAAAACTGGTAACCAAACTTTCTAAATTACCCGGTGACAAACTTATTCAGATTCAAACGGGATTAAATTTACTTGTTGAAGCTTTAGGTGCAGAAGAAATAGATGCCGGACCTATTTTAACGGTTCCAGACCCTAACAAAAGCTAAGTTTTAACAGGGCCTTACATTACTACCTACAGGACTTATCATTGCCTAAAATCGAAAATTAACACCGATTTTCTTGGGAAAACCAATATGATTTCATACTTTTGTGTCGCATAGAACATATATAGTCTATGCTTTACAATCTATCATTACTCTCAAGATTACTTGGTTTTAATTTGGTTGTCTTCGAAAATATTTTTGGACAAATGAGAGTTCAAGGGAGTTTATATAAGCTCCCTTTTTTACATAAAACACTATGAAAAAAGACGTAATTACACGAATTGTGGCAAACCTTAAGAAGGAAGATGTTGAAGAAGTTAAAGTAAAGGGAGCCAATGAAAATACACCTAATGCACTGAGTTACAAAATGGCTAAAAAGTCATACACACCAGACATTGTCGCTCAATACAAAAACAGAAAAGACTACTTTACAGTTGAAGATAAATTCAAGAAAAAGAATTTACCAGATTTAATATCTAAATGGATACTCTTTGCATTAATGGCGAGAAGAAATGGCGGTAAATTCTACTTATTTGTTCAAAAAGAACATTTCAAATTCATAGAATCAATTGTAAAACAAAAACACCTTTCACTAGAACTAATCAGGATAAAATAAATGAAGTTTACATTAATCAGCCCAATATCGGGGCAACCATCTAGTCTCAGTAACGAAAAAATTGTGTCGTTCTTATATCAACATTTAGACGAATATGGGGATAAGAAAAATGAAATTTTGAACTGTCTTGACTACGCCTTAAACCCTGAAACTTTAGGTAAAGGCTTTGTATTAGCAGCCCACAATGACGAAGAAATTAGAGGTTGCGTAGTCATCAACGAAACAGGAATGAGCGGATATATTCCAGAGAACATACTTGTCTATATCGCCGTTCACAAACAGGCAAGAGGCGAAGGCTTAGGTAAAAGACTAATGGAGCATGCGCTTAAACTCACCAAAGGTGACGTGGCATTGCATGTTGAAAAAGAGAACCCAGCCCGTTTCTTATACGAGAAAATGGGATTTACGAACCCTTATCTTGAAATGCGACTAAAAAGATAAAATGGAAGTTGAAGATTTTATTAAAATCAGAAAATTATTACATCAACATCCTGAACTTTCTGGTCAAGAAAAAAAGACCAAAGCGTATATTCATCAGATGATGCTTGAGTTTTGGCCCACAGCAACGTTCGAACTTGACAATCACAAAAGTTTGATTGCAAGCCGATCTGATGGCAATTCAAATCATCATATTGCCATTCGTTGCGAGTTAGACGCATTGCCCATTGAAGAAGTCAATACTTTTGAGCACCGCTCATTGAACACAGGCAATAGTCATAAATGTGGACATGATGGTCACATGACTATTTTGTTGCGTTTAGCATATCTACTTGAACAAGATTTTCCAGAAAACTGTCGCGTTACTTTGATATTCCAATCGGCCGAAGAAAATGGGATTGGGGCAAAAGAACTTTTAGATCAATCAGCATTTCTAAAATCTCATCCCTTAGATTTTATATTTGCCTTGCATAATGTTCCTTCCTACAAGAAAGGTAGTGTCGTTGTAAAAAACGGATTATTTACGCCATCTGTGATCAGTGTCAAAACAAAGTTAATTGGTAAAGCTTCTCATGCTGCTGAACCTGAAAATGGAACCAACCCAGCCCTGGCAATTGCTGCAATAATCCAAAAAACTGAAGCCTTAAAACAAGATTTCGTTTCAGCATATCAACAGTTTATCTCAACACCTGTTTACACAAAACTTGGATCTGAATCATACGGGACTTCGGCTGGAGAAGCGGCGATTGGATATACTTTCAGAACAACTGATTACCAAAGTTTAATGGAGTTCAAGAAAAAATACGAACAGAGCATCCACACCATTTGTGAAAACGAAGGATTGAAATACGCCATTCAATGGTTTGAAGAATTTCCTTCAGTCATCAACAATATTGATGCTACAGAACTAATTCAACAGAGCGCACAAGAACGGAATTATGAAATTATCCAGAAAGACAAAGCATTTCCTTGGGGTGAAGATTTTGGATATTTTACGCAGACATCTACCGGAGCCATGTTTGGATTGGGGGCAGGAGAAAATATACCCAACCTTCACAATCCCGATTATGATTTTCAAGATGAATTAATTGAAATTGGAAGTAACATCTTTTTCGAAATCATTCAAAAAGCTGCAAAATGTTAGAGAACTCTTACATTGAAATTAACATCACGGCCCTTCTCAGCAATTTAGAATTCATTAAATCAACTTTAAATTCTGATTGTGAGCTTACATCTGTTGTAAAAGGCAATGCTTATGGACATGGAATAGTGAGTTTTGTTCCCACCGCATTTGCTTGTGGCATTAGAAGTTTTGCCGTTTTTTCAGCTTCAGAAGCCAAGCAAGTTCTTGACACCAACCTGGCATTTGATCGTATTCTAATCATGGGAAATATTGATGAAAGTCAATTAGATTGGGCAGTGGAAAATGACATTGAGTTTTACGTTTTTGAACAAGCAAGACTCAACCAAACAGTTAAGGTTGCTAAGAAGCTTAAAAAGCAAGCAAAAATTCACATAGAAGTTGAAACAGGACTGAACAGAACTGGGTTTTCAAAAAGTGATTTGCTGCCACTTCTTGACTTTATGAAACGTCACGAAGAATTTATCAGTTTAGAAGGTTTATGTTCTCATTTGGCAGGCGCCGAAAACGTAGCCAATTATTACAGAATTAAAAAGCAAATTAACCGATTCAATCAATTTGAAAAGCTGTTTGCCAAAAATAACATTGAAGTAAAAGCTAAACATTTGGCCTGCTCTGCTGCCGTTATGAATTTTCCGAACAGTCAAAAAAATTTAGCACGGATTGGAATCATGCAATACGGATTATGGCCAAGTAAAGAAGTGAGAATGGCACACTTCGTCAAGAAAAAAAACATGGATGACCCGCTAAAGGCTGTGCTTTCTTGGAAAAGTTATGTGATGTCAATTAAACGCGTTAAAATGGGAGAATATATCGGTTATGGTTCTTCTTTAATGGCTGAAAAAGACATGCTCATTGCCACTGTTCCGGTAGGCTATGCAGATGGGTTCGCACGTTCGTTAAGCAATCACGGAAAAGTACTTATCGGCGGGCAACGACTAGATGTTGTTGGCACGATCAACATGAACCTATTTATGGTAGACATTACCAATTTAAGCAGCATCAAAAAAGGTGATGAGGTGGTTTTGATTGGCACTCAAGGTAAACATGCAATTACCGTTGCTTCATTTAGTGATTTTTCAAGTCAACTGAACTACGAATTACTGACACGATTACCAAAAGATATTCCACGAATAATAACAAACTAATATGGCATATATAGAATTAGATAAAACTTTACTTCAACAAAATTACGAAGTACTTTCTCAACATTTTAAGGAAGAGCAAAAGGAATGGGCGATAGTTTCAAAAATTCTATGCGGCGAAGAGTCTTACTTAAAGGTGCTCATAGACCTTGGGATAGAAGAAATATGTGATGCTCGAATCAGTAATCTTCAAAAGATAAAAGAAATAAAACCATCCATCCAAACCGTTTATATTAAACCGCCGGCAAAAGACCACATTGAAGAAATCGTTCACTGGGCAGATGCTAGTTTCAATACAGAACTAGAAACGATTAAGTGGATTTCAGAAGAGGCCGTCAAGCAAAATAAATTTCACAAAATCATTATCATGATAGAATTGGGGGATTTACGTGAAGGGGTAATGGGCGAAGATCTAATGGATTTTTACGCTTCTGTTTTTGACCTGCCAAATATTGAAATAACAGGAATTGGTGCAAACTTGAACTGTGTAAGCGGCGTCTATCCTTCAGAAGATAAACTCATTCAACTTTGTTTATACAAACAATTAATTGAAGCCAAATTTGACCGTAAAATTCCTTGGGTTACTGGCGGAACCTCAATAGTTTTACCGCTCCTGTTTAAAAAGCAGGTTCCATCTGGAATCAATCATTTTAGAGTAGGTGAAAGTCTTTATTTTGGAAATGACTTATGGGATAACAAAGAAATTCCGGGGATGAGTAACGGCGTATTTCAACTCAAATCTCAAATCATAGAAATAACTGAAAAACCAAAGGTTCCTGTTGGATATCTAGGCACAAACCCATCTGGTGAAACGCATGAAATTGATGAAGAAAATTACGGCGAATTTGCTGTAAGAGCTTTATTAGACATTGGGATTTTGGATGTGTCGGATATTGATTTCTTGATTCCTGAAGATCCGAACATTGAATTAGTTGCCGGAAGCTCAGACATGCTCGTTCTGGATATTAATGACGCTCAGAAAAACTATAAAATTGGTGATTTTGTGACCTTTAAAATGAAATATATGGGTGCTTTAAGAATGATGAGTTCAGATTATATTGAGAAACGACTTATTTAATCATTCAATTCCCCATACAACATCTGCTAAACTTTCTACCACTTCCGCATGGGCAGGGATCATATTTTTTAGTGTATTTAAAGCGATCTGCTTTTGGGATTATTTTAGGATTAAACATGCTGTCTAAAGCATTAAACAAAGCAGGATGCTCAATTTTCATCTTTTCAGGACTTTCAAAAAAATACTCCCCTACTACGGCTAAAAACTCAGCGTGATTAGCACTGCCATACTTGCGGATATCAGAATTTCCTGATTCAATTTCTTTCATTTCATGCTGCATTAACTGCATCCACGGCATTATGTCAATTTCGTTCATTAAGGTTTCTAAGACGCCATCCACCTCTCCATCCAACTTGTCGATAACGTGAATAAACTCATGAATCGCTACATTTCTTTGATCATTCTGATCTTGAAACCCCTCATGAAGCGCTTTTTTGGAAAGCTTCATAATACCGTCCATTTCTCCCCAACCAATTAAACCTCTAGCATACCTCTTTTGACCCGGAATCTTAAATTTAGATGGATGAAGATGTACCTCTGACAAATTAAAATAATGCCAATTGTCAAAACCAAAAATAGGAATCACTGCGCTGGCTGCAACCAGTATTTTATCTTCATGAGAAACTTTAGTTTGCATTCCCAACACCCTTACGTTTAACAAAAACACATGAACTTTATCTTCAAACTTTTTTCTGCCGGCTGCATCTAATCGTTGATAAAACTCAATCCTTTTTTCGAGAATCTCGCGCCATTGATACGGAAATTCCCTGTCGGGCGTTCTGACATAAACGGGAATTTTAAAGGTTCTCTTATTGTAAGCGATTAATCCACCAACACCAATTCCAATAAAGAGTAAAACAATCAAACCAACATCCATGATCTAAAAATAAGGTTTCTTTTTAAAGTGTATTTTTGTTGGACAAAACTTTAAACAAGATGCGCTTCTCTTTCATTTTTGTATGTGCCTTAACACTATTAGCCTGCAACCAAACACCGCCACCAATTGCCCCATCAGATTTAAAGGACTTTAATTTGAATGGCAATGTCAAAACCACTGAAGAGTATAGCGTAAAGCCAGATGACTCATTAAATACTAGCGAAACAAGGTCAACTTATTATCACTATTTTAATCCTGAAGGATATATTGATTCATCAGTTAGAAAAATTGAGCCACTTGGCTATAGAGAAACCACCATCTATGAACGAGATGAATTCAATTATAACATCCAAACTTCTAAGGTTGATCAGGAAGGAAAATCCACTTTTCAATTACAGAAAACTTTTTCAAATGGTAAGATTTCTAATAGTGAATTTACTTCAGCTGGGTTAAAAAGATCAGCTGATTACGAATATGACGAGCAAGATTCTCTGATTAAAACAATCTCTTATAATAACGAAGGTGAAATTATAGAAACCACCGATTATACTTATGAAACCTTAGGAAGAACTTTAATTAGCAAGGTTAAATTTTACGATAAAAATGAGCTTCTCATTAAAAGTGAAGTTTCTGAATTCAATCCAGACAATTATGCAAGGTTAAATACCTACACCGTTTATGAAAACTCTAAACCATCTTACTCAACTTATCGCAAAGTTAGCTGTAATGAAAACAAAGATCCGATAAAAATAGAATCATCTAGCCCAATGAATGTAAAGTCATTTAGAACCTATCAATACACATATGATGACCAAAACAATTGGACAACAAAAATTGAATTCATTGATGGTGTGAAGACCTCAACAACCTATAGGACAATAGAATATTATTCAAAATAATGCCTTTAGAAATAGAACATAAATCAAGTTCAGTGCCAATAAGAGCCTCATTTATTTCAATAAATTCTTCGCCTTATTAATGGCCTCTATTCTGTTCTGACTGTCCAGTTTTGAATAAACTCTGCTAATATGCGTTTTTAAGGTACTCAGTGAAATAAATAATTTGTCGGCAATCTCTTTTTGAGTCCCGCCTTCAATTAGTGCTCTTAATACTTCAATTTCTCGTGCAGTAAGTTCCGTATGTAGTTTTTCATTCAACTGCAATCCAAAGGCCTCATCATCCAAATTATCATACTCCTTATTTTGGACAGATAGTTGAGCTACATCATTTTCTAAAGCGTTAATTCGATTACTTTTCTCTATTAATTCTAATTGAGTATTGGCATACTCTTTTATGTTCTTTTCAATATGTGTAATTACAACAAAAGTAAACAGCAAGAGTTCAATAAATAAACCTGCATAAACAAATAAATCAGTCGTCATTGAATAAGGTATAATCCCCCAATTTATGAATATCCGAACTGACATTCCACAAATAAAACTGATAATTCCAAACAGATAAATTCCGGCGTGTTTGTTCTTGTTTTTCAAACTAATTATCGAAAATATTATCAAAAAAATCAAAGCTATCAGGGGCAAAAAGTTAGAAGTTAAGCTCAAATATCTTGGATGAAAACCTACTATTATGACGAGTTGAACAAGCAACGAACTGAATAGAAACAATCGCGCTATTTTCTTTAAAATCGGAACATAACTTCCTATTTTAGTGACTCTGATAGATAATTCTAAATAACTCCAAACCGTAAAAAAGCTAAAGCTACCTTCCAAATAAGAAGGAGAGAATTTCAAGTCTGGCCAAATGAGGTAGCTACCTAAGTTTGAAATGAACAAAAACATGCAAATAAGCGACAGCAAATACAATAAATAGCTCCTTAAAATAATCCGCTTAGATTTTAAATAGAGTAGCAATATATAAGCGGAAATAAAAAGTAAAAAACCTAAAAACAGCACATAAAAAAAGAACAGCTTATTAATACTTTTATAAACTGTTTTCTCGCTTTCAATATGAAATGACTCATATAGAAAAGTATCACTTTTTATACTTACAAAAATTGCCTTAATTTTTGCGTCAAGCTCAAAGCTTGGTAGAAACGTATTGGATTCACTTTTTTGAAAAGTTCCAAAATTCTGTTTCTTCACCCTTCCGCTACCATAATCAAAGTATATGCTTTCGTAGTGATTGTATGAATTACTAAACAAGATTCTACTTGCTGAAGAAAACGCAGAATCTGGTGTTATTTTCAACCAATAAGTAGAATTTGTAAATGGATTAAAAAAATTGTTCCGTTCAACTTTTTCAAAACGATTTGATATAATTACTTCTTCAATTGAAGCCGAAGAAGAAGAATCGATCCATAAACTGGTCGTAAAATTATCCGCCGACCATGAAGGCCCTGCAATAAGTAGGGCAAAAAAAGTATAAATGAAAAATCGCTTCAAATCAATAATTTAAATAATACCGAATAATCGTAAAACCATTAAACTTGTAGATTTCCTTTATTTTCGAGTTTCTTCAGTAAAATTAACACGAATTTAAACATTAAGCGATAAAAGTAAACCTAACCGCATGTCATTATGCCCTTAGAAATAGAACATAAATACCTCATAAATCAAGAAAAGTGGCAACATGTAATTCCTGAACGCACAGTTGAAATGGCACAGGCCTATATGGTTTCAGAATCAGAAAAAACCATTCGGATTCGAATAGCCGGAGAACAAGCCTATTTAACGATTAAAGGAAAATCTAAAGGGGCAACAAGAGCTGAATTTGAATATGAAATTCCCAAAAACGAAGCCCAAGAGTTAATTGATCAATTTTGCTCTGAAATCGTTAAAAAAAGACGACATTTTGTAGTTTTTAATGGAAAAACATGGGAAATTGATGAATTTTTGGATAAAAACCAAGGATTAATAGTTGCAGAAATTGAGTTAGATGCTGAGGATGAATTTTATGAGAAACCTGAATGGGTGACTAAAGATGTCACTCATGATTATCGATATACCAATTCTCAGCTTGCAAAAGTTCCTTATTGTGATTGGTAAAGATTAACCCTAAAATAATCCCCCATTTCACGCACTTTTCTTTATAATCAATACGAATAAAAAAGACATATCTTAATCCGAACAAAATCTAGGCTTTTCACGTAATTTAGAGGGACCGTGAAAAAAATTATCTTTTTTGAATTGAATGAAGTTCCGCAAAAAATTGTGGATTATTACTGCCAAGTGAAACCAAATTCATGGTTGGCAAAAAACGCAGCAACCTTTCGAAAATTCAATTCATTTTGTGAAAACCCTGATCAATTGAACCCGTGGAGTTCATGGCCTACGGTTCACCGTGGAGTAGATTCGTCAGCACATGCTATTCTCGATTTAAACCAAGAATTAAGTCAACAAAACAAAGAATTTCCAGCTATTTGGAAGACGCTTGAAAACCATGGCATTTCTACCGGAGTATTTGGATCATTGCACTCTTACCCTGCACCTTTAAGTTGTAAAAAAAACTCCTTTTATGTGCCTGATGTTTTTGCTAAAACCCACGAAACGCATCCAAAAAGATTAGAAGCTTTTCAAAAACTAAACTTGGCACTTTCAAGAAAATCCGCTAGGAATGTAAGTACACAAATTCCTAAAAAAGCACTTATTGAGCTTGCTGTTAAGGCCCCAATATTAGGATTCAAATCCAAAACAATTACTAAAGTTGCGAGTCAGCTGATCCAGGAAAAAAAAGAACGTTGGAAATCTACCCGAAGAAGAACACATCAAGCCAACTTAAGTTTTGATTTATTTTACAAATTACTGGAACAAAAAAAACCTGATTTCACCACATTTTACACCAATCACGTTGCTGCTTGTTTGCACCGTTATTGGGCAGCATCATTTCCAGATCAATATGAAGTAAACCATTTTACTAAAGACTGGATTAACCGTTATGACGGAGAAATATTATTTGCCTTAGATCATGCAGACGCAATGCTTGAACGTCTTTCCCGTTTTATTAAAAAACATCCAGAATATCAATTAATGATTCTTTCTAGCATGGGACAGGATGCTGTTAAAGCACGTCCTATTGAGAGTCAATTGTACATTAAAAACCCAAGTGATTTCATGCAATGTTTTGGCATTTCTAAATTTGAATCTGTTCCGGCAATGCTACCACAGTTCAATTTTAAGGTAACTGAAGGCCAGGGTGAGTTTGAAAAACAACTGAAAGAAACAGTAATCAACGGTAAATCACTGCGTTTTAGAAAGCACGATAACGGCGTTTTTTCACTTGAACTTGGTCACATCAACCAGCGAGAAATCGTTATGTCTATTTCAGGAGAAATAATCCCACCACAAAACACAGGATTAGAAAATACAGCTATCACAGACCAATCAAGTACTACCGCTGATCATATACCTGAAGGAATTCTATATGTTTATCACCCTTCATTTAAACCTTCACATATCAACATGAATGTAATTCCAACTTGCGCAATTTATCCAACATTACTTGAGAATTTTAATATTCCAGCACCAGCTTATTGCACTAAGAGTGTACAACAGTTGTTGGGGTAGGTTTTAGAGTATAGATCGTCTTAGCTTTACTTCGTCTTACCGGGTACCGCACACCTCGACTACGCTCGGTCTCCGTTCCTCTCGGCTACGCTCGATTAACTGAATTAAATAAGTCACGTTGAAACATTTTTTTCTTAAAACTCATCACTCATAACTCATCACTCATAATCCGTTCCCCGTTCCTCTCGGCTTACTTCGACTCTGCTCAGCACAGGCCGCTCGATTAACGGATTTAAAATAATCTCTGTGAAATAACTTTTTTTTGGAGTTCATTACACTTCACTCGTCACTCATAACTCATCACTTCTAACTCATCCCCGTTCCTCTCGACTTACTTCTTAAACTTTTCAGAATCTAGTTCTGGCCATTTTAACTTCATATCTTCTAAAGCCTTAACAACCAATTTTGCGATATGATTAATTTTCACCCAGTTCTTATCTGACGGAATGATATTCCATGGCACCTTGTTGCATTTATCAAAAATCTCTTCGTACACTTTCATGTAATCGTCCCACATTTTTCTTGAACTCCAATCACCATCATTGTGCTTCCAATACTTAGTTGGATTTTCAATTCGTTCAGTCAACCTCTCTAGTTGCTCGTCTTTTGAAATGTGCAAATAACACTTAATGATTTTTGTACCTGATGCCTCCAATAACTTTTCAAAATCATTGATCTGATCATATCTTTTTTCAATAACCGATTTTGGGTGTGTCTTTAAAACAGTAGGGACAAGAATGTCTTCGTACTGAGATCTGTTGAAAATATGAATCATGCCCTTTGCAGGAACGACTTTGTGGATTCGCCATAAAAAGTCATGTGCAAATTCTTCTTCAGTTGGTTTTTTGAATCCGTAAACCCTGCAACCTAAAGGGTTAACTCCTGAGAATATTCGTCTTACGGTTCCATCTTTTCCAGATGCATCAACCCCTTGTAAAATAAGGAGTAAACTTTTAGAGCCATCCGCATAAAGTATACGTTGTAATTCTGAAATTCTGTTTATTAACTGGACATTTTCGGCCTTAATTTCAGCTTTATCCCAACCTTTTGGTTCAACTGTTGAATGCTTTGCTAACATATTGATTTTTTAGTTCTATGAAGTTAATTAATTTAGAGGAATCTTAACCCATGTTTGAGTCACAGTCTGTCAAAATATCCAAGTTCGGTTTTACAATGTTCGTTGTTTTCCTCTGTGCACGAATCATTTTTGAGGATGACCCCGTTTTAACAGTTAGTATTACCGCAGTCTTTGCAACTGTTTGGATTGTACATTCAGTTAAGAAATCTAAGCAACGAAAATCCATTAAAAAGAAATATGGCTTTTTAGAATCTGAATCTGACTTCAGTAATATGCTCATTCAATTGGTGGCAGCTGTGATAAAAGAAGATGGCAAAACAGCAGATTCAGAATTAAGATTCGTTGAAAAATCAATGATAGATTACTTTTCAGCAGAACACGTTCAAGTAGTGATGAAACGAATTAGGTATGTAGTTGCGAACAAGAACCCTCCTGTTGAAGAAATTTGTGCTTATATCAGAGATGCCTTCAACCTAAACTCCAAAGTTCAGTTAATGCATTTATTAATTGGGGTAGCGGCAGCTGATGGTTTATTGACCAAAAAAGAGCATAAACTGTTGAGAGATATTGCCTTGCACATCCGTTTACCTTATGTCACATTTAAGCAAATTCTCAACATGTTTCGTTTCAGGCATGAAGGCGAACAAAAACGGCAAAAACGCAAAAGCTATTCTTCTGCGGCTCGACTAAAATCAGCTTATGCTATTCTCGGCATAACAGAAGATGCGGATGAGCGGACAATCAAAAAAGCATACAGAAAATTAGCCGTTAAACATCATCCTGATAAAGTGATTCATTTAGGTAAAGAGATGCAAAAAGCGGCGAAAGAGAAATTTCAAATTATTTCTGAAGCTTACGAGTTAATAAAAACAAAAAAAGGGTTTTCTTAGTAACATGAGTAAAAGGTTAAATTCGCTGCGAAATGAATTTGGGTGTGCTTATGCCTTTGTTCTTTTTGTTTACATCTGGATCATAATCATGAAAGAAGGTCCTGTAGACTATGTAGGTTTAGGAATAATGGTTTTGGTCATATATGCTGTGATTTTTTACAGTCATAGAATGCGCAAAAAAAGCAAAGCTAAAAAACGGGATTATCAATTTCTATTTGATGAAAGCGAAGCTTCAATCATTTATTTAGAATTGGTCACAGCAGTGGTTAAAGTTGATGGACATTCTGACAAAGAATTAAAGTATTTGACAGAAATTATGCATCACTATTTCAGTGAAAAACGTGCTCAATACATTTTAGGGGTTGTCCACTCCAAGTTAGATGATCCACCTATAGATGTCAAAGCCCATTGTGCTGAGATGATCAAAGAATTTGATACCCATTCAATTGTTCAGTTGATGCACTTGTTAGTGGGGATTTGCGTTACAGACGCCTATTTAACTAAAAAAGAAAACAAAATTTTAAGGCAGATTGCAGTTGAATTAAAGGTTCCATTTTCAACATATAACCAAATACTTTTGATGTATCGCTTTAAATTTGAAGGCGCCAAAAAAAGAACAAAAAAAACAAGTTATTCTTCGCGCAGTCAATTGTTAGCGGCATACGGAATTCTTGAAATAACTCAAGATGCAAGTGTTGAAGAAATTAAAAAAGCTTATCGTCAATTAGCGGTTCAACACCACCCTGACAAAGTGATTCATTTAGGTGAAGAAATGCAGAAGTCTGCCAAAGAAAAATTTCAGATTATCGCAGAAGCATATGAACTCATAAAAGAGAAAAAGGGGTTTAGTTAAAAATATATCATTTCTTTCCAACCTTTGTTAGATTTCTTCATCTTATGCACATAACGGACTGAAGATGAAGAAACTTGCTACCCTTTATGCCCTCTCATTGTCGTTTTTCGCACAATGTCAAATCAACTGTGATTCAGCTGATTGCGTTAACTATGCAGATACTAGTTCATTCGAAATTTTAGGTTTTGACAAAGAATCTGAAGCTTCTGTTTCTTCTAGTACCACTCTCATTTCTTGCAAAATGCTTTGTGAAATTGAAGCTAATCGATCAATCTTCTCTGATGTTACCAAAAAAATTAATGGATACACAATTTTGATATACAAACGCGAAGAGTACATTAATTCTAAAGAAGAATGAAAAAGTTTATTTTTCTTACCATATTAATCTTTTCAAGGATAATTGGATTTGGCCAACCTGCAAATGACGACTGCTCCTCAGCAACGACATTAACGCTGGATGCTGGGTTAACTTGTGGTGAGGATGCCGCTAGCGCCTCACTTGAAGGCTCAGAGTGTTTTACAAATTATTCTGGTGGATCAACTGAATCTTCTATGTGGTATAGAATCACAGCTGACAACGATTCTTTGGTACTTAACTTTATTATCACAAACAGTCCTAACTGTGCACCTCATATAGCTATTTACGGCCCTTTCGCTTCAGGATTAGGTTGTAACCCAGCTTGTGCTCTCCAAGTTTATGATCAATTGCAAACGGGAGACCCTGGAAATCATGAACTAATTACCGGTTTAACGCCTGGTTTAGACTATTTAATACAAATTCAAAATAATAGTTGTGGTGGACCCGGTGATGGAGATATTACTTTTTGCATTGGTATGGATAATCCGGCAGACAATGCCTTAAGTACCGGCGCTACCTTAATAGATGAGTGTGGGACGATTTTTTCTGAAAGTACTGATGGAGGTTATTGGAACAGTGGAACCGGAACGGCCTTTGCTGATCTGGATAGTACTGCCGGAAATGATGTTGGTTTTGTCATTAATAATTTTGCCTGGAACATCTTTTGTTCTTTAACTTCTGGTACCTGGCAGATTACTGTGAATGGCGTTTCTGGCTGTAACTTGTCAGCACCCAATCAAGGTATTCAAGCTGCCGTATTTTCAGGTACACAAGCATCATTAACTTTAGAAGGATCACAGAGTCCTATCGCACCAGGGGGCTCTTGGACATCTCCTGTAATTACAGTTGATTCGTCTGAATGCGCTTATTTAGGTATTGATGGATTTGCTGGTGACGTTTGTGATTACCAGGTTACCTTGACCAATATTACGGGAGGCTGCACCATTTTATCTACCCATTTTTTGGGATTGAATATTATTCAAAAAGCAAATTCGAATGTGCTAACATGGATAGCCGAAAATGAATACCAAAATGAACGTTTCATTATTGAAAGATCAAATGACGGCGAAATTTTTGAAGAAGTTGGTTCTTTATTAAGTGTTGGTGACCATGCAGAGCCACATGCTTATGAGTTCGAAGATATAAGTGGTATTAATACTGGCGTATATTATCGACTGAGCGAAAAAAGTCAGACTGGAGAGATTAAAATTCTTGCAATTAAATACCTAAAACAAACTAAACCAGATCCAATCCCATTATTAGTTTATCCTAATCCGGCACTGAGCGAAGTAAACATTGAAATAATGCAAACTGAAATCAGAGGTGACATAGAAATTGAAATTGTTGATTTGAATGGATCAATTATTCAAGCGTACCAAATGGAAACCACTCAAGGTTTAAACACAACAAAGTTATCCCTTGACGGAATAAATTCAGGCACCTATTTACTAAAATTAGTAATGGATACTGAAATCCTTTTTCAGAAATTGGTGATCAATTAAATTCTTGTAACGTTTTATTAGATTTGAGATTATATTTTGAAAAAATCCAAATCTATGAAATCCCATTTTGCGCTGGCGGCTTGCCTTTTAATTTCAACATTTACTTTTTCTCAACGTAACTTCTGGTCAGAAACTAGAGGCGCTTTTAATTCATACAATTCATTTAGTTTTAACACCGTTTCTCCAGAACAACAAAAGGCCATTTTAGAGAACAACATCAAGTCAAAAACAACCACGCATTATTCAAAAAACTTCAAAAATGAATATGTGGAATATTTTGATGAAGAAGGTTTTCTTTACAAAAAGGTATATACCACTTCTAAACTAGAAACGGTTACTACGTTTTCATATAATGATGCGCATCAAATCACTAAAGTGTTAACTGAAAATAACAAAGGTCAAAAATGGACGACAACTTTGAAATATGAGAACGATTTATTGGTTGAACAAGAAAATATAGATGAGAAAGGAACGTATTCTGGCTTTAAAAAAGAGTATAACGCCCAAGGACTTTTGGTTAGGCATCTTCGATTTAAAAAATCTAGAATTGAACCAACGCATGAATTGGTTTACAGCTATTATGAAGGAGGATCTAAAAAAAGTATCATTTACAATGAAAAAGGGAAATTTAAATACGAATGGAACTTTGACTGCAAAGAAGAAGGTGAATTGGTGAATGTCAAATCTAAAGACAAATCAACCATTTGTATTAAAGAAGAAGTAGATGAAAATGGTAATACGGTTATTTGGAACCGAGAATTTGATGAAGACGGTAAACTGATAAAAACGAAAGAAGTAAGATCATCAGAAGATAAACTAATCACCAGAGAAGTATACAACCAAGATGATCGTTTATTAAGTAGAAATTACAGGAAGCCTGAAGGTGGATTTTGTCATGAAACTTTTGATAAAAAAGGTGCCGTTTACTCAAGAAGAGAGTCTTTTGTAAACAGAGATGGTAAATTAATAAAATCAGAGTATCAATCTAAGAGTTTTAACTACACTAGCATTTATTCTTACGAAGGAAGTTTGTTGTCTACAAGTAGCCGAATATCAAAACGAAGAATAACTGTGGATCAATTCCAATATTCGTATTACTAATTACCATTCTGGTTGGCATAAATCGTCCACAATTTTGTCAAAAACAGCTGATTCATTTGGATGATTTGTTTGTAAAAGAAAGGCGTGCAAAGTAGAAAGAATTGAATTGCCTTCTTGTGGAACATATGCCCAACCTTTTACGGTTTTATTCGTTTTTAAAACGTTTTTAGAAACTACAATCGCATGACTGAATAGCCTGCCATTAAAGCCATAGCGCCTTCCTAGCTCAAAAATCACGTTAGAATCAAACTTATTCGTTTTAGCAATCAATTTTTGCTCTGACAAAAGAACATCTACTGATTTATTTAGCTCATTTTTAAGTTCAATATTGAACCTTACAGCATGCATTAATTGACTTGGAGTTGTAATATCAGAAGAAGTTAATGGACAACTCACATTGATCGTCTTAAACATGTCAATAACATCTATTGAATGATGGGTTCCGGCATTGTCATTTAAGTGTCGAGCGACAACATTTGCGCTTACCAATCTTTCATGATTTCCTAAGTCTTCTGACCTTCGAACCACCACCATATCGGCTTTCTCTAGATTCTCTAATTCGCTCCCGGCAAACAATCTCAGCAGGGCAGCAGAACCATGCGTGTTACATGAAACAATATGAACAAATTTCTGTCCTTTAATCACTTCATTATTTACGCCACTCATGAAAGAGGTTCCGTAGCCCTTTTCTGAGCCTTGAGCACAAGTTCCGATCAAATTAGGTAAGTTTTCGTACCGTTTTTTGTACTCTAATCCTACTCCGTTAGCGGTTGCTTCAAAAATATAGTGGATTTGAGGCAAAATGTTTCCCAATTGTGGGTAATCAAGATGTTTTCCTGAGGTGCAAATTTTGACACCTTTTTGTTGCAAGATGTCTAATTCTGCTTGATTCCAAGGAGTAATGGTTCTTTTGCAAGCGTAAATTTCGCTTATTCCTAATTCTGATTTATAGTGAAGTAACAGGTTAATTAAAGTACTTCCGATATTCCCTATTCCGTTTACAAGTACGTTCATTTTTTATGCATCCAGGATTTGACTTTTGCTTTTCCAACAAAAGGAATTAATAGTGACGAACAGAAAATTCTGCCATCCAGTAATAAGTTATTGTGTTTGATATAATAGCGATCTAAAAACCAACTCATCTTTTTGTGGCAGATTGGAGCCAATTGCGCAAGACCAACGATTCCTGGTTTTACGTTCCATCTTTGGTTATAATAATCAGAAGTCCATTCTAAACGCTCAATGTCGTTTTGAGTTAAGGGTCTAGGACCTACAAAACTCATTTCCATAAAGATGATGTTCAATAATTGCGGCAATTCATCTATACCGGTTTTTCTCAACACCTTTCCAATAAAGGTAATTTCTCCTTTATTCATGGTTCTAAATTTCACGATTTTGAAGGATAGTTTATGAAGCCCCACTCTTTTTTGAATAAACAAAGGTGATTTGAAATCTGCCATAGAAATAAGGAGAGCAACTACCAATAAAAAAGGTAGCAACAATGCCAATAAAATGGTCGCCAATAAAACATCAATAACAACTTTCATGCATTTAAAGATAGTAATCACAATAGTAAAAGCATGAAAAAAGAATTAGTAACGGAAATTGACTTTTTATCTGCCTGAATTGGGCTATTTTTTACAACTTTTTGCCCAAAGATGCACTCATTCTGTCTCTTATTTCTTCTGAATATCCAACAACAGCAGTAGGGAATTCTTTAGAAAGATAATCCATTACCTCTCCTATTCTTTTCTTTTTTAGCGATAAAATATGTTTTTCACCGTCTTGCGAAAACGCCCAAATTTGATGGTCTGAACCCCCACCTTGCACCTGCGTCACATATTCATATATCCAGATCAGATAGCCTTTATTCCCTTGCTCAATTGCATTCACTAAAGGATGATCTCCTTTTTTGACTTTTAAATGGTTTCGGATATGTTGAAAAGTGATAAAAAAACCAAAGAATAAACATAGTCCGGCTAAAACCCAAATTACGATAAGCCCTCCAATTGTTATGTCTTTCATTTCAGAATCAGCTCCTGACAATACCAACCACGCAATAAAAACTCCAAACAAAAAGATTCCTCCACCAACAATAACATTCTTAACTACTGATTTTGAGATTGCTTTTTTAAATCCATTTAAATCCATAAGCCTTCGTTTGAAACCAAAATATGAAAAAACGAGCAGTTAACAATTTGTGATTTTCGCAAATAAATTCGTGGAACGGTGAAATTCAATTCTGAAAACGGCGATAAGTGCCATAAATTTGGTCTAAGAAAAATTATCAATTATGAAAAATTCAGATCAAAACAACACGACAGAAATCAAAAAATTAAACTTAGCAGAGTTCATGGCTTGGACCATCTTTTTTGGAATAGGTTTAGCTTATGTGGTTTTAACATTGGTCTTGCCGAATAACGTCTCTTATTAGGAGTGATGAGTGATGAGTGATGAGTGATGAGTGATGAGTGATGAGTGATGAGTGATGAGTGATGAGTGATGAGTGATGAGTGATGAGTGATGAGTTTTAAGAAAAAAGTTATTTCACAGAGTTTCACAGAGATTATTGAGTTTCACAGAGAGCCAGAATAGTGCAAGATGTTAAATTCACCTTCAATCAAATCTAAACGCTAGAATCTAACAGTCTCGGCCTCGCTGAGACGGTCTATACTCTAAAACCAACCAATAGATATTCCAGCGCCGAAAAGTTGTAATTTACTTGATGATTCGTGGGTGAATAGTGGTGCCATATCATAATAGCCAAACAACATAACATTGTCTAAACCAATTCTGATTGATGGGCCATAATGCAATCTATTCACATCAGGGAAATTGAATTCTTTGTATTCTGCTCCTTCTATTCTCCATTTTGAGAAATATTCAAACATATAACCAACTTTGAATCCTGGATAAAATTTGAACTTTCTGCGTTCACTGGCAGACCTGAATCTCAATTCAAATGGCACTTCTAAAAAGTTGAAAACTGTTCTATTAATCCATCTATTGGGTCCGTTATATTGATCTAAACTCGTATAATATGTGGATAAATCAGGGGTTTGAACAAAGTTCATTTGCCCATTATGCCTAACATTAAAATGGCTATAACCTAAACCAATTCCAATTCCCACTCTTCCTTTTTTATCAAAAGGCACATCAAACATCAAGTTTATTGCATGACCAATTGCATAGAATTTGGTTTCTACTCCGTTTTGATCACCGATCCATGAATTCCAGAAAAAATCTGTATTGAACCTGTCAAATTTATCAGGTCTATCAGGCGGAGGGGCTGTAAGTCCAGTGTACAAGCGCATAATCCCAGGCTTACGATCTTCAAAAGCCTTCCAACGAATTTTGCGATCGGCTTTATCCGTATTTTCTTTCTTTTGAGCAATACCGTTTAATGACAGCATGCAGCAGATTCCTGCTAAAAGAATGAATTTGATATCTAATCTATATTTTGCTCCCAAGCCCATGAGTGTTTTAATGCATCTGAAATAGTGTACTGACAGTGCCAATTCAATACCTCATTTGCCTTTTGAGGATTTGCCCAAATTTGAACTACATCTCCAGCTCTTCGTTCGCCGATTTGATAGTTCAGTTTAAGCCCATTCTCTTTTTCAAAAGTATGGATTATTTCTAAAACAGTTGACCCTTTGCCTGTTCCTAAATTAAAGGCTTCGCAAAAGGTCTTATCCTGCTGCAGCGACCATTGAATTGACAAAACATGTGCTTTTGCTAAATCCACTACATGAATATAGTCTCTTACACAAGTTCCGTCTGGTGTGTCATAATCGTTTCCGTAAACAGTTAACTTCTCTCTTAAACCCTTAGCTGTCTGTGTAATGTATGGAACCAAGTTATTTGGAATTCCTTGAGGCAATTCTCCAATTTGGGCTGAAGGATGAGCACCAATTGGATTAAAATACCTCAACAATGAAGCTTTTAATGTTTGCCCTGATCCAACTGCAAACTCAATCATTTGCTCGCAGGTAATTTTAGTTGCTCCGTAAGGAGAAGTAGCTTTTTGAATTGGTGTAGATTCAACCACAACTGGGTTTTCAGGCTCGCCATAAACCGTGCAAGAAGAAGAAAACACCAGGTGTTCAACATCACAAGCTTTCATGACGTCCAATACCACCGCACAAGAACCCACGTTATTTCGGTAATATTTTGTGGGATGAGATACTGATTCACCTACCGCTTTGTCAGCAGCAAAATGGATCACCCCGCAAATGTTATCGTGAGAATCAAAAATTTCTTTTAAAGCATCAAAATCATTGCAATCAGCCTTGTAACATGGAATTGACGTTCCACAAATATGTTCTAATCGTTGTAAAATCCACTCTTGAGAATTTCTAAAATCATCTATAATGATTGGCTCAAAACCAGCACTTATTAACTCTACAACTGTATGCGAACCTATATATCCAGTTCCGCCCGTTACAACAATTTGCTTCTTTTCATTCATTACTCAAAAGTAGGAATTCCTAAGCAGAAAACATCAATCATTTCTAGACGCGTTCATTTCGGTTTTACTCATGACATTCCCTTTTAGATAATTGACAATTTCAAGCCTAACATTTTTCTTTAGTTGATTTGCATTGATTTCATAATTATCAGTGGCTAAGCAGAAATCTCCTATAAAACCTAACCCTGTTAAATCTCCTTTTAGCCATCTTCCTGTTCTTTTTCCATTTAAATACATACCAACTTCAGAGAGTCCACCTTCACGATCATAAAATTTCCATATACCTTGCGCTAAACCGTTGATAATTTCTCCTTCAGCTTGTAAAACGCCCATATCGTAATAATTTTTGTGATATCGGGTTGGGTTTTTTATGGTATCGCCTTTGTTGTAATCTTCTAAAATTCGCAACTGTCTGATTTCATAATTATCAGCAGATGCACAATTGTACTTTTCAAACACTTTCGTTATTCTAGCTTTGTAGATTGGAAAACCATTTTCGAATTGCGTGAGCGTTCCATAATTAAACTGGTCATCTTCATCTGCGGGTTGTTCGGCATAATTGAGATACATGATTTCAGAGACCAGCCCTCCATCTGGATTATAATATTTCCACGTTCCCTTTTTATCCGTTTCTACCCCATTTGCTAAAACGCCTTCTGCGTGAATTTGCTGATTATCGTAATAAGAAGTGAAGTGCGCTTCTAAAGGCATCCCTAAATCTGATAAAGTGGAGTCAGATGTATGAAACTTTATATGGTCAGAAAGATAAAAACGTTTGTGAGCACTTCCGCTTAAACGAACAGTTGAAGTGTCATAAGTGAGTTGAAGTAACTTATAATTTTCTGGACTTCTAATTTCCAGCTTATACATTAATCCATCTTTGATGTATTGTTTTTTGATGCGATCATATCCCATATTATTAGCATATATGCCAGTATACTTTCCGTTTTCCCAATACCCTGAATCAAGTTCGTTTACATACAATCCATCAAATTCATCATTCTTAAAATTATAGGTGCTTATCTTATTATCCTTTGCAAAATTGACAATGTCTAACTTCGTTAATTCATTGTTTGACATCTCCATATAAATAGAGTCTGAATACACATCCTCCAACCAATGCTGTTGATTTTGAAGATACCATCCTTTTATAGGTTCACCATCTTTGTATTCGTAAACAGCAATTGGATCTCCAGAAAGATTAAACGCTTCATAGCTGATAATTTGTCCGTTTTCAAATTTTGAGCGAGCATCTAAATAGTATTGCTCTTCTATAGTTCCATTGCTGTACCAATTGTAGTGATTATTGTTCTTTCTCTTTTTTTGATAATAATAGGTTTTCAATTCGCCATCTAATTTGTCATTTTTAAAAGTGGCCTCAATAATCGTTTTTCCATAACTGTTTTTAAAAACCCATTCTCCTTCTTTTTTTCCATTAATTAAACTTCCTTTTATGTGCTCAAGAGACTTGAAAATGTAATGGCTTCCACTCGGCATTTGCAAAGCAAAATCTGGAATAACATTCAACCCGCTAAATTGATACTCAAGACCAAACCTATCTTCAGAAAGATAAGCTCCTCTACTATACTCACCATAAATTGAATAAAACTTCAATTTCAGTTCATCTTCGTTAAACTTTAGTTTTTGTTTACGCACATCAAATCTGATATCAACTTGACCTGTAAATGATGTGCCGTCCATGGTGTAAGCCACCTTGTAATTACTGACTTTTACAGCTGGGTCTCTATAATTGCCTAGCCTTATATGGTTTTTTGAAGTTGGAAAAAAGTCTACGTTGTAATCTTGGAGATTTCTCCTTTGCTGATTTTGTCGCTGTTCATTGTGATACTGCTCATTTTGATAGAAGTTAGATTCGTAACCGATATCAAACTCTTCAAGCACTTTATACTTTTCATCAAACACACTTGTTAAAATGGTATGACATTCAGTAAAATCATCATTGAAATAATCCCGTCTTTCAATTAAAATTGGTGAATTTTTGCTTTGATAGATATTATTACTGTATTGCTTTTCAATCCGCACCCGCTCACCAAAAATGTAATAAATCTCATGTAATAATTCGTTACCGTTATGTCTTAAATAAGTATAAAAAGTGGTGTCGCCTCCTGCTAAAGCTTGCTCATAGGTTGGACGTTCATCATAGTAATAATCAGTAAATGGATTTGCCTTTATTTTTTTGGATTGATAACCAGGATGTAAATCAATCAATTGCTCTGAATAAAGCGCTAACCCTTTATACATTAACTTAAAATAAGCCCGCTCAGGATTCTTTTCAAACGGCACTCTTTGCTCGTCAATTTTCTTTCCGTTATAATCAAAATACTCTAGAACAAACTCTTTGGTTTTGTCATCTTCTTTCAAGAAGAAAAATGGTGCTCCATTATCAGAGAAAACGGTATCCATAATGATTTCATCCCCTTCAACCTTGTATGAAAACTGTTCACTCCCATTAAGATGATAAAAAGTTTCTTCCCCAAAGCACTCAACACTTTTAAAAGTTTGTGAGTACCATGAAGACACATACAGTTTCATGTTTTGTTGATACCCACCATATCTCCTTTTATCAAGAATTTTAATCCCATTAAATTCTATTGAATTGAAATAATAGGGATGAGCGGCCAAGCCGTCAACCCATTCCCTAATCTTTCTGTCTGCGTAAATGGTATCTTCTGAATAATTTAAGGTGCTCTTTTTAGCGCCATTATTGTAAAAATAATTCCATTCACCAATTCCTTGGTATTCTTTTTTATTCCCTTTAGAGATGACTACACCATTACGTGTATTTGTGTAAACCTTAATTCTTTGAAGGGAGTCAATGGTATGCATTTCTTTCGTAATGTATCCACGTTCAGAAGAATCCACTTCAAAATAATTGAGATAAGCGCCATTAGAATAATTTCCGCTTTCGTATCTAGTTGCAATTACTTTTTTACGTTTAACTTTTTCAGAAGAAACTCTAAAATAAGGCCCATTTGGTTGATCATTTTTATAGGTGGTAAAGTTTTTTTCATTCTTATCAAATCTCCATCTACCTTCAGCTAAGTTGTCCTTATAAAATCCTGTAACAACCGTATCTCCATTAACTGACAAAAAATAAGCAGGTCCGTTAAGCTTGTTATTTTTGACATTCAATATTGCAAAGGGAATTTTATAATTAAAATGCTGTACTTTTTCCCATTTGAAATCTTCATAATAGGTTAAATCTACTTTTGCTAATTGCAAGTATTCGCCATCATCTAACTGACCTAAAGGCAAAAAAACCTCATTTCTTCTAAAAGTCTGAGACCATCTATAAACTGGCCGTTCAGATCTTTTCATTTTACCATCTTTCTCTTTAGAATAAAAATATGTGGATACTTTCTTTTCTTGTTCAAATGGATATACTTTTAAAGCCTTGCCCTGATAGTTGATGGATTTTTGGGCAATAGAGAAGTAAGACAGGCTACAAACAAATAATAAAATTAGACGCATGGGTTAGAGTTATTTGATAGTGGTATAACAATTCATCTACTTGGATGTTACACTAAAATTAATTCCATAAAAAAAGGGAGCTTAAATAGCTCCCTTTTCATTTACTTTTATTGAGATTAATTACACTCTTTAATCAGCTTAGTTTGAACTGCAACGTTCACATCAGACCAGAATTTGTTTACGCCATCTTCTCCAGTATGCTTTGCTTCGCATACTTTTCCAATTTCGTCAATTGATCCCTGTCCATCAAAGTCAAGAATGTCAATTGTTGTATTCATTGTGATCGTTTCTTCTTTAACTTTAATTTCTCCGTCATATTCAACGGTTACTCCATTCATGGTAATAGAAACTCTTGCTCCGTTTTCATCAATTGAAATTATTTCTCCCGTAATCGCAACAGTTGAATCCATAGTTCCGAAAAAAGAATCCCTAATTTTTGGGTCCCTAACCGGGTCTTGAGAATTCACAGAAACTACTGGAATTTCAAAAGTTGCCCCAGATAAAACACCAAACATGTCTTCACTTTCGTTTGCAACTACATTAATTTCATCAAATGAACCATCTACACCTACTTTTTCAGTTAACTTAAAAGCTGTCCAAGTTAAAATAGTTGCATTTTCATCATACTTATACGTACAAACCTCTTCAGCAACTACTTCTTCATCATTTGTCGTGTCTGCCTCTTCTTCAGCACCACCGCATGCTACCATTAATGGTAACAGACCTAAAAGCATTAATTTTCTCGTTTTCATCTTCTTTTGATTTTATACTATAAATTTAATAATAATTCGCCATTAAGTTGCCTTATCATACCGAGTTTCTAAGTCTTGAAGTCTGCTTAAAGATTTTTGATGCATTGCCCCGTGAATGCTCGCGTTTAATTCAAAGCCAATAAGCAAGGCGTAGGATATCAAATAAATCCAGAATAGTAGAATCATTATTGTACCTAATGAACCGTATAAATCGTTGTAACTAGCGTAATACGCTATGTATAACTCATAAAAAACCGATATAATTAAAATCAATAAAGTTGCTAAAGTTGCCCCCGGCGAGAAAAACTTAAACTGACTCCTTCTCCTAGGCCCCATATAATACAACAAAGCTATTCCAAAATACAGCATGGCTCCTAAGGCTATTATGTCTATTCCTACATAAATTGTATCAAAATAATTGGTCACGAAATCACTGGTGTTAGACAATTTTATTAAGCCCATTCGCACGAGAATAATAAAATAAAAAGTGAAGATGATTCCTAAAATAAAAATGAATACGAAGCCCAGTGACACCAAACGAATCGACCACCATTTACGTTTCTCAAACTTCATTTTAGAACTGTTAAAGGCTCTGATCAAGACATTAAATCCGTTAGATGTAAAATACAAAGCCAGCACAAATCCTACAGAAAGCCAAGAAGAAACAGAAGAGTGCTCATACTCATGAACACCTGAAATAAATTTATTAAACAACTGGTCTGGAATTAATGCTGAAATTACTGGTGCAATATCTGCCTCTAAGTTCAAGCCTGGTGTATAAGATGTTAGAACAACCAATACCAATCCGAAAGGAATCATAGCTAAAAAAAAGTGAAAAGCTACAGACGCCGCTCGCATTCCAATTAAACCTTTTCTTATTGAATACAAGAAAAAGAAAATGATTTCCCAAAGCGAAACCCCTTGAAAACCTGGCAACTTAATTAGACGAGTAATATGAATAAACTTTCTAATATAAATTGCTCGAACAATTCTAATTAGTCTGTTTATTTTATCCTTAATTGGCATCTGTGGCAAAGATAAAATAGTTTGAGAATAACAATCATTATCTATAGAAATACAAAAACAGGGTGCTTTCACATAAATGCCTAATGTATAATTCCCCTTTATATCAACCTTTTAATTAAATTCGGCGTCTAGTTACTACCCCCAAGTTTGATTATGAGTAAAGTATTATCAGTTTTATTTATTTTAATTGGGGTAAACTCTTTCCAGCAAAACAATTGGTTGGATGCATTTGGCGGGTTCACCAATGAAGAGATTATTGATGTAGCCGTTGACCCTTCTGGCAACATTATTTCTGTTGGTTACATTTCAGGAACTTTAAATCCGGGTACGGGAAATGTTTCTACCAATGGTAACACGGATATTTTTGTCATTAAAACAGATGAAGATGGAGACGTATTGTGGGCTGTAAACGCAGGAGGAACAGGACCTGATAGAGGTGAAGGAATTTGTGTGGATGCGGCCGGAGACATTTATATTACAGGGTATTATCATACCTCAGCAACATTCGGAATCATCAACGTTGCGGGGCAAAACAGAGAAGCCTTTGTGGCAAAAATTGATGCTGCCGGAACCTTTCAGTGGGTGACCTCAATGGGCGGTGAATTTGGGGATGCAGGTTTTGGAGTTCAGGTTGATAATGCAGGAAACGTTTACGCAACGGGAGAATATATTGGCAACGGAGTATTCGGGTCGGATGTTTTTGCATCACTTAATGGGTCTTATGACGTATTTGTGACAAAGCTTGATCCAACGGGAGCATTCATCTGGACAAAAGACGGTAAAGCAACCCAAGACGATAGAGGAGTTAGCCTAGACATAGATGCCGCCAATAATGTTTATGTGGTTGGTAGTTTTTCTGAAAGCATCACTTTTGATAATTTACACAACAATACCGCTTTAAATGCCGGCTTTATTGTTGCCTTTGATGCCAACGGAAATGAACTTTGGTTGGACATGGTAAAAGCCGCTCAAGTTGCACTTACAGATGTTGAAGTTAGTGCATCAAGTTTATATATAACAGGTGACTACAAGGGCAATTTATCCGTAATCGATATAAACAATACAACTTCATTTCCTACCACATCAGAATACAACATTCTTGTTTCCAAACTGACTACCGCCGGTGATTTAACTTGGCTTTCTTCAAGCGCATCTGACAATGAATTATTCTCCAATCAAATTGCAATTGACCCTTCTAATGATGTCTATATAGCAGGAACTTTTAAATGCACCTATCACGGAATGAATTCAATATATGGCGAATCTACTTTCAGATCTGTAGGGTTTAAAGATGTTCACTTTCAGAAATACAACAACAGTGGTGTTTTTCAATGGGGAAGACAATTGGGCGGAACTGCAGATGATAACTGCACAGGACTTGCTATTGGATTAGTAGATGAGCCCATTTTAGCCGGAAGCTTTGAAGAGGTCATCAATATTCCAACTGGCTCTGCCTTTAATTTTCAACCGGGCCAATTTGTAGGCGCAGTAATAACGAATGAAAATTGTGGAGATGCCTATTACGACAACTTTGCCCGTGAAACAGCTTTAGGCGCAAAAGATATGTTCTTAACAAATCCTTTCGACATCAACCGTTTGCCGTATGATTATTATTTACACCCCAACAGCAGCTGTGATTATGACACCATTTTACCTTGTATAAATGACTGTTCAGATCTTATTGAATTCTGTGAAGGAACAGCTCTTTTAACTTTCCAACACTTTCAACAAAACTCGGGTTTACGCCCAGACTACGACTATTTATGGTCGAACGGTAGTTCTGGCTTTTTTTTAATTCCACCAAGTGATGGCACTTATTTTATTGACATAACGAGTGAAGATGGCTGTTATTCTTGGACTGATACAATAGATGTGATTATTCATCCCAACCCGTCTCCGCCTGCAATTTCAGATGCTTGGAATATTAACTCTTATACAATCGACCCTGAAGGAATCGACACCTGTGGGAACGACACACTTTATCTTTGGGCAACGCCATCAGATTTAATTACTGTTGATGTTACGTGGGATTTAGGTATACCTGTAAATGATTCAACCATACAGGCTGACGGAACAGGTACCTACGTTGCCACTGCTACCTCAGCAGCAGGTTGTACTGCAACTTCATCAATTGAAGTGGTGCTAGATACATTTGCTTTAACTGAAATTTTAGATCCACATATTGCATTTGTAAACCCAGATTTACAAGCAACTGATTCGATTCTTATCTGCTCTTATGAAAATATTGAAGCTTATATAATCGATTCTACTTTTTTAGATTTAGGAGCAACACCTAACAAGTTTACAGTCTGGTATTTAGACGGAAATTTAATTGATACTATTTTTCATTTTACCCCAGATACATTTGGCGTGGTAACGATTAATCCTCCAGATACCGGTTGGTTCAATTTAACGGCTCACTTTTTCAATGAATGTGGCGATTCAGTTTTATATGAAATCCAACGAGATTTTCATGTACTCATGGTTCCCGACCCTACTGTTGTTCTTAGCGGACCGCCAATCGGATGTTTAGGAGATACTGTAATTGTACATGCCGATTATTTTGCCTCTGCAATAACTTGGACTGCGCAAACTATGGTTGCCAATTATACCGATTCCATTGCCGTATTAATGAATACTTCACCTCTATTTATAATCGCCTCTGTAGATACTACTGTAGAAGGTAAAACTTGCTCGGCTAATGCGGTGATGTCAATCGTATTGGATGCGCAACCAGTTGTTTCCATCTTTCCTACTGACGGCTACATCTGTCCGGGAGATTCTGTAATGCTAAATGCGATTGACGGTGTTGCCTGGGAATGGATTGACCCTTTCGGTGATTCGATTGGCAACACACAGCAAATTTATGTGCAGCAATCAGGAAACTATTTTGCCAACATTACCTTACCATCTGGCTGTACATTATCGTCTAACTTTGTAACAACTATAGACTATAGCTCTCCTTACTTAGAATTGTTGACTCCAACTATTTGCGAGGGACAATCCACCACCATGGAGGTTTTTGGACCGCCCTCAACGGTCATCAACTGGTACGCCCCTCTAACTGGAACACAAACTATTCAAACCGTGCAAGATGCCGGAACTTATTATGTTGAAACAAGCTTTTGCGGCATTACAAAATTGGATAGTGTCACAGTTTTCATTTCTGAAGTTGATCCTAGTTTAAATTTTACTGGTGATACCACTATTTGTCCATCAGATATTGTAACGATTGAAGCGATACCCGGATATGATTATTATGAGTGGAACGGTGTTCCCGGAACAGCCACTTTTCAAGCTTCTCAGCCGGGCATTTATTTGATGGAAGCAGAAAATTCATTTGGTTGTACTGCAGTTTCAGATACCATCACCATTATTCATTATCCCATACCTCCTGCTCCCATAGCGATAGATACTTTTGTTTGTTTAAATGGTGACATTACCCTTCAAGCTAGTGGGCAAGGTGATTTACTTTGGTATCAAAATGGCAATTATTTACAGACTAGCGACAGCCTTGAATTGACTGATGTAACAAGTGATTTAACTTATACTTTGGTAAATGCCGATACCACTTGTCCTTCGCCTCAAACCATCTTTAATTTGACCATTTATCAAGGTTCTATTACTCCTATAATTTCTGGTCCATCTTCAATTTGTGAGGGAGATTCATTGGTACTTCATTGTAATCAAAATGACCCCAATGTCACCTACAATTGGACGGGGCCTAATCTTACCAATTCAGATTCTATTTTCATTATAAATCCAGTTCAAATGACAGATGATGGAACTTATTCTTTAAATTTTTCGGATCAATATTGCACATCTGAAACCAGCACTTTTGATCTAGAAGTCATTCAAACAGATCTACCAATTACAATAGACTACCTAGCACCTTGTGAAGGCGATTCCATTTCTATCACATTAAATCCGCAAACATTTAATGCCTATTATTGGATTAAGCCTACAGGGGGAATCTTCTCGACTTTAACGACTGTTGTCCTTCCAACTTCAGATTTAGAAAATCTAGAATTCAGAATTGTCGTTAATAACGATGGCTGCATTTCAGATACTACTTACCATGATATTTTAGTACATCCGAATCCTGTATCCACCTTACCAACAGATACTGTTTTTTGCATGGGAGAAGAAGTTCTAACTTATCATCCTGACTACTCACTTGTGTCTGAAATGCAAGATCATCCAGAAAACTATTATGATTCATTACTCATCATTACCTATTCAGATGAATTTGGTTGTGAAACAACTGACAGTGTCAATGTCACTTTTCAAGAATGTAATTTAACTGAGCCAAATATTTTTACACCTAATGGAGATGGCGTTAACGATTCGTACTTCTTCACTATTGACAAAGGCGAAATTTTGCAATTCGTTATTGTGAATCGTTGGGGTAGAACCATTTACGAGTCTTACGACAATTATTGGGATGGCACTGATTTTAATGGCGACCCTGTAACAGAGGGCTGGTACTATTACATCTTGTATTATGAAGATTTTAGTTTTGAATCCGCTATTGACCAAGGAACAATTTTTCTGAATCGATAAATTCAAAATTGTTATTTTCGTACACCACAATTTTCAAGCATGATCAAATACAATCCAAAAACCTGGTTCAGACATATCTTCACCATAAGAGCAAGTGATACGATTTTTATTTTATGGAAAGAGTTAATTCTAATGGCCATACTAACCTTTGTCATGGTTTATGTGAAAATCACATGGTATCCGGATGCGCATATGATTGATGGATTAATGAGTGTATACTCGTTGGTTGGTTTTGTATTATCATTATTACTTGTTTTTAGAACGAATACGGCCTATGATAGATGGTGGGAAGGAAGAAAAAAATGGGGCGAATTGGTCAACAATACCCGAAATTTTGCAATAAAAATTGCCTCCATGACTACGGATAAAGAAACGGATAGCTATTTCGCAAGAATGATTGCTAATTACGCCTTTGCTATGAAAGAGCATTTACGTTCAGGTGTGATTTTAGATGAATTAGAGTTAACGGATGAAGAGCGCGCTTATTTGGAATCTAAAGCACACAAACCTAGTTTTATTGCTAAATGGATGTATACTAAACTTGATGAGATGAAGGCGGCAGGTCAGTTAACTCAGATTGAATTTTTATCTATGGATACCAACCTTAAAACCTTCTCGGATATTATTGGTGCTTGTGAACGAATTAAAAACACACCGCTTCCATATTCTTATAGCAACTTCATGAAGAAATTTATCTTCATATATGTTTCTACCCTGCCTTTGGCTTTTGTAAATACTTTTGGATACTTCTCTATTCTTATCGCAGTTGCGATTTTCTACATCTTAGTGAGTATGGAGATTCTTGCAGAAGAAATTGAAGACCCGTTTGGTGATGATCCTAATGATTTGCCAACAGATGAACTGAGCCAAAAAATCAAGGACAACGTTAGAGAATTACTTAAGGATTAAACCCCTTAGGTTTTCCATTTGGTCCTACTTCCATTCCATCTTCAAAAGTCTTTTCAACCTTTACATTTCCTTTTTTATCAAACAGGTACATTTTGCCGTGTTTTAATCCATCTTGATAATCAATTTGTGTAGTCACATAGTGAGGTCTCCAATTGAAGAAAAGCATCTTTCCGTGTAAACGGCCATCTTTGTAATTAATAATTTTTTCGGCTTTTGCTCCTCCTGGATAATAAAATGTCCACTCACCTTCTTCTTTTCCGTTTTTATAATTTCCTGAATGCGTTTGTTTACCATCTTTTTGAGAATAATAGGTCCACTCACCATGTTTAGTACTTTCTTTCAATACTCTTTTAGAAAACGGTCCGTACTTCACATGCTTTTTGTAATTAACAATTTTGTATTCTCCGGCTTCAAGTAATTTTCCTTTTTCTGTATATCGGGTCCACATACCTGTTTTTAGATCTTGCTCATAAGTTCCCGTTAAATGAATTCTACCATTAGAGAAGAAAGATTTCCATTCTCCTTCAAGGTGTCCCAGTTCAAATTCAGCACTGTTTTTTAATTGACCATTATCAAAATACTGTTCCCAAAGTCCATCTTCTTTTCCTTCTACGAAATTTCCAGACTTCAAGAGTTTACCATTCTCATACCATGTTTCCCAAAGACCATCTTCTAAATCATTTTTATAAGATCCCTTTTTCCATTTTGAACCATCACGGTAGAAAAATTCCCATTCTCCATCTCTCAATCCTTCTTTGAAATACCCTTTACTTTCTAAGTGAACAGAATCACCTGGAATCCAATACTTCCACAAACCGTCCTGCTTTCCAGCAACAAAATTCCCTTCAATATCTTTTGTTCCAACTTTTGTGTACCAAGTCCACTTACCCACTTTTTCACCTTGATCAAACTCTCCCTCTACATTTAATTGACCGTTATCAAAGTACTTTTTATATTTTCCGTGTGGCTTATTATTTTTATAAGTAATTTCTCTATCTACCCCACCTAAATAATAGTAATAGGTCCAATCTCCTACTTTATTTCCTTCTTTATATTGTCCTATAACAAATGGTTTTCCTGTAGAAGTATACTCTTCAAAATCTCCATCTTTCAATCCATCTTTATAGGTGTAAAATTCTTGTAAATATCCTGTGCTTTCGTAATAGATAAATGTTCTGCCGTTACCATTTTTCACCGTTTGCGTGGAGTCTGTTTTCCAAAAACTTTTCACGTATGTAATTGAGTCTACGTTTTCTTCATCCATCATATGATAACCATTACTATAGAAGTAATGCCAATCTCCAATCGCTCTATCCAACTTATAATTCCCCTCTACCTTTACTTTTCCGTTGACATGCCATTGAAGATAGGTGCTATCCTGTTTTCCTTGATAGAAAAAACCTTCTTCTCTTTTTTTACCATTATCATAGTAGGCAGTACTTTTACCGTGTAGTTTTCCTTTTTGGTAATTCAATATTTCCTCAATTCTTCCTTGTCTGTCCCAATATTCCCATTTTCCATGCTGCAGTGTAGACACTCCGTAAAATTCATCTGCATAGTAAAATCCTCTACTGCGCATTACTTTTTTTTCAAAGTCCCAAAAATCAACGGACATTTTATGTTTGGGTTTCGTTTGAGCGAACGAACCTGTTGCAGATATTAATAATATGGTAAGTAATAAGATTTGCTTCATAACAAATTATGCAGTTTACTGATATAAGAAGAAATTCTGAATTTCGTTACTAGCCTTTAGCATAAGCCATCAAGCCTTGAGCTAAAAATAAAAGCCCGAAACATATTAACACAATTCCAAGTGCCAAATTTAGGTTGTTCATCCATTGGGGAGTAAGTACCTCCTTGAGTTTTTTTGCACCAATGATTTTTAATACATCAACTCCAACAAAAATTATCAGGATTATTATAATATAGATTAACACAGCATTTTGACGTGATAACCCCAGGTGTGGCGGGGCTTCAGGTAAGACGGTAAGTACCGTTAACCAAAAGGCAAGCACTCCAATATTGATGATATTAAAAAGTACGCCTTTCAACACCATCATAAAATAATTATTCGCATTTAATTGATTGTGATCTTCAACATGAATATGTTTCAGCTTTGGCCGCTTTTTAAACACATTCATTAAGCCCATTCCTATGAAAAAACCGCCTCCTATAATTTTCAACCAAAAACTATTCTCACTATTCATCAAGGCAGTCACCTCTGAGAAGAAAATATAAGCTATTGAGAGATAAATTAAATCTGCGAGAATTACACCCAAATCAAAAAAGAGTGCATGACGAATACCTTTGGTTATACTTGTTTCAATTAGTACAAAAAAAGCAGGACCAACCAATACACTAAGTAAAAGTCCGTATCCTATTCCCGTTGCAATTAATTCTCCCAAAGTAGTTCTATATACGCCAATTAATAAATTAAGTTAGCCTAGATTAACATCTAATTCAACCATTAACGGACAGTGATCAGAATGAACGGCTTCAGATAATATGACGGATCGCTTTAATTTATCTGCTAAACTTTCTGATATAAAATGATAATCTATACGCCATCCTAAATTTTTTCCTCTTGCACCTGCTCTATATGACCACCAGGTATAATTATGAGGTTCTTTATTTAATGCTCTAAAACTATCAATGAAACCGTCACTCAAAAATTCAGTAACCCACTGACGTTCTTCTGGTTTAAAACCTGAAGTGTCTTTATTTGTTTTTGGGTTATGAATATCAATTTCAGTGTGACAAATATTGACATCACCAGATATCAATAAATTCGGTCTAGTTTTTTTTAATTCAGCGATATACTTTCTAAAATCAGCCAAGAATTCCATCTTATATTGCTGGCGGACATCACCTGTTGTTCCACTTGGAAAATAACAACTCAACACAGAAAAATCTCCAAAATCGGCTCTTATGATTCTGCCTTCGCTATCATATTTTTCTATTCCGCATCCATATTCAACATGGTCTGGTTCAGTTTTAGAAAAGATAGCAACACTACTATAGCCTTTTTTTTCAGCAGAGAACCAATAGGTTTTATACCCCATATCTTCAAAAACTTGAAGATCTAATTGTTCTTTGTGCGCCTTTGTTTCTTGTATGCAAACCACATCCGGATCAACTGAAGATATCCATCCAGTCCAATCTTTTTTCATTGCGGCTCTAATTCCGTTAACGTTGTATGAAATAAACTTTGCCATTGACTAATTTTGCTTAAAATTAATGTAAATTGACAAACTGTGAACACGTAAATGGGTTACGTTTTACACAAGTACTCTTGTTTCTAAAAAATGACATGGCTAAATTAAAAACTTCTTTCTTCTGTCAAAACTGTGGAGCTCAGTCGCCTAAATGGGTTGGCAAGTGTAGTTCTTGCAATGAATGGAACACTTACGTAGAAGAAATAATTGATAAATCGCCTAGAAGCGCGACACCTTTTTCCTCATCAACTACTCAAAGAGCAGCTAAAGCCCATAACCTCAATGAGATTGAGCAAAAAATTGAAAAACGCATCAATTTGGTAGATGGCGAATTGAACAGAGTGCTTGGCGGAGGCATGGTTCCAGGTTCTTTAATCCTTTTTGGAGGTGAACCAGGAATTGGAAAATCCACCTTGCTTTTGCAAATGGCCATTAAAGAAGCAGATAAAAAAATCTTATACATTTCTGGAGAGGAAAGCGAAACGCAAATAAAAATGCGTGCCGATAGAATTGGTAAAAACAACGATAATTGTTTTGTTTTAACCGAGACATCCATGCAAAATGTCTTCATCCAAATTGAAGCGGTTCAACCTGACATTTTGATCATAGACTCTGTACAAACTATGCAATCTGCCTTAATTGAATCATCTCCGGGCAGTATTTCACAAATTAGAGAATGTACCGCAGAGTTACTCAAATTTGCAAAAGAGACCGGAACGCCAGTATTTTTAATTGGACACATAACAAAAGAAGGTTCTTTGGCCGGACCAAAGGTATTAGAACATATGGTGGATACCGTTCTTATATTTGAAGGAGATCGGAACCATGTATACAGAATCGTAAGGTCAGTAAAAAACAGATTTGGCTCAACCAATGAAATTGGAATATACGAAATGCATGGAGCAGGACTTAGAGGAGTTGATAACCCTTCTGAAATTTTGATTACCAATAATGAAGAAGAACTTTCAGGAATTTCAATTGCCTCAACTTTAGAAGGAGTTAGACCAATTTTAGTTGAAGTTCAGGCATTGGTCAGCACCGCTGCTTACGGCACACCTCAAAGATCATCCACAGGATTTGATTTGAGAAGGCTGAACATGTTATTGGCTGTATTAGAAAAAAGATGTGGGTTCAAACTGGGCGCAAAAGATGTCTTTTTAAATATTGCTGGTGGAATCAAAGTCCACGATCCTGCTATTGATTTAGCTGTGGTATGTGCCATCATGTCTTCCAATGCAAACATTCCAATACCAAATAAAATATGTTTGTCTGCTGAATTGAGTTTATCGGGAGAAATAAGACCGGTGAACAGGATAGAACAACGAATTTCAGAAGCAGAAAAAATGGGATTTGATCAAATTATTGTTTCAAAACACAATAAAGGCATCAAACAGAAAAACTTCAATATTGAAGTTGTCCAAATCGGAAAAATTGAAGATGCAATTAGAAGCATTTTTGGTTAGTTTTTTTGATTTTCATTTCATCCATATTTTTTTATCTTTGAATCCTAAACGATTTAAAATGAAAAACTTACTTCTTGCTGTCAGTATTTTAATTTGCTCAATCAGTTATACCCAAAACTGGAAAGATCTCGGAACTTATGGAATGTTCGGCCTCACAAATGAAAGAGATGTTGAAGTGCTAGACAATGGAGATGTTTATGTTTTCTTTTCTGATTCTGGAGACCTCCTTAAACTCTATAAATGGGATGGAACTTGGACTAATATTCCACACAGTTTTTTGGAGGTAAGTTCAGACTTAGAATTAACTAGTCTTGGCAATACACTTTACTTAGGATTTAAGTCAACCACTAACAACTACGAAGTACATAGTTACAACGGAAGTGCATTCACACCTCTTGGAGACTTGAGTACATTAGATTATTTACTAGGAGCAACTGACCTTGAAGTTGAACCTGCTTCTGGCGATTTATTGTTGAGCACTAAAGTAATTGACAATGGATTAGGCGCAGTTTCTAACGTTCAGGTTCACCGTTTTGACGGTGCCGCATGGAATCTTTATGGTCCACCTATGTTTCTTCAGTATACCGAACCTGACTTATATGATGGTGAAATAATGTCAAATGGAGCATTTAGTTATTTCCTTTCAGATGAATTTGATATGAACCAGGCAGATGTTGACCCTGGCACTGGCGGTGGAGTGATTGCTCAAAATAAGGCTGCAGGTTTCCCTGATGCGCGACTTTATTTAATTGACAACCTTGCTCCATCATCATGGGACGAATATGATATGGGTAATTTTATTATCAATGATCCTTACCATATCGAAATGGTAGGAAATGAAAATCAACCGCCTATTTTGGGGTACAATTCTTACGGAAATGATATGCAACTAGAATTTAGCCGTGCCATTGGTGGCGGAACCTTTGAAGCAGAACCTATCTATATGGGGCTTGCGCCCATCTCTACTTTTGATTTAGAAGTTGGCAATAATGACTCAGCTTATTTTGCGGTTTCTGAACTTCCTCAAGGTCCTTATACAAGCCACGTATTTGTTGAAAATAACGGAAACTGGGAAGAGATTGGAGCACCTGGGCCAATGATTGGAAATATTGATTTTGTTGATTTAACACTCAGTAATGCGACCAACAAGCCGTATTTACTTTATCAGGATGATGCTGGGCAAACGGGGATGAGAGTTTACAATACTCCTCCTACAAGTTCAAGTATTTCGTCAACTTTACCGTCATGTATGGATGTAAGTGACCAATTAATTATTCAACAGCTTATTACATATGACAATGATTTTGATTCACTTTGGTTGTGGGGAGAATCTCAGAACCAAACTATTCTGACAGATGCCAACATAGATGTTAATCGAATAAATGCTTATGATCCAAATGCAGGAGAAAATGAATTTTCAGTGAGTATCACACCAGAAAGTGGACAAAACGGAACGTTTGATATTGATTTTTACACCACTGACGGAATCGACACTACCCTAGCCTATACAGTTACAGTTGATGTTTTTGCTCCTACTGGAGCAGCTATTTCAGGGTTACAGAGTGAATTCTGCCTGAATTACGGAACAGAAATATTAAATCCATATGGAATTCCGGCGGGAGGAACGTTTGAAGGTTCCGGAATATTCAACAACACTCTAGATCTTGGATTATTGAATGCCGGAAATTTCGGAATATCTTATATTTATCAAGATGGAAACGGTTGTTTGGACACTGCTAGCAGCACTTTTGAAGTACTTGAAATTCCAACCATTTCTTTATCAATAACGGATGCTTCTTGCGGTCAATTGGATGGTGAGGCAGATGCTACTATAACGGGCGGAGCACCTCCATATAGTATTTATTGGAGTAATGGATCTTTGACAGAAGACGTTACTGGGCTTGCTCCAAACATGTATTATATTAACGTAACCGATAACAATGATTGTTATGTGATGGACGCAGTAACAGTTTCATCTACCAACTTTTCTACATCCGGCACTGTGACAAATGTAGAATGTCCTGGTGGCGCAACCGGAGCAATTGATTTAACCGTTTCTGGTACAGGACCTTTTTCATACCAATGGTCAAACGGAGCAACAACTGAAGACTTAACAGGATTACAAGCCGGACAATATGAAGTATTTGTCACAGACAATACAGGATGTCAATCTATGTCATCTTTTACCGTAACTCAGCCAAATACCATCAACTCTACGTTCACTAAACTGAATGCAACTTGTGGATTAATGGATGGAAATTTAACGGCCAACGTAAGTGGAGGAACGACTCCCTATGATTACCAATGGTTTGACAATACACCTTCCCCAATTGGAACCAACTCGAACTTAATTGGAGCAATTGGAATGGGACAGTATTCTGTTCAAGTAACAGATGCCTCAGGCTGCGTGAAGTCATTCAACACATCATTATCAGAAACTAATGCACCAACAATTATAACTAACTCAATTACAGAAGCAACATGTGCAGCTGATGGCGCAATTGACATTAACATTTTATCTAACAGTGGTGTTCAAAGTATTTTATGGTCGAATGCTGAAACGACAGAAGATATTTCAGGTTTAACAGATGGATTTTATGCGGTAACCGTTACCAATAACCAAGGATGTTCAGCCATGGCGGATTTTAATGTAAATCCTGTCTTACCTGTTACTGATGAAATCTGCATGGTAACTGTAGATAGCTTAACCAATACGAATCTTATTGTGTGGGAAAAACCAGTTTCTACAGAAATTTCACATTTTAACGTCTACAGAGAGTCATCTGTTGCAGGAGTTTTCCAATTAGTTGATCAGGTTGATTATAATGATGAATCTTCTTACAATGACACGATTGCTTATCCTCACCTTAGATCTTGGAGATATAAATTGACAACGGTAAACAATTGTGGAGTAGAATCATTTAACGGTCAAATTCATAAAACTATTCACTTAGTAATTAATGCTGGACTTCCGGGGACCTACAACTTAAGTTGGGATGCTTATGAAGGATTTTCTTATCCAACTTATTTTGTATATAGACATACTACTGCCAATGGTTGGGAAGAAATTGGCCAATTGCCTTTCGGTTCAGGAACCATGTCAGACACCCCTCCATCTGAAGAAGGCTTAGATTACATTATCTCTATAAACCCTCCTTCAACATGTACAGCAACAACCGCAAAGGCCACAGACTACAACTCATCAAGATCAAACAGAAGTACTTCCAGTACCCTTGGTAATCCGGATGATGATTCTTCCTTAGATGAATTTGGAAATCTTAATGTCCAGGTTTATCCAAACCCTTCTGAAGGGATGTTCCAAATTAAAGTAGAAGGAATTGCCAATTATCAAATGACAGTTTATGACTTAAGTGGTAAAGTAGTGTTTGCTAAAAATGCTAATTTAGAAACTAGCACAATTGATTTAAGAGATATGGCCGCTGGAGCTTACATGCTTAAAATTCTGTCAGAAAACTGCAGTTCAAATGAACGATTGATTGTTAGATAGTTAACAACTTCACATAAAATTTAAAAAGGGCGCTTCAAAAGGCGTCTTTTTTTTGGTATCCGTTGGTATAACTGGAATCATTTTCTATCTTAGCTTTTTACCCACTATTGAAATATGAAAAAACTCTTTACCTCAATTCTTGCCCTATGTATTGTATGTAATTTATATGCTCAAAACTGGATTCCAGTTGGAGGTTCCAATCCTTTTCCGGATACCTACGAACATGACTTTACTATTTTAGAAAATAACCGACCTGCAGTTGCTTACGCAGTTGATGGTTCTTATGAACTCCAGGTACAAGTTTGGAACGGACAATCATGGGAAATTCTTCCTCAAATTACTCCTTTAGCTGTTTCAGATGTTCAAATTGTGCATGAGGGAAATGACGTCATTGTTGGGTTTTATGAAAATTTCGCTGAATATTTTGTTTATAAATATTCTGGTGGATCTTGGAATCAAGTAGGCGATATTGGCATTACTACCGAGTTTAATTCATCAGCAGAATTGATAGAAGGTGCAAACCCAGGGGAATTGTGGTTTTCTTTTGTAAATCAAGGTTTTAATGCAGTAATCAAAAAATGGGATGGTTTAAGTTGGTCGCAACATGACGCCGACTTTATTATGTCTACTCCATTTCTTTATGATGGCCATCTAGCTTCAGACGGTAGTAAAGTTTATTACTTATCTGATAACAACTCAGTTCCTGATAGCTGGCTATACACTGCAAACGAAGCTGTTCCGGGGTTTTCTCAATATGGTTCAAATTCAGTGGTTACAGACCACGCTTATTTAAGTCTAGATTGCACCCCAGGTAAATTGCCTTCAATTGGTTTCGTTGCAAACTCTGCTCCAGAAACTATTGAATTTGTTAGACCTGATGGTGTTGGTGATTTTATGGTAGATGAATCAATTTTTACTGGATCAGGACCTCTAACTAATTTTGATCATGCTTTAGGACCTGACGATTCTCTTTTCGTTGTGTTCACAGATAATAATGGTGAGGCTAAAGTACTGCATCAAGAAGGTGGAATCATGTTTCAGTATGGGTCAGAATTAACCACGGGAAATCCATCATCTACTGACATTGAAGTTTTCGATAACTCAACAAGGCCTTTTGTTTTACTGAAAGAAGATGTTATTTCTCAGGTAATGGCATTTAATCATGCGCCGGCTTATTCAACAGATGCAGGAGCACTAGAAATCTGTCAAGATGAAACCAATGCTTCTTATTTAACATCAATCACATTTACTGATCAAGATTTTGACAGTGTTTACGTAAGCGGAGTGGTTTCTAATACACCCGGTTTAATTACATCAGGGAATGTTTTTGTGAATAGAACGAATCCTTATTCATCTGGATCAAATCAGAACATCTTTTCAATTGATGTTACTCCTGAAACAAGTCAATCTGGAATCGCAAATATTGATTTGTATGTGACAGATGGATTTGAAACAATCGTTTACCCTATCAATATCACCGTGAATGCTTCACCAACAATTGTTGCCGGAAGTGATCTTTCAGAGTGTGATGGAGGAACAGCTATTTTAACTGGTTCTGGAGGTGTTTCATACACCTGGGATAATGGCGTTACAGATGGTGTCTCATTTTCTGTTCCTGCAGTAGGAAGTTATATTTACACTGTAACTGGAACAGATGCCAACGGATGCGAAAACACGGATAACTTGACCTTAACCGTAAACCCAAACCCTACTTTTGGTGTGGCTTTGACAAATGTCACTTGTAATGGGTTATCTGATGGAGTATTTCATGTGAACGGATTAACTGCAAGTACAAATTATGATTTGACCTATACCAACGGAACAACAGTTGGGCCTAATACTGAACTATCAAATGGTTCTGGTGTAATTGCAGTTACAGGTTTTTCAGCCAGTACTTTTACCAATGTTATTATCACTGATCAAAACGGATGCTCCAACACACTTGCCGGACCATATACTATTACGGAACCTGCATTATTAGCGTTTTCACCTTCAAATACAGATCCATTATGCAACGGCACATGTGATGGACAAATTGATCTAACACCAACAGGCGGGATAGCTCCTTATCAATATTCTAATAACAATGGTTCAACTTTCCAAGGGTCAAGCTCATTTACAAGTTTATGCGCAGGAAACTATGACATGTTAATTCAAGATGCCAATGGATGTATCGCAACATCTACAGAGACCTTAGTCGACCCGTCTTCTGTTTCATTTACACCCACTACTACAAACAATACTTGTTTTGGTTCTTGTGATGGAGACATCTCTATAATTGCTTCTGGAGGAACAGCTCCATATACTTATTCAAATAATAATGGATCAACTTATCAAGCCGGAAACATTTTCACTGGTCTTTGCGCAGCAAATTATGATCTTGTTGTTCTAGATGCAAATGGCTGTATTTCATCTACGTCTACAGAAACAGTAACTGAACCTACTGCAATTTCATACTCTCCTAGTTTAACTGACCCTACATGTAATTCACTATGTGATGGGCAGATTGATTTAATTGCTTTCGGTGGAACAGCACCTTATCAATATTCTATCAATAATGGTACTTCTTATCAAGCTAGTGGAACTTTTACAGGTCTTTGTGCAGGAAATTATGACGTGTTAATCCTAGATGCAAATGGATGTCTTTCTTCTCCTACAGTAGAATCCTTAATTGAACCTGCAGCAATAACTTACACGCCAACATTAACTGATCCCTTATGTAACGGAAACTGTGATGGGCAAATTGATCTTTTAGCAACAGGAGGAACTTTACCTTATCAATACTCAATTAATAATGGTTCAACCTACCAAGCAGGTACAGTTTTCTCTGGATTATGTGATGGGAATTATGACGTTTTAATTCAAGACGCAAATGGCTGTTTATCATCTGCAAACATTGAAACATTAACAGAACCAACTCCAATTATCCCTATAGTTCCTGGCGATCAAACTTTATGTGATGGCGATCCAACTACCTTGAATGGAGGAGGGTCTGGGGGAACACCTCCTTTGTCTTATTCTTGGAATCAAGGAGTAACAGATGGAGTTCCTTTTTCCCCAGCTGTCGGAACTTTAACCTATACACTAACAGTGACCGACAATAACGGTTGTGTTGCGACTGACAACTTAGACATTACAGTTAACCCATTACCAACAATAGGTGCTGGAACTGATCAATTTATTTGTGAAGGGACCACAGCAAACCTCTCAGGTACAGGTGGTGTGTCGTATACTTGGGATAATTCAGTAACGGACGGTGTAGATTTCACCCCAGCTGTTGGAACACTGACTTATACAGTTACAGGTGTAGATGTAAATGGATGTCAAAACACTGATGTTGTTGACATTACGGTTTATGCGAATCCGCCAGTGTTCACAGTTGGAACAACTAACCCTACAATTTGCGGTGCTGCTGACGGATTTTTAACGCTCAGTGGACTAACTCCTTCAACTACCTATGACATCTACTATAATAATGGGTCAAACCAAGGTCCTTTCAGTTTAACAACTGATGGAAGTGGAAACGTTGATGTAAACGGAATTGCAGCAGGTGCTATCACTGATATTCAAGTTGAAAACGGAAATAGCTGTGTCACTGCAGATGCGGGAACATATAACTTGTCAGATCCTGCGGCACCTACGGTTGATGCTGGAACAGATATCACCATTTGCGAAGGAGAACCAGTTGTACTAACAGCTGTTAATAGTGAAAACGCATTAATCACTTGGGATAACGGAATTTTAAATGGACACACATTCTATCCAACCAACACGACAACTTATACGGTAATTGCGAGCTCTTCTGGATGTACTGCTTCTGACCAAGTAACGGTTACAGTTAACGCCATGCCAGATATTGTTTTAACAGTGAATCCAGTAACTTGCGGGCAATTAGATGGATCCGTTTCTTCTTCAATTTCAAACGGCACAGCACCTTATGATATTTATTGGTCAAACGGAACAACTGGGACATCAATTAATGACCTATTTCCAGCATTGTATTACATCAATGTAACAGATGCTAATAACTGTTTCGCTATGGAAGTAGCGACTGTTTCAACAACAGCAATCACTGTTTCTGGTTCAACAACTGACAACCTCTGTCCTGGAGATGAAAATGGGGCCATAGACTTAACAGTTGCGGGATCTGGACCATTCACATATTCTTGGTCAAACGGAGCAATTACAGAAGACATTTCAGGGCTTGCATCTGGACAATATGAAGTAATGATTACTGACGGCAACGGATGTCAAGCTAGTGCTTCGTTTATTATTTCCTCGCCAAATAGCATTTATGGCGAGTTGATTTCAACTAATGCGACTTGTGGCGTTTCGGATGGAGCAATTTCATCTACTATTCTTGGAGGTACCCCAACTTACAACTACCAATGGAAGGATGCTTTAGGAGCTGACATTACAGGAGAGACAAACGCCGATCTTAACAATTATCCTACCGGCATTTACAGACTAATGGTTACAGATGCGAATGGATGTTCTAAAGAATTCTTTACAGGAATCAGTGAGAACAATGGCCCCATTGTTACGGTAGACTCGCTAATCGCATCATCTTGTGCTGCAGATGGCACAATCAATGTAGATGTTAATTCAGCATTTTCTATTGTAGGATATACATGGAACAATGGCGCAACCACAGAAGATTTAGTAAATGTTGGTTCAGGAGAATACAACTTGACTGTTGAAGATGTTAATGGTTGTTTTGGTGTGCTAACAGCAGATCTTCCAGCATTATTACCAGCGACTACGGACATCTGTATTGTATCAGTTGACACCAACACAAATACCAACTTAATTGTTTGGGAAAAACCAATTACTGATGAAATAGCATATTTCACTATTTACAGAGAATCTTCAATTGCAGGAATGTTTCAATTTGTAGATAATGTAGCTTATGCTGATGTATCAGAATATAACGACACTATTGCATATCCAGGATTAAGATCATGGAGATATAGATTAGGAACTGTTGATACTTGTGGAAATGAATCAATCTTAAGTGATGATCACAAAACTATGCACATCACTATTTCTAATGCAGGAGCAGTTTACAATATTGCATGGGATCACTATGAAGGATTCTCTTATCCAACATACTTTATTTGGAGACATACAGATGCTGACGGTTGGGTTCAAATAGACGCAGTTCCATCTACAATTACAACTTATACTGAAACACCACCTTCAACAGCAGGTATTGATTACATGGTTACTATTCAACCGCCATCAACTTGTACTTCTACATTAAAAGCGACAGATTACAATTCATCAAGATCTAACAGAAGTACTTCAAGTGCTTTAGGAAATCCAGATGATGATTCTGGACTAAGCTTGAATCAATTAGATGTGAATGTCTATCCAAATCCATCTGAAGGAAACTTCCAAGTTATGGTTGAAGGAATAAATTCTTACGAACTAAATGTGTATGATATTAGCGGAAAACTAATTTTAAGTTCAGTTGTAAACCAATCCGTTTATCAGCTCGATTTAAATTCAGTTCAAGCAGGTTCATATATGCTTCAGATTAGAACTGAATCTGGTATCTCTAATAAACCTTTGATAGTGAAATAATCCACTGTCACCAAAATAATAAAAGACGACTCTTAATAGGGTCGTCTTTTTTCGTTTAAGACAATAAAAGAGAAATTGAGAAGTTTATTGTTTGTAAATTTACCAACTATGAAACGCCTTCTTTTTCTTAGCATCTTACTTCTTAGCCAAATTGGCCAAGCGCAAATAGGTACAGGTGATTGGAGAATTCACTTTTCTGCTTTTAATGCAATTGGTATAGCTGAAACTTCATCAGAAATTTACATGGCTTGCTCAAATGGAATTATCAGCTATGATTTAGAAGATAATTCTGTTACCACTTTGACCGTAACCAATGGTCTATCAGACTTAGGAATTTCAGCCATTTGTGCTGAGAATGACGTTGTCGTTGTTGGATATGCAAATGGTAACCTTGATATTATAGAGGGAAACACAATAACAAATTTACCTTGGATTAAAAAAGCTGAACTCTCAGGAGACAAAACAGTGAATAGTATATTATTTGACGGGGACCTTATTTATATCTGTACGAACATTGGGCTCGTATTAATAGACAATGAAAGAAAAGAAGTGAAAGACACGTACTACCCTTATGAAAATCCAATAGTTCATGATATTGCTATCTATCAAGACACCCTTTTCGCTGCCACTGAAATTGGAATTTTTAAAGCACAAAAAGACAAAGAGTTTCTTAATGACATCAACTCTTGGACGAAACTAACTAATCTACCAAGCTCAATTGCCAATTCTTCATTTGAAGAAATCGAAACTTTTGGCGACAAACTTCTCTTTGTATACAGCTCAATTGTTTTTCAAAGTGACTCAATGTACTATTTTGAAAACGGACAATTTAATACCTATGCAGGGAATCCGCTTACCTTAAAAGCGTTAAATGTAGATGGCGATAAATTATTGCTTTCTCAATTCGGAACTGTAGAGGTTTTAGATGAAAACTTTAACCAAGAAACTTTAATTTTTGAAGTTGAGGGAAATTATCCAGGTTCTGAAGGTGCCCTAATTAAGGACAATGAAATTTGGTTTGCAGATGAAAGAAACGGGATGGTAAGAGGAACCAACAGTTGGACAGCTAAATCTATTTTTAATAATTCTCCTTTTGCTGATGGTAGTTACCGAATTGATGTCCAATACGGAACTGTTCTAGTCGCTGGTGGTGGTTTAACACACAACCTTCAATCTAACAATTTCAGAAATGGCGTTTATAAATTTGAAGATGAAGAATGGACCAACTTCAACTACGAAACCCAAGACACTATGAGTTTTGATCGTAACTGGGATTTTATATCAGTTGTTGTAAATCCTAATAATACAGACGAACTTGCATTTGGAAGCAGTTCAGAAGGTGGACTAATGGTAGTAAGAGATGGGGGGAATGTCACAGAAGTATTTGATGAAACGAATTCATCACTTGAACGAGCGAATGGAGTAATCGTTATTTCAGATATGAAATATGATCCAGCTGGAAACTTATGGATACTCAATAAGGGTGTAGAGCCTTTAAAAATGGTTACACCAGAAGGCTTATGGTACTCTTTCACCTTAGGCTCTGCTGCGAAAAACAATCACCCATACCGATTACTGATAGATCAAAACGGAACTAAATGGGTGGGCGTCAATCAAGTTGGGCTGGTTGCTTTCAATGAAAACGGCACATTTGATGATAGTAGTGACGACCAATGGAGAACATTGTCAGCCGCTGATGGATATGGTAATCTTCCATCCGTATTTGTGAAAGCTTTAGCAGAAGATGTGGATGGTGAAATTTGGATAGGAACGGATTTTGGAATGGTCGTTTTATACAATTCATCTAATGTTTTTGAAGGCGAATTTGGTGAGTATGATGCTAATCCCATATTGATAGAAGTTGATGGAGAAGTTGAAAAACTATTAGGAGAAACGGACATTACTTCCATTACTATTGATGGTGGAAATAGAAAATGGATCAGCACAAGTAGTTCAGGAGTTTTCTGTTTGTCAGAAGATGGAACCGAAGAAGTTTACAGATACACTTTAGCCAATAGTCCATTAATTTCTGACAACGTATTTGACATTAGAACAGACCTATTGACTGGAGAAGTATATTTTGCTACTGAAGCAGGCTTAGTTTCGGTTAGAACAGATGCTACATTAGGCGACCCCGAATTTGAAAACGTCACGGTATTCCCTAACCCTGTTCGACCAGAATATTCAGGACCTATAACGGTTCAAGGATTAGGGTATGAATCTGATGTTAAAATTACAGATGTTTCTGGAAACATAGTTTTCAAAACTGTTTCAAACGGTGGAACAATTATTTGGGATGGTAAAACATTGCAAGGCGAAAGAGCAAAAAGCGGCGTTTATCTAGTGTGGGCAGCCTCTATTTCTGGAAAAGGTAGAGAAGTTGCGAAAATCCTCTTTATCAATTAATGAGCGCAAAAGAAGTTGAAGGAATAGTTCTTCAAAAAATTGACTATTCTGAAACCAGTTTAATCATCAAGGTCTTGACCAATGATGGTCTTCAAAGCTTTATTTATCAAGGAGCAAAAAGAAAAGGAAAAAAGGGCAACCTCATCAGTCCTTTAGCAATTATAACTATTGATTACTACCAACGAAATGATTCGGATTTAGCCAAAATCAAATCTATTGAACCCGCAGTTGTATTTAAAACTATACCCTTTGATCCATTCAAATCTTCAGTTGTATTCTTTATGAATGAAGTATTGAATAAATCGATAAAAGAACGAGATCCCGATCAAGAATTATATACTTTTTTGAGAAGTATTTTAGAAATTCTCGATATTTCTGATGAAATTGCCAGCTTTCCCATCAAGTTTTTATATCAACTCACTAAGTATTTAGGCTTTTATCCGCAAATTGACGAGGGTGGTTTATACTTTGATTTACAAGAAGGTAGATACAGAAAATACATCCCTAATCATCCCTTCTATCTTTCTAAAGAAAAATCAGCTTTACTTTTAGCCTTTTCGGGCACGAATTTTGATGGTTTACAAGATCCAAAAACCACACTTAACGATAGAAGACAATTAGTTAATGACCTACTCAATTATTACAAAGTCATCTTTGACAATTTCCAAGATATTCAAAGCCTTGCTATCCTTGAAGCTACTTTTCACAGTTAGTTTATTTCTAGCATCTTATATCCATGCACAAACTATAACCATTATCGATTCCAAAAATAATGGTGTAAAAGAAGCTTATGTCTATTCTAACGAGCACCCCAGAGGCGCAATATCTGATCAAAAAGGTAAAATTGATTTAAGCGAATTTGGAAGCCAAGAACTACTAACCTTTCAACATGTCAAATTTGAGACATTCAGAATTAGAAAAAATGAAATCACAGGTTCAACTGTTCAACTGAAGGAAAAAACCAATAGCTTACCAACTGTTTATTATGATTTTCCTTTGCGATATAATGTTTCTGAAAAAGACGAAGCAGGTCAAATTGAAAAAATAGATCGAGAAATTATCAAAATTGAAAACCCTGCGACTTCAGCTGATATGCTTCAAAATACAGGATCAATTCTAGTTCAAAAATCTCAAGGTGGTGGTGGATCTCCGATAATCAGAGGTTTTGAAGCGAATAAACTGCTTCTTGTAATTGATGGTGTTAGAATGAATAATGCCATTTATAGAAGCGGTCATCTTCAAAATGCGATTACCGTTGACAATGGTGTTCTTGATCATACTGAAATTATTTTTGGTCCTAGTTCATCATTATATGGGAGTGATGCCTTAGGTGGTGTTATTCATTTTCACACTAGAGATCCAAAAATTACCCAAGCAGACACCATGTACTTTGAGGGCGGAACAAATTTGCGCTTCAACTCAAACAATAGATCTGTGACCGGCCATTTTGATTTCTCATTCGGTAAAAAGAAATGGGGTTACCTATCATCTATAACAGCCAATAAATTTGGAGATATAATAATGGGAACGAACAGAAGTTTTCATAATGACTCAGCATTTGGATTGCATCCAGAAGTAGTCGTTCAAGTAGCATCAGGTGATACTATTGTCAGCAACCTCAACCCAAATATTCAAGCTAACTCTGGCTATACGCAATTTGATGTTCTTCAAAAATTCGTTTATCAGTCAAATGCTCATTTAAAATATACCCTGAACTTTCAATATTCAACTTCATCAAAAGTTAATAGATACGACAAACTCACTGAATATTCAGGTGGAGAATTAAGGTTTGCAGAATGGTATTATGGTCCTCAAAACCGACTTTTTGCACAGTTCAAGGCAGACTTCAGCAAGAACCCGAATAACCCCAAAAACAAAATGTATCATTCTGGTGTGTTCTCACTTGCTTATCAAAAAATTGACGAAGATAGAATTTCAAGAGGCTTTCAAGATAACAACAGAGAGGTGCAGGAAGAGGACGTTCATGTATTTTCTTTAAACACTGATTTCAACAGGATATTCACAAAAAATCGAATTCTTTTTTATGGACTTGAAGTGCAACATAATTTAGTTTTTTCAAATGCATACATGAGCAATATTCAAGATGCCACTCAAGTAGCTGCACAAACAAGGTATCCACAATTAAGTAATTACTTATCTAGCGGGGCATACGTAGAGTTCAAACAAAAATTCAAGAACAACTCAATTTTAACCGCTGGAACAAGGTTTTCTTTCATTGCCGCGAACTCTAAATTTGAAGACACCACTTTCCTATCATTGCCGTTTAATGAAGTTAATTTGCTTGCTGCAGCACCTTCAGCCAATGTAGGCTATGTGCTTAACCCCGATAGTTTAACGCAATTAAAGTTTTTGGCAACAACAGGGTTCAGAGCCCCAAACATTGATGATTACGGAAAAGTTTTTGAGAAATCAGGTAATACAGTTGTTCCTAATGACCAATTAAAACCTGAGTATGCTACTGGTTTAGACTTCACATTCTCTCGAACATTCGGCAAGGATTTTCTGACCATTGGAGGATCGGCCTACGGAACTTATCTCTTTAACGCCATGGTCCAAAGAGATTTTACTTTAAATGGACAAGACTCTATTGAATATCAAGGAGAGATGACCAAAATTCAGGCAATCGTCAATACAGATCATGCCATTGTTTACGGAACTTCTGCCTATTTAAGAGTGAATTTTACCAAAGAATTTAATTTTCGCTATTCACATAACTTCACCAAAGGAATCGATATTTCGGCAGATACACCTTTGGAACATATTCCACCACAGTTTGGAAGAATTGCTTTCACATATGCAGGTGATAAACTGAACACTTCTCTTTATTCATTTTATAATTTCAGAAAAAAATTAAGCGATTACACGCCTGGCGGAGACAATATAGATTTAACACCTTCTGAAGCAGGAACTCCGCCTTGGTGGACACTTAACTTTAGAGTTGGATATAACTTTTACGAGAATTTAACGGTTCAAGCCGCAATTGAAAACATCTTAGACATGCATTACAGACAATTTGCTTCAGGTATTTCTGCTCCTGGGAGAAATATAATGCTGAGTTTAAAAGCTAATTTTTAGACAATAAAAAAAGGGGAAAACGAATGTCTTCCCCTTTCTAATATTTATGAGTGAATTACCTCAAAACAACCTTTTTGGTCACTTTTTCTCCTTCTGACTGAATGGTCACGAAGTAGATACCGGCAGACATTGCTGTTAAATCAAAGTTTATTTTTTGATCTTTCACTTCAGTAAAGTTGTTAGAAAACACCTTATCTCCTACTAAATTAATGACTTCAATCTGCATGTCTTTAGATTGATTTAAGTCAAAAACAACAGAGAAAATTCCTTCTGTCGGGTTAGGGTAGATATTGAAAGCATTTGCTAATTCATCATCAATTCCTCCACCTGAATCTACAGTTAAAGTAACTTCTAACTCAGCTTCACATCCCGAACCATCAGTTACATTACAGACATAAGTTGTCGTCACTGCTGGTGATACATTCACTGTTTGAGTCGTTCCAATTTGAACTGGTCCACCACCATTATTTTCATACCAAACCCAAGAAGTTCCACCAGTAACGTTAAGATCTGTTGGAGTTAAAGCGGCAACAGTCATATCAGGTGTGATTGTTGGTGTAAATGAGTTGGCATTTCCAACAGCAGTCGTTCCCGTCAATTCACAGTTATTATTGTCTGTTAAAATATATGGATAAGACCCCGAAATCAAGCCTGTGTAAACCCCAGACGTCTCTATAGTTGTGTTGTTATTGATAGAATAGTTATAAGGCCCACCATCACCACCAGAAAGTGCGATTGTGATACTACCATCAGCCGCTATACAGTTTTCATCTGTATTCGTAAAGTTGGCTATCATTGGTGGATTGATTGTTAAGTTAAAGGGGCCATCAACATCCGTCAAACAAGATGCATCTACTTCTAAAGAAATCGTCCAGTTACCTTGTGTAAATGGAGTAGTTAAGTTTCCTTGGTCATAAAAGTAATTGTTAGATCCATCAGAAATATCCCAATAGTAGCTATCAGCATTTGTAGAACCAAACCCGTTCATAGTTACATCCATTCCTTGACAATACTCAGCATCAGGCCAAGAAGCAAGCGCTATCGGAGCAGGGCCGTTAGAAACCAAAACATCAAATATTAAAGAAGCATCTGGTGTTGAACCAAACAAGTCAGAAGTTAGTAACCACTGGTTGAAAGGCGCATCCACATAAACGGCACTTGAACTTGGTCCAGAAGGTCTGTCATCAAAGTTTGTTGTTGCCATTAATAAAGTGTCAAAACTGGTTTCATCTAATTGCCATCCAGCCCAGAAATTTCCAGATACTGGAACAGGTGTTGTGAAATCTACCGTATTATAAAATCCTTCGTTTAAACTTGTTAACGGAACAGACTCTGTTCCCAATACAGCTCCAGGCAATCCTGCGGCATCCGCCCAAACTGTGAAAGTAACATTTGAAGCTGCACCAATATCATCCACTTGTAATGCAGGAAATCTTACTCTTCTCACCTCTGTTGGCGTAGAAGTAAAATAAGAATCAGCATAATCTGATAAAGTTGCAGCCCCTGTATTAATTGTAGCCATAGATGGATAATATCCAGCCTCTCCTGTTAGTGTGTAAATTGCCAAATTCGCCTCTTCAGCAGAAGTATAATTTCTTAACGTATCGCAGGCCACTGCTCCACCACCTGATGCTACAACATTAATATATGCCGTTTTAACTTCTGTGTCGTTTCCGTAGGCATTATTTGCGGTTAATGAAATCTCATATACTCCAGCGGTTGTGAACTGAATAGTCACGTCTTGCGTTGTTGCACTTGATCCATTAATAAATGAGGTTCCAGTTGATGGGTTTACAGACCAAGACCAACCAGTAGGATAGTTCGTTGATAAATCTGAAATATTAACAGACCCACCTTCAATTACAGTTGTGATGTCAGCTACGAAATCAGTTACAGGCGGCTGAGGATTAACCGGTGTACATGCATCCGAAGCCAATAAACTAGCTCTTGATCCACCTAAAACTGCAGCCATTAAGTTCGCTTGTTCTTGCGTGTAAATCACTGTACAGTTAGAATAATCCATAAAGTTCTCATACTGTGTTTCAGTTCCTGAACAAGTTTGCTGAGAACCGCCACAAGAACCTGGATAATCAAAAGAAGGTCCAGCCGTTACAGGAGTATCAGTTAAACCGTCATCTTCTGTACATCCGGAAGCATTATTAGAGTTACCCCAAGTATGAGAAAGTCCTAAATAGTGCCCAATTTCATGTGTCAACACACGGTTAGTAGGTGGCATTCCTAGGTTATAATCTATCACAATTCCATCAATCGAAGCAGGCGGCAGAGAAGAAACAGTAGGTTTATATGCATAACCAGCTACACCAGAAGAAGCTCCATTTGTAATATCACAAATCCAAACGTTCACGTAAGAATTTCTGTCCCAACCGGGAGTTCCGGTATCTCCACCAGTATCTCCTTTCATTTTGTTTGCTTCAGAGTTCGGGTCAAAATAACCTTCTGTAGTCTCTACTCTATGAATCCCAAGTTCGGCTAATTGCTGACCTGCTGGATCTTTTTGAGCTAAACAAAACTCGATATCTGCGTTAGCATCTGTCCAACCGAAGCCAGTTCTTAAGTTACCGATATCTGAATTTGTAGCCGAAAAATCTTCATTTACAGCATCCAAAAGTGCATTAATTGCCGCCTCTGAAACATTTTCAGCAGGACTCGCAGGGTTGTGGATTACGTGAAAAATAATTGGAATGGTGTAGGTTGCACGATCACCTTGAGTTTGATGTGCTAAATGATTCTGGTAGGCTTGCTGTGCTGCATATTCATCCACCATTTCATAAGATTCTAACCAATGATTTGTCAATGCATCTGAAATACAATGTTCACCATCATGTTGGTGATGTAAGTCTGGTGATCCAAAAAATTTGGTTTCAGCAACATGCTTTGAAACTGGTTGGATATGCTGTCCGGCATCTAACAATTGCTGTCCGAAAGCAGTTCCCAAGGGTAAATAAAATAACGCTAATAGCGATAAACGAGTAAATGTTTTTTTCATGCTATAGATTTTAGTTCGACCCAATTTACTGATTTTGAAGTAGGAATGCAACAAATGCGATTTTTCAAACGCGAATTTGCCTAGAGGTAAAGTTTTTTAACGTTTTTTGAGAGTATAGAGTTTAGAGCATAGATTTGATCTTGTACGTCTGTTTTGTTTGAGAACATAGAGTATAGAGCAAAGAGTATAGACTTGATTTTGCACGTCTGTTTTTATCTTGCACGAGAGTATAGAACACAGAGCATAGAGTATAGATTTGATTAGGGAAAAGTTTAACTGGGATTTACGGAATAAAGTCTTTACTCTTTATTCTTTAAGCTAACGTAGAGAGCGATCTTTAATCTCAGAACATAGATTTAATCTTGTACGTCTGTTTTTTTTGAGAACATAGAGTATAGAGCAAAGAGTATAGACTTGATCTTGCACGTCTGTTGTTATCTTGCACGAGAGTATAAAACATAGAGCATAGAGTATAGATTTGATTAGGGAAAAGTTCAACTGGGATTTACGGAATAAAGTCTTTACTCTTTATTCTTTAAGCGAACGGAGAGAGCGATCTTTAATCTCAGAACATAGATTTAATCTTGTACGTCTGTTGTTATCTTGCACTAGAGTATAGAAAATAGAGCATAGAGTATAGATTTGATTAGGGAAAGGTTCAACCAGGTTGTACAGAAACAAGTCTTTGCTCTTTATTCTTTAAGCGAACGTAGAGAGCGATCTATAGTCTGACTTGAGAATATAGAGCATAGAACAAAGAGTATAGATCTGAGCATGCACATTTTCTCTTCTCTTGCCCTAGGAATTAGAGTAAATATTTGATTGGGGAAAAGTTCAGCCGGGTTGTATAGAAACAAGTCTTTATTCTTTAAGCGAACGGAGAGAGCGATCTTTAATCTCAGAACATAGATTTGATTGAGGAAATGGTTCAACCGGGATGCACGGAGTCAAGTCTTTGCTCTATAATCTAAAAGCGATCTCGGCTCAGCCGACAGAGCGATCTATAGTCTAAGAACCAAAATTCCGATTAAATTACTAAATTACAAGCATGTACCCTATCCAGAAAATAGTTTTAGCCGGACTGTTTTTGCTCTCTTTTGCGAATTGTTTTTCTCAAGAAATCAACTTTTCCGCCCAAGAACAAGAATGGATTGACGCACATCCTGTCGTCAACTTTGGTTATGAACCAAAATGGGAACCCTATGAAATCTATCAAAATGAAATTTACACTGGAATCGTTGGAGAATATGTCAATCGAATAGAAAAGGCTACAGGTATAGATATGGTTCCTATTCCTGACTTAACATGGAAAGAATCAATAGCTGGATTACGCGAAGGAACAATCAATATGGTTCCGAGCTGTGCGATAGATGATGAACGTAAAGAATTTCTTGAATTCACCACACCTTATGTTTCTGACCCAATGGTCATCTCAACTAGAATGGAGTATGAGTACATTGGATGTTTAGAAGATCTTTACGGTAAAAAAGTCGCAATGCCGGTTGGATACTGGTCTACCGCATTAATAAAAAAAGAGCATCCTGAAATTGACGTAGTAGAAATAGAAACGATTAAAGAATGTCTTGAGTCAGTAAGTTTTGGAGAAACAGAGGCTTTTATTGGAAGTTTAGGAGTAATCAGTTATTACGTTAATCATAAGGGGTTTACTAATTTAAAAATTGCTGCCCCAACAAATTATGAGGACATAGAAATCGCAATGGCCTTTACCAAAGATTGGGTGATTTTTAGAGACATTTGTCAAAAAGTAATCGATAATGTTTCTATTCAAGAAGCCAGTAGAATTAGAAAAGATTGGATTTCCGTTCGTTACGAATACGGTTTTAGTTGGACCACAGCATTAACTTGGTTATTGATAATTGCTGGCGGATTATTAATTGTTTTCTTACTCTTTTATTTTTGGAATAGAAGCTTAAAAAGGCAAGTGATCGAGAAAACCAAAATGCAGCATACGCTCAAAATTTCTCTTGATCAAATTAAAAAACAAGACCGCGAAAAAAAAGTACTACTGCAAGAAATTCACCATAGAGTCAAAAACAACCTTCAAATTATAACGAGTTTAATCCGGCTTCAGGCGGGTGCTTCAGAAAATGATTTAGTAGAATCTTCATTAAACGAAGCCACCGAACGGATACGGGCAATAGCATTAATTCATGAAAAAATATATAACACTTCTAGCCTAGATTTTATTTCTGCCGAAGAATATATCAGAGCACTTTCGGATGATATTATTCAGTCTTTTTCAGGTGAAACTGATGTTCAAATGTTCATTGAAGCAACAACGAAAACATTGGATTTAAAAGCAATTGTGCCTTTGGCTCTCATCTTAAATGAATTGATTACCAACAGTCTCAAATATGGTTTTATCAATAAAGAAAAAGGCCTGATCACTATTAAAATATCCGAAATCAATAACCAGCTAATCTTGACTTATAAAGATGATGGTAAATGGTTAGAAAATCCTACTAGCAAGAAATTTGGAAGTTCTTTAATTGAAATTTTCACAGATCAATTAGAAGGGTCATATTCGATTATTAAAAATGAATCTGGAACTCAATACAATTTTGAATTTAAGAGTTATAAGTAGGTTGACGTGTTTTGAGAGTATAGATTGATTGATCTTGTACGTCTGTTGTTATCTTGCTCTAGAGTATAGAACATAGAGTATAGAGTATAGATTTGAGCTTGCACGTCTGTTGTTATCTTACACTAGAGTATAGAACATAGAGCATAGAGTATAGATTTGAGCTTGCACATTTTCTCTTCTCTTGCACTAGGAATTAGAGTAAATATTTGATTAGGTAAAAGTTCAGCCGGGTTGTACAGAATCAAGTCTTTGCTCTTTATTCTATAAGCGAACGTAGAGAGCGATCTTTAATCTCAAAACATAGTTTTGATTAGGGAAAGGTTCAACCGGGATGTACCAATTCAAGTCTTTGCTCTAGAATCTAAAAGCGATCTCGGCTCAGCCGAGAGAGCGATCTAAAGTCTACGACTTAATCCCTAACTTCTTCTTCATATCTTTAGACAAGGCATCTTTATGCAAATAGATGTTAATCGTCTTGTACTTAAAGTAGGCTTCTGACGCATAGAAATATCCATCACAGTCATTGTAAGATGTTCCCCAAGAGTTTTTAACTAAAAGGTATTTTGTTCCTTTTTGGTCTTTATACAAACCTACCGCATGCATTCCGTGATCATCAGTTGTTTGTTTTCCGTCATAACCTCTTTGTCTTAGTTCAGGAGTGATTTCCATTTCTTTTCCTGGCTCCATGAAACATGATGCTTTCTTTTCAGAACCACCATCTGAGAAGTTCTTGTTGTTTTTTCCTGAAACGAAAATTGTTGACTTGTCTTCTGGCACTATTGCTAAACCTGATCTAAATGAAAAGTAATCTTCAGAAACATCTGCTCCCCAAGCGAAAGAATATCCTTCAGTTAAGGCATATTCTGCTGCTCCCCAAAAATCTTCTAGAGGTACATTGTAAGAAGAACCCCAAGCCCAGTTATCTGCAATAGCTAATTGACAAGGTTTGTTGTATTCATGATTAGAAAAAGAAGTTAAAGAAATATAATCATCCATATTCAAACCTAAATCTTCTCTGTATGTGATTGGATTGAACTCTTTTCCATCAACATTGAATTTCATGTCTTCTACTTTCTCAGGAATAAATCCTAAGTAAGCATTTAAAATCCCACGAATTGCTTTGCTCCAAGAAGGTGTAATCACATCATTGTCACCCATTTCTTTTTTTGCTTCCATCAAGCCATTCATAGCTCCTTTTAAAATAGCAGCTAGCTCTGCGTGCGTATGCTTTTCAGATTCATAAGCAATTCCTTTATAAACTGATTCAGGAACGATTCCAAATCTGCTAATTACCCAAGGAATATCGTGGAATGCACCGCCTTCGTCAAAATTTGTATGACCATCTGTTCTGAAATAACGTTCAGCTTTACCTAAATACGCTTGATAAACAATAAACATTTCTGAAAGAATCGGCATATCTTTTCCTCTTCTCTTAAGTTCTGTTTCAAAAAATGAAAGCGCTGAAAAGCTCCAACATGTCCCAGTCCAACCTTGTGATTGAACAGGTGTAGCGTCTAAATGCACTACTTTTTCAAAACGATAACTACTTCCTTCTTTATTTGTAATGTCTGCTTTTTGTGCGGTTACGGTAATCGCAAATAATCCGCCAAAAACAAATGCTAATGTCTTCTTCATAATCTTAAATATCTATACGGCTTAAAATTAACCAATTCATTGAGAAAACTAAACAATAAGGTGGTTTAATGGAGTATCTTGGGGATAAAAGTCCTTTTTATTAATTTTTGGGGCAAGAAAATATATTTTGAGAATGGTTAAATTCGTCTTAATACTTCAGAATCCAACCTGAAAACCCTGTTGATTTTACTTTATCTAAGGCTGATTTTGCCTCATCTTTAGTTGAAAACCCTCCAGCTGAAACGCGGTGAAGGTTTCCTTTTTTATCTAAAATTTGTGCATTAAATCCGTTAGCATTTAACTCACTGACTAAATTATTTGCGTTGTCTTTCACTGAAAAACATCCCGAAATAATGTGGAAATTTCCTTGTTGTGCAATTTCATTGTGGTCAACTTCTTCTTTCGTTTCGTTTACCACAACGTTGGTATTATCATCAATATCAACCAAGGCTTCTTTTTCAAGTGCAACAGTGACATAAAAATCTTCAGAAAACTCAAAATTATAAACAGGCGCATTAATATTTGCCGTGATTTCTTCCCAAGTTTTAGTCGCCGGAATTGACTCAGCCTGAAATTCGGATATTCTACTTTGGTAAGTTCTTTTTACTTGTGTATGGATAGGATTGAAATCTGAAAACTGAACGGCTCCAGTATCCAATGCATCCGTTTCCATTGGAATCCAATAAGAATAAAATAACATAGGAACAATCGCAACAGCCGCCGCATAACGCATTATTGTCCCGAATCTGTTCTTTTTAATCGGAACGACTTGAGGATCCTTCTCTTCAGAATGCGCTTCTTTTACTTCAGCTATCTCTTCTTTTTCGTTGAGTGCAATCAGTGTAGATTTGCTTTCTTCTTTTTGCTTGCCGCCTGAAGCTTCAGTAGAGGCGCTCTTTTCTTCAACTATTGCTAGAACAGGTTGCTCCTTCTTTTCTGTGACTGGAGTTTCTTTTTCAGAAGTTGAATTTTTCTCAGCAACCGCTGGTTTTACTTCAACTGGTTTTTGAACAGGTTTCTCTGACTTTATTGAAAAGTCAACAAAATCAATCGTTTTTAGTCCGTATGCCGTTAGTAATAAATTTATTTCACGTGATTGCTCAAACTGGATTTGATCATTTTTTAAATACAAAAATCCAATTTCTCCTAGCTCAACTCTTTTCCCTTCAGCCAAATCTTTTTTCCAAGATTTAGTTCCGTCTGAGATAAATAAAAGTGCGGCTGCGTATTCTAGCTTTTTTTGTTGAGCTACATAGTTTCCTAATAAGCCATCATTATTTACAAGATTAGGATTGAACAATACACTTTTAGACGGCGGATAAATTTTCTTTCTAAATTCATCTACCACTGCTGATTTATAGTTGGCTACAAATCCACCAAAATCTGGAACAATAACACAATTGTGCTGTTGTAAAAGTTGCGCTATGTAATCTTGTAATTGCATTCTCTTTCAAAGTTACGTTATTCTACGCAAATAGAGGGATTGGGTTACTCATTTTTTAGACTTTTAATCTCATAAAAGAACCTTGACAACTACCACTGGCATGTAAAGTTGAACGTTTGACCAATTTGTTGAGCGCTCACCCACATTTAACAATCTTTCTTGAGTAACTTTGCTGATATTTGTTGAAAATTCAATTCCATGTTCAAAGTCCAAGTACTTTCAATTTTTATTTTCGCTACAGTTTTTAGCGGATTTACTCAAACCACATTTAAGGTAAAAGGCCTACTCTCATCTAATGAAGAAGCGGTTCCGTTTGCTTCTGTGCTTATTAAAAAGGCTGCAGACTCATCTATTGTGAAAGTTGGCATTTCAGACACACTTGGAATCTACAATGTGACCGGAATTGTAAATGGTAAATATTTCGCCACATATAAGTCAGTTGGTTTTGAGGATAGCAATTCAGAATTATTTGAAATTAACGGAGCTGATGTCGATTTAGGCGAAACATTTATGAATGTTGATGGCCAACTAAGCACGGTAACAGTAACTCAGGTTAGACCTGTGGTTGAAATCCACCCTGACAAAACTGTATTTAATGTTGATAATACCATTAATGCAACGGGATCTAATGGGTTTGATTTATTGAGAAAAGCACCCGGTGTTATTATCGATAACAGCAACAACATTATAGTAGAAGGAAAGTCAGGGGTTCAAGTATATATTGATAACAAACCATCTGTTTTAGCTGGAGATGATTTAATTAACTTCTTAAAAACCTTACAGGCTGCTGACATTGATAACATTGAAATAATCACACAACCTTCTTCAAAATATGATGCAGCCGGAGGTGCCGGAATTATCAACATCATTTTAAAAAGAGACAAAAAATTGGGTACCAACGGAACCATCACGGCCGGGTATGCCTATGGTAAAAATCATCATGGGAATTCCTCAATTTCATTGAATCATAGAAATAAGAAAGTAAACCTTTACACCTCATATAGTAACAGTTTTGGCAAAAATTGGAGCTTTTTTGATATGGAAAGAACACAATACGGATATTTATATGACTCTAAAACAATAAATAACAACTATACCGGAGCCCACAATGCCAAATTAGGTTCAGATTGGTTCATCAATAAAAAGCACACCATTGGGGTGCTAGCTACAGGAAATTACTTTGATTCAAGAGGTGATGGATTAACCACAACGAATATCATTCCATTAAATACAGGTAATACAGAGCAACAACTAATTGCTGACAATACCGGAACAGGATTAAACTACCAGGTAGCTGGGAATTTGAATTACCGATTTGCTGACACCTTAGGACATGAGTTAAGTGCAGATATTGACTACGCTCATTATGGAAGAGAAGCAAGTAACTATCAACCCAATTTATATTTAGATGGAAATGGTGATACCCTTTTTGAAAACAACTATAGAATGGTTACCCCAACTGACATTCAAATTATGAGTGCAAAAGCAGATTATGCACAAAACCTTTGGGGAGGAAAAATGAGCGTAGGCGCAAAATTTTCAATTGTGAAAACAGATAACACATTCAATTTTTATGATGTTTATGATGGCGGAGATGTTTTGAATACCGACCGATCAAACAACTTTGTTTACACAGAAAACATCAATGCGGCCTATGTTAATTATGCACGAAAATTGAAGAAAAAATGGAACCTACAATTAGGTTTAAGAATGGAACAAACCAACTCAGTAGGAGAACTAACAAGCACACAATCTTCAGATGAAGACTATGTAGAAAGACATTATACTGACTGGTTTCCTTCTGGAGGATTAACCTATACGCCTAATTACACGCACATGTGGGCCTTAAACTTTTCAAGAAGAATTCAACGACCAAATTACCAGTCTTTAAATCCCTTTGTGAATCAATCTACCGAACTTTCGTTTATGAAAGGAAACCCGTTCTTACAGCCTTCATATTCTTATAATACTAAGATTTCTCATACATTTAAGTACCGATTCACCACCTCAGTAAGCTACAGTTATACGCAAGATTTCTTTGCGCAAGTTACAGATACACTTGGTTTGGATAAAGCCTTTTTAACATCCTTAAATGTTGCCGATCAAAGCACTATTAATATCGGAGTAAGTTTACCGTTTAGCATCAAAAAATGGTGGAATGTATACCTATCACTTAATGGATCATACAACCAATACATAGCGAAAGATGACAAGTTCACTGCATTAAATCAGCCAACTTTTAGCTTCTATGCTCAAAATTCATTTTTAATAAAAGGTGGATTTAAATTAGAGTTCTCAGGCTGGTTCAGTTCACCTTCAGTTTGGGGAGGAACCTATGTAACCAAAAGTATGGGGTCATTTGATGCGGCAATTGAAAAGAAATTCATGAAAGATAGGTTATCGTTGAGAATAGCAGGATCTGACATTTTTTACACCTCTTTCTGGCAAGCCAATGCTACTTTTGGTGATGTTTCATTTGATGGATCAGGCGGATATGAAAGCCAAAGAATCACCTTCAGTTTAACATATAACTTTGGTAACAGAGAAGCGAAAGGACCAAGAGACCGTAAAACAGGATTAGAAGACGAAGACAAAAGAACTGGCGGAAACTAAGCGTAAAGAATTGATTCCGTTTTGAGATAAAAAAACCCTCAAACTTGGATGAGTTTGAGGGCCATAAAAATTATACCTGAACCAGCGCTATTGTCTTGCCTTCCAAGCATAATATAAATCAAAGTAGCTTTTTGTTTCTAACACAACTACTCCACCTGTTGTATCTCCATATTTTGCAGGGATTCCGCCTGTGTACCCCATCATTGAACCTATTCCTACACCAGGCACACCATTCAAGTTGTTTGATTTTACGCCATCAACATAGTAAATAACATCTCCAGGTCTTGATCCTCTGATAATCATTTCATCAGAACCTTCGTTGATAATAATATCAGAATTCATAGAAGCAAATAACTCTTTTGGGTTTCTGATATTCGGTGAATTTGCGATATCCGCAGCGCTAATTTCTATTTTAGAAATATCTTTTTTAATTAACGGAGCATGATACTCAATAACAATCGGATCTTTCATAATTGAGTTATCTTGAAGCGTAATCATTTCAAGATTAGTAATGGCATCCGGCTTGATTTCTACGGTATTGATAGTTGTAGTATCTTTCCCCATTGAAACTGCCTTAACATTATATACTCCTGGCTTTAAAGCTTCAAAAGTAAATTTACCTTCTAAGTCTGCTTTTTGTCTGTTTACAACTCCTTGTCCTTCAAGAAAAACTTTTGCAGATGGAATAGATACTTTATCGGCATCCACAATTTGGCCTTTTAATGTTCCCAATGTTACTTGTGCTGATAAAAATCCTGCACTTAAAACTGCTGCTAATATTAATGTGATTTTAGTTTTCATAATTTTAGTTTTTAAAAAGAATCTTGGGTTAAAAACGCGATCAATTCTTTTGTTCTAATTAATAGATGCAACTTCATAAATGATTCCATAAAAAAAATTTAACTTTTTTTCGTTCTCTATATTTTACTGGGTTTTATAAACGAAAAAAGTCCGCAAATTACTTTGCAGACTTTCTTTGAAGCATAACTAATTTACCCTTTTGCTTTCCAAGCGTAGTATAAATCAAAATAACTTTTTGTTTCTAAAATGACCACACCTCCTGTAGTGTCACCATATTTAGCTGGAATTCCTCCAGTATATCCCATCATTGATCCGATACCAACTCCCGGCACACCGTTTAAGTTGTTTGATTTTACACCGTCAACATAATAAATTACATCCCCTGGTCTTGACCCTCTAATAATCATTTCATCAGATCCTTCTTGCATGATGACATCTGAATTGGAAGCCGCAAATAACTTTTTAGGATCTTGAACGAAGGGGCTATTCTCAATATCGGATAAAGGAATCTCTATTTTATGATCTACAGGAATTAAAGGTCTTTGATAAGGAACATCAACTTTTCTTCCCATTATTGACCCCATTTGAAGCTCAACTTTTCCGAGTTCAGTTAAAGATTCTGGATTAATCTCTACCGCACTTATTATAGTGGTGTCCATCCCGAAAGAAAAAGCTTTCAATGTATAAAGTCCTGGTTTGACTGCCGTTATTTTAAACCTTCCGTCTAAATCCGTTTTTTGTTTAATGATGGTTCCTTGACCTTCAAGAAAAATACTTGCTGCCGGAATCGTTTGATTGTTATCATCAAATATCTGACCTCTCAAGGTTCCTGCAGTTGCCTGCGCTTTAGCCACTCCTGCAAATAAAAGAGCAGCTATGATTATTTTAATTTTCATAATTCGTGTTTTAATAGAAGTTAGAATCAGCTGATTTAATTCTTTGTTCAATTAATAGATTCCTCCACCTATTAAATTCCATAAAACGAATTGAATTATTCTTATCTATACGAAAGCACAACGCCTGGAAATGCTGCGAAAGAAGCTGTTCTTAGACCTGCTGCTTTTAAAGCCCCATTGGTCCAACAGTTGCAGGTATTAAGCATGTGATAGTTACCTTTTGCTTCAAAAAATTGATCTGTTCCCCAATAAGAAGACTCAGGAATGAAATCTGGTCGCTTATCTTTTAGAAGAAAACTACTTTTTACATAATCAATGAGTGAAAGGTAATTATCTGAAGATATCCATGCACTTTTTACAACATCTGAAACTACTGGTTTTTTGTCTTTATATTCAACATGCATAGCGCAAGGGCTTGGGAGAAAAACCGCATTTAAAGCAGTAGATGTTTTTAACTCTGCCCATGTTGGTGTATCCAAGAAAAAGCCTTTATCACCCCAACCAACTGCGATATATTCGAAAGATTTATTCTTAGAATATAAGGTAGTATCGATAAAACTGGTCCAATCAAAATACGCACTTTTTACCGGCATGCAAATATCTGTATGAACACCATTAGACTGCACGAAAATCTCAACATCCTCATTTTGATCTAAACCGCCTGACGGAATAATTGCACCCCAACTTACAATCGCCAGATAGACAGCCAATACTGAAATGATCAGCATTATGAATTGGACAAAGGATTGAAGAATGATTTTGAGAATTTTCATTTCCGCTCAAAAATATAGGATTCATTGCAATAGAACCGTACTTTTGCAGAGAAATCAGTGAAAGATACAAAACTAAATATCAGAAATCTAAGTCAAGATGACTTAATTGAAGAGCTTGCCAAAATTGGTGAAAAGAAGTTCAGAGCCAAAATGGTTTTTGAGTGGCTTTGGAAAAGAGGGGCACACAAATTTGAAGACATGCACAATGTTTCAAAGAAAGTGATTGAACATTTAGACGCGAACTTTTTCATTGATGCCATCAGTATTGGTGACATGCAAAAGAGTAATGATAAGACGATTAAATGCGCCTTCGACTCTTATGACAATCAAATAACTGAAGGCGTTTTAATTCCTACCACTTCTAGAGTAACCGCATGTATTTCTTCGCAAGTTGGATGCAGTCTTGCCTGCAAGTTTTGCGCAACAGGACGATTAAAATTGATGCGAAACTTAACTGGTGGTGAAATTTATGATCAGGTTTTACTGCTCAGCAAGTTAGCAGATGAGGAATATGACCAACGTCTCAGTAACATTGTTTTTATGGGAATGGGAGAACCACTCTTAAATTATAAAAACATGTTAGCCGGAATACATATGATCACTTCTGAAGAGGGTCTTGGTATTTCTTCTAAACGAATTACTGTTTCAACTGCTGGAATTGCAAAAATGATCAAGAAATTGGGTGATGATGAAGTAAAGTTCAATCTGGCACTTTCTCTTCACGCGGCAAATGACGCTAAGCGATCTGAGATTATGGAAATCAACGATTCCAATAATTTAGATGCCTTGGCAGAAGCACTGATTTATTTTTATGACAAAACGGGCTCAAGAATTACGTTTGAGTATATCATTTTTAAGGATTTTAACGATTCATTAGAAGATGCCAGAGAGTTAGCAGATTTTTGTAAAAATGTTCCAGTCAAAATAAATATTATTGAGTACAACCCAATTGATGAAGGTGAATTTCAGCAAGCGGACGCTTCAAAAGTAGACGCTTTCGCCGAGTTTTTAGAGAGTTGTAATTTAATTGTGAACGTGAGAAGATCTAGAGGGAAAGACATAGATGCAGCCTGTGGACAATTAGCAAATAAAAATAAATCCATTGCACTCAAAGAACGTGTATTGAAATAAACTTTAACTTTAACGCACTTATTTAAACCTACTTTATGAAAAATTTAAGATACATTTTGGTGGCATTTGTTGCTCCTTTATTCGTTGCTTGTGGTGGCGGAAGCTATGACTGGGAAGATTCTTATTTAGACGATTATGTTGCAACAGCTTCTTTAGAAGTTGATAACGGTGCCGATACAAATGTATTCGTTACCTTGACGGGCGTTGACACTGATACGACATTTGAAGTTGAAGTTGGTAGCTATGAATTAGAGTCTATCACAATTCCTTACGGGAAATACACAGTAATGGCAATCACGTCATTGGATTCAGTAATCGTAGATAATGAAGTAATCTTCTTAGATGAGTCTGATTACAACTATAGCTATAATCTTAATTTGACTAAGCAAGATTATATCATGGAAAACATTAAGTATACCGTTGGAACAGATTATTCTTCATTAATGGATGAATTAAAAAACGAATTTACTTATGATGGTGAAACTTATGAAGGTGTAGATGCTACTGTTATTCCAGGAGAATTGTTAGTTGCAGACCAATGGGATTACAATTTAGATGAAGAAGCCCCTGAAGAAGTTTCAGTATATGGTGGTCAAAATTCAGCTACTAAAACGAAACTATATCGTTCATCTACCTTTATTCTTTACTTAACCCTTTACGAAATCTTCGGAGATTATGAAGAAGGTGGAGAAGGAAGTGAAGAGAGCATTGAAGACCTGCTTTGGTAGAAGCTTTTCTTTTCAGCATAAATCCGTATCTTGTAGTTGAATCAATAATCGATTCTCAACTTAATGATGACTAGATTTTGTGCCCTTTTAGGATTTTTATTACTGGTAATAAACAGCTTTGCCCAGTTAGCTGAACCGCTTGTTGGTATTGAATATAGTACGTCTAAAAAAGAGAATTTTTCAGGATTTATAGGTGAAAGCAGCTTATCAACCTATACGGCAGATTACATCTTTTATACAAAAAGAAAGCAAGAACTCATTATTAGAAGCTTTCATAAAGGAGATTTGCAACTCACCAATAGTAAAGATATATACTCTACACTGGATGATGGATACACCAATGAACCAGAGGAAATTTTCTACAACGCTGGTCAATTCTACCTGTTTTCTAGAATGCACTCAGAGAGAGATAAGACTGAACTTTTAGCTTTAGAAGTGTTTAATGAAGCCTTAGATCGTATTAATTTTCAAATTATTGATACGGTCAAAAATGATGAGATTCAATATATTGGACAGGCTGCAGATCAATCAGGTTTTGTGGTAGCTAAACATTTGCGCTTTACTCAATTAGTTGAACAAGAAATCCTACTTAAACAAGTGAATAATCAAGGAAATATAGCTTGGGCTAAAACCTTGAAATCACCAATGGCTTTGCAAAATTTAAGAATAGAAAACATTCAATTCAGTTCATCCGGACAATATTTTATTCTCTGTAACTATGCTTTTGATATCAGAACCGGAGAAGCTAATGTTGGTGATCAAATGGTGAACAATAAATATGCAATATGGGCATATGATAGAGATCAAGAATTTCTGAAAGAGTTTGAGGTTAGGCTGAAAGGAAAATGGGTGAACGGCATTGAGATGAAGATTTTAAAGAATCAAGAATTGCTGGTGGCCGGATACTTTAATGAAACCAAGCACCAAAGCATTAACGGATTGTTCTCAATTAAAATAGACAAAGGATTCAATGTTACCACTACTTCTTGGCATAAATTTGAACCAGCCACTTTAGATCTTTTCTTTACCAAAGACAATAAAAAACGCGTTAAAGAATTAGATGACTTTGTGATTAAAAGCTTAGAAATTATGGATGACGGATCGTTTTATCTTTTAGGTGAGCAATATTACAAATACATTGAGCGCAGTTACGATCCAAGAACTAATGTAACAACAACTACCGAACATTATAACTACAATTCTATTATCACTTCACGATTTAATAAAAAAGGTAATCACGAATGGACAACGGGCGTGCCGAAATACCAAAACAGCACCAATGATTTCGGCTATTTTTCTTCGTTTTGTACTTTTAATTCTGGGCAGGATGTTTTTCTCATATTTAATGACAATGAGAAAAACAATGAGCTGGAATACACTTCAGAAAAAGGCTACACGAACTTATTTAACAATAGAAAATTTCAAATTTCATACGTACTTCTAAATGCTGAGGGAATTCAAAAACGAGGAGGATTAATTGACCCTAAAAATGACTTCTTGTTGCGCGCCAAACTCTCCGGTCAAATAAATTCAGAATCAATTTATTTGATGACAGAAACCAATAGAAGTTCTAAAATTATAAAGGTTAGATTAAAAGAGAGTCAGTAAAGGAATTATTCTTTTTGCTTTGCTTCTCTCTCATTCTTTTCAGCAGAACTTTTTAGAATTCGCTTTAATTGCCATCTTCGTAAAAGAGCTAACACTACACACAAGGCTGGTAAAAAGAAGTAAACAGGCTCAAGTTTACCCATTGGCACGGCGATACAAACTGCCACAAAAGTAATGGCCGCCATAGCGAACCAAAAAATCATTTGAAATCTACTTAATTTTACAAAATCCATTCCTTATAAATTACGTTCAACTTTCACTTTATGCATTTCATAATCCGAAAAAGTTTCGTCTGAATCTAGACCTATTCCGGTGGCATAATAAGTATCACTTGTTACTTCAAATTGTTTTGTAGTTTTCACTCGTTTAGCCGACTGTAACCAAAACAACTCTTCTGTTTTCAATGTTTGTTTCTCAATATAATTGGTAAAAATAACATTATTTCTTGCGATAATCAGCTTTTCGTCTTGTCTCATTTCACCGTATTCAGCTTCAAGATGCGCCTCAATATTATCTTTTCCTTTAAAAAAGTTGACCTCAAAACCATTCTTGAAAATTGTTAAATTTTGATCATTGTATTTTTCCATTCGGGTGGCAATGATTTCAAATTTAACGATACCAGAATCGGTATATAACGTGTGCATGTTATTTACCACCTCATCTGGTGTAGAATCTGTGGCCGTAACTGTTCTTACCTCATCTAAGTCGTTTACACAAGAAGAAAACAGGGCAGAAAAAAACATTCCCGCCAAAACTATGGCAGGAATGATCAATTTAATATTTAAATTTTTTCTAATAATTATCTCGCTGTTGTAGATTCCCCCCAACAAGAAAGTGATACTGAAGCTCCAGCACTTACTCCTTCTTGGAACATATCATCTTGGTTAGGTGCGTTACTTAGGAACTTGCTTGAACTTACGCTTTCACCTAAGCTTGCTGCTTTACCATAGTAATCATTCGCCAACCAGTAATTTGCTTTTCTTTCAAAAGTTGAATCTCCACATCCGTTTGCGGTAGCTGCAATTGCATTTCCGCAAATTACCATTGCTTTTCCTCTCAAGTCTCCACTAACTCCTTTAGCTGTGCTATAAGCAGCTTTATATTGACCTGCAGAATATTGAGATGATGCTAAAGCTAAAGTATATGCGTTAGCATTCTCACCTTCACCTTCTAACTCAACAGCTTTTTTAAATGCATCTACAGCTCCCTTTTTATCACCTTTATTTGCCAATACATTACCTAATCCGTAATAACCAGCAGCAGTAGGATCTAATTCAACTAAAGCTTTTACATACTTTTCATACGTTTCTGAGTCAGTACATTTTTGCTTATCCATCAAGTTCATGAATTTATTCAGTACTGCTTTTTTCTCTTCAACATCTGAAGGTAGGCTTTCAAACTTCTTGTCTAAAACAGGCGTTAATGCATCACAGTCATTCGCAATTTTCAAGAAGTACTTATCTAAAAAGCTTTGAGCTGCCGTATAGCTCTTAATTTCACGTTCTTTTTTAGTTGCATCTTCAATTGCATCCGCCGCTTTTAACGCCTCAGCGCAATAATCAGAAAGTACGATATACTCTTCAATTACATTTGCTCTTTCCTCTTCTTTTTGTTCTGCAGGAGCTGCGTTGAATTTGTTGACAATTAAGTGTCTGAAGTAAGTTCTGATATGAGCACCAGATGCCTTATCTTTTAAAGTATGGATGTTAGTGAAAAGACCATCAATCTTAGCGTTATCTTCACTTTTAGAAGTCACCAACATCATAGCATAGTCCAATTCCCATTGTGGGTCTTTTTCTAACTTCATTTTCTCTTCATAAATCCAAGCAACAGTGTCATTGATTGCAGCAATTTCAGCGGCATCTTTTTCCTTGTCTAATTTTCTTAAACGTTGCAAATATGCAACTCTACCGTTGTTAAAAAATTTGGTATCCAAAGAATCCGTACCACCGCAGTTTCCGTAAGCACGTGCCCAGAAAATACTGGCGTCTTTGTACATTCCTTGTTTAAGGTATTGGTAATATAAACTTCTGTACTTAGCGCAATCATCTGCGTTGTAAGTTGAAGCATCTTGAGCGCTTGCATTAAAAGTAGTTGCGATTGCAAGTGCTAATGTGAAGAATAAATTTTTCAATTTCATTGTTTAATTTTTAGTCGTATTTACGTTTTAAGAACCATAAATCTCCTACACCAGGTGTAATCGAAATTCCAAAGAACAGACCTACATATTTTTCTCTTATCAATCCGTTTTCTGTGGTTCCTAGATTACCGATATTGGCCCCAAAATTAATATTTGTATTTGACTTTTTAATAACTGTAATCGGAATACCTAATCCAAAACTCATGCCATAAGCGTTTAGATCTGTATAATTATTCATATTATTTAATACTCTTAACTCTGTCATGGTATAAGTAGCACCTATTCTATAGTGTAATTTGTTCAGAAAAGACGTGATTCCTGGATCAACTTGAGTAACCGGTGTCCACTCAATACCGAGACCAACAGAAAGTCTATCTTTTAATTCATTTGTATATGTCGCTCCAAAATTTTCAGAATATGCTGACCATTTTTGATACCTCACATCACCCGCAATCTTTACTAAACTCGAATTTTGAGAAAACCTAGGTCCAATTCTATATTCAAAACCAGCATTATAGCTTTCAGGAATAACAACCGTTCCTTGATTATCTGTGATATACTCTATTGTATCTGAAGTGATTTCAGAACCATTGAATCCACCAAAATTCAAATAACTATATGAGTATAAATCTTGAAATGCCCTTACCGATATAGAAGGTGAATATGTTAATCCAATGGCAATTGAATGTGCTTTACTATTTCCGCCATCTCTATTGGATGAAGACCATTTGTATTGATAGTTAAGTCCGAATTCATAAGTTAATCCAGAAAATCTTAATGAATTATCTACTTTAGAATTCAGTCCAGACAATGAAGAAGCATATTGAAAAGATCTCAGTCTTGATGAAGACCCAAACAAATAATTAGCATTTGCGCCTAGCGAAAGATAATGCTCTTTGCGATAATTAATTGTATCCGCAATTTTTGCTCCAGTAGTATCTTTATAGGTAATAGGCTTTTGGAAAGTAGTCACTTTGTGTAAAGGATTATAAGCAACACCTAAATAAAACTTGTTTATTCCTCCGCTACCTTCATTATTGTATAATGCCGTTGTATCGCCGTCATCATTTGTTACATAATTTGAAATCTCGTAACCAGTGAATGAATATGGCTTAATTCCAATTGCCGCTCCCCAATGTTTTTTAATCGGAATTCCCAGTTGAAATTGATTAAACCCTAAAAAACGTTGATTCGTTGAGGCATCACTTGTTTCAAAGGTTGACAATCTGCTATCCAGACCGATCTGAAATATAGGACGATATCGACCAATAAATGCATAAGATGCTGGATTTGAATGATTGACCATGGTAGAGTCGGTTCCAGCAATACTCACCCCCCCCATTGACATGTAAGCTGCATAATCATTCGATTTTAATTCGCCTAAACCAAAAACACTATAAGGTGTATGTGTTCCTTTTTGTCCGAATGAACAGTTACAAATTAAAACGAGAAAAAGAACTTTAGAGGCTCTCCACATTGTATGATAAAATTTTATTTAAACCAAATAAGGTCAAATCTGCGTGTGCAAAGATGTCACATATAAACGGTTTATCAAAGAAATTAGCGTCCCCACCGGTCATAAAAATTGTTAATTCAGAAAAGTCACTTTTATATTTCTCTATGAATCCATTCATCTCATGGTAAACACCTTGCTCAACTCCATTATAAATACTAGTATCCGTATCCACTCCATATGTGAAATCAATGTCCTTTTTTTGAAGTAAAGGTAGCTTTGAAGTAAAATGATTTAATGATGCAAAACGCATTTTTATGCCTGGACTGATGTTTCCTCCTAAATATTCACCTGTTGAAGAAACCAAGTCATATTTAACACAGGTACCTAAATCGATCACTAAAGAATTACCCCCTTTGTTTAAAAACCAACATGCTACGGCGTTAGCCAATCTATCTCTACCCAGAGTTTTGGGCGTTTTATAGGTGTTTTTTATCGGTAATTTTGTGGATTCATCCAGTACAATTTCATTGAATTTGTAGCGACTCAAATCTAAGCCATTCTCTACAACTGAACTTACAATTACATGCTTGATGTTGCTTAGGTAATCAGAAATCCATGAATGCATTTCTTGACGTTCAGAAGGATGGAAGATTGACTTTTCTATTAACTCATCTGCTCTGTAGATGGCCAATTTAAACGCCGTATTTCCTTCATCAATGATTAAATTCATTTGGTAGTTAGATTATTAACTAAAAAACCCCGATCCGATTAATCGGCTTCGGGGTTTTATTTGGAGTGGTGATAGAGGGATTTGAACCCCCGACACATGGATTTTCAGTCCATTGCTCTACCAACTGAGCTATATCACCATTCATTTAGGTGGGGGCAAAGATAATAATGAATTCCTAAACTTTATATCACAAGCCAAAAAAAATTATTTTTTTCTGCAGATGAGCATTAATTCTTCTTCAAATTCAGCCAAAATCCAAACAAGACTAATTCGATAAATGAATATAATTCAAGGATAAACGACATAAAAAACCACTTTTAACTGCATTTTTTTAACTTTGGTACGAAAAATGTATTAGGTGTTTTCACGACCTCACTTTTGTGGTAGCTAAACCTTTTAGAAACTACAAAACGAAAACAAAACAAAGCGTATGAAACGAATTTTTACTTTACTTGTACTTACCCTAACCTTTGCTATGACTAGCTTTTCGCAAAAAAGCTATGTAAATTACGACAAAGATTCTAGATGGTTTTTTGGATTAAACGGGGGTGCTACTTGGCATTCAAGAACCGAAACCAACAATATTGTTAAAGGAGGCTATGGCTTCACTTTTGGACATTCTTTCGGAATGCGACCTGAGAAATTATTTTCTTGGGACCTGCGTTTCAGATACCTTCATGGTTGGTGGAAAGGGCAAGCAGATTATTCTTATAACTTAGACTCTACTTCTATGAGTGGATTATCTAATTATGGATCTTCGCTTCAACCTTATTCAGATTCTATTGGATACTTTATTCCAAACTTTAGAACACAGCTCTTAAGTGGATCACTTGAGCTAGCGCTGAACACAAACAGACTAAGAGAAAATACCGGTTGGAATTTCCAAATATTTGGAGGAATTGGTGTTAAAGGATATAATGCCCAAGCGGATTTATTGAATTCTTCTGGTCAAATGTATGATTACAATACGCTTTCAAATACTTCTCAATCTTCTGTTTTAAATTTACAAGACGGAAATTATGAAACAAATATTACCGGTACTGAGTCTAATCTTGAGGTAGATTGGATGGCTAGTTTTGGTGCTGGCTTATCATATCAAATTGCGCCTTGGGCATCTATTGGGATTTCTCATAAAATGACTTGGACAAGAACGAATAATCAGTTCGATATCATGCCTAATGATAATATCGGTATTCCTACTGCAGGAAATGATATTTATCATTATTCTTCAGCTGGAATCAAGTTCCATTTATTTGGTGGGAACCACGGAACAACAGACCCTGACCCTATTGAAACGACAGATCCGAATGTGTTTGATAAACCAAACAATAATAACAATGTAACACCACCGGCACCAAAACAAAAACCGATAGTAGACATTTATGATCCAGGATCAAGTCCGTATACGACAAAGATTAATACCTTCTTAATCAAAGCGAATGTTCATCACGTAGATGGTAAATCGAACATTACTTTCAAGCAAGATGGTAATGTCAATAACAACTTTTCTTATAATCCTGCAACAGACAAATTTCAAAGTTCAGTTGTATTACACCCTGGTCAAAACATTTTTGAAATTACAGGAACGAATTCAGCAGGCCAAGATTATGAGTCAACTATAATTATATATGAAGAAGAGATTCCAGTAATCCAACCACCAATTGTTACAATTACAAATCCTTCATCATCACCTTATACAACAAGTTCTAATGTGTTCAATTTTGCATCAACGGTATTGAACGTTGATTCGAAATCACAAATAAAGGTTTATTTCAACGGGGCTTATATGTCAAACTTTACATATAACACTTCAACGAAAAACCTTTACGCTACATTAAACTTATTAGAAGGCACAAATAATATTACGGTAACTGCAACAAATGCAGCAGGAAGTGATAGCAAATCAGCTACTATTATCTACAAAAGACCGGCAGCTGTTCAACCGCCAATTGTAGATTTTATTTTCCCATCTATTGATCCTTTTGTAACTAGCCAAGCAGCATTAAATGTAACGGCAAGTGTATTAAACGTAGCATCTAAAAATGATATTACGGTTAAAATCAATGGAAACACTACTACAAATTTCAGCTACAATGCAAACACGAAGCAGGTAAACTTTAACGTGAACTTGATTGAAGGTGCTAATGTGTTAGAAGTAAAAGGTGTGAATACGGCTGGAATGGATTATGAAACAACAACTATAATCTATAACAAACCTGAGGTGCCTAAGCCGCCAATTGTTACGTTTATTGACCCAGGACAAGATCCGATAACTGTTTATCAATCTAATTACAACTTAGAAGTAAAAGTAGAACATGTAAATTCTGCTTCAGATATAACCTTGTTCATCAATGGTATTCAATCTTATAACTTTGCTTACAGCACATCTTCTAAAATAATGACATTTGGAACAAACCTAAATGTAGGTGCGAATGTAATTCAAGTGACTGGAACAAACAATGTTGGATCTGACATTGAAACAACTACCATTAACTATAGAAAAGTGGTTCCACAATCTCCGCCTGTTGTTAATATAACTTACCCAACAAGTGACGGACAAGTTTTCAATACTCCAAATGTAACATTGATCGCTTCAGTTTTAAACGTAACAAGTGCTAGTAACATTAACGTTTTAGTGAATGGAAATACAACAACAGCCTTTACTTATAATACGGCTACAAAAATCTTACACTTACCGTTAACATTGGTAGCAGGATCAAATACGATCTCAATTACAGGAACAAATAATGCTGGTTCAGACAACGATACAAGAGTTATTGTTTATACTAGACCAGTAGCACCTGCTCCTCCAACAGTGACCTATGTGAACCCTCCTAACACACCACATTTAGTGAGTGTTGAGGATTTCACTATGACCGCAAACACTACGAATATCAATTCTAAATCTCAAATTTCGTTGTTGTTCAATGGTAATTTGGTGCCGGATGCTCAATATACTTTGACCTCAACAAATCAGATTATTTATAACTGTGACTTAATTGTTGGAAATAACATATTCGACATTATCGTTACGAATGATGATGGTTCTGCTGACGCAATGGCAATTGTAACTTATAAGAAGGATGAAGTGCCTTGTATAATTCCAACTGTTGGTTATATCCATCCGGTTCCTTACTCTACAGTGAATGATCCGAACGTGACAATTGATGCACAAATTAACAATCACTCGGTAGGAACTACAGTTGAATTGTTAGTAAACGGAACCAGCCAAGGTTACATGACCTATAATGCTGGTACTTCAATCGCGTCCAAAGCAACGACATTACTTGACGGATCAAATGCGATTACGGTTATCGTAACGAATAACTGCGGAACAAATCAAGCAACGTTTACTTTAAACTATGTTGCGCCAGAAGCACCATGCGTTGACCCAACAGTTACTGTTAATGGAAGCACAAACGTAACAACCCAAGAAGAGCAAATTTCTATTTCTTCTGGTGTTTCGGAAATTACAAATGCGACACAAATTGCAGCAAGTTTAAATGGATCTGCGGTTAACTTTAGCTTTGATGCAGGAACGAATACTGTAATTGTAGAAAATGCAAATCTAACTTTAGGAAACAATACGATAATTATCACTGCAACCAATGAATGTGGTACTGCTACTTTAACTTATCATATTCTTAGAGAAGCTTGTAACCCACCTATAATTTCAGGTGTTACTCCGAGCAATAATACCGTAATACCTGCAGCAACTACAACAATAACGGCTAACATCACAAATGTTATTCAGTCTGATATTCAATTAATTGTTAACGGAATATCTCAGTCTTTCAGCTACAATGCAAACACTGGAGTGTTAAGTGCAGGAGTTAATTTAAATGAGGGAGCAAACGCCATTAAAATCGTTGCAACTAATTCTTGTGAAACGGTTGAGTTAACTTCTAATATAACGCATACTATTCCTTGTCAGGCAATAACAACTAGTTTATTACATCCATCTGCTTTAGCAACAACTGTAACAGATGAAAACTACAGTGTTCTTCTCCATGCAAATGGTACATTAGAAACTTCCGGAATTTCTGCAACATTGAACGGAGCAGCTGTTCCTTTCACTTTTGATGCGATTGCTGGAAACATTAGTGTAAACAACTTAACGTTGGTTGACGGAACAAATACAATCGTAATTAATTTAACAAATGATTGTAGCAATGAAGCGGTAACATATACGATTGATTATGACGGGTGCGTTCCTCCAACTATCGAAATTCCTGGAATCAATAATGGAGCAGTTCTGAATTCAGGCACAACTGATTTTGCGGCTGTAATTCAAAATTCAAATGGCGCGAATAACATCCAACTGCTATTAAACGGACAAGTTCAGAGTTTTGATTTTGACGATCAAAACAACTTACTAACCGCGATTTTAAACTTGAATGAAGGATCAAACTCAATCATTCTAACAGTTAACGGATGTGAAACAGCCAACTCAAATATATCAGTGACTTATGAAGTTCCTTGTGAGCCAATTACATATTCGTTAATGGCTCCAGCAGCGACAACCCAAACTGTTGTTGAAGCTGGATATGCTGTATCATTGAATATTCAAAATATTGAAAATACCCAGCAGCTATCAACCACCTTAAATGGAACTGCGATTGCATTTAACTTTGACGCCAATACGCATACCTTATCTATACCTGCAATTACTTTAGTAGATGGAACAAATACAATTGTTGTAAATGCGGCTAACGATTGTAGTTCAGAAACGATAACTTACACTGTTCAATATGACGGTTGTCAGGCGCCAGTAATTACTTTATTGCCTAATGCAGCTGCAGCTTCAATTGCTTCATATCCTTTCAGTGCTTCTGTAACGAATATTGCAAATCAATCAGAAATTCAAGTTTTATTAAATGGAGCGCCAACTAGTTTTGTTTTTGATGCGAATACTGGTGCTATCAGTGGAGAAGCCACTTTAATAGAAGGTGCGAACACTATTGAAATCACAGCTAACGGATGTGAAACAGATGTACAAACGATTAATGTTACATATACTATTCCTTGTGACCCTATTGTGGTTGCACTATCTTCTCCTACTCAAAACGAAACTTCGGTTGCAGATGAGTTGTTTACTCTAAATGTGGTTGCACAGCACGCTGCGGCATCAAGCATATTAGTTAAACTTAACGGAACAGTTGTGCCACATACATTTAACAATGATGTGATCACTAGTAATCTAACATTAATTGATGGAGATAACACTGTGGAGGTTACCATGTCTAACCCATGCAGTAACGAAACAGTTAACTTAACTATCCATCATGATGGATGTGACGCTCCAGTAATCAACCTAAACGGAAACATAGATGGTGTTACAGATGCTGCTTATACTTTCAATGCACAAGTGAGTAACATAGATGCTGCCAATCAGATTACACTGACGAACAATGGGTCTAATGTTCCTTTCACTTTTGATGTCAACACTGGTCAACTTACAGCAGACATTACTTTGAGTGAAGGTGTTAACGCATTAGTTTTAAATGCAAATGGATGTGTAAATAGTTCTGCTAATTACAATGTGACTTACACTATACCATGTAATCCGGTAACTTACAGCTTAGCAACTCCTTCATCTCTTAACACGGTAGTTGATGGTTTAACCACATCTATTTCATTGAATGTTACTAACGTTGAAAGTTCTACTAATGTTAGCGCCCAAGTTAATGGTGTCGCAGCAACAGCAGTGCTTGTAAACAATGTTATTACGCTCGCGGATATCACTCTGGTTGATGGAACTAACACAGTTACGATTACTTTTGGAAACGATTGCAGCTCAGAAACTGTAACTTATACTATTGAGTCTGATAATTGTGACAGCCCTATCATTACAGTTACTAATAACAACATTGTAACGAACGATCCAATCTTTACATTTACGTGTCAAGTAGCAAACATTACGAACGGATCGGATATTACTGTATCAGTAAATGGTCAAGTGGTGAACAGCAATTTTGCCGCAGGTGTTTTAACCGCACAAATGAGCTTGCAAGAAGGCGCTAATCAAGTTACCATAGCTGCTAACGGATGCGAATCTACTTCTGTGACATACACAGTGACTTATCAGGTTCCGTGTAATCCGATTACCTACACTCACATCATGCCTCAAACGAATGACACCATTCATACCAACACGCCAAACCTATTCGTTAAGTTGAGTACAATGCATGTTGAACAGGCAAATATTACGGTAACCCTAAATGGAAACCCTATTACATTTATGTATTTGGGAGGAACAATTACGATCAATAGTCAGGCATTGCAATTAGGTAATAACACGTTGGATGTTCATATGACTAATGATTGCAGCACATCTGACGCCTTCTTCCATATTGTTTATGCTGAAGATGAACCAGATTGTGAACCACCAGTGGTTAGCTTTACGAATACTGATCCAGTAGTTACAAATACCGCATACACTTTCACGGCAAGTGTGACAAATATAGATTCTGCCAACATTTCGTTAACACATAATGGGCAAGCAATTCCATTTACATTTGCAAACGGACAAGTTACCGCACAAGCAACTTTAATTGAAGGAATCAATAACTTCACATTAGAAGCACATGGTTGCGAGCATGTTCTCGGAAACTGGGCAACTACTTATACCCCTCCTTGTGATGCATTAACGTTCGGATTTATTACACCAGCTACGGCGACAGTAACGGATGCAGCTTATGCAATTGAACTAACTTCAACTAATGTAGATAACCCAGCGAATGTAACTGCATCATTAAATGGAACTTCAATTCCGGCAGTATTAAACGTTCTTGACGGAAAAATTACCTTAGCAAATATTCAATTAGTGGATGGGGCAAATACAATTTTGGTGAACCTATCTAATGAATGTAGCAATCAAATTGTTGAATATGTAATTACTTATAATGAACCTGCTCCAGAACCATGTGGACCAAGATTTAATCCTGGAAATTCAGATTGGCAGTTCTGTTTGGTAACTGATCAAGGTACTTATAACAGAGATGATTTAGCGAACAATGCTAACTTCTCATATGCAGGTACTGCCACGGCAGTATACTTCAAACCAATCGCAGGTGGCGGAGATGCTATCGTAAATGGTGTTGCTTATCCCGTTCAGAACGGTCAGTATTACTTATTTGAAGGAAACTTGACGGTAGATGTAAGTTCTTCTCACCCAGGATCAATGGGGCATTGGGAAATCTGCGTTAACTCAGACAACGTTCCAACTTTCGGAAATGGAAACAATAGACCTACAAGTCCATGCGAAGTTTCAAACGCACCGGTTGATACTGGAGGAGGATTTGATATAGACAACTCAGGAAACGTCCACGTTGAAGAAAACTATTGTGCAACTATCCAGTGTCTGGGAGAATCAGTTATTTATAACAATAGCCAAGATGCCTATGTAAGTGTTGAATACTCTATTGACGGCGGAAGTACTTATTACGCTTTCAATAACAACAACTACGTTCAAGGAGGAGAGCAAACAACAGTTCAAACTCCAGCTGGATCTGACATTGTGATTAAGGCTACTTGTGTAAATCAAAATGGAAACTGGTCAAATGTTGAAATTTCGAATACTTCAAGTCAATATGTATATGTCTTAAAAGACGGAGATCAAGCTCCTAACTTTGCACCATCACAAGGTCAAGCATCAGTTGAAACCTTCTTAGCAGGTTTAGTTGATGGAAACGGTAATGTTTCAATAGGGCCAAATGACGTTATTTATTTATTTGAATTAAGATTCGTTGGGAACTACGGGATTGATTATCAAGACTGTGTTATGTTAATTACTCTTGATGAGGGAACGAACTGTCCTGCACCTTCAAATCCTACAGGTTCAGGAGGAAATCATGGACAAACGTATTTAACTCCAGTATTTGAGAATATAAATCCAAATGCTTTACAAATGTCTTCAAGAACACAAAAGTTTGACATGAAAACCAAAGTGAAGAATGTGAATGACAAAACGGATTTAAAACTGATTTTAAACGGGAAACCAATCACTAGCTTCAATTATGATATCAGCGCGGAGTTATTAACTTCTACACTATCATTAGTAACAGGAGCAAACACAATTAAGATTGAGGCTAAAAATGGAGACAAAACAAACTCGATTACATACAACGTGAACTGCACGGCTTCGGATGTAACCAATCCTCCAATGCCTGCTCCAGTGATCACAAATATTGCTCCTTCAGGAAAAGTGGGTAATGTTAGTTCACCTGCATTTAACTTCAAAGTTAAAGTCGATAACGTTGAGAATAAGTCAAAGTTAAAACTAATCGTAAACGGAGCTGAAACCAGTGCTTTTGATTATAACACTTCTACTCGTATTTTAAGTGCTAACTTAAATTTAGTAGAGGGAGCGAACGTGATCAAAGTACAAGCCAATGGATCTTCTAAGGCCGAGAGAATGGTGACCATTACTTATCAAAAACCGGCTGAAGTAATTCGATATGAAACACCAATCATCACAAATATTCAACCTCAGAAAATTGCAGACAATACGGCGATTCAAACGTATACGTTTAAAGCAAAAGTTGCCAATGTTCAAAGCAAATCTGATGTTAAAGTAATTGTGAACGGAACACCTTTATCTTCTTTCACATATAGTACAAGTACGCAAATGGTTATTGCTGTTCTTAGACTAAATGAAGGGGCAAATAGCATTAAGGTGGAAGCAACGAATGGTGACAAATCGGCGAATAGAACCTACACTGTTACCTATAGTAAACCAGCACCCGCACCTAAAAAACCAACAATTAGAAATGTAGCGCCTAGTGGTTCTACCTCAACTGTTAAGTCATCAACTTACATGTTTAAAGCTCAAGTTGGAAACGTGAAGGGTAAAGGTGATGTGCAGTTAACGGTTAACGGAAGAGCATTTACTGGATTCACATTTAGTTCATCCACTGGTCAAGTTACTGCTGTGATAAAATTAAATGCAGGGGCGAACAGTATTAAATTAACAGCTAGAAATGGATCTGAAAGCGCGAGTTCGTCATATACGATTACCTATACACCTGAAGTTTCTCGTCCTTCAAATGGAACTACGAAGCCAGGAGGAACAGGAACATCAAGACCAACTACTACAGGTACAACGAAGCCAACAACAACTGGCACAACGAAACCAACAACCACTGGTACAACGAAGCCTACAACTACAGGCACGACAAAACCAACCACAACTGGAACAACAAAACCTACTCCTACAACCACTACAAAGCCTGCGCCTACAACAGGTAAAACAGGTGAAAAAACGACAACGACCACTACTACAGGTGGTGGACGTCAAAGAGGCGGAGGAATCTAAAAAAGTATGAACATAAAAAAAGGGAGCTCAATTGGCTCCCTTTTTTTTGCTGTTAAGATTTAGTTCCCATTATCGTTGAAAATCCAAATCTTACTAGCTTGATTAAAATGTATAGTGTTAATCATAAGCATATGTGTTAGATTTTTTCTGAATACAATTTAAGTCAAGTAATTCAATGTTTGGGTTAAAATAAACGGTACGGTTGCAAATTTCTATTGAAGTGTATAAAAATGAGATTCTATGGTTTAAGAGAATTAATCATTATTCATATATTTACCTAAAGTGAGCTTTACGCAAAATCCAAAAAGTGTATTATGAAATTGAAGGCCTTAATAGTTGATGACGAAGATTTAGCAAGAAAAAATCTTTCAATGTTGCTAGAAGAATACTGTCCAACTATAGAAGTTATTGGAGATGCCGGAAATGTAACAGATGCAAAGGAGTTAATAGAAAACTCTAAACCAGACGTTGTATTTCTTGACATCAGAATGCCAAGTGGCTCAGAAGGCTTTGATTTATTAGATCAAATTGAAAACAGAGATTTCTTGGTCATATTTGTTACTGCTTTTAAGGATTATGCACTTAGAGCTTTTCAGGCTAACGCTATTCATTACGTGTTAAAGCCTATTGATATTGAAGATTTGATTGATGCGGTTGATAGAATTACACAATCAAAAACGGCGTTTACTGATAATCCAGAGAACTTTGAAACTTATTTTGAATCCATTAAAAACCTTTCTTCTTCAATGGAGTCTGAAGGATATGGAAATAAAGTAGCAATTTCTCATACAAAAGGAATAAAGTTAATCCACATAGAAGATATTGTTTATTTAGAGGCTTCTGGAAATTGCACTGTATTGTACTTCAATGATGGAACCAGATATTTAGACACTAGAACCTTGAAAATTTACGAAGGAATATTAAATCCTAGTATCTTTTATCGTATACATAAATCACACATTATCAATTTAGAGTTTTTGAAAGAATACTTAAACGAAGACGGTCATTTTGCGGTTCTGAAAACAGGAAAATTGTTGCCTGTAGCAAGAAATCGAGTTTCCACTTTTGTGAAAACGTTGAAAGCTCTTTAAGTGAAGCAACTCCTCATTATTTGTTTATGTTTACTCGGACATCAATGTTTGAGTCAACAGTATAATTTCAAAAATTATACGGTAGAAGACGGCCTTGCTCAATCTCAAATAAACGCTATCAACCAAGATCAATTTGGCTATTTATGGATTGGGACAGAATCTGGATTAAGCCGTTTTGACGGAATTAGCTTTGTCAATTATGCGATTGATAATGGATTACCGGATAACAAAATTGAAACCATCTATGTAGATGATCAAAATGTGGTATGGGTGGCTACTCCAGAAGGAATTGCAAAATACGAAAATCAACGATTTACTCCCTTTTACTTCGATAGTCCGCAGCGGATTAATGAAATGACAACATTTAAAGGAAACCTTTACCTAGCAACCAATGAAGGGTTGATTATGTTTGACGGAACCGGTTTTTTTCTTCAAGAATTCAACGGAGAAAACCAACCTTACATTAGAACTTTACTGAACTACAAAAATGAAACACTGTATTGCGGAGGTAAATCTGGTATTCAATTATGGAATAACGGTTATACCTTATCTTCTGATAGCAGTTTTACCGAACTTAATGTAAGTGGTTTAGAAGCAAGAGGTGATGAACTTTTAATATCTACTTATGGAGACGGTTTATTTTCATACGACCTAGAAAGTCAAGCCTATACAAATTTCAATATTGGCTTGAACAGAATACGATCTATGTATGCTGATGAAAATGTCATTTTGTGTTCAGGAATAAATGGAGTAGTTGAGATAGAAAAAGATGAGGTAGATTTTTACAATGAGAAAAATGGACTAGTCAATGAAAGTTTAATCAGTTCATTTAGGGATAGAGAAGGAAATATTTGGCTAGGAACAGACGGAAATGGTTTGCTAAAATTTTTAGGTAAAGCATTGATTTCTTATTCCGTTAAAGATGGATTAAGTTCTAATTTGGTCATGAATATTAATGAGGATTTGAACGGTAATTATTTGTTTGGAACCTATGGAGAAGGATTGAACATTAAAAGCGAATCCGGCGAAATTTCGTACATCAACACCAAAAATGGATTGGCAAACAATTCAGTTTGGTCCAGTTTAGTGGATGAAAACAACGTTTACTGGATAGCAAGTTCAAGAGGAATCAGTTGCTTCAAAGGTGGCAAACAGGTTAATCAGGAAATTTCTACGAAAATAAATTCTAAAATTAGATCCATCATACATTTCGATTCTACCTATGTTTTTGGAGGCCCAAATGGCTTATATGTTTTAAGAGGAGATGAACTAAATTATATTGAAAGCACTAAAGACCTAAACATAAATGACTTATGCTATGAAGAGGGAAGTGTGTTTATTGCAAGTAGAAGTGGCTTATTTGTTGTGAATGAAAAAGATAATTTTCAAAATCCGATTGCAATTGAATTGGAAGAAGAAAGTATAAACTCAGTTGAATGTGATCAGGATAAAAATCTTTGGATTGGAACTAACAATGGTCTTTATGTTAAATTAAATAGTGGGGTAATTGTGCCAATTATCTTGGATCAGGAAGACTTCAAATCAAAAACTGTGATTGGGGTATTAGCCAGCAGATCAGGAGATGTATGGACAGCAACTATGAATGGAGTCTATCAAATTTCACCTATTAAAAATAGAGAATTTAGGTATGAGATTAGTCATTACGGAAGCGCAGAAGGATTGATCAATTTAGAGTCTAATTTAAATGCAATTTATGAGGATAGCCAATCCTATATTTGGGTTGGAACTTCAAATGGTTTGGCTAGAATAAACCCAAATCTGAAAGAAGAATTATTTAATTTCAATCCACCAGACCTTCATTTCACAAGACTACTATTGTTTATGGAAGAGTTTGATTACAATAGGTTTCCGGTTGAATTAGACACCATTTATAATTTGCCAAAAAGCATTGTTTTGCCCTACAATCAAAATCACTTAACTTTTGAATTTATTGGAATAAACCTGAAAGATCCAAAATCAGTGATGTATGAATACCGATTGTTAGGTGCGAATTATGGATGGTCACCCTTGAGTACAACCAGATCGGCAACCTATTCTTCCATTTCACCAGGTGATTATGATTTTGAAGTACGTGCAACAAATAAGAATTTCAAGTGGTCAAAAACCCTCTCTATTCATATTACCATAAAATCCCCTTTTTGGAAAAGTTGGTGGTTTATTTTACTGATCATTTTAGTTATTTCGGTTGTCGTTATTCTTGTTTTCCAAAATAGAATTAGGGTCATTAAACAACGGCAGGAAAACGAACGATTAGGGTTTAAGAATAGACTTTTATTTCTAGAACAACAATCGCTCAACGCCTCAATGAATAGGCATTTTATATTCAATTCTTTAAATTCTATTCAGTATTTCATTAACAGTTCTGACAAGAGAAGCGCCAATAAATATTTATCCAGTTTTGCAAAATTAATTCGTAAAAACTTGGACAGTTCTACAGCCAATAATTTCATTGTGACACTGCAAGAAGAAGTTGAACGCATAGAATTGTACTTAACCTTAGAGAAAATGAGGTTTCAAGAAAAATTTGACTACGAATTAAATGTTGCATCAAGCATTGACACCGAAGGAATTGAAATTCCGAGTATGATTCTGCAGCCTTTTGTAGAGAATTCAATCATTCATGGAGTATTACCCTTAGAACGAAAAGGGCATATATCGATTAACATATTTGAAGAATTTGGGGATATTGTATTTGAAGTTGTAGATGATGGTGTAGGAATTGACAATACATTAAACAACAAAAAGGCCAGTATAGAAGGCGATCACGAGTCGAAAGGAATGGAAATCACTAACCGTAGAATAGAGTTATTGCGCAAATTAACGGGTGAAAATCTATTAATTATTGGTCCATTTCAGATAAATGATGAAGCCGGAAATGCCCAAGGAACCAAGGTTATCATCAAAATGGGAGTGGTAATTGAGCAGTAAAAAGCTTAAAAAGTTGTTAAAATACTTGTGTTGAGAACAATAAATTTATATATTTGTTTGTAATAGGCTGCGTGAAGTAGCTAATTAAGATGAAAAAATTAATATACATATCATTTGTTTTTGCTTTCATTATAGCATTTACTTCTTGTGAAAAAGAGGTGATTTTCCCTGTGAACAACATGGAAGATTCTGAAGCTGTATGGGATGAAGGTGGAACAAGAGGTGGAGAGCCAGGAGGTCATTTAGGTGGCGTTACTGATCCAGATGAAGATGAAGATTTTGATGAGGAAGAAGACGATACAATCGTTGATCCTGATGAAGATGAAGATTTTGACGAAGAGGATGAAAAAGGTTCTTCTTTACCAGGTGGTGAAAACCCAGGAAAATAATTTCAAAAACACATTATATTTAAAACCTCCCCTCAACCGGGAGGTTTTTTTGTATCTTTTAGTTTCAAATGTCGTAATTACAGACAGTTATGAAACTGCTATCTTTTATATTTTTCTTTCTTATTTCCATCTCGGGGTTTAGCCAAAAACTAAAATCCATTACTGAAGATAACTACGACTTGTTTTGTAGAAGCGAGTATACCGTTCTTAAAAAAGATAAAACAGTAAAGCACGGTAGATACCGAAGCGTATATGTGAATGGAAACCCCAGAGAAGAAGGATATTATCACTTTGGAAAAAAGGATAGCCTATGGACCTATTTTCATCACAGTAAACCAATTATGTCAAGCAGAGGTTATTATGAAGATGGAAAAAAAGTAGGAATATGGGATTATTTTGATGAGAAAGAACAAAGTAGGCACCGTTACGACCACAGCACTGGAGTTCTTTATTACACTACTTTTAAAGATACAGCATCTTCACATACCGTCCGCATCTCCTCTGATAGCATATTGGAAAGTAAAGTGACAAGACCGCCTATCTTTTTGTTAGGTGAAAAGGCTCAATTGAGAATCATCAGAAACAATATTGTTTATCCATCTGAAGCAATCGAACTGAATCTTTTCGGAACCGTTAATGTTCAATTTTTTGTGAATATCTATGGAGAAGCGATTGACTACAAAGTTACACAATCGGTAGGTGGAGGATGTGATGAAGAGGCTCTGCGTGTAGTAAAGCTAATTCCTAATGAATGGATTCCGGGAATATATAACAACGAGCTAAAAGAAATGCTGGTGATGATTCCAATTACTTTTGTACTCAATTAAAAAAGGGTTTTACCTTCCAGCAAAACCCTTCTCAATTACATTCAATTTATCTTTATTAATCTTTGATCACTTTTAAGGTCTTAACTGCTCCTTCATGTTCAATGTTTAAGAAATATACGCCTGAAGGCAAATCAGCTGCTTCTACTGCAATATTTTGAGTTCCTTGAGCAAGATTGCCATTGAACACATTTATCACTTGCTGACCCATGGCATTCGTTAATACAATTGAATATTCTCCTTCAACAGCCGTGTTCATTTTAATATTGAACTGACCTTGTGTTGGGTTAGGATAAACACTGATATCAAAACCAGCTTCTATATCGTCAATACTTGTCATAGAAGCAGGATATAAATTAATATCATCAATAAATATGTTGTTCCCATTGTCGTTTTCAAACTGGAATTTAAATCTAAAATTCTCTGTGTAATAAGCTGATCCAATATTGGTAATATCTACTTGAATCCAATCTTCATCTGCAGGAGTAGCATATGAATTTGTCTGAACTTCTTCTGATAAATCATCTCCGTGAATGTTTTTTCTCAACGTCCAAGATTCACCACAGTCATTTGAAATATAAAAACGTAACCACTCGTCATTTGAAGCTGAACGCTTTCTATAGGCATATTTAAAGTTGAAAACTATGTCGTCACTTGCGTCTACTCCGCTTAAATCAATCGGACCAGAAAGCAATTCATCCTTAGATCCGTTAGTGGTTCCGAAATTGCTTAATTTGATGCACTGATCACCAGAAGACCCAACTCCTGTTTGTATCGCCCAAGTACCACCAGCAACTTCATTTTCAATCATCCAATTTTGATTATCTGGTAATGAAGTATAATCTTCAAAACCTTCTGAATAAGGCGGCTCAACTCCAGGACTTTCTAAAACAATGATATAATCTGTTTCTGTTATGCTTTCATTATTCGTTCCATCTGTTACTTCTAATGTTACGCTATAGACTCCTGGGGTATCGTAGGTAATTGTAGGATTTGCATCAGTTGATGTAGCAGGTGTTCCTCCTTCAAATGTCCAGGTTGTTCCGGTAACGTTAAAATAAGATTCATCTGTAAAATCAATAGAAGATCCTGCACAAACCAGTGCTTCTGAAGAAGAGAATTCAGCTTTACACAAAACTTCAGGTTGGTTTACACCAGTAGCTGTTGCATTGGCAGGTGAAATTAAATCTTCCATAAATCCTATACTCGCAAAATTTCCGTGTACGATTGCTTTTTGATCTTCAGACCACATGTATTGACAAGGGCTATAACTCATAAAGTTTTCAAATTGATCATAGGCATCAAAACCGTAAGCATCATTAGTTGGCACCTGCGAACACGTATTTTGTGTTGTATTACATGACCATTGTGCCTCACTAACAGGAGGCGTATCACAACAATAATCTGCATTACTACTACAGTCATCAGAATGACATCCATCTTGAAAAGTGTGAAATAATCCAAAACAGTGACCAAGTTCATGTGACAAAGTTCTGTCTCCGTTGGCAGTACCTGTAGTTCCAAAAGCATCATTTCTAATTACAACACCATAGGTATTTCCAGCTCCAAAATAAGGAAATTGTGCATAACCCAAAGTCACTCCAGCACCTGATGTCTCTATGGTTTGAACCACCCAAATATTTAAGTAGCTATCTCTTGGCCAGGCATCTAGTCCACCGCCATTATATGATTTTACATTGTCTCCAGCATTATAAGCAGCTGCAGAGTTATTTCTTCTTTGAATACCATTTGTACAATCTCCATTAGGATCTATCTTCGCCAATTTAAATTCAATTTCCATATCAGCCGCAATAGGCGCAAATGGAGCTTCTGCTGTGTTACGTGTATTCCCAGCATCTGAATTTAGCATTTGATAATCTTCATTCAATTGCAAAATAGCTGATTCAATTTGAGCATTAGATATATTACTAGATCCACCGTCATGAATAACATGCACTACCACTGGAACAATACCAATTACAGCACGATCTCCACTGTTAGCATCATATGCATTTCTATTTCTAATAATTTGTTCATGAATCGATTCATCAGATCCAGGATATTGTTGTTTTAAGGCTTCATTGTGCTCATCAAATCCACATCTGCCATGTGATTGAGCAAAAGTTGCAATAGAACAAAACGTTAGGGCAATTAATAGTATTTTTTTCATGTTTACTTCTTTTGAAGTTTAAGTGTTTGAAGACGATTATCTCCCGTTATTCTTACAAAATATAGGCCTTGAACCAAATCGGCCGTGTTAATTTCAAGGTTGGATAAGTCTTGACCTTGATAAACTGTTTTGACTAATTTACCGTCTAATGTCAGGATATCTACCTGGATATATTCATTAACTGTTTTATTAAAAGAAAGGTTGGTTGTACCTGTTGTTGGATTAGGACTCAATTTCATTTGTAAATCTTCGTTCTCATCTATCGCCAACTCTGCTGCAGGGTAAAGATTGATATTATCGATATAGAAGTTATTGCCATTATCACTTTCAAACCTGAATTTAAATCTAAAGTCTTCTACATAATAGCTTGAAGTAATATTTGTAATATCTACCGAATACCAGTCAGACGAACCCGGAACATATGCAGATGTTGAAACCACTTCACTCAAATCATCATCATGAATATTTTTTCTAAGCACCCATGTTTCACCGCAATCTTTAGAGATATAAAACTTTAACCATTCATCATTCCCCGCATTTCTTTTTCTGTAAGCATAATCAAAAGTCAAGACAACATCTTCTGATGGATCAACCGTTGAAAGGTCGATAGTCGCCGACACTAATTCATCTGCTGTGCCGTCATCATTTCCGTAGTTTGCCAACTTAGCGGATTTTGAAGAGCCCTGGGACCCAACATTAGATAGTTCAAATGAAGAATTATTTTCGTCCACCGTTATCCAATTGATACCGTCCGGCAGCTCAGTTAAATCTTCAAATCCTTCCACATAAGGCAAATCAAATCCTGGCAAAGAAAACACCGAAATATATGCCGTTTCCGTCACTGTTTCGTTTGTACTTCCGTCTGTTACTTCTAAAGTCACAGAATAGACTCCTGCCGAATTATACACCACTGATGGAGTGGCATCAGAGGAACTTGCTGGAGTTCCACCTTCAAACGTCCAAGTTCTTGAAGTTACCGTATGATATGAGTCATCTTGAAAGGTCACAGATTGGCCTGCACAAATTGTTTGGGTTGAAGCGCTAAAGTTAGCAACACACAAATCTCCAGGTCCATCAGTACCTGTAGCAGTTAAATTAGAAGGTGTCCATAAATTATTTCTTCCAGCTAGACTGCTGTTTAAAGCTGTATGCATTCTTGCAGCTTGACCTTGCGTGAACATTCTTCTGCAGCTGCCAGTGTATTCCATATTATTCTGGACATTATTGATTCCTGCTCCACAAGATTCGCCATCCAAATCACAACCATTCCAACCAATTGAATTAGGGGTATCAGAAACGCCATCATCTTCACTGCAATTACCAGCCTCACCCGGACTATTAGAGTTTCCCCAACAATGCGAAATATTTAACCAGTGAGCACACTCATGACTAATCGTTCTTCTTCTACCTTCAGCACCTGTTCCTATTGTTCCGCAATAGTCATGACGCAAATAAATAGCTCCTTCCATTCCATTCTCAGGATACCATCCTGAAGGATAATTAGTATAACCTGCTGCCCCATTAGGATCAGAAACTACAAAAATATTTAGGTACCTATTTTGCGGCCAATTACCATGTTCTGCTTGAACATCTTGCCAAACGTCATCATCTCCGTCATGTACAGTATTTGTTGAATAAGTTCTAGTGATGCCTGGATGACAATTGCCATTAATGTCTTTGGTGGCTAACCTGAACTCAATATCAGGGTTACCTATAACAGCTGTGAATTCTGGAACTACATTAGCTAAATCTGAATTTGAACCACTATAGTCTTCATTAAGCTTTTCAAGCGCATCATAAATCTGTTCATCAGAAATATTTTCTACACCCCCTTGATGTACCACATGAAAAACGATTGGAATGACGTAAGATGATCTCGCATTTGGATCATATTCTGCCATTAAATAATACTCATAAAAGTCTTGAAAATCTGCTTGCTCTTCCTCTATTTGATCTGAAAATTCAGGATGTTCTCTTAGATAAAGCTCTTGTTCTAGATTGTTTAAACAAGGTGTTATTTCATGCGCATGCGACTGCTCGTTTTGAGCAATCGCATGAACAGAAATTAATGCAGATATAAGGACAAAAGAAAATTTCATTCTACTGTTTAATCAACTTAACAGTTTGGAATTTTCCTTCGCTTTCAATTTTGATAATATAGATTCCTTTAGCTAAATCAGCCGTGTTGTATTCAAAAGAGTTTAACCCTTCATTTAACAATCCATTATGGATTACACCTATTTGCTGTCCTAAGCTAGAATGCACTGTAATTGCATATTCTTGCCCTTCTTTTGCAGCCATTTTTATTGTTGTGTTATCAGCTGTTGGATTAGGGTAAACACTTAACGTAAGGGCTTCATCCAATTCATTCAATGAAGTCATTGATGAAGGATACATGTTGATATTATCAATATAAATGTTGTTTCCGTTATCGCTTTCAAAAACAAATTTGAATCTAAAATCTGCTACGAAATAATCAGAACCAATGTTCGTAATATCAACTGTATACCAATCTTCAGCACCTGCTGGAGTGTATGAAGAAGAAGCGGTAACTTCACTCAAATCATCATCATGGATGTTTTTTCTTAATACCCATGTTTGACCACAATCTTTAGAAATGTAAAATTTCAACCATTCGTCATCAGATGCATTTCTCTTTCTGTACGCATAATCAAAATGGAAGATCATGTCATCATTTGCATCAACTCCACTTAAATCAATTGTTCCTGAAATTAACTCATCATCTGAAGGCTCAGAATTTCCAAAGTTTAACAATTTAGCAGAGTTTGAAGAACCGTCAGAACCAGCCGTAGTTGTTAATAAGAAGGCATCTTGGTCATCATCATTCACGACCATCCAATTTTCATTATCTGGAATACCTGTGATATCTTCAAATCCTTCAAAATAAGGTAAAGATTCACCCGGATCAGATAAAACTATGATATAGTTCGTTTTCGTAATTGACTCATTGTTTGTTCCGTCAGAAACATTCAATGTTACTGGATAAACACCCGGAGTGTTATACGTAATTACCGGGTCTTCATCAGTTGAAGTAGCTGGTGATCCTCCAGTAAATGACCAGTTTCTAGTAGTCACCGCGTGGTAAGACTCATCTGTAAATGAAACCGATTGTCCAGCACAGATGTAAGTATTATCTGCAGAGAATAAAGCCTCACAAACATTTGCATTTCCGTTAGTACCAGTAGCATTCAAATTTGATGTTAACCATAATTTATTTCTTCCAGCCGTATTTGAATTTAAAGCCGTTTGAATTCTTGCCGCTTGACCGTCAGTAAACATAGTTGAGCAATAAGAATACTCCATAATATTTTGAACATTATCTAAGCTACTACATGTGCTTCCATTTGTATTACAAACAGTCCATCCAATTGTATTTGGAGTATCAGAAACCCCGTCATCATCACTACAAGAACCAGCATCTCCAGGAGAGTTATTTGGCCCCCAACAGTGAGATAAGTTCAACCAGTGACCAACTTCGTGAGAAAGTGTATGTCTTGCTGTATTAGAAGAAGTACCAATTGTACCCATGTAATCGTGTCTCATGTAAATAGAACCTCCCATTCCTGACTGGCTATACCAGTTACCAGGAAGATTTGTATAACCTGCAGCTCCAGCTGGATCTTGACAAACGATAACATTTAAGTATTCATTTTGAGGCCAGTTGCCATGCTCTGATTGGATATCTGAAAGAATTCCGTTTCCACCATCATGCACCGTGTTAGCAGAATACGTTCTTGTAATTCCTCTATGACAGTTTCCATTTGGATCTTTAGTTGCTAATCTGAACTCTACATCCGGATTACCAGTAATTCCAGAAAATGCAGAAACAGTATTACTCAAGTCACTGTTCATTTCGTTAAAGTCTTCATTTAAATGCACAATTGCATTTTCAATTTGCTCGTCAGAAATATTATCTACACCTCCTAAGTGTACAACGTGAACAACAACTGGAACTACGTAAGATGAACGTGCGTTCGGATCATATTCATTTTCTAAGAAGTACTCATATTGTGCTTGAAAAGCTTCTTGTTCAGCATCATACATTGCTTTATGCTCAGGATGCTCTTCAAAGTGCTTCGCTTGTTGAATGTGTTGTCCACACATGATCGGATTTTCTGGTCCGTAGTGAGATCTGTCGTTTTGATCAGATGTTTGTGCAATCGCTGCCATTGAGGATAGCGCCATTGCGAATAGCGTAAATTTTTTCATGTTATTTTTTTCATGGGCGCGAAGGAGTTTGGGTTGCCTCAGCTTCGCTGATTTAATTGGGTTTTCCAAATTTATAGCATTTATAGGGAAAACCGCTTCACAATATAGTGAACTACCCTAGATATTGATTCAACGGTAATTATGAACGGTATGAAAAATTTTTAAACGGGATTTATTATGCGCGCTTAGAAATCTCTTACTGACAATAAGGTGCTTGGAAAAGAATCCGGTTGGTCAATGATCATTTTTAGTTTGATTGCCACCTCATCAGTTGAAGCCAATTCATTATTAGACTTCAGCTCTTTAAAATGATTTACCAACTTAAAAGAGGATTCAGAAGCACTACGGATATCTGACTGCATGTTCGTATCCACCACACCAGGAGCGCAAGAATGGATTCTAAAATTGTGATGACCACGCCATTCTAATTCTTCAGCTACTGTTTCTGAAAACAAATCAATTGCTGCCTTTGAAGCGCAATAAGTCGCCCATGCATCAATGGCCTTTTTTCCGGCGCCTGAGCTTATATTTAGGACATGGAAGTGTCCTTTATCGTTTTGAAAACGCTTTACAAACTTGTTAGTTAATATTTGAGGAGCAATGGTATTCACATTCATCACTGCTTCAATCTGTTGATTATCAACCGAACCTATTGGGTTTATATCTCCAACCAAGCCCGCATTGTTAATCAGAATTACCTTTTCTGCACTTTTTTCAAAATTGAAGCTCTGAACTGCCCTCAAATTATTTAAATCTAATTCTTGAAATTGAAAATTTGGATGTTCAAAGTCATTAGATCGCGACAATCCGATTACGTGAAAGCCATCCTTCAGCAATAATTTTGTAATTGCTAAACCGATTCCCTTTGAAGAACCAGTGATGTACGCTAATTTATTTAGTTGGGCACCCATTTTCTGTCCATCCAATTATTCCACCTTCAAGGTTTTGCACTTTTTCATACCCTTGCATTTTCAAAAACATACAAGCATTCATGCTTCTTTTGCCTGATCTACAACCAATAATGATGTTTTTATCTTTTGGAAACTCCTCTAATCTTACTTGGATATCTCCCAAAGGAATATGTGTTGACGCTACTCCGTAAGCTACTTCGTCTAATTCATAGGCTTCTCTTACATCAAAAAACACATGAGTACCTGCATTTACAGCTGCAACGGCATCTTTTGGATTAATCTCTTCTACTGTCATCTCTCTATTTTTCTTCTATTATTTTAGGCTGATCTTCTTCGTACAAAACTAATCAAGTATTTTTTCATTCCCTGAAAAAACCCACAGATATTCCGTCAAAATGGAAATCCTAAAAAGTTTGGACCTTCGTTTTTAATTTATCCCAAAGCCTGATTCAAGTCCGCAATCAAGTCATCAGCATCTTCAATTCCGATACTTAAACGAATTAATGAATCTACAATTCCTGTTTTTTCTCGTTCTTCTTTAGGAATAGCTCCGTGCGTCATAGAAACAGGGTGACCTACTAAAGATTCAACACCACCCAATGATTCTGCTAAGGCGAAGAGCTTCACTTTTTTTAAAATAGTTAGAGCATCTTCCAACTGATTATCTACTAAATTAAAGGAAACCATACCTCCAAAATCTTTCATTTGCTTCTTGGCAACTTCATGGTTGCTGTGCTCTTCTAGTCCAGGCCAATAGACATCTTTCACTTTTGGGTGTGATTTCAAAAACTCGGCTATCTTTCTACCGTTTTCGCAATGTCTTTGCATTCTGATGTGCAAGGTTTTGATCCCTCTTAACACCAAAAAAGAGTCCATAGGACTTGTAATTGCTCCTGAAGAATTTTGGATACGGTAAATTTCACTTGCTATCTTTTCGTCATTGCAAACCAAGGCGCCCATCACCACATCTGAATGCCCTCCTAAATATTTTGTTGCCGAATGCATGATAACGTCCGCACCTAAGTCTAAAGGAGTTTGTAGATAAGGCGTTGCAAAGGTGTTATCAACCGCCAATAAAACTTTATGCTTCTTTGAAATTTGAGCACACGCTTCAATATCTATGATGTTCATCATTGGATTAGTAGGCGTCTCAACCCAAATCATCTTTGTGTTTTGATTGATATAAGCTTCAATGTTACTTGAATCGCTCATGTCTACGAAATGAAATTTTAAGCCATACTTTTCAAACACCGACTTAAAAATGCGATAGCTTCCACCATATAAATCATTGGTAGAAATAATTTCATCTCCAGGGTTAAAAATCTTCAGCAAGCAATCTATAGCTGCCATTCCAGAACCAAAACAAGCTCCATATTTACCATTTTCAAGTGCCGCTATGCTACTTTCTACAGCACTTCTGGTCGGATTCTTAGTTCTTGAGTAAGCAAAGCCTTTATTTACCCCAACTTCTTCTTGAACAAAGGTGCTAGTTTGATAAATCGGGGTCATGATTGCTCCAGTAGCAGAATCGGGTTGAACGCCAGCATGAATCGCCTTGGTTCCAAATTTCATATCTTTCTCTTCCATCTCTTAGTTACTAAATTACTTAAATTCTTGTACCTTAAGGTGAAGGTAAATATCTCTCCTAGTTAAAAGAAAGCCCTTAACTCCATTCCACCAGAATGAATTGCATTATTGTTTTCTGATTTTCGGCCATTATAATTGAAGTTCAGCTGCAGATTTTTAGCCACTTTTCTTTGATAAGATAAGCCCCAAGTAAAGTTATTTCCTGCTTTTAATCCTTCTAACATTTCAAATGCTAGCGAAGTGTTCGCATCTCCAGAATAAGAGATTAATATATAGTTGGTTCTTAAGTTGAAACTTCCTTTTTTCGCTTTATTATATCTCAAATCTACCCCAACATCTCTGATAACAGCATGTTCAGCATCTATTGAATTGTTTCTTTTGTCGGCGTATTTTCCGTTAAAACTTAACCTAAACTCTGTATTTGGTTGATAAGCAAAAGTCGGTGCGACTTCATAATAATCCAACTCAAAATTCCGGTTTTGTGCGTAGTCTGAACTACTATTTTTACGACCTAAAACTCCTGATGCTCGCATGTTAAATGATTTATTGATATTCCATCTTACCCTCAATTCATGAAAGGTATTTTGTCTTGAATCAAAACCATTAGACAATAGCACTTTTGAGCCATTTTGTTGAAATGAATAATTCGCGCCAAAAACGGTATTCGACTTATTAAAATAAAAGGTATTTCTGAAAGAAGTTGCGATAGATACTAAATTGGTGTCCGCTATTTCATAAACAAATGGATTAAAAGCATTGAATACATCTTCATAAGAGGTTTTACGATTGATTTTGTAGACCACTTGATCTGAAAATCGCGCCATAAATTTCTTGATTCCTTTTTTCTCAGATCTCCAAATACGCTCTGGCCGAATAAATAAACTGCTATTGAATTGGTTGCTGAATGTTCTTATGTAGGTATTGGTCGGAATAAAAATTCGGATGTATTGACCTTGATCTTGAAAGGCAGCAATTTCAAACTCTCCTAAATCTTTGATGCCATCATTGTTGTAATCAATCCAAGTATGGGTTCCTTGACCATCATTAACTTGGATGAATACAAACTCTCTTTTTAACTCTAACCCTGATCCAATTTCATAAAAAGTTGAAGCAGTAATGGTTCCTTTCCAAAGTCTTAAAACATGTTCGAGTCTGTTTAATAACGTGTTTTCTGGTTTTGAACTGAACAGCGTGGTGTCAATAATATCCAGTTTTCTGTAATTCAGATTTAGCTTGATTACATTGTTTTTGTTCTTCAGAAACTGCGCATCTAGACCTACGTTTTGAGCTTTTGTGGCTTGCGTTAAACGTAAGGAATCAGGAAACCAATCATACCTTTCTCTATAATACACTTGAAACTTGTTTTGAGAAGAATCTAAGGTTCCGATAAAGACTTTCCAATCATAAAAGCGATAAGATGCGTTTTGCAAAGCTGGGTTGCCCTCTACAAACTTTTCATTTTGCTCATGGATGTCTTCAAAACCAACTTTCAAAACTTTAATATTTTGAGAAATCGTGCTATTATGCCGCAAAAATGAAGTTTGTTCTAAGCCATCAGACAGCAACCAGGAGCCGTCAATTTTTGCCTTGAAGCCTTTTTTATTAATGTCAGTAGAAATATTATTTCTAAATCCAATATAATCCTGCCCCCAAATGAAGTTTTCAAAATCGTAACCGAAACTTCCAATCTTTTTTGAAGAAAGACTCACACCAGCATTTGAAAGATACTGATGACCCGAAAAAGGTTGATTTCTTACATTCCAATCCCTGTCAAACTCTACTGACCTAAACCACTGGATAGCTTTAAAATTATCTTCTTGAAACTCAAAATTAGCGTTCGTTTTTAACCTTAGCGACTTTTCTTCATTGAGTGGAATATTGGATTTAAACTTCCATTTTACAGCAAAACCTTTGTTGTCACCAGCATCCAAATTTGAGAAGGTATTGACATCTTGATTACTCAGCGCCAATTCAACTGAAGATTTAATATTTTTCGTGAACTGATATTCTGTTCCGAAGGAATACATTTGTTTTTTTTGAGGAGCAACAAGTAACTGCACGGCTTCATAATCTCCCTGCGAGACTCCTGCAACTGGAGCTACCCATTTGTAAACCCTACCATTTGCAGTGAACTGCTCAAAAACATAATCGCCATTATTGGCACCTACAAACTGAAATCCAGCTTGGTAAATCGCCGAATCTGGGTTTCCGGTAAACACCAAAATAGAATCAAAGCCCAAGGAATCTACCAATTTGTAAAGCACACGGTTGTCAAAATATCCAACGCTATCAATACTATTAGAATAGGCCAGCTGAATACTATCACCTACTCCAGCTAGAATCCCTCTTTTTTCTGCCGTTAAGTTTTGCTGAATGGTTTGATTCTTAGCATCTTGTTCAGAATAAATATTAATCCAAGATTTATACTTTTCTCCTTTAAATTCGGCGTTATAAGCCAATAAAGACCGGGCGTAATTGAGGTCAGAATACTGAAATTCTATAATAATTCTTTTGTCTTTCGTCACTAATTGATTGGCAGTAAAAGTTACCTCAGCCGTGTTATAATCTATAGTATAATCAAACTCTTGCCCTCTCTGCATTTCTTTACCGTCAATAAATACCTTCTCTGTTCCAGCTAATACAATTATAAACGGCTCATTATCATTACCAGTTAACCGGTACGGACCTTGATTTCCTTCTACTCCTTGAATGACATTTCGAGCGAATTTTCCTCTAGAAAAAGCACCAGAAATCTTATGCTTCGCTTGACCTTTCATTCCAACCACATCCATATCATGATATGCTTCTACAGAAACACCTTGCGTTCTTTTTGTGTAATTGAGAAAGTAACCTTCAGGTTTTCGAAGCCAAAAATCTCCGCCTATTACGGCAAAATCATCATTGTAGACTTTCAAATAAACCTGATCAAATTCTTGCAGTTTTTGTGTATTTCCGTCTGGTTGAAACGGAACATTATTATCTGATATAGAACCCGTCATAAAAAGATTAGGGCCTATTTGACCATCTAGCTGAAGGTTTAGCGTTGATTGCAAAGACAAATTCTGAGCATTACCAACAGTCACACCCCTTGAAATACTTCCTTGTTTGCTCAATTTAGAGCTACCGAACAAATCACTGTTGGGCGTGACCGTAGAAACAGAATGAATGAAAGGGTCAAAATTCTCAACGGTATCCGAAATAATGATATTCTTTGATTTGTGTGATAAATCTTGATTAAAATTAATGGGAGTTTGCTGGTAGCTTAGTTGAATAGAATCGCCTTTTAGATTTTCATTCAAAAATAATTTAGCATTTATCGGGTCTAAAAAAAATTCTCTATCCAGCAAGCGCATACCATTCACTTCTATCTCAAAACCAGCAGAATAAACCGAAACCGTGTCAAACTGGATGGTATCTTTTGAAAAAGGAATCGTTTTAACCACTACAGACTGTGCAATTGAACCTAGCGGAACAACAACAAAAAGTAAGAGTAATATGTAAAAATTCTTCAAGTGCACTATAAGGCATAAAGATACGCCTTCTAGTAAATACGGTATTTAGGAAAGTAAATTGTTGATTTTGACTTGTTTTCTACAAAAATCTTACTTCGGTTCTTCTATTTTTCGCTTTACCTTGGTTCGTTGAATTATCTGCGACAGGTTTTGATTCGCCGTATCCCTTAGCTATTAGTCGACTCTCTTTGATTCCATGATCAATAAGATATTTTTTGACCGCTTCAGCCCTTTTTTGAGAAAGTGTTAAGTTGGCATTGTCGTCTCCGTCACTGTCTGTATGGCCAGCAATTTCGATTCTCGTATTGGGTTTTAATTTTAAATATTCTAGCAATTCTTTTAATTCTGAATAAGAGTTTTTCAAGATAGTAGCCTGACCAGAAGCAAAATGGAGATTATCCAGGGTAAAGAATTCCGGTTGAGAAATCATGACTTCCATCCACATTTCGGTGTAGAATTGATTCGCTTCTAGTTTTGGGATTTCTAAAGTTGAATAATCTTGTGCATCACCAACGCTCTTTAGCTTTATGTCATATTTACCCGCCGGCAACTCAATTGTAAATTTTCCTGACTTATCAGAAACGCCTTTAATTTCTTGTTTCGTTGTTTGGTGGATGAAAATTACTTGCTCGCCTTCTAATGCAACTTTGCTGTAATCAGTCACGGACACTTTTAAAGGTGCGTTTTGAGCTAGGATGGAAATTTGAAAAAATAAGGCTAAAATAAATGTGATGGTTTTCATATCTAATAGTGTTTCGTTTACTATTAAATGTAAGTTCGAATGAAAAGTAACTTTTTGAAAAATTAAAGGGCCTGATTTAAAAGAATAAGCCCGAGACAATCTCTAGAAAGCGGTCATGTCTCAAGCTTTACTCTACCCTTCTCTCCTCACATTTACATAACGGAAATATGTTTTTGGTTACAGCTTAACATAAAAAATTGCGGAAACCCTTTTTGAAAGTGTACATTTACAATCATATTGAACAGCAGAACTATTCGTTTAATACTTATCACTATAACTAAGCACTACTTCTAAAATGAAAATAGCCATACTATCTCGTGACGCCAGTCTTTATTCAACTAAACGAATTATTGAAGCTGGAAAGCAAAAAGGACATGAAATGATTGTGATTGATCACCTTAAATGTCACATAGAAATTGAAAAAAAGAAGCCCAGAATATTTTATAAAGGAGAATATTTAGAAGGATTTGATGCGGTGATTCCTAGAATTGGAGCGTCAGTGACTTTTTTCGGAACAGCAGTTGTACGGCAATTTGAAATGATGAAAGTTTTTACAGCTACTGAATCGCAAGCATTAGTGCGATCTAGAGATAAGCTGAGAAGTTTACAAATATTATCTAGAGCAGGGGTTGGATTACCTAAAACGGTATTCACTGATTATACGAGAGACACAGAGCAAGTGATTGATGCAGTAGGAGGTGCCCCTTTAGTGATTAAGCTTTTAGAAGGAACTCAAGGATTAGGAGTTGTTTTAGCAGAATCACAAAATGCCGGTGAATCGATATTGGAAGCATTTAACGGATTAAAAGCAAGGGTAATTGCTCAAGAATTTATTGCAGAAGCCAAAGGCGCAGATATCAGGGCATTCGTGGTAGATGGTGTTGTAGTTGGAGCCATGAAACGCCAAGGAAAAGAAGGTGAGTTCAGATCGAACTTACACCGTGGCGGAACAGCCGAAATTATTACGCTAACAGATGAAGAAGAAAACACGGCTTTAAAGTCTGCGCGCGCTTTAGGTTTGGCCATTGCCGGAGTTGATTTATTGCAATCAAACAAAGGTCCTTTAGTATTAGAAGTTAATTCTTCACCCGGACTAGAAGGAATTGAAGCAGCAACTAAAAAAGATATTGCCAAAGAAATCATCAAATACGTAGAGCGTAACGTTGATTAACTTCTATGTTTAACACCAAAATAAGATGGTATAAATTCGCCGAAAATGAAGAAGAGGCGAACAACTTATTGATGGGAAAAACATGCAGCGCTGTCAGTATTAATAGCAAGTCATTATTACTCGTTTATCATCTAAACAACTACTATCTCGTCAAAAACAAATGCCCACATCAAGGAATTTCACTAGAAAAAGCAAGTTGTGAAGATGGATATATTGTCTGCCCTTGGCACCGGTATGGTTTTAATTTAGAAAATGGTCGTGGAGCAGGAATGCACCTAGAAACTTATCCCATTGAAATCAGAGATGACGGCTGGTATGCTGGCTTTGAATACACCAGCCTCTTTTAATTTAATTCGACAGAACACAATATTATTTATCTCTATAATTATTGTCTTTTTATAGCGCAATACCCGTCATAATTGACATGAAAACGTCCAAAACCTTGGAATATTGATATATATTACCTATATTTGTGTTGTACAGAACATATATTAATGCTGATAAGATTAAAACATATTCCAAAATACACCACTACTAAAGAGATGAAAAAGCTCTTTAGTACATATGGCGTTGTTAAGAATATCGTTAGATGTCCAAATGTATCATTCATTAAAATGAAGTGCAGCAAAAGAGGACAAATCGCATTAAACAATTTACACGGAATGAAGTGGAAAGGAAACTTCATCTCTGTAAGAAAAATTAAGTCAAGTACCACTTCGCCTATTTGCAGAACACCTATTGGTGCGTTCAGACTTATCTAACTATTTTTTTTCGATTACTAAAATTCTAGGGTGCCCAAAATGGGTTCACCTACCATTATATACACCTATAAAAACACATACAATGAAAATTAATTTACAAGACAAAATCGGTTATGACATTACCACAAAAGACAACTTAACTGGAAAATTAAAAGACTTTCTTTTTGATGAAGATCACTGGAAGCTCAGGTATCTAGATGTAGATCTTGGAGGGATATTCTTTGAACAACGTGTTCTAATTCCAATTGAAATGATTAAAAATGAAGATTGGAAAAAAGAAAAATTCACTTTAAAGTTAAAATCCAAGCATCTTGAACATCTACCAAAATTAGATGATCGAAAAACGGTATCTAGGGAGTATGAAGCTAAACTTGCTCAGCACTTTGAAATAGATGAATATTGGAGTCAGCGGTTTCAACCAGCAACTGCTAAACCAGAAATGTCTTTCAACAAAAACAAGCGCTTTACCACTCTGAAAGAAGATGACATGAACTCTAAACTAAGAAGTTTTAAAGAGGTTCAGGATTATCAAGTATATGCCCAAAATGGGAAAGCCGGACATCTAGCCGATTTAATCGTTGATACATCAAATTGGAAAATCATCTCTCAAGTCATTCACCTCAACTATAATTTAGGAAACGAGAAAGATGTGATGCTGGCTATGAGATGGATAGAAGAAATCAGTTATGTTGAAAAAGGAATTGCGATTTCATTGAATAAAAATGAAGTGCACTCAGCTCCTTTATTCGACATTTCGGTTCCGATCAACGAACAAGAAATAACTAAAAAGTTTGATTTCACTGGCAAACCGATATAAAAATGGAGGCTATTGAAATTAAACCAAATCAAATCCCAAAACTTAAATTTAGCCGAAGAGATGTACTGTCCACCCAAGGAAGTCGCACCAATAGATTTTTACAAATCAAAGCGCTTTCAATTAAAACCCAATTGGACAAGATTCCAATCACGATACATTTCAAGAGCAAAAAAAGAGGTGCTTTTATCACCAAAACCAATGCAATAATGGCAGACACGAAACATGTCATTTTGCAAGGCGGGGAAAAGATTCCTGCCAACAGTATTTACCAATTAAAACCATTATAAAAATGAATATTTTAAATAAAGAAAAACAACATAGTAAATTAGGTTTCACCAATTTAGAAGCCACAGAAATAATATTAAACTTAAATGAGCTACTGGCCAACTATCAAGTCCATTTCCATAAACTGCAAAACTTTCACTGGAATGTAAAAGGAAGAGATTTCTTTGAACTACATGAAAAATTTGAGGAGATGTACAACGAAGCTTTCAAAAACATAGATGCCATTGCAGAAAGAATTAGAGTGTTTGGTAAAACCCCAATCAGCTCAATGAACGATTACTTAGGTCTGGCCGATTTGAAAGAATCACCAAGTGACTTGAGTGGCGAGTTTATGGTTAGAGAAATTTTAAATGACTATGAAATCTTATTGTCTTGCCTTGTTGAAACCACAGACCAAGCCTCTTTAAACGGAGATGTAGGTACCATTGATATGATTAATGGCTTTATCAAAAAGATGGAGAAAAATCACTGGATGTTATCAGCATGGCTTGATATAAAAGAGCCAGAACAAGCAATCAAGAAATAATTAACCCCAATTATAGGTGAGGAAGAGGATGTCAGCAATGGCATTCTCTTTTTTTAAATAAAAAGGGTTGAAAGAGGTTAACCCCCTTTAAAACCGACCGTTTAAAAAAAAGCCCTTACCTTTGAGCCCAAAATAAACAATATGCAAATTGCACAAAACACAGTGGTTTCACTTAATTACACTTTAAAAAATGGTGAAGGAGAATTATTAGACACTTCAGAAGGAAGGTCACCACTTGTTTACTTACATGGTGTTGGACAATTAATTCCAGGTTTAGAAAACGAACTAAATGGAAAAGCGGCAGGAGAAGAAATGCAAGTTGTTATCAAGCCAGAAGATGGATACGGATCAAGAAGAGATGATTTGTTAAAGACAGTTGCAAAAGACGGATTTCAAGGAGACGAAGAAATGAAAGTTGGAATGCAAGTTCAGTTAGATACAGAGCACGGACCGGCAATTGCGGTAATTACTTCTATTGAAGGAAATGACGTTGTTTTAGACTTAAATCACCCTTTAGCAGACATGACTTTACATTTTGATGTAAAAGTTGAAGAAGTTAGAGAAGCGACAGAAGAAGAGATTTCTCATGGTCATGTTCACGGACCTGGTGGACACGAACATTAAAAAACAATCAACTTAAAGGGAGCTAATTTTAGTTCCCTTTTTTATTTATCTAAAGGTAATCGATAAATAAACCTTGCTTCAAAAGAATAACCATTATCAATGAGAGAAGGGATGTCTTTTGGATTATCAAAGTTTCTTGAATCGCCAATATTAACTGGCCCTAGTTTCAAACTCATTTTATCATCTGGAGAAAATCTTCTGTACTTTCTAAGAACAGAATGACCCGCTTTTAAATGGAACCAAACGTTTTTACCTATGTGAAACTCAGTGAAAGCCCAAACATTATTGTCAGCACGATCCATATAATAATCTGACCAATTTTGCCCATCCACTAACTGCGCTTGATATGACCCGTTCACCCCTTCAAATCGAACTCCTGTTCTGAACCAAGACTTGGGTTGATACGAGTACTCAAAATTCAGTGGAATTACCAATTTAAAACGCATCTGGTCATTAATTTTCCAATTAAAACCAAATAATGGCACTAGCATTGGTCCGAAAAATTCTCCGTTGTAATAAGCTCCGTACTTCCATTCAAAATTTTCTGATCGTTTTGTTGTTCCCAATGCTAAACCTCCTAATTGAAAAGGAGCGTTCGTTGTTTTATTAAAATCAGTGTTATATCTAGGAATTGCCATGAACAGCATTTTAGACTTATTATTCCATTTATGTTCAAGCCCTAATTGCAGCATAGAAGAAGACATGGTATAATCAAGATAAACACCAAAAGGGTTTGGATAAGTTGTAATAGTTTGATGATTATATTCAAGTCCGAGAATAAAAATGTTTTTGTCATTTAACACAATTGGCAGTTTAGCATCCACCACATACATATTAAAATGTCGTTTTTCACCAAAAGGATTATCAAAAGAGTTTGCTGGTGAGGTTCTGAAGTAAACATTAGCCAAATCTACCGACTCTTGACTATAACTTACTGATGACAAAATAATTACTAAGCTAAATAGTAGTTTTTTCATGGTTTCTCAAGGTACATATAAATGTTAAATATTTCTTAAAATCACTTTTTGGCCATTTGTTGGCACGGTTATCGCAATTTCCTTAACTGAATTAGACTAATTGATTCGTGGATTTTGGGTGAAGCCAGATACTTACAACGGTAAGGTCTGGCTTCTTTTTTTATCCGATCTTTTATGTCTTATTCTACACCAAAGATATCTTAGACACTTCTTTTTTTAGAATTGAATATTGTAACAGCTGAAAAGCATTTGCGATTTCCGCAAATGCTTTTTTATCGACATAAAAAAAGGAGGCGTTTAATGCGCCTCCTTTTTCAATTTAATTTGGGTTTACTTTATTCGAAGTTCACTCCACAGCCATTTGAACAGCTTGCATTTGACCCCGTTCCATTATTACTGAAAGTGTTATTACTTTCCACTCCAGCAGCATCAGTTTGATTTGAACCACCTGAATTAATGCTTGATGAATTTGTAATATTTAAGCCCCAACTATTCGCATTAGAAACTTGACAGTCATCCATTACTAGTGCTCCATCTAGGTAAATATTTGCATAATCATATCCCCAGTAAGATCCACCGTCTGAAATTATAGCATTCGCCAATTGGTTATTTGGATTGTTTGAACCTATTTTCATTCCATCCCAAAAACCTGGAGAAGCATACCTTCCTTTAATTTCAATTTTTTCAGAAGTAGTTCCGGTTGCATTTAAATATCCTGTTGAATTTACCTGAATATAAGAATCAGCCTCCATTAAAAGAATAGCTCCTGGATCTATTGACACCCCAGCTTCTATATAAACACCAGAAAACAAATAAGGTGTTGTGGTTGCTACCCAATTCGCATCACTGCTAATTGTTCCACTTCTAACATTAATAAAATCATTAGTATTTCCTTGGTTGTAATTACTTGATTCGTCAATTTCATCCAAGTTGGCTACATGTAAATCTAAACCAGTAGTATTGTTTGAAAAGGTATTATTTGAGAAATTGCTCAATGTTGCACTTTCTGAAACAAATAAGCCAATGTTATCGCTATTATCTATTGTTGAATTTCGCAACTCAAGTTTAGCGCCACTTTTTACAAAAACGTTTGCAAACTCCCATCCCCAATAGGTACCAGCATCTTTTACCGTTACATATTCTAATTTATTATTGGGGTTATTTGATTTTATTGCGATTCCTTCCCAAAATCCTTTTGTTTCTGTAGCTCCTTTAAATACGATTGGACTTGAAGCAGTACCTACCGCATTAAGATAACCGGTCTCTTCAATTGTAATTGAAGCGCCAGCGCACATTACGAGCGTTGCTCCAGCCTGTATAGTCAAATCTGAACTCACACTAATATCCCCACAAACTTCTATCATATTGCCTCCGAGAGTGGTTGGCGTTGTAATATCTTCTGTTAAAGCCTCTACTGTGTAATCACAAGAACCATCATCCTCTTGGGCATTTTGAGAATAATTATCTGCTGCAGGATCAGTACAACCTTCCTTTTTACAAGAAGTTAAACCTGTCAGCACCATGATTGAAATTATTAAATAAGTCTTTTTCATTGTGTTTTTTTTACAAAGGTCAACAAAAGCACAATGAGATTTTATAGGGTTTTCCCTAGGTTGATAATTAATCCAACAACCCTAACAAGATTGTTTTCTTAACCAAACCTGCGATATTTTTCACGCCTAACTTCAGAAATAAGTTGGTGCGGTGCATTTCAATTGTTTTGACAGATTTATTTAAATCTTCAGCAATATTTTTTGTCGATTTTTCTTGCATTATCAACTTAAGCACTTCACGCTCTCTTGGGGTAATGACGATTTCATCTGACGTTGAACTAATTTCAGGTAAGCTAGCGCTAAAATAGTTTTCACCATTTGCTACGGCTCGAACAGCCGAAAGCACCTCAACCAAAGAATCAGACTTCAATACATAACCATTTACTCCAGCATTTTTTAGGAACTGTACGGTCAAAAAATCATTAGAACTTGAAATTATTACGATTTTTAATAAAGGGTACTGCTCTTTTAAATCTGCAATAAAAGTCTTGGCATTATCTCTGCCGAATTTAACATCCAACAAAAGCAAATCATAATTATTTGCACTTAACAACCCATCTAATTCCGCCTTGTTAATTGCTGCATCTACTTGATATTCTGGCCTATTTCTTTCAATCGCATTTTGAAGGCCTTCTAGAATTAGGTGGTGGTCATCTGCAATTAATATCTTCATGAAATTTTGACTTTAATCTGAATTAAACAACCTGTTCCTTTTTCACTTTCTATTTTTATCTCGCCTTGAATCAAGGCCAATCTATCTTCAATACTTTTTAAGCCTTGTCCTTTTTTTATTTCTTTAGGGTTAAAGCCCACACCATCATCTTCAACGGTCAAAACAAGTTCATCTTTTTGTGAAAGTAACTGCAAATAACAATTTTGAGCGGCTCCGTGAACTCTTGCATTTGCGATCAATTCTTGACAAACTCTGTAAATTATAGTACTTCTCTTATTGTCCAAATTGACATCTAATTGACCATTAAAGTAGAGCTTTGAGTTTGGAATTGAATTTTCTTCACAATAGTTTTTAAGTACTTGCGCTAATGTTGTTGAATTAAAATCTACTGGCATTAAATTATGTGAAACCTTTCTTATTTCTTCATGGATATTCTGAAGCAGATGTTCTATATTATTTAAGTCGGGTTGATCCTCGGTTTTCATGAGTTCAACTTTCATTTTTAATCCAGCCACCTCTGAAGCAAGACCATCATGCAATTCTGTGGATATCCTGTTTCTTTCTAACTCTTCACCATCTTGGATGGCGGTCATCATTTTCTTTTCAAATTCAAACGTACTACGCAAAAACTTCAATTTTTGATGTCGGCGATAATAAACGTAAATAACTATTAAAAGGATTGAGCACCCAATTAACAAGCTTATAAAAAGACTTTGTTTTTGAAGTTGAGTTTCATTTTCAGCAATAGTTAAAGCGTTTTTCGCGATTTCTTTTTCCTTTTTTTCTGTTTCATATTTAATCAGGATTTCATTGATAATTTCCTGGTTTTCTTCTCCAGACTGCTCCAAATAACTATTGTGTGCCACTTTCAAATTCTCAAATGCCAATTGAAAATTACCATCTTCTGCCAAAGCATATGACAAATACTTACGGATAGAATACTGAACATTTTTGTTATTCTGAAGTTCACTTTCAGCCAAAGCTTCTGTTCCGTACTTTACAGATGCTTTGTAATCACCCAGTAAATAAGTCGCCTTAGTTAAAGCTACCATATTTAACAAAACGTAATGTTTTTGAAGATAAGTTGATGCTAAACTCATTGAGCTTTCATAACTAGTGATAGATGCTTGAATTTTTTGCCTTTTAACGTATATATCGCCTTGGGCATAATTACCGACAATCAATCCAATTATATTCGAAGTTGATTCCGATAATTGAAGACATTCTTCAGCGTGCATTTCAGCCTTTTCTAAGCTGTCAGTTTTTACTTCCGCTATGGCTAGTATACCAGCGATTGAAGGTAGATATACCGAATCTTCAACAGATTTTAAGTAGGTGTACGAATCAAGTGCATATTGACTCGCAGAAACGTAGTCTCTTAGACTGATAAAAATATTAGCAATGTTATTTTTCACCAATGCAGCGGCATATTTATCTCCAAAATAATCCATGATTTCTGAAGACTTTTTGAAATACTCTATACTGGCTGTGTAATCGCCCTGAAGTGAAAGAATACTGGCCTTAAGGTTATAAAACTTTGAAAGATGTCTTACGCGCATCTTCGTCTTACACAAATTAATTCCTTTCAGCATATACGCTTCAGACCGCTCTATGTCTCTCGAAATATAAAAGTACCGAGCCGCCAAATAATAGTAATCGTCTAAATAATCAAAGTCATTATTAATGAACTTATCATTAGACTCAATAACATCTAAAATTGAATCTTTTAGTTCTGGCGCCTGTATTGACCTACTAAGTAAACTGTCTATGTAGAGTGAATCATTTTCAAAGGCATTACCTGTCAATGAAACGGACAAAAAACAGTAAAATAAAACGAAGTTCTTATGTAGACTAAAAGTCATTATTTATTCAACACCTTCGCGATCTTGAAATAGTCTGAATCTTTGTGAGGTGCATTTTTAAGTGCTTCAACTTGAGTAATGGTTTCTTTTACCTCATCTTCTCGCAATACATTGATAGAATCTGACATAAAAATTAATGGCTCAACCCCTTCAGTGTCTACCTCAGCCAATTGATCAACAAACCCAATAATCTTAGTTAAATCAGCTTTGATGGCTTCTTTCTTCTCACCTTCAAACTCTAATCTTGCTAAGTGTGCAATGTGCTCAACTAAATCGTCTGTAATTTCCATCTTACCCTTTTTCTATTTCTTCTTTATTGTACTTTAACAATGGACCGTTGATCGTGTCAAAGGTTTGCTGACGCAAATTTACTAAATCTTTCTTTTCTAAGCCCTTTGTAGAAATTGGCTCATGAATAATAACACGAGAAACACCAGGTCTTGCCTTTGCAGTTAGGGGTGGATCTGAATCAAACAACTTCCAAGTATCAATTAAGGTAATGGGTAAAATCGGCACTTGTTCTTCAATTGCCATTTTAAAAGCACCAGCTTTAAACGGCCCTAAAGTAGGTGTATTCATAGGAATTGTTCCTTCAGGGTAAATCACAATCGACCAGCCCTTTGCAATTTCTTGTTTGGCTCTGATAATCGATTTCATAGCTGAATGTCTTTTTTCTCTATTCACGCCAATATCCATTCGTTTAAAAAAGATATTGATTACAGGCCATCTCAATAATTCAGCTTTACCAATAAACATGAATTTCGTTTTTGGTAAAATGGGATACATCTGAATGATATCTAAATAAGAACTGTGATTTGAGCAAATCACATAAGGTCCGTCTAACGGTAATTTTGGTACCTCAATTTTATTGACATAAATAAAGTCTAAAAACAAAATGATTCTTGAGGTAGCAACCTTCAACCTAAACACTTTTTCAAAGTGGTTATCGTTCAATAAAAGCAACCAAAATATCGGGTACATCACTAATAGCACTATGAAAAATACAAGTGCAAAATAGATGCGGTACAACACGACAAATGGCAAAAGCAAATATTTCATGGGGGCGTAAAGATAGTGAATGTCTTGGGCAGTTGCACTTAGAACGAAATATAAATCAAAAAATGATAATTTTGTGTCAAAGAAAAAGTAAAATGGCAAGAATTTTAACCGGAATCCAAAGTACAGGAACCCCACATTTAGGAAATATTTTAGGTGCAATTAAACCTGCTATTGACATGGCAGAAGACGGAAATAACGATTCTTTCTTGTTTATTGCTGACTTGCATTCTTTAACGCAAATTAAAAATGCGGAAGAAATGCGAGAAAACACATACAGTGTTGCTGCCACTTGGCTGGCTTGTGGTTTAGATGTTTCTAAAACAACTTTTTACAGGCAATCTGACCGACCAGAAACGGCTGAATTAACTTGGTATTTGTCTTGCTTTTTTCCTTACCAAAGATTGACTCTTGCGCACTCTTTCAAAGATAAATCTGACCGATTAGAGGATGTAAACACCGGTCTTTTTGTTTACCCCATGCTAATGGCTGCTGATATTCTATTGTATGATGCTGATTTCGTTCCGGTTGGAAAAGATCAAGTGCAACACTTAGAAATCACCAGAAAAGTGGCTAACAAAATGAACTCAGAAATGGGTGAAATGTTTGTTGTTCCTGAAGTTAAACTGAAAGAAGACACCATGTTGATTCCTGGAACAGATGGCAATAAAATGTCTAAATCCAGAGGGAATACCATCAATATTTTCTTGCCAGAGAAAAAACTTAAAAAACAAATTAACAGTATTGTAACGGATAGTTTAGAGTTAGAAGAATCAAAAGATCCGGACACTTGTAATGCCTTTAAAATTTATGCCTTATTAGCAAATGTCGAGCAAACAGCTACCATGAGAGACAATTACATAAATGGTGGATGGGGATACGGTCACACGAAGAAAGCGATTTTGGAGTTGATTCTAGAAAACTTCAAAACAGAGCGTGAAAAGTACAATTACTTCATGGAGAACAAAGGCGAGTTGGATAAAGTGCTGGCTGAAGGAGCTGCAAAAGCTAAAATTATTGCTGATTCAGTACTGCAAAAAGTAAGAGCTAAAACAGGTTATTAAATTCAAAAGCATATGAGATATCTTTTCATCTTTTCAATTTTTCTCATCTTTTCTTGTCAATCAGAAAATGAAATCAGTGAAGGTATTTCAGTGAATGATCATGTATCTGATAGCTTGACAATTGAAGACACTATTAGTTTAGACACTATAGAGAACCAAGAACCGCTTGATTTTTCAGAATACAATCAAATTACTTTTGGCTTTTCGGATTTGGATGGAGATACGGTAATCATGCTTGATAAACCAGATAGTATCTCAGTATCAGATTACACCTATGCTTTTTCTTCCAACGGAAAGTTAGATGTTGTCCATTTAAATTCGCAAAAAGCTACTGATGAAGACAATAACAGAAGAAACGCATACAACCTGAAAAACATGGAAGGCGAATTATTTGCAGTGCAAGACCAGAAAGCACCTTTATGGGAAGCCATTATGTTTACTCCGAAATCATTTATTCAGAAAAGACAGCATTTGACCAAGTCAACACCTTATGATTCTCGGGTTTTAAATTCTAATCAAATTGCCACGATAGAAAAAGACAAAAACTGGACAATTGTGACAACAGATCATCTGGAAAGCAACAGTGAAGGCAGCCTTTATTTTGCCTATTTTAAAAAGAAACAAGATTCAGTTTTAGTGTCGCTTGTTTGGGTAACCGAATCTGGTAATAGTTATTTAGACTTTCCAGCTATTTATAACGAAACGAGCACTTGGAGAGTGGATGACGGTGGCGTTTTTGATGCTGAATACTTCAAAATTATTTCCATCTTTAAAAGTGATAAGGGAGTAGAAATTATGACAGATTGGATGGGAGCTGAAGGAAGCTCTGTCAACTATTATCTTGTATCTGAAGGTACTTTTACATTAGTCAAGTCAACCTACTTTTATTCTGCGCCACTCTAATTTATGGATGCCGGTAAAAACTACATTTTACACAAGCCCTTTGGTTACCTGAGCCAGTTCATATCGAATGGTAAAATCAAGAAAAAACACAAGTTCTTAGGTGAATTATACGATTTTCCAGATGAGGCAATGGCCATAGGTAGGTTAGATCTTCAATCAGAAGGCTTATTATTTGTGACCACTAAAGGAATGACCTCTCACGAAGTGAGATCTGCCAAATATGAAAAAGAGTATTGGGTTCAAGTAGATGGTGAAATTACAGATGAAGCGTTAGAACAACTGCAATCAGGTGTAGAAATCACTACGCAATATGGTCCTTACATCACTAAAAACTGTCAAGCAAAAAAAATCCAAAACCCTGGATTTCCAGAAAGGAATGGAAGAAAAGTAAGAGATGATCGTCACGGACCTACCACTTGGATTTCAATAGTATTAACCGAGGGAAAATTCAGGCAAGTCAGAAAAATGACAGCTGCAGTTAATTTTCCCACTTTAAGGTTGGTACGCTGGAGAATTGGATCTATTACTTTAGAAAACCTTAAATTAGGTGAGGTGCAAGAAGTTGCAAGATTTACCCAATAAGGCATTAATTTTTCTTTTTCAGGTCTTTCTTTACTTGCTCTGCGGCTTGGTCAACCTCTTTTTCAATATCATTATAACCCTCTAGTTTTCCTTCTTCTTCTAACTTTCTTCTTCTAGAAGGTGTCATTCCCATACCTTGTAATATTAGCTTCTGCTCTTGGTGTGGATAAACCTCTTTTTGAAGCAACTCACCCACGGGATCTATCAGTTCTTTGCCTTTATTTCTAGGATTTTTTATCGCATTAGATATGGGATATGCGTTCATTAATTTATGGTCATAAGATTTCAATAAGGATGTAATTTCTTGCAAATCTGCATTTCTATCAAGGTAAATACCGTAATCTTTTTCATCCAGAATCACTGGCATTCGGTGATGCGGAATTAATCCCATCAATTTATTCGGAGGACAGGTAATAATGGCAAAAGAATTCAATATTTCTCCGGTATTTTGATCAACCCATTGATCGTAGATTCCGGCAAAAGCAAAAGGTCTACGCTTATTAATCATGTGCACCAAATAAGGTTCTGACAATTTTTCTTTAGTCGTGCCCTCAATAAAGGCATCAGCCGGAACTAAACATCTTTTATTTCGGATAGACTGCTTGTAAAAAGGTTTACGGATAATACCTTTGGCGCCATTGTAATCAGGCCTATTATCAGGATTATGATCGCCTTCTGCCCTGGCGTTGATCACATAAAACTTCTTTTTCGCCCAAGCCGGTGTAAAACCAAAGGTATAGGTTTGCAAAACATCTGGCTGTTCGCAGGTAATTACGGGAGCTTGTTCGCCAGCTGCAATGTTATAATTCGCCTCAAAATCAAATTCAGGAGAAGCGGTAACATTAAATTTCTTCTCAATTAAAGTCGTTTCAGTAACTACAACGTAGCGTCCACACATGTTTTTACAATTATTTTTGATCTAAAAAACAGCCTTAAACTGCTGGTATTAAATTAGTCAAATGATAAGGATAAAACTTTAATCATGAAAATTTAATTTTTTTTTGTTGTTGTTTCTAATTCTATTATATTTGCATCCGCTTTAGAGCAAATTTCTCCTTAGCTCAGTTGGTTAGAGTCCCGAAGGTTCGGGATTAATCAGAGGGCTACTTGAATAGTCAAGGTTAGGAGGTTTGAAATAAAAAATAAGGAATTATTCCTCCTTAGCTCAGTTGGTTAGAGCATCTGACTGTTAATCAGAGGGTCCTAGGTTCAAGTCCTAGAGGAGGAGCAAAAAAAGGGTTATCTTAGGATAACCCTTTTTTTATGCCTAATATTTATGTTTTACATTTACATCATTTATAGTCAATCATCTGATGTTTACTACATAGGTTTCTCTTCATACCCAAATGAAAGGTTAAAGCAACACAATCATAATGACGGCACAACCTACACTGGAAAACATTCTGACTGGGTATTCAAGGCAGTTTTTGAAGTGTCACCGTCAAGGGCTGAAACTATGAAGTTGGAAAAATTCATCAAAAAACAGAAAAGTCGTGCTTTTATTGAAAAACTGATTGACCCGAAATTTAAATTGAATGGTCAATTAGCTCAATTAAAAAGGGTTAGTTATATTCAAGCAAAAAGACAATGAAGAAAATGACTTGTAATGATCTTGGTGGCGCTTGTGATCTTGAGTTCGAAGCCGAAACTTTTGAAGAAATGAAGCAGTTGAGTCAGCAACATGGAATGGAAATGTTTAAAAAAGGTGATCAACCACATTTAGATGCCATGAATAAAATGAAATCTACCATGCAAGCCGAAGGGGCTTTTGACCGGTGGTTAGCTGAAAAAAAAGACAAGTTTGACGCCTTACCTGAAATTTAATTCTTGCATAGCCTTATCCGTAATAATAGATTGCGACTGAGCACTTCGCAAAAATGGTCTCATTATAGAATGGCTTTCATTTTTGCAGGCTTAAGTATTGCTTCATTTATTTATTCCTTCTGGCAGGTTTATGTTTCTACTGATTATTCTGGTGTTAGATCTTTTGCCGAATTATCTTCAATATCAGTTGCACTAGCAATACTGGCTCTTTTATTTACTTGGCTCAAGTATAGAACACTTAGTTTTAAAGAAATAAGCGGAACCGTTTCAAAAGCGGAAATAACAGCAGCTTTTAAACGATTAGAAATGGATAGAAGCTGGCATCAATTGGAGTTAGATGTTCAGGATGCCTTTCAGTTTGTTGTTATGCCTCACAACTATAGCACAAGCAAACTTGTAACGGTAATTTTAAAAGATGATAAGATCTTGTTCAATGCAATAAGAAGGTTAGATGCTGAATTTAGAAGTGGTGAACAATTGTACAAATCATCAAAGACCTTAAATTGTTTTTTATATCATCTGAACGCGGTTAGAAAAAAAGAAGAATTCAGACCAATCCCTGAATTCAACAACAACCAATGGAGTATTAAAATGATATTGATCCGTTTGTTCTTGTATCCTTTCTGTATTTTTCTTATTTATACTTCGTTATTTTTAATTATTCCAGAGGGAAGATTTGATCTCGCAATTCCTATTCTCGCGCTTTCAATTGGCTACATTTTCTCAGATCTTTATATGATCTTCAAAAAGAAAAAATAAGCTTACTCTTCTTCAGAACCTTCAACTTTTGCTCTTTTGGCTTTAGCAGCAGAAATCAAGAAGATATATACGAGGATGCATCCAATCAACGAACCAATTCCGCCAAATACATTTTCGCCAGAAGTAGTTGCTCCAAAAAATTTCTGGATAATGAAACGCATAGCGTGAAATGCTCCAAAACAAAAAAGTGTGGCCCATATTCCGTAAAGAATTCCGTTCACACCTTCAGTGATAGCTGTTTTGTAATAAATAAATCCAACTAAAAGAGAAATTACAATCAATATCATGGCTCGAATTTAGGCATAAAAAAAGAGGGTCAATTACTGATCCCTCCTTATTTTACTTCTATATTTTGGATTAAAACAAATCGTGCTCTAATTCTTCCAACACTTTTGCCGTAGCATCTTCTGTTGAATAACTGTTTTCAGTTTCATTTTGAATCTCTTGGTATTCAAAATCTAAACGCTCGCCTTTTGAGGGACGAAGAATATTTGTTTTAGAAACATTTATCCTGATTTCAGATTTAATTGTTTGGTCATCTTGCAGGTAACCTTTTGCAAATGGAGTTCCAACTATCTCAACTAGCGTTCCTTTCTTCAGAAAGTCTAAAATGCGCATGTTACCGCCATCTCGTTTCCAAATTGTGCAGTTTACCCAAGTTGTTTTTGTGCGTTGCTCTCCGGTGCGCTTATCACGCCAATTTTTGTTGTGTGCTACAGGGAAATTCACTGCGATAACTCCCTTGTCCATGTTTTTGATAATTGCGTCTTTTCCAATATTACCGATAAGTCTTGTTTCAAATACGGTTGCCATAGTATGTAATTTAATTCATGAGTATTAGCAATTTAAAGCTTTTTTCTCACTTATCAAATTAAATATGAGTGTTTTAACCTAGGTATTTTAACTTAATGTGTAAATACCCACTTTACGAAGTGTACTATTTTGACTCAAATATCATACTTTAGGATGACAAAGAAAGGCCTAAAAAACCAGTAAATTTGGAAGAAAAAAAATGGCCAAAGTTATTGAATTGATCAAGGATGGTAAAAACCTTCACCTGTTCACGATTATCTCTAGCAACCATATTTTCTCTATTGACCCAAGTTTTACCGCCAGTTTTTGCCTAAGTAAACATCAAAATGAAACGATTGACAGATACAAATTTGAAATCACTGTTAACATTATTGGAAAGCGATCTAAGCTTGCAAAATTCGCAGAGCTTGAAGTGAATGGATGCTCTATTGAATTAGATTCAACACAAAAAGGAGATTTTAGTTATGAGGTTGCACATAAAGACAGATATGATATTGGACATTCATACCAATCTTATCGTGTGACTGAAAAAACTGCGAGCTTTATATATGAAATTCCACTAAGTCTATTGGTAGAATGGTCAAGAGACGAAAAATTTGAATTAATCTTTCGTTTGAAAAATAAAAAATATACCTACAGATTTACCCGTTTAGAACGTAAAAAACTCCAATACTTAGCAGCTAAAATATACATGGATGCTAAGCAAGAAGAAATCAAAAAACAAATTGTACAAGAAAACAATCGACAACGAATTATTCAAGGTGTTCTTCTACTAATTGGGGTAATCATTCCCTTATACATTGCCATTTCTACTAAAAAAATCAGAAAACATTTTGAACTGACAGATATGCACTCTGATGACATTGCCATACCTGCTTTTTGCATTGTTATAGTTACTTTGATTGTTTTCTTTTTGAGCAGAAGAAAGTTGTTTGACAACAGATACCTTGCTTAAATAGAAGTGATAAAAGCATCCTTGAACCCTTTTTCTTGCACGTCTTTCTGCGTGTCTTTCGCATCTTTCTTTGAAGCAAAAGCGCCAACAAAATAGCGATACTTATAGGCAGATTCTGTTTCTATTTGGACACGTTCAACAGGTAAACCTAATTTTTTAAACTCTGGAATATCTAAAGCTACGGGGTCAATTGAAGACATGATTTGAACTCTAAATTTAGCATCTGTATTTCCGGGTTGCGAAGTAGTGGTTGCCGCCACTTCTGCCACTTCTACCGGTAGTGGACTAAAGTCTATATTTGGATATTTATATTGTACAAATTCACGAGTTGCTCTAAAAATTGCGGATGCAATAATTTCTTGTCCGTATTCAGAGTTTAGATAAGCCGCTTCTGTTGGATTCGTAATAAACCCACACTCAACGATCACAGTCGGAATCTTTGTAAACTTTAGGATTTGCAAAGAATGACCAAGATCATCAGATGTCTTTACACCTCTGCTATGTCTTCCCGCTCTCTTCTTGAATTGGTACTCAATTAACTTGGCCCATTTATATGAATCTTTCGCCTGAAAATTATGGATTAAAGTTTCTGTTCCGTGCACTTCAGTTTTGGGATTACCATTTATGTGAATGCTCAGCATAAAATCAAATTTCCCATTATTTGCTTTATCCACCCTTTCATCTAATGTAGGATACGAATCATCTTCTCTCGTATAATCAATGTCAACATTAGATAAATTATGACTCAAGTAATTGGCCACTTTCTTAGTGATTTCAAGGGCTAAAACTTTTTCTTGAAGTCCAGAATTACTGTTTGGTAAATGACCGGGATCTTTGCCACCATGACCTGCATCAAGCAATATGGATACTGAAGTCTTTTCGCCAAAAGCGCAAAAACTCAATAAAAATGTTGATATAATCCAAATAATTTTCACTGTTTCAAAAATAAGTCGGCGATTGACAACTTAACTTCTATGTAGCGAAAACTATTCCAAAGTGGATTGTTGAAATAAGCTTAATTTTGTACCATGAATCAAGAAGGAAATAAGTTGTATTATCGACCAGTTGTGGGAAGAGTGTATATTGCTTTCGGAATTTTATTCATTGGTATTTTTATAATGGGTGCTATTATTTTAGAGGATTACATTAATCTAATCTATGCTGTTGCAAGTTCATTTTTAATCTACATTGGCTTCAACATTATAAAACAACCTTACGCTCAATTTGATGAAAATAGCTTGATTTTGTTCAGTTTTTATGGAAAAACACGTGAAAAACACAAATTTTCGTCTAAAAATGAATTAAAATTCAAAAACAAACATGTTTATATTAAGGGTAAAAAAATTAAGTTAAACTCTTGGTTTATCCAGCAATCAGATTGGCGCAGATTTGAAGAGTTTTACGCTACTGATCAGAGTGATCAGATGTTAGATGTGCTTCAGGATTAGTAGAGTCTGTGAAAGCCATTAATCCGTAAAACAACCCAAAAATACAAACACCTGCCTGGGTTTCAAGTAAATCTTGAAAGAACAATGAAATAGCAAGTAGGGTGAAAATCGCATAAAACAAGTAATCCTTGTTAGCCACTTTAACGAATGGAATCGTAAAAAAGAGCAAGAACACGAGCAACCCAATAAATCCTAAAGAAATCCAATAAGTTAAGTATTGATTGTGCGCGCGGTGTTGATTTTCTTCATTCAGTTGAGAGTTTAATAACACATATTCTTTAATGAATGCATTATTTACATCTCCTATTCCAACACCAACTATGCTATTTTTCGCGGCAATAGACCAGCCAATTTTTAAATGCTCTAAACGCTGTAACAATGAATTTCCGTTTGGATCTCCCTCATTTACATAAGCAAACCATTGGTACATAAACTCATCTAATTTCGCTTTTAATCCATCATTGATACGAATAGAAGTTGCTCCGTTCTCAATAGCAATAATCTCTGCATCCGTCAGCATGCTTACGCCCAATGAATCTTTTGGAATGTCTCTAGAGGTCATGTATCGAATCAATGTTCCGAACATAGGTTGATCTTTATTATCAAGCGAGTCGTAAGCAATACTTGCGCGTTTATTCCATTCCCTTTCTAATTCTTCAGGTTGCACATAGTACCACACTAAATTTCCGTTTTCTCTCAATTTCGAATTCAAATCATGCATATACAAATTACCATTCAATGTCTTCTTCGGAAGGTCATCTAGCTGAACTTCTGCCGGAACGTCAAAGGATTGAATAACACTATTTACTTTCCAAATTGAAATTGAAACTATGCTAATCAATAAGGTGAAACCAACAAATTTTAAGCTATTTTTTTTCTGTTTTAAAATGATATAAACCACTGACAAGAGCAGCAATGCTACCAGCAGAACGTAACCGTTTATGATTTGAGATTTGTAGGTGTAAAATGCCAGCCACAGTATTACAGGTGCTAAGATTAAAAGTACTTTTGGTCGTTTAAACGAAAGGTAAATTGAAATGGCGATCCCCAATACAACAAGTATTGAAAAACGAACATGGGAAATAAAATAAGACATCTCACGAATGTCATGGCCGGCCTCTAAGACATAATTATAACGGTAAAAATTGATTCCTGAGGTAAGTACCAACACAAACAAGAATACATAAAAAAGAAAATTTCTAACTTTTTGCTCAACAGGCTCAGAAAGTCCTAAGATAAAGGGTATAACGAAAAAAGGCATTTTCTTGCCGATATCCTTTAAACCGTAAGCAGTGTCTGACGACCAGGTAAGGGAAATAAAACTTAAAACGAGCAAACCAATTAAAAACCAAATGGCCGGTGTGCTTTTAAATTTCTTCCAATAAAAGGGATATTTTGCTTCGATTAACCAGTTAGCACCTATCCAAATGGTTCCAATACTCATTAATGTATTGTGCAAGCACACTCCAACCGTTAGAATAACGAGAGCAGTAATTTTTAAATAATAGTGAGCAGGTAGCTTAAGCCACTTATCAAACATCTAGGTTAATCTTGGATATTGAGTATGGACTTATAACGTGCCGGATCATTTAATATTTTAACCGCTTCAAGAATAAACGGATCTTCTATCAAACTATGTTCAATTTTCCCTGTTTGATAGTAATATCTTCCAACAATTTCATCTTCTAAAACCAACCTAATTTCGTCTTTAAATTTTTCTAAATCTCTCGCTTTGGAAGGCTTAAATTTCTCAAATAGTTCTTGATATTCAGCCTCAGCATCTGAATAGTAGTTCTCTTCATCTGCTACTTTTTTCAATTTCGCCATCATCTCGCCTGAAGCTGTTGAATATTCAAATTCTTGCTGCATGGCATAGTTTACGAAGTCTTGATATTGTGCGTCTGTTAATTTAAACTCACCTGCGGGTGGAATACTTTCGTTGTCAATTCGGAATTTTGTCGCATAATTAAAAATGATATTCTCAACAACTAAGTTTGCAGTTAATCTTGAATATTTTTGCTCTTCAATCACCACTTCAGGTTCTATTCCGCGGCCATCTATCACATCTCTACCATTGGCAGTTTTGAACTTATTTAAGAGAGAATCAGATACCTCTGCGGCCTTTTCTCCATCATTTTTATTTGAATAATCAAGCTTTTGAATGCATCTTCCGCTTGGAGTATAGTATTTAGCAATCGTAACTTTTATTTTAGCGTTGTATTCCAAATCAAGCGGACGTTGAACCAATCCTTTTCCGAAAGAAGTTTGACCTACAATTACTGCACGATCTAAATCTTGCAATCCTCCTGAAACTATTTCAGAAGCAGATGCTGAATTACCATTTACTAAAACTGTTATTGGAATATTCAGATCTTCTGGTTTTAAAGAAGCTGAATAAGTTACGTCATTTCTATTTTCTCTTCCTTTCATTGAAACAATAACTGTTCCTTTTGGAACGAACATGTTTACGATTTTAACCGCTTCAATTAAAAGTCCGCCGCCATTATTTCTAAGGTCAAAGATTAACTTGGTCATACCTTTTTCTTTCTTCAATTTTTGAAAAGCTGCCAACACGTCTGAAGCTGCAGTTCTTGTGAATGAGTTCAGGGCAATGTATCCAACGTCATCCGTAACCATTCCAGAGTAAGGTACAGGACTCAATTTTACTTCTTCTCGTGTCAGTTTTTTGTCAATTAACTCACCATTACGCTTTACTTTCACGTTCAACTCGGATCCGGGTTTACCTTTTAGTTTGTCTGACACTTCAGAAGAAGAAAGGGATTCAACATTTTTTCCATCAATTTCAATAAATTGATCCCCAGCAAATAACCCTGCTTTTTGGGCTGGATATCCTTCATGTGGTTGCGTCACAACAACCTTATCTCCTTGCTGTTGAATTAAAGCCCCTATTCCACCGTATTGACCTGTGGTCATCAACTTATAATCTTCAATTAAAGACTCAGGAATATAAACTGTGTAAGGATCTAGTTCCTTTAGCATGGCATCAATTGCCACCTTCATTAAGTGACCAGGGTTAGATTGATCTACATAGTTAACGTCTACAGTTTTGTACACCAGCTCAAACAATTCTAAGTTCTTGTAAATCTCAAAATCAGAAGTTTTGTCTTCTTGTGCATGACTTGTTGTAAATCCAACTAGAAAGGCTATTACTAAGAAATATTTACCTACTACTTTCATATATTTTTTTTCAATTCATCTAATAATTTCTTCAACTTCTCTTCCATAAAATCAAAGGTGTCGGTCTCTTTACCTGTAAAGATTAAAAATAATGCCAAACCTTTAGATTTGCTCTGCAATAATGATAAAAGGTCTGTTTTATTTAGCCTATAAATCTCTTTTACTTGTCTTCGTATTCGATTACGTTTTACTGCTCTTTTTACCAATCTCTTAGGAACAGATACTACTATTTTAGCATTACCAATATCTTCTGTTTCCGAAACCATAAACTTCAATCTGAACGGATATGCCTTTAACATCTCCCCTTCATTGTAGACTTTTTCAAGTACAATTCTGCTTTTAATTCGTTCAGATTTAGGGAAAGTAGCCATTTATTTTTCTTCTTCAGGAAGATTCTTTAAATCCTCAGCAATTTTTTCCAAATCAGTATAAAATTGAGCACCATATGCTCGGGTAATTGGTTCTTTTAAAAACTTGAAAACCGGAACTTTTAACTCTTCACCTAATTTACAAGCATCACTACAAATTGACCAACGATCATAATTCAAACTGGTAAAAGTTCTGAACTCTTTCACTCTAATTGGGTATAGATGACAAGAAATGGGCTTATTAAATTCAATGGCACCTTCTTTATGTGCTTGTTCAATTGTGCATTTATAAATTCCGTCTGCTCCTTTTGTTACAAAAGAGCATTCTTTCCCTTTATTCAAAACAGTAACGGGGTCGTTATCACGATCCATATAAAAAACGCCGTTTTTTTCTACGTTTTCTCTTCCCTCAGGTGTCATGAACGGTTTAATGGCATCAATGTGCTCTTCTAAAAGATCAACTTCTTCTATTGACAATGGCGCACCGTCATCCCCGTCAATACAGCATTGACCTTTGCATGCCCCTAAATTACAGACGAATTCTTTTTCAAAAATTTCTGTCGAAACTAACTTATCATCAATCTCTATAATCATATAGTAAAGGTAGTTTATATCAGAAAATGACGAACCGCTTTTGAGGAAAATATAATAAAGTAAAATTATCTCCGTTTCAAATCTCACGTAACCTAAGACGTTTGATTATGAAAAATAGAACTATTAAAATTGCAACATTTACACTTTTTGGATTCCTGATATCTTGTCAAAACGGTGATGATCCTGAACCAACCCAAAACATCAATACCGAATTTAACTTTGAATATGCAGGAAGTATTGGGGCTCCCTATGCGAATACAACAGGAATTACTAGTGATCAAGAAAATTTGTGGATTTTATCCGGCGGCCATAACGCTGACCAACACACTTTAATATATTACGATTTAGACTCATATACAATTGAAAAAGAGTTTGTTTATGATAGTTTAATTGAACAATTAGGCACAGGAGTTTACGGCATCAGTTGTCATGATAATGAATTATGGATATCCGTTTCTGGTAACACGAATAAACTTGTCAAAATTGATACGGCAAATGGTGATATCCAGCAAACTTGGACAAGCCCTTCAATTCTTGGTCCTTCTGATATTGACTATGATGAAAGCAGAAACGTACTTTGGTACAGCACAGGAACAGGAGAACTGTATACCATTAACACCATAAACGGTGGATCAGATTTTATAGTCAACTATGCAACTGGTGATTTCAGAGATGCTGGCATGGCGTATTACAATAATAAAATTTTAGTGTCTGATATGTTTATGAATCATATTCATATTTATGACGCTGAAACAGGTAATTACGAAGGATACGTTCCTGATCAAGTTACCTACTCTGGATCAATGACAATTCATCAAGACCATCTCCTGATCTGTCATAGCGCTGGGGTTAGGTTTTATGAAATAATTAACTAATCAATCTTAATTTTTGGAAGACCTACTTTCAATTGTACCGCCAATACTCTTACAAGAATAACCACTAGTATACCAGAAACAAGGTTCAGGGTATTTGGTAATTGTAAATACGTCATCAACAGATAAAGAGCAGCTCCGATTAAAGCCGCAGAGGCATAGATTTCTTTTCTGAATATCAACGGCACATCATTGCATAAAACATCTCGTAAAAGTCCTCCCATGGTTGCTGAGATCATTGCACACATCAAAGCATAAACAGGATCGATATTATAAGAAAGTGCCTTCTCAAGTCCACCTATGGCAAATACGGCCAATCCAATGGCATCAAAAATGAAAAAGGTTTTTCTTAGGTGCTGTAGTTTTTTGTAAAAGATATAAGCTAAGGCTACACCTGTTAGCACAGCAATTAAAAACCACTTTGACTGCATCCAGCCTACAGGCTGCGCTCCAATTAATACGTCTCGAATTGTTCCACCGCCCAGAGCTGTAACAAAAGCAATAATAGAAACTCCCATCAAATCAAAGCGTTTGTTTGCAGCTGTTAATGCGCCACTTATTGCGAACACTAAGGTTCCAATTACGTCTATGAATTCAATTGTTTTCATAAAAAAACCCTAGCCTCTGAAAGAAGCTAGGGTTGAATTTTTAAGTTTTATTAAATCTTAACCTTTCAAGGCCTCAGCTCCACCTACAATTTCTAAAATCTCATTAGTAATTGCCGCTTGACGTGCTTTGTTATAATCTAATTTCAATGATTTAACCAATTCACCAGCGTTGTCAGTTGCTTTATGCATTGCTGTCATTCTGGCTCCGTGTTCACCTGCTAAAGATTCTAATAAAGTTGCGTACAACTGGGTCTTTAATGTTTTAGGAATCAACTCTTCAACGATTTCTTCTTTAGAAGGCTCGTAGATATAATCCAAATTTGCCGCAGTTGCTCCATCTTCAACTACAGGAGGAACAATTGGTAAAAACTGTTCAGCTTTCACAATCTGCGTAGCAACATTTTTAAAGCTGTTATATACGATAACTACTTTATCAATGTGTCCGTTTTTGTATGCTTCCATTAACTTAAGTGCTGCTGGAGTCGCATTATCAAAAGTTAAATCATTCCACAAATCGTCTAAATGCTTTGGAAGATGTGTTCCTTTAATATTGTAAGCTGATTTCTTAAATGAGTCTGTTGCTTTTTTACCGATAGATACAACTGAAACGTTTTGATTTGCGTAATCTTCTTTCGCTAATCTCAATGTTTCTTTAATTACGTTGTTATTGAATCCACCACATAAACCTCTGTTTGAAGTTACTGCAACCAGTACCACATTTTTCACTTCTCTGTCAGATGCAAAGTCATTTTCAGACATATCTAATGAAGAAGACAAACTAGATAGAATTTCTTGCAACTTGTCAGCATAAGGACGCATTTGCGTTACGGCATCTTGCGCTCTTTTCAACTTCGCAGCTGATACCATCTTCATGGCAGAGGTAATCTGCATGGTAGATTGTACCGAAGTAATTCTATTTCTAATTTCTTTTAAGTTAGCCATACTTTTTAAGATTAAAGATCAAAGACCGTTCTCTCTCTCGGCCGAACCGAGATCATTCACTGAAAGAGCAAAGATGTAGTCTTTTATCTTTCAGTCTCGGTTCTACCGAGACGATCTTTAGTCTTTGTTCTAAATATTAATATTTATCAGCAATTTCAATTGCCACTTTACCTAAAACGTCCGTTAACTCATCTGTGTATTTACCAGCAGCTAGCTGATCCATAACATCTTTATGATTTGCGTTTAAGTAAGTAATGTATTCGCTTTCAAAATCTTTTACTTTCTCAACAGGAACTTTAGTTAAAAGTCCTTTTGTTCCAGCATAGATAATTGCAATTTGATTTTCAACTCTATAAGGGTCTCCTTCTTTTTGCTTCAAGATCTCAACGTTTCTAGCACCTTTATCAAGTACCGCTTTTGTTGCAGCATCCAAGTCAGAACCAAATTTTGCAAAGGCCTCTAACTCTCTAAATTGTGCTTGATCTAGTTTCAATGTTCCAGATACTTTCTTCATTGATTTAATCTGAGCGTTACCACCTACACGTGATACAGAAATACCAACGTTAATTGCTGGACGAACACCAGAGTTAAACAAGTTAGACTCTAAGAAAATCTGACCATCAGTAATCGAAATTACGTTTGTCGGGATATACGCCGAAACGTCACCTGCTTGTGTTTCAATGATTGGAAGTGCTGTCAAAGATCCTCCACCTTTTACCTTACCTTTTAAAGATTCAGGTAAATCATTCATTTCAGCAGCAATTTTATCATTGTTGATCACTTTGGCAGCTCTCTCTAATAATCTTGAGTGCAAGTAAAATACATCTCCAGGGTAAGCCTCACGTCCCGGTGGTCTTCTTAATAACAAAGAAACCTCACGGTAAGCAACTGCTTGCTTTGATAAATCATCATAAATGATCAATGCTGGTCTACCTGTATCTCTAAAGTACTCACCAATTGCAGCACCTGCGAATGGAGCGTAAAATTGCATTGGAGCCGGGTCAGATGCGTTTGAAGCAACTACAGTTGTATAAGCCATTGCTCCAGCAGCCTCTAATTTACCAACTAATCCAGCAACAGTAGACGCTTTTTGTCCGATTGCTACATAGATACAGTAAACTGGTTCTCCTTTATCATAAAATTCTTTTTGGTTGATGATGGTATCAACACAAACCGTTGTTTTACCAGTTTGACGGTCACCAATAACCAACTCTCTTTGTCCTCTTCCTACTGGAATCATTGAGTCAATAGACTTAATTCCTGTTTGTAACGGCTCAGTAACTGGCTCTCTATAGATTACACCAGGAGCTTTACGCTCTAATGGCATTTCAATAGTTTCACCTACGATTGGTCCTTTACCATCAATTGGTGTACCCATAGTATCTACTACACGTCCAACAATTCCTTCTCCAACTTGAAGTGATGCGATTAAGTTCAATCTTTTAACAGTATCACCTTCTTTGATGTTGTCAGATTTCCCTAACAATACTGCTCCAACGTTATCTTCTTCAAGGTTCAATACGATTCCTCTCATTCCACCAGGGAATTCAATCATTTCTCCGTATTGTACCCCTGATAAACCATAGATACGAGCAATACCATCACCTACTTGAAGGATAGTACCCACTTCTTCTAATTCTGCTTCTGACTTAAATCCTGAAAGTTGCTCTCTCAAAATTGCAGATACTTCTGCTGGTTTTACGTCTGCCATTATATTTAGATTTTAGACAAAAGACATAAGACATAAGACTTACATCTTTTATTCATTTTAGTTTAATAAAATATTTTTCAAATTACTTAATTGACTTGCAATTGAAGCATCAATTTGCTTGTCATTTATCTTCACTACGAATCCACCAATTAAGGTATCATCAATTGATTCGTGTAATGTGATTTTACCGTCAAAATTCTGTTGAATTTTAGCCACGATTTGATCTTTTGTTTTAGCCTCTAAAGGAACTGCTGAAGTTAAATACACATCTAACATTCCGTTGTGCTCTTTATAAAGAGCTACAAAACTTTCTGCGATTTCAGCAACGATATCTGCTCTTGAATTTTTCACGATTAATTGAAAGAAACCAAGTGACATTTTATCCATATCCTTTCCGAATACGGCATTAAATGCATCTACTTTTTTGTTTTTGTCAATTATAGGTGACTTCAATAAGTTAGATAAGTCTTTAGACTCTCTGCAAAGGCTAGCAAGATTTAGCATATCAGCATTTACCTTATCAAGCGAATTTTGCTCAATAGATAAATCTAACAATGCTTTTGCATACCTTGATGCTACTCTACTTGATGCCATTTGTTATTAGTTTACGCTAATGCTATCAGCTAACTCAGTAGCCAAAGCTTTTTGTTTATCATCAGAAGCCAACTCACCTTTAATTACTTTTTCTGCAATTTCTAATGAGAATGCTGCCATTTGTGTTTTCAATTCAGCAACTGCTGCCGCTTTTTCTGCTTTAATTACAACTTGTGCATCCGCAACAATTTTGTTAGCTTGCTCAGCTGCAGTTTCTTTCGCTTCAGCAATCATCTTTTTAGATGTGTCAGCTGCCTCTTTAATCATTTTATCACGCTCAACTCTTGCCTCTTTTAACAAAGACTCGTTTTGTGCTTGTAATTGCTTCATCTCAGCTTGCGTTTTTTGCGCTAACTGAATTGACTCTTCAATTGCTTGCTCACGATCGTTAACCGCAGTTAACATTGGTTTCCAAGCGAATGCTTTCAACAATACTAAAAGTATAATAAAAACTAGTCCTCCCCAAAAAATTTGACCAATCTCCGGTGTTATTAAATCCATTTCTTTTTTTTTATTCTAATTAATAATGTAAAAGTGGTGCTAGGCAATCCCTAGCACCAATCTTTTTTAACCTTGTAAGAATGCTACAACGATTCCGAAAAGGGCTGCACCCTCAACTAAAGCCGCTGCAATAATCATTACAGTTTGGATTTTACTAGCAAGTTCTGGCTGTCTTGCCATTGCCTCTAAAGCTGATCCACCAATTCTACCGATACCGATTCCGGCTCCGATAACTGCTAAACCTGCTCCAATCGCAGCAAGTCCTAACTTACCGAATTCCATTGTTGTTTCCACTACTTCTGGTTCCATACTATATATATATTAATTAAAAAAATTACAATTTAATGGTGTGCACTTTCTACTGCCGAACCTATATACATTGCTGAAAGCATTGTAAAGATATAAGCCTGTAAGAAAGCCACTAAAAGCTCTAAAACTGAAATAAATAATGTCATTGGCACGGATAGAGCTGACCAAGCCAAATTATATTGTACAAAAATGATTGCAATCAATGAAACCACAATAATGTGGCCTGCGGTGATGTTCGCAAATAATCGAATCATTAACGCAATAGGTTTAATGAAAATTCCAGCAATTTCAATCGGCAATAAAATTATGTATAGTGGAATCTTCCCATACCAAGGAAGCGAATTTCCTAATGGATCCACAATATGTAACCAATAAGTTTTTTTCGAATTAATCATTTGGATTACAAACGTGAACATTGTCAATAATAATGTAATAGAAATACTTCCCGTCATGTTAGGATTAGAAAGGAAAGGAATCAACCCCAATAAGTTCCCGAAGAATATGAAGAAAAAGACCGTTAACAAATAAGGGGTGAACTTCTTGTATTTATCTCCTTCAATATTTTCTTTTGCGATATCTTGAACAAAAACTACTCCTGGTTCTGTCCATTTTGCAATACCTTTAGGCGCTACAGGAACGCCACCTTTATATTTTCTAGCCGATTTAATAAAAACGAACAATAATAATCCAGCAACTAAAATCAAGGCAACAACATTTTTAGTAATAGAAAAATCCATTGTAATTTCCTTACCATTTTCAGGATGTCCAGCAGAATCCAATATTAATTCGTGAGCACCAGCGTTCAACTGGTAGATTTTTTCATGATGATTCACGAAGTTCATGCCATTTCTGCTCACAGGTTCACTATGACTTCCATGACCAAACTCTGATGACATAAATGTTACTAAACCATTATCTGTCCATAAGATAATTGGTAAAGGAATAACGACTCCTTCAGCTAAATGAATGTCATGTGCATCCAAGGCGTGATGGATTGCATGCCCTGCAGCATCCTTTAGAGGACCCTTTTCTGCGGGTTCATCATGACCACCTCCACTTGCGAAAGTGCTGAATGTAAATACTGTGGCTAATAAAAGTCCGAAAATTTTCTTCATGTCCTAAATTGCAAAACGGGAAATTCCCTTTTTAAATTCGGCGCAAAGGTATACAGAAAAAGCTATTTGCCCATAATTTTTTTAGAGTTTTTACTCCTCTTCTGAAAAATCTTGGACAGAAGTGTTTAAAAAGCTGACTAATAGCTTAATTTCTACCACTAATAACGGAAAGAAAACGAAGAAGAATTGTCCTACCATTGGTTTAGAAGTCTCATCTTGTTCAATTAGCCAAGGAAAAAGAAAAATAATAGCCGCAAACATTCTTAAGGTTAGCGTTATGATAAACTTTTTTCCAACCTCTGGAATTGTTTTTTTACTTGCCGCTTTTTTTAACACATAGAAATAAGCCAATAAGAACTGCGGGATTAGAAATAGATAAATTGCCCACCAATAAGGCATACGAATATAGTCCGTTAAAAAAGCACCTTGGATAAAAGCGAAGTTAATTGCCCAAATAATCAGAATTACCGAAAAGAAAGAAATTAAACTTGTTTTGCGATAGTCGCTAGGAATCATCTGATAATTTTTTTGCTTGTTGAATCAGCAAATATAAGGAGATAAATACTCCCAATAATGACAAGCCTATTGTCCAAAGTGGTTTCTCGGTTTGATATTTCGCATCCAGAACAGATCCTCCCCAAGCACCTAGACCTATGGTCGCGCCCATTTGAACTGCCATCCCTGAGAATCGCATGAGTTGATTCGGTTTTCTTTTAGATTTTTGAGACTCAGATTCTGGAGTCTCTTTATTTGGTTCACCCATTAATAAACAAGCTGCTCTTCTTCAGATTCTGATTTCACCTCTTGCTCTTTCACTACCTTATTGGTTACCTCAACAGGAGCGTTACTCATGTTACAGTTACCTTCAAACTTCGCTCCAGTTTCAACACCAATTTTACCAGCTACCACATTTCCAATAATCTTAGCTGTTGACTTCATCATTAACAATCCATCTACTTTGATGTTACCGTGAATTTCACCTTCAATATCTGCATTTGCACAAAAGATATCTCCAGTAATTTTACCCGTAACACCAATTACCAATTTTCCTGCTGCCTCTAAAGTTCCTTCAAGTGAACCATCCATTCTAAAATTAGAGTCTGTTTTTACATCTCCTTTAATGCTAGTTCCTTCAACGATACGGTTTAATTTATCTGGTGAATTTGTTGGTCCAGCTGTTTTTCCATTGCCTCCTTTAAACATCTCTTCTTTGTTTTGATGAGTAACAAAAATATGAAAAATTAAGCTGGCATCAAATAAAGCCAATTTAATTTGGGTAGAAATACGTTAATGATTTATTATTCGCCGCAGCGCTAATCTTTAACCTTGATTTTAATTATATCGATTTTAGAGTCTGAAACTTCCATTACCGTTAGCACAAAATCTTCGGTTTCTAAAACTGTGTTTGGCTTGGGGATCTCCTCTAATTGGTTGATTACAAAACCTGCAAGGGTTTCATACTCTGAACTTTCTGGTAAAGCTATTTGGTGTTCGTCTCTCAGATAATCAATTTCTAATCGACCAGAAAAAAGGTGCGTATTTTCACTTATTTTTTGCTCAACCACATCTTCTTTGTCATGTTCATCTTCAATTTCTCCAAAAATTTCTTCTACGATATCTTCAACTGTGATGATTCCGGAAGTTCCCCCAAACTCATCCACCACCACCGCAATTGACCTTTTTTGTTTGGTAAATTGCTGTAATAGGTCCTTCACTAACACGGCTTCAGGAACGATAAAAATCGGTAACAAGACTTGTTTTATAGCGTCTGGTTTTGAAAACAGTTCATGCGCATGTACATATCCAATTACATTGTCAATTGAATCTCTGTATATCAGTATTTTAGACAAACCAGTATTGATGAATTTATCTTTCAATTTTTGGACGTCATCTTCAATATTCAAAGCCACAATGTCTGTTCTCGGAATCATACAATCTCTAGCTTTGACCGTATCAAACTCTAAGGCATTCTGAAGAATCTGGATTTCATTATCCATCTCCATAGCATCATCCATTCTATCGTTAATGTCTCTTACGTAGTGATCTAAATCAACTTTGGAGAATGCTTGTTCTGAATCAGATATATCCACCTTCATCAACTTTAAGAAAAACTTAGAAATTGACATGGTTAACAAGGTGGGAACATAGAACAAGCAATAGAATAAGAATAATGGCACTGCTCCAACTTTCAAGCTTCTATTTGGGTTTATTCTAAAAAGAGCCTTTGGTAAAAACTCAGCCGTAATTAAGACAATTAACGTTGACACCACTGTTTGCATTAATAAAATCAAAGCACTTGAATCTGTCATTGCTGCGAATACTGGCTCTAGCAATTGCGCCATAAAAATTCCGTAAACAACTAAAGAAGCGTTGTTTCCTAGCAGCATGGCAGAAATAAAGTTAGGGGTGTGCTTTACGAAGTAAGATAATATTCTACCCGTAAAAGATCCTCTTTGATTGTCAAGCTCTATTTTGAGGCGATTTGCCGAAATAAAAGCGATTTCCATACCTGAGAAAAAGGCTGAAAAAACGAGTGTTATGACTATAATTAATACGGTCTGGGAAGCGGGGTCCATTTATCGTTTACAAAGTAATTAATGTAAATGTATGAATTTTTTAGCTCGAAAGCAGGGTTTATTGTCTTATGTCTGTTGATTCACAGAACTATTTGTCAAGTTCAGGAATATCAAAACCGATATCTTTTCGATAATAAGCACCGTCAAAATTAATTTTAGCCGCGTTTTCGTAAGATTTTTCTAGTGCTTTTGCCTGGTTTTTACCATAAGATGTGACGCAAAGAACTCTTCCACCCGCTGTCACATAAGTAGGGCCGTCTTGTTTGGTTCCTGCATGAAAAATGATACTATCAAAGATTCCTGAAACGCCTTCAATGGTTTTTTCTTTTTGATAAGCACCCGGATATCCTCCTGACACCATCATGACTCCGGTAGCCGTTCTTTCGTCAAAAACGACATCTCTTTCAGAAAGGGTTTGAGTTGCAACACCTTCAAATAATTCAAGGATATCAGATTTCAATCTTGGCATTACCACTTCTGTTTCAGGATCTCCCATTCTGCAATTGTACTCAATTACGTAAGGATCTTTTTTGACATTGATTAATCCAAAAAAGATGAATCCACGGTACTCAATTCCTTCTTTTTTCAAGCCTTTGATGGTTGGAATGATTACCTGATTTTCTATTTTATCCATGAAAGCACCAGTGGCGAACGGAACTGGAGAAACAGCTCCCATTCCCCCTGTCATGAGTCCTGTGTCGCCTTCACCTATTCTCTTATAATCTTTAGCTTCTGGTAAAATCTTATAGGATTGTCCATCTGTGATCACGAAAACAGATAATTCTACTCCATCTAAAAACTCTTCAATCACTACTTTGGTAGAGGCATCACCAAACTTAGCCTCTTCAACCATTAACTTCAATTCTTTTTTCGCTTCGTCTAAATCTTCAATAATCAACACTCCTTTTCCGGATGCCAAACCATCAGCTTTTAACACGTATGGCGATTTCATCTTATCTAAAAAAGCGTAACCTTCTTCAATATTCTCTTTTGTTACGGATTGATATTTAGCCGTTGGAATGTTGTATTTCTTCATGAACTTTTTAGAAAAATCTTTCGACCCTTCTAATTGTGCTCCCGCCTTGTTTGGTCCGATTAATCCAATTTTTTTCAAGTCTGGATCAGCAGCAAAATAATCGGCAATTCCATCAACCAACGGTTTTTCTGGTCCAACTACAACATGATCTATTTTTTCAGCCAAGCAAAATTCTCTGATTTTCTCAAAATCATCTACTTGCATGTCAACATTCGTTCCTACTAAACTTGTTCCGGCATTACCTGGAGCAATGAAAAGTTTATCAATTTGAGAACTCTGTGCAATTTTCCAACCAATTGCGTGCTCTCTTCCTCCTGACCCTAGTACTAAAATGTTCATTTTAATCGTTTTTAAGACGTTTTATAATCTTTGCTGAATAGAAATACAAAGGTAGATAAAGCAGTATGTTGAAAGCTAAAATCTTATCAACAATGACAAGAATTTTTGAACGGAAGGATTGTGACTGGTTAGAACAGGTATTAAACCTCCTCAAATTCCCAATCTTTGATGGGTTCGAATCGTTTCCAAGATTCTTTAACCGAAGGATGCTGCAATACAGATTCAGCAGTAACCTCTGGCAAATGCGCTTCACCTAAACCGTTTTTCACAAAGATTAAGTTAAAGCCCAGTTCATTTGCTCCAACTAATCGATAGCCTTTGCTTTTTGCCATTTTAATCATTGCCGGAACAGAAGCCCCGTGATAAACAGGATGTTTACCCGGGAATACATAGTTTTTGTCATAAGGAACAACTATACTTCTCATTCCTAACTCAACATGCGTTTCAATAATCACGACATTTGGAGAAACTTGTTCTAAAGCTTTCCATACCCAAAAATCATTGCCATCAATGTCTATGCTTAACAAATCAATATCTCCTTCTAAATTTGCGTCTTTACACAATTGATTGATATTCTCTGCTTGAACTTTCGCGCAAGTAAATGTTGGCGCATACATCCATGGATGTGGATATTTTGAATAAAATTTTCGTCCTCTTTTTATCGCCTTTGGATTTCCGTCTAAAAACAACCCGCGATATCCAAAATTGAAGGCCAAATTGGCACAATTACTATTTATTCCGTCATCAGATCCGATTTCAACAAAGGTTTTGTGTTGCATTCCGATAACCGAGAAAATATAAAGCAATTTTCCGTCTTCTTCATACTGAGAAAACACTCTAAAACCAGTTTCATTTAGCGGAACCGACTTTCCTTCTTCAGCCCATTTTTGATATTGGTTATATAAACTGCGTTGTGCAATTTGAGTCTCTGCTGAAAAGCGATTTCTCACTTTCAAAATATAAAACTTACTCTTCAATATATCTTTAAACCAACCCATTCTATTCTGAAAAAATCCAATCTATTTCTTTATCCCATTTTGATTTTACACTTGCTTTTCCGCTATAGTATATCACTTGTTCGGGTTCGGTAAAAGTAGTCATATTTCCTTCAGACCATTTTCCGTTGTTATCTGCGTCAATAATAATTCTAATTTGATAATCACCTGGCAGCATATTTTCAAAGGTCATTTTATTTGCAAAAGGAACTTCTCTTACCACTTCGTTTTTCATATCCAGTAAATGAACGATACAATTTTCGGTAAAAGAGGTGTCTACATTGACGATTAAATTACCATAATAATCTTCTTTCAAGCATTCAAAAATCACTTTTACTTCTTTCCCATGAACCCTACCGTACAATGATTTTACGGCTCCGCTATCTAAATATATTTCATTGATTAACGTTTCTTGGACGTCAATAGAAAACTCTCTTACATTACTGTTGATAAAAGGCAAAGCGAGTCTATTTGAATCCTTATCAAAAGCTCTAATCTTGGTGGTGTCAAAACTCAAAATCGGCTCATTGAAGGTGAAAATTAATTTTTCCTTTGGATACAATTTTCCTTTCAAAACATTATTTGTCGATTTTAATTTTACCTCTTCAATTTTATCTGGAGTTCCGGAGTAAATTGGTTTAGCGGTGTCTTTTACACCATCTAAAACAGTATAAAATCGCATTTTCGGAACAGGGTTTTCTGCGAGCCAATAAATCAAAGAATCTGCTTTTCCGGTTTCTTCTTTAATGAGATTTAACTGAGAAGAAATAGCAAAACTATCTGGTGGATTAGAAAGTATAACCTCAACCTGACCAGGGAATTTGAAATTTACATCCTCAATTTCTACTTCATTGTTTTTTGGTAGATATGCTTTTAACTGAATGCTGTCTTTATTCTCATTCAACACTATTTTTTGCTCTTTAATGAAGGCTCTCTCTTCGTTTCCGTCCAATTTCAAGTTTTTATTTTTGTCTTTGTATCCAAACAAATAATAAGCGCCATTTTTAATATAGTTCATAGAAAAGGACCCTTTGCTATCACTTTGTACTAGGTAAGTTGGCTTCCGTTTAACTGGGATAGAATCATATTGCAATTGAATAGAATCTGGATATAAACCAATTAACATTCCTGGCAAAGGAGCATTTGTAAATGCGTCTGAAATTGAACCAGAAAGCTGCAAAGAGTCTATGTAATTACCAGTTGAAAAAACAAATTGAAACACAGAGTCATTTCGTTCAGAAATATCTTGTACAGCATTATTAAAGGTGATGTTATACGTAGTGTTTGGCAGCAAATCATCCACCAACTCTATGGTTAATTTTTTGTTTTTAGCCGAAATTATTGGACGCTCTGTCTGTTGCGGAATAATTAAAATATTCTCACTTGCCTTGTTAAGTTGAATGAACTCATCAAATTTTATTTCAATCTTTTTACTAGTATAATTTAATTGACCATTGTAAGGAACTGTTTTCGCCGAATCAATTCTGGGCGCAGAAATATCTTTTGGACCACCAGTTAATGGTGTTACTTGTGCACAACTGTACATCAAAGTAATTAGAATAAGCCAATAGAATTTTTGCATTACGCTTTTATAAGATCAGAGATGACTAACGCCAATTGTTCTAGGTATATTTTATCCACTTCAGAGAAATCAGCTAGTTTATCAGAATCTACATCTATTACACCCAACACAACATCTCCTTTTTTAATTGGCACCACAATTTCAGATTTACTTGCCGAACTGCATGCAATATGACCGGGAAAAGCATCTACATCATCTACAATAATCGTCTCCGCCTTTTCCCATGAAGCACCGCAAACGCCTTTACCGATTTTAATTCTAGTACAAGCAATATCTCCTTGAAAGGGTCCTAAAACCAACTCATCTTGGTTTTTTACGAAATAGAATCCCACCCAAAAGAATCCGAAAGACTGCCTAAGGGCTGCTGCAATGTTTGCGCAATTCGCTACAAAATCTGTTTCTCCATCAACCAATGCCTTAATTTGAGGAATGAGCGTTGAATACACTTCTTCTCTTGAGCCTTTTACTATTTTTAATTCTTCTGCCATGTTAGAATTGCAAAATTAAGCTTTTAAATGAAAAGATCAGCCGCTACTCTATCAGCAATGAATTTGCCTTTTTCAGTCAAAAAATAACCTACTTCTGTCTCTCTCAAGTTTTCAGATGAAATATGATTTCTGCAGGTTTGATAAAACTCATCTAAAGATTGTCCTTGTGCTAAGTCGTTGATTTCAGATTTTGAAATCCCCCAAATGGTTCTAAGTCGCGTTAAAACGTAGTCATTGAACTTGTCAGAGGGAGACAGTAATTCTGTTTCAAAAGCTGCCTCATTGGCTACAATCTTTTTTACATATAGATTATTATTTGCAATGTTCCATGACCTGCTTTCACCATTATACGAATGTGCTGAAGGACCTAATCCCAAATAATTTTTACCCAACCAATAGGCTGAATTATGTTTAGAAACGGCATTGGTTTTAGCAAAATTTGAAATTTCATATTGCTCAAATCCATTTATTGCCAGTGTATCTTTCAAATAATTAAATTGGCGTAAACTTTCTTCATCTGCCAGTTCAATCAGTTCGCCCTTCATTTTTTTATGTCCAAACACGGTTTTAGGTTCTACCGTTAAACAATAAGCAGAAATATGCTGAACATTTTGTTTTAGCATTAAATCAACTTGATTTTTCCAGTATTCAAATGACTTGTTTGGAATGCCATAAATAAGGTCGGCGGTGATATTTTTGAATCCAACATCTTGGGCTAAAGAAATAACATTAATCGCTTCTTTTGCATTGTGAGCACGATTCATGAATTGCAATACTTCGTCATCAAAAGATTGAATTCCGATACTTAATCTATTCACACCTATCTTAAGAAAAGAAGTCAAGTTGGCTTCATTTAAATCATCAGGATTACACTCTAAAGTGACCTCAGCATCTGCTGCGACATCAAAAATTTCATGAAGTGATTGTAGGATGTTTTGCAACTGCGCATCCGTCAGCAGCGAAGGTGTTCCGCCACCAAAGTAGATGGTTTCTATTGTTTCTGATAAGTAAGATTGCCTTTGTTTTGCTTCAGAAATGATGGCATCCACCATTTGCTGTTGCCCATCAAGTTTTGTAGAAAAATGAAAATCGCAATAATGACATTTCTTTTTACAAAAAGGAATGTGCAGATATATTCCTGCCATGATGTGTTGAAGCTAATTAGCTTTGAGCGCCTTCTTTCTCTGTTTCTTTGGCGGTTCTTGTTTTGAAATAAACACTTCTTAAGTCTAAGAAACGCATTCCGTTTGTTTCAAGATCTCTGACATTAGATTGCAACAACATCATATCTTCACCATACCAAAGCATAATAAATGCTGCGTCCTCCATTAAAATCTTTTCGGCTTCAGCGAATGCTGCATAAGACTCTTCTTGTGAAGCTGATTTTGAACCTCTTTCAAAAGCCTCATCAAATGCCGGATTAACGTATCTAGAACTGTTCATATAAGATGGCTCATCTTTAGATTCTGGAACAATTTTACCGTAAGCATTCACTAAGAACGTTTCTGGGTTAGGATAATCACCAAACCATGTTGATCTGAAGATATCTGCTTTACCCATTGCTTGATTTTCAATTAACTGGTTGAACTCAACACCTTCAATCTCGATATTAATATTTAGCGCAGATTTCAATTGTTTTTGAATTTCAGATGCTACTAAGTACGAATCATTCCCTAATCTAAACTGCATAGAGAGTGCCGGGAAGTTTTTTCCACCAGGATAACCGGCCTCAGCTAACAATTCTTCTGCTCGCTGTGGATTAAATGTATAAGAAGTATCTTCTATTCCTTCAAAATCATATTCCTTGAAAATTTTAGTAAGCGGTGGTGTAATTCCGAACTTACCAATTTCATAGGCTTGATTCTTCATAATTTTCTCCACCAATTTTTTTCTGTTGATTGCAAGGTTTAGCGCCTGTCTAACTTTTTTATTCTTTAAGACTGGTGTTTGCATGTTAAACTCTAAATAAGTTGTAGATAACTGCGGTTCAGAAATCAACATATATTTTGGAGGATTACTTTCAAAATCTTCAATTCTTTCTTCTAGAACTTGTGATACTGCAGTAATTGGAACGTTTGGAATATAAGTTAAACCTCCGCCCCAGAAGTTATCCATTTGATCATTTGAATTTTCATAATACTGAAATTGAACTGAATCTAAGTAGGGTAATTGATTACCCTCTTCGTCTGTTCCCCAAAAATTAGGATTCTTAGCCAATTTAACTAGTTCCGAATTAGACGATTTATCATAAACGAATGGACCTGTTCCAACTGGAATGTATTCAGAAGATTCAAAAGATTCATGTGGTACAATTGTCGCAAAAACGGTTGCCATCTTTTGAATAAAGACAGAACTAGGTTCTAAAATTTCAAAAGTTACCTTATTACCATCTGTTGTGATTCCCGAAATATTTTCTGCAGTTCCCTCATAAAATTCTTCACCACCTTTAATGGTATTGATAAAGTTCAAATAAGCTCTGTTAGTTGGCTCTTTAGTATAAATGTTCTCAAAAGAGTACACCACATCACTAGCTTCTACCGCTCTACCTTTGCCATTTGCAAAACAAGAAGCATCCTGAAATTTAATTCCATCTCTAAGGGTGAAGGTATAAGTTAGTCCGTCTTCAGAAATTTCCCATTCAGAAGCCAGAGCAGGTTCAATCTCTAAAGTTTTAGGATTGTATTTTACAAGACCTTCTAAAATTTGATCATAAACTTGAGCAGTTTCAAGTTTCTGAACTTCAACAGGTCTGATACATTTGAAATAACTCCCTACAGGCATTGAAAAGGTTCCACCGAAGATAGATTCCTCTCCCGTTCCATCATTATCATCCACTGATGATCCACCGCAAGCTACCAGTAGTAGACTTAAACCGATAACACTTAGCTTTTTATAAATAGTCATAATCAGGATTTGAAAATTAATTTAGGGTTTTTGTTAATTCAATTCAAATATAAATTAAATTTATTAACTCAATCTAATTGCGAACACTTAAATTAACTGTTTGAGAGTAGATTGAAAAAAATAGGCGTATAACTTGCTTATCTGTAACGGAAGTTTTAATATTGCACTTACTTAGAAAAGAAGTAAAGCGTTTTTATATTAGCTATTATGTTGAAAAACACTATCTTACTGGCAATTGTTTTTCTTGGGGGAGCTTACTCATCCTTCGCTGATTTGTCTATTGAAGGACATTATCAAGGGAAAAACTTATATGTACAGAATCCTGAAGATGAAGATGGATTTGGTTTTTGTGTAACAAGAGCCACCGTAAATGGGGATCCAATTTCTGATGGTATTCAGTCAAGTGCCTTTGAAATCAATTTTGCCGAATTCAGTGTAAATATCGGTGATCCGGTATTTATCGTATTAGACCATGGAGTTGGTTGTAAACCTAAAATTTTGAACCCTGAGGTATTGTTACCTAAGAGTACATATGTTATAGGTGATATTTCTTGTTCTCCTGATGGTTCACTTTCTTGGTCAACCACTGGCGAATCTGGAAAACTACCTTATGTAGTTGAACAATACAGATGGAACAAATGGGTTGCCGTTGGAGAAGTTGATGGAATTGGAACTGCAGGTGAAAACACCTACTCTTTCCAAGTTTCGCCTCACTCTGGAGAAAACAAAGTGAGAGTTGTTCAAACTGACCACACTGGTAAAAAGAAACCTTCTAAAGCTGTAACATTCTCAAATGCGGCGATTAAGGAGCCTGAACTAAACCCCAAAAAGGTTAAGAACGAAATTAAGTTTACTGCGGGAGGTAATCCAGTAGAAACCAAGTACGAAATTTATGATGCCTACGGGAACATTGTAAAGAAAGGAGTTGGCTCAGAAGTCAATTGTGAGAACTTGAAGAAAGGTGCTTACTATATTAATTACGACAATAAGAACGAGAAGTTTATTAAGACTTAAACTCTTAGAAAAATTATAATTGAACCCTGTTTAGCTAAGCTGAGCAGGGTTTTTTATTTAAGCTTAGCTATGAAATTAGAACATATCGGAATCGCAGTAAAAAACATTGAAGCGTCAAACAAGTTATTTGAAACGCTTTTTAATTCACCACATTATAAAATGGAAGAAGTCGCTTCAGAAGGCGTGAAAACTTCTTTTTTTCAGCTGGGAGAATCTAAAATTGAATTACTTGAAGCGTCAAACGAAGACAGTGCTATAGCCAAGTTTATTGCTAAAAAAGGAGAAGGAATTCACCATTTAGCTTTTGAAGTTGTAGATATTGATTTTGAAATTGATCGTTTATCTAAAGAAGGATTTCAACTGATTCATCAAACACCTAAAGACGGAGCTGATAATAAGCGAATCGCTTTTTTACATCCCAAATCAACCAACAGTGTTTTGATTGAACTGTGCCAAGAAAAAGCTTAAACAGGTAAGTGTATCCTGAAAGTTGTGCCTTTATCTACTTCAGACTCTAAGACATAAACTTTACCCTTGTGGAATTCTTCAATGATTCTTTTGACTAAAGAAAGACCTAAGCCCCAACCTCTTTTTTTGGTAGAATAACCAGGTTGGAAAACAGTTTTGATCTTGTTAGCTGGAATCCCTTTACCGGTGTCTTTTATGTCAATCATTAATTCATCTTCTTCTTGAAATACTTTAATGATGAGCTGTCCCTTAGATTCCATGGCATCCACAGCATTTTTGACAATATTTTCGATAGCCCATTCTATCAATGATTTGTTATATCTAATTTTTAATCCAGAAACCTCACTTTCACAAGTTATGGCAACCTTATTAGAAATTCTTGGACGCAAATATTCGGCAACCTGTTTTACTGTTTCAGCAATATCTCCTTCTTCTAAAATAGCCTCTGAACCTATTTTAGAAAATCTATTCGTTACCGTATTTAAGCGGTCAATATCTTTGTTTATCTCATCCGTAATTGATGCGTCTACACCTTTCGCCTCTAGTAATTGGTTCCAAGCCATAAGCGAAGATATTGGAGTTCCTAATTGATGCGCAGTTTCTTTTGCCATACCCGCCCAAACCTGGTCTTGCTCGGCCTTTCTAAAAGTTGAGAAAGCGATATAAGCGATAAAAATAAACAAGCCTATAATGAAGAATTGAATGATAGGAAAGTATTTCATTTGGGTCACTTCTTCTGAATGCTCATAATAAATGACACCAGAACTTGTAGATCCTAACTCCACAATTATTGAATCTCCTGAAGCCGACAATGTTTTTACTAATTCGTTAGTATTTGTTGAGTCATATGATGGCATATTAGTCGCTAAGACTTCGCGTGATGCTTTATCAATGAACAAAACCGGCACTAAATATTCGTTTGCCACCAACTCATTCGTAAATGAAGAGATTAGAGAATCCCTACTCACTTCTAAAGCCAACAGTTTTTGCGTTTTGAAATAGGTAGAATCAAAATAATAGACCCGTTGTTTTTCTCCATAAAACAGATCTATTTCAATGGGTGGATGGTCATCTTGCCAAAAATCCATGTAATGCAAAAGGCTGTCGCCTTTCATTTTTTTGAATAACGAATCTTGATTTCCAGATAATCCATCAGATTCTATCCTCTTAACAATTTGAGAATCTAACCCGGCTAAATTGTATGAAGAAACGACCTGGTTATCTAAATCTGAAATGATGATAGGTATAGAGTTGTTTCCCTTTATCACTTCTAAGACAAAGGAATAATCATCTAAAGGTTTATTGATTTGCTCCATTGCCAAAGACCACATCTCCACCTTGTTTCGGTCAAGTGACTTCATTTCTTGCAAGGCCTGACTTAACTGATCAAATGCGCTATTGGTTAAGTTCACCAATTCAGATTTCCGTTTCACAGCATCTGCCCATTGCTCAATTCGATCCACTTCTCTTTGCTGAACTTTATCTACAATACTAAATGAAAACCATAACGAAGCCGCCACCAAGAGGATAGCTATTCCCAAGAGGGCAATTTTCCAACGTTGTTTTTTGTGATATAAATTCATGTGTTAAGTAGGAGAGTAAACGAGCTTAGTTAACTTTTATTACTTCTCAATTTCAAAATCAACTTTGTCTTTATTCTTGTCAGCATCAGCTTTTAACTTCTCGTAAAATTTAAACGTTCGCTTCTTATGTTTGTCTTCTTTTTTTGTCTCATTAGAGTCTAAATCCGTGTTTTCTATTTCGTCATCATAAAATATAAATTGCACCTCTTTTTTATTTTTAGCCTCCATATTTTTTACGGTTGAATCTTTCTTAAAGAACCCAAACTCTGATTTTAGCATGGATTTTACATCTTGTTTCTCCTCAGCTAACTGTTCTTTTATATCGGCTTTTCTATTCTCTTTATCTAAGGCATATGACGGATCATCTAAGTCTCCAAACATCCTCAAATACACCAATAAACCAAGGCCATCATCCTCTACTATACCAAATTCAGTTTCTTCTGCACGCGTTTTTAATTCTCTGAATCTGAAGCTAAAATGATAGTCTATTTGATTGTCAAAATCATGCCAGCCCGCCAAATCTATGTCAATGGCGTTGGTTTTAATTTTCATTTTAGGAATGGTAATCTTTCGATCTTGTATAGTAATGTGGTTTTCAATATCTGAAAATTTTAGATGCAACAGCTTTTCTTCAAAGCTATCAATGTGTTTTTTTAATAATAAATTCAGCCCTTTGTTAGATCGCATGTAATCTGTGATTGACTTCATGGTTTCAAGGTTATTGAGCTCTCCATTAGATATTTTAACATCACAATCGGCAAATATCTTATCCTCAATAATTGAAAAATATGGGTTAAATCCTAGTAGAAAATCAATATCTCCAGTTGCATTTCCAGATAGGTGTTTAGAAGTAATACTTTTTTGATCAAAATTATCCCATTCGGCAAATAGTGATGTCACATTTACCTTGTTAAAATGCATTTTTCCTTCTATCACATTTCCGTTGTCAAGTAAATTGTTTAACGATAAATTTCCGCGTATTTGCCCCCCGAGCATGTCAAACCTTAACTGGTTCATATTCACTTTTCGCGAAGACATTAACACTTTTGATGAAATATTTTGAAAATTATGGTTCTCCCATTTCAGCTTTGCCACATCAAGACTTACATTTAAATTCAAGTTATCTGGCAGCACAAACATTTCAAGCGGACCGGTTTTAGATTTGTTCGGTTCGCCTAAAAACTCATCTAAATCTATGTTTTGAGATTCAATTGCAGCTATTAAACCAAGACTCCCTGAACCTTCAATAAAAGGAATTAGGTTCTTCATAGCTCCGTTCATTTTTAAATCAGATTTTCCAGTTTTAACAATCAAATTTTTGGTTGCGGCATCCTTATCTTTGAGCACTATTTGTCCGCCAATTTGGGTAAAGGCCAGATCAGAACTACGAGACTTATAGGCCACGTTGGTCAAGTTAAACGTTCCGTTTGACTTCAAGACTTCAAAGCGTTCTGCTCTATATTCAGGATCAAAAAAGCGTACTTGTCCGTTGAAATTGAACACGACTTTTCCACTCAATTTTTCTACATTATTGAAGTTGAAAAATTGGTGGAATCTCGCCAAATCTAAATCACCATCCATTTTGGTGCTTAAAAGTGGCTCATGGAAATCAGTTATCACGGCTGATCCAGAAAAATAACTTTGCAAGAGTTTTAAATGTAAATCAGTGAGTGTTAACTCCTCTTTTCGACCTTTTTGCTCGTTTTGATAACTTCCTTTAAAACTGATATCCGTAATTTGTAAATCATTTTTAGGTTCGATTATTGAACCATTGACAATATCAAAATCTGCCATAATTGAAGGCATTTCAGTTGCAGAACTCTGTCCTATAATTGCAGCATTGAAGTTTATAATTCCTTCTCCTTCGTATGATTTTACATCTTCTAATTTTTCATCCACCAAGCTATTGGCCAAATCATGGATTTTAATTCCATCTCCTATTATCGCTAAATCCAAATAAGTAGAATCAATTCTACCGTGAATATCAAAGGGCATTTCCTCTATGAGTAGATTTCCTTTGTTGAAAATGTAAGATTTTGTCAAGGTCTCAACCGTCAGATTCAAATCAAGTTTAGACTCTTTGTTTTGTACCAAATTAAAAGATCCACTTTTCAATTGTTGAATCTTCAAATCTGCATCAGCCTCAATATCAAAAGTAGTTTCAGAGAAATTTCCACTGAACAATCCTTCATGAAAATCTAAATTGAACAATTGAGAAGAAGCAACATTGTTATAAGAATATTTAAAATTTTCTACCGCTAATAAGTCAAGCATAAACGAAAATTTGTCATCATCACTTGAACTTTCTTTTTCTTTCAATATTTCATAATTCCGCTCACCGTTTTCTGCTGTTTTCATTTGTAAGCAACCTTCATGAACACTGATTCTTTTCACCTCATAATTGCCAGAATAAATGTCCATAATATTGAAGTTAAAGAACATGTCTTCAGCATAAAAAAGTGTATCATCACTTTCTATTTCAGGAAATGCATCCGGAATAAAGACCTTTTGGAATTGGATAGAAGCAGAAGGAAAATCATGAAAAATTGAAAGCTCAATATCTTCAACTTCTACCTTGGTTTTTAAGTGCTCGTTCAATTCATCAATAGCATATTGTTTGATGTCATCTTCGTAAACATTCAAAATAATCGTCACCGTTGTCAGTAAAAACAGACAAACAAAGAAAATCCAGAAGAGGATTTTACGACAGATTTTGAGCACTTTGCGCATAACAACCAAAGTTATGGCAATATATCGCTAAATAGGTGGGTCGGTTACAGATGTTATCCACCTATAAACGTTAGGAATATGTAGTTTTGACTTAAAAAAAGTAAACGATTTACTTTTCTACTTCTAATTTGATTTTATCAGTAATTTCATTGATTGCCGGCTCTACTTTTTCTTCAATTATATCTTTCAAGGTATCTACCCCTTGCAATAATTCAGAATTAGGGTCAGAAATTTGCTGATTTACTTCGTTTTCAACCTGGTCAACTGCATTGTTAATCAAGTCATTTAGTCCACCTGAATTAGTTGACTCTGTTGTTTCTGTCTCATTAGATTCAGTTGTATCGGTTGGCTCGGCTTCTTCTGCCCCACCACAGGCTGTTAAAAAAGTAAAAGCAAAAAGAGCTGAGCACACTAAAAATTTATTTTTCATAACGATCGTTTTTCAATTGGAAAAGCTAAAATAATAAAGAAAATCTATTTACACATAGATATTAAATTAGCTATTTACCTAGGGATTTAATTTAATCTTGTTAATTTTGAGATACACGAAATAATACAGTTTTTAACCTTTAAAAAAGATATAAAAATGGCATTTGAATTACCAAATTTACCATATGCGCATGACGCATTAGAACCACATATTGACAAGCAAACTATGGAGATTCACCATGGCAAGCATCACAATGGATACACCACTAAGTTAAACGGAGCAATTGAAGGAACAGATTTAGCTGGAAAATCAATCGAAGATATTTTAGCAGGATGTGCTGACAATGCAGCAGTTAGAAATAATGGAGGTGGATATTATAACCACTGTTTATTTTGGGAAGTGATGTCTCCAAACGGAGGCGGACAACCATCAGGAGATTTAGCAGACGCAATTAACGCAGCATACGGATCTTTTGAAGCATTTAAAGATGCGTTTTCAACTGCAGCCGGAACAAGATTCGGTTCTGGATGGGCTTGGCTTTGTGTGCACCCAGGCGGAAAAGTTGAAGTTTGTTCTACACCAAACCAAGATAATCCATTAATGAATGGAATTGGTTGTGGTGGAACACCAATCTTAGGATTAGATGTTTGGGAACACGCTTATTACTTAAAGTATCAAAACAGAAGACCAGATTACGTAAATGCATTTTTTAACGTAATTAACTGGGAAGAAGTATCTAAGAGATACGCTGCTGGCAAATAATTCGTATATTACTACTCCCTAATCAACAAATGATTAGGGAGTATTTTTTTTAGATGAAAAATTTTATAATCCTTGCGGCATTCTCAATTGTTTTAACAGCTTGTAAAAAAGAAGAAGAACCGATAGCCGGAGATTGCGGTTTCGTAGTGTCTTACGCTACTGATATTAGACCAATTATTGAGAGCTCATGTAAAACTCAGGCAGGTCCTGGAACTGGTTGTCATGACGCATGGATTGATGAATATGAAAATATTCAAACTAAGTTAGATGCAGGAGCTATTCAAGATCGTGTATTCAATCAAAAAAACATGCCTTATATGCCAAATTCATTTGGTATTGATTCATTAACTTCTGATGAATTAGAAATAATGCAATGTTGGATTGATCAAGGATATCCTGAAAATTAAATCACCAACCTTTGAAAAGAATTGAAGTATACGAGTTTAGACTATCAGCACTTTTTTGTGCTGTAATATTTTCAGTGGTATTTTTAACTTCTTGTCTTAAAGACAAAACAATTCCATTAGGAGACTGTGGCACTATTGTATCTTACGATAGTGAAATTAGACCGATCATAGAAAGTTCTTGTAAAACTCAAGCTGGTGGCGGAACAGGTTGCCATGATGCGTGGATTGACGAATATGATCCTATTAAAAGTCAAATTGATGCCGGCAACTGGCAAAACGAAATCTTTGTTGACAAAACCATGCCGGTTGTGCCAAATAGCTGGGGAATTGATTCCCTAACTCAAGATGAAATCAAGACCATGCAATGCTGGATTGAACAAGGATATACCGAAAACTAAGCACCTTTTTTTCTTGCCTTTAGATAATTGCTAAATTTGCGCTCAAAATCTAGCATACCTTCACATGGAATATAATTTTAGAGAAATTGAAACTAAATGGCAAAAGTATTGGGCAGAAAACAAAACTTTTGCTGCAGCCGATAATTCAGATAAACCCAAATATTATGGCTTGTCTATGTTTCCTTATCCTTCAGGAGCAGGTCTTCATGTTGGACATCCACTAGGTTATATTGCCTCATGTATTTATGCTAGATATAAAAAGTTGCAAGGATTTAATGTCTTACACCCTATGGGTTACGATTCATTTGGACTTCCGGCCGAGCAATATGCTATTCAAACCGGTCAACATCCAGCAATTACTACTGAAGAAAATATCGCACGATATAGAACACAATTGGATAAAATAGGTTTCTCATTTGATTGGGACAGAGAAGTTAGAACTTCAGATCCAGCTTATTACAAATGGACACAGTGGATATTCAAACAACTTTATAATTCTTGGTACAACAAAACGGCTGATAAAGCTTCACCGATTTCTGAATTAATTATCCAATTCGAAAAAGCTGGAAATGCTGATGTGAATGCCGTGCACGATCATGATTCTATATTCTCCGCTTCTGAATGGCATGCTTTTTCTGAAGAAGAGAAGCAAAAAACCTTAATGAATTATCGTTTGACTTTCTTAGCAGACTCTTGGGTAAATTGGTGCCCAGCGCTTGGAACAGTTTTAGCGAATGACGAAATTAAAGATGGTGTTTCAGAAAGAGGAGGTCATCCGGTTGAACAAAAGTTGATGCGCCAATGGAGCATGCGTATAACTGCCTATGCAGAACGTCTAATAAACGATTTAAAAACAGTTGATTGGTCGGACTCTATTAAAGAGCAGCAAAGGAATTGGATAGGAAAATCAGTTGGAGCTTCTGTTTCTTTTAAGGTCCTACCCCCTTCCCTTTCCACTGGAAAGGGAGAGCAAAATCCCGGATACCTGACGGGAAACCCCGCAATATCTAAAACCCTGTTAGAACGTGCCAAAGAAATGCGCGCTAAACCTACAAAAGCAGAGGAAATACTTTGGAAAGAATTGAAAGGGAAAAAGCTTGAATTCAAATTTAGAAGACAACATCCAATCGATAATTTCATTCCCGACTTTGTCTGCCTAACCAAGAGGTTAATTATTGAAGTAGATGGTGAGATTCATTTGAATCAACAAGAAGATGACCAAAAAAGAACGGAAAAACTTGAATCACTTGGATACAAAGTTTTGCGATTTGAAAATTCAGAAATAATTAACGACCTCAACTCAGTTGTTAAATCTATTCAAAATCATCTAGTTGAACTTCCTTCAATTTCGGAGGAGGTCCTTCCCACAGGGAAGGAAGCAGGATGGGAAATTGAAGTATTCACCACTCGCCCTGACACCATTTTTGGTGTTTCATTCATGGTTTTAGCACCAGAGCATGACTTGGTTGATTCAATTACTACCGCAGAGTTTAAAGATGCGATTGCCGAATACAAAAAACAAGCAAGTTTAAAAACTGAAAGAGACCGTCAAGCAGATGTGAAGAATATTACCGGTCAAAATACTGGAGCTTTTGCTATCCATCCTTTTACAGGTGAAAAAATTCAAATTTGGATAGCAGATTACGTTCTTGCAGGTTATGGAACTGGAGCTGTAATGGCGGTTCCTTGCGGTGACCAAAGAGATTGGGACTTTGCAAAGCATTTCGACATTCCAATTAAAAACATTTTTAAGGATACAGATATTTCTGAAGCTGCCTATGCTGAAAAAGATGTCGTTATCACAGACTCAGATTTCTTAAGCGATTTACCTTGTAAAAAGGCAATTAAATTGGCGATTTATGAAATCGAGAAAAGAGGTTTTGGTAAAGGACAAACGAATTATAGATTGAGAGATGCTGTTTTCTCTAGGCAACGCTTCTGGGGAGAACCATTTCCTGTTTATTACAAGGGCCATACCCCTTATGTTTTAGAGGACGATAAACTACCGGTAACATTGCCAGAAGTAGATGCTTATTTGCCAACTGAAGATGGTGAGCCACCATTGGCAAGAGCGAAAAAAGAGGCTTGGAACGTTTCAGAGGGAGACCGAATGGAATTCAATACTATGCCTGGTTGGGCAGGTTCTTCGTGGTACTTTTTAAGATACATGGATCCAAAAAATGAAGCCGCTTTTGTATCTAAAGAAAAAGCTGATTACTGGAACCAAGTAGATCTTTACATAGGAGGCTCAGAGCACGCGACAGGTCACTTACTCTATTCTAGGTTCTGGACAAAATTCTTATTTGATATGGGGTATATTAACTTCAATGAACCATTCAAAAAGATGATTAACCAAGGAATGATTTTGGGAAGATCTAACTTTGTTTACAGAGATAAAGACTCAGGTAAATTTGTGTCATTCGACAAAAGAAAAGAATACAAAACTGCTCGTTTAAATGTAGATATAAATCGTGTTGATAACGATAAACTGGACACCGAAGCCTTTAAGAACTGGTTACCTGAATTTGCAGATGCAGAATTTATTCTAAACGATAAGGGTGAATATATCTGTGGGAATGAGGTTGAAAAGATGTCAAAATCCAAATACAACGTCCAAACTCCAGATGAATTGGTTGAAAAATTTGGGGCAGATACTTTGAGATGCTATGAGATGTTTTTGGGGCCTTTAGAGCAAGCAAAACCATGGGACACAAAAGGAATTAATGGAGTACACAATTTCTTGAGAAAACTATGGAGATTGTTCCATGATGAAAACAACAATTTTGAGGTAAGCGAAGGTGACGCTGATAAAAAATCATTGAAAACTTTGCATAAAACCATTAAAAAAATCAAAGAAGATTTAGATCGTTTTTCGTTTAACACGGCGGTATCTAACTTTATGATTTGTGTGAATGAACTGGGAGAGCAAAAATGTAATAACCGAGCAATATTAAAAGAATTAGTCGTTCTGGTTTCACCTTATGCTCCACATATTGCCGAAGAGTTATGGGCAAGGTTGGGCGAAAAAGAAAGTGTATCTTTTGCTTCTTTTCCTGAATTCAACCCTGACTTTTTAGTAGAGGCTAATCATTCTTATCCTGTCTCTTTTAATGGTAAAATGAGGTTCTTGCTTGAGCTGCCAACCAACCTTTCAAAAGAAGACATAGAAAAAGAAGTAATGGCCAATGAGCAATCTCAAAAATGGCTTGAAGGAAAAGAGCCTAAAAAAGTAATTGTTGTTCCGGGTAAAATTGTGAATATCGTTGTTTAGCCGCTAAAGGTATTCAACCAGTTCAACCCTTCTTCTTCAGAATTAAAAAGCTTTACAGGAAAGAAAGGTTTGTTAATACCTTCAAACATTTTGCCAATAATTAAGTTGACTGGGGTATCAATAATAAATGCGGCTGCTATTACATTTCTATTCTGATTAGAACTGTAATATTGCCTTGCCTCGATACTCGCCTGTTTGGTGTTTTTAAGATCAATAAGAAGCTTATACTTTTCACCATTAGCAAGTTCATCAGCAACTTTAACATTTTCAATAGCGTCTGCTAGTTCATGTAATTCTACTGATTTTGTTACAACTTTCATTATTCCTTTCTCAAAAGAAATGTTTTCAGTTCTAGTATCAGCAATTGGAAAATTTGGCATTTTTTCTGGGTTAAATCTAGTATTAAGATACTCAATTTAAATCAAAATTAAACCTTTTAACTAATTCATAGTCTTAGAATTGAGAATTAGTAAAAGACCGCTAGACCATAAAATGCGATCATAAAAAAAAGGTCCTGAGTAACTCAGGACCTTTTCTTTATTTTAACGAATGATTTTTTATTTTTTTACAATCTTTCCGGAGAAAGGCACACCATCTACCATAATTGAATAGAAGTAAACACCAGATGGCACTTCTAATCCTGCCGCATTGGTTCCGTTCCATTCTAATTGGGTAGTTCCCTCTGCTTGATTTTCTCTATCCACTAATTTATTAACAACCCTACCTTGCATATCATATATATATAAACTTACCGTAGCAGCTTGTTTTAAAGAATACATGATAGTTGTTGAATGATCAAATGGATTTGGATAGGTCTGAATAAACGAATGATCTTTAGCCAGAATACCGCCATCACTTAAAAACTCCGTTGTTAAGCTATCAACTGAAATGAACTCATCTCCATTTTGATAAGCCATAAAGTGGAAATAAATTAAAAACATCTCATCAGATGTATTTAATCCTGCACTTACCGTTTGTGGAGGGTTATTCGGATTATGTGGATTCGTCACCGTATTGTTGTAAATACCTTTTCCGTGAATAATTGTATTAGCCGGAATCTTTTGCATGTATTCAAACCAATAAAAATCTTGCCAATCAAAATCCCATTTAGGAATCTTCGCAAAATTTAAGGTGTCATTTGAAGGCGTTACCCCGTAAGACTCTATATAATCCCCTAACAAATGCATGTGAGGGAACACACTTAACATAGTAATATCAGCAGTAACACTATTATCTGCTACCTCAACTGAATCAAATGTTGCAGCAGGAATTGAGAAAGCCCAATCTGAAACTATTGGCTCACAAGCAACCGGTCTAAAATTAGCTACTGGCTCTTCGTAGAAATAGAAATTTACTTTTGTCTGATCAAACTCACCGTATGAACCTGCCGGATAATGCATAGCTAACACGATTTCACTACCAGCGGTAATTTCCATTCCGGCAGCAAAATTATCAGTAGATGGAAAAATTGTTGGTGTCGCCCCGGGTGTATATCCACCCATCAATTCAGACGTTACAGGTCCAGCACAATCTCCAGAAGTATCTGTAACAGCCCAACCCGTATCATCACTGTATACTAAACAATGGTGAACAATTTGTCTATTACCTGGAATAACTTCAATTGCTTTCACTTTTCTATTTTCAGTTAATCCTGAAGGAATAGCGAAACACACATAATCATCTGAAGTAGCTGTTGCTTTACTCATATAATTTGGAGCAGTAACTACCAAATCAGGAACTCCTGATAACATTTGTGCCCCGTTATAAACCGGAGTCGGCGGTCCTTGAGCTACATCTCCTTCTAGCATTCCGTCTGAAATCCAATTCAGAATGACATCTCTTTCGGCTTGAGTTAACAATCTTTCTTGAGCATAGTGCTGAAATGAAGAATCTGCAGTCCAAGGTGGCATCACATTATTTTCTACATAAGATTCAATGAGCGGTCCATAATTAACAGCCTCATTATAAGTCATTAAAGAATTTGGTCCAATCCCATTAGGATTATGACATTCAGTACAATTATTAAAAAAAACTTCGGCCGCATCCTCATACCATTTCGTTTGAGAAAAAGAAAAAGTCACCGCCAATGCAGACATTGAAAGAAGTAATAGTTTTTTCATTCTAATAAATTTTTGACTAAATATACGCTAAATCTCCTAATAATCAACAGATTATTGAAATGCTAAAGAATGAGCCAAATCTCTTGCAAGCCTATCTGTCTCTTGTAAATCACCTAAATCAGGATGTTGTTGCCAAACAACTTGCTCACAAACTGTACGATTTATAACAGCAATTTGACTAAAGTTGATCTTGTTTTGCAGAAAAGCATTGACCGAAACTTCATTAGCAGCATTCATTGCTGCAGGCTTATTCCCTCCTTCTTTTAACATCTCAAAAGCTAACTTTAGATTGTCAAAAACCTCCAAATCTACCAGCTCAAAATTGAATCGTGGATAATCCATAAAATTGAATCGTGGATAGTTAGTTTTAAACCTTTCTGGGTAAGTCATGGCAAATTGAATGGGCAATTTCATGTCTGGCAATCCCATTTGAGCTTTCATGCTGCCATCTTGAAACTGGACAAATGAATGAACAATAGATTCTGGATGCACTACGACCTCAATTTGATCAGGATTTAACCCAAACAACCACTTCGCCTCTATCACCTCTAATCCTTTATTCATCATGCTCGCTGAATCTATAGTGATTTTATCTCCCATGGTCCAATTGGGATGATTCAAGGCTTCTTTTACCGTAACTTTCTCAAGTTGATCTTTCGAAAATCCCCTAAACGGTCCACCTGAAGCCGTAAGTATAATTTTTTCAATAGGATTCTGAAACTCTCCCATTAAGCATTGAAAAATTGCAGAATGTTCTGAATCTACTGGATAAATATTCACCCCTTTTGACAAGGCCAATTTTGTTATTAATTCGCCAGCCACAACGAGCGTTTCTTTGTTCGCTAACGCAATATTTTTCTTTGCGTTTATTGCGGCTATTGTAGACGACAATCCTGCATATCCAACAATTGCGGCAACAACTAAATCAATCTCATCCATTTGCACACAATCTTCTAAGGCTTTGTGACCAGCGTACGACTTGATATCTTCTTGCCATAGCACTTCCTCTATTTGTGGATACAAATCTTCGTTCGTTATCACCACCGTGTTTGGAAGAAATTTTTTCGATTGCTCAATTAATAAATCAGCATTATTATGTGCAGATAAGAGCGAAACCTCAAATTGATCAGGGTATGCAGCAATAACTTCCAACACCTGTTTTCCAATGGAACCGGTTGAACCTAATATTGCAATTCTCTTCTTATCTGCCATAGGACAAAGTTACGATTTGATTTTTTTTATCTTTGAACAGAGGATTTAATTTTAAAACCCAATAGAATTCTCGTTCTCAACACAATGAAAATAGCCCATTTCATATTTATTTTTATTACTACTTTTCAAGTCTTAGGGCAAGAAAGTGCTGATTTTTACCTTGTTGAAAGCATAGATTTCGAAAAAATAGATCCTGCTGATTTGGTTCTTATCGATACAACTTTGGCAAATTATCATGCCACAGACAACGATACTTCAAAGTTAAATTTCATTTCTCATATTGTTGATGCATGCGCTGATGATAACATTTGGCCCATTTACAATCAGTTCTTGAAAAAAGAAGCTGAACACTTACTGTATCACCCTAACAATTCCAGTCAAATTTGGTCAACTAAGGTTGCTGGAATGTATGCTATGTCGATTAACAACGAAGGTTACTCCGCGTATTTTAAAGGCAATTTTGAGGCCGCCCTGAAAAGCTTTCAAAACAGCTTAACCATAAGAGAACATCTGAATGACACCCTTGGAATGGCAGAATGCTACAACAATTTAGGTGGAATCTATTATGGCATCAACAGTCTTGAAAATTCAATTAAATACTTCAAAAAAAGTTTAGGATTAAAAGACAGAAAAGAAGACCCTTTGGCCTATGCGACTTCTTTAAACAATATTGGAAGCATTTACAACGCGTTAAATCAATATGATTCTGCCACTTACTATTATAATTATGCCTTAGAACTTTTTGAAACAGAAAAAGACCAAGAAGGATTAGCGCTTTGTTATCACAACTTGGCATCTATTCATGGATTAAATCAACGGTATGAACTCGCACATCTTTTCTTTTTAAAAAGTATTAGAATCAGTGAAAGTCGCAATAACCCTGAAATGGTTGCAAGTTCGTATGCCCTTTTAGCAAAAATGCATCATGAACTAGGAGACGTGAACGAAGCAAAATTATTTGCCCAGCGTTCACATGACATCAGTATAGAGCTGGGTTACCCAGAAAACATCATGGAATCTGCTGAAATTTTGTACAAAATCTCAAAAAAAGAAAACCAATCGAATGACGCCTTGCGTTATTTTGAATTGTATGCTAAGATGAAAGATAGTGTTCAAAGCGTTCAAATTGTGCAAGATATTGCGGGGCAACAAATCACTTATGAGTTTGAAAAAAAGGCTTATGCTGACAGCTTGTTAAGAGCAGAAGAAGATAAACAAACTAAGGCCCTGCTTCAAGAAAAAGATGCCACCATTCAACGTGACTTTTTACTAAAGATATCCCTTTCAATTGGGGTGCTTCTCCTTATCGCAATCAGCTTTATCATTTATAAGGCTTTGAAAAACAACAAAAAGGCGAAAGAAGAAATTGCACTGCAAAAATCTGCCATTGAAAAACAACAATTGGTAACTGAAAATCAACGAAAAATACTGTCAGAAAAAAACAAAGAAATACTTGACTCCATAAACTATGCAAAACGACTTCAAGAAGCAATCCTTCCTTCTGATGAGTTTTTGCAAAATACACTAGCCGATCATTTCATTTTGTATAAACCAAAAGACATTGTCGCGGGAGATTTTTATTGGGTAAAAGAAGTGGGAAACATTATTTACTTCGCTGCCGCCGATTGCACAGGTCATGGGGTTCCTGGAGCATTTGTGAGTTTAGTTTGTAACAATGCCCTTGACAAAACCATTTTAGATTTGGGTGCCGTTTCGCCTTCACAAATTCTTGAAAATGTAACCAAATTAGTGGTCGATAATTTTGAGAATAGCACTCATGCCATTAAAGATGGAATGGATATCGCACTTTGCTCCATTAATAAAGACAGTCTTGAACTTCAATATTCTGGTGCGAATAATCCGCTTTGGATAATCTCCAATCAATTAGACACCACTTCTGAATACTTAACCTTTAATTCAAAAAACAATTTAAGTCTTTTTGAAGTCAAAGCAAGTAAACAGCCTGTAGGAAAATATAATTTCAAAAAAGACTTTAAAAACCATATATTCCAACTAAAAAAAGGCGATCAAATTTACTTGTGCTCTGATGGTTATGCCGATCAGTTTGGAGGAGAAAAAGGAAAAAAATTCAAGTACAAACAGATGAAAACACTCATTTTAGAGAATGCTTTGTTGAATAAAGAAGCACAAAAAAATGAACTAGAAAGTAAGCTACTTACTTGGATGAAGGACTTTGAACAGGTAGATGATATTTGTGTTTTTGGTGTTAAAGTATAAGTTAACATACCTTTTTTTAAATTTAAACGTTCATTAGGATATAATCTTGAAATGAAAACAGTTAGAAATCTATTAACCATATTAATATTGTTTGTTGGATTTAACGGCTTTAGCCAGTCAGATTCGACAAAAACTGTGCTCATTACAAAACAAGACGGCGGCCAATACACTGGTGTCATTATTTCAGATGATGGACGTGAAGTTTTACTAGACTCTCGAGAAGTTGGTAAAATTTACATTCCTAAACACCTCATCAAATCGATTAAAGATTATGACCCAGATAAAGGTGCTACAGTTGATGTGAACGTTCCAAATGACCCGCCAAAAGATGAAATTCCAACTTCTGATCCACCAGAAAAAACAGAGGATGATGAATATGAAGAAATGGATTATGATAATTTCTTGAGTACAAAGTATATTCAATTGGATAATGCCTATCCCTTACGTCCTGGAGAAGCTTTTATAAAATTTATGCCGGTTGGACTTGAAGTTCAAGCACCGTTAAGCTCAAGGTGGATGATTGGAGGGATGACCAGCTACATTGGTGCACCTTTGGCCATTAAAACTAAATATTCATTTCCAATCCTAGACTCAAGTGCGCTATCATTAGACCTAACTTATGGTTCAATGGTGTTTGGCGGATACATAGGTGAAGATGGAAGAACTGGCGGTGGTGCAGCATCCATGACTTTTTCATTTGGTTCAAGATCCAACAATTTTTCAGTAAAAGCGGGTTATGCCCTCTTACATGAGCATCAAGTATTTTGGGAGTGGGACCCATTTTTAGGTCAAGGAATTATGATAGACAACGGAAACGTTCAGTTTCACAGTGGATTTATTGGTTTTTCAGGAATGACATCAATAAATAGTAGAACGCAATTTGTTTTCGATTTATTAGCAGCGAGCGGAACCGGTGGCTCGTTAATTACAGGAGCTGCTGCTATGAGATTCGGACCAAAACCAAGGCATAGATTTCAGGCCGGAATAGCAATTGTTGCTTATGATGGATTCTTTTTTCCATTGCCAATTCCTACCCTTTCTTATACATTTATTTTCCCTAAACTGAAGTGATTCTTCATTTTCTAGTCAGGAATATTGTTTGAAACAAAAAAACTAGTTAAATTTGCGCCCGCCTTATAATGTAAGGTCGCTCTTTTTAGAGTGGAGCTGTAAAGACAGTTCAATGCGGATGTGGTGAAATTGGTAGACACGCTAGACTTAGGATCTAGTGCCGCGAGGTGTGAGAGTTCGAGTCTCTCCATCCGCACTAGATGGTTTCGGCTGAGCCGGAACCATTTTTTTTTGAAATAAAGTTAAAAAACGATTCAAATGAATGTAGTTGAGGAAAGAATTGATGATTTAAATGCGATTTTAAGAGTAAAAATTACTCCAGAAGATTATGCAGAAAAAGTTGATCAAACTTTAAAAGATTATAGAAAACAAGCTAATCTGCCTGGTTTCAGACCTGGTAAAACTCCTATGGGGCTTATCAAAAAGAAATACGGTAAAGGTGTTTTAGCTGAAGAGTTAAACAAAGCAGTAAATGAGTCTCTTCACGAGTTCATTACTACAAATAACTTGAATGTTTTAGGAAATCCACTTCCAGTAGAGAATGAAGAAGTTAAAGGTGATTTTGAAAACCCTTCTGATTTCGAATTTGCTTATGAAATTGGACTTTCTCCTGAATTTGAATTAGCGGTTTCTAACAAAACAAAAGTTGATTATTTATCGGTTGAAATCGATAAAGAAATGTTAGATAAAGAAGTTGACAACTTAGCAAGAAGATACGGAAGCCTGCACCCAGAAGAAATTGTTGGGGACAGAGATATGGTAATTGGAGAATTTACGGATTCAGAAGGTGAGCTTAAAAACAACTCAACTATTTCAATGGAGTTTGTTGAGCATGCTGCCACTAAAAAGAAGTTAGTTGGTGCTAAAGCTGGTGATGTTATCAAATTAGACCCTAGAAATGTTTCTAAAGGGGACAAAGACATGGCGGCAATGCTTGGTGTTGCTGAAGAAGATTTAGCAACAGTTGGTAAAAAATTCGAATTCACCATTTCTGAAATCAAAAGAATGGTGCCTGCTGCTGTTGATCAAGCTTTGTTTGACAAATTATTTGGTGAAGGAACTATCAAATCAGAAAAAGAACTTCGTGAAAAAATCAAATCTGATTTAGAGAACATGTTCAAAAATGATTCTGATAAAATCTTCTCTCAAAACTTGGTAGATCAATTAGTTGAAAAAACTAAAATCAAATTTCCAGAAGCCTTTTTGAAAAGATGGATTCTTGCTTCAGCAAAAGAAGAAGTAACTCCAGAACAAATAGAAGCTGATTTTGAAGGATACAAGAAAAGCCTTACTTGGCAATTGATCCAAAATAAAATCATCAAAGAAAATGACATCAAGGTTGAACCACAAGAGGCGGTTGAGTACACAAAAGGAATTTTAGTAAACCAATACGCGCAATACGGAATGCCTGCTCCAGAAGATGCCGAATTAGAAGGACAAGCAAAAAATGTTCTTGGTAATCAAGAAGAGGCACAACGTATTTACGACAACCTTTACAATGACAAAATTATGCAGTACTTCAAGGCTACTGTTAAGCTAAACGAGAAATCATTGAAATATGACAAATTCGTTGAAGAAGCTTACGGAAAGCAGAAGTAATTTAACTGACATATCTGATTCAAAATAATACCTATCTTTATAGGTATTATTTTTTTGCAATAAAATTTTTAAAACAATATGTTCAATAAAGACGAATTTAGAAAGTATGCTGTAAAGCATCACGGAATTAGCAGTACTGCAGTTGATGGGTACATTACTTCATCAATGACACCATATATTATAGAAGAAAGACAATTAAACGTAGCACAGATGGATGTGTTCTCACGTTTGATGATGGATAGAATCATCTTTTTAGGAACAGGAATTGATGACCAAGTAGCAAATATCATTACTGCTCAGTTGTTATTCTTAGAATCAGTTGATCCTAAAAAAGACATCCAAATTTATTTAAACTCACCAGGTGGTGGCGTGTATGCAGGTTTAGGAATTTATGACACCATGCAGTATATCGCACCGGATGTAGCTACAATTTGTACAGGAATGGCAGCATCAATGGGAGCTGTATTATTATGCGCTGGAGCGGCAGGTAAAAGATCTGCTTTACCACATTCAAGAGTGATGATTCACCAACCTTTAGGTGGTGCTCAAGGTCAGGCTTCTGATATTGAAATTACAGCTAGAGAGATTCAAAAATTAAAGAAAGAATTATACGAAATCATTTCTAATCATTCAGGAAAAGATTATGATACTGTTTGGAAAGACAGTGATAGAGATTACTGGATGATTGCAGAAGAAGCGAAAGCTTACGGAATGGTTGATGAAGTATTAGGAAGGAGCAAATAATAAATGAGTTCAGAAGAAAACATTAATTGTTCTTTTTGTGGTAGAGCAAAAATTGATACTGGAATTCTAATTGCAGGATTAACAGGTCATATTTGCTCTAACTGCATTGAACAAGCGCATCAAATTGTTGAAGAGCAGCAAAAGCATGAAAGCACGGCAGATGTAAGCCATGATTTTAGATTGCTTAAGCCGCAACAAATCAAAGATGATTTGGATGAATATGTGATTGGGCAAGATGATGCAAAAAGAGTTTTAGCAGTTGCCGTATACAACCATTATAAAAGGTTGACTTATGCTGAAGGAGCGGATGATTTAGAGATTGATAAATCAAACTTAATTTTAGTAGGTAGAACCGGTACAGGTAAAACCTTACTGGCAAGAACAATTGCAAAATCTTTAAACGTACCGTTTTGTATTGCAGATGCAACAGTTTTAACTGAAGCAGGATATGTAGGAGAAGATGTTGAGTCTATTCTTTCACGTTTATTGCAAGCGGCTGACTACAATGTTGAAGCAGCTGAAAAAGGAATCGTTTTTATAGATGAAATTGATAAGATTGCTAGAAAATCAGACAATCCATCAATTACAAGAGACGTTTCTGGTGAAGGTGTTCAACAGGCTATGCTAAAATTACTTGAAGGGACAGAAGTTAACGTTCCGCCGCAAGGAGGTAGAAAGCATCCAGAGCAAAAAATGATTAAGGTGAATACAAAAAACATCTTATTTGTTGCTGGTGGCGCTTTTGATGGAATTGAGCAAATTATAGGTAGAAGAATCAATCAAAATATGATAGGATTCTCTGCAAAAGATGAAAAACTTGATTCTGAAAATTTGCTGCAATACGTTACTCCTTCTGACATCAAAGATTTTGGATTAATTCCAGAATTAATTGGAAGGATGCCTGTTTTAACTTATTTAAATCCGCTTGATGAAGCTGCTTTAAGAAGAATTTTAACCGAACCAAAAAACTCATTAATCCGCCAATATGTTCATTTGTTTGAATTGGATGGAGTTGATTTAAAAATTGATGGTGATGCCTTAGATTTTATAGTTGACAAAGCCATGGAATACAAATTAGGAGCAAGAGGATTACGTTCAATTTGTGAAGCTATTTTAAATGATGCTATGTTTGAATTACCTTCTCAAAAAGAAACAAAAGAACTACGCATAACTGAAGAATACGCAAGGTCTAAGTTTGATCATTCAAAGTTGGCCCAATTAAAAATCGCTTAATATGGATAAGAATAAAATCGCGGTTGTTGATTATAATGACTACACTTCTGGAGATCCAGAAAAAAGAAAAAACTTCATTCAAGAATTTGGTGATTCCTTTTCAAATATGGGATTCGCAATTGTTAGAAATCACGGAGTAAGTGAGGCTTTGAAAGCACGTTTATTTGAAGTTTCTAAAGCATTTTTTGAATTACCTGATGACGTTAAAAAGAAATATGAAGATGAGGCCAATCACGGTCAAAGAGGATATATTTCTAAGAACAAAGAGTCAGCTAAAGGAAAATCAGTTCCAGATTTAAAAGAGTTCTATCATATTGGACAAACGGTTTCTGATAATGATCCAATATCTGCTGAATACCCTGACAATATTTGGCCAGATGCCATTGCAGAATTCGAAGCAGTTGGACAAGAAGTTTATGAGACGTTTGAAAACACAGGCAGAAACTTATTGAGAGCTACGGCTCTTTATCTAGGATTAGATGAAAAGTATTTTGACGATAAAATTCACAACGGAAACTCTATTTTAAGATTACTGCATTACTATCCAGTATCTGATAAATCTCAAATTCCTGAAGGTGCGGTAAGAGCTGCAGCTCACGGAGACATCAACTTAATCACTTTACTGATGGGTGGGTCTGCTGAAGGATTACAAGCGCAGTCTTTAGACGGTCAATGGATTCCGGTAAGTCCGGCTGATGACGAAATAGTTGTGAACATTGGCGACATGTTAGCTCGTTTAACGAACAATCGTTTCAGATCTACGCAACATCAAGTAATTACACCTAACGAAGAGTCTTGGACGAAACCAAGATACTCTGCTCCATTCTTCTTGCATCCAAGATCAGATATGGATTTAACTTGTTTAGAAGACTGCGTTACTGCAGAAAATCCGAAAGAATACTCTGACATGACAGCGGGTGAATTCTTAACAGAACGATTAATTGAATTGGGCTTGAAGAAAGCTTAAATTCTAAAATATACTTTAAACAAAAAAGGCGTCTCGGATTAACCGTGACGCCTTTTTTATGCTGTAAGTTCTTCTTATTTCGACTTAATTCCACAGCCAATGGCCACTGTTTCTGTTACCGCTGGTTGTTCACCTTTTAACAAAGCATCAACTGCATTTTCTACGTATTTTTCAGTTACATTTTCTGGCTCTTTTGAGTTATCATCAATTGCACCAATGTAAGCAACTCTGTTTCCTTCGTCAGTTTTCTCTAAGACATAAACATGAGGAGTTTTGGTTGCTCCATACTGAGGGTAAATCTCTTGGCCCTCATCCATTAAATAGGGGAACGTAAAACCTTTTTCTTCAGCTCTTACTTTCATTAATTCAAAGCTATCGTCTTCGTTCACTTCTGGATCATTTGGATTAATCGCGATAACTGGATAACCTTGCTCTTTATACTTAGCGTCTAAAGCAATAATTCTGTCTTCGTAAGCCACAGAAAACGGACAGTGATTACACGTAAAGATCACAATAAATCCTTTCGTATCTGGATAGTCTACCAACGAAACCATTTGATCATCAATGTTCATTAAACTAAAGTCTGTTGCCATATCTCCTACGGCATAACCTTCAATCGGTTCAATCTCATCTTCAACAACAGTTTCTATTGAATCAACTACTTCATCAATTGTTTCATCTACTGATACCTCTGCTCCACCGCAAGCAACTAATGCAAAAGGTAATAAATAAGCTATTTTTTTCATTCTCTTAATTTTTAAATTTTTGGACTTCTGTTTTTAATTCTTCAAAGGTAAATGACCTTTCGTAGAATACGCTCTTATCTTGGTTATAAATTATTGTAGCCGGAAGTGCTCCCGACCAATTTTTATCAATTTTCGGAATCCATTCATTACTATTTGGGTCATCTAATACAATCACATCTGATTTTAAATCATTTTCTCGAATAAACGGAATTAAAGAAGTTGGAACCTGTTTCACAAAATCAAGGCTGATTAAAGTAACAGTAACCTCAGCATCTTCTGCCAATATTTTTTCAAAATGGGGCAATTCTGCCACACAAGGTAAACACCAGGTCGCCCAAAAATTGACGACATTTATTTTATCATTCTTACGTTCTAAAAATGGTTGAATCGTTTCAAAATCATACACTTCTACTTTAATGTCACCTTCCTCTATCACCTGAATTGGAGCTCTTATAATTTCCTCTTCAATTGCTGGACTTGAGCAGGCCGTGAGCAAGACCAAACCAATTAAAATAAATCCTTTCATAGTTGCAAAATTAAGTAGAAAACCAAAAAAGGCATCCAATAAAAGGATGCCTTTTCAATTTAGTAGCTGTAATTCAATTATTCAACCACCTGAATGGTTACATTCGTTGGTCTGTATTTATATCTAATTCTTCCTCCTTCTGGAGTTCCTTGAGAAATATCAGTAGCCGTGGCTCTATCCATATATACAGTTGATGTTCCTGTAGCTAAATTGGCCATTTGAGTAACACCCATTACTAAATCAGTTGCTCCTAAAGCATCTGTATAAAATAATGCATCTTCACCCCATGTCCAAGATCCTACAAATACACTCACCTTTTGGTTAGCAGCTAAAGCTGTTCCGGCCCAAGCATAGGTATATGCCATACTCTTATTTAAGGTATCAAATCCAAGTGGAAAATCAATAGACTCACCCGCTGGAATAGCATTTACATAAGTATCTCCGTCCGTATTTGTATAACTGAATGAACCTGTTGTAATGTTCCCTGCATATTCTTTATGATGTGCATTATACCAAGGATCCCATGGTAATGTATCTCCTTCAAAAGAAACATAAGCTCCTGTTGAATCTGACAACTCTAACACTGTACCTGTTGCTCCACCAAATCTAAATTTGGCAACAACATGTGTTTTATCTTCATTTTGATTATAAAATACTTCGTAATCAGCATAGATTTTTTGCTGATTCACATCAGAAGAATCTTCTTTTGTACATGAAGAAATTACTAATCCTAGGGCAAGAATTGGTAAAATAAATTTTTTCATTTCAGTAATGATTTAAATGGTTTTTATTTCTTTAACTGAACTAACGTTTAAAACTTAGTTCGGGTTGGTTTTTCGTTTTTATAAAAAGACCTTTGCTTCTTTCTAAAATTTAAAGCCGAGTTTGGTTCCCATGGTTATTCGCCCTTTTGAGTTTTCAAACCATGTTGAATAACCCAAATGTGGTACAAATTCTATACGTTCTCCAAACGAAATGGCCCAGCCCAGATTAAGACCTGCGGTTACATTATTTAAAGCCGTCCCAAAAATTTCTCCGTCCAGTTTTGTTTTCAAATTAATGAATGAAAACTCAGGACTAATGTAAAATCCTTTGTACGCCTCTTTTGGATAAAAATCTCCTGAAACAGCAACTACCAAAGCAGAAGTTTTGTAAACGGAAGTTCCAAATTCATCCTTATCCATAAAGGACCCGATTTCAATGGTAGGCACCCATCTTTGCGACACTGCGTATCCGAAGGTTACACCACCTCCATAAAGCAATCCGCAATTAGTACAAGCCGGACCCATAATTCCACCTTTTGCACCCGCCATCATTTTGTAATCGCTTTGAGCGTTTACGTTAATGCTTAATGCTAGTGCAGAAAGCATGCATAGTAATAATTTTTTCATAGTAATTAATTATTGGTTTCACTTCGCTTTCCAATTAAGATGCCAAGAAATCTAAAACTGACTTTTTGTTAAAGAATCTTCTGCTCAATGTGTTATGGTAAAATTTTTAACAGCTAACCTATCTTCAGGAATTCCATACAGAATCCGTTAAAATTATTAGTTTTGCCTCCCCAAATACGGAGAGGTGGTCTCGGCTGAGCCGAGAAACGCGCGGCCTCAATATAAAGCGTGCAAACTTAATATACGGAGAGGTGGCAGAGTGGTTGAACGCGCACGCTTGGAAAGCGTGTTTACAGGAAACTGTAACGGGGGTTCGAATCCCCCTCTCTCCGCAAAAGGAAACCAAGCTCGAAGAGCCTGGTTTTTTTATGCAATGAAATTGAAGTTCACTTCAAATTAAATGAAATAAAAAAGACAGAGGCATCCCAAAATCTTGGGATGTTGGTTTCTATGATTGCCAAGGATAACAAAACGGATCATGATAATAATCCCCCTCTCTCCGCAAGTAAAATCAAAGTCCAGCTTTTAGTTGGGCTTTTTTTGTGCGATAGAATTTGAGAAGCTTGCTTCATCAAATTATTGAGTAAAAAAAGAGGAGTGAAACGACTTTGATTTTGCTTGGTCAAGGCTCCTCGTTTAAGGGATCATGATAATAATCCAAATTCAAGCGAGCTTGAATTTCGTGCACAATGGAGTGATGCAGGGCTTGAGGAACGAAAAACCTACACACAACACGCTAGGTAAACATCAATCACATTTATTTTCGTTTAGATATATTAAAATTAATATCTTCATTCAAAACAAAGGTGAACACATTCAAGTTGATGTTTACCCTTACTGCGTTATGGGGCAATTAGTCGATTTATGAAGAGAACTGAAAAAGAGAAGGATTCAGAGCTTTCTGATGAAGAAATCATGAAAGAACTTAATGAAATGCTCAAAAATCCCGCAAAGTACGGAAATAGGTTTTACAAGCAACTTGCACTAGCTATTTTATTGATTGTAATCATAGTAGTTTTAGCAATTTATAGATAACGACACTCGTAAAATGTAGTAATGACAATGAACCAGATTCATTAGATCTTGACCGCAAAGACAGTACAGATTTAATCAATAATTCGACTTCAATAACTGTAGACTCGATTGACCCTAACGAAATTAGTATTCCTCATGGTACACAAGTGCTTCCGGAGAGTTATAAAAGTGCAGTTGTTTGGGAATTCATGAATCTTGAAGTAAACACCATTATTTTCTCAGAATGCAATTCAGATCAGAAATCTGGAGAAATCTCGTACAAACGCGACCATCATAAATTGAACAGGTTTCAATTTACAGATACTTCATAAGTTATAGGCTTTAGTTTTATCGAAAACTGCTGAAGCGACTTTCTTTGTGAAGTAGAACTCTTAGACGACACTACGATAAATTTGATCTATCATCAATATGGTGAGGAAGGACTCTGTACTTGCTGTTTTGGTATCTAATATTGGTTCACTATATATCCTCAGGAAATCTTTAATCCTGTTCCGCCTTTGAAACGAGTTCAGTTTAATGGGAAAGACACAAAAGAGATGGGGAGGTAAAACTGCATATAACACAACTCGGTAAAATTTCATCACACACCTAGTCTTCCACATCAAGCACCAACATCCCATAATGGTGCTAAAATCGCTTTTCAAAAATCCTTTTTAATCAATTTTAACAACTCATCACGAACTTTTTAATCAAACTTGTGTCTTAAGGGAAAATCTAATACACGAAAAGATGAAATTGATTAAATTATTTATTGTCCTGTCCGTTTTATTTGTGGCTCAACCCTTGTTGGCTCAAAATGACACACCTGAAAAAGTACATTCTATTGTCTATGTCAGAAAAGATTTTGATTGGTATACCAAGCAATATGAATTATGGAAAAAAGAGCTGAGCAAAAACAAAAAAGATCCGGCGTCTTGGATGAATTTGCTAACAGCAGCTAGAATGGCCAAATTAACTAGCCCAGATAGTGATACCAGAAAACTTTGGAAAAATAATGAGTTGAATTCATTTGACGGATTTGAAAAACAGATCAAAGGCTCTTATGAATATTGGATCCTCAAAAGATGGAAGGCTTTTATTGATTGGGATGACGTAGACAATCCGGATGAGTTAAAAGAAAGAAGGATGAAAATTCAAGAGTATTGTTTAAATGCTTATAAAATGGATCCGAATAGACCAGATGTATATGGCAACTTATTAAACTTTTTCATGGAAGAAGGAAATGAAGAAAAATCAAGAGAGATTGCAGAAAAGTGGATGGCCTCAGGTGACATTACTTATAGCCTTTATGCAATGAATTATAATACCTTGGTCAGCTGTCATGAAAACGCCATTTTATTCACGCAGGGAGACAATGATTCTTACCCTTCATGGGTGCTTCAATATGCTAAAAACGTACGAACTGATGTCACTGTGATCAATATTTGGTTGGCACATAGCAATCGTGAATATCGCAATACAATTTTTAAAGCAGCCAAGATTCCAGCAATGGCTAACAATCCAGAATCTAAAGACATGATAATTGATCATGTATTAGAAAATTTAGGAGAAAGAGAATTGTGTTTTGCACCAAATTTTGCCATTAGTAATTATGATAGTCTAGCTGAAAAAGTATACAATGTTGGTGCTGCGTTGGTTTACTCTGAAAATGACTTCAACAACTCTTCATTGTTGGTTTACAATTTTGAAAACAAATACCTTCTTGATCATTTGACATCTGATATTCAGTATGAGGAATGGCCAGAAAAAGCTAAAGAGGCAAATTTCAATTACATATCTGGCTTATTCACCTTGCTTCAACATTACTATCTTACTCAACAACACCCGAAACTAAAATACACTAAAGAGATGATAATGAAGATTGTCGAAGGAACTAAATACGGAGAAGAAATACTTGGTCATCTTGATTTCTATACACTTTAACACCTTCAATATGTAGCAAACACAGAAAAGCTCTCACCTTTGGAATGAGGGCTTTCCTGTTAACGTTAGCATGAGTAAAAGACTATCAAATATTTCAGATGAAGATCTGATGAATGCCATCCAAAAAGGAGATGAACACGCATTTAATGAGCTTTATGGCCGTTATAGCCAAAGAATTCTGTACTTCCTATTCAAAATGCTGGGGCAAGATGAAGCCACTGCACAGGATTTGCTGCAAGAGATATTTGTAATGATTGCTGAAAAGCCTCAGAAATTTGGAGGTAAAAATTTCAAATCATGGCTATTTACTGTCGCTTCAAATCGCTGCAAAAATTACTTTAGAGATCACAAAAATAGGTACACCAGCCTACCCGAAGAAAATCAAAGTATAGATGAAGTAGAAATAGAATTAGATGACACAGTCATTAAAGAAAAATTAAACAAAGCTTTAGAAAACATTCACCCCTCCTATAAAGAAGCTTTTATCTTAAGATATTTTGAAGGCTTATATAATGATGAAATTGCGCAAGTAATGGACTGCCCAATTGGCACGGTAAAATCTAGACTCAACGGAGCTTTAAAAGCATTAAAAAAGGAATTAAAATCATTTTACCAGGAACTAAAAAGTTAATTATGAAAGCAGATGTAATGACCTTACTGGAAACGAAAAATTTTGAGGAATTATCGCAAGATGAGCGATCTGTAGTTCTTTCTGAGATGGACGAAACAGAATACGGCGAGCAAAGAAAGATGATTCTTTTAGCTAGAGATTTGGCAAAAAATGAAAAAGCTAAACTGTTACCCAATCCGCAGACGCTAGTTCTAGCAAGAGAAAAATTGCCAAAGAAAAGAGCCGCAGGCTTTTTGATTTTTCAGCACAAGGTGCCTACTTGGGCAGCTGTGGCTGCCTGCTTGTTCATCTTTTTTGGGATTCGTGAAATAAATAAATCTCTTAACTCAAACATTGAACCTACCGTTATTACAGAAACCATTCATGACACTGTTTTTACTGAAAAAATCATCACTGAACAACTGCTGGCTGATACAATTGTCAAATACGTGTATGTCCAAGAACCAACAGAAAAACAAGTAGTAGAAGATAATTCAACTACTTATAGTCAGCCAGAGCCATCATTTGAAAATTTGCATTTCAGAGAAGATGCCTACTGCAACATTATGTCTTGTTATGAATCTAAAAAAGGTGTTTCTGCTGCGAATGATGAATGGTTAAAACTCGTTCAAAATGGACTATGATGATAAACAGAATGAAGCATTCTAATTTACTGATTGTAGTGCAACCACACCTTATTCCTTTTATAATGAGTTAATTATAAACTGAAAACCAAGTTTCCATTACAATAATCCACAATTTCTGTTTTAAACAAGCTGTAAATTCTTCGTATCTTTAGAAATATGTAAGGTTAGTGCCGCTATATTGTCAAAGCATTAGCACCTTCATATTTTAGTGTCCATGAAAAATTTACTTAGCCTATTCCTCATTTTAGGTTCTTTTTGCTATGCTACCATTTCTTTTTCTCAAGAAAGTAGTACGCTATTACTCAAATCTGGGAAATACAAATTAGAGCAGAACATCAATGACTTCATCAGCAAGCCTACTTTTAATGAGGAAGAACTAGTTGATGACCACTATTACAGAATCATTTGTTTCTCACAAACTCCAACTCAGCAAGACAAAAAAGAATTGTCTGAAAATGGCATCCAACTATTAGATTATCTTCCTAAAAAATCGTTCTACGCAGCAATAAAAACAACTGCAAACCTCAGCATATTATCTACTAAAAATGCATTATCTGTAGTTCCAATTGAGACGAATTACAAGTTGATTCCAGACCTCATCAATGAAAAATATGCTGACTGGGCGCTACTTTCAAATAATGAAATTGCTTTAAGGTTTAACTTTTTTGAAGGTGTCAATGAGCTTTTTGTAAAAGAGCAGTTAGCTGCCATTGGAGGGAAAATCATCAGTGATATCTTTCCGCAAACGTTAACAGTTTCAATCAACATAGATCAATTACAGGAATTATACGCCTTACCTTTCTGCTACTATTTTGAATTCATTGATGCCCCAGAAGTTGCAGAGGGTTATAAAGATGTTACGAATCACCGCGCCGCTTGGATGCAAAACCCAAATGGTGGAGGCGTTGCCTATACTGGAGCAGGTGTAAACGTGATGATGCAAGATGACGGAACCATTGGTCCGCACATTGATTATGAGGGTAGGCTTACAACTGAAGTTTCTTCAAATTCTGGTGATCACGGTGACCATGTAGCGGGAATTATCATGGGCGCAGGAAATTTAGATGAAGAGGCAATTGGCAATGCTCCAGGTGCTCACCTTTATGTTTATTCTTCTGCAAATTCTAATTACGGATTTGTTCCAGAATTGGTGGATACGGGCAATTTGGTGATTACTTCAAAAAGTTACGGAGATGGTCAAAACGCTGGGTACACCACTCTTTCTAGATCTTTGGACGAACAATGTAGAAACTACGATCAGTTAATTCATGTGTTTTCAGCTGGAAATTCTGGTACTTCAAATTTTGGATATGGCGCGGGTGCTGGATGGGGAAACATTACTGGAGGACACAAACAAGGAAAAAATGTATTGGCTGTAGGTAACCTTTCATTTACGGATGTTTTAAGTGCTAGTAGTAGTAGAGGTCCTGCCTCAGATGGACGAATAAAACCAGACATTTGCGCAGTTGGAACAAATGTTATTTCTACCATTGACGATCACACTTACGATACAAAAACAGGAACCTCAATGGCTGCTCCGGCTGTTGCCGGATGCCTTGCTTTGCTATATGAAGCCTATAAAGATTTACACGGAGGTCAAAACCCTTCAGCAGCCTTGATTAACGCAATCGTGTTAAACACAGCAGATGATTTAGGCAATCCAGGACCAGATTTCAAATATGGCTGGGGGAGAATTAATGTCAAAAAAGCTTATGAATTGATGGCCGGTGAACAGTATATCAGTTCTCAAATTCAACAAGGCGCGACCAACCAACATCAAGTGAATATTCCTGCCGGAACCAAGCAGGTTAAAATCATGGTTTATTGGACCGATTATCAGGCTTCACCCTCTGCTTCAAAAGCCTTGGTGAATGATTTGAATTTAACGGCTACCGATCCAAGTGGAACGACTTTTCTGCCTTACATTTTGAATCCACTTCCAAATCCGGGATTATTGGATCAAGATGCAGAACCGGGCGTGGATGATTTGAATAATATGGAGCAAATTGTCATTAGCAATCCACTAGCAGGACAATACAACCTAAACATCCAAGGCTTTGATGTTCCAGAAGGAATTCAAGAATATTACATCTCTTATGAAATCATTCAGGACGATTTAACCATTACCTATCCAATTGGAGGTGAGAGCGTCAAGCCAGGGCCAGAATGGATTCGCTGGGATGCAATTGGAGAAGATGAGAATTTTAAACTAGAATATTCAGTAGATGCCGGATCAACATGGGAAACAATTGCAAGTTCATTACCAGGAAGCTTCAGAAGTTTTCAGTGGAACGCACCTTCATCAGAAGTTTCAGCACATGCATTGGTAAGAATCACAAGAGGAAGCGAATCAGTGACCAGTAATGAGTTCAATTTGATTAGACGCCCGGGAAATTTGAATGTGGAATGGGCTTGCCCAAATTCTTTTAATTTTTCATGGAACCCGGTTCAAGGAGCAGTGGCTTATGAAGTGTTTTTGTTAGGCGATAAGTATATGGAGTATGCTGGCTATACAGAGACAACAGATGCCACTGTTTATGCCAATTCATTAGAAACACAATGGGTAAGCGTTAGGGCGATAGGTGCAGACGGAGCGATTAGTAAAAGAGCCATAGCTTTAGAAAAATCGCCTGGTATTTTTGACTGCACCTTGCAAGATCCAGTTGCTAATTTTTCAGCCACTTGCACAGAAACAGGTCCGGGTTCTTGCGTAACTTTTGAGGATGCCTCAACCAACGCAGGTCAAGGAGCTGCTTGGGTTTGGTATTGTCCAGGCGGAACACCAACCTACTCAAACCTTGAAAAACCAACTATTTGTTATGAAAATGAAGGGAACTATGATGTTCAGTTGATTGTTAAAAATGGTGTGGGTGAAGATACACTCTACATGAGTAATTTCGTCAGTATTTCTCCAAGACAAAGTCTGCCTTTTAAAGAAGATTTTGAAAGTAGCCTTTTGCCAGATGGATTCACTTATTTTAATGAAGGGAACGGCGCTTACGGTTTAAATTCAAATGTAAGTGCTTACGGTTATGGCAACAATAGTTTTTACTTTGATAACTACTACAGCGCTGCAGGGTCAAGCTCTAGTTTTATTACTGATCAGTATGATTTCAGCAAAGAAGATGTTGTATATGAACTTCAATTTGACGTGGCCTATGCTAAAAAAGCAACAGCCGCAGATTCATTAAAAATCTATGTCACCAACGATTGTGATAATTCAAGACAATTAATTTATACTTCTGGCGGAGCTGCTTTAGCAACAGCATCAGATAACAATGACTACTTTACACCTACTGATGAAGAATGGAGAAACGCACATGTTTCACTTAGTGCGTTCACAGATTGGTCTTCGTTAAGTTTTATTTTTGAAAGCGAATCAGATAACGGAAATACCATTTATGTCGATAACATTAATGTACTGGTCTCAAAAGAAAATTTTTCAGATTATTTAATTTCCGTTTTTCCAAATCCCTTTACAAATGAAGTAAGCATTACCGGATTAGTTGAAGGTGAAAGTACTACTATCAGAGTAACATCAGTGAACGGACAACTCGTGCATGAATCAACATTCACAGCAACTGGTGGAACACAAATTCTTCAAGCAGAAAATTGGGCAGATGGTGTTTACATTTTGAATATTCAAAGCGATTCTAAAACCCACAAAACCAAATTGGTGAAGGGAGATGAGTAAAGTGAAAGCAATTTTGTTAGGGTTTTTTGTTTAAATTTTAGCTCAAAACGCAACTAACTATATGGAAACCAGCTTCACATTTTACAGTAAAAGACGATTTACAAATCTACTATCTTTCCTGTTCATGTCACTACTGCTAGGGTTAATTGTTGCTATAGCGATCTTTACTTTTATTAAAGATAAGGATGAGAAAACCATTTTACTATCGGTAAGTTTCGCAATTTTTATTCCGTGGTTTATGATATTTCATAGACTGTTTATTGCTAAGCTTATTATTAAGGAGAATGAAATTCAGTATCGCTCACTGTTCAAACGCAAAACGTATAAAATAAAAGATTTAAAAGCCATTGACTTGATAAAAAAGGTGGGCAAAATGCCCCCCGAATTCTTACACTTTAATGCTAATCAAAACCTAATAATTGGCTCATATTTCTTTGTGATTAGAAAAACATATATCCGACCAGAAGGACCCTTTCTTACGGTTAAACCTGTTACCAAAGATTATGTTACGATACAAGCAAGGCGAGAATTAAAAGAAATTCTAGAGCCCATTTTTGTAAATCTAAACCAGGGGGAAATAATTTAGAAGGCTTGATAAATAATTAATTCAAAAACCGCTCAATCAATTTTTTTGGATGTCGTGTAGGAGCAACTTTAAAATCAAACCAATCTTGAAGCTTAATTTCATAACCCGAATTATTTAAGTAGGCCTGCAAGGCCGTGTTTAATCCACTTGTATATCTATCATGTTCTGCCCCTTCAGGATCTTCATGATATAAATCATTTTGCGCAAACCCTTCAAACTTAGGCCCGGTAACTTTGATTCCAAAAGCCGCTGGATCTTTACCAATAGGGCTGTGAACAGTAGTTGTAAACTTATGCCAAAAGGCTGATTGAATGCAATTGGCTTCAAATAATTGTCGAACAACCTCTAATGAATCTATTGTTTCTTGCTCAGTTTGTGTTGGAAAACCATACATCAAATAGGCGTGTACCAAAATATTGTTCTTTGAAAAATTATTAGTGACTCTTGCTACTTGGGCAATGTCTACTCCCTTTTTCATCTTATCCAGCAAGCGATCAGAAGCAACTTCCAACCCTCCAGTTACAGCAATGCATCCAGATTTTGCCATGATTTCACACAAATCAAAATCAAAAGTTTTTTCAAAACGAATATTCGTCCACCATTGAATGTTGACCTTTCGCTTAATTAATTCTTCTGATAACGCCCGTAGCATTTTAGGTGGAGCTGCTTCATCTACAAAGTGGAAACCCGAAATACCGGTGTCCGCCATTATCTTTTCAATTTTATTAACCAAGTCAACAGCTGTTGTGTTTTGATAATTTCCAATGTAATCTAAATTCACATCACAAAAAGAACATTGCTTCCAATAACACCCATGCGAAATGGTCAGTTTATTCCATCTATAATCTGTCCACATACGGTGCATGGGATTCACTACATCTAAAAACGACAAGTATTTTTCGAATGGTAATCCTCTATAATCTGGCGCAGGCAACTGTTTGTGATGAAAAATTGTATTCGGAATTTTGTCTTTGTAAACAACCTTCCTATTTTCTAAAACATAGGTTCTTTCTAAATCATCTACGTCTGCCTTCCCCTTGACAAAATCTGCTATTTTAAGCAGTGGTCCTTCACCATCATCCAGCGAAATAAAATCTATAAATTCAAATATTCTCGGATCTTTAAGCGAACGTAATTCGGTATTGCAATATCCACCACCAAAGGCAATTTTCACTTCAGGATGAAACTGCTTAATGAATTGAGAACAACGTAAAGCTGCAAACAAATTGCCCGGAAAAGGAATCGTGAAACATACCAAGTCAGGCGCTTCTTTTTTTACCCTGTCCAACAAGAGGTCCAGCATCTCGTCTTCAATCAAAGTAGGCTCGTAATACAAAAACTCTTCAAGCTGATCAAAACTACTAGCTGCTGTTGCAATTTGCTCTGCATATCTTGTAAAAGCAAAAAACTCATCAACATTGGCCTGAATAAAATCACCCAACTCTTCAATATACAAAGTCGCAAAATGCTTTGCCTTATCTATGATTCCAAGGTCTCCTTCGGACCATTGAATGGACTTGTTCACTTTGGAGAGTCTGTGGCCTTGAGGCAAATAACCTTTGGTTAAAATTTTATGTGCAACATCAATCGATTGTTTTTGCAAAAACGAAATGACCTCATCAACTACTTCAATATATTGGTGCTTTTTCTTTCCTATTTGAGGAAAACTGCTTCCGCCCATTTCATCAGAAACTGCAAACATTTCAGTTAAAAAATCAGACGAAAATACTGCTGTAAACAATTCTATACTTAAATCACATTGAGCAACTGTTAATCCTTTACTTTCTAAAAATCCTTTTAAATATGCCGTTGCCGGATAGGCCGTGTTTAACTGCGTAAATGGCGGAGTGATTAATAAAAGTTGAGTTGACATGTGGTAAAGATAGGCTTCTTCCTTAACTAGTGCTAAGTTTAAAATTCAACCTTATGCAAACAGAGTGCGGATGACGGAGCTATATGTTTAACTTGGGGTCCTTCAGGATTCGCCAGTGCCTCTTTTAAGTCTTCTAAGGTCCAAACACCTTGACCAACATCAACTAAGGCTCCCATCATTAAACGCACTTGATAAGTTAAAAACCCTTTTGCTCTAACTTTAAATAGGTATGTCTTATCTGGTGAAAAACTACTCTGGAATTTATTATACTCTACAATTTCAGCCAGTAAAATTTCTCTTTCAAAGATCGTGTTCGCGGTAGATTTAGACGTGAATCTTTTAAAATTATGAGTGCCCTCAAAAAGTTGAGCTGCTTCTTTCATTAATTGAATATCGAGCGGATTTCTGAAGTTGTTTATAAAAGGAGCATTGTATGGATGTGGTTTCGCTTCGCAAGAAAACGAGTAGTGATACTCTTTAATTTTTGGATGTTGAATAATATTAAAGTCAGCGCCAATTACCTTCACAGATTTGGCTCTAATGTCTGCAGGCAAGTTGTGATTTAGGTCTTTCAACAACTGTTCTTGATCTATTGCTTCAAACAAAAACAACTCTAAAACAAAATCATCTGCTGATACTTTAGCATCTGTTCTGCCGCAACCCAAGGTTTTGAAATTTTCATGCTTAAAAATAAACTTGAAGGTTTTGTCTAACATCCCCTGAACGCTTTTGAGTCCTGGTTGCGGCTGCCAGCCGTGATAACGAAAACCTAAAAACTCAATTCTAATTAAATAAAAATGCGTCCAATTTGCCATAGTCTGAACAAAAATAATGATCGTTCAATAAACAAAAAAGCCCCTCCCAATTGGTAGCAGGGAGAGGCTTTTGTTTTTGGTTTGTTGTGTTGTTAATCCGCCGAAATTAATTCAAATAATTGACTTAAATCTGGCGATATAATAATTTCAATTCTTCTGTTTTTAGCTTTGTCTTCAGGATCAACAGGGTGATATTCTGAACGTCCTGCAGCTGTCACATTTAAAGGATCCATTTCTGAATTCTCTAACATAATTTTTACCACCGAAGTTGCTCTCAATACACTCAATTCCCAGTTATCTTTTGGATGAGAAGAAGCATTCATGGCGTCAGTATCTGTATGTCCTTCTACCACGATATCAATATCCTCTGTTGTTTCTAATACTTTAGCTAAATCAATTAAAGCCGTTTTACCTTCAGGGTTCACATTTGTTTTACCAGAAGCAAATAATAATTTCGCCTCCATTGAAACGTAAATTTTACCGTCTTTTTCTACCACTGAAATTCCTTTGTCTTTAAACCCTAATAGAGCCTCAGCAATTTTTGCTCTCAATCGTTCAACCGCTAATTCTTGTTCTTTAATGATGGATTCTAACTCGGCTATTCTCGCTTCTTTTTCTTGAATCGCTTTTTCTCTTTGATTGAGTTCTTGCTCGAGTTTATTTAGACGGTCTTCTTTTTTCTGAAGTTCGATTCTTGTTTTCTCTAGGTCTTGAATCAGTTTAGAAGTTTCCGCTGTTCCGTTTGATAAAACGGCCGCATATTTTTGCTCAAGCTCTTCATTTTCTTGTGTCATACGATCATATTGCGCTTGCAATTTCCCGTATTCGTTTTGAACCTTTTCATTTTCTTCTTTTAAGCCTGTTACTTCACCATCCATCACCTTTAATTGAGTTTCATATTCGCTCAATTTTGACTCGGCATCAATAGCTTTGGTTTTGAAGTTTTTTTCATCTTCTTGCAGTTTTTTATAATTCTCTTCAAGATCTTGGTACTTTTTAATAGGAACACAAGACACACAAAGTGCAAGAATTGATATGTAGAAAATGTTTTTCATCTGTTTAACAGTTCTACAAAGTTGCAGAGAAATAAGGGGTGATTGCGAGAAATGTGCGAGTAGTTATAAACAGCCGCTTTTTAATTGTTTAATTCCCTTTTACAAACTTGCCAGATTCTAATAATTCTTTTTCTGAATCATAGATACCGTAGAGATAGGTTCCGGCAGAAAGAGTTAGCGGAATATTCATCCAGTTATGGATAGATTCTTGATTGAAGATTCGTTGACCAGATGTGGTATAAACTGAAAATGAAATACCTGCTTCATCAAAATAATCCCGCGCAATAATTCTTGAATTTTCATCTATGAACGGATGTGAAACTAATGAACCTTCTTCAATGCCGTTTTCCAAAATATCTATGGGGAATTCAAATAAAAATATCCCGTTTTGTCGATCACAGATCAACACTAAATTTTCTTCTTCAATTATTGATATTCCCCATGCCCCATTTTGGGTGTAGGCAGTTTCGGGCTCAAAGGTATCAAAGGCCGCAATTTCTTTAATGGGCGCAGATGAAATATCATAAATACGCAATCCTAAATTGTAATAAGCCACAAATGCCGTTTTATTCAATAGGATAACATTGTGTGGTGTATAATCCTCATATTCTTGCGGAGCGTATAGCTCATCTATCTGCAAGAGCGAATAATCATTCAATTCACATAGTTTTACTTTGGTTCCTACTGTTTCATCAATAAAACTATACTTTGTTTTATCGGGAGACATCCATCCAGAGTGGTTATAACCTTGGTTTGCATAAAAATCTAACAAGCCAATTTGCACAGGAAATGTGCCTGAAAAATCATACACATGTACACCTTGAGTTCCGCAATTCAAAAAAGCAGTATCGTTTGAAACATAACAATCATGAACATAAGTCACGTTATTAAAATCAAGCTCTAGAACAGGTAACTCAGGATTAGAAATATCAAGAATTTTCATCCCCGTGTTATTCGGTCCACAGCAATATAATTTTGCGTTTTGTTCATCCACAAATATGTTATGACATATGGTAAAAAAGGTGTTTGAATCGAAAACTTTGTGCAATGAATCAGGCAAATACTGGGTGTCAAAAATTTGCAAACTTGATGCACCTTCATCACAAACTGCATAAAGATAATTTTGATAGGTTTTGAAATCTCGGTGGACAACCGTAAATCCTTGAAAAGCGCCAGCTGCTCTTGCTACGCGAGATAATTTTTTATCATTGATTGCCAATATCTCAACACCTTCAGATGATCCAACGGCAACGTAATCATCTCCGTTCGCCTTAAAGGACCAAAGATCTGAGTATCTGGCATCTTCTACAGCCAATGTTATAGTTGTATCATTCCATTCATCTAGCAATAAGACATTGAATTTATCTTGAGTAAAAATTTTACCCGCTAAGACAACAAATAAGAAAGTGAAAACGTATTTCATTTTAAACAAATCACTCAAAGGTCGATAAAAAACCGACTTAAAAATAGTTAAAAGCACATTCATTGACTGATATGCTTAAAAGATTTAGGTAAATTAAATTATCTTAGCAACCCTGTTTAAAAGAAACAATGAAGAAATTAGTTATCATACCAACTTACAACGAGATAGAAAACGTTGAAAAAATGGTGCGCAAGGTGATGTCCCTTGATGGTAATTATGATTTATTGATAGTTGAAGACAATTCGCCTGACGGCACAGCCGCTAAGGTGAAGGAACTAATGACCGAATTTCCTGAAAAATTACACATTGAAGAACGTCAAGGTAAATTAGGTTTAGGAACAGCCTATTTGCACGGATTTAAATGGGGCCTTGAAAGAGGGTTTGATTATCTCTGTGAAATGGATTGTGATTTTTCGCATAACCCGGATGATTTGTCAAGATTATTTGATGCCTGTGAAAATGGTGGGGCAGATTTAGCAATTGGTTCGCGCTATGTGAAAGGCGGAAAAGTATCTAATTGGCCTTGGTCACGATTAATGATGTCTTATTTTGCATCTTGGTATGTACGAATGATCCTTTGGATTGGTATTAGGGATACAACCGCGGGTTTCAAATGTTATCACAAAGATGTGTTAAACAAAATCAATTTTGATGCAGTGACATTTAAAGGCTATGCCTTTCAAATTTGCATGAAATATGCAGCAATCAAGCACGGATTCAAAGTAGTTGAAGTTCCAATTACCTTTATTGACAGAGAATTTGGAACCTCTAAAATGAGCACTGGCATTTTCAAAGAAGCTATATTCGGTGTTTGGAAAATGCGCGGATTAAAGCTTTAAGCGCAGAATGACATAACCTTTCTTTTTTTTTAGCATCTCAAAACAAGTTTTTGCCTTGACTTTTTGATTTTGACACCAAATAAACTGATATTGAACGTTATACTCTGGTTTACTAAAATTCACAAGAAATGAAAAGATTTACCGCTTTACTCTTAATCCCTCTCGCTTTTGTTGCGTGCAAAAAAGATTGCTTGAAAAAAGATAAATGTGAATTGAGCTCTTATGTCAGTACTAAAATGATAGAATATCCTGCACCAACTTCAAACGGGCAGATATATTATGTGGATGCGGACAATGGTAAAAAATCGAATGATGGTAAATCTGAAAGCTCGGCTTTCAAAGAAATAGACCAAATAAATGATCTTAATTTAGAGCCTGGTGATCACGTTTTATTCAAAAGAGGACAAGTCCATTATGGCGTTTTAAAAGTAGAATCTTCAGGGTCATTAAGCGAGAATATTTACTTTTCTGATTTCGGAGATGGTCATTTACCTGTGATTAAAAGTACAGACGGAAAGCCCAATTCTAAAGAATCTACCGTCTACTTGACCTTAGCAAATTACATCACTTTTCAGAATTTAAATATCCAGGGTGGTCTTTTCGCCATGAGCATTTCAAATTCAGATTATGTAACGATTCAAGGGTGTAGAGTTGGAGAAAGATCACATGCCGGAATTTTAGCAACGGGCAAATATTCTGAAGGAGATGGATCAGATTATGGCGTTTTACAACATTCATTAATTTATAGCGGATTGAATGGAAATTTAGGAGATGGTCAGAGCACGGACGGCATTAATTTAAATGATGGCGCTTCTAATTGGACGATTATAAATAATGAATTTAAGGCATGGGCACACTCAGCCGTATCCATTAAGCAAATTGCGAACTTGCAAGAAAATAACAACAACGTGATAGAAAATAACTTGTTTAATTGCGGCGATATTGATTATATGCGAGCCCTTGATATATCTGGTGGAGATGGTCTTTGTGCTAACAATGTTTTTAGATACAATGTGGTTAGAAATCAATCTGTGACCTCTCATGTGCATGGTAATTCAAATTTAGTCGCTTATAACATGATGTTAGGATTAACAGTTTCAGATGCTACGGAGCAGCCTTGGGCTTTCGATTTTTACTGTATCATAAACAAGTCCGGAAATCCAGAACGTGACCAATTGGTGTGTTATGACAACACTATTGCCAACAACTTGATTTACAATTACCGAAGCGGACAAGGGGTGCGCGTGTTAAAATCGAAAAGTGATGCCGCATATGAAGTGCATGACAACCGTGTGGTCAATAATATCTTTTATGATGTACATACAGCTTATCAAACCGATATAGAGCCACAGTCTAACGCCTTTGAAAATAACATGTTCTTTAACTCAACCTCAGCTGCCAACTTCATTTATGATTATGCTGACTTTAGCCTTGCAGATTTTGAGGCATTGAACGGATCACAGGGAAATGTTATCCAAAATAACATTGAGACCAATCCTCAGTTTACAAATGCCTCTTCTGAAGATTTTTCATTGATGCTAGGATCTTTAGCGATTGATGCCGGTTTGGATATTGGCGAATTAGTAGATTATTATGGAATGAACTTAAACGGCACACCAGATATCGGACCTGTTGAGTATTAAAATTGCCTTCTTAGCTGATTAATCAAGTCTTGGATTCGTCTTTTCATCCAATTCCAATTATCTTTGATAAAAATTCTAAGACATGGCTAAAATCCTTTTAAAAAACGCAACAATCATTAATGAAGGTCACCGATTTGAATCAGATTTATTGATTAACAACGACCGTATTGAAAAGATCGCGCGTTCAATTTCAGACGAATCAGCAGACGTGATTGATTTAAAAGGAAAATGGCTGATTCCGGGAATGATTGATGACCAGGTTCACTTTAGAGAACCAGGTTTAACGCATAAAGCTAATATTGGAACTGAATCGCGCGCGGCAGTTGCGGGGGGAATCACTTCATTTATGGAGATGCCCAACACTAAACCAAATGCCTTGACTCAGGAGTTACTTCAGGACAAGTATGATATCGCTGCAAAGACTTCTATTGCGAATTACTCATTTTTCATGGGTGCCTCAAACGACAATATGGAAGAGGTACTTAAAACAGATCGTAAACAGGTATGTGGTGTTAAGGTATTCATGGGATCTTCTACAGGAAACATGTTGGTAGATAACGAACAAACCTTGACCGGTATCTTTTCAAAGTGCGATATGTTAATTGCTACTCATTGTGAAGATGAAGCAACTGTTAGAGCAAACATGGAAAAATTCAAAGCTGAGTATGGTGAAGATGTGCCTATTAAGTATCATCCTATCATTAGAAGTGAAGAGGCTTGTTATTTATCGTCATCCTTAGCTGCAAACTTGGCTAAGAAATTTGATACAAGATTACACATCTTGCACATTTCAACTGCCAAAGAATTAGAATTATTTAGAAATGACATTCCGCTTGCGGAAAAGAAAATAACAGCTGAAGCATGTGTTCACCATTTATGGTTTTCAGATGAAGATTACGATAAGAAAGGCACACATATTAAGTGGAATCCGGCAGTAAAAAAGGCTTCTGATAGAGCAGCTATTTGGGAAGCAGTAAACGATAATCGCATTGACGTATTGGCTACCGATCACGCTCCGCACACCCTTGAAGAGAAATCTGGAAATTACTTTACTGCTCCTTCCGGCGGACCATTAGTTCAACATGCTGTTTTAGCCATTTTACAAAAGGTAAAAGAAGGAAACATCAGTTTAGAAAGAGCAGTTGAGAAAATGTCTCACGCAGTGGCAGATTGCTTCCATATTGATAATAGAGGATATATCCGAGAAGGCTACTTCGCAGATTTAGTGGTTGTGGATCCGAATACATCTTACGGAGTGGACAAATCAAACATTTTATACAAATGTGGATGGTCACCGTTTGAAGGTGTTTCATTTGATCATTCAATTGACACTACTTTTGTAAATGGTCGTATTGTTTATCAAGACGGAAAAGTGATAGAAGGCAATACTGGAGCAAGAATGACGTTTCACGGATAATTGAAAAAAACTTTATTCATATTATCCCTAGCATTGTTCGGCTGTACTGAAAAGCAAGTTGAGCGTGCTCAACCTGATAATTTATTGTCAGAAGCCGAATTGATTCCGGTGATTATAGACCTTCAAATATTAGAGTCGCATTATCATAGAAATTATTCGCGACCAGATGTCTACAAAAAGGCATTAGATTCGGCCAGCGCTTTAGTCTTTGAAAAATACAACATGAGCAAATCTAACTTTGAAGAGAGTTATGACTATTATGCCTATGATGCCAGCCACATGTATTTCATTTATGAAGCGGCATTAGATACGATCAATTTAAGAATATCTGAGCGCAAAGTAAATCAAACAGAACCATAAACAAAATGGAACCGGAACTAGCAGCAGATCTTGTCATTATTCTTGCCATTGGTGTGGCAATATTCCTATACTTCAGGGATAAAAAGAAAAAAGAAAAGATAAAAAGAGAGAAAGAACTTGAAGATATTCAATCAGAAGAAGAAAGCTCTAAAGATAAATAAACAAAAAACCCGTCTCGGCTAAGCCAAGACGGGTTTTGCATTTAGTGCTAGACTAAATTATTTCTTAACGAATTTCTTAACTTGCTTTCCAGCTTCGTTTACCATTTCAATAAAGTAAACACCAGTTGTCATGTTATCTAAAGAGATAGTCAAGTTTTTATCACCTTGAACATTTCCTAAATTCATTGTTTTGATCACTTTTCCAGAAATATCAACAACGTTGATTACTGTATTTTCTGAATTTGTTAAAGAGATTGCAACGTTGATTTGCTCGTTAGCAGGGTTAGGATAAACCGAAAATTTATCAGTAGTACCTTCAGCTTCTAAACCAGTGTAATCAGTCATTAACATTCTCACCATTGGTGCAGAAGGATCAATTAAAGAAACAGTAGCTTGCGTTTCATCAGTTCCTACTACAGAACCTTGAGAAACTCTACCAGCCATATCCCATCCAGCAGTTTCAGTTCCACCGTAGTGCACTGCAACAGCCATAATTTGATCACCAGCAATTACGTTAATAGGGTTATCAAAGAAGATGGTAACGAAAGTACCTTCATCACCAGACTCAGTTGTATAATCAGAAGTTTGATCTTCATATACATATTGAGTTCCGTCTGATTTGTAGATCGCGTAATAGATTAATTTATCAGCAACGATTGCGTTATCATCTAATTGCGCTTTCATTCCACCAATTACTCCATCCGTTTGGATTAAGAAGATGTTACCAATTGAAGCAGCACCATCATTGTTGTTTGCCCAGTTATAGAAAGCAGATTGAGGAGCTCCGTAATCAGCAGCATACTCATAGTCTGTCAATTCAAAGTTCATGTCTTCCATGTTATCGTTACCTGTAGCGTCATCAGTTTCAGCTGCATTAACAGTAATAGAAACAGTGTATACACCTAAATCAACTGGAGTGATTCCAGTATTTGTCCAGATTGTATCGTTTTGACCATTAGATAATGAAGCAATAGAATTTGCAGAAGTACCTGTTCCTAAAGAGTTCATTGAAGGATCAAAAATTTCCCAATCAATTACAATGTTCGTTTGGTCTAAGAATCCGATATTTTTCACGTCAGCTCCGATAACAAACTCAGTTGCTTGCTCGTCTGGAACTTTTGAATACATGATAGAGTTTACTAAGTCTCCTCTGAATACCGTTTGAACCGTCATATCATTTTGAGGTAACTCAGCGATACAAACGTTATCAAATTGCCATCCATAAGCCCAATTTCCACGCCATCTGAATCTGATTTGAACTTGCGTATAATCAGTTACGTATGGAGAAATGTTTAAAGAAACTAACTCAGGGTTAGGTCTTCCTTCTCTACCTACACCATCAGAAATGATTACCTCATCCCAAGTTGCACCAGCATCATCAGAAATTCCAATGAATAAAGTATCAAAGTTTGATCCATTTTCCCACTCAGCAAAGAATTGCTCGAATTCTAATTTCAACGGTAAAGTACCTGCAGAAGAAACATCAATCGTAGCTGAAGTAAGTGTCGCATCTTCATCAGAACCAGAAGTTCCGTCAGAATCCGAATCTAATAACACCCAGTTTGTAGGGGTAGTAGATTGTAAAGAAGGGATCGTAAATGAAGAACCAGCGTCATTTGCGTGACCTGTGTTTGTAATTTCGAATCCAACTCCACCGTTTTGAATTGCAGCAGTCCAAGTTCCGAATCCTGCATCAAAATCTTCAGTATAATATACTGCTCTGTCTTGATTTTGAACAACATCTCTCATGTCAGTAAACGTAATTCCGTTTGGAGCATGTTTTACTGTACTAGAGAACTCATATTGTCCATTCGCATAAGGTGCTTGAGCCATAGCAGCTCCGCTCGCTACAAGCGCACCTAATAAAATGTAGATTTTTTTCATAATAATTATCTTATAATTTTTCGTAAATGTAAAAAATTAAATCCTTTTATAATAATGAATTACACGACTATAATTGTAATCTTATACTGGTCTTAAACCGTTTCTTCTAAGTAAGCTTCAATGGGTAAACAAGCACAAACTAAGTTTCTGTCTCCATAAGCATTGTCTACTCGTCTTACCGGAACCCAGTATTTACTTGACGTTAAGTAAGATACGGGATAAGCAGCTTCTTGTCTTGAATATGGAAAACTCCACTCATTTGCCGTTAAAATTGTAGCTGTATGCGGTGCATTTTTCAGTAAATTATTATCCTGGTCTAAACCTTTGGTTGCGATATCATTAATTTCAGCTCTAATGCTAATCATTGCTTCAATAAAACGATCTAATTCAGCTTTATCTTCACTTTCAGTTGGTTCAATCATTAATGTTCCGGCAACCGGGAAAGATACGGTAGGTGCGTGAAAGTTATAATCAATTAAACGCTTTGCGATATCTGCAACCTCAACACCAGAGGTCTTTTTGAAATCACGGCAATCCACAATCATTTCATGCGCTACTGTTCCATTTTCACCTGAATAAAGTACATCAAAGTGTCCTTTTAATTTAGTTCTTAAGTAGTTTGCATTTAAGATAGCATTCTCAGTTGATTCTTTGAGACCGTCTGCACCGAGCATTTTAATGTATCCGTAAGAAATCAATAAAATTAATCCAGAACCATACGGCGCAGCAGAAATAGCGTTAATGGCATTTTCTCCACCAACACCATCAACATGCGGATTTCCAGGCAAGAAAGGAACTAAATGTTCGACAACACCAATAGGGCCCATTCCTGGTCCTCCTCCTCCGTGAGGAATAGCAAAGGTTTTGTGCAAGTTCAAATGACAAACATCTGCTCCAATATTTCCAGGGTTTGTTAAGCCTACCTGCGCATTCATGTTCGCACCATCCATATATACTTGCCCACCATTATCGTGAATGATAGATGTAATTTCAATAATCGCAGATTCGTATACTCCGTGTGTTGACGGATATGTTATCATCAATGCTGATAAATTATCTTTGTGCTCTTCAGCTTTTGCTCTTAAATCAGCCACGTCAACATTTCCTTTCTCATCACAAGCAGTGACAATAACCTTCATTCCGGCCATAACTGCAGATGCAGGATTGGTTCCGTGTGCCGAACTAGGGATCAGGCAAATATTTCTGTGATGATCTCCTCTTGATTCGTGATATGCCTTAATCACCATTAAACCTGCATACTCTCCCTGCGCTCCAGAATTTGGTTGTAAAGACATACCTGCAAAACCTGTAATTTCACATAAATCATTTTCTAATTCGGTAAATATCTCTTTATATCCTGCCCATTGTCCTGTTGGAGCAAATGGGTGAACATTAGCAAATTCTGGCCAAGAAAGTGGCATCAACTCAGCAGCCGCATTCAATTTCATGGTACATGAGCCCAGAGAAATCATTGAATGAACTAATGATAAATCTTTATTTTCTAGACTTTTTAAATAACGCATCATTTGCGTTTCTGAATGATGCGAATTAAATGTTGGGTGTGTTAAAATCGGGTCTGTTCTATGTAAATCTTGACCTAAAGGACATTTTTCTGATTTCCAATCACCCTTTGATACCGATAAAGCCGGTTTTCCTAGCGCCTCAGCAAAAGTATTAATCAACGCTTCAAGTTCAACCTCAGTATGTGATTCATCTATTGAAATTGAAACCGAATTATCAAAATAATTTAGGTTAACATTATTATTTGATGCTGCGACCTTAAGTTTTGCCAAATCACCCTCTGGGATTGCAAAATGCAAAGTATCAAAATACTGACCATTCAACGAACTTGCACCAAGTCCATTTAATTTTCCTTCTACGAATAGCGCTTTTTGATGGATGTCAATTGCGATTTCTCTTAACGCTTTTGGTCCATGATACACAGCATACATACTAGCCATCACAGCTAATAAAGCTTGCGCCGTACAAATGTTAGATGTTGCTTTATCTCTTTTAATGTGCTGCTCTCTTGTTTGAAGTGCCATTCTTAAAGCGTAGTTATCATCTACGTCTTTTGAAACGCCAATAATTCTTCCTGGCAGGTTTCTTTTATATTCTTCTTTCGTTGCAAAAAATGCGGCATGTGGTCCACCTAATCCCATTGGAACTCCAAATCGTTGAGAGTTACCGAAAACCGCATCTGCTCCCCACTGTCCTGGTCCTTTTAGTAAGACTAACGACATTAAATCAGTGGCAACACCAACTTTAACTTCAGCTGCATGAGCATCAGCAATGAAATTATCAAGGCTTACAACTTTACCAGTTTTATCTGGAAATTGAACCAAGGCACCAAAAAATTCTCCCGAAGGAATAAAATCCTCCATAGCACCAATAACTACTTCTACTCCCATGCTTTTTGCTCTACCCGTAACCACTTCTATGGTTTGATCAAAGCAATGATCTGCAACAAAAAACTTGTTGATTTCATTTTTCTTCTGATCTCTAGATCTCGAATTGAAGAACATAATCATAGCCTCTGCTGCAGCAGTTCCTTCATCCAGTAAAGAAGCATTTGCCATATCCATTGAAGTCAAATCCATCACCATGGTTTGAAAATTCAAAAGTGCTTCTAATCTTCCTTGAGAAATTTCAGCTTGATATGGTGTATAAGCAGTATACCATCCTGGATTTTCAAATATGTTTCTGAGATTCACCGGCGGAACCAAGGTTCCATAATATCCTTGCCCAATAAAGTTATTGGCAACTGTATTTTTAGCAGCCTTAGTTTTAAGATCGGCTAAATATTCATGTTCGGTTAAAGCAGGCGCCAAATTTAAAGGTTGCGCTAATCTAATTTGACTAGGAACAGTTTTATTAATCAGTTCATCTATGCTTGCTACTCCAATAGCTTTCAGCAATTCAGATTTTTCAGAGGCATTGGGCCCTATGTGTCGATCTTTAAAAATCATTCTACGTTGTTTTTTGCACGGTTAAAACTCCAATTTTTAGAGCGTACAAATATAACTCATTAGATACTATTTTTGTTTTCAAGTTTTCACATTATTGGAATCTCTGTTAGGATTTTTGTAAATATTACGGATTTAGGCTACTTTTTAACAGATCTCTTGATTTAACAACAAAATAATTACCAACTTTACGAGAAAGAAAATCTTATGCGAAGCATTTTAACTTTAATTTTTGTCGTTCCTTTTATTTCTGGGTTTTCACAATCATTGCAAGACTCTATATTGATGCTGAATGGAAAGGTTTTTTACGGCGAGTTTTCTAAGCTGGATGAAGTTGAAAACGATTCGGTTTTACTCTTTAATCATGATGGAAAAAATGAGAGTTTTTCTATTCAACGAGTATTCTCTTATACCCAAAATGGGACCGAAAATATTTTGTACAGAAAAGATGAATTTAAAGGTGACTTTTTAAGTATTGAAGAAACAAAAGCAGTAACTTTTGGTAGTTATGATGCTCGGCAAACTTTCAAACCGCATGTCCCTTTTTGGACCAGCTATGCTTTGGGCTTGGGCGCTTCACTTTTTGATACTTATCTTACCAAAAAAGATACTATGGGAGCTGTAAGCACAGATTTAACGCCTGGATTTTTTCAAAAAAGACCTAGTCTTTTTCCATTTTTAGTTCCGGCGGTAGTCACAGTTTCTTGGTCCCTGCCTTCATTTAAACTGAAAGATAAAAACATCATTCACAAGGAATATTTTAAAAATGAAAACTTTTACCGGGGATACCATAGAATAGCCAAACAAAAAAGAATGTTGGGGGCCCTTTTGGGAAGCTTAAGCGGAATCGCAACAGGATTCCTTATATACGCGGTTGTACCTAAATGAAGCGACTTTTAGCCTTTATCGTTTATTCAAACCTCTGGATTAGTGCAGGCGCTTCTTCCTTTGCGCTCCTCTTTTATTCACTCACAGATACTCAAACTTCGGCTTTGATCCTATGGTTTCTATTCTTCTCTACCCTTCTCACATATACTTATCAACGTTTTGAGAAAATCAGGAAAAATGAACGAACTACTGGACCGCGCATGGAATGGATGATTCGGAATAAAAACTTGGTTTATCTGCTGCTGGTTATTGGGGTAATTGGAACGGGAGTTACAGGTATTCAGTTATCCTTTAAAAGTCTTATTTACCTTCTGATCATGGGACTTATATCCTTTTTTTATGTTTTTAAAATAGGTCACTACAACTTGCGAGACTTGCCGCTTCTCAAAATACTGTTGATTGGTTTGGTATGGGCCGGAAGCTGTTTTGCGATTCCCTATTTTGAATTAGATGTGAGCAGTAGTTTCAACATGTTCTATTTGTCAATAGCCGGAGCGCTTTACATTATAGCCATTACCATTCCTTTTGACATAAGAGATGTGGAAGTAGATGAAAAAACCAAATACACCATACCACAGATTTTTGGTCCTAGAGTTTCAAGAGTAATTGCACTTGTTTTTTTAGCCACGTCTTGTTACTTGTTTCACGAAAGCAAGGTTGCTATCAATCTCGGATTTTGGATAGGGATTGCAATAACTGGAATTTTAATCGCGTTTTCTACAAAAAACAGAAATGAGTTATTCTTTTCTTTTGGTGTAGATGGATTGCTAATTATTCTTGGTTTAACTACTTATCTTTTTAAGATTTTATAGCCTATTGAAAAGTGACTAGAAAAGTATCTATCTAGCAGATACGAATCCATATAAGTAGCTGTAAAATCAAAACCAACCCCTAAGGTAAAACGCTCTATACCTGCATCAAACCCAAAATGATAAGTTGGGTAAACTACTCTTGGTGCACCGCCCTCATTGAAAAAACCGGTGTAGGGTTCGTTAAACTTGTTTAAAACCGCATCAGGCGACTCGCTCAAATTTACATTCATTTCTCCTTCATGTAACTCAATATCTGGATTGCCAACTCTTGAATAAAGTGCATCAAATTCATTATACACCTCCAATTCATTAATTCCAGGGGGATATCCATTTTTGTTTAAGCTTATGTAAGCGATTCCAGAAAACCCGAAGCCGGTGTTCACCGAGAATGAAAATAAATCACGATCGACAATTTTATAGGTTAGACCTAGATTTAATTCAACCAGGTTCAACTCTTTTCTGTAAACAGCATTTCTCAAGGTAGGTGTTCCGGGCTGTACTAAATAAGAATTTTGCCCCGAACTATCTTTCAAAACAGTAGCGTTCAATTCTTGAGTAGCAATGTCCATGACCATTTTTGAACCACCCAGAGAACCCCTTAAACCTAATCTTTTAGTTAAATAAATATTTAGCACTCCGCCCAATCTCGGTCCCCAATCCAAACGCTTTACATCTCCAAGCGTGATCATTTGAACATTTATACCTTGCTGAAAAGTACCGTTATTATTGTATAAAATAGAATCTGTTTTTAGCACTGACAGTTGGCTTTCTGGCAAAGCGTAATACGAGTTAAGATTATTGTACCAGCGATTATCTAAGCGCACGCCTAAATCCCAACGATCTTTTTTCCTTTTGATGTTTGAAACGATTAAATCCCCTTCTGAAACATCATCAATTTTAACTCTTTTTCCAATATCCATTGAAAACAAGTTTGCTGTTGCGGATATTCCAGCAGTTCTGATTACATCAAATGGGGTATTGATATTTGAATAAACAACATCTGACCCAACAGTTGGCGCTTCAAAAACATAACTGATTCCTGTTTGAACATGTGCCGCAATTCTAAATCGATAAAACTCTAGTCCAAATTGTAAATTAAAATAAGTAGAACGTTCTGAAAATTTATCTACGGCATTGTCTACCGATCTAACATCTTCAATTAAGGGTTTTGAAAAATCAATGTGACTATAAACGTGCTTTGTGTATTTCCACTTCTGCGTAAACCCCATAGCGATAAACATTTTGATACTTTTATGCGGAAAGAATCGCATCCCTGCATTAATGGTGTAAGCATTCACCTTGAATTGCTCTTCTGTTCTGACAAAAGACTCGTTAATATCCTTTGCCCCTTGTATATAGTTGACATAATCTGTGGTATCGGCATTTGTGAATCCTGCTGCTGCCGCGTCTGTTTTAAATTCCTGATAAGTTCCGTATTCATCTTGATAATAATAATCGGTATAGTTGGAGACACCCCACATTTGCAGTTTATTGATGTAACTAGCGAATTTCAAATCTACAAACCATCTTTTTCTCCAGTTAAACCTTAAGTATAACGGAATTTCAAAATGATTATCCATTGTGAATTTATAGAAGTAAGTATTCACGGTGTCTCCTGCTAAATTCTTCGCAGACAATTCTAAATTTGAGGGACTATAAATATCCGTTAATTGAAACTTTTCAACAGCATTATAATTTTGATTTACCTCAACTCCAAAATCAACACTTTGAGCAAAACTTAAGTTTAACAGCAATATGGCAATAATTAATCCGGCTAAATTTTTCATCTTTTTCCTATTACAAAATCATAGTTCAAGTTTTCAACTCTTGAGGTAGGTGTCTGTCTTCCTCCAGTTTTTTCGAAAACGCCTTTCTGAACGTAATTTTGGAGTTCGCTCACAGTTAGTCTTCTATCTTTATTCGCATCTGCCTCTTTAGAAACTATTCCCTGCAACAAGGTATAAGTAAACACTCCATTATTCCACTGATCTCCTTCTATAGCGAATTCAGAACCACCTGAACTTGATATAACAGTTGCTCCATTATTTAATCGCATGTCTGCAAAAAGTGCTTTGGACAATTCGAACGTATTGATATCATCTAAATTTTCAATGGTAGTACCTACCCTTCTAAAAATTAATTCTTGATTGTTTTCTTCATCATCAGTTACAAAGGTTTTGATCACTTCATCCTTATCAATTTCACCACTATGACAAGCATCAATCAACATTAATTTTTTTCTGCTCTTTGTATTTTCAAGAATCTCATCAAAAACAGAAAAAGGAATGCCGTTTTTTGAAGGATTAGAAAAATCCATATCATGTGGTGCGAAATAATAATCAAGATTGTCATCTAACACGCCATGTCCCGCAACAAATAATACAACAATATCATCTACACCCGCTTCTGACATAAAATTTTTCGCCTCTTCTATTGAAGCTTTTGTAACTTCATTATTCTGTAATAATTTGACTTTTTCTATTTTATTGTTCGTCTGATAATGAAATATAGAAGCCATATCTTGCGCATCTTTTGCTGCATACTTCAAATTATAATTAGATTGGGCATATTCTGAAACTCCGATTGCAAGCATGTAAAGTTTTCCTCTTTTGTTGGTTGGCGGAGTTTGAAAAGTAAAGGTTTGTTTTAAAGATGATGTTCTGGTATTATTCTCAGCATATACTTGAATGATATTGGTTCCAGAATTAAGTGTAATTTTCAGTTCTTCTTCATACTTATTACCATTTATCGATTTACCAAACCTGCCTAATTCAGGGACTCCATTGACATAAACGTGCAATTTCGCCAACTCATGATGTTTGTCGACACATTTCAACTTAATAGTTAGTTCGTTGTCAACCAAGGCCTCTGTTAAGTCATTTAAAATTTCAATTTTTGGAATATGCTGACTCAGTTGTATATCTTCTTCGTTCAGCCCAAGTTTATCTAACCTCTTATCGTATGCTTTTTTGAAGGCTTCTTCATAAAAGTCATCAAAATAAGGCAGCTTTTGAATGACCATGTCTGGTCGGTTATATTTGATATCAAATTGCTCAAACGAGTATACCTGATTATCGAATGAAAAGCCGATATAATTAAGTGCATTTTTTGAGGAAAAATAGTACCCATCCGGATTTATGTACACAAACTGACCGTCACCAAAAGCACCGAAAACGGTTAATAATTCGCCAGTTTTAACATCCCAAAATCGAATCATCCCATCCCAACCAGCTGTAGCAACAAAGGAGAACTTTTTATTATAATCTACTGCCGTCAACAAGTCAGTGTGTCTTGACTCTATCATCACCTCACTTTGATCAGAGTTAGTTAACACCAACATATTCTCTTTGATCTGAGCAGTTTGTTCTAGGCTATCATGACTTGAATAACGTGTTGAGATATCCTGAAAAAAGGTGTTTTCGTGATATATACCAACCTTCAAATCTTCAATGTACTTTTTAGATGTACTTGATAAACTATCATTTTTATTGAAGGTTAACTCGTTGTTACTGAAGGACCATTTAATCGTATAATCAGCCACCCTATCAAAAATTCCCTCTCTGTTCAAATGCGCCTGTTTATAAACTACTTGCAAAATGGCATGGTCTTCAGCAAAAGTGTCAATCTTGACCACTGAGAATGTTCCAACTTTTGAGAGAATGTCTGAATTCAAACTCATTTTATTGATGATGGTTTGGTTGGACACCAAATCTGTTTTTCTCATTGAGCCATCTTCATATCCTACTAAAATTTCACGTCCGTTATGAGAAAAGGCCATATCATTTATTCTACTGACCAGACCTTTCAGCACTTTAACCACTCTTTTGGTTTCTAAATCCCAAATTACGACTGATTGCGATTCACCACCAGCTGCCAAATAGCGCCCATCATTAGATTTTGAAATTGATCGAATTTTCCCTCCAACTCCTTTTAAAACATAGTGAGAATACCATTTTCTCTTTTTTAGCACCCGAATATCGCCATGATCATCTGCAAGAAAAACATGCACTGAATCAGAAGTTACATCATTATAGGTGTTCAACATCCAGTCAGAAGAGCGACTTTTCTTCTTTTTATTTTTGTAATTATACGAAATAGCCAATCCTGAATTATTGGATATCAACACATAGTTTTGAGCGACATTAAAATCTGCGGAAATTATTCCATGAGCGAATTTTTTCAATACTGTCGTATCTGAATAATCAATTAAATATCCTATTGGTTCTAGCCTACCACCAACAACTAACATGTCTTTAATCGGAGAAAATTCAATGGTAGAAAAGTAATGTTTTGGTTTAAGTGACAATACTTCCTTTTCCATTGATTGGAAATTCACAAAGACTAATTCTTTACCAGCAACTAATATGTACTCACCATTGGGATCGAACTTGGCATCATAAACCGGGTAATTAAAATGCAGATCATGCACGATATCGCCTTTCAAATAATCCCAAACTTTTACGGTACTATCCGTTGAGGCAGACAACAAATACTGATTGTCAGGATGGAAGTTAATTGCTGTAACCTGTTCATGATGACCTAGCAAAACCTTATACTGTTTTCCCGAGAAAAAATCCCAAAGTACAATTTTATGATCAAGTCCTGCAGACGCAACAAAATCATCAAAAGGACTGAATTCTACTTCGCTTATTGGTGCAGAATGACCCGTTTGAACTGTTAACTCAGGCTTTTGCCCAAAAACAGTTATATTGAATAGTATCCATATAAAGCAAAATAATCTTTTCATTTAACGTCAAGTCGGTTAAAGATAAGAAAATCAACTTTATACCGTATTTATGCTTTAAAAAGTTCGTCTAGAGCGGCACAAAACTTATCTGCTACAGCTAGCATAATCTCTTCAGAATGGGCTTGAGAAACAAATCCAACCTCATAACCTGAAGGACCTAAATAGATGCCTTTATTTAATAAAATAGCGTACAACTTTTTGAAATCATTCATAGATTCTGCACGAATTTCATCAGCAGATCTTATTGATTCGGCGTCACTAAAAGCCAACCAAAATATTGAACCAATGGTGAACATTTCAAAGTTGTATTCCTTGGTTTTAGCATGGTCATTTACCTTTTCAACTAGCATTTTAGTTCTTCTTTCCTGATCTTCGTAAAAATTGTCAGCCAAACATTCTGAAAGCTGTGCAATTCCGGCAGACATAGCAACCGGATTCCCTGATAAAGTTCCTGCCTGGTAAACGTCACCTAAAGGAGAAATATGCCCCATGATTTTGTCTGAAGCTCCGTAAGCTCCAACTGGTAATCCACCTCCAATTATTTTTCCGTAGGTCACGATATCTGGTTTAATTCCGTAGTATTCAGCTGCTCCTGCAAAAGCTACTCTAAATCCAGAAATTACCTCATCAAAAAACAGTAGAATTCCATTTTCTGAGCAGACTTTTCTCAAAAATTCTAAGTAAGATTTCTTCTGCAATAAAAGCCCATTATTTGCCGGGATTGGTTCAATAATAATACAAGCAATGTCATCTCCGTGATTTTTAATCGCCGCATTTACTGCATCTTCGTCATTCAACGGTAAAACGATTGTTTCTTGAGAAAAAGATTCTGGTACCCCAGCCGAAGAAGAAGCCCCAAACGTTGCTAATCCAGATCCTGCTTTAACGAGCAATGAATCTGAATGACCGTGATAACAACCTTCAAATTTGATCACCTTATTTCGACCTGTATATCCTCTTGCAAGTCTGATTCCAGACATTACCGCCTCTGTTCCTGAACTTACAAATCTAATTTTATCTACAAACGGGTTGTTTTTTACAATTAAATCACCCAATTCATTCTCTAACTGCGTGGGTGCACCAAATGAAGTTCCGTTCTGCAAGGCAGCTGTTATTTTCGTTCTCACAGCAGCATTATTATGACCCAAAATCAGTGGACCCCAACTACAACAGAAATCAATAAATTCATTATCATCTTCATCCCAAATTTTACACCCATCTCCTTTTTTTACAAAAAGCGGAACACCATCTACAGATTTAAACGCTCTAACAGGAGAGTTCACACCACCTGGAAATAAGGTTTTTGCTTTTTCGAATAAACTTTCAGAATTTTTTCTTGATATCATATCTTTTATTTGATAGTTCGTATCTTTGAACTAAGTGCTTGCAAAATTAACAGTTTCAACTGATGTTAGTTGATTCTTAGGCAAGATTTCTAAATTAAAAAGTGCTTTTAGTCTGATAAAACAAGAAAATGGTAGCCAACAAAAACTCAATTGAATTTGCTAGAGATTTAGATAAAAAAGATGCATTGGCTTCTTATCGAGATCGGTTTTTTATTCCGCAATTAAATGGTGAAGATGCCGTTTATTTTACGGGAAATTCTTTGGGCTTACAACCAAAAACGGTGAAAGATTACATTCAACGTGAATTAAATGATTGGGCTACCTTTGGAGTAGAAGGTCATTTTGAAGCTCAAAAACCTTGGTTCGCTTATCATGAATTTTTAACCTCAAAGATCGCAAAAATTGTTGGGGCAAAAGATTCAGAAGTAGTTGTTACACATAGCTTAACCACGAATTTGCATTTACTGATGGTTTCTTTTTACCGACCTACGGCACAACGCTATAAAATTATTTGTGAGGCAAAAGCGTTTCCGTCAGACCAATATGCGCTCGAATCTCAAGTTAAATTTCACGGCTATGATCCGCAAGATGCGATTATTGAGATAGCTCCTAGAGAAGGTGAACACTTGATTAGACAAGAAGATGTTCTGCAAGCAATAGAAGATGCAGGCGATTCTTTAGCCATGTTAATGATGGGTGGTGTAAACTATTATTCAGGTCAGCTGTTTGATATGAAGACCATCACTGAAAAAGTACATGGTGTTGGAGCAACTTGTGGATTCGATTTGGCGCATGCAGCCGGAAACGTCATCCTAAAATTGAACGAATGGGGGGTTGATTTTGCGGCTTGGTGCTCTTACAAATACTTAAACTCAAGTCCTGGAGGTGTTTCTGGGATGTTTATTCATGAAAAGCATGAAATGAACGAAGAGTTACCACGCTTTGCTGGCTGGTGGGGATATGATAAAGAAACTAGATTTGAAATGAAACCAGGATTTAAACCAATGAGAGGAGCAGAAGGATGGCAATTATCAAATGCACCGGTTCTTGGAATGGCGGCTCACTTGGCATCCTTGGATATTTTTGATGAAGTTGGAATGGAGAAGTTACGAGTAAAAAGTGATGACCTTACCGCATATCTAGAAGATATCATTAATGACATATCTGAGCGTAAAGGGCATTTATGTGAATTTGAAATCATTACCCCTAAAAATAAATCTGAAAGAGGTGCGCAATTGTCAATTTTAGCACATGGTAAAGGAAAAGCCATGTTTGATTCCTTGACAAAACTTGGCGTAATCGCCGATTGGAGAGAGCCAAATGTCATTAGAATAGCACCGGTTCCTCTGTACAATTCATTTGAAGACATTTTCAGATTTGGTCAATATTTAGAACAATCAATTTCAGAATAAATGGTTGAATCATACGATCCACAATTTTTTGCAGATAACCTGAGCGGCCACGCTTCAGAAGCCATGCAAATGGTGAAGCTCATGGGGCAAGTTTTAGCGGTAATTATTGTGGGATTAATTCTATGGCGCATTGGCGCTTCATTCGGAGGTAAAAAAAGAAAAGGACGAGAAAATATGTTTTCTGATTCGTCTTATTCTGCATGGAAAAGAAGATAATAATGGAGAAAAAAGCAATCATTGTTGGAGCCGGACTTGTAGGTTCACTGTGGGCAGTTTATTTGGCAAAAGCTGGATATAGAGTCACCATTTATGAACGTAGATCTGACATCAGAAAAGCAGAAATATCAGCTGGAAAGTCAATTAACTTGGCGCTTTCAACAAGAGGTTGGAAAGCCTTACGAACTGCCGGTGTAGACAAAGATGTAGAGTCAATAGCAATACCAATGTATGGTAGAATGATGCATGACTTAGATGGTAATCAAACTCAACAAGCATACGGAAAAGAAGGTCAAGCCATCTACTCCATTTCAAGAGGTGATTTGAATGCCAAGATGATGGACATAGCTGAAAAGCATGGTAAAGCTCAAATATTTTACAATCACAAGTGCGTAGATGTTGATTTAGAAGCCGGAATTGTTCATCTACAGAAAGATGGAGCTACCGAAATTATTACGGATCAAGCTGATGTAATATTTGCTTGTGATGGTGCATTCTCTGCAGTTAGATATAACGGCATGCAAAAGTTAGATCGTTTTGATTACATGCAAGATTACATTGATGATGGCTATCGTGAATTGTTGTTGCCTGCCAATCCTGACGGGTCGTATAAAATGGATAAAAATTCATTGCACATTTGGCCAAGAGGAAGGTTTATGCTAATTGCTTTAGCAAATGATGATGGCTCATTTACCTGTACCTTGTTCATGCCGTTTGAAGGCGAAAATTCTTTTGCTGAATTAACGACTGATGAAAAAGTGGACAAATTCTTTAAAGCAACCTTCCCTGACTTTTATGAAATGTTCCCAGAATTACTCGATAGCTGGCACGGACACCCATTATCGTCATTATCTATAATAAGATGTTTCCCATGGACGAAAGGTAAAGTAGCATTAATGGGAGATGCGGCTCATGCCACTGTTCCGTTTTATGGACAAGGAATGAATTCTGGGTTTGAAGACTGCTCTGTGATGTATGATTTGATGCTTAAACACAATGAAGATTGGGAAAAAGTTTTTGCGGAATATCAAACTTTAAGAAAACCAGACGGTGATGCGGTGCAAGATTTATCTGTACACAACTACTATGTCATGAGAGATTACGTGGGTGATCCTATGTTTTTATTGCAGAAAAAAATTGAAAAAAGATTTTCAGAATTGTACCCAGATAAGTGGATGCCGTTATACAGTCAAGTTTCTTTTTCTTCAATACGATATTCTGAGGCTTGGGCAACAGGTCAGAAACAAGATGCGATCATGAAAAAGGTGATGGACAGGCCTGATATTGAAACAGTTTGGGACTCTAAAGAAGTAGAAGAAGCGATACTAGATTTATTGAAAGCTTAAATTTTCGTAAATTAGACAACAACAACCAACCAATTTATTGCCTTATGAAAAAAACGGCAGCCATTTTCATTACTTTATTCGTAAGCTCATTGACCTTCGGTCAAATTGCCGGTGGCATTGAAAAAAGAGCGAACAAACGAAAAAATGAAAATCAATTCTCAGAGAAAAAGAACTGGGGTGAAGCTATTTGGGCTCCAGCAGCCAGTCATTATCGTCCATTAGGATGGCATATTAATCCAGGTCTTACCTACATGTTTGGAAACTCAGCGGCAGACGAAAGTGATGCTTATGATTTAACGCCTTCTGGATTGCCAGGTTATTATGTTGAAGCCGGAATGGAACACCTTTTCAAAAACTACGGTAAAGTAGTTCATTATTTTGATTGGGGACTCGGTGTTAAACATTTTGGCGGGCAAGAAAAACTAGATCTTGGAGGCACAAAAACAAGAGGTCAATTCAATTTCGGTAATGTATTTGCAAGAGCAGCGATACACAATGTTTGGCAATTGAGTTTGCATAATTTTATTGATCAATCTATCGGATTCAATTTTGATTACAGAATTTACGGAGGCAAAGAAGATGCTGATTATACGCCACCTGCGGGCTATGATAACCAAGGAAAAATGGTAGGTCAGTTGCATTACAGTTTAGGTTGGGGAATCAAGGTAAGAGATGGGTTTTATATTGTTCCGCAAGTACAAACGCCTATTTTAACAGCTTTTGAATGGAACGGTTTTAACCCGGGACATAAATGGTTTAACAGCAGATACCAACCCACTATTTTTACCATCAAATTTGCTTGGTTATTTGCCAAAAAAGGATGTACAACTGTAGATGATCCTAACGGAAAGAAATCTTCAGATTTATACGATATGCAATAAAAAAGTCCCCTTCTATACAGAAGAGGACTCTCAGATTGTTTAATGTTTTTTATTTATTCTTAGTAGTGGTGTACAAAGTTAATTGGTAACGTAAAACGTACTCTAACTTTTTTACCTGCTTGTTCACCAGGAATCCATTTTGGCATTTTCTTTACTACTCTCATAGCTTCTTTTGCCAAATCATCATGCGGTGATTTCAGGTTTTTAACCATACAAATTGAACCATCTGTGTTTACAACAAACTCTGTGTAAACCATTCCACCAATTCCCATTTCTTTACAAAGCTCTGGGTAATTAACGTTTTGTCCAATCCATGTCATCATTGCACCTTCACCTCCAGGAAACGAAGGCTCAACATCCGGAACAGGAACGATTTCTCCAGGATCTGGTCCTAAGATTGTCATTGCAATTCCATCCCCTGGATCTCCCCATCCTTCGTTAAAAGTAATCGTAGAAACAGTTGTTGTTTGCGTTGCTCCTGGATCAAATGTTCTAGTTGTAATATTTACAGAATCAATATTCTGCAAATTAACTACAGCCGGAGCAGATTGAATTTGCTCTGGATCTTTTTCCTTAAAATCTTCTGGGATTTCAGGCATTAAAAGTCCTTCATTATATTCATTAAATACAACTTGTTGTTCATCTGCTGTAACAGTTGAATATTCAAAAGCTGCTAGTACCAGTGAGCCTGATACTAATAATCCGATTTGAAAAAAAGCAAAACGACTTCTCTCCAAGTTTGCTTTTTTGTTCTTTTTTGCGATCATAATATTTAGTTTTAGTTAAACAATCTGTTGAAGAAATTGCAACAGTTGTGCCAAAATCATAAAATATTGATAATCTGTACGTTAAAGAATTGTTAATGTTATTTTTTTGTTAAAGCCAGCTTCCTTATTAAACCTTTTGAGTTGATTTTCAAGGTATTATTTTGCTTCTTTTCTTCTGAGAATATACGCCAAACCGTTTCCTGCTACTAGAATTAATCCAAGGCAAATCCAAATAAAGCCCCATTTTGAAAAATCCATTCCTCCTTTTGAGCTTAACATGATCACATCAAAAATCGTAATTAAGGCACAGGTCGTTATGAGACCAATAATAAGATTCTTCGCCTTTTGAGCTTCCGTTTTCAATAAACAAATCACATCCAACACCAAAACAATTATTAAAAAAGGTAAGGTAATTATAGCAGCTGCATACGATAAGGCAGGGACTCTCTCAATAGGATCATAATATAGTTTGTCAAAATTATTGAGTTCGGTAATCAAATGATTATCATTTGCATTGAAAATTCTAATTCCAAAATAAATTGAAATCATACACAGTAAAAAACTTGCCGCAGCCGCAAATAAATGAAGTTTACGCATAGAACAAATATAAACAATTGACCCTAAGCTATTCTTAATTAAGTAGGCATTTGCTTATATTTGCCAAAAATTCAGCTATGTCAGAAAAAGTCAGCGCACAAAATGCACCAAAACCGGTAGGATTATATCCACATGCCAGAAAAGTTGGGAATTTACTTTTTTTATCTGGTGTTGGACCAAGAGTTGCGGGCTCAAATGCCAATGATTCTGCGGTTCCAGGTTTAGAACTAGATCACAACGGAAATTTTAAGGCTTTTGATTTTGAAGCTCAATGCAGGTCTGTTTTTGACAATGTTAATGCTGTGTTAGAAGCATCTGGTTCATCTTGGGATAAATTAGTAGATGTTACGGTTTTCCTTGTAAATATGAAACGAGATTTTCATGTTTACAATAAAGTATATGCTGAATATTTTAAAGACAATCAACCTTGTAGAACAACGGTTGAAATAAATTCATTACCAACACCAATTGCAATCGAACTTAAGTGTATTGCAACTTTAGACTAATATTATGATTGGATTAATTATCAAACTTGCCTTATCATTAGGCTCACTTATTTTTACTGGATACTTGTTTGCTACAGGATCTTGGGGATGGGGAATCACTTTTATTTTTGTGACTTTCATTTTCATCTTCTCGATTTTCAGAAATCAAAACATCATTTTGGCGGCTTTACAAATGCGTCAGCAAAATGCTGAGAAAGCTAGAAAGTATCTAGGAAGAATCAAACAACCACAATTCTTGATTAAAGGACAACGTTCTTATTTTTACTATTTACAAGCCTTAGCGAGCCAAGAAATTAATAAGATGTCTCAGACGGAGGCCTTATTGAGAAAAGCCTTAGGAATTGGTTTAAAAAGAGACCATGATCAAGCCATGGCAAAAATCAACATTGCAGCTGTTTGCATGCAAACTGGTAGAAGAAGAGAAGCGGAGACGTTATTGAACGAAGCTAAAAAGCTAGACACCAAAGGTCACATGACTGAGTACATTAAGAGTTTGAAAAAACAGATGGGGAGAACTACTTCTGCCAATCAATTACGAATGGCTCAAATGAATAAAGGAAAAAGAGTAGCGAGTAAGAAGCAGCGATAGGGTTGGTTGAATTTTTTGTTGCGGCTATTTATTGGACTTAGTTTTCAATTATTTTGAGGGTATCGCCAAAATTACCATCTATTTCTATTGTACGATTCAATTGACCAGAACTGTTATACTGATAATAGTAATGCATTTCGTCTCGATTCATATCTATTGTTTTCAACCAAACCAATTTTCCAACAGAATTAAATTTCCTAATTTCTGTTAGATTTAATCCTCCATATTTGCCAATATGTCTCACTGTTTCAGTAGAGTCTTTAACGTCATATTTATATTCTCTTTTCGCACAAAATTTTTCATTTAGGAAATCACTAGAATTATAATATTCAATAGCTTGAGATGGTAAACCGTAATTGTCATATTCAAAAACTATAGAATCATCAAGTGGATTATCGTCAAAGCATTTGGTAGATTTATCTAAGAAGAAAGAATAAAGTTCTGTACTATCAACTAAATGTGCTGAATCCTTATCTAATATTTGAGGTTCTTCATTATAACTTTCACCCTCAGCGCAAGAAAATATGAAAACAGATATGATGATGATTAGTCGCAGAAAAGTAATTAAAGTTATCTCTTGTTTTTGGAGTAAATGTAGCCATTTATAGATGAGGCTGCAAAGTTCGATTGCGTTCCGTTGTTCTGGTTTGCTTAGAAAACGGACAATCCAAAGGGAAACTTGAACTTTAACTACTTTGTTACTTTATTCTTTCAATTTGGATTCAAAGTTTTGGCGATTGTCATATATTGCCACTATTTGAACCGTTTTCTTCTCTATTCGATAGAAAACAGATACCTGGCGACTTAGAACCGCGCGAAACAAGTTGTTCCTAAATTCTGTTTGCGGATATAATTCTGGAAATTTTAATATTATTTCGTGGAACTGGTCAAGTAAATTATTCAATTTATTGACTTCTTTTTGAGTGAATTTTCTTAAAAGATAGTCTTTGATCTTAATGTATTGTGATTCAGCAAGAGGCGACCAAATAATTTCAGAATACCCTTTTTTCACTAACGGTGTTTTTTAAGGAAATCGTTATATGTAATTCCTTCTCCTCGGTCAAGCTGCGTTATTCCTGCATCAATTTCAGATTTTTGTTGGTCTGAAAGTTCATTCCAAAAATCACCGTCAGTTTTCGAAATACGAAATGAGTTCATCAAGCTGACGAATTTATCATCTTTTAAACTTGAAATCCATTGGATAAGTTCGAGTTTTGTACTATTTAATTCTGATGCATCCATTTAATCAAAGATATTGAAAAATGAGTTATAAAACAATAAGCTAGTTTCATGCGTTTTGACGTATTTCTTACTCACCTCCTAACGCTTTAGCATTAGTTTGAGTGCCGTGCTTCACCATATTAACCATACGGGTATTGTTTTTTAACAAGCTTAAATCATTATCTAAGTCGATAATAAATGAGATCGTATTAAATACGGGACAAAGCAAAAGAGAGTATTTTTTTAGAATGGTTATATTTTAGGGTTTGTTTTTCAACTTGCAGAAAGCTTAATCTTAGCGCCATCTGGTAAGTCTTTAATCTGATTACCCAGTTCACCACTCACACCGATAACTTCTTCAAAGGGAACAGATCTAATATTTTCAGAAGAATATTCACCACCTAGAACACTTGGAATAACAAGATAATACTTATATCCAGGCTTTAATTTTCCATGGCTCGATTCCGCCAGTTCTACAATTTTGGTCATATCCCAATCTTCAATAAATTCTGTGGTTCTTTGGACTTTTTTTAATTCCTTCAAATCATTTGCGATTTGATAACAATGAAGCTCTTCAGGTATGATTCTCCAATAAGAACCATCAGAGTTCTTGAATATGACATTTCCGAACTTATTCTCTGAAATAAGTTCAACTGGGTCTATTCCCATCCAATTCCAACTTTCAGCAATTTTTTTTAGCATAATCGTGATAAACAAAAGTATAACCCTTACTCCCTTTATATTCTACAATACGAAACCAAATCAATTAAGCTCTCAAATTACAAAGCACTCTGAATCAACTTGCCAGGCTTCATACCATTTAAGTTAATCGTGAACCTGATTTTTGACCAGTATTTAGTTCCGGCTGGATAGGACGCTTTCAAATTGGCAGACTCAAGAAACGGGAAGTATACACCAAAAGATTCCCCCATTCTGATTCCGGCCCCAGCATCATAAACAGTAGTCATTGTTCCGGCATTGTCAAACATTCCAAAATCACCATACAATACGAAGGGTAAGTAAGGAACATCAATAACTAAGTTGGTAGCAAAAATCATAGATGTAGAAGTACCAAAACCTGAAGTTGTTTTAAATCCTCCTTGGTTTTCTATTCGCTGATTACCGTAAATTCCTGATGTTTCGTTTCTGCCCATCATCCAATATTCATATAAGACATCTTGCGTTCCAGACTGACCACCTAAAGACATCCCATACCTTAAGTCAACGAATCCATTATAAAATAAGTTTTGTCCTAAATGAGCTCGAATTTCAATTTTCTTTTTCTGTTCATATGAATAGGTATAAGCATATTTACCTGTTACATGCGCATTTAGCACATCTCCGCTGGTGTTTGTTAATCCTGCAGTTCGGTTAAAATTGTAATAATTAAACCTAGCATTTGCTCCTATGGCATGTCTTTTCTTTGCATAATTGAACTTGTAGTCTGCGAATCCACCAGTTGTAATATTATCGTAAAGCGTTCCGCTTTCTAAGACATAAGCTCCTTGAAAACGCAGAACCTGCTTATAAAACTTTCGCACATTTGGTTTTCCTATAGCAAACTCAAGATAGGGCTGCACAACATAATAGGTTCCTACTGGTGAAGTCAAGGAATCAGGAGCTGACCCTAAACCATGACCGAAAGTTTTACCTACTGCTCCAAGCGTAATCATTTTGATATTTTTTGCTGGCACCCATGAATAGTTGATATCAGCAAATCCAGCCACATTAGTTCTACCTATTGAGAACATTGGAGCAATGGTGTATTCTAATTTGTTTTTAGGAAACGTGGTGTTGTGGAACATTGCCCCAACCATGAATTTATCATATTTATTTCCTCCAATAATTGGTGTCCAAAAACTGTTGAATTTATCGCCTTCGTTGTCTCCCAATAAAAATTCCATTTTGAAAGGTTCTACTCTTTTAAACAAACCTTTCTTTTTCCAATGATTGTTATTCCTATTCATATCCGGCATTTGCTTGTTACCGTCTATGGCAAATTGGTCATAAGAAGTTCCTTCAAAAGTCACCGAACCTTCTGACCCTGCTGCTACCCATTTAGATTCTACGATCTTACCTAATTTATAAGCATCAACCCGGACAGGACAATCGATTTGACCAACGTTTTTAACTTTCACAATATACTTTCCGTCTTCTTCTTTCGCAGAAACTAACTTGTAATCTATTTGTTTGGTTGTTTGAATGATGTCTTCAAAAAACCAAGTTAAATCTTGACCTGTTGATGTTTCTAATGCTTTTCTAAGGTCTTCTGGTTGTGGATGTTTGAATTCCCATTCTGCATAATATGCACTCATGGCCTTGTCAAAAACCTCATCACCCAAGTAATCTTTTAAATAGGTAAATACCAAGCCTGTTTTGGCATAAACAATAGCACCATAATTTGTTGGTGTATAATCCGCAGATGGCAGTTCAATGGGTTGATCAATTCCGTATTCTGCCGTAAGGTTATACGTTAAATCATTCATGTCATGATGCGATAAGTGCTCTAGGTGCACTTTCTCTGCAAAGCCCATCATCATATCAGAAAGACGTTCGTTTTTTGGATACTTCGTCTGAATATATCTTACTTCATTCAAGGTATTCAAGCCTTCATCCATCCAAGGATGATCTCTTTCATTTGAACCTAACTGTCCATAAAACCAGTTGTGACCAACTTCATGTACAATAACAACTTCTAACTGCTCTTTATTGCTTGCGTTTCCTATCACCGTAACATTTGGATACTCCATTCCGCCTCCTGCTGAAATGGTTCCGTCAACAGCAGTTACATTGTTATAAGGATAGTCTCCGTTCCATTTTGAATAGTAGTAAATTCCATCATGTAAATACTCGCCTGCATGTCTCCAAGTTGCATGGTGATACGTCACAAACATTGCCCAAGTGGTTACTTTTCTTTTTGAATGTGGCAATTCTACTTCACCCTTTAAAACTTCAAATCGTTTATCTGCAAACCATCCAAAATCGTGTACATTTTCTTGTGTATACCTGATCGTTTTCATTACGGTATCAGATTCTGGAAATGGCGTTGCACCTCCGCTTCCTTTTTTTCTCAAAGGAAAATCATCTTCATCTATTTTCTTTTGGGTAGCGGCTGCTTTTTCGTCCAACCAAGCCAACTCACTTTCCGTTTGTAGGTCTCCAGTAGCGCCAACAACGTAATTTTTAGGTAAAGTGATAGAAACATCAAATGAACCATATTCTGAATAAAACTCACCTTGTGTTAAGTAGGGCATTTCATGCCAACCATTTCGGTCAAAAACTGCAGGTTTTGGATACCATTGTGTAATTTGAAATGACTCTCCAATATGCCCCAATCTTGAAATATTTCCTGAAGGAATTTTTACTTTGAAAGGAGTCGATACTTTCATGCTTTGCCCTGGTTGTAAAACCGAATTCAGGTGAATTATTGCAATGTCAATATGGTCAGGATGATATTCCCATTTCACATCTTGGTCATTCACTTTAAATGCCAAAGAATCCATATATCCCAGTTCATCTGCATCTGCAAATTCCATGCTTGTGTTGTTCATGTTAATCAACTGTTCTGCTAGCGCAGTTTCTGTATTTTTATACGCATTTGGCCAGATATGCACATAAATTTTATCCAGTGGAGTGGTAGAATTATTAACGTATTCAAACTCTTCAAACGCCGACAAGGTATTGTTCTTATCATTTAAGGCTACATCAATCTTATAATTGACTTCTTGCTGAAAATAGTCTTGTGCATTTGACATTCCTGCACTTAAAAGCGCTACTAACAATATGGATTTTCTCATTTTGAATGATTTAATGCTCGAAAGATAGCTATATTTACGCTAAAGATTCTAGCCGCATACATAATTGGCTGATTCGGCTTATGGCCGCAAAAAATCAAATATTAATCCTCTTGTTGACATTTATTATTGGCGCTTGTGCTAATAGTCAAAAATCTAGCGATAAAGTGAGTGATAAAGAACCGAAATACACGAACAGTTTAATTAACGAAAGTAGCCCTTACTTGCTACAACATGCTCACAACCCGGTAGACTGGATGCCTTGGGGAGATGAAGCCTTTGAAAAAGCAAAGAAAGAAAACAAACTAGTGCTTATCAGTATTGGGTATAGCTCTTGCCATTGGTGCCATGTAATGGAACATGAAAGTTTTGAAAATGAGGCCGTGGCTAAAGTAATGAACGATCATTTTGTTTGCATAAAAGTTGACCGAGAAGAACGACCAGATGTTGATCAAGTTTATATGAATGCTGTTCAACTGATGACCAAGCAAGGTGGATGGCCACTGAATTGTTTTACTTTACCCAATGGTAAACCTATTTACGGTGGCACCTATTTTCCAGCAGCAAAGTGGGTAGATGTTTTAGAAAAACTGGATGAAACTTATCAGGCAGATAGCGCTAAAGTGATAGACTATGCCAATAAATTAACTGATGGAATTCAATCTACAGAACTAATTTCTGTAAAAGAAGAAGTGGGTGAATTTTCAGTAGATCGGCTGCATGAAACTGTTCAAAATTGGAAAATAAACCTTGACCATTTTAGAGGTGGACCTAACAGAGCACCTAAGTTTCCTTTACCCAACAACTATGAGTTCTTAATGCATTACGCACATGAATTTGGAGATTCTTCGTTAATGGAACATGTTGATTTGACCTTAGAGAAAATGGCCTTTGGCGGAATTTATGATCAAGTTGGTGGTGGCTTTGCTCGATATTCAGTAGATGCCGAATGGAAAGTTCCACACTTTGAAAAGATGCTGTATGATAATGCACAGCTGATTAGCCTATATTCAAAAGCCTATCAACGAACTAAAAACCCTTTATACAAGCACATTGTAGAGCAAACTATTGGATGGGCAGAACGCGAAATGCTTACTGACTACGGCTGTTTTTATTCAGCATTGGATGCAGATTCTGAAGGAGAAGAAGGTAAATTTTATGTTTGGTCTAAAGCAGAATTGAAGACACTTTTAGAAGATGATTATGCATTGATTGATCGCTATTACAACCTCAACCAAAAAGGTGCTTGGGAAGGCAATCAAATTTTACAGCGATCTGAAAATGATGCTACCATTGCGGATGAATTTGAAATGAGCATCTCAGAATTAAATCTAAAAATAGATGCTATTAATGCTTTGTTGCTTGAAAAAAGGTCTTCAAGAATCAGACCCGGCTTAGATGATAAATCATTGACTTCATGGAATGCCCTCATGGGGATTGCTTATACAGATGCTTACCAAGCTTTTGGAAAAGACAGTTATTTAAACAGAGCGAAGGACTTAGCTGCTTGGGTAAATAAAGAGCAGTTAAAACAAGATGAATTGTGGCATACCTTTAAGAATGGAACATCTAAAATTTCAGGATTTTTGGAAGATTACGCGATCACATCCTACTTCTTCGTAAAACTTTACGAAGTAACGTTTAATGAAGACCATCTGCAAACAGCCAAGTTACTTACAGAAAAAGCTATCGCAGATTTTGAAGATCAAAATAGTGGCATGTTTTATTTTACTTCAAAACAAAGTCATGATTTAGTCGCCAGAAAAATGGATGTTTCAGACAATGTGATTCCGGCTAGCAACTCCATATTTGCGAGAAATTTATTTGAGTTGGGAACGATTCTTTATAATCAAGATTACATCAGCCGTTCAAAACAAATGTTGGCAAATATGTATGATACGATTCCGTCTTACGGCTCAGGTTATTCAAATTGGGCCATGCTTTGTTTAAACATGACCACACCATATTACGAGATCGCCATAACAGGAAAAGAAACAGAGGCTAAATTTAAACAACTTTGCACGCATTATATCCCCAATAAAGTTTTAATGGGGTGTCATGATGAAAAAACTAATATTCCGTTATTGCAAGGTAAGTTTACTGATGAAACTACCATTTATGTTTGCGTGAATCAAACCTGTCAATTGCCATCAAAAACAGTAGATGACGCCTTAAAACAAATCAAGTAATTCAAACTATTTACACAATATAACTTTCATAAGTACCTGTTGGAATAATCAGTAAATCCAACAAAAACCTTATTTTTGAAAATATGCAAAATCAAGCAAATTTAGAGTACAATACAGAACGGTCTAAAATGCTCATTCCTGAGTATGGAAGAAACGTTCAAAAAATGGTAGATCATGCCATTTCTTTAACAGACAGAGAAGAACGAAACAAAGTGGCGAAGGCAATCATCAAAGTAATGGGAGAATTAAATCCTCACTTAAGAGATGTTGAAGAGTACAAGCCAAAATTGTGGACGCATTTATTTATCATGTCTGATTTTCAATTAGATGTTGATTCGCCATACCCTTTACCTGAAAAAGAAAAGTTGGCAGCTAAGCCTGAGCGCGTTGCATATCCTCAAACTAAAATTAAAGTAGGACATTACGGTAAAACAGTTGAAAAACTGATAGATATCGCTTGTAAAATGGAAAAAGGAGAAGAAAGAACTGCTTTAGAAAAGCATTGTGCTTCTTTGATGAAAAGATTTCACCTTACTTTTAACTCTAGTTCAGTTGAGGACGAAGTGATTCTGGCTCATTTAAGCAAACTATCTAACGGTGAAATTCAGTTATCTGATGTTTCGTTTTTACCAAACACCAATGAAATTTTAAAAGCAAATGGAGGGAACTCTCCAAAATCTAATTTCAAGGGTAAAAACAACAAGAACCGTAACAACAATAAAAACCGCAACAACAAAAACCGAAAAAGATATTAAACCACTATGGGAGCATTTGAAATTCACGGAGGAAACTCACTAAAAGGGGAATTAATTCCTCAAGGCGCAAAAAATGAAGCATTACAAATTTTATGTGCCGTTTTACTGACTCCCGAAAAAGTAACGATATCCAATTTACCTGACATCATTGATGTTAACAAGCTCATTAACCTGCTTCAGGCAATGGGGGTTAAAGTTGAAAGAATTGAAAAAGGGAGCTATATATTTCAAGCAAAGAATGTTGATTTGAAATATATGCAAACTGAAGATTTTTCTAAAAGAGCTTCGTCTTTGCGTGGTTCAATTATGATTATCGGACCGCTACTTTCTCGTTTTGGAAAGGCTTACATGCCAAAACCAGGTGGTGATAAAATTGGAAGAAGAAGATTAGATACACACTTTGAAGGTTTCCAAAAATTAGGAGCAGAGTTTGACTTTGATGCGAAGAACCACTTCTACTCTGTTGAAGGAAAAAAACTGGTTGGAACTTACATTCATTTGGATGAAGCATCAGTAACTGGAACTGCGAACATAGTGATGACAGCTGTAATGGCGAAAGGTGAAACCACCATTTACAATGCAGCTTGTGAACCATACTTACAGCAATTATGTAAGATGCTGAACAAGATGGGGGCTAAAATCACCGGAATCGGCTCAAATTTGATCAAAATTAAAGGGGTTAAAGAATTAGGCGGTTGTTTCCACCGAATCTTACCAGACATGATTGAAATCGGTTCGTTTATTGGACTTGCTGCCATGACGCAATCAGAGATTACCATTAAAGATGTGAGCTATCCGGATTTAGGAATCATGCCTCAGGTATTCAGAAAGCTTGGTATTAAACTAGAATTAAGAGGGGATGATTTATACATTCCAAAACAAAAATCATACAAAATGGACACCTTCATTGACGGGTCTATTTTAACCATTGCAGATGCTCCTTGGCCTGGATTTACGCCAGATTTACTTTCAATTGTTTTGGTAACGGCTACACAGGCAAAAGGATCATGTTTGATTCATCAAAAAATGTTTGAATCACGTTTATTCTTTACGGATAAATTGATTGAAATGGGTGCTCAGATTATTTTGTGTGATCCACACAGAGCCGCGGTTATCGGAATGAATCATGAAAGTCCGCTTAGAGGAACAACAATGACATCACCCGATATTAGAGCAGGAGTATCATTATTAATTGCTGCACTTTCTGCTGAAGGAAAATCTACGATTCACAATATTGAGCAAATTGATAGAGGATACGAAAACATTGATGTTCGTTTGAATAACCTTGGTGCAGATATTAGAAGAATTGGATAAACCTGTTCGTTTAAGCAAAAGGCTTTAGAATACTATTCACCTTTTCCCAGTAACTGCGTCCAAATAAATTAAGGTGTACTAATAAAGGATACAATTGATTGTATTCAACCCTGTCTCTCCATTCATTTTCTAATGGAAATAGCTCGTTGTATACTTCAAATACTTCTGCATCAAACCCTCCAAACAACTGCATCATTGCCAAATCCATTTCGCGGTGACCATAATAAACGGCTGGATCTATTAATACTGGTCCTTCTGTACTTGAGAGGTAATTCCCTCCCCACAAATCTCCATGCAGTAAAGCCGGTTGTTCTTCAGGATAAATCTCTACAATTCTGTTATAAAACTTCTCAATAATTTTAGCCTCAACGTAATTAACTTCGCCAGCATTAACGGCCATTTCAATCATTGGATTTAATCTGCAATCAATCAAAAATTCAGCCCAGGTACTTTTTGTATCATTGACTTGAACTAGCGAACCCATAAAATTGTTCTCATTAAAACCGAACCTTTTTGAGGTTTTTTGATGCGTTTTGCTCAATTTTTCTGCGAAAACAGTCCAATAATCCTCTTTTTTAGTCTTTTCTGGTAAAAATTCTAACTCAAGGTATTGCCAATTATCATGGCTTCCAGTTTGAATAACATTTGGTGTTTTGAATGTCTCATTTAAGATGGCTAAACCATTCGCCTCTTTTTCAAACATATTCGGAAAATCATCTTTTCGATTCACCTTTAGAACTGTTGTAGATGAGGCTTTCGATATTTTGAAAACGTCATTTATATCTCCTCCAATCAATTTCTGAATAGAAGCACCAGGAAATAATAAATCAAACAGTTCTTGCATTACTTATTGTTCCAATTACTCATGGTGCGTTGTAAGCCAATTGTGGCGAACCCTTTTATAAATTCACAAGAAGTTTTTAAACGATCTTCCATTTGTTCTTGCTCTTCTGGATGCCATTCGCCTAAAACGTAATTCACTTGGCTACCGGGGTTGAACTCTGAACCAACACCAAATCTTAATCTGGCATATACATTCGTTTTTAACACGGCGATAATGTCTTTTAAACCGTTATGACCGCCATCACTTCCTTTACCTTTCATTCTTAGCTTACCAAATGGAAGTGCAATGTCATCTGTAATCACGAGCACGTTTTCTACAGGAATCTTTTCCTGTTGCATCCAGTAATTCACCGCTTTTCCGCTCAAATTCATAAAGGTTGAGGGCTGTAACAACACTAAAGTTCTGCCTTTAAATTTAACCTTAGCAATATTGCCCAATTTGGCCGATTCAAAAGGCGTATCAAAGTCTTTCAAAAAATAATCCAACACTTTAAACCCAATGTTATGGCGTGTGTTTTCATATTTTTCTCCAGGATTTCCGAGTCCGACTATTAAGTACTTCATTTTATTAAATAGAAAAAGGTTGCTACGAATGTAGCAACCTTTTGATAAATTATATATTCTTTAGTGATTTGACTACTCTGCAGCAGCTTCTCCACCTTCTGCTCCTTCAGCTCCTTCTTCTCCTTCAGCTCCTTCTTCCTCTTCTTCTTCATCAGCAACAGCTCCTCTAGACATTTTCACTGAACAAACAACCGCAGATGGTGCGTTCAAAATCTCTAATGAATCCGTCATTAAATCTCTAACTCTAACAGACATTCCAATTTTTAATGGAGAAATATCTACAGTAATTGCATCTGGCAATTCACCTGGCAACGCATATACTTTTAATGTTCTAAACACTTGTGATAATTTACCACCGTTCATGACACCTAAAGATCTTCCTTCCAATCTCACTGGAATATTCACTTTTACTTTTTTATCTTCTTTCAACTCAATAAAATCAACGTGGTGGATTCTATCTGTTACTGGATGATGTTGGATATCTTGGATAACTGTTTTGTAAGTCTTTCCATCTACATCAATGTTAATGATATTCACGTCTGGCGTGTATACCAATTTTTCCATGTCTACGTGCTTAACGCTAATATGAACTTGCTCGTCACCACCATAAATTACTCCTGGAGTGTTACCTGCATTTCTTACAGCCTTAGCATCTTTTTTCCCTACGCTCTGTCTTTTAGAGCCGCTCAATGATACTTCTTTCATTATATATTAGTTATGATCCCTTTATTGGGGGATCGGTTTATACTTATTAAAAAAGTCTACTAATAGACTCGTGGTTTACCAAGCTACTGATTACTGCTGAATATAATCCTGCAACGCTCAATACGGTAATTTTATCACTTTGTTTCTTCAGCGGAATTGAATCTGTAACAACCAATTCAGTCAATGAAGAATTTTCAATTCTTTCGTAAGCTGGTCCACTTAAAACGGCATGTGTACAAATTGCTCTAACTGAATTTGCTCCATTCTCCATAAACAAGTCTGCTGCTTTTGTCAATGTTCCTGCTGTATCTACCATGTCATCTAATAGGATAACATCTTTCCCTGCAACATCACCAATCACTGTCATTTCAGCCACTTCGTTCGCCACTTTTCTTTGCTTATGACAAATTGCTAATCCTACGTCTAATTTCTTAGAGTATGAATTTGCTCTCTTTGCTCCACCAGCATCAGGAGCCGCCATAATTAAATTACCGTTATTCAAATTTTGAATGTAGGGTAAGAAAATAGTAGATGCATATAAATGATCCACCGGAATTTCAAAAAACCCTTGAATTTGATCAGCATGTAAATCCATGGTCATGATTCTATCTGCACCCGCAGTTTCTAACATCATGGCTACCATTTTTGAACCTATCGCAACTCTTGGTTTGTCTTTTCTGTCTTGCCTTGCAAATCCGAAATAAGGAATTACTGCAACAACAGATTTCGCAGAAGCTCTTTTTGCAGCATCAATCATCAACATTAACTCAAACAAGTTTTCTGTTGGAGGCATTGTAGATTGCACTAAAAAAACATCTTGACCTCTAACGGTTTCTTCAAAAGAAGGTTGAAATTCTCCATCACTAAACTCAGTAACAATTACGTTACCTAATTCAACACCAAAATCACTGGCAATTTTGTTTGCCAAATCAACCGTTGCTCGTCCTGAAAATATTTTTACTCCTGCTGACATCCTATTTATATACAAATATGGGGCGCAAAGATAGCTACTTATATTGAAAAACCAATTGATTGGAGCATTTAATGGAACAAAATTAATTCTTAAACCAAAGAAAGTTCATTTAAAAATAATATTTTTACCCTCAATCAATTATAAAATCTAGCTTTCAAGCAAATAAACGAGCGCATGAAATACCATAGAATAGACCGAAAATTATTTGAAAATAACCGTCAACGCTTTGTGCAACACCTTGCACCTAAGTCAATTGCTATTTTTAATTCAAACGATATTTACCCCGTTAGTGCAGATAGCACTATGCCATTTAACCAGCATAGAGATATTTTTCACCTATCTGGAGTTGACCAAGAAGAAAGTGTTTTGGTGATTTTTCCTGACGCTTACGACCCAAAACACAGAGAGATTTTATTTCTAAAAGAAACTTCTGAATTAATCGCCATTTGGGAAGGTGAAAAATTAACAAAAGAAACCGCTTTTGAAACTTCAGGAATCAAAACCGTATTCTGGTTAGATCAGATGGAAGCTATCATGAAAGTATTGATGGCACAAGCAGAAAATGTTTACATCAATACAAACGAACATACGAGAGCGAATACAGAAACAGAAACCAGAGAAGACAGATACATAAAGGCTTTACAAGCCAAGTACCCTGCCCATACTTATAAAAAATCTGCTCCAATTATGCATCAGATTCGTTCAATTAAACACCCAATTGAATTGGATTTAATGCAAAAAGCTTGTGACATAACTGACTTAGGGTTTAGAAGGATATTATCGTTCATTAAGCCAGACGTTATGGAGTATGAAATTGAGGCTGAATTGATGCACGAGTTTTTAAGAAACAGATCAAAAGGATGGGCATATACCCCAATTATTGCTTCAGGAAGAAATGCCTGTGTTCTGCATTATATTGAAAACAATCAGGCCTGTTTTGACGGAGATGTTATTTTGATGGATTTTGGAGCTGAGTATGCGAACTATGCATCAGACATGACTAGATGCGTACCCGTAAATGGTAAATTTACTGATCGACAAAAAGCTGTGTATAATGCCGTTTTAAATGTCAAAAAAGGAGCAGAACAAATGCTGGTTGAAGGAACCATAATGAGTGAATATCATGCTGAAGTTGGAAAAATGATGGAATCTGAGTTACTTGGTTTAGGTTTAATCGATCAAACCGACATTAAAAATCAAAATCCTGATTGGCCGGCCTACAAAAAATATTTCATGCACGGAACATCTCACTTCATTGGCTTAGACACGCATGATGTTGGTTTATGGACAGAACCAATTAAGGAAAATATGGTATTCACATGTGAACCCGGAATTTATATTCCAGAAGAGAATTTAGGAATAAGATTGGAAGACGACCTAGTTGTTCAAAAATCCGGTGCTCCTAAAAACTTAATGGGACACATTTCAATTGAGGCAGATGAAATTGAAGATTTAATGAACGCCTAGTTGCAAGAAAATCACCCAAATATTTATTACGAAATAAAAGGAGAAGGGAAACCTCTCCTTTTTTTACATGGTTTTTTAGAAGATCATGCAATGTGGGAATCTATTTATACTAATTTTTTAGTTGAAGGGTTTCAGTGCATACTCGTTGACCTGCCATGTCACGGGAATTCTCGTTTTGAAGGAGATGAATGCAGCATGGGATTCATGGCGGAAGAAGTCCATCAACTGCTTGATTTTTTAAAAATTACTGAACCCATTCAAGTGGTCGGGCATTCTATGGGTGGCTATGTTGGTTTAGAACTTAGTCAATTACGACCTACTCAACTCGTACTTTTGCATTCTAATTTTTGGGCCGATTCTGACAGTAAAAAACTAGATCGAGATAGGGTGATTAAAATCGTTGAACAAGGAAAGAAAAAATTCATCCAAGAAGCGATTCCAAATTTATTTGCGCCAGAAAACCGAGAAAATTGTGCTGCCATAATTAATCAGCTCATTGAAAAGGCGTCAGCAATTCCTTACAAAGAGATACAAGCAGCCACTGCAGGAATGAGAGATCGTTCAGCTTTTAAAAACACCGAAAAGTCGAGTTTTGCAATGATTCACGGTGAATTAGATCCCATCATTTCTACCAAGATGGTCAAAGAAGAGCTAAGTCAGCTGGCAAACAAACCCCAGTTCATCAGCCTTCAAAATGTTGGTCATATGAGTATTTGGGAAGACCACCCTTCCTTAATTAAGGCACTTAAAACCCTATTAATTCCATAAATTAAAATATTTTTGTGCTTTTGTAGTTATTACCTACTACCATAATAATGTAGATGCGAATAAAATCCGGCCATATACCATTTGTAATAAGTGTGTTTGTGATGTTCATCTTAGGCAGTTGTTCAACTGAGAAAGATGCTGCATTAAACGTGGGCTATCACAATATGACTGCGCGATACAATGGTTATCACAACGCAAGAGTGTTGATGGATGAAACACTTGAAAGCTACAGAGAATCAACGGTAGAAGATTACAACAAATTACTTCCTTTAGACTTATACCCAACAAAAGAAGAGGTTCCGTTAATTCAAGAAAAGTACGAAACGGCCTTTGAAAAATGTGAGAAAGTCATTTTCAGACATTCCATGCCCAATGCAGAGGCGAGCAAGAATAAAAGCGTTGAACACTGTCGTTGGATAGATGATAACTGGTTTGTTATTGGTGTTATTCATTATACACGGCATGAATATGACAAGGCAGAAGAGATTTTTAAATTCTTGCAAGAGTCTCCTTTATATGCAGATCAAGAACGTGTTCACGAAGCAAGAATTTGGCTAGCCAAAACCTATATCGCTAAAAAAGATTTCGCAGAAGCAAAAAGATATCTCGTGATGTCAGATCAGCGTTTGGAGAGTGCCGAAAATTCAAAAAAAGAGAAGAAAGAAAAAGAATCTAAGCTTCAAAAACAAAGAAGAAAAAAGAGAGAAAAAAAGGACAAAGAAAATGGTGTGAAAAAACCAGTTCCTTTTCCCAAAGACCTGAAAGATGATTTAGAATTGGCACATGCAGAGTTCTACATTGCTAAAGGCGAGTATAAAAAAGCAATAGAGCATCTTGAAACAGGCATTGAACTTACCAAAAAGAAAAAGAAGAAAGCTCGATATCAGTTCGTGCTGGCCCAGCTCTACCAAGAATTAGGAAATGGTGATAAAGCTTCTGAGTGTTTTTCTCAAGTTGTAAAATCTCCGGCACCTTATGAAATGAGGTTTCAAGCGCAAATTAACAAAGCACTTTCAGCAACAGGCGGAAGCGAATTATTGCGTAAAGAATTGGCAAAAATGATTAAGGATCCTAAAAACATGGAGTACCGTGATCAAATTTACTTTGCTCTTGCAGAAATTGACATGAAAGAAGGGCAAGTAGATCAGGCCAAATTCAACTATTCACAATCAGCTTTCTTTTCTATTAAAAACAATCGCCAAAAAGGAGTTAGTTATTTGAAATTAGGAGATATCCACTTTGAAGAGAAAGATTATTTGAGTGCTCAAAAATATTATGACAGCTGTGTCCAAGTTTTGCCAGAAGAATATGAAGATTACGAAAAAGTAAAAGCGAAGGCAGAAGGATTGTCTGGCTTGGTTGTGCATTATGAAACGTACATCCACGAAGACAGTGTTCAGAAAAAAGCCCAAATGTCACCCGATCAGTTGGACAAGTATTTGGAGGAAACACTCAAGCAAATTTTAGCAGAAGAAGAAAGAAAAAAAGAGGAAGAAGCTAGAAAGTTAATCGCACAGCAAAACAGAATTAAAAACTCAGGTGCCACAACAGGCTCTGGTTCTAAATGGTATTTCTACAATCAAAAAGTATCAGGTAGCGGCTTCAATGACTTTAGAGCTCTTTGGGGGCAACGCGTTTTAGAAGATAACTGGAGACGTACCAATAAAACCTCTTATTCAACAGATGATCCGGATGACCCAGACTATAATGATTCACTCGTAGTAGACCAACCATCAGATTCTTTAACGGTAGACATTTTGAGAGCGGGATTACCGTTAACACCAGAGGCAATGGACACTTCTAACAATCGTTTAATGAATTCGTTGTACATGCTAGGTATCATTTATAAGGAAACTCTGAAAGAAGAAAAAGAAGCGATTAACTATTTTGATAAGTTAGTTAATCGCGGCGTTGAACATCCGAGAGTCTTACCTGCTTTGTACCAATTGTATTTAATATCTAGTAAAAAGAACTCCCCTCAAGCCTCTGGATATAAAGATCAAATTCTTAAAAAATACCCAGACAGTGAAATTGCAGAAATCTTAAAAGATCCAGATTACCTAAAAAAGAAGCAAGAGAAAGAGCGTGAAGAATTAAATGCGTATTCTAAAACCTTAGAGAACTATAATTACAGAAGATATGGAGAAGTGCTTTCTACTTGTAATCAGGTAATTGCTTATGATTCTGCTAACCAATACATCAACAAGTATTACTTATTAAAGGCTTTTGCTATCGGAAAAACTGACCCTGGAAACAAAACGGCAATCAGAAGTCCTTTAGAAAGTTTATATGCAAAATCTCCAAGTTCTGAAGAAGGAATTGAAGCTAAAAAGTACTTAGATCTATTATCTCAAGGCAATCAGATTGTAAAACCTGACACTACTTCAGCTCCGAAATCGCCTTATACTTATGACGAAAATTTGGAGCATTATTTTGTAATCGTTTTTCCAAATGACGCCGGTAATATAAATGCAACTAAAATTCAGCTGGCAAACTTCAATAAAGACTTTTATAAAAGCAAAGGCTTGCAAACCACTACTGCTGTTATGGGTGCAGAAAATCAAGTGCTAATCATAAGGTCTTTTGCGAATCAATCAGATGCGCTAGATTACAAAGCTGGGTTTAATTCAACCTCAGCGAGACAAACATTAGGTAGAATTCCACAACAGTTTGATCATTTCTTGATAAACTCAGCCAACTTTACCATTTTGTTCAACTCAATGGACATCAAGAGTTATCAAGCATTCTATAAAGAAAAATATCCTTAAAATTTAGGCATGAAATCTGCTTGAATGCATGTTATGATGAAAAGCATTCGAACAATACTTCTATTTTGCATTACTTTAGTTTTAACTTCTTGTTTTGAAATTATTGAAGATGTTCAAGTAAATCAAGACGGCTCAGGAAGTTTAAAATACATTGTCAATTTTAGCCAAAGCTCTTCTAAAATCAAATCTTTAATGCTTGCAGGAGAAGTGGACGGAAAAAAAATTCCAACCGAAGATGAACTGCTTAAAGACTTTGAGAAAATTTGTAATACAACAAAAAAAGCAAAAGGTATTTCTGAAGTTGCCTATAGCTCTGATTTTGACAATTACATCTTTACTTATTCAGCAAAATTCACCTCTTTAAAAAATGTCAATGCCGCCATAGACTCTGTTAAATCAGATCGTGGTGAAGAACAACTAGGTTTTGAATACTTCAACTTTGATGCATCTACCAAAACATTTAAAAGACAAGGGGACGACATGATAGAAAAACTACGCGCAAAGATGACCTCATCTCAGCAATTAATATTTACGGGAGCCACTTATACTTGTTTATACAGATTTTATACTGAAATTAGCAACGTAAAGCCGGTTGGTGCTTCATTATCAGCGAGCAAAAAAAATTGTTTTAAAAAACTTTACATGTCCAGCTTTGTTTGGAACGGTAAATTAATCGATCAAGAAATTCATTTATAATGAAAAATATCCTACTTCTATTTAGTCTATTCCTAAGTTTTATTTCCCTTTCTCAGGATCTTTCTAAAAAGTTAGCAGAACAATCTAATTACCTTTTCACGATAAATGGAGGAGTAATTACAGAGCAGGTATCAAAAGAAGAAATAAGTTCATCTGAAGTGTTTCATGAAATGATGGATGAGTTTTTTAGAGGTCATGCTAAAGTTGAAAATCTGGATGAGCTTGGTATTGACTACAATCAGCGCATTTACTTCAGTGCAGAACAAGGAAATGATGTTCAGTTTAGTTTAATGACCTATCACATTAAAGACATTTCTGCTTTTGAACGATTGGTAAACTCAAGTGAATACAACCCTACTTTTGAAACTAAAAACGGACTGAATTATCTGAGTTATGATGAGCAATCTAAATTGGTTTGGAACAAATCTTACGCCTTATTAATTACGGTTTATTACAATGGTCAAGAATATAATGACTGGGGATACAACGGTTATTTTTATGATGATTATTTCTATGAAGAATATGAGTATGCAGAAGAAGTAGCAGTTGAAGTTGAAGAAGTTCCTCTTGAAGAAATGACAGAAGAAGAGTGGAATGCTTACATGAAAGAAAAAGATGAAGAGCGTGAAAGAAAACGCAAAGAACGTGAGGAAAAAAGAAAGAAGAAAGAACAAGAAAAAGCAGAGCGTAAAGAAAAAAGAGAGGCAATTGAGCAAGAAGAACTCAATAAACGCATCACCCAATTTTTCTCAGATGAATTATTGAACAGCAAAAAATACTTGCCATTAGAATTGGATGAAGAAGCGGCTGCCACATTCTGGTATCCGAATTACATTTCATTCTTAGACCCTTTCTTTTATGGCGTTGGCTATTACTATTACAGACCCTATCCGTTTTATGGTGGATTATTTGGCATGACCAACTTCTTTAATGGTGAAATAGTGGTAAACGGATATTTAGAAGAAAACCAACTGAGAATGGACGCCAAAATGAACTATTTTGGAGATTTAGAAGATACTTATGCCAATATTTTCAGTCAAAAAATTGATAAGAGTTACGCTAACTTTTTAAGTGAAAGTGATCTTGGATTTATGAGTCTATCTGTTAACACAGAGGAAATTTTAAATGAATATCCTAATCTGATTGAGAACATGATGAGCATGTATGATACTTCGTTCACAGAAGAATACAAGTTGTTTGCAGAGCTTTTCACGATTGCCGTGGATGAAAAAGCAATAGCTGAATTATTTACCGGTGATGCGCTCATCATTATGAATGGTTTAGGGATGAAAGAAGTTACAAAATACGTTTATGAATATGACGAAGAGTACAATTATGAACGTGTTCTCAAAACTCAAATGGAACTATTACCCGATTTCTCATTCATTTCTGGATCTAATAGACCGGACATCATTGAAAAATTTGTCAAACTCGGGCTGAAACACGAATTACTAGAAAGCATTAAAGACGGATATAAGTTCATAGACAAACACAATGACTTTCCGTTACCTGTTTATTTCACTTATACTGATGAACACTTTATTTTTACTTCTGACGCAGATAAAATGTCAAGTTATAAATCACAAGAAAAAGGTGATGCATCTAAAGATCAGAAGAATTTATTACTAAAAAATAACGGTGCTTTTCACCTAAACGCAAAAGACCTGGTTGGCAAAATCCTAATGTCTGAAGAGGTTAGAAGGAGCGAACGCAGAATCTTTACTGCAATGGAATCTGAGATTTCAACCATAGATGCTTACATGAAGTATGAAAAAGGCGGAAATCATATTGTAGCCACTGCTCCTGTTCCGGAATCTGAAGAAAATGGCGCAAAATATTTATTGCACTTCTTCAATAAAATGATTTTAGCTGAAAAAAGGCGCTAAACTTTTACTTTCATTTTCAATTTTTCGTTTAGATTTGCTTCAACAATGAAGTCTATCTTCACATATATTATTATTAATTGGCAAAAGGTCTTTATCATGCCAATTATGCATATGCCCTATCACAGGTATATTTGCTGCTAATTGGCACACCTCTAAAAGAGTCTGAAATCTCTTCAAAATTTCAAAATCAACCTTTTTATAAATTTTAATTAATTGCTATGGAATCTATAGCTGAAAGTGAATCTGTTTTAGAGCAGAAATTAAGTAAAAAACGTATCGCTTATCTTGAGAGCCGAGCTCAAGAAATGGAAGATAGTATTAGATATGCCGGTAATCTTCAAAAGTCTATTCTACCGCATCCTAATTTATTTAGAGACTCATTTTCAGATGCTTTTGTCTTGTATCAACCCAAAGATATTGTTGGAGGTGACTTCTATTGGATTGCGACTTTTGGTGATGACATCTACTTTGCTGTAGGTGATTGTAAGGGACATGGAGTTCCGGGGGCGCTAGTAAACATTGCAGGTAATAGCATTTTACGGCAATTAATTAATCGACAAGGGCTCACTGAGCCCGGTGACATTCTCGCCGAATTAGATAAAGAACTGATTGGATTATTCAATGATCACAAAACCAATGGTCAAACTTATGACGGAATGGATGTGGTGCTTTGTAAATTTAATTTGAAAACAAATACTGCGTGCTATTGCGGAGCTGGTCGCCCCTTGTTGCGATTAAGAAATGGTAAGTTAACTGAGTTTAAAAAAGGAACAGCATCAATAGGCTTTAATATTGGCAGAGATAAGCAATTCAAAACAGAATGCGTGGATCTTCGCCCTGGTGATCAGTTCTATCTATTTTCAGATGGCTATACCGATCAATTTGGAGGTGAGAAAATCAAAAAATTCAACCGTAAACGCTTTCGAAACTTACTGGGTTCTATTGAAGAAATGGATATGACGCGACAACAAAAAGAACTGGAATTTACACTTCAAAATTGGATGGGAAACCATGAGCAAATTAATGATGTTTGCGTTTTGGGAATTAAAATATAACATTTTAATTTTCAAATAAGCAGTTTACCCTGAGCATGGTCGAAGGGTTTTGGGAATTAAAATATGAGACAAGAAAAAAGTCACTCAATTGAGTGACTTTTTTTGTTTTAGGTTAGCTTAAAAAGCAAGTTAAGTTGCATTTATCAGTAACAAGAAAATCGGAAAAAGAACCATGCTAAAAAGCAATATTCCAACCCAAGACAAGACCTTAAGTAGCTGAAAAGACGCATGTAATTTTTTCTTTTTATAATACATTTCACGTGTAAATTTTCGCGCATTAACCGCCGCGGTGATTAAGCTTATAAAGGCTCCAATAAATGCACCGACAACAATTATCAAGAAGAACTCCACATAAACTGAGAAAAATAAAATCAATAATAAAACAGCTAAAGCAAGCAAAATAATCGCCGTCCCATAAGCCATTCTAGTTCTTTTTCCATGCTGAGACGCCATTACATCTGCAGTCGTTGATTCTTTCCAATTTTTCTCTGAGAAATACATTCTGAACGGCTCCTTTTTAGGGATTGTAACTACTTCTGGTTTGTTATCAATAGAAGTCGGTGACTGTGCCGTTTCCTGCTTTGCGATACCCTCTCCTATCTTAACTCCTTCTCCAATATTCAGTCCTGTTCTTTCGTTAAGCGGCGTTGATTCAGAAATCTCAACTTCAAACCAACTTGAACCTAAGTCATCTTTGTCCACCTGCGTAAATTTACCGTGTAGTTTATTGTAGAATTGATCATATAAAGGGTCATCTACTAAATAGTAATCTTCGCCTTTCTTTATGATGATTGGTTCGTTGCTTTCTATTGCTTTTTTTATTTTGTCAGCATCAGGGTTTTCAGCTGTAACTTGTTGTTCAGATTCAAAAGTTTCTGCCACCTTTAACAAAGGATTTTCTGGCTTTTTATCTTCTTTCTTTTCTTGTGATTGATAAGCTGTAGGAATACTTTTTAGCCCGGTATACTTCTGCTTATTAAAGTTATTAAAGCCTCCTCCACACGAAGTGAAAATTAAGCTGAAGAGTGTAACGATTAATAGCTGTTTTGTTTTCATGATTGCTTGTTTTACAATCACAAATTTGGCGCAAATAAAGACCTTAACAGAACTGAATTCCGCTGATGACCATTAACTTTTGCGGAAATCGCAAAAGCCACGATTCAATAAAAGTCTATGAAATTAAATGACCCCTCTTGCCTTAAGCTCAAGATACTTGTTGATAGAATCAATCGTTAGGTTTTCTGGAGTTGTTAGCACTGTTTGAATGCCGTTCTTTCTCAATTCAAGTGCCACTTTTTTCTTATCCATGGTGTACTTTTCGGCGAAGGTTTTGAGATAAATATCGCGCACATGCTTCGGTTCCATTTCTGAGGCTTTCTCCACTTCAGTATTTTCAAAAAAGATCACCACCAATACGTGCTTTTGGTTAATTCTTCTCAACATTGGCAAAACACGCTTCAAGGCATAATCTGACTCAATGTTAGTGTATAACATGATCAATGAACGCCCTTTAATGTGGTTACGGATACCGTGATAAAGCATCTCATAATTCGCCTCTAAAAACCTTGTTTTCTGAGCATACAGCAACTCCATTATTTTTGAAAGTTGGTGCTTAGAACGATCAGCTGCGAGTTTTGCCCCCAACTTGTCAGAGAAAGTCATCAATCCTACTTTATCACCTTTGCGAATACAAATGTTAGAAAATGCTAAAGTTGAATTAATCGCATAATCCAATAAAGTAAGCTCATTAAACGGCATTCGCATGGCCCTAGACTTATCAATTATGGTGAATACTTGCTGTTCACGCTCATCTTGATATTGGTTTACCATTAATTCGTTCATTCTAGAAGTTGCCTTCCAGTTCACGGTTCTAATGTCATCTCCTTGCACATATGGTTTAATTTGCTCAAACTCATTGTTGTGCCCTAATCTTCTAATTTTTTTAATTCCTGTTGCTGCCGTTTGAGCAAATACTTTCAACTCGTATTGCTTCATCTGAATAATAGAAGGATAAGCTGGAATAACTTGCTTTTGCTTGACTACTACCTTGCGTTGAATCAAATGAGTTAGCGCAGAACAATAAATATATAGGTCTTTGAATTTAAACTCACCTCTATCCGTTGGGTGGATTACATAATCAAATCGGCACCCTTCGCCAGACTCTAATCGGTTGCTAAAAGACTTATTTCTTAGCTGCAATTGTTTTGGCGGATTGTCATAAACAATACTTCTTATGGTAAAAGGAAAGTTGTTTTGAACTCCAATAGACACATTGTTGTCATCTCCTACAGATAAAGGGTTCATAACTTTACGATCTGCAACAATCGGTGCCTTTCTACTAAATAAAATTATGCATTCTAAAATGCACAATGCTAAAAACAAACCTAAAGCGGCTTGAGCCACCAAGAACATAGGCTTAAATGCAAAGCCAATAACGAACAAAGTAGCAATGGCCACTAGTCCTATAAAAAATTCATATGGCAGGAACAAGCCCCTTAAAAATCTCATCTATCTAGGAACTTCTACTTCTGCAATAATTTCTTCAATGATATCTTCAGCTCCTATGCCTTCCATTTCAGCTTCTGGCGTCAGTATTAATCTATGATTTAATACATGTGGCGCAACAAACTGAACGTCATCTGGAATAACGAAATCTCTACCACGTATTGCAGCAAAGGCTTTGGCTGCTTTAAGCATGGATAAAGATGCTCTAGGTGATCCTCCCAAATAAAGCTTAGCATGATTTCTAGTTTTATCAGTGATTTGAGCAATGTATCTTAATAGTTGATCTTCAACTCTGACTTTCTGAACGATCTCTTGAATCTCATTCAGGTCTTTAGAAGTGAAAACACCTCCAATAGAATCCATAGACGGCGCCTTGATATTATTTTTATAACGGTTCAAAATTTGCTCTTCATCCGCCACTGATGGATATCCAATTTTAATTTTAAACAAGAAACGGTCTAACTGTGCCTCTGGTAAATTATAAGTTCCTTCTTGCTCAACAGGATTTTGGGTTGCTAAAACTAAGAATGGGAAATCCATTTGATAAACTTGTCCGTCATAAGATATTTGACGTTCTTCCATTACCTCAAATAAAGCCGCTTGTGTTTTAGCCGGTGCACGGTTAATCTCATCAATCAGTACAATATTTGAAAAAACAGGACCTTTTTTGAAGGTAAACTCTGAGTTTTGAAGATTGAAAACCGAAGTACCAATAACATCCGAAGGCATCAAATCTGGCGTGAATTGAATTCTTGAAAAATCGACAGATAAGGTTTTAGACAACACCTTTGCAGTGAGCGTTTTCGCTACACCTGGCACACCCTCTAATAAAACATGACCATTTGAGAAAATACTAATCATCAATAAATCAACCATGTCTTGCTGACCGATTACAAACTTTCCAATCTCATTTCTACAATCTGTTACTTTTTGATTGATGAATCCAAGATTTAAACCAGACGAAAACATTGAACTGGCCTCTTGAGTATATGAACCACCTGTAGGAGCAGAAACTGGCTCTACTCTTTTTACTGGTTCTACACCTCCGGTAGATTGTGTTCCTGCATTTTCATTTGAGGCATTTTGATCTTGGTTCATTCCGCCATTTTCCTCTTCAGGATTTGTGTTGTTTTGATCTTCCATTATCTACAGTTTTTATAAAAGTATTCTATTTTTTGGTGAAGGCTGATTAACTCATCATCAGACACTTCAAATGCACTTTCTAATTCATTGAAAGTGGCAAATATTTCAGCTATATAATTTTTTTCAATTTGAGATTTTACGGCTACTTTTTCAAAGAATAAAGCATCCGGAACGTTGGTAATGATGTAATAGCGTTCGGCAATAAAATTCAAAAAGGTTTTCTCTTTTAATCGGATCAATTTGGAGTGTGTTCCCTTTTGCATATAAAGCGAAGAAAGGGTTTGCACATATTGCATTGAGGTATTGTCTTTTTGCTCAGTGGCGGCAATAATATCTTGCCTTCTTTTTCCTTTAAACAGTGCATAAAGAATTCCACCAATAATCAGGATAAACATGGCCCACGCCAATGGTGGATTTTGCAATATAAAATCAATTATACTCTTACGATCTTCGCCACCTTCTCCGTCAAAATCTGAATAATTATAATGTGCCTCTAGATTATATCGATCCCACTGCACTCTTCCCGGAGGAATGTGCTCTAACATATGTTCTGCATATTGAAAACCTTCTCGTTTTAGCATAGATACATTGGTAAAGCAATAAGGCACACTATGAAAATAAAAGAATCCGTCTCCGTAAGGCAGTTTAATAAAATGAGATTGTCCTTTTGTATTAACAGCTAAGTTGATTAACCTAGTGTTGTAATCGTCTACATTTGAAGTGTCAAAGGTGTTCCAGTATTTTTCTTTTCCTTCATTGTTGTTGATGTACTTAAACTTATATCGTTTGGCACTTAAATCAGGGTGAAGAAATCTGAAATAAGCCATACTGTCCATATCGTTGTAATATTCATACAAATCATCAGGATTGTAAAACAACTCTTCACAAATTCTATACGGGAAAGAACTTGCCGACATAAAAGCTGTATTTCCATTTGCAACAAAATCCATCAAAAATTCAGCAGTCGAATCTTCCATGAAATTTGTTTTCCCAATGAAAAAATAGATGTCATTCAAATCTTCATTGTCTAACAAGTCTTCCTCTAAGGGTTTATTGACATCTACGAAATTACCAAACATGTTTACCGTGTCTAATAATTGTCGCATCACAAAGGTACCATACGGACCTTTGTCTTCAGGAGAATACGTTTCGTACCAATTATCCGAAACATAATCTTCTTTGGGTTTAGATTTTCCACCAAAAACGTATAACAGCACAATGAATGCAATTACAACTCCAACTAGGATTGATATTTTAGCGTATTTATTCAATTATTTTACTCCTAGTTTATCCAAAAACTGCGTGAAATTGGGTTTGATTTGCTCAAATTTTTGGGCATCTAATTCTCTTTTACCGTACCAGATTATTTCAAAATAACTTACGCTACGATTAAAGTCTTCATACTCTTTCTTACCTGACATTTCTCTCAGATAATGGAAATTGGTTTTCTCTTTTTCCCAATCTATCCAGTTTTTGTTGGATAAATCTCTAATAATAAAAATGAAGTAGATTCTTACCGCACCTCTATAATCTCCTTTTGATAAGGCTTCTTGTAATAATCGTTGCAACTCAGTTAACGGAATTTCAGTAGGATTAACATCTTCCAATTCAAAAGTAGATGTGATTTTCTTTCCTTTTTTAGGTGTATTCACATACATGTAGTAAATCAAAAACACCAAGGCAATCACAAAAACTGCCATCAATACATATCCTATCGCACCAAGACCTTCAAATGAGGGTGAATTTAATCTAGGTGGAGGTGCACTCTCATAGGTATCTTGGTCTTCAGGCAATTCACTGGCTCCGTTTGAAGGGCCTCCATTTCCATCACCACTCCCTGTGCCATTCCCCGTTCCATTACCGTTATTTGAAGTTCCGTGTTGTCTTTTGGATTCGTTATATTCTTTGTTTGATTCGTAAGTCCATTGTCTTCCAGCCCCATTTTCTGAGCCTTCATATCTGATTCCATCTCTTATTCTCTCCCATTTATTTTCATCTAAATCGTGATCATACAGTTCATTGCCCTCAGCCTGCCCGAAAGAATTTAAGGATAACAACAAACATGATATATAGAACAACAGCTTATTCATAATCTTCAGCTGTTTCAAAAGTTTTATTTCTTTTTCCAAACTTCTCTAAGCGCTCGTATAATCCCTTAGCCGTTTTTGCTTCGTTACTTGAAAAATAGGAGAAGGATAAAGACATGGAATAAATAGCAAACATGAAAAAGAGATAAAATAAATAACTCAGCATCACCGCTATATTGGTAATGACAACGTAATTATCAAACACCGTTGTGGTAAAGAATTCTACGATAGTCGTAATTAATGTATTAATATCGAAGCCCATCCCTCCTATCGGGTTATTAAAGGCACATAAGAAAATAAGTGCGATCAAAATAAAGATGAAAAACGATCCTAAGGCATCACCATAGGCACCTTTTCCAATCATAAAAGATTTCCCGAATGCACTGAAAAAGTTCTGATTCTCATGCACGATTAAAGAAGGAATCATTATCAGGAATGGAACTGTGAAGATTAACACAAATAATAATGGTCCTGGAGCAAACAAAACTATACCAAACATTAATGCTGCGAAGCAATACATCCAAACCAACTTTTTTAGCAAGAACTTAAAGTATCCACCTAGCACATTTTCAGGATCTTCATCAAGATTCTGCACATAATAAACTGCGCTAAGCGTCAAAGAAAACACTAAACTCCAACCAAAGAATTTATAGAATTCAGCAAAGTTACCTGTTCCAAACACCCTTCCCCACATTTCTAACATGTCTAACCTGAAAGCAAAAGAATAAAACTCAAGTGAAAAGATTAACGCCAATAAACCCAGCGTTATGGGCAACACAACAGCCGTGCAAATTTGACTCAATGGTGATAGTTTCTTCATTAATAGATAGAAGGTGTCTGTGAAAATCTCACTTACTTTTCGAATCTTATTCCAAACGATTTTTCGATTCGGAACATATCTAGGCACTTCTTTTACTTCTATTTTATCAGGATATTTTCTAGCTACAATAAAAGGATAGATGACGTAATAAAGGATAATCAATCCAAAAGAAACAAGGATGATTAACCATTTCACAATATCTGGCATTTCTCTATAATGTCTTGTCACGAAACTTTCTAAGAATCCCGCCATGATGAAAATAGGAATCAAACTCATCATAATAAGTAAGCCTCGCTTTGCTGCAAAAATTAACGACTGCATCCGCGTAAACGAACCTGGAAATAAAATTCCGTTACCTAAAGTAATTCCTGCGCCACCCGCAATGACAATGGCAGATATTTCAAATGCGCCATGAATCCACACCGCCAAAAAAGAAGTCAATAACAACCCTTTTGCCTTGAACCACCATTGAAAAGAACCCAGCATGATTCCGTTTGACAACAAGAGAACAAAGGTTCCTAAAGACAAAAACATTCCAGATATAAAGGCCAAAAAGGCCACCATAATATTATTCAGTGTGATATAGAGAAACATGGAAGTTTGGGACGACTCACCATAAACGCCCATTGGATTACCCTCTGCAATTCTCCTTTCAGTTGACTCAACGTAATAATCACCCAAAATAGTTCTAACAAAATCAGGATCATAGTGCTGCGAAACCGCTCCAATCACAACCGCCAAACCGAAAAACAAAAAAGCAACTAGCAAATTAACTCGCGCTCTGTATAATTCTAATGGCAAGGTTTGTTTCCAAAATTTTGAAAAACTTCCTAAAGGTTTCTTTTCATGCTTATATAAACTTGTAAAAACACCCTGAGCTAATTGATTCAAATAAACCCTGACAGAACGCCTAGGATAAAAGGTTCGAGCATATGAAAGATCTTCTGTAATCTCTGTGAACAAGCGCGCCACCTCATCTGGGTCGCTTTGTTTGCCGCCTGATAATTTCTCAAAACGCGCCCATTTTTTCTTGTTCTGCTTTATGAAGGTGGTTTCTTTCATCTTGGGTGTGAGTTAAAATTAGCATTTTTTTCTTGCCAAATCTGAGCCTAAGCAAATTATCGCTGTTTATTTTTTCACTTTAACTGTTTTTATTGTTGATATTCAGTTAAAACGGGCTAAAATCCACTTTTATCTACCATTCGTAATTATTTACTTGACCCACGTGATATTTTAACTTATTTTTGGCGGCTAGAAGTAGAAATTAACAAAATATGAAACTTATTAACTGGACGACCACTACCGCTAGCTTAATGTTGATGTTAGGTTTTTCTTCAACTGCACTTTCTAATTTATCAATAGAAGGGCACTACCAAGGAAAAAACTTATATGTTCAAAGTCCTGAAAGCGAAGATGGGTTTGGATACTGTGTGAACCGTGTTACCGTTAATGGAACACCATCTTCACACACTGTGCAAGCTTCTGCTTTTCAAGTGGACATGAGCGAATTTGACATTAAAATAGGCGACAAGGTCTTAGTCGTGTTTGAACACGAAGAGGGGTGCAAACCCAAATTATTAAACCCAGAAGTATTGCTTCCAAAAAGTACCTTCGTACTTGATGAAATATCATGTACGTCTGATGGAACTTTAAGCTGGATTACTACTGGAGAATCTGGTGCGTTGACTTATCAGATTGAACAGTACAAATGGAACAAGTGGGTAGTTGTTGGCGAAACCAACGGAATCGGAAATGAAAACCCGAACGAGTACCTATTTAATCTTTCACCACATTCTGGAGAAAACAAGGTCAGAGTTACACAAACTGATAATACTGGAAACAAAAGAGTTTCTAAAGAAGTAGTATTTGACTGCAATAGTGTTCCTGAGCCTGAAATGAAAGATAAAGATGGTGAAACCATTGAGTTTGTTGCTGATGGCAAAGGCGTGACCACCAAATATGAAGTATTTGATGCTTACGGAAACATTGTGAAAAAAGGAATGAATTCTTCTGTGAATTGTTCTAACCTTAAAAAAGGTTTATACCATGTGAATTACGACAATAAGCATGACAAGTTTATTAAGAAGTAGTATAACTTCATAAAAAATAGTTAAAAGCGTTTAGATTTTTCTAAGCGCTTTTTTTTGCACTTATTCTAGAAAACGCTCAGTTAAGAATACAACCGTCCATCAATTTTTGTCCTGATTACCTTTCAGTTATTGGTTATATTAGACGATTAACATAATCCTCAAAATTATTAAACCATGAAATTAATCAGCTACGCCTTATTTAGCATGATGCTTCTGCTCTCAACAGCAGCTATCAGCCAAAGGACGCACTTTGATAACAAGCCTTATGTACCAGGCGAGTTCTTAGTGCAAGTAAAAGAGAACGCGAACATTCGTGAACTCGAAAAATTAGCTCCGGCTAATTACGAATTTAAAATTGGAGAATTCATTTCTCCGCCAATGAGAGTCTACATGATTACCTTCAACCATAACAACGTTGAACATTGGCAAATGCAAAATTGGTTATACGAACAAGAGAACATTGTTTCTGTTGCAGATTATAACTACAAAATTGAAATGCGTTCAACTATTCCGAATGATGCAAACTTCACGCAACAATGGCACCACAATAACACTGGTCAAACTGGTGGAACGACTGATGCTGATATTGATTCTGATTTAGCTTGGGATATCACAACAGGTGGACTAACCGCTACCAATGATGATATTGTTGTATGTATGATCGAATCTGGGAACCTTGATCATGTTGACCTTACTGGAAACAGATGGTTCAATGCTAATGAAATTCCAAATAACGGAATTGATGATGACGGAAATGGATATACTGATGACTATGATGGATGGAATCCAGTAGCAGGAAATGATAACTACGGAACAGGTGGTCACGGAACGAACTGTTTAGGAATGATTGGAGCAAAAGGCGACAACGGAACCTTAGTAACTGGAGCCAACTGGGACGTTAAATTAATGGTAATTGGTGGTTACTCAATCTCAACACAAGCAAATGCTATTGCAGCTTATACTTACCCTTTAGACATGCGTAAATTGTGGAACTCTTCAGGAGGAACACAAGGTGCATTTGTAGTAGCAACTTCATCTTCATGGGGAATTGACGGAGCAAATCCTAATTCTTACCCTTTATGGTGTCAATTTTATGATACTTTAGGATATCACGGAATCTTGAATGTTGGTGCAACAACGAACAGTAATTTTGATGTTGATGCCGGTGGAGATATGCCAACTGCTTGTGCTTCTGATTACATGATTGGTGTTGGTAGAACTGACCACAATGACGCAACTGCAGGAGGATATGGTCAAAACACAATTGAACTAGGTGCACCTGGAATCAACGTAGTAACAACTGCAAATACGAATACAACTACAAGTACAACAGGAACATCATTTTCTTGCCCATTAACTGCAGGAGTAATTGGATTAGCTTATTCTATACCTTGTACAGACTTCATGTCTATAGTAACCGCCGACCCTAAACAAGGAGCAGATCTTGTTTTACAGGCACTATTAGATGGTGTTGACGTTATTCCGGCCTTTTCCACCAAGTTTAATACAAGTGGACGACTGAATTCATTCAATACGATCAATGAATTAATGACGGTTGCATGTTCAGGATCCTTATGTTTAACGCCTAGTGCTATTAATACTGCTAACATTACAGACAACTCAGCAGATATTACATTCACTGCTTATGGTTCTGCTACAGCTACTGTTTTCTATTGGAGAGAAGTTGGTGCACCAACTTGGACGGTAGTTAATCCAGCAAGTTCACCAATTAACTTAACAGGATTAACGTCTTGTACTGAATATGAATATTATTTCACCTCTGAATGTGGAGCTGAAACAAGTGGAAACTCTTCAACTCAAACGTTCACAACTACTGGATGCGGACAATGTATAGAAGGTGGATATTGTGATGCATCAGCAACTGATGCAGTAGATGAATGGATTGAAGATTTCACTATTGATACGTATACCAATACATCTGGAAATGATAATGGATATGGTGATTTCACAACGACATCTTCTATCGTGCTCAACAAAGACGTTCCTTATACTATTCAAGTTACTCCTCAATGGGGTGGCACAACTTATGACGAATACACTAGAATTTGGGTTGATTTAGATCAAAACGGAACATTTGATGCAGCTGATTTATTATTTGATCAAGGTGCTGCCGATCAAAACGTGGTTAACGGATCAATTACTATTCCTTTAACTGCTGTGGACGGAGTTACTAGAATGAGAGTTCAAATGGCTTACCAAGGTGGTGGACAAGCAACATTACCTGACGTTTGTGGAACTTTCCAATGGGGTGAAGTTGAAGATTACTGTGTTGATATCCAACCAGCAAACCCATGTAACTTAACAGTAACTGACGTAATTGTTGATGCGACATGTAATGGTGGAACAGATGGTTCTGTTGATTTGACTTCAGTAACAGGAGGAACCGCTCCTTACACTTACGCTTGGACACCTGGAGGTGAGACAACCACCATGATTACTGGTGGAGCAGGTAACTACTCAGTTCAAATTACTGATGCTGCTGCTTGTACTTCTACATTCTCTTATACAATCGGAGAACCAACTGCAGTGGCTGCAACATTCAATACAACTTCAGTTAGCTGTAATGGTGATACTGATGGTGCAATTGACATGACCGTTACAGGTGGAACACCAACATATACTTACAGCTGGTCAAATGCTGAAACTACAGAAGATATCACAGGATTAGCGCCAGGTAACTACACCGTAGTTGTTACAGATGCTAACGGATGTGCAGAAAACTTCAATGCAACCGTAAATGAACCAGCCGTATTAACTGGATCAACTACTACTACTGATATCATGACTGGAAATGACGGTGCTATTGACCTATCAGTTTCAGGTGGAACACCTCCTTACTCTTATGACTGGGATAGTGGTTTTGCTACTACTCAAGATTTAAGCGATTTATCAGTGGCAGGAACGTACATATGTGTAATTACAGATGCTAATGGTTGTACAACAACAGTTTCAGGAACAATTGATTCGCAGGTTGGAATTGATGAAGGTCAATTATCTAACTTAATTATTTATCCTAACCCGTCTCACGGAATGGTAAATATTGCTTTCAAAGCTGACCTTGAAGCTACAATTACAATTTACAACACTGTTGGTCAAAAATTAATGACTACCAATAACCTTGGAGAAAACATTCTAACATTAGACTTGAATGATTTTGCAACAGGTGTTTATGTAATTCAAATTAACACGGTAGACGGTGCCCAAAGAATTGAAAGAGTAACGATTAAAAAATAGGGCTTAACAGCTTAAAATAAGAACCACCTTCCTTTTGGGAGGTGGTTTTTTTTATGAAAAAATCCCTGCCTTCGTTCACCGAGACAGGGATTTTTTAGAAATGTCCATCCAATAACAAACTTACCTTACTAAACTTTTTCAGGACACTTTAAGCAGAATCATTGAACTAACGATAAAGGGTAGTTTAATAAATAACCCAACTTATCTGCCTATTCTATTTCTTTATGTTCCAATATTAAATAGGTAACCCTTTTAATTTTTTGGGTAATGAACAACAATTCAAGGATAACTAATCAATTAGGAAAAGTGCGGCATGATGTTTTCATATAACTTTAAAAAAAAGACCTATGAAAATTTTCAAGCCCGTATTATTATTGCTAGCCCTGATATCAATATCTACAGCAATAGCACAAAGCAAACAAGTTAAATTGCAACAATTCAACAATTTCACTGCTCAATTTGAAGTGCCCGCAGGCAAGACTTGGGTGATTGAAAAAATATTCTCAAACTTTACTTCTGAAGTTAAGGTAAACCCTGATGGCAGTATCTCAACACCAGCGGTGAGAATTTTTATTAAAACATTAAACGGAGATATCAAAACTGACTGGCAAGGTAACCGTTTTGGTCCTCAGGTATTCCAATCAAATAATACCTCAGCAACTATATCTTTCCCTATTACATTACCTGCGCTAACGAAATTTAGCCTAGTTATTGTTGAAGGCGACCCTGGAGCTTGTAAAGCCTTTAGCGGTTCAGGATATATCTCTTATACAGAAATTTCAAACAAATAAATTATGCGAATATTACTCCTATTATTAGTTGTGATTAGTGCTCCGGCGTTTTCGCAAACGAAAAAAGAATTACAAGACAAAGTAGACCAACAAGCTCGCGCAATTGATAGTTTGCAAAAAGTAATTGCGAACCAAGAAAACATAATTGAAAACAGAGATCGATCAGTAAGGCTTGCTAAAGAGCACCGTGAAGAAATGAAGGGTGAAAGAGATGATGCGAGACGAGAATACAATGCAGTGGCAAAAGAAAATGCACGTTTATTAAAACAAACACAAGTTGGTCAAGCCAAACTCATGACTTTGAGTAATAAGCGCGCTATAATCAAAGCCGAAGCCGGTAAAACACTTACTATAAATCAAATTATCTGTGATTACTCAGCGGGAGTATCTACCGATTCTTTAGGAAATACAGTAGCAGAAGAAATTCACATCTTCATAAAATCTATTAATGGAGAGCAGCTAACAGATATTGCCGCTAAAAAATACGGTCCGCAATTATACAGTAGTTTGCATCCAGAACATTCTATTGGCTTCCCTTTGCTAATAGAAGGAGGCAATTCTGTTGCCATCATCTTACTGAAAGGACCAATGAACAACTTACAACCTTACGAAGGAGTGGCGCACTGCACCCTTACCGAGAAATAGGAGTTGGATTTAATGGTTTGACGTTTCCTTTTACTCTTAACACAATTGGCTTTTCAGATGCATTTGTTTGAACCGTGCAAGATTTATTGATTGGTCCGATTCGGTTTGAATCGTATTTGACTTTAATCACATTTCTTTCACCTGGCAAAATAGGTTCGTGAGGCCAAGATGCTACAAGACAACCACAACTAGTTTTACATTGTGATATAATGAGCGGTTCATCCCCATTATTCTCAAACCAGAACTCAAAATTACAGGCTTCTCTTTGGGTAATGTGTTTGGTTTGAACCAAGGTATCAAACTTTATACTCGGAAAACCATGTGAAATTAATTTACCTGCATAGGGTATCAACACTCTCTGATAATCTCTGTTATCTTCATTAGATTCAAACCAGTATCGGTCTGAATATTCTACCAACAAACGATCAGTAAACAGCATAAATTCTATTTCTTTTGACCCATTAGCAGGAATTACAATCGGATTTTTTGACAAAACAATGATCTGCTTTTCATAATGTCTTGCCCAAGTATCAGTAGCTTTAAGGGTAACTGGTGATTCTCCTTTATTAACCACCATGGCTTTGAATTTCACCGTATCTCCTCTTTCAACGGTTGGCAATTTCACTTCAGACACTTCAAGGTTTCCATAATTCGCAACGAAATCAACGAATATATTCAGATGTTGACGGATAGGAAATTCATGAAATGAAACAGTAAATGAAACGTCAAGTAAATCGGCTCTAGTTCGGTAAAATTTCTTTTTCTTAAAAAAGAGCGTATCCATTTCTCCATCCAAAATAATCGAATCTCTTTGGAAGAAATAAGGCGAAAAAACTTGCTCTTGATACGCATTATTGCAGGTAATTTGCTTGTATGACAAATCGTGCCCAGAGCAATTCTTGAAAGGAAAAGCTACAATGGTATCATCATAAGAATACATTTTACCACAATCAACAGTTGTGAATTCAAAGCAAAGTAACTCCCCTTCATCAGGGTGTAAATTTGTTTTTGAATATCCAAAGTTTAGTAATAAAAGAGAAATACAAAAGAGCAAAGATCGAATCATGAATAAATTTTGTCCAAAAATATTCTGAAGAATTGTATGAAAAAGATAAATAACAGCTATTTAACAACTTGCACCCACCCTACTGAGTTTTCAGAAGATTCTATGACATAATAAAATGTCCCTTCACTCACATTTCCTAATAAATTTCTGCCATCCCAATAAACAGATTCATTATCATAGTTTTCAAACTCGGCTACCTTATCACCCCACCTATTGTAGATGAAAACCTTATTAATAGGATCTTCTATTTCTAAAAATAAAAAGTCGTTGACGCCATCTCCATTTGGGCTAAAAGCAGAGGTCACTTCAACAGCCGCCTTGAAATAAACACATGAAGAAGTGTCAGAACAACCAAATGAATAGATCACCAATTGATAGTCTCCCGTTTCTGTCGGAATGAACTCATCAGAGGCAGTAGAAACCACGGAACTATCATCACAATTTATCCATTCATAATTATCTCCAACAAAAAGAGAACTTAAACTGGTTGCATTTACTAATATTTCTGACTCAACTGAATTGATATTCAAATTGATGGTAATAATAGAATCACAACCATTCATGTTGGTTAAGGTATCTGTATAATCTCCCGAAGTATCCCAAACATAATTTCCTGAAGGTGAGGTATACGTATCACAAGCAGAAGTATCCAATATAGCGCCATTTTCTAAAATATTCAATTCGATAGTAATAATACTATCACAGCCAGATGAATTGGTAATCGTATCAGAATACGTTCCGCTTACGTTCCAAGTATTATTGCCGGATGGTGAAGTAAATTCATGACATTCATCCACGTTTAGGTTACTAAAGGTTTTGTCTAAAATCGTCAAATCTATGGTGATGATACTGTCACATCCGTTTGAGTTGGTAATGGTATCACCATAAATGCCTGAAGTAGTGTAAGTATACAAACCACTCGGAGCAGTATAACTTTCACATTGAACTTCATTAATTGAACTAAATGTTTCGTTGTTAATGGTTAAATCAATCGTGATAACACTGTCACAACCAGCTACATTTGCTATGGTGTCATTGTAGGTGCCAGATGCATTATAAATAGTACCGCTTGGAGCAGAATAAGAATAACAATGTTCTTCTGTAATTGAGCTAAAGGTAGTAGATGAGATAGTTACATCAATGGTTAAAATTGAATCACATCCCGCTACATTGGTAATGGTATCTTGATAAATTCCGCTGACGGTGTGCGTGTATAAACCTGAAGGAGTGGTATACGACTCACAGGCAATTTCAGAAAACGAATTGAATGTTTTATTGTCAATCGTTAATAATACCGTGATCACACTATCACAACCGGCAGTATTTGGGATTACATCAAAATAAGACCCTGAACTGGTCCAAGTATTTGCTCCACTTGGTGAGACATAAAAATCACAAGCTGTTGGGGAAATAGTGCTTGAAGTACCATTTAAAATCGTCAAGTTGATGGTAATTACTGAATCACATCCAGCCGTGTTGGGGATGGTGTCATTGTAGGAGCCTGAAGCGGAATAACTAGCTCCACTGGGCGCGGAATATGAATCGCAAGCTGTTTCTGTTATAGTATTATAGGTTGTATTGATGCTTAAATTAATTGTGATAACAGAATCACAACCATTATTTGCAGCAATGGTGTCATTATAGGTTCCGCTTGAGGTATACACATTTCCGCCAGGAGACAAATAGGAATAACAAGCCGATTCAGTTAAGATAGAAGACTGTGAAGAATTTATGACGACTTGTTGTGTTATGATACTATCACATCCTTTGCTATTACCAATCGTATCCATGTACGTACCTGAAGAATAATAGGTGTAAAGGCCTGAAACCGATACAAATGAGTCGCAAGCTACAAAATTGAGTGTACTAAAAGTATTATTCACTGTTAAGTCAATTGAAATGACAGAATCACAACCAAAAGTATTAGACAAGGTATCTAAATAAAGTGCCGTAAAGGTGTAAGTATATTTTCCGCTTGGTGAAATGAGTTGGTCACAAACTGTTATAGCTTGAGAAGAATAAGTAGAACAAAATTCGTAGCAACCCATATCAATAGTGCCGTTATGAATTCTTGGATGCTGATCTAGATCGTTTACACTTGTATTTCCGGCATTTGAACCAGCATCAAAAACTGGAGAAGTAGGCTGTGGCCTGTAATTTCCAGTAACGTCTGGCGTCAATGATGGACTTACCTGATTAGCAAAATTTGGATCGGCATCTATGTTTCCTCCGCCATCTGATCCGTATTGTACATTCCAACTTCCTGAACCTCCAGATCCTTCAATATCTGAATTAAAAATATTAATTACTGCAGTACTCCCTCCTTCTATTTGAAAAAATGCTTGAGAATTACCTATTCCAAAAGTGCTTTGATTATTCCAAAATATACAATTGTCAATGGTAATTGTTTGACCGTTATTTATGTACATAGCTCCACCTAAGCTATTGGCATTATTACTTGCAAATGTGCAATTAGACAGGTTTGTTGTTCCTTTAAAGTAAGCCGCTCCACCACTCGCACATTGGTTCCCGGCAAATAAGCAGTTTTCAAAAACAGTTGTGGCAAAAATAGTATAGACAGCTCCACCCCAAGCGTTACCACTATTTCCAATAAAAGCTACGTTATTTAAAAAATGACTACCACCAAATAATCGTAAAGCACCTCCATCATTGTTCGCATGATTATCTCTACATATCACATTATTCATAGTTAAACTCGCTCCACTCTGGGCATAAACAGCTCCACCAATACTGGCAGCTCCATCTCTTAAAACCAAATTTGAAATAGTGACATTCATAGCGCCGTTCAAATGAAAAATTCTAACATTATCGTTTCCGCTTATGGCTATTTTCACGCCGGCACCATCTATGGTCATATTTACCAGCGGCGTTAATGTAGAATTCAAGACGATTAAAGATCCGTCCAAAGCAGGGGCAAAAGTGATTACCTCCCCACCTGTAGCATTACTAATAGCTTCTCTTAATGTTCCAGGACCAGCATCCGCAGCAGATGTTACCACTTGGCTAAAAGCCAAATGCGACATGAAAAACAAAAATATAGCAAGCAATTGTTTCATTTCAATTGCAAATATCCATAAAAAATCTTCTGAATATCAATAAAATGGACGAATGCCAACTTTTTATCCATGAAAAAAGGGGGTGATTTTCTTAAAAACCACCCCCTTTATTTTTAAAATATTGAAAATCTATACGAAGATAGATGCTCCCATTGTTAAGTTTAAAATACAGATCACCAGATTCACTAATACAGAAATAGCTGCAAACCCTAGAACATATTTCATTGGTTGAACCGCGATTACTGTTGTTAAAACTGCCATAGTTGGCGCCACAATAATCCCAACTTCTAACGCAGAATCCATTCCGCCAACCCCAACTGTTACGCCTGAAAAACAAACGACAAACAATAATACAATTGCACTGATTCCAAACCTGTTATACTCTATTTTATCAGACCCTAACGCTGCTGAAATGGTTGAATCTTTAGACTTTCTTTCGGTTTTAGTAGCCGTATAAGTAGCTCCTGATTTTGTGTTTATTGCATGTGCCATAATTTTAAGTTTTAATTTATACCTCAAAATTACATGCAACTTGCATCCTATCTTATGATGAGTGTCAAGCCAAAAAATGACCTTTGTCAGTTTTAAGAAAAACCCAACGTCAAGGATTTTAATCTATTCAATAATTAATTTAACAACCTTTTTTGTGTCATTAGAATAAATCACAACGTTATACATGCCTGATGCAAAGTTACTTACATCAACTTGAATTAAATTCGATTTTACATTACTTAGTTGGAGTATGTTTTTACCCATTACATCTGTAATGTTAATCTGCATATTGTTTACGACTTCTTTATTAATATCGATTGTAAGTAGATTTGACGCCGGATTTGGATAAATTGTCATGTTTGTTGAAGAAAACTCCTGAACACCGATATTATCTACTAAAATACAGGCTGATGTGTCAGAGCATCCACCTGAAGATATAATTACCGCATAATTTCCGTTTATTGTTGGAATAAAAAACTGACCTGTTTCAGAAACAATCGGACTATTTCCATTGTCACAATCAACCCATTGATAAGTCAAACCAGACTCCAAAGCAAACACGGTGTCATTGCTTTGATAAGCTACATAAAGTGGTTCGGCGTCTACTGATAAATTTGTATGAACTATACTGTCGCAAGCTCCTCCAGCAATAGTTAAAGTATCTGTATAAAAACCAGCAGTCGTATAAGAATTAGATCCAACATCATAAGATTGACCATCACATATTGCAACGTCTAACGTGTCTTGATAAAGTACATCAACTGTCAAATTTGTTGTAACAATACTATCTAATCCATTTTGAACTGCAGTTAAGGTGTCATAAAAAACACCAGCCGTATCGTAAATTGATGCACCTATACTATAACTGTCACCTGAGCAAATCGTAACGTCTTGATTAGTTTCATAATAGTCTTTCATTTCAAGCGTTAGCATTACTGCTCTTGGGTTATTAAAACTGATTTCATTAAACGAACCGTCATAACCTAAAACCGTTCCTGTTTCGGTTTTCTGAGATAAACCAAAACTGATACCCGTTGATCCATAATGACCTGCAGTAATTAAATATACATCTCCATCATTAACTTCAATTGGCTGAATTAATTCTAATGATACTTCTGTACCATTGATTCCCGGGTATATAAATAAATCTTGCGTCTGATCAACATAATAAAAAGCTCCAAATTCATATTTGTACAAACTAACATACATCCATTGACTCAAATTATCTGTATTGTCTTCTAGTTTTACTTTCACTTCATCTATAAAGGCCGTCCCAAAAAATTCCATGACGTTTCCAATCTGGAATGGATTACCATCATTAGCCAAAGTATTCGCTATTGCTGCCTCTTCGGTTCCATTGGACCTAGAATAAGAATTCTCGCTTACAGTAAACATATTTGTTTGAAAATCACCTGTTAACACCTCATCTGTATTGTCACCTAAAACGTTATATTCTATTGTATAATTTCCAGTTCCATCTGCTGGCAAGTAAGTTGTAGAAGACACCAGTGAATCTGTCATAACCGGGTCTACATCAACATTAGCAGATAGGTCTGAATAAACTACACTCCCCTTAACTACTGCAGTTTCTAAATGAACGTTTGTATGAACAGACCCTCCATCATTAAATATTCGTGATGAAAACTCTAAATCAGTTAATTGATGTAGCGGTACAGTATAATATTCTAAACCTTTAGGAATTGTTCCACCAACACCTGACCTAAAATACGTTTGCTCATTCACAATGTCATAATTAGCACCTTCAACTATTCTAATGTTATCAACGAACCAACCATATTCTAAATAACTCATGGCATTGCCATCAAATAATCCATCCCAATACAGCCTTATTTTAACATTTGAAGGATCACCCGCAATTTGAGAAGATATATTCGCACTTCGAGTATCAGGTTTCGGATAAATAGAGCCACTTCCGTTTGTAAGCGGATCTATATCGTTGTTATTTATGACTTCATTCCAATTAGTTCCACCATCAGTACTAACTTGAACAGCTTGCAACGTAAAATATCTTGCACCATAATGCTCAAATTCAACATGAGGAGCTACAATTCCTGTTAAATCTATTGTTCCAGTATATTCAAGTGTAAAAGGTCCATCTTCTACGATATCTGGGGCAAACGGATCACCATTTGTAAAACGGGCGAAATTACCTGAAGTCCCCATGTCCCCAGCTCCAGTAAAAAACCATCCATGCGCTTGATTTCCAATAGACCAACCGTAAGTATTATAATCAGTTGAAGGTCCTCCTGCTATCCAATTTCCTGGATTGCTAAAGTCGTCACTCCAAAGTATATCACCGTAAGCTTTATTTTCATGTAAATGCAAAGGCTTTTCATTTGAGCTATTAGCTTGGTTTATAGATGCAACCAAAGACTGAGCGTTTGCAATATGAAGAGATGATAGAAGCATCCCTGTGAACAAAATTTTAATATTCTTTTTCATTTTTACTTTTTGGATTATAGAGCCGCAATTTAAAAAAAAATATAAGTGTCACTGTAATTAAAATTGAGTCGAACTCAATATATTAACTCCGTTAATATTATGAAATCAAGCATTGGCACAAATCTTGATTATAGCTTAATTACCAAAAAACCACTTCATGAAATCATTGACGCTATGTTCAATATTTTTGCTCTTTTTAGCAACTGTTTTTACTCAAGAAAACCTAGTGCAAAATCCCGGATTTGAATTCGGAGATAACAAAGGTTATGGGGTAATTAAAGTAAAAAATAAGACCATTTCAAAATGGCATGCCCCCCTAAAAAATTTCCCAACTTTATACATTACTCCTAAAAAAAGTGTCGCTGTGGCATTTAATGGGAGAAACGCAGTTGGATTGGTGTTAGGGAGCAGCAGACAAGAAAAAACTAAATTCGAATACATCACAGGAAGTTTATCTGCGCCCCTTGAAAAAGATGCCATCTATTGTATTCAATTCAACACTATTCTTCAAAGAAGTTCAAGATGGGCCGCAACAGATGTAGGGGTTTTACTGCACAATGATCGAAAATTGGTGTCAGAGATATCAGACCCAACTTCTTTATCAGCTTCACTTTATGCGAACGAAGGTGAAGCTATGGTAAATACCAAGTGGAACCAATACAGTGGTTATTATATTGCTAGTGGCGGCGAAAAATATATCAGTTTTGGAAAATTTGGAACTAGAGATTCTAAACAAATGAAAGATCTTGGTCTAGACCCTTATTTTGAAATGGATGGTTTTCAATCAAAAGCATATTATCAAATTGATGATTTTTCAGTTAAAAAAGTTACAGGTAGCACCGATTGCGGATGCGCAGTGAAGCCAGTTATAGAAGATGAAGAAAACCCGGTAGTGAAAAAACAAATTCAACCTTATTTATTTGCTTTGGATGCTTCTGGATCAATGAAAAGAGATGGATTATTTGACTCGTTGCGTCATAATTTAGTGCGTTTTCTGAAAAAATTGCCGAACGGAACACCCGTATCATTTGTGACATTCGCTTCTTCTTCACGCAAGATTTTTGCCGGTGAAATTGAAGATGGAACTGCTGAAAAGGTAGACAGTTTGTTAGATAGAGCACCCATAGGCGGTGGAACTAATGTTTTCGTTGGATTGCAATTAGCTTACGAAAGTTGGGATACTCCTGGACCGGATTCAGCTAAAATGGTATTGATCTCGGATGGTGAGTTTCATGTCTCTCCCAAAATTGCCGCAATTATTAAAAATAATTACGAATCTGAAGGTCGAAAATTGACCTTAATTCAAATTGGAGCAAGAACTAGCGGTTTAGAACAGGTAAAACCGTACATGGACGACTATATTCATACCACACAGTCTGAATTGAATCAGGTTGTAGCGCAATTGCAACGACCAAAGGGAAGTGCAGAAGGAGGAACCGCCGTGAATTGCGAATGCATTGAAGAATATTCTGACACAATGAATTATCACTTTGTGATTGATTTTTCAGGATCCATGAAAGATGAGAAGAGCAGAGCGACTAGTGCCCTAAGGTATTTATTTAATAGAGCACCTGATAATGCCATGATGACCATTACCACCTTTAATACACAAGCCGAGAAAATTTATGTGGGAAAGAAGTCAGATATCACCATGGCGCAATTGACCTTCTTACTTGCGAAAGAATTTACAGGTGGGGGAACAGATCCAACTCCAGGAGTACAAAAAGCACTGAATTTAGCCCAATCTATGTCTGAAGATCGATTTAGTCATATCATTCTGATTACCGACTTAAGTTCCAATTCGCTATCACGAAGAATTGAAATGGGAAAATCTGTTCAGAACAGTTCAGAACAATTTGATTTGGCTGCGCATGCCATTACTGTAGCTTCAGATGGGGTGTCAATGTCACATGCGCAGTTTGACATCACTACCAGAATTTATCAAAACGTGTCTAGAATGAAATTTGAAAAAGATTTGTTCTATACGAAACGATCTAGTTGTGATTATACTGCAGAATCGTATCACTATAACCCGGCGAAAGCTGCGTTTAAGAATGGTTCTAAAAAAGTTGGAGGCGCTATTTTGAAATCCGTTTTGGAAGGGACTATTGGATTGTAGCGTTGGAAGTAATTTTTCCTAAGCGCACCTCGACTTCGCTCGGTGTGCTTAGTGAAAGTCGTGCGGTATGCTTAGTGAAAAAAATTCTGGAATGCGCACCTCGACTTACTTCGGCTACGCTGTGCCACCGCTAAAGCTAAGGCGACACGCGGTCAGCACAAGCCGCTCGGTGTGCATAAAAGTTGTTAAGTGCACGAGAAACTACGTCACCAACATCCAATTGAACGAATTTTTTCTATCTTTAAAACAAGACCCTGAACCTCAATCACTAAGAAGAGAACGACAGAAGCGCTGGCAGGTGATCTAAACCTACTATATGGCGTTAATTTTTACGGCTGACGATTACGGAGCTTACAAAGAAATTGATGATGGTGTTATTGATGCCCTTGAAAACGGATGGCTGAACTCTGTAGCTATGCTAGCAAATGGCTTTGATATGAAACTATCTGTTAGCAAAATATTGCCTTTTCAAAAAGACAAACGCGTTGACTTGGGATGTCATTTTACAATGAACTCTGGTGAAGCGCTAAGCACTGAAATGCGCAACAACCCTCACTTTACGCATCACGGACATTTCAGACCTTTTTTTAACATGAACATTGGCCGCATCTTGCAAAAAGACAACTTGCCCCAAAACATGTACGATTTAAAAGCTGAGCTACGCGCGCAAATCGATCGACTAAGGGATTTAGGAATAGATGTCAAACACCTCAGTTCTCATTTCAATGTTCTGCATTTTTACCCTGACTTTTTAAAGGTTCAATTTGAAGTATTAGCAGAAGAAAACTATCAAAACATTAAAATCAGATCCACCTACGTTACTCCAAAGTTCTCTCGTTATCTGCTGCCCGGAATCGCTAAAATTTCTACGCTTTTTCAAGGTGAAATCGATCAAACTTCAAAAGAAGGTCGCATTAAATATGAAGACAGTTGGACCGAATATATGATTGCCATTGGAAATTGGTGTACCAACTACAAGAAAGAATTTCCGGTACCGGCTATGCCTGATATTTTGGATGGATTCCATTATCAAGCTGTTGGTTCCCTAGGAATTGGACGCAGCACCAAAAAACGCAAAGCCAGAAAAAAAGGTGAGCAAATTTTAGAAAAAGTATTTGAAGTGTCCGGAAAAGGCGGTAAGCAAGAGTTCTTATTTCACTTGGCAGATAATGACTTTTTAAATAAAGAAGCCAGAACCTGGTCAAAAAAGAGAATCACCAATCACCTAAACAATAAATACTCAGGTGTTACTCCAAAATACATGGATAACCGTCATGTGGAGTTTCAATCTTTGGCCTTTTTTAATTCCATTTCAAATCTCGAACTTGACCCACAACCTTGGTCCAAAATATAAACTTATGTCAGAGAGTAAAAAATACAGTTTTGAAACACCGCGCCGAAATATAATCTGGCGCTTGAGTAGAGTGGGTACTTGGATAAAAACCTTGTTTGTCAGTTCAAACCAAGTAAAAGAAGATATTGACGAGTTCTATCAACGTTTTGGGATTCCAGATAAAAAGACACTCAATAAAAAAGAGCGCTACGCTCTGAAATCGTTCACGGCTAAGAATCTATACAACATCTATTGGTACACCAAACGCATCCGAAAAGAGCAACGTAAACTGAACCGTTATTATGCTTATACCCTCATCATTCTGCTGGGTGTACCCATCTTTATTTTCGTAAGTACAGCCAAGGCTTCAGTGAACTCAGGTATGCCTATTTTAGACCAATTAATGGCAGAAAATGAATTAAAAGACATCATCACCATAGTGGTCACCTCATTACTTACTCTTCATGCCTTTATTTCTGGATGGATGGACCAGCGAAAAATCGTGGTAGAATTCTCGAAAGCATCTGTTGAATTAAAACGTATCTACTATCAAATTGAAGCCTTACATTTTGACAATGCCACTGGCGGAACTATCGGTTTTGTGGGTCAAGCTGAAGGTCAGCAGCTGAGTGATGAATTTTTACTCGCCTTGCAAGACGGAACCGTTTTATCTCAACGAATAGAAGATGAAGAAACGAAGAAATACTACGAGCTTCGGGCACAACCTACATTTGACATTCGCAGCATTTGGCAAAACTCGGCTGCTGGAGCAAAAACAGCACTGAGCTTATTCAAATCATCTAAGTTTGACCCTGAGGCCACCAAAAAGAAAGCCCTCACCCATCAAGAAAAACTGACGACAACTGAAGCCAGCATTGATAGTAAGGAGAACTATTTAGAAAATACTGCCTTGAAAATCAAGCAATCACGCAAGAAGCTCGAGAAACTAAGTATTAAGTTAGATGAGCTAGAAGCCGCTCAGAGCACTCAAGACGGACTCACCGAGCAACAACAAACTTTACTCTTCAATTACGAAGAACAATTCAGGCAACTAGACGAAGCTACTGAAGCGCTTGAAGAAGAGTACGAGCGCGTGCAGTTAGAAATAAAGTTGTTGAGTAATGAAATGGAAGAGTTGAGAAGGGTGTGACATCCAAACTTTTTACTACAAAAATCTCGACTCGCTTGTGCATCCGTATTGACATTGGTCTTTATTTTTTGTATCTTAAGATATGATGAAAAAATACCTATCCACACTTATATTTTTATTTACGCTTAGCGCAACGGGCTTTGCCCAGCGCGCCAGAGAAATTCAACTCTCAGACGAACCTGTTAATTGGTCAGACCCTTGAAGTATTGCTTTTTATATTGTCTTGCCTATTTTTCTAATTATTGCAGGCATTTATTTGAGGTATCGGTTTAAGGTGAAGCGAACGGAGAAAGAGTAAAAAGCACCTGCATAATCTTGGTTTAATTCTATACACTAAATTCTAATGTTCACAGTATATTGTCTGTGCACTCCAACCTAAATTTCGGAAACTACGCATTTGCCACCTTTAAATCGGTTGATTTGAGGGAATTGTTATATTTATAGCGAACCTATCTCTTATGAATAAAAAAGACCTCTCCGAAAGGGACATATGTACCAAGTTCATTAATCCAGCAATTGAAAAGGCTGGTTGGAACATGCGAACGCAGGTCAGAGAAGAAGTAAGCTTCACTGATGGGCGAATCATTGTTCAAGGAAATCTTCATACTAGAGGGAAACAAAAAAGAGCTGATTACATTCTCTACATCAAGCCAAACGTTCCAATTGCGATAATTGAAGCCAAATCAAACAAACAGTCTGTTGGTGACGGCATGCAACAGGCATTGGAATACTCAGAGATTCTTCACATTCCATTTGTCTTTACTTCTAATGGAGACAGTTTTGTTTTTCACGATAAGACCAAGAACATTGGACAAGTTGAAAAGGAGATAAGCCTAGATGAGTTTCCATCTCCAGAACAATTATGGAAAAGGTACTTGCAAGAAAGGGAGATTGAAGAGCCTGAAGCCATAAAAATTGTTGAACAAGATTATTATGCTGATGATAACGGAATGTCTCCGAGATATTACCAGCAGAATGCAGTGAACAGAACAGTTGAAGCTGTTGCGAAAGGTCAGGATAGGATTATTTTGGTAATGGCTACGGGTACGGGGAAAACGTACACTGCCTTCAATATCATCTGGCGATTGTGGAGAAATGGTGTTAAGAAACGAATCCTCTTTTTAGCAGATAGAAATGCCTTGTTGACTCAAACCAAGAATGGTGATTTCTCTCCTTTTGGTAATGATATCATGCATATCATCAAGAACAGAAAGATTGACAAATCTTACCAAATTTACTTTGCACTTTATCAAGGATTAACAGGCACAGACGAATCCAAGAACGCATATAGAGAGTTTAGTCCTGACTTTTTTGACTTGGTTGTGATTGACGAGTGTCACAGAGGTTCTGCTTCTGAAGCCTCAGCTTGGCGAGATGTCCTAGATTATTTTAGCGGAGCTACCCAGATTGGATTGACCGCTACTCCAAAAGAGACTAAAGACGTTTCAAACATGGCGTATTTTGGAGAACCGATTTACACCTACAGTTTAAAGCAAGGAATTGAAGATGGTTTCTTAGCCCCTTATAAAGTGGTTCGCATCAATATGGATGTGGACGAAGGTTGGAGACCGACCAAAGGATTATTAGATAAATATGGAAATGAGGTAGAAGACAGAATCTACAACCTCAAAGATTACGATAGAAACCTAGTGATTGATGGCAGAACAGAAGCTGTCGCCAAAAAAATCACTGAATATTTGAAGGCGACTGACCGATTTGCGAAGACGATTGTCTTTTGTACGGATATCGATCATGCAAACAGAATGCGTCAAGCGCTCATTAATGAGAACGCAGACTTGGTTGCCAAGCATTGGAACTACTGTGTTAAGATTACTGGGGATGATCAAGTTGGGAAACAAGAGCTTGATAACTTCACAGATGTTGAAGAGAAATTACCTGTGATTGCAACTACATCTAAAATGTTGACGACCGGGATAGATACCAAAATGGTGAAATTCATTGTCTTAGAATCTAACATTGGATCTATGACAGAGTTTAAACAGATTGTAGGTCGTGGAACAAGAATCAGAGAGAATGACGGAAAGGTCTTTTTTACTTTAATGGATTTCAGAAAGTGTACCAATCATTTTGCAGACCCTGATTTTGATGGCGATCCAGTTCAAATATATAATCCTGGAATGGATGATCCGGTAACACCTCCTGATGAGTTAGATGAAGATGCGGGAACTAAATTAGAAGGAGCTGAAGGCAATGAAGAGATTGTGAGTTTAGAAGGAATCGCTCCGGACATTTCCATCAAAACTGAAGAATCTGAGGTTAAAAAATATTATGTCAATAGTGTATCTGTTTCGGTGGCTTCAGAAAGAGTGCAGTATTACGGAAAAGATGGCAAGCTGATTACTGAATCTTTAAAGCAATACTCAAAAGACAATATTGTGAAAGAGTTCAATTCTTTAGATGGATTCATTCAAAAGTGGAATACATCAGATAAGAAAGAAGAATTGCTGCAAGAAATGGCCGAGAATGGTATTTTCCTTGAAGCCCTAAGAGAAGAAATAGGTCAGGACCTAGATGCTTTTGATTTGATTTGTCACATAGCATTTGATCAACCGCCTTTAACCAGAAAGGAAAGAGCTGAGAATGTAAAGAAGCGAAATTATTTTGCCAAGTATGGAGATCAAGCCAGAAATGTTTTAGAAGGATTACTTGAAAAATACATTGAAAGTGGAGTGGTATCAATTGAAGATACAAGTGTGTTAAAACTCAAACCTCTATCTGATATGGGCAGCCCGGTTGAACTCGTAAGGGCCTTTGGCAAAAAGCGAGATTTTGAGGACGCCGTGAAAGAATTAGAAAATGAAATTTATCAAACTGCATAATGTTAAATAGTTCATCTTTATTATGGGTAAGAAATGTAAAGCGTGATCATGGGAGTGATTGGGCCTACATGGAAGATGAATTAAATGATAGTTTTATTCTTCATTGGTCTAAAAGATATACGGATGAAAAAGAGGCGTTAAAACCAGGTGTTGGTGAAGTGATACTTTTATTTCAAACTCCCAATGACGAAGGATATACCCAATTAACGCATTTGGTAACCCCTGTTAGTAATGATTTTATTGATTGCTCTGATACAAATCCTGATTTCCCTTGGGGTAGAGAAGTTGCAGTAATAGCGAAAGTTACTGGTGGTATCAATCCTAAACCCCACAACCTAAACTTTAAACCTGTTAATCAAACTCATTCTTACGAAATAACTAACATAACTTCTGATTTACCAGCTTCACAAATGAAGTCTTTAATCTGGAATAGCTTCAGACCGTTTCTAAACCCTAATTTTGAGAATCACTTTGAAGCAAGTCTTGATGTACCACCTGAAGATCCTGGAGTGAATGAAGGTAAGCTTAGAATAGAATTAAGGTTGCACATCTCAAGAGAGAGGAATTCAGAAATAACAAGAAGAAAAAAAGCAAATGCTACGGATTTAAAGTGTGAGTGCTGTGGTTTTGATTTTTTATCGACTTATGGAATGCATGGAAGTGGTTATGTCGAATGTCATCACAGAACACCAATAAATCAAGGAGAAAGAATTACCGAAGAAGAGGATTTAGCATTAGTTTGCGCAAATTGTCATAGAATGCTTCACAGAAGAGGTGAGGATGATGAATACTTAGAAGTAGAAGAATTGAAAACACTTATCGAAGAACAAAAAAATAAATGAGCAACATAACAACAAACATAAAAGGCATCCGCGACATCATGCGGAAAGACACAGGAGTAGACGGAGATGCGCAAAGGATCTCTCAAATGGTGTGGATGCTCTTTATGAAAATCTTTGCAGATAAAGAAGAAGAATGGGATTTAACCTTGGACGATTACCAAAGTCCAATCCCTGAAAAATTGAAGTGGCAAAACTGGGCATCAGATGATGAAGGATTAACAGGTGATCAGCTCATGGACTTTGTAGATAATGAGTTATTTCCTGCATTAAAAAATTTGGACATCACATTAGGACCTCAAGCCAAGATCATCCGATCAGTATTTGATGACACCTACAACTACATGAAGAACGGAACCTTGTTCCGTCAAGTGATTAATGAGATTGACAAAATTGATTTTAACAATCAAGACGAGCGTCATTTGTTTAATGACATCTATGAGACCATTCTAAAAGAACTACAATCTGCTGGTAGTGCTGGAGAGTATTACACGCCTAGAGGTGTTACGCAGTTTATGGTAGACATCATTGACCCTAAATTAGGCGAAACAGTATTTGATATGGCTGCCGGAACTGGTGGTTTCTTGACTTGTAGCATTGAGCATTTAAGAGATCAAGTAAAAACGACTAAGGACAGAGATATTCTTCAAAAATCGATTAGAGGAATTGAGAAAAAGCCATTGCCTCACTTATTATGTACGACTAACTTAATGCTACACGGCTTTGATTTACCAGCCGTGCGTAGAGACAATTTATTGAGTAAGCCTTATGCCGATTGGGGTAAAAGTGACCGGGTTGATATTGTATTAATGAACCCTCCTTTTGGTGGTGTTGAAGAAGACGGTACAGAAACCAACTTCCCTGCAAAGTTCAGAACCAAAGAAACTGCAGATCTTTTCTTGGCCTTAATTATTAGAATGCTGAAAGACGGTGGCCGTTGTGCGGTTGTATTGCCAGACGGCACTTTGTTTGGAGAAGGTGTTAAGACAAGAATTAAAGAAGAGTTAATGACTAAATGTAACCTACACACCATTGTCAGGTTACCAAATGGTGTGTTTAACCCATATACTGGTATTAAAACCAACCTTTTGTTCTTTGATAAAGGAGCCCCCACTAAAGATGTATGGTACTATGAGCATCCGTATCCTGAAGGATACAAAAGTTATAATAAGAGCAAACCCATCACGGTTAAAGAATTTACAGCAGAAAAAGCATGGTGGAATAAGCGTGAAGAGAATAAATACGCCTGGAAGGTGTCTGCTGAAGAAATTAAGAAAAGAGGATATAATCTGGATATTAAAAATCCGTATCAAGAGGTTGATGATTTAGGAACACCTGAAGAAATTTTGGAGCAATACCGCATTACGGAAAAGAAGTTAATCTCTGCGCAGGATGAGATTATAAAAGTATTAACTGAAGCTTTAAGTTAAGATGCAGCTACTATCATTATTCAAAGAACTGAGCCTGCATCCTAAGAATGCTGCGGAGTTGAAAGATCTTATCTTAAGACTAGCAATTCAAGGTGATCTCACAAAAAACTGGAGAGACAAAAATCCTGACGTTGAGCCCGCTTCAGTTTTAATTGAAAAAGTTGCATTGGAGAAGGAAGTTTTGATTAAAGAAAAGAAAATCAGAAAAGAGAAGGCTTTACCAATAATAACAGAGGAGTTTTCGAAATCAATTCCTTCTTCCTGGACTGCAGTAAGATTGGGAGAAGTTGGTGATTGGGGAGCTGGGTCAACGCCACTTAGGTCTAGACCTGAATTCTATGGTGGTAAAATTAACTGGTTTAAATCTGGGGAATTAAACCATGGCGTGATGGACTATGAATCTGAAGAAAAAATAACTGATTTAGCGCTTTCGAAAACTTCGGTTAAATTAAACAAACCGGGGGATGTCCTAATTGCTATGTATGGTGCTACTATAGGTAAAACCGGAGTTCTTGCAGTTCACGGAACAACAAATCAGGCAGTTTGTGCCTGCACACCTTTTTCTTGTATATCATCTGAATATCTTCATTTATTATTAAAGGGCTTGAAGCAGACTTTTCTCAATCAAGGAGAGGGAGGTGCCCAGCCCAATATATCAAGGGTGAAAATAAGAAGCCAGATAATTTTTCTCCCTCCTTCTGATGAACAAGAAATCATTCAAAAAGTAGTCAATCAATTATTTGCAGAAGTAGAACAGCTTGAAGATCTCACCAAAGAGCGCATCTCTTTGAAAGAAGATTTTGTTACCTCAGCATTGAGAAGGCTAACAGAATCAGACAATACTGCGACAGAGTGGAATTGGTTAAAAGATCAGTTTCCAACTTTCTTCACAGAGAAAAGTGGTGTTAAGAAGCTCCGTGAAACCATTTTGCAATTAGCAGTTCAAGGCAAACTCACCGCCAAATGGAGAGCCCTGAGGCTCTCGAAGGGCGAGACAATAGAGCCTGCATCAGAGCTTCTTGAACGCATTGAAGCTGAGAAGCAACAACTTATTGCTGAAAAGAAAATGAGAAGAGATAAACCTCTACCTCCTATCGTTGAAGAGGACAAAACTTTTGAGCTACCAAGTAGTTGGGTTTGGTGTAGACTTATGGATATTACTACCCTAATTACAGATGGAAAACATGGTAATTGTCAAGATGAACCAGATTCTGGTTACTACTTTCTTTCAGCAAAAGATGTACAAAAAGGTAAATTACTTTATGATAGAGCTAGGCAGATTAACTATAAAGAATTTACTGAAGTGCACCAAAGAACAGCATTAAAATCTGGAGATCTTTGTATAGTTAACACTGGTGCAACTGTAGGGAAGACCGCTATTGTGCAAGAAGATCCAAAGACTGAAAAATCTACTTTCCAAAAAAGTGTTGCTGTAGTGAAAATGTTACCACAGTATGTTAACGTTGAGTATATTGAAAGTTTTATTAAAGCTGTTACTCCTAATTTGCTAAAGACTTCAGGCGGCTCTGCAATTAACAACTTGCTTTTAGGTGATATGAGAATGCTAATTGTTCCATTTCCAAGTTTTGAAGAACAACAAGCAATAGTCCAAAAAGTGAACTCTCTCATGACTTTATGTGATGAGCTAGAGCAACAAATAGAAACAAGCCACACCCAAATTGAGCGGCTAATGCAAAGTTGTTTGAAGGAGGTTTTTGAGGGTGATAGGGAGGTTGAGAAAGTTTAGGTTATGAAATATTACAATATTTTTCAAGGGGCACCAAAATCTCTAAAAGGAGGCAACCCTATCTTGGTTGTCAATGAGAATCAATTGTTTGATCTTATTGAAATCTATAAGAATGGTCACGGCTCATATGATTTACCAGGACGTAAGGTCCATGTTGCTGGTGCAACTTTCCTTATTTATGAATTGAATGATACTTACGGTACAAGTTCTGATGAGCTTAGATCGAACTACCAAAAGTTGTTAACTGCTTTTAAACCTAACAAATTAACACCTCAATTTTTTCTACAGGGCGCAAAAGATGTGACTGATAAAATGTTTGAAGCTTTCGAAAATCGAAATACTAGATCAAGAAAAGTTGATGACGAAATAAAATGGGATGATTACACGCATGAAGAATTGATGCAAATGACAATTGATGTCATGAATAAAAGCATAAATGAACCTAGACCTGATGGAAAGATTCCTCCTAAGGTAGGTGCTTTGATTTTGTTTCCTGATGGCAGAATAGAAACGGCACACAGAGGTGAACTTCGCGAAGGAGATCATGCTGAGTATACTTTGATGGAGCGAAAGTTAACTGATGTTAATCTTGAAGGTTGTGTTTTGTATACAACTTTAGAACCCTGTGTTGAACGGAATGACCCTAAAGTCCCTTGTTGCAGAAGAACTACGAATGCACGTATTAAAAAAGTTTATGTAGGAATTGAAGACCCTGACCCTACAGTAGACGGTAAGGGGATTAATCATCTTATTAAACATCAAGTAGAAGTCAAAATGTTTAACCGTAAGTTTCAAAAAGAGATTCAAAAAGAGAATGAAGCATTTCTGAAACAAGCAATCTCCAGAAAAGAAGATAAAAAGGATGATGTCATTGTCTATTCTGATTTAGAGTTAATGATACCAAGTTATCCTGTATCTAAATTTTCTACTAAAGCACTGAACAAATTCATTCGTGAGGCAAACTTAGGTTTTACTTCGGTGGAAAATGATTTTTGGTTTTATCTGGAGGATATAGGTGCTGTTCAGTTTAATGAGAAATTAAAGAAATTTTGTGCAACAGGCTATGGTGTAATTTTGTTCGGAGAAAGCCCTGGTACTAAATTTCCGAATACCGTTATTAAAGCGCAAATTAAATATGGTAGAAGTAAGATTGAACCACAAGACTTTAATGAGCCTCTTGTCATGTTGCCTGATGCAATAAATAATTGGCTTCTAAAAGTTTTACCTTTAGATAAAGATACTTCCACTTTTAAGCGAGAAGATAAAACGGATTATCCGACTCCTGTGTTACGTGAAGCAATAATCAACGCTTTATTGCATAGAGATTATTTAAATAAATCAGCAAAAATTAATTTAATTTTGGATGATGATCTGATTCAAATTAAGAGTCCAGGAGGGCCTCACCCGGCGATCAGTATTGAAGAGTTGAACTCATTTGCCGCTCCATCATTGAGCAATAATCCAATATTAAGTCATGTTTTTAGTTTGATGGATTATTCTGAGGAAAAGGGATTTGGTATGGAAACTTTCAAATCGATTAAGAGAGAATACAACTTAGCTTTACCAAAGTTTGAATATAAGAAGCCTTTCTTAACTCTAAATTTCCCTAGGACGCAAGAGGGATATAAGCAAGTGATCGATAAAGATCCATTGGAAGAATTAACAAGTAAAGAATTGGATTATATAGATTTCTTTAGAGGAGAAAAGATTTTGTCTAAATCTGAGTTTTCAGAATTGACTGGTTTGACTGATAGAACTGCCGAAAGGATGCTAAAAAAGTTTGTCGAAATTAATTTAATTAAAAAAGAGGGTGGTGGGCGATCAACAAAGTATGTTTTTAACGAATAATTATCTCGCCATAAACTCGCCATGTTGGCGAGAATAAACTCGAAAAAACAGCTTTAAGATTTATTCTCGCCATATTCTCGCCATGTTGGCGAGAATAGAAAAGTTAAACATAGGCACGCAAAACAGAAGGAATTCAATATGTGATTTGTCTACAAGAAACATGTAATAAATGGAGAAATGATACAGTTGAATAAATACCAAAGACACATAAAATCACTAGCGACAGGTTCAAAATTGACATTTGAAAAACTAATTGTACAAGATTCTGAAAATAATTTTGGTAATTATCCGAACGATATAATCGAAGGGCAATATATAGGAAGTGAGAAAAAGGAAGGAATGCGAATTTGGATTAGACACTTTTTGGATGAATGTGAAATAGAAAATGGGCTATCAATGATAGTTTGGATAAATGAACAAACAGATGAAAAGGGGCAAGTCAAATTCCCAGATTCCATTGAAATAATTGGATACAACGAGAGTTCAAATAAGGTAATTGTTCGGCCAAAAGGATAATTAAAACAGTAAAAACTAAGAGTATGAGTTATTACATGATCAATTGTAGTCCAAATCATGGACGTTTAGAAACAAGTGAAAGTGCCATCTCACAGCAAGGAAAGATTAAATTCGTTTCCAAAAATGAACAGATTAGACCAGAGATCAATTCTCAAGTAATATTATTTGACCGATCTGCAGAAGATCCAGAAAGTCATCATGTTAAAGAGAAGTACAAACTGAAGCACAAAGGCACTGTCACAGATAAATCAGAAGCTAAGGTCATTCCGTTTGAAAGATTGAGTCATCAACATCAAATAGCATATAAGCGATCTAGAGAAAGGGATGTAAAACCAATAGAATTTTTTCAACATGAATTGCTAGTTGATTTTGAAGGAACATTTGTCAGAAATCAGTTATTGGATGACTTTACATTTAGTTTGATGTCCATCTACAACTATTATGAACCACACAGGCATTTCAGTCGCAATATTACAGAGTTAACGAAGTTTGATTATGATACTTTGTATGAAGAAAATGTATTTGCTTCTAGAACCACATTTGGGCGTTTGTTTCAAGGGTTGCCAACTGAGAATCAAATCGATTTTGTTCAAATGATGATCGCAGAGTATAGAACAACAAATTTTTCAGAAATATCACTACTTGAGGGATTATCTCATCTTTGGGAGTATATAAATAGCATTCTACAATTAGGACATTATCTCAAGTACACAAATGAGATGCTTAGAGATGATTTTAGTGAAATTCTTGATCCAGAAAAAATAGGATTTGCTAGTACCAAAAAAGTTATAGAAAAATCAAAAGAGATTATTGTAGAAGGGAATGATAGTATTCAGGAGCAGGTCGAGCTGTTCGAGGATGTATTTTCAAAAGAGAAATCAATTAGCCGCACAATTAAACACTTAAGTCAGGTGAATGACTCTGAGTCTCAAATAAGATTTGTTAAACAATTTAAATCAAAATCATGGCCGCTAAAATTCAACCTATAGATCAACAACTGAAAGAGATTAAGACCTTTGCTAAAGCCATTAAAAAGGCAGCAAAATGGAATGATTCTGGCGATACTTTGCTTCATATTGAAACTCATAAAACAGATAAAAAAAAGCGAGAATATATTTATGAGTTTTTCTGTTACATAAGAATCTTAAAAGACTTGAAGGCAAATTATGAGATTGAGTTTATCAAAGGAGGAACAGGGGGATCTCAATTTCCAAAAGCACCGGGTTTAAAAAAGAATTTTCCTTTTTTCAGACTAACCAACAAGACTGATGGAACTGATCAATTCGATTATTGCGCTGGCATTAAAGTAAAAGGGAAAGCAAAAGAGTACAGTGCTCCCGATATATCTTTCATCCTTGATGATAAGTTAAATGACCCTGATTACACCAAGATAAAAATGTTGCATGACGCCAAATACAAGCATTCAGCTAAAGCTAAAGTGAGTGATGGGGAATTTTACAAAGTTGGTGGAATGATTAGAAACTTAGATTGCGAGAGCAAGATTGGCCGCCTCATAGCTTTTGATCAATTCACAGGCCCTTTGGACTTAAATGGAAATTTTATATTAACAAATGGTAAGGCATTCAAAGAAAACAAAGATCATCATGCCTTATTCTCAATTAAGGAGGCAGAGAATTTTGATATCAAAAAGAAACCGAAAATTTTTGGATAATTCTTTTTAAAGGTAAAACTTAAACATTCTCAAAAAACTTCACAGCATATTGACAATACTCAATAATTTTCTCTTTGTCAGTATCAAACTCTTTTCGGCTTCCAAGGTATTTACGATCGTTTTCATGTATTTCTTTTCCGTCAGCCAGCTCCATAAAAGAGATACTCTTAATGTGTCTTTTAGAAACAAGAACAATTAGTGCGTTTTGATAAGGATAGTCTCCTTTTTTATCAATGTCTGATAACTTAAAAGAACCGGAGGCTCTAAATTTCACCTCAATGAAGTGTGCCCGGCCATCTTTGTAAACCACTAAATCAGGCATACGTTTGATTTCCATTGCTACTTCATCTTTTACTCCTTTTAAGAGGTCCATGATTCCAGGTATGGTATTTTCCATACCGTATTTGTACACCTGAAAATCTAGAGACAGAAAGAGCTCTTCAACAATGGTTTCAGCTATTCGGCCTTTGATTAGGTTGTATACCCAACTGTTGGATTTGCCGTTTGATTTAGAATCAGCCTTTTTTGCTACCTTTTTCTTTTCAGACTTCTCCTTGACTTGAACATCTTTAGATTTTCCTTCCTTTTTATAACAAGAGAAGCAGAGTCCACCATTAAATTTTGTGTATTCGCCACAGTTAATACATTCAGCCATTTGTTTGATTTTGGGTTTGCTCTAAAAATAAGATTTCTATTTGAAAAACAAACCATTCCCCCTAATCCTCCCATCCACACAATTTCTTCTTTCCTAATTTAAAGGCTTCTTGCAGGGTCATTTTTTTGATTTCGTGTTTGCAATTGGAGAGTCCGCGGTAGGTATTTTTAAAGTGGTAGGCGTAGGATGTTTCGCTCACACAAATCCATACCTCAGTGTTTAGAGTAATATTAGTTTCAAGCTCTTCTTGTGTAAAAGAAAAAGCAAGAACTATCGAAAAACAAAATGGCTAGGCCTTTTGAGATGGTTTGCATGTTTTAAAATAATGATAAAATGTGGTTTTAAATAGCATCTTACTTTTTTTCATTGCCACGTTCGACCCTGCATACCGACAGGCAGGTGCACTCAATGAAAGCATAAAAAGCAACCAAAAAATTAGCTCAATCCTAAACTAACCCCTTACTCCCAACCATAGCGTTCCTTATTCTTTAGGTACACTGGTGCATAGTAAGATGAGATGGCTTTTAATTGCCACCATGAAATTTTAAAGTCATTGGTAATTCCGCTTAAAGAGGTATTGTCAACGCTACTATCGTCTCCTTTTTCTAGAGCAGTGGCTTGTTTTAATACTTCTGCATGTTCATTGATAAAGAACATACACCAAAGCATGTTTTTAGTAAGTGCCACAAAGGTAGTGTTGTTAAAGCGTGGAGTTCCACCATTTTTTTCTAGTTCAACATCTGCACCTAACATTTGAATATAAGCTTCTTTTAAAGCTGCAAATTCTTGTTGAATTTCAGGGCTGTGCCAATTTTTGTTATTCTCTGCTTTACCGTTGGCAACTACTTTTTCAAGGTTTGCGAGCATTCGTGTTTCAAGTTCAAGCGCATCTGCATACTTAGGCTTTTCTTTTTTCTTCAGCTTTAAAGTGGCAAGTTTCACTACTATTTTTGAGTAACGCGTAGAGAAGGCATCTTTGATGATTCCGGATAATTGTCTTAGGTTTTTTGAGAAACACTGGTCTTTAGCAAGGTTTTCAATTCCTTCTTTTTTGGGCAGAAAAACATCTAAAAGGGCTTTTTTTGTTTTGTAAACGGGTGCTTTACCAAAGAAGTTGTTGGGATACTTCAATGTATGTTGCATTTCCATTTTACATGCGTCCAATATTTTAACACCATTTTCATCATAATATGTGTAGGTCATGGGTAACGTACGTGTCATACTGGCGATCCATTTTTTACCAGTGATCGTTCCGTCTGGTTTTTTAATGTCTTCAGCGTAAAAGGTTGTTTCGCCTTGAATGTAATCACCAAGCACAATGTCTAACTGGGCAATGGTGTCTTTTGAACCTTCGTCTTGAATGACATCAGTAGGTTTAATTTGCTTGCTGAAGATGTTTAATTTTTGAAAATAAAACTTTGAACGGGCATCTGAATTGAGAGATGCTAAGTAAGTAATGGCTTCAGCTTTCGTTGCGGAGGCTGGCTCGGTCACATAAGCGTTCACGGAGGGTGTCACAGGATCATGCGCTAAGGCAGGTTTAAAATATTTGATTTTTACTTTTTCGTTCTCAAACTCTTGTGAGAATACAATTGAAGTGTTGATAATTAGCAATAGACTGAATAACTTTTTCATAGCTGTTTTTATTAAAAACGGTTCGTTTTGGGTTAGAAAAAGCGAATTTAAAAATTGAACAATTAGTTCTCTAAGAGTTTTAATTTTTTTTTAAGCAACTTATTCACATCCAGATTGAAATGTTGAACGCGTACAACAATTTATCGAACACAATTTTTCTTACGCCATGCTCGCGAAGTGTTGAAGTAAAATGTTGAAGTTTTAACTGTGCTTTGATCAGCACATGGCACTACAAGTTATAAAGCTTGGACAGAAAAAAATAGCCTTCGTGACCCCGTTAGCACGGATTTGTAATCCGTGCAATTAAACAACCATACTGCATTACGGATTACAAATCCACGACAACTAATAAGACCCGCGAAATCTCAATTGAATTGTGGCAAAACGAAATCACAACCGCTAAATATTTTTCAATAACTCCCATTATCCTGGGATTGAAAAATCGGGCGCTCCATTGTGTTTTCTTATTTGACAATTCTACCTTTCCATTTCAATGGTCCGGCTTAATTTTTAAAATTGTAGCAAAATTTGATTAAGAAAACTGTGGTCATTCAATAAGACTACGTTAAAATTCATTCGGAAAAATCGTTAAGAACGTTCGTTGATTTTCTGACACCCGGTTATGGGTTTTTGTCAGAAAATATTGGACGTTTAGATTTTGAGAATTGATATTTTAGTAGTTGTTTGTCGGACCACTGATTTTTTTGGTTCTTTTGGAATTTGTGCTGAGCGTAGTCGAAGTATCCAAGGAAAAAAGAATAAAGTTGAAATTGGTCTTATACTTTTTCTCTCTAGAACAATACAAAGCACACCGAGCAACTCTTGCTAAGCACACACAGTTCCTGCAGACCAACAGGCTCGTGCTGAACGACTTTTACTAAGCACACCGAGCGGCTCGTGCTGACCGCGTATCGCCTTAGCTTTAGCGTTGGCACAGCGCAGCCGAAGTAAGTCGAGGTGCGCTATACCCAGTAGGCCGCTCGGAGTGCTATGGAAAATAAAAGAAACAAAAAAGGCACTCAGAAACTGAATGCCTTTTTCAAAAATTATCATTTAATTCCTATTCAAAAATAACTTTAGATGTTGTTACAACACCTTTATCATTTGTTGATTTAAGCAGGTAGATTCCAGCTTTTAAGCCGTCTTTATGAATAGTTAAAGTTGAAGAATTTACTTTGTATGTATTGATTGTTCTTCCTGAAAGATCTAACAATACCACTTCATTTAACAAGGTTCCATTTTCAAAAACAACGGTCATTTGGTCTGAAGATGGGTTAGGGTAAATTGCTTTCACCAACTCTTGTGCTTGCTCTTCAACAGACAATCCACAATAAAACAAAGGATACATGTTTGCTGTTCCGGTTGGTGCGTTTGCTGGTTGTAAAGCGGCATCCGTACATCCAAACTGATCAATTAAAAAGTCTCTGATAAAATTAACAGTTGTGTCCATGTAATCAGCATCTGAGAGGTAAACAACGTGTCCACCACCATAATGCGTGTAGAACTTTGTATCAACACCAACTGAAGTTGCTTGCGCATCAATCATTCTACTACCATCTAATTGCATGATATCAAATCCAGAAACACTGGCATAACCTGTATTGTAATCAACTGTTGCATCATTATCTCCGTGAAGAGAAACTACAGGTACATCACCTGTTTCTAACCAACCGTATCTTGCTAAGGCACCACATAAATTGATTACTCCGGCAACTTCTGTTGAGTAACCAGCATTTCCGCTCGTTCCTTCTAATCCTCCAAGTGAATTTAAATCAGAGATCGACATGAATTCTTCAATTTCACATTCTTGATTCAAGTAAGCATAATGTAAAGCAGTAATTGCTCCGGCAGAAGATCCACCAATATAAATTTTAGTCGTGTCAATTTTATAGGTGTCAGCTGTAGCAGCATCTTGATAGAAGTAACGCACAGAAGCTTTCATATCTTGAACTGCTCTCAACAAAGCTTTAATCGCGTTTACTGAGTCAATAGGCCACATTCCTACTCTATAATCTATAGAAGCACAAACGTATCCTTTTTTCGCAAATCGGTTAGATAATTCAACCACATCTGCTTCGGTTTTTGTTCCACCAATAAATGAACCACCGTGTGCCCAAATAATTAGCGGGCGCGCTGTTTCGGTGTCTCCTGTTGGTTCATAAATGTCCATGTCTAACTGTGTTGTTCCACCAGTAAAGCTGGTGTTTGATCCAAAGTTGACATCTGATGTGATGGTAACATTGGTAAACAAGTCAGTTGAATAACGCCCACCGCTACACGGTTGTGCGAAGATTGCCGGAATCATAGTGAATAACGACAATGCTATCAGGTAGATTTTTTTCATAATTAGATTTTAGTTTAGTTAATAATTAAGGAAACAGTGTTCCGTGGTATTTAGTGACATCCGCAAGCGGAATATTTGCATTAAATTTTTCGTTAATTGATTCTATAAACTTGTTGGCTAATAAAGCTTGACCTATTGGATTTAGATTTCTTCCGTCAAGTGAAAAAGCGCCTCCTGTTACAAACTCTAGGTTCAAATTGATTCCGTTGTACAGTACGCCTGCATTCAACTCTTGAATTAAGTCATTTGTTTCAACCACAGCCAATCCATAAATTTCTGCTTTGGATCTAATCACTGAATTAAATGCTGCAATTTTTGCCTTGATTTCATCAATTTCAGCCAAAGTCAATACATATTTATCAGGAATTGGAACAATTGAACCCATTCCGTTACACTTCACAGAATCCAAAGGGATACTCAATAAAACAATTTCCCCTTCAACCATTTTTCTTACGCCATAAGGCATATTGCAATCGCATTCAATCGCAAAAGGATTGTCTCCTTCTTCAAAGTAGATGCCAATTGGGTTATAGACATTGTTCATGGTTTCAGCTTTCTCCGCATCCAAAGGCAACCCATCATAAGGAATCAAATTAAAATAAGGATAATCCAAGACATCAGGAATTGTCGCAATTACGCCATCAGCTCCGGTCCCACTCATAGATAAAAGTATCTCATCTAGTGATCCATCAAAACCAACACCAGCTGCTCCTGAAACTGGAGGGATAAGTGTTCCGGTTCCGCCACTGGTTGCGTATGCCATGATATCTGCATCTCCAAGCATCACTGAATAAAACGTTGGATTTCTTGCCATGGCATCTCCTAAAATCGACCCAGATGTTTCAGAAGATGTCATTCGGGTATAAAATGGGTTGTAATTTCCTGCGCCATTCGCAGAATTACCATATCCAACTGTGTTGACATCTAAAATACTCACACCTGGAACTCCTAAATTATCTAAGGCAATATTGGCATAGTCATTTTGACTCCAAGCGGCCGTATTTCCTTCAGTAGCCAATCTAACAGGAGACAATGAAACGGTATCTTTACAATCTGTTTTGTATCCAAGGATAAGTTCAGATTGGTCTTTCAGATTTATGCCTGGTTGACCTTCATCCATTAAAGGTTGATTAAAAGAAATTCTTTGATATATCGTCAACTGCTCTGATAATATATTCGGGTAGGAATTGATTTGCGCATCATAATGCAATGCGTCATCTGCGTATCCGGCTGTGGCATTTGTTCCTATTGCCACATATGAGGTAGGGTTAACATCACCTAACTCAACTTCAGGAATGTTTTTTTTCTTGCAACTTACCAAAGCAAATCCGGCCAATAAAAGATATATATAATTCGTTTTCATGGTGTTAGAAATTGTAAGATACGGATAATCCTGGTGCAATAACGCGTGTTGAGAAACTTCCGCTTAGTCCAGTTTCTAAATTAGTGTCTTCTCTTTGAACGCTTGTGTATAAAAGTGATACGTCAAATTGAAGTTTGTTTTTTAGATTATAAGCAAAGCCTGCAGTGTAATTAATTCGATCTGCATCTGGCGTTTCTGGAGTCACATATCCGTTTTGAACAGGAGTAACTGCGTAAGCCATTCCTAATCTTCCTATGATATTATCAGTGAATTTATACTCTACCCCAAACCTAACTGCAACTGTATTTTCATAGTTTCTTGCCGATTTGGTATCTTCTAAAGATTCAGTATTGGTTTCGTAATCAAAAGCAAGGGTGTCGTAAGCGTTCCAACCTACATAATTCACATCTAAAGCGAATGCTAATTGGCTAGATGGTTTAAAACCTACTCCAAAAGTCAATACTTGCGGTAAAGGCAAAGAAGATGAAAATCCACCAGACGGAAATTTATCTTCAACTGATTCAGGAACATTAAATGTCGCGGTTCCGCTTGTGATGTTCATGTTCACTTGTGATCGATAGGTTAAGCCTAAGTTTAAATAAGATGTTGGTTCGTAATACAGTCCGACATTGTATCCAAATCCTTGTCCTGCTCCTGCCAACTCAACGTTTCCATAAGTTCCGTCTTGACCTTGAAGTGGTAAATCTTTTCTCAAGTTGACATTTCCGTAAGAATAAATGAACCCTGCTCCTATTCCTAATTTATCTGTTAATCGATAACTTACTGTGGGTTGAAAAAAGATGGCTTTAAGAGCTAAACGGGTTAAGGCAAATCTTCCTACCCAGCCTTCTTCCCATTCAACCGTGCTTCCGAAAGGTGTATAAATAGCCATTCCCAACTTTAATTTGCTGCTGTCTTTGACTTCAAACAAACCGTATACAGAAAAAGGTGTTCCAATTGGAGAAGTGGTTGTGGCAGTTGCATTGGTATTGTGTTCAGTAAATTCGCCTTTTGCGAAAGTTGGCGTAAACCCTACATTGACTTCATTTCTATTCACAAAAGAAGCTCCCCCGGGATTAAAGAATAAAGCAGATGCATCATGCATTAATGCTGTTCCGGCTCCGCCCATTCCTTGTTGAACCTGTCCTTGCAGATTAACTTGATATCCTTGCGTAAACCCTAAAAAGGGTAGAAATGTGGCGATTAAAGTAAGTCTTGCCATGCGATAAGTGACTGTTCATGAATTGGTTCAGTGGTGAATATAAATCAATTTTTCAGAAACATAAGCAGAAAAACTTATAAACGGTTGGTGTGCAGTTTAAATGCGCGCATAATATTTTTTTGAATTGACAAGTCATGAACTGGGATGACCAGGTCAACAAAAAAATTTCAAAATGGTGTTGTCTGATTTGTTGACCAAAATGAGGTTCAAATTCAACAACACAAATTCATTTAGATTATCGTTGTTAGAATTACGTGTTAATTGTCATGTTCTGAATAAGCGTCACCCTTTAAAAGCACTGAAAACATGGCTATTGATGAAACAAATAGAAGCAAATATTATTGGCTCTTATTTAAGAAAATTGCAAAAAACTTAAATAAGGATCTCACTAATTAAGATTTTGAAGAAAAACTTAATTAAGAGCCCGAAATGCTGAAGAATTATATGCAAGAACATATACTTTAGTCATATTTACGTTTTTTATATTCATTTGCATATAATATGATCTCATTAGCGGAATTTGTTAAAGCAAGAAGAAAAGCTGTAAAACTTACCCAAGAAGAGTTTGCTGAACGTTGTGGAATTGCCCTAACAGTTATTAGAAAAATAGAGCAAGATAAAACCAATCTAAACCTTGATAAGGTGAACCAGGTACTCTTAATGTTTGGACATGAAGTTGGACCCGTTCAAATTGAAAAAACCAGTGAAGAATAAAAACCCTCGTAAAATAGAGGCTTCTAGGTTTTATTTGTAACAAAGTCAGGGTAATTTTGAAAATGAGCTACAAAATACAACTCTGAATGTCATCTTCATTTAAGCCCATATAAGTGGAGCACTCTGAAATAGAAACAGATTCCCCATTAAGTCAATTCAGTCCGAAAACAGAGTTATTTTATTAACTAGGTTCTTTATAGTGTCGTCATTTCAATGCCTTCAATCTCAACATACATTTGACCATTGGTAGAATCAGATTTATTTGGACAAAGAGAAATTTGTATAAAATTGTTTGTGAAATTATCATTCTCAATTTTCTGACCAATTTGCCCATTTAACGCACCTTTTAAATTAGAAGTAATACCATCTTTATCTACCTTAAATACTAGAAAAGTATTGCTCGATTTAGCCTTTTCGATATTAACATGCATTTCAAATTGACCCATACTAAAATAAAAATCTAAACTGGTTGATTTTAACAGAGATAATTTTTTGATGTGTATACAAACTTGAAACCCGTCAATGTTAGTTAAGTTATTGGTTAAATTCAAAGTTGCTCTTGGACAAACATCATATTGGTTATCTGTTTTTAGCTTTAGATTACCATCTTCAATTCTACTATAGTAAGCGTCCTGTTGAGAATATTCAGAGTACAATAACCAATCTCCATAGCTGTTAAAATCTTCGGTTAATATGTTGTCACCTCTAAGTTTACATTTTTTACATGATGAGAAGCATAAAAGTAAAACTGGAATAAGAATAAACAAATGTTTCATGGGCATTTAGTGAACTTTAACGCCATATGTGAACGTATCAATTGATTCGTAAGCTGTTCCTTCATTTATATAAAAAGCGGTATTATCAGCTTTGTACCTTATAAAGATTGAGTCACCTATTAAGCGATTAATATTGGAGTCAAATCCATACCAAGGCCCACCGACCGATAATGCAGTTTGATGATTTTCTTGGTCGTATATCCCGAAAAAGTAACTGCCGTCTATCCAATTGTCATCCGTTGAATCATCAGCTGGGCTGTAGATACCTTGTTGCGAAATTCCATATGAAAAGTCGTAAACATTGACAAAATTACTTATACTCAAACTATCTTCATATCCATCCTCATTACATAAGCAACTGATAATCATTTGGTAATTTTGATTTTCATGAGGATCATACATTTCATATAAACCTGCAAATCGCTCGCACCTACACCCCTTGGGGTATTCTTCTGCCAAATACTTTTTGCAGGAACATAAAGAAAACAATATCGAGCAAATGCAAAATAACTTTTTCAAAAAATTCATTTTTCACCTTTAACAAATATCAAGTGGTACTTTAAAGTTAGCAGAAAATTCACTTAGATAAATCTGTTACAAATGAAAGATAAACTTTACTCAGCTTCCCTCGTTCTTGAGGGTATAAAAAAATCCCCAGCTTTTGCTGAGGATTGAAGTTGTCCCACTAGGGCTCGAACCTAGACTCTTCTGTACCAAAAACAGACGTGTTGCCAGTTACACCATGGGACAATAAATTGTTTTGTTGCAATCGTTATTGCTAACGGGATGGCAAATTTAAACCTTTTTTTTTATTCCAACATATTTTCATAAAAAAACTTAATTATTATTCTCTAAAACAACCTAACTGTTCGTTTTAGAGTTTTTTAGGAAAATTGCTTGAATAATATTTTTAAATTCGCAGAGCTTAATTGAAAGATATGGACTACAAAAAATTGAATAATTACACGGGTTGGCTAATATTGTTGTTTGCTACAACGGTGTATTTCATGACCTTAGAGCCTACAACAAGTTTGTGGGATTGCGGTGAGTACATCACAACTGCCTATAAATTAGAAGTTGGTCACCCACCCGGAGCGCCACTTTTCATGATGCTTGGTAGATTGTTTACCATGTTCACTTCTGCAGAAAATGCAGCCATGATGATTAATGGTATGTCAGCACTCTGTAGTGCCTTCACCATACTTTTCTTATTCTGGACGATTACTATGATCGCAAAGAAAATCGTTACGCGTCCTGAAGCGAAGCTTTTTGGAAACGAAACAGTTGAAGATTTAGAATTATCTTCTGATCAAAAAAGTAAAGAATTGACTGACGGACATAAATGGGCCATTCTTGGTTCTGGTATTATTGGTGCCGTTGCTTACACATTTACAGATTCATTTTGGTTCTCAGCTGTTGAGGGTGAGGTATATGCTATGTCATCTTTCTTTACAGCAATCGTATTTTGGGCTATTCTAAAATGGGATAACGAATTACAAGAAAAAATTGATTTTCCTGAAGACGAAGAAATTCAAGCTAAGCGAGAAGATCGTTGGTTAATCTTCATCTTTTTCATGATTGGACTTTCAATTGGAGTCCACCTTTTGAACTTACTTTGTATTCCGGTTATTGCGTATGTTATCTATTTCAGAAAATACAAAGAAACCACCATTGGAGGGTTCATTATTACCGGAATAATTGGGGTTGCTGCACTCGGTGTTATTCAAGCCTTAATCATTCCTAAAACAGTACAAATTGCTGGATTCTTTGAGCGTATTTTCGTTAACAAACTTGGAATGGCCTTCAATTCTGGAACGGTCTTTTTCTTCTTAATGTTGATTTCTATCATCACTGTTTTATTATGGTACTCTAAAAAGACCAATAGAACTTTAATGAATACCATCACTTGGTCGGCATCCATGATTTTTATTGGATATTCTTGTTTTGCCATGATTGTAATTCGTTCAAATGCAAATACGCCTTTGGATGAAAACGACCCTGAAAACCTGGTATCTTTACAAGCTTATTTGCAACGTGAGCAATATGGAGATTGGCCAATTTTATACGGTCAATATTTCACTGCCGAAGTTGAAAACGATAGAAAAAAATGGGATGACCGTTCTGATACTTACTTAAGAAGATTTGTTGTGATCTCTAAGAAAGGTGACGAGTTAAAAGGTTATAAAACAATTGAAGAAGCGAATGCTTTCGCAGCTGAAAAACCAGGGTCTAGCGTTCAAGAAAAATACTTTAAAACTTTTGACGGAACTGGTGCAAGACCAACTTATGATCCTGCACATTGTACCTTCTTTCCAAGAATGTATAGTTCAGAGCAACGTCACGTTAATGGCTACAAAAAATGGTCTGGTCACACCGGTCAAGGTGCGCCAACCATGGTTGAAAACTTAAAATACTTTGGTGGTTATCAAGTTGGATTCATGTACTGGAGATATTTTATGTGGAACTTCTCTGGTCGTCAATCGGATGAACAAGGAGATGGAAATCCTAGAGACGGTAACTGGATTTCTGGATTAAACTTTATTGATAAACATCATGTCGGTGATCAAACGCTGGCACCAGGATCAATTACTTCGAATCCATCTCACAATAAGTTTTACATGCTTCCGCTTGTTCTCGGACTAATTGGATTCATCTTCTTATTGTCAAAAGGCACCAAAGCTTGGTGGACAGTAATGCTCCTCTTCTTGCTGACTGGATTTGCGATTATCATCTACCTGAACCAGAAACCAATGGAGCCTAGAGAAAGGGATTATGCATATGCGGCATCCTTTTATGCCTTCTCTATTTATATTGGAATGTCAGTTCTTGCTTTGTTTGACGCCTACAAAAACATGGTTTGGAAAGATCTAGGAATTTTAGTTGGTGTATTGTTCGGAATTAGTTTATTCTTCTTCATCACCAACACAACAGCTGCATTCAGTTTACTGTTTATGACCACGATAATTGGTATTCTTTACGCCATTATGGTTGGAATCAAAAACGTGATGCAAAAAGAAAGTTCAGCTGGAATATTAGCACTGTTAATGTTGCTGCCAGTTCCTATCATTATGGGAATGCAAGGCTGGGACGATCATGACAGAAGTAACCGTTACACGGCACAGGCTTTAGCTTATAACTACTTACAAAGCTGTGATGACAATGCCATTGTTTACACCAATGGAGATAATGATACCTTCCCTTTATGGTATTTACAAGAAGTTGAAAATGTTAAAACTTCGGTACGTGTATGTAACCTATCATTATTGAATACAGATTGGTATACAGAGCAAATGACGAGAAAAGCTTATGAGTCTGAGCCATTACCAATTTCATTCACTGAAGAGCAATATCGTCAAAACGGATCAAGAGATTACATGTATGTTCTTGGTACCAACGAATTGACAATGGGATCTCCTTCATTAGAAGACAAGTGGAAAGCCATTTTAGATATTAAAATTGCATCTAACCCAACTTTGTTCAAGCCTGCATTTAAAACGGCATGTACTAACTTACATTTATTGTTAAGCACTAGTACTTTCCCTGAAGACCAAAAAGAGTTGTATGATGCACTTCCTACTTTTGATTCTACCAATACGTATTATCAATTCAGAAGTCTTGTATTTAACATCTTAAGTTCACAGGACCCAACTACAGGTAAAAATAAATGGGGCATTGAAGACAACACTCTTCAAAGCATCCAAAACGTGTTAATCACGTTTAACAATGCCTTCGATTATATGCCAGCAGATTTAGCTATGGCTTATTTGGCTGATGACGCTAATCAAGAAGACAGAGGTTTATACATTTTACCTTCTAAAGGATTAACAATTGATGTGGATAAAGAAAAAGTATTGGCTAACGGAACGGTTGATGCTAAATACGCGGACAGAATTGTTGAACGATTAGAGTTCAGAATTCCTAAGCAAACCATCTTTAAAGCTGATTTAATGATCTTAGATATTGCGGCTCATTTCAATTGGGATAGACCCTTGTATTTTGCAAGTTCAGCAGGATCTACTACCTACATGGGATTAGACAAATATTTCTTCGCTGAAGGATTGGTTTATAAATTAGTACCAGTTTTAGCTGAGCGAAACAGAAACCCTAATTCATTAGGAGAAGTGAACAAAGACAAAATGTTTGAAAACTTAGTTTACAACTTCAAGTGGGGTAACATGGAAGATGCAGACGTATTGGTAGATTACTATACAAGACGTTTAACGAACAATTATAGAGTTCAATTCTCTGTTCTTGCTGATGCTTATGTTGAAGAGATTGAAGACGCGAAACAACGCATGGCTATCTTACAGCAAATCCAAACACAAGACGGACCTGAAGACCAAATCATTAAAACGCCAGTTGGTGACTTCAAAAAATCTGAAGTTCCAATGGAAATGGCAAAAGCACAAATGATTATTGATTCAAATTCAGTGAAAGTGAACCAAGTGTTGGATAAGAGTTTTGAAATTATGCCAGAATACAACGTTCCGTTTGGAAGAGTTATTCCTTCATATATTTCTTCTTACTACGCAGCTGGAAACACTGAAAAAGCAGAATTCTATACGAACAGAATGTTAGAGATTTATGCTGAAGAAGTAGATTACTACCTAAGTGTAGGTCCTGAAAAATCTGCCAACATGATTGACTTTATCTTTGATTCGTTCAGAGGAGTTTATTCAATTTGGCAGTCATCTCAAATGTTAAGTGAGTCAGAAGAATTTAAATCAATGACTACTTCAGCATTATTTGATATGAGCGATCAGATTCAAAAAGATTTGAATAAAATAAAGAAAGAAGCGAGTCCTTCACAAAAAGCTAGAATTAACGAAACCATTTCGGCTTTAATTAATCAAGTTGATGTGATCAGATCACAAATGATGCTTCCTTCTTAATGAGACTTTACACATTTCCCAAATGGCTTAGATGGTTATATCCTGGTGCCATTTGGGAAATTTCTTCTTCTAACAAAGAAATCTATCTCACTTTTGATGATGGACCTAATAAGGACATCACGCATTACATATTAGATTTAATGAATCAGTTTGATGCCAAAGCAACGTTTTTTTGTTTAGGTAATCAAATTGAAAAATTTCCAGAACATTTTGAGCAAATAAAAGCGGCAGGACACGCTATTGGCAATCACTCCATGACCCACATGAATGGCTGGTGGACGAAAAATGAAAAATACCTAGCAGATGTCACAAAAGCGGCTGAATTAATTGATTCAAAATTGTATCGTCCGCCCTATGGTCGTATTTCATTACGACAGTTTAAAAAACTCAAAAAAATGGGTTATCAAGTCGTTTTCTGGAGTGTTGTTTCTTATGATTTTGATCCAGGATTAAGAAAGAAAAAACTCCGCAATAAAATGGAGCGACTGACAAAGCCTGGAGCGGTATTTGTGTTTCACGATAATCCGAAAGCAATGAGTGTACTCGAAATGGAACTTCCAAAACTCATGAAATTTTGGAAAGACGAAGGATATGAATTCAAGGCCATCCCCATGTCGCAATCACAACAAAGCAATTAATTTATAACTTTACCTTCTTTCAATTCTTCAACTATAATGAATACATTAAATTCTTGTCCTATATGCAATCACTCGGGGTCCTCAGTATTTTTAGAGGGGATAGATTATTCATATACGAAAGAAGAATTTACCATTGTGGAGTGTGATTCTTGTCATTTTAGATATACAAACCCCATCCCCGCGATTGAAAAAATTGGAGATTATTACAAAGCAGATAATTACATCTCTCACACTTCTTCTAAAAAAGGAATTTTTGAAAAGGTATATCATCAAGTTAGAAAACACACCCTTAAAAAGAAGCTACAGTTAGTTTCTAAATACGCCAAATCACAAACTTTAATGGATATTGGTTGTGGAACTGGTGATTTCTTAGGATTTGTTAGTCAAAACGGTTGGAATGTAAAAGGCTTAGAACCTAGTCCTGACGCCAGAGAAAAAGCAATAAAGAATCATAAAGTAGAAGTAGAATCTACAGATGAATTAAGCAAACAAGTATCAGAAAGCTTTGATGCGATTACCATGTGGCATGTTTTAGAACATGTATATAATTTGAATGACGACTTTGCTCAATTCAAGCGTATATTGAAAAAAGACGGACATCTTTTTATTGCCGTTCCTAATTGCAGTTCTTATGATGCGCAGCATTATCATAAAGAATGGGCCGCTTACGACTTGCCTATTCACCTCTATCATTTCAGACCAAACGACATAAAGGCTTTAGCTGAAAAACATAACATGAAAATGGTGGAAATGATTCCAATGAAATTTGACAGTTATTATGTGAGTATGCTTTCTGAAAAATACAAGTCAGGCGCAGATAAATTAGGACTTGGGCATATGATTAAAGGGTTCTTAAAGGGCATGAAATCTAACATGAAAGCCAAAAACGGAGAATACTCTAGTCAAATTTATGTGTTAACTCATAAATAGGCGCATAAAAAAACCGACTCAAATCTGAATCGGTTTCTCCTTTAATAAATGTTTATCTAGAAAATAAAGCTTGCTCCAAAAGTTAATGGTTTTGCCACTCTTGAGGCTTGATTTTCGAACAGCGGAAGCATATCAAAATTAGCAAATACCCCAAAGTTTTTATAACCCATTCTGGCCGTTAATGAAGCATGAAAAGGATTTAAATTATATTTTGCTTTCACTCTATCTTTTGCTTCTCCACCTAAGATGTCATACTTATATTTCATTTTAGATCCTATTCTCACACCACCAATGATTCCCATAGAGATGTGAAAGTTTTTATCTGGATTTTTAGAAGTATTGAAGTGTAGTAAAACCGGCACATTAAAATAATTAACACGTAATTGGTTACGATTAAACCCGTTTGCTAAGGTCGTATCAATAACACCCATTGTTGTATCTGCTGTTGATGTTAGTCTTAAACGATCATTTGAAAAACCAAATCGAGAATTGGTAAACCCTAAACCTGTTACAATTCCAAAATAATCTCCGGCTATTCTGATTCTTGTTTCAGCAAAATTGAAACTATAAGAAAACGATTGTGCCGGGTCCATTGTCAAATGGTCTTCAGTGAAAGACGATTGAAATTGATTATTCATCAATAGATTCACCCCTACATCAAAACCAGACCAATACGTCAAATCATTCTTGTCGTATTTCATTTCAAATGACTTGTCATTTTCGTTGTCAGGATCAATGTTTCCATCATTGTCAACGGCTAACGTGTCTTTATCAATTATGATAAACTCCATTGAGCCAATTTTGAAGCGTGTAGTATCACTTCCTTTGTTCTCTTCTTGTGCGTGACCAAATTGAGCTAAACCAATTAAGGCCATCAGTGTAAATATCTTTTTCATAATTTTTGTTTTTGAGAAAAGGTCGGTCATACCCTTTTCATTTCTTTGTTTATTAGTAGGACGCCACAGTGTAAAGAATGTTACAGGGACTACTTAGATTTTTTTCGATCAAACTCAAAACGCCCTATTTTAAAGTGATAAGCAACGTATTCATCTGAGTCAACTTCTTTATCTCTCGTAAAAACTACCGGTCTTTTTATAAAATTACCAGTAGCGTTAGTAAACAGTTTATAGGGCTCTTCGGTTACTATGTTCTTGGCAGATTTAGTTGGCGCAACAACCGCGACATCATCATTTTCTGGCAAGTTTTTTTCCTTTTCTTTAATTTCTTTATTAGGGTCACCTAAAATCGAGTCTTTATCCTGCTGATTATTGTTGGCGATTTGCGGATCGATAAAAGGATCTTTAGACTCTGGTAAAACAATAATAGAGTCAACATCCGCTAAGTTTGGCTGCTCTCTTTCTATTACCTGATTTGAGATGTTAGTTGAAGGTGTGTCAAAATTATTCTCTTTATTTTCAAATTGCTTTATCGATCCGGTAAAATTTGTTTTAAAATCTGACGGATTTGAAGCCACTATGGTTTCAATTCCTTCAGTAGGGTCTGAATTTCCGTTATTATTGAAAACCGTTAAGCCAATCAACAAGATTACAGCTGCTGCAACTGCCGCATACCTATAGAATAAAGGAATTACAAGGCCTGGTTTTCTTTTCAAGTTCTTTTTTGACCCAAATACTTCTTTTTCATTTGGTTCAAGCACTGTTTTCTGATAAGCAGCAAATTTTCCATCTAATCTGTTAGCTGAGATGAACTGGTTAAGTTGTGTCAATTCAGAAGCTGAGAGTTGATTTTCTACAGCAGCTATCATCCAGTCATCAACTGTGAATAAAGACAAAATTGTTGGGTCTGCTTTCAGCGCATTCTTTTCATTGAAAGTGGCTTCAGGAGAACTTAATGCTAAGTCATCTAACCCACCCATGTCACTTAACTCATCTTTCAATTCAGGATGAGTCAACAAAAACTCATCCAACTCAAGCAATTGCTCATCAGACAAGTTCCCTTCTAGATAATCTAGAAAAAAGGCTTCGTAGTTATGTAAATTAATTCTCTCCATTTTTTATTCTATCACCGCTTCAACACTCACTAAAATTTCTTTCAATTTTTTTCTTGCTCTAAAAATGTACACTTTAACTTGGCTCTCTTTTAATCCTGTGATTTCGCCAATTTCGTCATAAGCATAACCTTCATAATCTCTTAGCAATACCACTGTTTTTTGCAATTCAGGCAGTTGATCTAGAGCTTCATGCAAAATATCTTGCAAATCCATATTCTCCAATGGACGCTGGAAACTTTCTTTATCAATGGCCTCAACTTGGGCAGTGGGTTTACTTCTTCTAACCGTATCTATTAACGTATGATGAGCTGTAGTGAACAAATATGATTTGGCTTTTGCCGCGTCAATCGTATCTTTCTTCACCCATACTTTTGTAAATGTATCTTGCACCACGTCTTTAGCTGCATCCTCATCTTTAAGGTGCTTTAAGACAAACCGATAAATATTATCGGAATAAAGGTCTACACATTTATTGTATTCTTCTGCGGTCATTTCTTTTCATGGTACCTGCAAAATTCTATCCAAAACTTGCCGGTTTAATAGTGGGACGCACTAACATTTCAAAAGTTACAGGTGGATAACAAAAAAAATAATTTTAATTACAAAGATAGGTGGTATGTACTTTTGACACTTAACCAATAATTTAAACATGAAAAATAAATTTAAATTGGTGCTACTTACAGCCCTAATTGCAATTACCGCAGGATTACAATCATGCAAATCAACATCTAAAAGTTATCATTCATCACCCGTGATGTCTAAAAATGTAGAACTGGATCCTATTAAAGCAGACATTAAAGTTGACGAAACGAAAAAACTTAAAGGAACCAGCACGGCAACTTACATTTTCGGAATTAGAGTAAAAGGAGACGACAAGTACGCGGATGGTATTAATTACAGTACCAACAGTATCAGAGGAATCAGAGAAGGGGGAATCAAAGCAGCTGCAGCTTACAAAGCCTTAGAAGGTGAAGAAGATTGGGATATTCTAGTGCACCCTACTTATACTGTATCAAGAAAATGGTTCTTTTTTGGAACTAAATATGAGATTGAGGTTCAAGGATACGGCGCTAAATATGAAAACTTTAGAACTGAGCCAGACACCATGAGATGTTGTCCAAACGGTGTTTTAAACACCAACTTAGGCGGAGGATTATTTAGAAGATAAGCCCTTTTTATTTACAAACTATTAACAAGCATAGGCTGTGGCGGTAAAATTAAATACCTTTGCAGCCTATGTTAAGTTTAGACCCTAAATCATTGCCAATTCCGCAGCTTCATGGCTACTTGCTAGGAGCAGTTGGACCAAGACCTATTGCGTTTGCATCTACTATTGATGCAGAGGGTAATGCGAATTTGGCACCATTTAGTTTTTTCAATGTCTTTTCGGCGAATCCGCCGATCATGATTTTTTCGCCTGCACGTTCAGGTAGAACTAACACAACAAAAGACACCTACAATAATGTAAAAGCAATTGCTGAAGTTGTGATCAATGTTGTCACTCATGACATAGTGCATCAAATGTCTCTGGCATCATCACCTTATGCACCGGGCGAAGATGAATTTACGAAAGCAGGTTTTACAAAATTGGCTTCAGAAACGGTTAAACCTTTCAGAGTTGAAGAGAGCCCTGTTCAATTTGAGTGCAAAGTGAATGAAGTTATTGAATTAGGTAATGAAGGTGGAGCAGGTAACTTAGTTATTTGTGAAGTCACGAAAATCCATATAGACGAGAAAGTGATTGGAGAAGATGGAAAAATCGATCAACATAAAATAGATCTAGTTTCAAGAATGGGGGGTAACTGGTATTGCAGAGCCGATCAAAACTCAATGTTTGAGATTAACAAACCTATCGTTACCAAAGGGATTGGATTTGATCAATTACCTGCAGATGTTTTAAATTCGAGCATTTTAACTGGAAATGATTTGGGACACCTAGCTGGAATTGAAGAACTACCCAACGAAACGGATGTCAATGATTATAAATTAATTGAATTAAGTGATTTATTTGTTTCTTTGGAAGACGAACAAACAAAATTAGAAGTAGAATTGCATAAATTAGCGCAACAACTTTTAAAAGAAAATAAATTAGAAGAAGCCTGGATGACTTTATTGTCATTCAATAATTAACAACAATAATAAACCAAAAAAATGTACACGTTAAAAGGAGAATTGAAGGTAGTAAATGATACTCAGCAAATATCTGATTCATTTAAAAAGAGAGAATTTGTAGTTGTGGATGCTTCTGGGCAGTATGCTCAAACCATCTTATTTCAAGCTGTTCAAGACAGATGTGATTTGTTAAACAACTTCAAAGTAGGAGATAATGTAGAAGTAACATTTTTCTTAAGAGGTAGAGAATGGACGAACCCTAAAGATGGTGTAGTTAGATTCTTTAATTCATTAGACGCTTGGAAAATTGAGCCATTAGGTTCATCAACTGGCACGCCAGCTTCAGCAGATAATGCTGAGACTTTCGTAGCTGAGGGTGATGATGATTTACCGTTTTAACGGAATCACAACAAGTAGTAACGATAAATCTATGTAGCAATAGAAGTTTATCCTGAGGTACTCGAAGGATAGCTGAAGGAGATGATGATTTACCGTTCTAAGTAAATTAAAGCCAAAAATTTTAAGTCGGTTTCATAGAGATTCCGACTTATTTTTTGCTCAAGACAACATTTATTTGTTTAAACATCTAATTTTAACTAGCTTTGTGTCAAAACACAGATTATGTTAAAGAAAGTCATCATTATAGGGGTAGTTATTGTTGCCATTGGGGCGATTGTATTATACGCCATTCCATGGGGAGAATACGAAAGTGAATTAGAAAAATCAGAACTTCAAAACGAAGTGACTTATGACAAAACAGCTGAAGTGACAGCTCCGTCAATAACAGAAGGTACTTATAGTGTGCGCTCCACCGATTCAAAAAATGCTGAGATTCTATTCACTACAAGTGGATTAAAGGATACCAAGGGAGGTTTTGGCGAATTCGAAATTTCATTTGAAGTAAAAGCAGATTTTAAAAACTCACTTCTAGATGTTGTCATACAAACGGCGACCATTAATACAGGTAATGTGATGCGTGATGAACATTTGGTTGAAGCCGACTTCTTTGACGCAGCAACTTATCCAACTATTGAATATCATTCAACTGCGATAGATTTTGGAGATACCTCATATATTACCAAAGGATCTCTGACACTAAACGGAACAACAAAAGAACTAGATATACCCTTTTTGCATAAAGGAGGCGGCGAAAACAACGGAAAATCATTTGAAGCCTTTGAAGGAAACGTCACTTTTGATCGCACAAAATACGGTCAAACTGAATCTTCTGGAGTAGGGAATGACGTTACTATTTCATTTTACTGCGAGTTGGTGAAGAAATAAATCCCTATTTTACTCGTCTTTTGGCGGAATGGTATTGGGGATAATCATATTAATTATTGCAGTTTGCTTTTTTCTCTACTTTAAAACTTTAGATTTTAGAGCGAAAAAAGAGGTTTATTCCGAAATCGGCAGAAAACTAAACCTCAGCACATCATTTTCCAATAATATACTAGGTAAATTCTCATTAGAAGGCGAATTAAATGGGTATAAATTTAGAATCTCCGACTTTTCTTTTACTAAAAATGACAACACTGTACGTGCAACCAAAATCATCTTTAAAAATCCTCCACAAATGTGGAACTTTATTATTTCCGAAGAAAATTATTTAACTAGAATAGGGGATAATATAGGCGCAGGAGACATTCAAATTGGTGATGAAAAATTAGATTATAAATACGAATTTAAATGCTCTTCAATAAAGTATTTCAAGGAATTATTTGATGATAAAACCAAAATTAAACTGGCTGAAATGAGTCCCTACTTCAGAGGATCTATTACAAAAAAAGGTAAAAGAATAGTACTTGAATATAACCAGCCGTTAAACGACCCCATAACTATAAAACCAATCTTAATCCAAATATCTTTTATCATCTACTTGATGAATAGAGCTAAAGAAATTGAATAAAGTTCTATCTTTAAAACCATGTCATTTTCCGATACACATGCCTGCTGAACTCATATATCTAATTGTTTTAGGAATAGTCGTACTTTATTTAACAAACATTCCTTCAAAGCGACTTAGAAAATCATATCAGCAATTTTCGTTCGAACTTGATTTTCAAATGACGAGTCCATATATACCATTTGTCCCAATGAAAATATCTGGTCATTATAAGGGTCATTCTATTATAATTAAACCCTTTATTTATTTAGATAATGATGCCAAAAAACAACACGGTACCAGAACTACTTTTCAAAACACGGAGAATATTCCTTATCTATTTATCAAAAGTAAAAAGGACTTTCCTCGAATTTCAAATAATCTAGATCTAAGAAAAAATCCACATCCAGAACCGGAAAATGAAGAAAAATATGAATACGGAAGTACATCAGAAACTTTTATCCAAGAGCTATTTAATTCTTCAATTTCAACTGAACTTAAAAGCATTCAGCCATCACTCAAAGGCATTATTCAAAAAAGAGGTGAATCAGTAGTATATGATTTTGCTGAAAAATTGAGTTATCCGTTCAATACAGATGAGTTTCTCATTAACCTTAATTTCATAATTTCACTTTTAAATAGAGCTAAAGAAATTGAATAAAGTTCTATCTTTAATTCCATGTCATTTAGCGACAAATACGCCAACTTTTATAAAAGAATATTACCCAGCCCTTTTGCCATTGCAATTGTTCTGACACTATTCACTTTTGTACTGGCAATTCTTATCACCAAACCTGAGGATGTTGGACTTGGTAGTTATTCTTTAAAACTAGCAGGCGATTGGGAAGCCGGTCTTTGGAAAGAAGGCGCTGGCGGGCTCTATTTTGCATTTCAGATGATGTTGATGTTGGTACTGGGTCACATTCTTGCCCTATCTAAACCAGCCTCTTTTTTGATTGACAAACTCACCGCTACTTGCACGAACACTGCCAACTCTGCATTTATAATTACTTTTAGTACTATTTTGGTTAGTCTTTTCAATTGGGGATTAGGTCTCATTTTCGGTGCCATCTTAGCTCGAAAATTAGGAGAAAAATTCGCACGTGAAAACAAACCGTTTAATTATGGATTAATTGGAGCAGCCGCCTATTCAGGTTTAATGGTATGGCACGGTGGAATTTCTGGGTCAGCCCCAATTAAAGCAGCAGACCCTGGCAACTTACAAAGTTTAGTAAAAGATATGCCAAATGTAGATTTAGCAACCATTCCAGACCGAATCGATATGTCAACAACTATTTTTTCACCTATGAACATAGTTGTTACGCTAATGCTATTAATCATCTTACCTACAGTGCTTTATTATATTGGTAAACGTTCAGAAAAACAATTTACTCTTCCAAAACAATTTATAGAAACAGAATCCAAAGCTGAACAAATAGACACCGTTGGAGCAGAACAAATAGATCAATCAAAGATTTTTGCCATCTTCTTTGGATCACTAATCATATTTTACGCATTGTATAAGGCCGTTATTTTACCTGAAGAATTAAGCTTATCTTTTCTAACACCCAATTTCATCAACTTTTCTTTATTAGGATTGGGCATCATTTGTCATTTAAACATCTCGTCATTCACAAAAGCAGCAGGCAATGCGATTAGTGGGGCAACGGGCATACTCATTCAATTTCCACTTTATTTCGGAATATTAGGCATTATGGTCGGTTCGGGACTAATCAGTGAAATGTCCAGCTGGATAGAAACATCAAGCAGCAACACAAGCTTTCCGTTTTTAACCTTCTTTTCTGCCGGTTTGGTGAATGTATTTGTTCCTTCAGGTGGCGGACAATGGGTGGTTCAAGGTCCAATTATTATCGCAGCAGCCCAAGAACTTGGCGTTTCTTATCCAAAAGCAATCATGGCTTTAGCTTATGGCGATCAATTAACCAATATGATTCAACCTTTTTGGGCTTTACCTCTACTTGGAATTACGGGACTTAAGGCCAAGGAAATACTTCCTTATACGCTTATTCTATTTTTACTAGGCATAGTGATTTTTAGTTTAGGACTAGCAATCTTTTAATTTTGCCAGCGCTCTTCTTTAGATTTATGAGGAATCGCCAATCCAATTAAATAGAATGGGTACCAAAATTGAAAACAAAGCAACGCAAGAACATCATATACGCTAAACTTTACCCTTTCAGCATCCAACACGAATATCAGATCTAAAATCACCTTAAGCACTATGGGATAAATGGCAAAATGGTTGTCATAAATAAAAAATAATGGAACAATAAATCCAAATGAATAAGTCAATAACACTATTGCACCTATAGTTTCTGCAAGTCCAAAAGTGCCCTTCATTTTACTCAGCCACCTTTTACGCTGAAGAATAAGTTCTGACCATGTATTTGGAGCAGGCGTTTGAACCGTAATTGACGGACTAAGCACTGCTGATACAGCATGTTTACTATTAGCAACTGCCTTTAATAAAAAAATATCATCTCCTGACGGAATGTCCATATCGGTCCTCTCCTTCAACACTTCCAAATAGACCTTTTTTGAATAAATCAAATTTGCTCCATTAGCCAACAACGTCATTCCCATTTTTAAAGATGAAAACGTCAGGTTCTGCAACCAAATAAATTCAATTCTTGCTAATTTTTGAAAAAAGGACTTGCCATCCATGTGAACAGGCAAAACGGTTAAGGCAGATTCTTTTAACCCTCCTATTGCTCTGAAATAATGCTTGTCAAAAGTAACATCTGCATCTAAGCTTAGAATGTACTTGTTTTTAGTCACTTGAATTCCGGAATGAACTGCATGTTTTTTTCCCTTTTTATCGTTTTTGATAATTTTAAACGGGATTTTTAGTTGAGACTTGATGACTTGGTCAGTATAATCAGTAGAATGATCATCTACAAAAATAAATTCAATGTCTAACTCTTGCGGAAAATCAACCGCGTTCAACGATTCTAACAAACCGACAATTCTATTTGCCTCATTTCTAAAAGGAATTACAACAGAAAGTGAAGTGATTTTATCTCGGTCAGATTTCTCAATACTGATACGTTTCGCGATCATTGCTAATATCCCGATTCCTAAGAATCCGATATAAATCATTGTCATATTGATGACCCAAATCATTTACTGCGCATTAAAATTGATCCTCCGATAAGAGAAGGTACAGCTAAATTGATCATCCACAATAAAAACACAGTGAATAAAATAACAGGAGTAGGAATTCCGCATTCAATTAACACAAACAAGGCAGATGCTTCTCTAACAAATAATTTACCGAATAAAAAGGAAGGTATGATCGTGGTAATTAAAAAGACCACCGCAATAGCGGGAATGATTTCAGCAACGATTAAATCTGTTTGAAAACATAACAAAAGAAGATAAAACTGGCTCAAAAAAACAGCATATCTAAGCATGGACAAGATTAAAATCAATCCTTTAAAAGGTAATGATGCCTCTTGAATATTTGCAATTCCATCTTTGGTTTGTTGTGAAAACATCTTTGCTATTGGATTAACATCCAACACCTTTGGATAGCTATAAAAAAAGAGCGCTACAAGCAGCACCAACAGTCCACTCCAACTCACAGTAGCGGACTCAATAAATCCCTGATTAAGGTTTATAAATAACAAGCCGATTAATCCAAAACAAATACTGGATATAAACTGCGCTAGATTTGAATGAATTGTGGCGATTATGGCTTTTGCTTTAAGATCTTTAGGCAAGTTCACTGTTCTGCCTACGAAATTCCCGATTCTATTCGGAGTAATTAAACTGGTACTGACACCTGCTAGTACATCTCTAATCGTTTTCCAAAAAGATTGTGGTTGTATGCGTTGAATTAACAAGTGCCATTTTACGGATTCAACTAACCAATTTATAGGCATCAAACAAATCACAATTACTAAAAACGGCACAAAGTTGCTTGTAAAATCAAGTTCATCAAAGTCACTATTTAAAAATGACTTTCTCACTTTCCAGAGTATAAACAACAATAAAGCTAGCCCGAAGACTAGCTTTATCCAAAATACTTTATTTTTATTGGGTGCGTTCAATTTTAAACGTTGGCCTTATATCTTTTTTCGTTGATATTGATGATTGATTCAATTCCGCCGGCGGCTCTCTTGAATTTACCAACACCACTATTTTTCGCCAAATTTACATAGGTTCTTGCCGCATTATAATCGTTCAACCAGCAGTAAGCTTCTGCAAGATTGCAATATAATAAAGCAGTAACTTTATCATTGATTCTTGACTTTTTATCACCCACATTGCTTTCTGTCAACATTTGTTTCCAAATAGTAATCGCTTCGTTCAATTTTGAAGCTGCTGTGCTGTGATCTAACGATCCGGCAACCTGCATGTAACCTTGACTTGCCGCTGTGTAAGCATTGGTTAAATCATTGTATTGATGATCTTTGAATTTTTTAACCGTATAAATTTCAATTGCTCTTGATTTAACAGGGAAACCATGTTGGCTATTTAATTGCTTATTCACTTCTGCCAAGGCTTTAGTTCTCACATTTTTTTCAAATTGAGGCCAGAATGTTTCTTCATTATCTAACCACCACATTTGGTACTCATATTCTGAAGCATATGTATTAATAGTATAAGACTGAACCGTATTTAACAAGATAGTTTGCCAAATAACACCTTGTGAAGGTGACTCAACTTTTACATTTACTGGTAGTTTATAATTTACGCTATAAGCATATTTAGTCGTTGCGGCAGAACCTGATTTTTTCATCACCACATTTACATTTGACAAAGGATTGATTCCAACAGTAACCGTTGCTCCACCTTCACCTTGATCGTATCCTTGAATATTGATTTTAGAACTTACTGTCGCATCTTCAATATCTGAATTCAATACTGGGCTTTTAACTTCGGCCATTACTGGTTGCGCTGGAAGAATTGGATCTACCGGTCTTTGTGTTGGTGTTCCAGCATTTACTGCTTTTTGCCAAGCAGCCATTTTGGTATAATAGTCTCTATAAATAACTTTGCGTTGTTCTTTCCAAGCCAACATTTCTGTGTCATAAGCAATCGTTGCAGCTTCAAGTCTAACTTGATAAGACATTAAACTATCTTCGTTCGCTTGCTCGTAATTCCGCTCAACAACGATATTATAGTTGGTGTATTCTTTAGCAATAGGTACCATTGGTAACTGTGTATAGCTAAAACTTAACTTGTTTTCTGTGACGTTCTGCGCAAATGAAAGGGTTGAAATTGCAGCAACGCATAATAGTAATACTCTTTTCATAGTGAGGTATTTTAATTCTTAAAGATAAAAATATTGATTAGTTATCCTCCCAGTAAACAACAATCTTGCCAACTGAGTTTCTAGATTCAAGCAAAGCATGGGCCTTTGCAATTTCATTTACGTTAAATCTTGCTCCAACCGTGGGTTTTAGTTGGCCGTCTTTTACCATGCCTACTACTTCATCCATGCAACGCTTTAAAATATGGGGTTGCTCATCACCAATGTTTAGCATATTGACACCAATTACTGATTTAGATGACATTACTAATCCGATTGGAATGACAATACCCATTTTTCTGACAAAGTTTAAAGAAGAAAGGGCGCCCCATTTTTTACCTGACCTTTCTGAACCTCCAAATAACATCAACTTTCCTCCTGATGCCAGTAATTTCATGTCTTTTTTAAAGGTAGACCCTGCAATTGGGTTAAATGTTGCCATCAGTGATTTCTCGCCTGCAGTTTTCAAAATGACTTGATCATAAGCCTCTTTTCTGTAGTTGATGACGTGATCTGCACCCTGCTCTTTCATATAGGCCAATTTTTCATCTGACCCCGCATTGGCAAAAATCTCACATCCTTTCAATTTACAAAGCTGAATTAAAGCAGTACCTACCCCTCCTGCTCCTGCATGAATCATCACTTTATCACCTTTGTGCAAGTGCACTGCATCACAAGCCATATAATAAGCAGTGGCATATTGAACAGCTATAGCACACGCCTCTCCCGCATCCATATCACCGATTTCCGCAATTGCATCTTTAGAAGTCACTGCGTATTCGGCATATCCACCAAATCGCGTAAAGGCCACAACTCTTTTTCCTATCCAGCTTTGATCGGCCCCTTCTCCTACTTCCTCAATTCTCCCTACCACTTCGTACCCAAGGACACAAGGCATTTTGGGCGCCGCATCATACAAGCCTAATCTCGCCATCACATCAGCATAATTAAGACCAAATGCTTCCACTTTAATTTTTACTTGATCCTTTTTGACTGAGGGTGTTGGAACCTCTTGAATTTTCAATGCTTGTTCAGCATTACCTTTTTGAGATAATACAACTGCTTTCATAGCTGTTCTAATTTATTTTGATGATTTAGCACTCACCACTACTACAAATTCTCCTTTAATGGTGTTCGTTTCAAAATGTGCGATTAATTCTGCTGCAGTACCTCTTACGGTTTCTTCAAATTTCTTTGATATTTCGCGGCAAACTGCAATTTGGCGATCTTCTTCAAATACCTTTTGAAATTGCCCAAGTGCCTTTAGAATTCTGTGAGGAGATTCATATAATACTACTGTTCTTTCTTCTTCCGCAATTTTTTGAATTCGGGTTTGTCTTCCTTTTTTATGAGGTAAAAACCCCTCATAAACAAACTTTTCTGTAGGAAAACCGGAGTTTACTAGAGCTGGAACAAATGCGGTTGCACCAGGTAAACAATCTACTTCCATTCCGGCATTTAAAACTGCTCTAACAAGCAAAAACCCTGGGTCTGAAATGCCAGGAGTACCCGCATCTGAAACCAGAGCGTAATCTAATCCGGTCTGCATTTCTTCAACCAGCCGATCGACTATTTTATGCTCGTTATTGAGGTGATACGAAATCAATTTATTCTCAATTTCATATTTAGAAAACAGGTTTTTTGTTGTTCTAGTATCCTCGGCTAATACGGCGTCTACCTCTTTTAGAATACGAATGGCCCTGAAGGTGATGTCTTCTAAATTTCCTATTGGGGTGGGTACAACGTAAAGCTTTGCCATTATTCAAAGGTTACTTCATATAAAGACGGCCACAACTTACCAGTTAGGTAGGTTTTCCCTGCAGCTTTATTGTGAGCGATTCCGTTCAGATAATCAACACCGATAGGTTGATCAATTACAATTTCAGAGGCATCAATAAAACTCAGTACTTTACCCGTTGCCGTATCAATTTCTACTAACTTGTTGTCTGTATATATATTCGCAAATAAACTCCCATTTATCAGCTCTAGTTCATTCAAGTTACCGATTCCAGACTGATCTGATACCACTTGAATTTCTTTGGTAATTGCAAAAGTTTTAGGATCTCTCCACACAATTTTATCTGAGCCATTGCTCATGATAATGCTTTTACCATTATTCGTTAATCCCCAACCTTCGCCAGTATATGCAAATTCACCAATCGATTTTAACTCCATATCATATAACTTACACACACCACTTTGCCAAGTAATTTGATAAATGGTATCATTCAAAATAGTTAAACCCTCTCCAAAATAAGTAGAGGGTAAATCAACTTTCTTTAAGGTGTACCCATTGACTAAATCAACCTCTGCTACATAAGATGTTCCGTATTGACCGGTAGATTCATACATTCTTCCTTTATAAAACTCTAAACCTTGTGTATAAGCACTTACTTCATGATTTCTCTTATCCTCAACCTTAATCTTTTTCTGAACTGGTTTTATGTCTGAAAACAGGACTATGTTTCTTACGTCTTGATGAACTTTGCCATCTGCACCAATATATTGAAATCTTAAGGCCTGTGTTCCTACTGGGGAATCTTTAGTCTCAATTTTAACAATTTGTGAAGACGGCCCGTCAAGTTTGGTGATCAGTTCATCTGCTAGGTAAACTTCCATCTGAGAAACATTCATAGAATTAATGACTTCTATGCTCATTTCTATTTCATCTCCAACAACAAATTGTTCATTCCGTTCAGGATAGATAATTTTAGCATCTACCTGCGTTTGCTGGTTATCTGCATCATCTATTTCTGGTGAAGATTCACAATTTCTCAACACGGGAATCAAGATTAGAATCAAAACAACGATTCCGATAAATAAATACTTTCTCATGAATTAAAAATTGGCGATCATTTCCATTAACACCTGTTTCTTTCTGGTAGATACTGGAACTCTGGTTCCGTCTCTCATAATGATATACCCATCAGACTTTACAAATTCTTTAATAAATGCTGTATTAATCAGATGCGATTGATGCACTCTGATGAAGTTATGATCTGACAATAACTTATCAAATTCTTTCAGTGTTTTGGTAACTAATAATTTCGTTTCATCTGTAAAATAGAACATGGTGTAATTGATGTTAGACTCACATCTTAAGATTTCATCAACGTTTACTATGTGTATTTTATCCAGCGTATTTAGCGCGATTCGTTTTGGTTGGTTAAAGTTTTCCTTTAACAGTTCAATTCGATCAGCTGGTCGATCTTGCGCCTCAATTTTTGAAACGGCATCCATCAATTCATCCGGATCAATTGGTTTCAATAAATAATCTACGGCAGAAAATTTAAAAGCTTTAACAGCGAATTCATCAGAAGCAGTAGTAAAGATTAGCTTGAATTTTACTTCGGGTAAAATCTCTAGTAAATCAAATCCAGTACCGTCTTGCATTTGGATATCAAGAAACACCAAATCTGGCTCTAATTCTTTAATCACTTTTGCTCCAGACACCACGCCTTCTGCCGATCCAACCACTTCAATATTAACACAATAATTTTCAAGGTCAGATTTCAATACGGTTATCGCTTCTGGAATGTCATCAATAATTACTGCTCTTATCATACTATAAAGATTTTTTAATGTCGTTTACACTTATTTGGCTGTGTGAAGCGTCATAAGTGGCCATCCCATCTTTCACTAAAATGATTTGAGGCGACTCGTGTTGCACCCCAAATTTTTCTGCCAAAAGGTTAGACAAACTTCTGTAAGATATTAAATCGAGATAAACTGGCGTTACTTCTTCATCTAAATCCCAATCATTTTCTAATCTACTTTTGGCCATTGAACTGATAGAACAACGTGTGCTGTGTTTAAAAAACATGACCGCTCTATGGTTCGATTCTTCTAACAAGCTTGGCAACTGATTTTCATTTGTTAGCTGCACCCATTTTATATTTTCGGCACTCTTACTACCGAATGAAAACAAGCCCATTAAAATGCAGATTTAAATTGATCAAGGAAACGGATGTCATTTTCAGAATACAGTCGTAAATCGCCCACTCTATATTTCAGTTGAGCAATTCTTTCAACTCCCATCCCGAACGCATATCCAGAATAAACTTTAGAATCTATTCCGGCAGACTCTAATACATTAGGATCTACCATTCCGCAGCCTAAAATCTCAAGCCAACCTGTGTATTTACAAACATTACATCCTTCTGATTTACAAATTGTACAAGAAACATCTACCTCAGCTGATGGCTCGGTGAATGGAAAATAAGAAGGTCTTAGTCTAATTTTAGCGTTACCACCAAACATTTCTTGTGCGAAATAAAGAAGTGTTTGCTTCAAATCAGCAAAAGACACATTTTTATCAATATACAATCCTTCTACTTGATGAAAAAAGCAATGCGCTCTCGCAGAAATTGCTTCATTTCTATAAACTCTTCCAGGAGAAATGGTTCTTATTGGCGGCTTTTCATTTTCCATCACTCTCACTTGAACAGATGAAGTGTGTGTTCTAAGCGCCATTTCATTATCTCCTTTCTTAATGAAGAACGTATCCTGCATATCTCTTGCCGGGTGCTCAGGCGGGAAATTTAAAGCAGAGAAGTTGTGCCAATCATCTTCAATTTCTGGTCCTTCAGAAACTGAAAAACCGATTCTTCCAAAAATATCTATGATTTCATTTCTAACTACTGCTAATGGATGTCTTGAGCCTAGGTTTACTTTTTGAGCAGGTCTGCTCAAATCAATACCAGAACCAACTTGGTTGTTGTTCTTTGAAACTGTAGCTTTGTCTGCGTTGAATTTGGTTTCAGCCGCATTTTTCAACGCGTTAATGGATTGACCAACTTCTTTTTTCTGTTCGTTTGGAACAGTTTTCAGTTGACCATAAAGTTCTTTAAGCACATTTTTGCTTCCGAGAAATCGAATTCTAAAGGTCTCTAATTCTTCTGCATTTGAGATTTTAGTTTCTTCTATTTCAGCTTGTAAAGTGCTGATTGTATTTAATAAATCCATTTACCTCTGTAACTTTTTCACCTACTTCATTGTTTTAGAATTGGTAGGACGAAGATTAATCAAGCGAAATTACAAAAATTAAGTAATGAAATCTTCATCAAACTATTGAAATTATTGGTTGTTAGGAATTTTTACCATTCTCAATAAAAAAGAAGCTTAAAAGCGCAAATAAACTAGTGAGCAGCCAACTATTAAGGATTAGGAAACGTTTGTCTTAAACAAATGCGAACCTTTTTTATAAAAATGTCGTATTTTTGTTAAAGACAATACTATTAAGTATTTACTAAATAAGCGAAATGAACAAAATTTATACTAAGATCGGCGTTGTAGCAATGATTGTTGCATTCATAGGATTATCAACATTTTCTTCTTGTAGAAAAGAGCAGTCAACAGTTGCTAAGATTAGAGTTGTTGATACATCTGGAACGGTATTCAATGAAGCTATGGTGAGATTATATCCAACACCATCAGTTCAAGATCACGGCGCAATCATTATTGATGATACCATGTGGACAGATGCTGACGGGTATGCAATTTTTGATTATACTGATATGTTCAACCTAGGTCAAGCTGGATTTACAGTTTTGGATATTGAAGTAAGAAGTGGAGACACATTATATGGAGAGGGAATTATCAAAATTGTTGAAGAAGAAATTAATGAAGAAACAGTTATTATTCAACCCTAGTTGAAAAAACAATATTGAAACCCGTCTTAATTTAGTTTAGGACGGGTTTTTTTATGCTTATAATCCATCAATCCTTTGTAGTTTTGCAGCATGGTCAGAGAAGAATTAATTGCCTTAACAGGAAGAGATGATTGTTCGCTTTTATTTGAAAACACTGCGTATAACTTTAAAATTTACAGGCTTAAAGTAGCTGATCATTCGCACGACATCTTGTTCACTGAGGGCATGGCTAATTATGTGCAAGAGGTGAATGAAGAAAATAATGATCTCAAGCACATTGAGCTTTACTTTTACTTACCTGAATATTGGAATTTAGAAGTTGAAGATTGGCCTATTTACTGGTTGGATAGAATTGCACAGGTTCCGCAAAAGAACAACACCTGGTTTGGTCATGGTGATACTATTCCCGCAGGAAATCCACCAATATCACTTCAGCCTAATTTTGAAGCGAATCATTTTATACTCTCAAGACCTAAAGCATTGGATGAGCTCATTAATTTCTCATGGAAGGCATCTACAAAATTACTTGCTGTTATCCCCATTTTTGAAAAAGAACTGAATTTTAAACTCAGAAATTCTCATTCTGTGCTCTTCAAGAAGTTTGAAAAAAACAACATTGATGAGAAGATTGATATTTATCGAACGTCTTGCTGCAGAAATAGGTTTTTAGGCTTGGTTTAAGTTACCAAATTTGGTAATCAAGGCTGATGTTCTCAAATCTTGCAGATGGTTTTTGCTTACCGTTTGACTTTATCAATACTTGTTCAGCTACATATTTTTGAAGTTCAGACAGCATTATTTTTCCATCTTCGTTTTCATCTGCTTTCATAGAACTTACACCTTCAAGCATACAATAGGTAAACAAGCCATTTTTCCAATTGGCACTTTCCATTGCATATTCAACACCACCTGCAGACGATATCACTGTGGTTCCTGTTCCTCTGTTCAAATCATTAAACATTTCTTTTACGGCTTCATTCGTTTTCTTCAAGCCTTGTCGCTCCCTGACGGTAGTTGTAGCATTTGAAGATCTAAACACGACATCTTCTGTAGATTCAGTTTCATCTATTTCTACTTCTTCTACCTCATCTTTAAATAACTCGCCAGAGTGGCAAGTATCCATAATTAATAACTTTTTGATTGCTTTTATTCCATCAAATAGCTTTTCTAACTCGGCATAGCTCACTCCTTTTTCAGAAGGATTTGTAAAATTCATATCATACGTGCAAAAGAAATAATCTAAACTCACATCTAAAACACCATGTCCAGCGATAAACATAACCACCACATCATTCGCTTTTGCCGCTTTGAAAAAGGTCTTCAATTCAAAGATTTTTTCTCTTGTTACCTGCTCATCCACCAATAACATGGAATGTACTTGTTGATATGCCTTTTGTGACTTGAACAAATCCACCATGTCTTGCGCATCCTTAGCCGCATAATTCAGGTTATAATTTTGGTCTTGATAATTAGACACACCAACACCAACCACGTATACATCTCCTTTTGCCGTATTTGAGTTAGTGATATAAATCGTTTCTCTCAAAGATTCAACACCCGCATCATTCAGCACCGATACTTCTATTTTATTTTCTCCCGCTATTAAATCTATTTCTAAAACATCTTCGTAAACATTTATGTTTTGCTCAATTTTTATCCCTTTTCTACCATATAGCGGCACATCATTGATGTAAACATTCAATCGATCTAAATCAAATTTTTTGTCTTCGGCTTTCACCGTTAATTCAACTTTTTCACCGACCTGTTTAGCTTTAAAACTTGTGATTTCAGGTGTGTGGATGTCTGCGCTCAAATCATCTTCTGTTAATCCCATCCTATCCAGTCTCTTTACATAAGCAGAATGATACAGCTCTATGATTCCTGCATCTGCAATTTCAAGATCTTTTAATAATACATCTGGCCGATTATACTTTAAGTCAAATTGATCAAAAGGGTAAAACTTGGCTGCTGCATTTCTTCCATAATTTACATGATAACCCACATATTTAGCGCCTTTTCGCGAAGATGTAAAATAACCTTGTTGATTCCATAGCACCCATTCTTTATCTTCAGCGATAAACAATGAGGCAGTGGGTTTTATTTCGTTGGGTTTGGTTCCATTCATTTTACCGATTTCAGAAATCTTCCAAAATCTAACTGTCATGTCTACACCTGATGTTACTAAAAATTTGCCGTCTTCAGAAACACTTACACTTCTCAATCCGCCTTCATGACCTACGAATTTGGATTTGATGTTGCCGTTTAAATCATAGGCTTGCAGAATTCCGTATGAGCCTGCCGCAACTATATATTTTTCACCAACAAAACTATAGGCATAAAACTGATAGCCATCCCATGGGAAAAAAGCTATTGAGTCTTTAATTTTTCCGTCTTTTTCTATAAGTAAAACTTGCGAAGGGTCATATTCAGATTTTCTTAAATAATCGTACTCAAACAAACGCAAACCTTCTTTATTTCTTTGAGGATAATTAAAGCTGTCAAAATCTGAAAACCCTTTTACTAATTGCCTTTCAAAAAGGTCAAACATTTCATCATAGGTAGCATTTCCATAGGCTTTTGTAGCATTATTTGAAAAAGCCAATTGATTATCATTGAGTCCTGCAGAATAATAATTGGTGCCTTTACCTTTCATGACCCGTTTCACATCTGCCTTGCCATTTTTTATTTCCCAAATAGCGAGTTCATTTGCTTTTCCACCTACAGATACAACCTTGTTCTCATTCAAAAAGCGTGTACAAATAACCAAATTATCATGTTCGTATTTAACGATAGGCTCCCACTTTTTTCCATGCAATTCGTACACCTGAGCATAGTTATCCCCACCTTCATCAATAGCAACAGCAATTCTTTGGTTGGAAGTTGTAATATCAAAATCTATAATTCTGTTGTCACCTGTAAAAAAATGCTGTTGCAACTTAAACTTTTCATCCATAACTAACAGCATTCCTATGTCCTTTCCGCTCACTAAAATCTTAGAATTATCAGGAGACACCTTCACTCGCGATTCAATGACAATGCCTTTAACCTTCTTAAAAACCTTCAGCTCTTTAATCGGTTTCATTTTGTCATAACTCCACTTATAGACCATGCCGTCACCGTGAGCTGTACAGAAAAAATCATCTGCAATTGCGATATTAGTGAAGCCATAGTTTCCCGATACATATTTTAATTCTGCATCATAGTTAGCCATGTTCCATTTTAAAATTACACCTGAAGCATCCCCAGAAATTAAGTATTTGCTATCATTTGTAAATTGAACATCTTTTACCGCATCTTCATGATAACGTAATCGATTAATTTGTTTTCCTGTTTGATAATCAAAAATTCTAATGTCTCCCAAGTCTTCTGATTCATCATCTTTGCCCATCCATCCAGCTACAGCTAACAATTTATTGTTTGGTGAAACATCTACCGTATAGATCATGCCTTCAGAGCCAGGTCCGATATTTCCATAAAATTCTTTTACTATAGTTCCTTTATTTGGGTTCCAGACCATACAGTTTTTATCAAAACTTCCGGTAACGATATTTTTGTCTTTGTCTAGATCTATATCATAGATCAAACTTTTATGTCCTCTTGGGTTTATTACTAAGAAATGCCCTCTTGGAGTTTGTCCATAGGAATAGAATGTTGCTAGAAGCAATAAAAAGGCGAAAAATCTCATGTCAATCTGTTTACCACAAGGTTAAATCAAAGTAACTTTTATTTCTCTAGGGTAAAGACCCTAAATCGCAATTTCTGGAAACGTTTTTCTCTGACACTTTGTCTATTTACTTGTATAACTGAGCACAGCAGGAAACGAATTAATCGAAAAGATGAATTATTTTTCACTTTTTCACGTTAAAATTGTTTAATTTTAAACGCTAGGTTAGTATATGAGTAGAAACATTCATATCTTCTAGTTTGAAAAAACACTTACTTAAACGAATTATTATGCAAAGACTGACTCCAGCAGAGGAACAAGTCATGCTAAGGTTGTGGGGCTTACAAGAAGCTACCGTTCAGGATATCATTAATTTTTATCCTGCACCTAAACCTGCATATAATACAACCTCAACTATTGTTAGAATTCTAGAAAAAAAGAATTTCATTAAACACAAAAAGAAGGGTAGAGGTTATATTTACTTGCCCAAAGTATCGAAGGTTGACTACCGTTCATACCTAGCAACATGGTTGTTAGAAAATTATTTTGATGGCTCGAACCAAGAGGTGATTGATCATTTCAATCAATCTAAACGATTAGAAGAATTACTCTAGTTTTTAGCTTTAAACAACTTATCTCGCCATTTTAAAATAGGCATTTCAAAAAACTTATACGAAAGATAAGAGGTGACCACTGTACTACTAAAAGTGATTATTAGAAAGAGTAAATAATTTCTGATATTGTCTACTTCTATGTCATAGTCTCGGTAAAATTTATAAACTACGTGGACCCAAATAATATGGTAAACATAGAGGCCGTAAGAGATTTTACCCAGTTTCGTGAACACATTTTTTTCTGAAAATCTAATTTTTGAATCTTGCGGAATAAACACTAACAATAGGCCGGTAAATATGATTGCAGTAATTGTATATCTGAATACATCAAGTATCCAAATTCCGTGTTCAAAGATAGCTGCCAAAAAATAAAGCATTAAGACTACACCTATTACATAAGCCCATCTATAAACCAGTGGGATTTTATTGACAAAGTCAGCAACTTTCTGGTAATTTTCAGCAACGTAAAAACCTAATAAACCACTAACCGCAAAATAATCTAGATTAGAAAAAAGACCGTGCCAGGTGACGATTTCGTTGTTGTAAATATATGGCTCAGCAATTCTGAACCCTATTGCGAATAGAATAGAAAAAATTAAAAAAGTAGGAATCCATTTTCGTTTTAAAAAGAAAAAAAAGATCATCCATAAGATGTAAAAATGTTCTTCAATACATAGTGACCAGAAAACAGAAAGCGGCGTGGTTTTAGGCACATTATCTTGAATAATCATGTGGATATTCTCTGTAAAGGTCAATGAATAGATTGGTGAGGGTTCGTAGCCTCCTCCGTTCATGTGAAAACCAATATGAGCTGCAAAATCTGGCGGAATCAATAGTGCTATTAACACCATTGCATAAAAGAGCGGCCAAATTCTGAAAGCCCTTCTGATAAAGAATCGCTTTGGACTGATGTTTCCGAATTTCTTCTTATCAAAGGTTAAAATGTAGGTGATTAAAAATCCTGAAAGCACGAAGAAAAAGCTTACACCAATTCCGCCGCCATAACGAATGTGTTCATTCATCCATAGCATCCAAGAAGGTTTAGAAGCCGCTATAACTAAGGGTGCATGTAACAAGAAAACTTTTAAGAAAGCAAAAAACCGAAAGGCATCAAACGAATGGAAATGAAGTTTTTTCATTTCATTCTATTCTACTTCCATTAATTCAACTCTGAATCCAACATCTAAGACTTCAGGCAGGATATCTTCTCGCATTGCATGCTCAATTTTGAAGGTATATTTTCCTGCGGTTGCGAATCTTCCTCCTCTTGATATCAACATTTTATTTTCTACTACAGTTCCAGATGATTCTCCCAACCATTTCCCGTCTGGCTGCGCTAGAATGAACTCTAAAGTATCCTTATCTGAATATCCATCAGCATATTCACTGTGTAAAAACAAATACATGTTTGAATAAGGGTAATCCGTACTCGTTCTAACATTTATGTACAGGCTTAGAGCACTCACGGTATCCTGAATATCAAAAGAAAATGATTTAATATCATCACTGTGCCAACCATCACTATCTACCTTAAAACTTTCATCATAAATTCTATTTGAATCACATGAAGTTAAAAGCGTGATGGCTAAAATCAATGTAGCTAATAGGCTATTTTTCTTTGTTATCATCCTTCTTATTCTGAGGTCTGTTTTTCTGATTTGGATTAGGCTTTCTACGCTTGTTTTTGTTCGGTTTTTGTCCTTGTTTATTGGTCGGTTTTGATTGCGTATTTTTATCATTTGGCTTATTACCTTCCTGCTTTTTAGCATTCGGGTTTTTCGCTTTTTGATTTGGATTTTTCTTTCTATTATTTTTGTTTCCACCTTGTTTTTTAGGGGGATGTTGTTTGTTTGAATTTGCTGCTTTCGCCTGATCGTTATTCCTATTTTGTTGCTGACCGGGACGTTTCTTCTTCTTTTTCTTCTTCTTTTTGAAAGCGCCATCAAATCTGTTCAAACTATCTTGACCAACTACATTTGTATAATCTGGCTCTTCTACCTCAACTTGAACCATGAAATCTTTCAAGTCAGCAGGTTTTTTACCTTCTTTATTCAAAGCGATTATTTCTTTAACGCGTTCTGGCGATAATGGTACAAAGGTTCCAGGTCCTGGATTATTTTTGTCTTGTTGAATATACCACATTTGCTCTTTGAAAACGTCTGTTTTCACGTGAAATGCAGTTCCTTTTTCAGTCTGTAATTTGATATCTGCCTTTGGAAACTTTTTCAAGGCGTCTACATAGCTATCTAACTCATAATTCAAGCAGCACTTTAGCTTGCCACATTGTCCTGCTAATTTTTGAGGATTTAGTGATAGTTGCTGATATCTCGCTGATGCTGTAGAAACCGATCTGAAGTCTGTTAACCAAGTTGAGCAACATAATTCACGACCGCAAGAACCGATTCCGCCTAAACGGGCAGCTTCTTGACGAACGCCAATTTGCTTCATCTCAATTCTCACTTTAAATTCATCTGCTAAACTTCGAATTAACTGTCTGAAATCTACACGATCTTCTGCCGTGTAATAAAAAGTAGCTTTATTACCATCTCCTTGATATTCGATATCAGAGATTTTCATTTGCAAGGCCAATTGCGAAGCAATTTCTCTTGACTTGAACATGGTTTTTTTCTCACGTTCACGATAATCTTTCCACTTTTCAACGTCTTCAGTAGTTGCCTTTCTGACTACGTTTCTTGCCTCATGAGCTTTAAAGTTTGGTGCCTTTTTTCTGACTTGAATTCGCGCTAATTCGCCTGCAACTGAAACAATTCCGACATCATGTCCAGGACTTGCCTCTACTACAACCACATCTCCTACTTGCAGATTCACACCTTTTAAATTTCTATAAAAGGCTTTTCTTGAATTTTTGAATCTGACTTCAATTATATCGTAAGTACTTTGACCGTTTGGAAGTTCTATGTCTGCCAACCAATCATATACTGCTAATTTATCGCATCCGCCAGTGCCACATGCACCATTACTTTTACATCCACTTGGCACTCCGTTCCCTGTTGAACAATTTGTGCATCCCATTGTAAAAATATTTATGTACCAAAGTTACAATTTTTGAAGCAAGAATTGCTGACAAATAGAATTTAGAAAACAATTTCAATTGCTTTTGCCCTAGCCATCTGCTTTCTAATAATTTCTATTTGTTCTTTATTCAAGCCCAAATCACCCACGTTTAGGTATTCTAATTTCGTCAAATCACCCATGTTTGAAGGAATATTTCGCAAAGAGGTTCCTGACACATCAACAAACTTTAAGTTTCTTAAATTAAAGAATGATTCAGGTAGTTTTTCTATTGGATTTTCATCAATTGTCACACTCATTAAAGCGGTTAGGTTGCCAATGCTATCAGGTAAGGACTTCAATCGATTAGCGGTTAAATGCAAAGATTCAAGTTGTGTTAAATTCACGAGTTCATCCGGTAATCCTTTTAATTTATTATAATCCAAACTGAACTCTATTAAACTCTTTAAATTCCCAACGCTCGCTGGCATTTTTTTAATCTTATTATTTCTAAAATCGACATTAATGAGCGCTGATAAATCACCAAACTCATTTGGAAGTTTACTTATTTTGTTTTCATGAAAAAAGGCAAATTCTAACTGTTTAAAAACACCAATCTCTTTTGGAAACTTTTTTATTTGATTATCTGACAAGTCTAGAATTACAAGCTCCGATAATCCACAAAGTTCTTTCGGAAATTTTGAAAACCTATTGCTCCCTAAATAAAGGGACTGAATATTATCTAAATCTTGAAAAGAGTTGGGCAATTTTGAGAGTTCATTTATGTATAAATCAACTACCACTAAATTCTGCATTTCGCCAATATCTTCTGGCAATTCAGACAAATTATTGACATAAGCATCCAACTTTGACAAACCTTGCAGTTGCGTAAAACTATCAGGTAATTTTTCTATTTTATTCTTGTGTAAACTGAACTCTTTTAAATTAGATAACGCACCGATATTCATAGGCAATTCTTCTAATGCGTTATCATTGACATGCAGCACTTGTAAATACTTCAAAGTCGTAATGGAAGCCGGCAGGTTAATCAAATCATTTTTTGAAACATCTAAGTAATGAAGGTTTACGAATTTGCCAATGTCTTCTGGAAGGTCTTTTAAATCTTTTGAAGATAGGTTTAGTTTGTATACCTGTTCTGGAGTTTTGTTTGCGTTTAACAAAGAAGTGAACATCTTTTTTTCATTCAGCTCTTCTTGACTTATGGGCTGCGCCAAACAAACAATTGAATTGAGTATGAAGAAAAAAAGTAAGTGTTTTTTCACGAAAATGATTTGATGATTTTACTCTCAAACCCCTTAAAAGGTTACACTCCTTTTCGAACTAGCTTGGTTAATTTTATGACCAAATCAGTAAACAAGATTTTTGAATTTGCGTTCCGCTCAAGATGATAGTGCGCATCATTAAATTCATCCATCAATTCTGTAATGTTTTGATTATTGATGAATCGGGCGAATTTGCTCAAGAACTCACGCTCTTCATTTTTAAGATTGAGTAATTGATCTTTCATGTAATTCATGATGATACTTTCTCTAAAAATGTGCAGACCGTATTTAACAAAGTTCTTTTGTTTTTCTTTGTCCAAGGCAGCAATTTCATCACTTACGTTCATTAAGTCATTGGGATTTGCAGCATAGGCAGAACGCATCAATTTCACAAATAAATCAAAATACGCTTGTTGCGCTTTTCCGCCTTGAACTTCATTTATAGCCTCAACAATATTTCCTTGACTTAATCCGGCAACAGATTCTGCAATGGATTTTTCAACACCATAAGTTTTGTAGATATACTTGGAGATATCTTCTTGCTTCATGGCAGGAACGTGAATGGTTTGTGTTCTTGATATAATAGTTGGTAAAATCGCTTCAATACTGTCACAAACCAACAAAAAGATGGTTTTTTCAGGTGGCTCTTCTAACAATTTTAACATTTTGTTAGCAGCGGTTGCATTCATTTTCTCAGGCAACCAAATAATCATGATCTTATATTTATCTGAATAAGATTTGAGCGATAGCTTTTTCAAAATAGAGCGACTTTCGTCTACCCCAATGATTGGGTTTTTACCTGTTCCTTCTGTTTTATCAAGCCAGGAATCAAGGTTAAAATACTTTTGCTTGAGTAAAATATCGTTCCACTCTGTTCTCAAGTCGTCAGAAGTAGCAACTTTGTTCGTTTTTGAAACAACCACGGGATAAACAAAGTGAATATCTGGGTGTGTAAACGAAGTTGACTTTTGGCAATTCGGGCATTCGCCGCAAGAATCTTTTTTTACGGGATTATCGCAAAGCAAGTATTGCGCAAAGGCAAGCGCCAATGGAATTTTACCTGCACCTTCTGGTCCAAGAAGCATTTGAGCATGCGATACCCTATCTAGCTTCACTTCAGCTAATAAGTGTTTAAGCACCTCAGGGTTTACTATGACATCTTTAAATTGCAACGGTATAAAATTAGTTATTAAATGGTATGAATTTTGTCTGTCTTGTTAAAATTCTTAATTTTAAACAAAGGCCTTATTGTATATAGGGTTGTAAACAAGAAAAAAACAGATGAACATGAAAAAATTACTATCACTAGCTGCGATATGCTTATCACTAACTTCATTCTCTCAAGTAGAGGTTAAAGAAACAAACGTAAATATTGACGGAGGTAAAAACGGATTTGAAATTGAAATTCCATACGCAGATAAAAAAACAACTGAAAAAGAGTTAAAAGACTTATTCAAAAGTTGGAAAGGAAGTTTCTCAGAGAAGAAAGGCATCATGAAGTCTGACGACTGCAAGAATAAGCAAATGGGTGAGAATACCTTTGATGTGTTTGGAACTGTAGTTGAAAATGGAGAAGACGGATCTAAAGCCTTAATCGCAGTTGATTTGGGAGGAGCCTATTTAAGTTCATCAGAACATGCATCTCAATATAAAGTAATGGAAAGCATATTGAAAACTTGGGGCGTGAAAACAGCACAGGTATTTGTTGCTGAAATTGTGAAAACAGAAGAAAAGCTTTTGAAAGACCAAGAAAAAGAATTAGAAGATTTGGAGAAAGACCAAGAGAAGCTAGAGAAAGAGATTGAAGATTACAAAAAGAAGATTGAAGACAATGAGAAAGCAATAGAGCAGTCTAAAAAGGATCAAGAAGAGAAGAAAACAGAAATAAAAACACAAGAAGGTGTTGTACAAGAAGTGGTGAAGAAAAAAGAAGGAATAAAGTAATCAGCACTCATAATAAAAATTGATATTTGTCCCTCTTCTGATTTTCAGAAGGGGGATTTTTTATGGGCGGAAAACTTAAATATTATATCATTCTTCACCTGATCGTTTTGGTTTGGGGGGTTACAGGAATCTTAGGAGATGAGATCAGCATTACAGCCGATAAGATTACATTTTTCAGAACAGGAATTTCTTTTCTCTCGCTTTTATTGGTTGGCCTTTTCATTAAGAATGGCAAGAAGTTAAGTTCAAGGCAAATATTGTCGATTCTTGGGACAGGGGTAATAGTAGGGCTGCATTGGTATTGTTTTTTCTATTCAATTAAGGTGAGTAATGTATCCATAGGTGTAGTTTGTATGTCAAGCTCTACTTTGTTTACTTCTATTTTAGAACCGATCATTTTCAAACGCAAATTTGCCGTATCTGAACTGATTTTGAGTTTTGCAATAATCGCTGGAATCTTAGTTATTTTTGGTTTTGAAACGCGCTATAGTGAAGGCATTCTCTTTGGTTTGATATCCGCATTTTTTGCCGCGCTATTTACTGTGATTAACGGCCGAATGATTAAAAACATATCTTCTTTTAACATCACTAAATATGAAATGTTAGGTGGGATGTTGGTTCTGTTTGTTATTCTATTGATAACTGGAAAAGTAGATCATCAGCTATTTGAGGTTCCGGCAATGGACTGGGTTTACCTTGTTGTGTTGGGGATTATTTGCACAACAGTTGCCTTTATGGTATCGGTATGGGTCATGAAGCACGTTACCCCATTCACCGTAAGTATGAGCGTGAATATGGAGCCTATTTATACGATCATTATTGCCTTGTTTATTGCTGCGGCCAGAGGTTCTAACAAAGAACAAATGTCTGGCTGGTTTTACGTTGGAGGCGCAATTATATTACTATCAATTTTTACCAATGCCTATTTAAAAAAGCGAAAAAAAGTTCTTAAAGAGGATGAAAATTTGCTTGATTCTGTCACTAATCCCTGATTTATTATTAAATTAAAAGCTCATAAAATCGTAAAAAACGATAGATTTGCAAATAAATAAAACCTAGTAAAACCGCCGTATAATGAATAAGAAATTAATAGTTCCCTATGATTTTACAGAAGTTGCTGACAATGCAATTCATCATGCTCTAGTTACTGCCAAAGTTGTTGGTGCTGAAGTGCATGTTTTGCATGTAGTTGGTAAAAAAGATGAAATCAAAGAAGCAAAAGAAAAGTTGAGTGCATCAACAGAAGCAGCTAAAGGAACATCTAAAGCGCCAGACGTTTCTGTAATAAACCATGTAAGAGTTGGAAACATATTTGACGACATTGCAGATTTCGCAGTAGAGATTGGAGCAGAATTAATCTTCATGGGAACTCACGGTGCAACTGGTTGGCAGCACATTACAGGAAGTCACGCATTGAAAGTGGTAACGAGCTCTCCGGCTCCTTTCGTAATTGTTCAAGAAAATGACATCAATGATTCTGGATATGATGATATCGTAGTGCCATTAGATTTACATAAAGAAACAAAGCAAAAATTAACCTTAGTAGCCAATATCGCTCAGTACTTTGACTCTAGAGTTCACGTCATCATCCCGGATGAGTCAGATGAGTTTTTAAAGCACACTGTTAAAGCGAATATCGTATTTGCTAACAAATTCTTTAGTGAAAGAGGAATTGAAGTTACAACGACTCTAGCAGATTCTTCAGGATTTGACAAAGAGGTAGTGAAACATGCGGTGAAAGTTGATGCTGATTTAATTGCTATTATGAACTTACAGAAAAACCAATTACTAGGTTTATTTGGAAGTAACCACGAGCAATATATGATTACAAACGAAGCACAAATTCCAGTTTTAATTGTTAATCCAATTGACGCAACGAACACTTACCAAACGATCTTTACTTAATTTGAAGTAAACGAAATACTAAAAGAGAAACCTCTTCTGATAAGAAGGGGTTTTTTTATGCTTTAAATAGTTTGTTCAGTATAAGGGATGTTTAATACATCATTCCCACAATTGCTGCAGTCATTAAGCTAGCAATTGTTCCTCCTAGTAAGGCTTTCATACCTAGTTGAGACAATAAACCCTTACGAGATGGTACAAGCGATCCTATTCCTCCAATCTGGATACCAATTGAAGCGAAATTAGCAAAGCCACACAACATGTAGGTTGATATAATCACCGACTTTTCATTAATTGCTCCTGCAGCTTTTAACTCTCCTAATCTAGGATAAGCTATGAACTCATTTAATATGGTTTTCTGACCCAGTAACTCGCCTACAAGAACCATATCTGTACTGTCAACGCCAATCATCCAAACAATTGGAGCTCCAATGTATCCCAGTAAAAACTGAAAAGATAGACCTTCTTTATAAGGTGTCGTTGCTGCAATGGTATCATTCAAATTAGTGGCGTCACCTATCCAATGCAAAATTCCATTTCCCATTGCCATTAGAGCAATAAAAACAAGAAGCATTGCCCCTACATTAACAGCTAGTTTTAATCCGTCTGAGGTTCCGTTTGCTATAGCTTCTAACAAGTTCGTTCCAATTTTTTCTTTTGGTACGTCTATATCTTTAGATATTTCTTCTGTTTCTGGAACTAAAATCTTAGCAGCCACAACGGCAGCTGGAGCCGAAATAATTGAGGCTGTTAGTAAGTGTTTGGCAAAAAAGGCTTGCTCAACCGGGTCATCACCTCCTAAAAAGAACACGTATGCCGCCAAAACTCCACCAGCAATAGTTGCCATTCCTCCCGTCATCAAACACATCATTTCAGATTTAGTCATTCCCATTAAATAGGGTTTAACCAACAATGGGGACTCAGTTTGACCTAAGAAAACGTTTCCGGCAGCAGCTAGCGATTCTGCACCTGACATTCGCATGAATTTTTTCATAATCCAGGCAAACACATACACCACTTTTTGAACAATGCCTAAATAATAGAACATGCTCATTAAGGCCGAGAAGAAAATAATGGTAGGCAAAACCTTAACGGCAAAGGTAATTAATGGGGCTTGCACCACTCCAATCCCCATTTGCCCAAAGAGAAAGTCTACGCCACTATTTGTATAAGAAATTACCTCAACAAATAATCCGCTTAACCAATTAAAACCAGCTTCAACGAGGGGTACTTTTAAGACCAAAAAGGCAATGATAATTTGTAATGCTGTTCCTTTTAATACCAATGACCAGTCTATTCTTTTCTTATTTGAAGAGAATACATAAGTTAGTGCTAGCAGGAACAACATTCCGAGCGTACCCCTTAGAACTGACATGAAAGTGATTCCGCCTGCTACTTTAACTTCTCTGCCATAATCATAACGCTCATTACCATCTTTTAAGGCAAGGTTGTTTTCATTAAGTGAAAGAACTTTAAGTTCTTTTGTAGTTTGAGTTGAATAAATGACACCTTCTGTTTCTTTTGCCACTTCAGTTTCACCTTCAAAATAGGTTGCTTCTGATAATCCAGATGGTTGATTTTCAATTTGAATAGAATCAATTTGATAGCTTTCTGGGGCAACAAAAGTCAAGCTTAAAATGCCATCTTTATGCTCCCAGCTCCCTTTAATTTCTTGACCGTACCATCCTTTTTGTGAGAAAGAATTTTCAATTTCATTTTGAGATATAATAAGGTAACGATCTGGGTCAGTTTGATTATCTGATTCAGCAATCCATTTACCTACAATTGGGTTTGGTTTTTCTTGGGTACAGGAATTGAGTAAAGCTAAAAATCCAAAGAAAAATATAAAGCCAAACCTTTTCACGATTAATTTCGCTTGTTAAGTTCGTCTCTTATCTCTGAAGCTCTTTCATAGTCTTCATGATCAATCGCTTCTTGCATTAGGGCATTTAACTCTTCATCAGACATTGAGCTTAACTCATTTGAATCAGCTTCTACCGCTTCTTCGCTTTCGTCATTTTTCAATTCAGATGTTTCTTCTATTTCTTCTTCTAACTGGATACCTGCCGAACTTAGAATGTGTTCAAATGTATAAACCGGGCATTCACATCTAATTCCAATTGCAATGGCATCTGATGTTCTTGCATCAATTTCAACTTCTTCTCCGTTTTTATCACAAACTAACTTAGAGTAAAAAACACCTTCAATTAGATTATAGATAACAACTTCTTTGATGGCCACTTGAAATGACTCGGCAAATGATTTAAATAAATCGTGGGTCAAAGGACGAGAAGGTTTCATGTTCTCTAATTCGATTGCAATTGATTGCGCTTCAAATCCACCAATGATTATTGGTAATCTTCTAATTCCCTTTTTCTCAGACAAAACAAGTGCGTATGCCCCTGATTGTGTTTGACTGTAAGACAGTCCGATTATTTTTAGTTCAATTTTATCCATAAAACAAAAAGATTCCGCCAATAGAAGCGGAATCTCATTTAGCTTTATACTAAATTACTAATTTTGAGCTTTTAACTTCGCAATTTCTTCGTTTAATTTAGGAAGAACTTCAAAAGCATCTCCAACTATCCCATAATCAGCCGCTTTGAAAAACGGTGCTTCAGGGTCAGTGTTAATTACAACGATTACTTTAGAACCATTTACACCTGCTAAGTGCTGAATTGCTCCAGAAATTCCGGCAGCGATATATAAGTTCGGTCTAATTGCGACACCTGTTTGACCAACGTGTTCGTGGTGAGGTCTCCAACCAATATCTGCTACTGGTCTTGAACAAGCTGTAGCTGCTCCTAATGTTTTTGCTAGATCTTCAACCATTCCCCAGTTTTCTGGTCCTTTTAAACCTCTACCTGCAGAAACAACTAATTCAGCCTCTGGTAATAATACATCACCTTCTTGCTTTTGAACATCTTTAACCGTGATTCCAGATGCTCCTGCATCAGCAGCAAATTCTTCAACGGCCGCAGATCCACCAGTTGTTTCAATTTGAATTGAATTTGGTGTTAAAGCGATAATCTTTTTATCTGAATTGATGGTTACATTTCCAAATGCTTTTCCTGAGAATACATTCACTTTAATAGAACCATCTGCCGAAGGTAAAGCTACTGCTCCAGAAGCTAATCCTGCTTTTAATCTAGCTGACAATCTTGGTGCTACTGCTCTTCCTGTTAAGTCTAACGAGAAAACGATTGTAGATGCTCCAGTGCTTTCAACAGCTGCCGCTACAATATTTGTAATTTGAGCTGCATCATTTGTTGTAACTGCTCTATTTACTAAAACTTTTGAAGCTCCAACATCACCTAAAGCAGCTAAATCTCCTTCAGAAATTGAACCATTGGTTACAACAGTTGTTGATCCAATTTTACTTCCATAATTCACGGCCTCTAATGCATTCTTTGCAATCGAACCGTTTAATGTATCTATATAAACTAATACTGACATTTCTTATCTTTTTAAAATTGGACCTTAAATTACTTTTGCTTCGTTATGTAATAAACTTACTAACTCTGCTACATTATCTGCATCAACATATTTACATGCTGATTTCGCTTCAGGCAATGTGTAAGAAGAGAAGCTCACTAAATCATCACAAGCAACTGGTTCAATTACCTCAAGTGGTTTTGTTCTTGCTGCCATGATTCCTCTCATATTCGGAATTCTTTGTTCAGCCATTCCTTTAGCAGAACTGATAACAAATGGTGTATTCACTTCTACAACTTCTACACCACCAGTCATTTCTCTATTCACCGTAGCTACGTTTCCATTTAACTCTAACTTAGAAGCTAATGAAACGAACGGTTGACCTAATAATTCTGCAACCATTCCACCAACTTGTGATCCATTGTAGTTAATCGTTTCTTTTCCTGTAAACACAATATCAAACCCGTTAGCTTTAGCGTATTCAGCAATTTGGAAAGCTGTGAAATAAGCATCATTCGCTTGAGCGTTAACTCTTACTGCGTTATCTGCCCCAATTGCCAATGCTTTTCTTATGATTGATTCGTCTCCTGCTTCACCTACTGTGATGGTAGTTACAGACCCTCCTAAAGATTCTTTCAACTCTAAAGCTCTAACTAGTGCATACCACTCGTCATACGGGTTAACAATATATTGAACTCCAGCTTCATTGAATTGAGTTCCACCATCAGTGAAATCAATTTTACTGGTTGTATCAGGTGCTTTTGAGATACAAACTAAAAATTTCATACTTGCTTTTTTGTGAAAAGGGCATTGCCCAATTCTTATTATCTAATTAGCCAACTTAAAATTTTGGCCTCTAATTTTCTGGAAGGCAAATTTATCAAAAAAATAAGGACGTTCGACACGTCCTTGATTCTTTTTTTATTATGCGCGAATAATAAATCTCACATTACAATTTAGCAGTAATCTCCTTAGCCATAGGCTTTGTAGAACTTCTGTATCGATTCATTAATTCACCTTTTTCGTTTAAAAGGAATTTTTCAAAGTTCCAGTTTATGTCTCCTGTAAAGTTTTCATTTTTCTGACTACAAAGCCATTTGAAAATCTTGTGCATATCTTCTCCTTTAACTGAAACCTTTGCTGCCATGGTGAAAGTAACGCCATAATTTTTCTTGCAAAAGCTTGCGATTTTGTCATTTGAACCCGGTTCTTGACCACCAAAATTATTGGCAGGAAAACCAATAATTACTAGCTTATCACCCATGCTTTCATGAAGTTCTTGTAAATCTTCATACTGCGGTGTGAAGCCACATTCAGAAGCCGTGTTGACGATTAAAATCTTCTTTCCTTTAAAGTCAGCAAAAGATTTTGTTTCGCCATCAATAGTTTCAAATTCAAAGTCGTGAATTGAGGTTTGTGACATAGCTACAGATCCCATAAATAAAGCGGTTAAAAACAATAATTTTTTCATCATATTTCTTTGTTTCAGAACAAGTTTATAGTGGTTTTGTTCATGTGTTAAAGATAAGGGTTTAATTATTTGGAATGCGATTTTATTTTTCTTCAACAGAAAGTTGAATTCTCGAATCTAACACAGAAGAATACCCACCTATAAAATAATAACAATCACATGGCTCACCATCATGCCATACCAGAACGACCAAGTTCTCTTTTTGCAATACAAAACCTTGATCTTCATTGATTTCATTCTTCAATTTTTCATAAATATCAATAGCCGTTTGTTCAGAATTCGTCTCAAATCCGAAAACTCCTGTTTCGTCATATCCTTTATAAACCGAAAACAATACTCTTTCTACATTATTTGAAAACTCAGCTTCGCTGAGTACAGCCTTTGAAAAACAGTCAACAAATTCCGGATCAGAAGAAATGATTGGATTAGATGCTGCTCCACATGGTAAATCATCTAAGTTTTCCGAGACCAAAATTTCGCAGTCATTTTTAAACTCTTCTCCTGTAAATAGAAAACTTTCTAGTTTGATTTTGTCTTTGTCAGTATTGTTGCTATCTGCAGAACATCCAAAGAAAAATATCGAAAGCACTATAAAAACTGACAATCGGCTACTTCTAATCATAAGTAAAAAGATACGAGTAAAACTTACTTCTTGAACTCTAAACTTCAAGTATCGGCAAATTTTGAGTGATTTTTTGATTTTTTACTCCTTATATTTGATACAAACCTCCCTATGAAAGATCTATTCTTATTAAACCCTGAAATCAATTATTTAAATCACGGTTCTTTTGGTGCTTGCCCTAAAGAAGTGTTTGATGTTTACCAGAATTTTCAACGTGAATTAGAAGCTGATTCGGTTCAATTCATGACGAAAACTGGAGTCGCCTATTTGGATGAATCAAAACAGGCCTTGGCAGATTTTGTGAATTGCCCTAAAGAAGATTTGGTTTATGTGACAAATCCATCTTGGGCTATGAATGTGGTCATTAAAAGTTTAGACCTGCAAGAGGGGGATGAAATTCTGTCTACCGATCAGGAGTATGGAGCTGTTGACCGCGCCTTTAACTTTATTTGTAAAAAGACAGGTGCAAAATATGTCCGACAAAAAATTTCTTTACCTCTTGTTTCCAAAGAACAATTTATTGAAGAGTTTTGGAAGGGCTTAAGTTCAAAAACAAAAGTGGTTTGTTTATCGCAGATTACCAGTGCCACTGCCTTAATTTTTCCGGTTAAAGAGATTTGTGAAAAAGCTAAAGAATTAGGATTAATGACTATTGTTGATGGCGCGCATGTGCCCGCACATATTCCCTTAGATTTATCAGACTTAAAAGCAGATGTTTATACCGGGGCTTGCCACAAATGGATGCTAGCTCCAAAAGGAAGTTCATTTATGTATGCCTCTAAAGAAGTACAAAATAACTTTGATCCTTTAATCATTTCTTGGGGTTATGAGGCTCAATATCCTTCAGATTCGCAATTTCAAGATTACCACCAATATCAAGGAACAAGAGATTTTTCAGCGTTTTTGACTACTACGGCTTGCCTAGCTTTTATGGAAAAACATAACTGGAAGGAGAAAACGAAAGAAGCTCGAGATTTACTGAAACATTATTATCCAATAGTTGCAGCTGAACTTAATTCTGCTCCAATTTGCAAAATCTCTGATGAGTTTTTAGGTCAAATTTGCAGCATTCCTATTAAAACTAATGATCCACACCTGCTAAAGGAAACCTTGTTTAATGAGTATAAAATTGAGATTCCTGTAATGAATAATGTTGGACCAATTGTCTATACTAGAATGTCGTTCCAGCCGTATAATGGGGCAGCAGAAATTGAAGATTTGCTCAATGCAATTCGATCAATTAAACAAAAAACAAACTTAATTTCTTAAGCGTTTTCTTCCCAGATTTGTGCTAAATGTGCCATAGTCTGAACGGCTTTTTGCATATCCTGAACACTCACGTACTCATGTTTAGAATGGATACCCATTTCTCCGGTGAATAGGTTAGGACAAGGCAAGCCCATAAACGAAAGTCTTGACCCATCAGTGCCGCCTCTAATGATTACCGGTCTTGGCGTAATATCTGCTCGTTTCATGGCTTCAATAGCATTGTCGGTTACAAAAGGCACCTCTTTTATCACCTCTTTCATATTTCGATATTGCTCCGTCACCTTAAATTCAGCTGTTACTCCAGGATATTTAGCAACGACATTATCAAGCAATCCTTTTAAACGGTCTTCGTATTCTTTTAGCTTAGCTGTTATATGGTCTCTAATGATAAACTTCACGGTAGCTTTTTCTAACACACCAGTGAATGACATTGGATGCACAAAGCCTTCTCTTCCTTCAGTAGTTTCGGGTGACCATGAATCTTTTGGTAATTCGTCTACAAATTCGCTCGCCACTTTTATGGCATTCACCAACTTGTTTTTAGCATAGCCTGGATGCGCAGAAATTCCGTGAACAATTACCTCAACGGCGTCCGCCGAAAAGCTTTCATCCTCAATAGACCCCAGCACTCCACCATCTAGCGTGTATCCATAATCAGCATTTAATTTATCCATATCAATATGGTCAACTCCTCTACCTATTTCTTCGTCAGGCGTAAAGAGCACTCTAATTTTTCCATGCTCAAATCCTGGATTATTCATCATGAAGTTGGCAAAATCCATAATACAAGCTACACCAGCTTTATCATCAGCACCTAACAAGGTTAATCCAGAAGCGGTTATGATATCATCTCCAATCTTCTCTTTTAGGTAAGGATGTTTTTCTGTCGTAATAACTTGTGTAGCATCATCTGGCAAAGTAATAGGATTACCATCATAGTTTTTATGAAGAATAGGCTTTACGTCTTTGCCTGAACAATCAGGAGCAGTATCCATGTGAGAACAAAAACAGATAGTAGGGATGGCTTTTGAGCTGTTCGCTGGAATGGTAGCGTAAACATAACCCCATTCATCCATTTCAGCATCTGTTAATCCAATTTCCAATAATTCTTTTACTAAAACACGGCCTAAATCTTTTTGCTTCATACTAGAAGGAAAGGTGGTAGAATTAGGGTCGGCCTCAGTGTCTATTTGAGCGTAATTAATAAATCTGTCGGCAACGGTGTGTTTATAGTCTTTAATGTTCATCATGTAAATTTTTGAACTACTAAGATAATTAGTCTTTCTTTTGGTCAAAGAAAAATCAACACGGAATATAAGATCTAGGTGTTAGCCAAAAAAAAAGGCGCTAAGAATTTAGCGCCCGTTTTCACAGTAAGTAGCGTGCAAGGCTTTGTACGCTGTATGTATGTGTAGAGTTTTCTAGGGGAATATTAGACCACGCCGTTCACCAACAGCAAAGCATGCACATTCATTTTCAATGATGAAGCATTACTTAAAAAGGTCATTTGGTCAGAATTTTGGAGCGGTGCCTTAAGCACGAATTGGCAGAACAGCCAAGCTCATTCGACTTCTAATTCGAGAATTTGCGTATACCAAGAAAGCTAATAAATTATCAAACCAAGAAACTGGTTCAAAAATAAAAGTTGTATTTCTATTGTACATTCAACATATAATCGAATTAGGATTTTAACGGTTTCAAACTAGGATTTTAAAACCTGTTATCAAGGTGATCGCTAAAATCTGTTAGCAATTTACAACAAAAACTTATTCGGTACAAGAGATTTTGCGGAAAACACGCATTTTTTTTCAGAAAGATTACGCAATCTTAATAAACACGGACTTTTTGAATTTTAGCACCTTCTGCAAAGTGTTCAAATTTCATCATATTTTGGTCTGTATTCATGCTAGGCGTTTTGATGCAATCAGTTGGATTTAAAATAAACTGAACATCTACTAAAGTCGGTGTTTCCACTACGTACCTGTCTGAAACATAGGTGTACCAGACTTCTGCGTCAGGATACGCCGCTTGAAATTCTTCAATAGTTGATCCCACACCGATTTCCTCTGATGTTTCATAATAAGGCGACAACACCCACATCTCTTCAATTTTCTTTTCGTGATGTTCTTCGTCAGATTGATGATCCATAATCAATTCTACCACATCTTCAAGCTGATTAAAAATTACGTTGTGTGTCAGTTCTTCTCCTGGGCCTTCTTCGGTTTGCTCGGTTTCTAAAAACTGTCTCATTTTTAATTCATCAGGCAAATTCGGAACTTCTTGTCCAATAGAAAATATACCTACGTTTTTTGACTCTAATAAATAGGAGTTTAACACTTCTGGTTCTTCTATTTGCTCAACAACATCATCAACTACATCCTCTACTTCATTTGTAACTTCTTCTGCTACTTCACCGCCACAACTAACTAGAAACAACAATGCTGCACATTTTACTATAACTTTCTTCATGGTATAGGATTTTAGGATTTACTCAAATATAAAGAAACAGACGATACAAAGCAATTAAAGCTTGATATCTAACTAATTACTAGCCGTGTATTTGTTCTTTCTTTCCAAAAGATTGAATGATTTCATTTTCAAAATCGATCCACTCTTGCCATCTTGTGTCAACATCAATGTTTCCCTTATATTTTCTTGCAAATCCAATAAAAACGGTATAATGATTCGCCTCTGAAACCATTAAATCGCGATAAAATTCAGCTAATTTAGGATCCTTGATGTTTTCAGACAGCACTTTAAAACGCTCACAACTCCTGGCCTCAATCATTGCAGAAAACAACAATCGATCTACCAATGCTTGGTCTCTTGGTCCGCCTTTTCTACAAAACTTATATAATTCGTTCACATAGTGGTCTTTACGCTCTCTACCAAAGTTTAAATTACGCTCTTTTATTAACTCGTGCACCATTTTAAAATGTTCTAATTCTTCTTGAGCAATTTCAAAAAGCGCATCCACCATATCCGTCTTTTCTGAATTCAAGGTGATAAGAGAAATAGCATTCGTTGCTGCCTTTTGCTCGCACCATGCATGATCAGATAATATCTCTTCAATATTCTCTTCAACTATATTCACCCAGCGGGGGTCTGTTTTAAGTTTTAATCCTAACATAAGGTCAAAGTTAATTAAATGCGCTTTTAAAATAAACAAGGCTTTGATTCGACTTCATTGAAAACAACAACATGGAATACACCTTCAAAACCAATATAAAAAGCGCTAAAAAAGCAGCAAACATTAAAAATTTGCTTCAACATTACTTTTTTATTCAATCGATTCATTTTGATATGAGCGACTTGAAAGGCTTACTGAAAATTAAAAGCTCCCAACTTTCTCCAGTTAAAGTTCAAACCACTCTTGAAGATTTTGGATATTCATGTGAGCTTATCCCTGCTCGAGTTTCTTAAGTTCATCTATCAAAGATAAGAGGGTTAATTGTCGCATTTCTTTTGCAGAAATTGCTACTTCACTGCTGCTTAAATCAAGAAGAATTGGAAGTTCTACATCCAAGAATTCAGAATATTTACTGACGAAGTCATCTTTATAGGTAAAAGCTAAGTTTAAACTTGATTCACTCAGGTACTTTTTCCATTCTGATTTTGCTCCAAAACTATGATGAGTTATCGCACAAAGCGAACATGAATAAGTAGAAGGACTGACTATTTTGTGTAAAAAATCAATGGATTTATTGAACACCCCGCTATCGGCATTATAAACAAAAACGAATTGTTTCATTTAATAATGACGTTTATAACACCCAGCAATTACTAATAGTAAAAATCGAATCTGATTTCACAGTTACCCTTAGGATAATCAATCTCAAACTCAACAAACTTTGTAGATTCTAAGTTAATAGTTGCCGAATATTTTTCTTCTCCAACTGTTTTAATCAACTCAAAGTATACCGGCTTCCCTTCGTGATACACCAATTTACCTTCATCAAACTCGGTGGCATGTAATGTTTCAACTTGATTTGCGGTAATATGAATTTTATATACAACAGACGCTCCAGAAGCACCTCTTGATCTTTCAATAGAGGTTTCTAACTCTTTAATGTAATTCTGTCCAAAACTAAAAGAGGTGATAATCAAAAAAATTAGGCTCAAATAATTTTTCATAGTTTAAATTTAAAACAACAAAGCCCAACATATGTTGGGCCTTGTACACTACTTACTTTGGAATTACATACTACTTTCAAAAAACGTTTTTCTCTACTTGTAGAAAACCATGAAAAAACTCTATTCCAAATATAACCATCATTTTTAAATTAAAATTAATTCTGTGTAAAATTTCTCAAAAAGTTTTGTTTTTGGATTAACTTAGGAATCAAATAATACTATTTATTCAAATTATGGCTATCATTCAAAAATCGACTTTTGAGTTTTTAAATAAATTAAAGAAAAACAACGACAGAGATTGGTTCAACACTAACAAAAAGGAGTATTTGAGTTGTCATGAGAACATGATTGGTTTTGCAGAAAACTTGCTCAGCAAAATGAATGAGCACGATAATATCGAGAACCAAAACGGAAAAAAATGCCTGCATAGGATATATAGGGACACTAGATTTAGTAAAGACAAAACACCTTACAAAACGAATTTCAGTGGTGGATTTAAAAGAGCGACTCAAGAACTTAGAGGAGGTTATTATTTCCATATTCAACCAGGCAACTGTTTCTTGGGTGGCGGATTCTGGGGCCCGAATTCAGAGGACTTGAAAAGAATTAGAGAAGAAATTGACTTGAACGCTGATGAGTTTTATTCTACCCTAAACTCAAAAACATTTAAAGATACTTTTGGTGAAATTAGAGGAGAGCGACTCAAAACATCTCCAAAAGGATATGATAAAGATCATCCCGCAATTGATTTACTTCAACTAAAACAATTCATAGTCAAAAAGGATTTCACAGATAAAGAAGTGCTTTCAGAAAGTTTTGCGGATGAAGCAAATCAGGTGTTTAAAAATATGCGTCCGTTTTTTGATTTTATGAGCCTAACTTTAACTACGAATTCAAACGGAGAATCCATTCTTTAAACTTTCAACTCAATTGCAATTCCTTTTCTGTCTTTAGATTTTGAATTATTAGCACTGATAATGATTTCACCATCAATTTGGTCGGTAAGCATAATTAGCAGTTGCATCCCCAAACTTTCAGCCTTGTCAACGTCAAAACCGTCAGGTAAACCAACACCGTCATCTTTATAAGTTAGGATTAACGCATGCGTTTCAGACTCATGTGCCTCCAAACTTATATTTCCTTCGTTATCAGGAAATGCATGTTTTAATGTATTTGAAATCATTTCGTTAATCATCAAACCTAAGGGAATCATCTTATCTATATCAAAGCAAAGCGATTCGTTTATTTCTATTGCAATTTCAATCTGATGATTAGGCGGCGCATACGACATAAAAATTGAACGATTCAGAAAATCGACATACTTTTTTAACCCTGTATATTCAAATCCCTCTGAGCTATACAACATTTCATGAACCAAAGCCATTGAATCTATTCTACTCTTAGAGTCTCTGACGAACTGTAAGATTTTAGGGTCTGTTTCATTTATAGTTTGTAGACGCAACATGGAAATAATAATTTGCATATTGTTCTTCACCCGGTGATGTAATTCCTTTAACAAACGCTCTTTTTCAATAAGAGAAATTGAATTCACTTTCAGCTCTTCACCCAACATATTAACCCCGGCAGAAATTGCAGTTAGCTCGTCATGTTTGTCTCCCAGATCAATTTTCTGATCAAAGTCGAGCCGAGCGTAAGACATCAACAACTCCATTATAGCTTTTATCCTTTCGTCTGAAACTGACATTAATTGAACGTTTTACACCATTTAACAGCTTTTTCTTCGCTATTAAACAACTTTACAGGTATTTTGGGTTTATTAATTCCTAAATAAAAATTAGCAATCATTCTACTTAAGGATGACCCAATAATTATTGCAATTGCAGATACATTTGTTTCCCGATCTTTAATTGAAAAGTGATCTCGGGCCTCTTTCGTTATCGATTTAATCTTTCTGTTATCAACGATTAACGGAGACTTACCTTCTACAATCAATGAATTGACAATTTCACTGTTCTTTCTTGCTTCCGAAATACCTATATCAATTCCCGGTTTTACAACTGTTCTTACAATACGATCATCTCCCATCCAGGTAACAAAACCCTCAATCTCTATTTTCTCCAATACCTCCATTAATACGCTTAAAGATATCTAATTTATTCAATTTGTTTATCTTGGTTAAAAATTAAAACGGTGGGCCTTATTAAGAAATTTAGCGATACAAAAATCAACTTTAAGTTAACTATAGCTTTTTTCGTTATCGCTTTTCTTTCTATCCTGGTAATAGGACTGTTGTCTTATATTAAAGGTAAAAACTCATTAAGAGAAGAGTCTTTCAACCGGCTTACTGCGGTAAGAGAAATGAAAGCAAGTCAAATAGAAGACTACTTCAATGATATTACCAATCAAATTAAAACTTTTTCAGAAGACCACACCATAGTTGAATCTATGATTGCATTTAAAAGCGGATTTGACACCATTTCTGCCGAATTGATTCATACAAACGAAGAAGTAAAAAACTACGAAGATCGCCTTAACAACTATTACGAAGAAGAATTCATGCCACGGCTAAATATGAACGTGAGTATTTCTGAAGATGTAGCACATCATTGGCCGGCACATAAGTCATCAGTTATATTGCAAGATTTATATATCTCAAACAATGAGAATCCGGTTGGCGACAAACATTATTTAAATAATTCATTAGACGGTAGTTCATATAGTTGTGCTCATGAAATCTATCATCCATTGATTAGATCTTATCTCGAGAAGTTTGAATATTATGACATCTTCATGGTCGATAATGAAACAGGGCATATAGTTTATTCTGTTTATAAAGAAGTTGATTTTGGAACCTCTTTGTTAGACGGACCTTATGCCAATTCAAACATTGCCGAAGCTTTTAATGCGTCTAGAAAAGCAAGCTCTCCAGATTTTGTGAAATTGGTTGATTTTGAACCTTATCATCCTTCTTACAATGCGCCTGCTTCTTTTATTGCATCTCCTATTTTTAAAGATGACAAAAACATAGGAACATTAATTTTTCAAATGCCTATTCAGAAAATTAACGATATCATGACCAACAGACATGAATGGGCTGATGTTGGATTAGGAGAAAGTGGTGAAACCTATATCGTTGCTGATGACTATACGTTAAGAAATCAATCGCGTTTTTTCATTGAAGACAAGGAGAATTATTTCAAAATGATTCAAGAAATTGGAACACCAGAAACAACGATTAACCAAATCAAGAATTTTGAAAGTACAGTTGGATTGCAAGAAGTTAAAACAACCGGAACAATTGCTGCTCTGAATGGTGAGTCAGACACCAAGTTTTTTGAAGATTATCGTGGAGTAGAGGTCTTATCATCATATAAACCGTTGAACATTCAAGACATGCACTGGGTAATCATGAGCGAAATTGATAAAGATGAAGCCTTTTCTCATGTTTATGATCTAAGAAAAAACATCATTGTTATCTTCTTTGGGCTGCTAATTTCTATCACTTTCGCTTCTTTATACATCTCAAGAAAAATTACAAGTCCAATCAAAGAACTAACCAAACGTGCAGAAGAATTGGCAGACGGAAATTTAGAAGTTGAAATTGACCCAAGAGGGGGAGATGAAATAGGTATCCTATCAAAAAGCTTTATTCACATGCAGCACTCAGTGCAAGACTTGATTCATAATTTAGAAGATAAAGTAGCGGCAAGAACAGAAGAACTTCAGAGTCAAAAAGAAGTAGTAGAAGAAAAAAACAGGGAAATTGTAGACTCAATAAACTATGCGTTGAGGCTCCAAAAAGCAATTATTCCAACGCCAGCAAAAATCAAATCAGCATTGCCTGATAGTTTCGTTTATTTTAAACCTAAAGATATTGTTTCAGGCGATTTTTACTGGATGAATGAAACAGAAGAAGAGGTAATTATAGGAGCCATTGACTGCACAGGACATGGGGTTCCCGGCGCAATGGTAAGTGTAGTTGGCGCGAATGGTTTAAACCGTTGTGTAAAAGAGTTCAATTTGTTTGAGCCAGCAAAAATATTAGATAAGCTATCTGAATTGGTTCAAGAAACTTTCGAATCAGGAGAAGACAAAGTCAAAGATGGAATGGACGGTGCATTATGCTCCATTAATCTGAAAAAAAGAAGGGTTCAGTATGCCGGTGCAAATAACCCTTTGTGGATTTTGAGAAAAGATGCTACTGAAATAGAAGAAATTAAAGCGAACAAACAACCAATCGGGAGTTTTGAATTTGCCAAAAACTTCACAAATCATGAAATTCAGCTTTCAGAAGGAGATACCATTTATTTATTTTCAGATGGATATGTCGATCAGTTTGGCGGACCGAAAGGAAAAAAATTCAAATACAAAACACTAAAAAACCTATTGTTTCACAGTAAAGACCAAACCTTAGACGAACAATATAAAACCTTGGACAACGCCTTTGAAGACTGGAAAGGAGACTTAGAACAACTAGATGACGTATGTATAATCGGAATTAGATTTTAATGACCTTAAGGGTAAATAAAATTACCCTAAATGGCATTAATTCACTTTCGTCTGTTCAAACTTAAGTAGGTTTGAATTCTTATAAATGCCTATTTACTGTACATTCAACAATTATTTATTTATATTTACTTGGCTCAATCGATTCATTTAGTATGAAATTGTACAAACAAATATTTTTTCTTGCACTCACTTTTGGTGGATTAAATAGTTATGCGCAACCTGCGAATGACGAATGTGTTAATTCCGCTCGCTTATGTGCTGACCAACCTTTACAGGGGACAACAACGGATGCGACTTTTGATGCCGCTACAGATGATAATTTCTGTACGATCAACTCTGCAACAGTCTGGTACATTTTCACTACCAATTCTGTTGGTGGCAACGTAACAGTTGACTTTACGAATCTCAATTTCAATCCTGACGCAAGTTATGGTCAAGTAATTGATGCCGTGATTTTCAACGTTACAACTCCTTGTGTTGAAACTTCTTATACGCCCTACTCTGCATGTCAAAGCTCAGGAACTGACTTCAGTGTAACCTCAGCAGTAGCATTGCTCCCTAACACAACTTATTACATCATGGTAAATGGGTCAAATGTAGGGGGCGGAGTCACTAACTCAGCAGAATGTGATTATCAAATAGAAATTTCGGGGCCAGCGGTGGATGTTACTCCCCCTACAGCATCTTATTCAGTAATGAACACGGTGATTTGTCAAGGTGAAGGAGAAGAGGTTGAGACGGTTATCGCTAACTGTTCTGACACCGCTTCATTCGATTGGTATTACAACAATTCTTTGATCTCTTCAAGCACGGATGGATCTTTTAATACCTCACAACTTACAGAAGATGGTTATTTAAAGCTTATCATTAATTGTGGTAGCTTTTGTATTTACACTGACACTACCGATAGCGTTGCTTTTACCGTAACTCCTATTTCTGCTGATGCAGGTGCTGATAAATTTATTCAGCTAGGTGATGTAGCAACACTTGACGGAGTTGGGGTTGGAACACCTGTTTGGAGTCCAGGTAATTCATTGACTGACCCAAATAGTTTTACACCTACGGCAAACCCTCAAAGCACTACAACTTACTTTTTAACGGTAACAAGCGGATCTTGTGTCGCTTCAGACAGTGTTAACGTTTTTGTAGGTGAAGTGATTACCATTTACTCTGGTTTTTCACCAAATGGTGATGACATTAATGATAAATGGGTCATTAGAAATAGCGCACAGTACCCGGATATGGAGGTTACCGTTTATGATCGTTCTGGACAAAAAGTGTTTCAAACCACAGGCTATTCTACACAAGACAAGTGGTGGGATGGAACATTCAAAGGAAAAGAACTTCCGGTTTCTACCTATTTTTATGTTGTGGACATTAAGACTGGAGATGATGGGATATTTAAAGGTCAAGTAAACATTATCAAATAAACATGAAGAGACTTCTACTAACCATTGTTGTGTTTATTTCAGTGCTGTCTTATGGACAACAATTAGAGCATTATACACAGTATCAATTCAATCAATTTGCCTTTAACCCTGCAGTAGCTGGAACAAAAAACTGTATTGATATCCGAACTGGTTATCGTTTCCAATGGGTAGGCATTGACGGAGCTCCGCAAACAGGTTTCATAAACGCCCATGCCCCGTTAAGGCTCGGAAAGAAAAACAGAAATGCTTTTGGTCCAAAACACGGTATTGGTGGTCAAATTAAAAGAGATGCTTTTGGCCCTTATTCGTTCTTAAGCTTTCATGCCGCTTATGCTATACATATTCCGGTAACAAGAAATTGGGATTTATCTTTTGGGGCATCTTTCGGATTCAAACAAACAGGCTATGATGCAGCTGCCATCACAACTGAAGTTTCTGATCCCGCGGTTCCAGGATCCTCTCAATCTTTTCTAACATTTCCTGATGGTAAACTAGGTTTGTGGGTTAAAGACAAACGCACCTATTTTGGATTATCCGTTCACAACGTTTTTGGAAATACCATGGATGAAATTGGACCTTTAACCAAAGCTCAACGCCATGTCTATTTAACTGGTGGAAGAAGTTTTAAGTTAGAAAAAGGCTGGTCGCTTATCCCTTCAGCATTTGTTCTATGGACCAAATCCACACCAATAGATTTTCACTTAAGTGCATTGCTTGATTTAGACAACAAATTCTCTTTTGGCCTAGGACTAAGGCGTACTGATGCTATTACTGCTCAGTTCAGAGTAAAGTTTTTTAATTGGATATCATTAGGGTATTCGTTTGACTTCGTAATTTCAAAACTAGGTGGAAACATGTGGTACACTCATGAAATTACAGGTGGATTTAATTCGTGCTCCAATTATGGAAATTCGAGTACTACAGATTGTCCAACCTTTGAATAATCAAACAACCTTTGATTGAAATGATGCGTTTAACTAAATACACGATTGTTTAAGTCTTTGAAAAGAGTAACAATCAACAGAACTATGATCAATAAAAAATTACCAACTATGAAAAAAATGAGGCCCGCATTTTTCAATACAGTTGTAGTTCTTATAGCTTTCACTTTTACGAATTTTGCGTTCTCAGCAGACTTCTATTGGATTAATGGTGCTGGTAGTTGGAGTAATCCTACTCATTGGTCATCTACTTCAGGAGGGGCATCTGTTAACCAAATTCCTGGACCCAACGACAACGTCATTTTTGACAACAACTCTTTTAATAATGATTACACAAACGTATTGTTTGATGTAGATGCTGAAATCAACAACCTTACCATCAGCAGTTCTCAGGGAGTGAATATTTTTGGTGGTCAAAACAATTTAATTCTTCATGGAAACTTTGAAGCAACAAACAACTTCAACTTAAATATCGGTGCGCTTCATTTAAACAACCTCAGCAATATCACAAATATTCTCAATACGAATGATGTGATTCTTGCAACAGATGTTCATTTCAATTCTGGTAAATGGATATTAGATTCAAAATTTCAAACGACTTGGCAAAACTCAATTTATTTGAATGATGGAGAGTTAAACACCAATGCTTTTTCAGTTTCAGCTGATCAAATCGTTGCCAGCAACAACAATTTTGACCTCAACGCAAGTAACTCTGTGCTCTATGCCGTTAGCAATTTAAATTTATCCAAAGCAATTAATATTGGTCAAAACGCAGATTTTTGGACAAACACTCAAGAAGTTAACACGATAGAAAAAGGTGATTTTTCTGGTTCAAATTTTACTAAAGATCAAACGACTTTATGTGACAACCTTACGCTAACTGTTGAAATTCTTACCCTTGATTATCCAGGAGGAAAGCAAGTAAGCTGCAACGATTCTTGTGATGGAGAGTTAACAATTAACGTTTCAGGATCTGCAGGCCCTTACCTTTATAACTTCGATAACCAAGGATTTACTGGTGTTAATTTTTATGACAATTTATGTGCGGACAACTATTTGATAACCGTGCAAGATTTATCGAACGAAATAGGACCTCCTGGTTCTGGAATTTTTTACCAATGTAGTGTGCAAGAACTTTTGCAACCACCAACAAAATTACAATTGAACTTATTAGGAACAGTAGTTCCAACATGTCCTACCAGTTGTGACGGAACAATTGTGTCTAACGCCGTTGGGGGTACCTCACCTTACAATGTATCTTGGTCGCCTTCAGGAATCAACGGAACAACTTCTCCAAGTGGACTTTGCGCCGGAGATCACACAGCAACCGTAATTGACTTAAACAACTGTACCCTTGACACTACCTTCACGTTAACTGGACCTCCTCAAATTACAGCAGATGTGACAATCACCGAACCAACTTGTAATGGAGATTGTGATGGGGAAATTGATGTTACTCCAGCAAATGGTAATGGTGGACCGTACACGTATTCATGGAGCACACCCCCAACTTCAGGTCAGGGAACAATGCCGGGAATTGGATTTTGTGCTGGTCCGGTAACACTTTCAATTTTTGATGTTGATGGCTGCCAATTCGATACGATAATAACTATGACTGAACCAGCAGTATTAGGTGCAAACCCTACTGCAGATGCAGATGCATCTTGTTTCGGGTCATGTGATGGTCAAGCTAGTGCAAATCCTTTTGGAGGTGCTGGTGGAAACCAATTTGAATGGTTCACTTGTCTGGGTGTTTCAACAGGAATTACTGATGAAAACCCAACAACCTTGTGTGCTGGGGATTATTATGTAGAAGTAACAGACCAAGGAGGAGCTGGCTGTGTAATTCAAAGTGCATGTATCACCATAGATGAACCAGTTGAAATTGATGCCACTGCAGATGCTTACCAAGTTTCTTGTTTTGGTGTTTGTGATGGGTCTGTGGATGTAGACGCAGTAGGCGGAACCTTACCGTATACTTATTCTTGGGTAACAGTTCCTGGCGGATCAGGAGTTGGTGCAAACGACACACTTTTTGGGCTTTGCCCAGGTCTTTATGAAGTTACCGTAACTGACGCAAATCTATGTAATTCTACGCCTGATACAGTTGAAATTATAGAGCCTCTTCCTGTTACTGTCGTAATCAATTCAACAGACCCTACTTGTTATGATTTATGTGACGGAACTGCAACAGCTACTCCAGCTGGAGGAACCTTACCTTATTCTTTTTTATGGACACCTGCACCTGGTGCAGGTCAAGGAACTGCTAATGCAACGGCAATGTGCGCCGGTTCCTATGATTTATTGGTGACAGATGACAATGGATGTAATATTACTGAAACCGTTGTCATTAATGCTCCTCCTCAATACGATATTACAACTGCACAAACTGACTTACAGTGTGCAGGAGACGCCAATGGAACCATTGATGTTACAGTAAACTCTGGAGGTTCAGGAGTTGGATATACGTATACTTGGGCACCTGCTGCTCCGGTAGGTGATGGAACTCCAAATGTTTCCGGATTAACTGCTGGCGTTTGGTGTGTAACAATTACAGACGACATGTTGTGTGACACAACTTTGTGTTTCACAATTACAGAACCAACACCTTTAACAGCAACTGCATCTGTAATCTCGCAAGTTTCATGTTTTGGAGATTGCAACGGTTCTGCTCAAGTTGTAATAACCGGCGGAACTAATCCAGTTGACATACTTTGGAGTGATCCTGGAAACCAAACTACTAACGTTGCTAGCGGATTATGTGCTGGCGCATACACAGTTGATTTGACTGATGCAAATGGATGTACCGCTTCTGATAATATAAACATTGTGGAGCCTGCTCAATATGACATGATATTCTCTCAAACAGATATAGTATGTTTTGGAAGTTGTGATGGAAGTGCAACGGTGACAGTGAACAGTGGAGGAACACCAGCCTATACTTATCAATGGGATGATCCGCTTTTACAAACTACACCAACCGCTTTAAACTTATGTGCTGGGGTTTATACCGTTACCGTTTCAGATCAAAACTTATGTGATTCTGTGATCACTTATACAATAGCAGAACCAACAGAAATCGTAATCGATACCAATGTAATTAACTCTTCTTGTTTCAATAGTTGTTCTGGAGCTGCTTACATTACTGCAGTAGGAGGAACTGGAGCTTACACGTTCGAATGGTTTGATGCAATTACTGGTTTACCTTTAGGCGTGAATAATGACTCAATCACAAATTTATGTCCCGGTAGTTATTATGCACAAATAACAGATGCTGCTTTATGTCAAGTCAATTCAGACACTATGACTATTACAGAATTACCAGAAATCTTTACTAATGTCGTTACTGAAGTTGATGCTACTTGTGGTGTATGTGACGGTACAGCAGAAGTTTTAGCTACTGGAGGAACGGGTACATTCACCTATACTTGGACGCCTGCTCCAGGTGCAGGTCAAGGAACTGCTTCGGTGACTGGCCTATGTGCTGGAGCCTATAATGTTGTAGCAACTGACAACACAGGGTGTCCTGAAAATATAGCGGTTACCATTAACAGTGTCGCTTTAGAGGTAACATCAATGGACTCAACTGACATTTCATGTTTTGGATTGTGTGACGGAACTGCCACCATAACATATAATGTAATTGATGCACCATATACCGTAGAATGGTTTGATAACTTAACTGGTTTACCAATCGGAATTATTGACAACCCAGCTTCACAACCATCAACAGCTACAGGTTTATGTGCCGGGGAATATTTAGCGGTATTAACCAACAATACAGGTTGTGTAACTTCTGATACTATTGTAGTAAACGAACCACCCGAAATTACAGGGTCTGTTACACCAACACCAGTTACCTGTAATGGAGATTGTGATGGTTCAGCAACCGTTGTTGCAGCAGGAGGAACTGGAACTTTAACTTATAATTGGGGAGTTCCGATTCCAGGATCTGGACAAGGAACAACCACCGCAAGTGGACTATGTGCTGGAAACTGGCAAGTAACAGTAACAGATGATCAAGGATGTAATGAAGTTTTCACGACAACAATTTCTGAACCAACTTTAATGGTTATCGATAGTGAATCTTCAACAGATATTAGCTGTTTTGGCGCAAATGATGGAACCGCAACAGTAATTCATTCTGGAGGACTTCCACCATATACCTATGAATGGTTTGATTGTAATACTGGATTAGCAATTGGTCAAACAACACAAATGGCAACGAATTTAGGCCCAGGAGATTATCAAGTTGTGGTTACAGATAACAATTTGTGTACAATTACAAGCGCATGTTTACCAGTTGTTGAGCCTACTGGAATATCTGCAATTATCAATGTTAGCCCGGTGAATTGTTTTGGATTTTGTGATGGCTTAATAGATGTCGTTCCTTCGGGAGGTTCTGCTCCTTATTTCTATCAATGGCAAGATGAATTTTTTGTTGACATTGCAGGGCAAACCAATGATACTTTAAACAATGTTTGTCAAGGTGTTTACAATGTAGAAGTAACTGACATAAATGGATGTTCACAAACATTTGGGCCTGTAGATATGACCTCACCTACTGACCCTTGGAACGTAACCGAGGCTCAAACAGACATTACCTGTTCTGGTAATTGTGACGGAACCGCTTCAGTAACCGTAATTTCTGGGAACAACCCACCTTATACATACCTTTGGGATGATCCTTTAACACAAACAACACCAACTGCAACAAACCTTTGCGCAGGAACTTATACAGTTACTATCACTGATGCAAGTATTTGTGATACTACAATTACGTTTACAATTGTAGACGCAAATCCAATTTTTGCAAATGCAAGTATTACAAACGCTCAGTGTTTCGGAGATTGTAATGGTTCTGTTGATGTTGCTCCAACTGGTGGAACAGGCATATACACCGTCAATTGGTCAGATTTACAAACTGGAACTACAGCTTCAAATTTATGCGCTGGAGCCATTACTGCAACGATAACTGATGGAGCAGGTTGTACCATGGACACTACAATTAACATTACTGAACCGACTGAACTAACTGCCAATTCAACATTCTCTAATAACGCAACTTGTGGAGTGTGTAATGGTAGTGCAACTATTAATATGGCTGGTGGTTCTCCTCCTTATATTTATGATTGGACACCAGATCCAGGAGCCGGTGATGGAACCAACAATGCAACTGGACTTTGTCCTGGAGTAATTTCAGTTTTAGTAACTGACCAAAACGGATGTACACTTACCGAAGTGTTCGGTATCTCAGATATCAACGCCGAGACTTTAACTATGAGCACAACAGATGCTTCTTGTTTTGGAGTTTGTGACGGAACAGCTGATGCCGCATATGTTTGTGGTGACCCAGCTTGTACTAACCAATGGTTTGACGGTGGAACAGGAACGGCAATTGCAGGTGAAACAAACACTTCAATAGCAGGTCTTTGTGCTGGAGACTATTACATTGAAGTAACCAACGCTTCAGGATGTGTTGCAGTTGAACTTGTTACGATTAATAGTCCAACACAAATTATCGCAAACGAAGTCATCACAGAAATTACTTGTAATGGAGCATCAGATGCATCAATAACCTTAACACCTTCTGGAGGATCTGGAGCAGGCTATACCTATGTTTGGAGTCCAGTTCCAACAAACGGACAAGGGACTAACCAAGCATTAAATATAGGAGCAGGAACCTGGTGTGTTGATATTACAGACGGAAGTGGATGTACTGAAAATGTATGTTTTGATTTAACAGAACCGACACCGATAGTAATTACACCAACAGTTACAGACCCATCTTGTAACGGAGATTGCAATGGAATTATCAGTTTATCAGTGAGTGGTGGTTACGGAACCTACACCTATGCTTGGCTTGATGGAGGGGGAACTCCAATTGCGGGAGAAACAGGTTCAGTAATTGGAAATTTATGTGCAGGTAACTATACAGCCGAAGTAACTGATGCTGGAGGATGTGTTCAAACATTACTAATTACTTTGACGGAGCCAACAACTATCTCTGCTCCAATAACGAGTACAAATGCATTGTGTTTTGGAGATTGTTCAGGAACGGCTGAAGTTACACCTGCTGGTGGATTCCCTCCATATACAGTGAACTGGTTCGACTCAGGAACGAATTTACTAATTGGACAAACAGGAACATTGGCTTCAAATCTATGCCCTGGTGATTATCACGCGGTAGTGACTGACGCTAATGGATGTAGCTTCACTTCTGCAACTGTGACAATTACAGAGCCAGCAGAATTGACTTTTGTGTTAAACTCAAATGACGCAAGCTGTTTCGGAATATGTGATGGTGATGCAGATATAGTTGGAGCGGGAGGAACAGTTCCTTACAGCTATGAATGGTTAGATATCTCTGGAAATCCATTAGTTGGAGGAACAAATCCTAATGTTGTTAACCTTTGTGAAGGAAACTACACAGTAGAATTAACAGATGATAATGGCTGTACCACAGGTCAACAAGCAGTTGTCATTAACGGATTCCCAGAAATAACTGGAAATATATTTTCAAATGATGCCACTTGTGGATTATCAGACGGAAATGCCACAGTTAATGCCAATGGCGGCAATCCACCATTCGTTTATCAATGGTATGATGACTTATTAAACCCTTTAGCCGGAGAAACAAATAACATCTTATTAAACGCAGCTGCCGGAACATATTTTGTTGACGTAACTGATGCCAACGGTTGTACTCAACAATTTCAGGCAAATATTTCAAACTTACCATCTACTACATTAACCTGGGATGCCGTAAATCACCCAGCATGTTTTGGTTCAAGTGATGGTAGTTTAGAAATTACAACAACAGCAGTTAGCCCACCGTTAACTTATCAATGGAACCCAGGCGGAATAATCGCAGAAGACCCAACTGGTTTAACTGCTGGAACATGGACATTACAAATTACAGATGCACTTGGTTGTATTAATTTTTATGACACAACATTAGTTGATCCTGCTGAAATTATAGTAACTAACAACGTTACTCCTACTGATTGTGGCCAATGTAATGGAGCAATAGACTTAACAGTTACAGGCGGAACAGGAACAATCAATATTCTATGGAACAACTCTGCTACGGGAGCATCAATTACAGGACTATGTTCTAGTGTTTATGAAGCTCAGATTACTGATCAAAACGGATGTCTCGTTGTTGAAACTGTGGATGTTCCTAATAATGCAGGTCTAGTTGAAGACGTAGTTATTCAAGCAATTTCTTGTGCAGGATCTTGTGACGGACAGGCGACAGTTACTGGTGTTGGCGGAACTGCACCTTACACATACTTATGGTTACACGACAATTCTACCTCTCAAACACAAACAGGTCTTTGCGCGGGAACTTATTTCTGTGAAATTACTGATGATGCAGGGTGTACGCGTACTGCCCAAGTTGAAATGTTAGATCCAAATGCGATCACTGATATGCCTCAAATTACAAATCCAGCTTGTGGATTAAATGACGGATCAATCACAGTAACAACTTCAGGAGGTGTACTACCACATTCTTATTTATGGAATACTTTAGATGTTACAAATATAATCAGTAATGTTGGGGCAGGTACTTATACCTTAACTGTAACTGATGCTGCTGGATGTACGCAAGACTTTGTTTATGGTTTAAGTAACTCAAATGCAGCTGTAGCAATTGTTGCTGGAACAGATGTAAACTGTCATGGAGTTTGTGACGGAACTGCAGATACCGTTTCAGTAACTGGAGGGACCAGCCCTTACACTTTTGACTGGCTAGATAATACAGGAACGTCTACGGGGATTTTAACACCAGCTGCAACCAACCTATGTGCTGGAGATTACATGCTAGAAACTACAGATGCTTTAGGGTGTATCTCGTATGTTGATTTAACAATCACAGAACCAGACACGATTATCTTAAACCCATTAGTATTAAACGATCCAACTTGTAGCGGATTGTGTGATGGAGAAATCATTTCAAATCCAATTGGAGGAACATTGCCATTTGTATTTGCTTGGGATGATCCAATGACTCAATCTACAGTTAATGCGATAGATTTATGTGATGGTACCTATACTATTTCAATCACGGATGCCAATGGATGCTTCACTTCGCAAGTAGGAACCCTAGTTGAACCAACGGCTATTTCAATTATAACGGATAGTATTATTGACGCAACATGTTTAGATTCTCCTGATGGTGAAATCTATATTACAATTGCTGGTGGTACCCCAACTTATACAACGCAATGGGTTTCTCAAACTTTAACGGACACCTTAACGGATGAAGACCCAACAGGCCTTTTACCAATGGATTATTACTTGACTGTTACTGACATCAACGGTTGTATTTATGAAGATACGTTAAGCGTAGACACGCTACTTGTGGTTCTTGCTGACGCAGGACTTGACACCTTGTTGTGCTCAGGATTTGGAGTGACTTTAAACGCAACTTCTAATATCAACCCTGGTGCAGATTATACTTGGTATGATATTACCATGACCACCAACCTTTCAGATACAAGTGAATTAATTCTGCCATCAAATTCGGCAGGGGTAACCTCATACATTGTAGAAGTTGTTTATTCTGGATGTACACATACAGACACTATTGATGTTACAACATCTACTCCATTTACTGCTGATGCAGGTCCGGATATTGAAATGTTTGCCAATCAATCTGAAATGATAGGCGGTAATCCAACTTCAGCAGATTTAACACACACATATGACTGGACACCAATAACATATTTATCGGATCCGTCTGCTTCTAATCCAACAGTAGTTGAACCACAATCATCTGATTGGTACTATGTAACAGCAACTGATACTAACGGTTGTACTGCAATCGACTCAATGTATGTCACCCTGCGTCCAGACATCATTATACCTGATGGAATTTCACCGGATGGCAACTCATTGAATGATACTTGGATCTTAGATTTCATAGAACTATATCCTGGAGTATCAATCAGCATCAACGTTTACAACCGTTGGGGTGAACCATTATTTACTGCAGATGAAACTTATCAAGATGATTGGGCAGGTACCACAAAAGATGGTAAAAAACTACCGGCCGGAACTTATTATTACACAATTGTAATCGACCATGAGGACTTCCCAGACCCTTTCACTGGTCCTATAACTATAATGTGGTAAAACGTAGAACAATGAAGAAATTATTATTTATACCGATCTTTTTGTTTGCCTTTATCACTAAAGCGCAACAATTACCTCAATACACACAATACATGTTTAATCAATATGCGTTTAACCCAGCTTATGCAGGAGTGAACAAATATTGGGAAGCTACAACTTTGAACAGGTATCAGTGGATAGGAATTACAGATGCTCCAAGAACCTTTACACTTTCTGCTCATGGTCCTTTGAAAAATGAAAAAATTGCTTTGGGAGGATATGTTTACACAGATGTTGTTGGACCTACCAGAAGGATTGGGTTTCAAGCATCTTTTACTTATCATATTCAATTAGCTGAAAATTTAAACATGTCGTTTGGATTATCTGGTGGGTTTAATGAGTGGTTATTAGATGCTGATAAAATCACCACTTATCACCCTAATGATTTTTACTTTTCAAACGGCTTGTTAAAATCATTTGACCCAGATGCGAAATTCGGCATTTACATTTATCATCCAGATTGGTATTTTGGTGCTTCGTTAGGACAAATGTTTCACAATAAAGTCTCATTCTTGGCTACACAAACAGGGTCTGATACCTTTATGGAAGATCACTTCTTTTTCAACGCTGGATACAAATTCAAATTCGGTGATGATTGGGGACTAGAACCAACGGCTATGTTAAAAATGGGACTACCTGCGCCAGTGAAGTTTGATGCCGGACTTAGAGGAATCTATAAAGAAACGGTTTGGCTAGGTGTAGGTTGGAGAAGTAATGACGCGGTAAACGCATCCCTTGGATATATGTACAAAGACATGGTGACTATTGGATATGCTTATGACATGTCTATTACGAATCTTAAGAACTTTAATACCGGAACACATGAAATCATGTTAGGCGTTAAATTTGGAAAGTCAGCTCCGTCATCCGACAACACTCCTTCTTTAGAATAAAAGTATTATCTTCATCCTACCTCAAAAAACCGAATGGATGAAAAGCCTATTAACTGTACTATCATTACTTAGTTTTTTTGTATTCGCTCAAGATCTCAACCAAAACATTCGGGGATCAGTAGTTGATGTTGATTCTAAATATCCACTTGTTGGTGCAAAAGTTAAAGTAACAGATGTTGAGCCGCAATTAGGTGGAATTTGTGATGAAAAAGGGAACTTTACAATCAAAAATGTTCCAATTGGTAAACATCAACTTGAAATTTCATCAATCGGATACAACACCAAAACAGTTACTGCAATTGTTATTTCTGGAAAAGAAACAATCATTACGGTATACATGGATGAATCAGCAATCGTGGGTGAAACCGTTACTGTAACTGGAAGAAAAAAAGGGGAAGTCATTAATGAAATGGCTACTGTCAGTGCCCAATCATTTTCTGTTGAAGAAACCAATAGATACGCAGGAAGTAGAGGTGACCCCGCTAGAATGATGTCTAATTACGCTGGTGCGCAAGGAGCAGATGACTCTAGAAATGATCTAGTAATTAGAGGAAATTCACCTCTCGGAATTGTATATCGAATTGAAGGTGTTAGCATTCCTAATCCCAATCACTTTGCCATTGCAGGATCTACTGGTGGACCTGTATCCATCTTAAACAATAAATTTTTGGACAACTCTGACTTCTTTATGAGTGCGTTTCCAGCTGAATTTGGAAACAGTACTTCAGGCGTATTTGATTTAAGATTGCGAAAAGGAAACGATAATCTACACGAATTTTCTGGCCAATTCGGATTTCTAGGAACCGAAGGTTTAATTGAAGGACCACTTTCTAAAAAGACAGGAGCAAGTTATCTAGTAATGGGAAGATTATCTACCTTATCATTGTTTGATAAAGTTGGATTCAAATACGGTACAGATGCTATTCCGGGCTACACAGATGGTGCATTAAAATTAAATTTTCCACTTAAAAAAGGAGGTAATTTATCTATTTGGAGTATCGCTGGAACAAGTAGTATTGACATCTTGATATCAGATCAAACAGAGCCTTCTCAAGACGCTTTTGGGGAACAAGATAGAGACCAGCTGTTTGGAACGGACATGGCAATCAGTGGAGTTACTTATAAAAAGCCAATTAATAAGAACACATTTCTTAAAACGACCTTATCCTATTCTTACCAAAAGCAGTCAACACGTCACTTATATATCTTGAGAACGTTAACCCCTGATTCAACTTGGCAATATGATGCCGATCCATTTGACATGATGGGGTATTCTTATCAAATTCATACGGGTTCAGCTTATTTTAGCATGAATCAAAAACTAGGTAAAAAACATGTAATTAAATACGGGGTGAATTTAGATGGATACCACATGAATATGCAAGATTCAATTCGTTATGACATTGCCGATTCGACTTCTCAATTCTATAAACGTTGGGACTATAAATCACCTACGCCATCCATTTTAGCGCAAGCTTTTATTCAGTGGAAGTATAAAATCAATCAGCGATTCACTTTGAATGCTGGCATACACAGCCAATATTTCTCATTGAGTAATTCTTTATCTGCAATTGAACCTAGAATTGGATTAAAAATTGCGACATCAGATAAAAGCACTCTAGCTTTTGGTGCAGGAATGCACTCTCAACATCATCCGCTATACATTTATGCTTATCACCAAAATGTAGGAACAGAAAAAGTTTACCACAACTTAGATATGGACTTTACCAGAAGTATACATTCAGTGGTTTCCTATCAACAAGTTATAGGAAAATCGTTAAAGTTTAAAACCGAAGCATATTACCAATATTTATATGATGTTCCTGTCACGGTTGCTCCTTCTTCTTTCTCCATTTTGAATCAAGGAAGTGGCTTCGCTAGATTCTTTCCTGACAGTTTAGAAAACACCGGTACTGGATTTAACTATGGAATTGAATTTACGCTCCAAAAATTCTTTAACAATGATTTCTTTTTTATGACCACTTTAAGTTTGTATGAATCAAAATATACAGGCTCAGACGGTGTAACAAGAAACACTGATTTTAATGGAAACTATATTGCCAACGGTTTAGTAGGAAAAGAATTCAAGTTTGGAGAAAATGACAAACATTTGTTAGGACTCGGAATGAAGATTACTTATGCAGGCGGAAAACGATACGGCTACCTCAATACGGTAATGACAGACTCATTGAAAGAAATCGTTTTCTTAGACTCAGGATATAATACTTTACGATTTAAAGATTATTTCAGGCTAGATTTAAAAGTTAACTATACCTTAAACGCTAAAAAATTCACCCATGAATTTGGGTTAGATTTGGTGAATGTTACCTTCAGAGATAATATTCTTGGTTTAACCTATACACCAAATGAAACTAATCCTGCTGAATCATACGCAGAGCGTTACCAGCTTGGCTTCCTACCCCTGTTTTATTATAAAATAGACTTCAAAGTAGCCGGCAAAGAAAGTCCGCCTTTAGAATAGTGTAACCTTAACAAAATTACTGCCGTAAAAACGTTTATAAAACCCTATTACTATGAGCAGTTGTTTAGCATGTAAAAAAGAATTTGACGGAAGATCCAACCGAAAGTTTTGTTCTATATCTTGTAAAAACCGTTATCACAACGAACGCAACAAGCAAAAAGAAGCAGCCGTTTTAGAAATCAACAAAATCCTTCATAAAAACTGGTCAACTTTAAACAAGTTGTATGAAATTTACCGAAGCGCACCAATTTCAATGGATGTAGCTGAAGCTTATGGATTCAACAAGAACTATTTCACCCATATCCATAATTCACCAATGGGTGAAAAATACACCATGATTTACGACCTAGGGCTCAAAAATCACATTGACAACAAAATTCAAATTGTTGTTTTAGACTAGGTTATTCCCTTTTTGATGTTCAATACTTCTATTTAGAAGATCTTCTGGAATTACAGAAGCTTTGTATATTTGAATATGCATAGCTTTAAATTAACGACACTTTCCCTTATACTTTGTGCTATAAACTTTGGTGCTTTTGCCCAAAAGAAAAAAATTGACGCAGAAGCATATGATGAGTGGAACAGGATAGAAAATATCCGCCAATCTGAAAAAGGAAATGTAATTACTTATGAGATTAACCCACTAGAGGGAGACAGTGAATTATACATTAAGGCTAAAAGTGCAGTTGAAGCTAAACTATTTCCAAGAGGCGGACAAGCAGAAATATCTCAAGATGAAAGTTTTGTAGCCTTTACAATAGCTCCACAATTTGATACTATCCGCCAATTAAAGCTAGACAAAGTAAAGAAAATTAAATTTCCAAAAGACACATTGGCGGTTTATTGGGTAGCTAAAGATTCTATTGCAAAATATCCGAACGTGGCTTCATTCAAAGTAGCAGAAGAAGGAAGCTGGATGGCTTATTTATCTACCAAAGATTTACGTCCAAAACTGACCAAAAAACAACTTAAAAAACTCGCTAAAAAAGGCTTGAAGAAGCAACAAACCAGTGGTAAAACATTGTTCCTATTTAACCCAACAACCGGCAAAAAAAGAAAGCTATCTAGAGTAAAAGATTATACATTTAATAGAACGGGTAACTTATTGGCTTATACGTCTAGCCTTAAAGGTAAAGTGGATTCAATCTCACTTAGCGTGTTTGATCTTAACACAATGAAGGTGATTAACGTGGCAGACCATCATATGGACATCAAAAAAATGAGGTTTGACTACGCCGGAAATCAATTGGTGTTTTTAAACTCATTAGATACTGGTGAAACAAAAAACTATACCGTTTCATATTGGAAAAGAGATGTTGAAGGGTTCAAAACATTGGTAGATTCAACAACTACTGGAATGCCAGAAGGGTTTACAGCATCACAATACTTTGCGCCACATTTTTCAAGAGATGGAAAGCGAATTTATTTAGGTACGAACGAAATTTTACGAGCAGAACCTGAAGACACTTTACTTGATTCAGAAAAAGCTAAAGTTGATGTTTGGGGCGGATCAGATTTATCGATTCAACCTCAGCAATTAAAAAATTTAAAAAGAGAGCAAAACAAAACCTACAAGGCTGTTTATCATTTGTATTCTGATGAATTCGTTCAATTAGCAAATGAAGAACTGGAATCAATTAGAACAATGAACTTTTCTAATGCAGATTTCGCTTTAGGAACAGACAGTAGGAAACATGATAGAGAGCGTAACTGGGCATTCCCTTGGAAACAAGATTACTACATGGTCAATGTTGAAAATGGCGCGAAAAAACTATTAAAAGAAGGATTAGAGCACAATGCAAGCTTATCTCCTTCAGGTGAATTTTTTGTTTGGTATAATGGCGCAGATTCTTCTTGGATGTCTACCTCAACTAAGTCAAATCAAACAGCAAAACTGACCCAATTTATAGATGCCGACTTTGCCGATAAAAATAATGGCATGCCATTTACAGCTTATCCTGCAGGTGCAGAAGGTTGGTCAATGCACAATGGTAAAGAATATTATGTCGTTAATACATTTTATGATATCTGGTTCCTATGTCCTTCTGATATTACCCAAAATTTTGCTTTAACTGATCAAAAAATGAAACGATCTAAAATGCGTTATTCTCTTTTCAGACTAGAGCGCGACAGCCTATATTTATCTTTAGATAGATGTCTTGTTTTAGGGGTAGATGACAATACCAAAGATGAGTCTATACATGAGATAGTTGAGGTGAACGGAAAGTTTAGCTTGAATCAATTGTTAAATGGCCCTCACAAAATCACCTATTTGAAAAAAGCAAAAGAGTCAGATGATGTCATCTTGCGAAGACAAAGTTTCACACAATACCCTGATATTGAAACAACGGATATGACTTTCAAATCAACTTCCACAATTACAAATGCTAATCCGCAGCAGGAAGAATACAATTGGGGAACCGTTGAAATGGTTGATTGGACAGCATATGATAGCACAGCTTTAAGAGGCCTGTTATACAAACCAGAAGATTTTGATTCGACTAAAAAGTATCCAATGATTGTGTACTTCTATGAAGATTATACCGATAACATTCACTTTTATTACACACCTAAGCCTACAGCTTCTATCATCTATCCAACTGAATATGTGAGCAATGGTTATATTGTGTTTATTCCGGATGTAGCTTATGAGGCTGGGCATCCAGCAAAATCGGCTTTTAACTGTATTGTTTCTGGAACAGATTATTTGGTTGATAAATATGACTGGATTGATTCTACAAAATTAGCTCTTCAAGGTCAAAGTTGGGGAGGTTATCAAACTGCTCAACTAATTACCATGACAGATAAATATAAGTGCGCTATGGCTGGGGCTCCAGTGAGCAACATGTTCTCTGCCTACGGAGGAATTAGATGGGGAAGCGGAATGTCGAGAATGTTCCAATATGAGCACACACAAAGTAGAATTGGAGCTACAATTTGGGAACGTCCTGACTTATACATTGAAAACTCGCCAATTTTTGGACTGCCTAAAGTGAATACACCAGTATTGATTATGCATAACGACAATGATGGAGCAGTTCCGTGGTATCAAGGAATAGAAATGTACATGGGCTTGAGAAGATTAGATAAAGAGGTGTGGTTATTGAATTATAACGGTGATGCGCACAACCTAAGAAAGCTTGCTAACAAAAGAGATTTAAGCATAAGAATGCGTCAGTTTTTTGATCATTACTTATTAGATGCACCTATGCCTTCGTGGATGAAAAATGGGGTTCCGGCAACTGATAAAGGAATTAACCCAGGCTTTGAACTTGAAAAATGAAATTGATAAAATTGACAGAATCACCTTTTTTTAATACCTTAACCGTTTAAATGAAGCTATTAACCACCATATTACTCTTCTGTGCATTTACTTCTTTTGAGGCAAAAGCACAAGATGTTGTTTCTATACCCAACATCTTCACTCCGAATGGAGACGGGGATAATGACTTTTTTAGAATCAACAGTAACGCGGCATACGAGACATTAACTTGTACTATATTTAACCGTTATGGAGAACCGATTTACCGCTTTTATGGATTAAATGGAAGCTGGGACGGTTACACTCATGCCGGTGTAAAAGTAAGTGCTGGGGTTTATTTCGTGTTAGTTGAAGTTGCAACATCAGATGGAACTTCTGATACGCAGCAAGGAACTGTCCAAGTGCTTTACTAGGGAGCAATTTCTACTTCTATTCCGTCAGTTTCTGGTGGAACATCTTTTTTCTTTTGCATTAAGTCTTTAAAGAAATAAAGTAATCCTAAGATTACAGAGACGATTACAATCTTTCTGATCAATACCCAAGGAATTCTCCTTTTATGGTTTCTAAAGCGATCTAAATCTATTTCTGGCTTATCTTCCACTAAACTCTTACTCCAACAATACAAACATCATCAATTTGCTCCAGATTACCTTTCCAATCGTTGAATACGGTAATTAGTTTTTCTTTCTGATCTAACATGGGCTCTTTATGAATTGAAAACAACAGGTCTCTTAACTGTTTATATTTGAATTTTTTCCCTTTTGGTCCACCAAACTGATCCGCATAACCATCCGAGAAAATATAAATAGCATCCCCTTTTTCAAGCTGAAGAGTGTGATTGGTAAACCTCCCTGATCGCTCAGGCATATATCCAACGGGCTGTTTATCTGGTTTGATTTCCTTCATTTCGCCTTTGTGAACTAAATACAAAGGGTTGTTTGCTCCAGCGTATTGAAATTCTAGGGTTTTTTTATTCAAAGAACATAAAGCCATATCCATTCCATCTTTTCTCGCCTTTTCTTCTCCTTGCTGATGTAAAGCTAAAATTACCTTTTGTCTTAATTCATCTAAAATTTTAGCTGGTTGATACTCTTTTGACTCGTTGACAATTTGATGCAAAAAAGTATTTCCGATCATACTCATAAAAGCACCTGGAACACCATGTCCTGTGCAATCAGCTGCACTAAACACAACAGTATCCTCTGACTCAGAATACCATAAAAAATCACCTGAGACAATATCTTTTGGCATTAAAATGAAGAAAGAATCTTCAAACAAGCTTTCGTTTTCTTTTGTAGGAAGAAGGGCTTCTTGAATTTTACTCGCATATTCAATACTGGCTGTAATATCGTTGTTCTTTTCTTGAATGATCTCATTGGCATTTTGCAGCTCGAGATTCGCTCTTTGTTTTATGACGTTCCTGTTGTATAAAACTGCTGCAAGCACAACCACCAATAGTAATCCAAAAATCGAAGAGAAAATTATAACTCTAGATTGTCCTAATTTTGCCTTATTCTCTTTGTTCTTTAACGCCTCTATCTTATTTTGTTGTTGCAGTATTTCGTTCTCTTTCGTTGTCTGAACAGAGTTATACTTTTCTTGCATTTCTATTAATACCTCCCGGTTTTCTTGATCTTGGATGGTATCACTCCAAGCCATGTAAGTTTTATAATTATCTAGTGCTGACTTAAAATCACCCATGCCTTCATAGGTAGCAGCCATGCCTTTATAAGAAGCTTCTTTTGCTCTTGGAGAATTTAATTTATCTGCATATTCTAAACTTTTCAGGTCGTAAATTAGAGCAATCTTGAACTTTTTTTGTTGACGAAAAGAAAAAGCCAAATTAGAATATGACCTAGCCACACCGTCTAAATCATTCATTTCTTCTTGAATTGAAATGGCTCGGAAAAAATAGGTTTTTCCTATGTTCACATTATTACTCGATACTTCAAGGGTTCCTAAATTTAAAAACACGGTTGCCTCATTATTTCTGTCTCCAAGCTTTTGGAAAATCTTAAGCGCTTCACTTAAATTTTTTCTTGCTTCATCAAACTGATCTAATTGCACCTGAATTGACCCTACATTCATAAAGGATATGCCCGCCCCTGCTAGATCACCATAAGAATAGTCCAGCCTACCAGATTCCTTCATTTTATCTAGCGCTTTTTGATACTGGCCTAAATTCAGATAAACCATACCTATGTTATTTAGCGCTTTTGACATAAACGAAGTATCTTTCGTTACATAAGCTTGGTCATAAGTCTTTTGCAAATAAACCAATGCCGAGTCATTTTGCTCTCCGGAAATAAATGTCAAACCAACGAGATTGTTACAATACTTTATATCGTTAGGAGATTCAGACTTAGCAATGGCAAGTGCTTGTTTAGCAATTTCTACAGCTTTTTTTGAATCTGAAAACTGCAAATTATCGCACAAATCACTCATTAACAAAATTTTCTCATGAGGATCTGAAGTAATTAAAATCTTTGCCGCCAAGCTATCCTCTATATAACTTTGAGAAAATGAGTGTGTTGGCACCAACGTAAGTAATAATATCAATCGATTTATGCAGCGCCTTAACTTCATGGGATATCCAAAATACTAATTTTAATTGCTATATTCATTTCCGAACCTTAAAAAATAAACTTAAAATGGACGAAAATTTTATCGTAAGAACACACAGAGAAGGAACTATTGACTCTACAGCTCCAATTGAAGCTACCTTAAACAAAATAGGAAAAGACATATTGGACACTAGATTATTAGGTAGCGTTGTGGCTATCGTAGAAAAAGAAGGAGGAAGAATTACCAAACAAAAATTAAGATGGGGTGAAGATAACGACCCTAAATTCAATACCACATTTGGTGAAATAGCTAATACGCTTTTGGCGGATACAGTGAAAGCTTCAGAAGGTGGAGGAGATACTAACGATCTTAGAATTAAAGTTGTTGGGAAAAAATAAAATTGAATCAGATTCAATAAAAAAGCCAGTTCAAAATGAACTGGCTTTTTTTGTTTCTAGTTTCTTCTTCGCTTGAAAAGCGCGAAATCCATATTGGTGTAGATTAAAGAGAATTCTAACCCTCCTCCTCTTTTTACCTGACCAAGTTTAGACAATGTAATATCGTATGAAATGCCAAAATCAAATCCAGAAAGCTGCACGAATAACATTGGCGAAACGGCATCTTGCATTCTGACAGCAACTCCAGTTTTCAAATAAGCATCTCTTGTTAACCCAGTTGTTTTAGAGCCTGAAGACAATCTATATCTTACTAATCCACCGAGCATTGTTTCAGAATGCGGACCTTGAATTGCTTGATTAAAAAATGCCTCAAAACCAACTTTAGATCCAGAAATATCTTTCAAAAAAGAAGCGTTTATGTTCCATTTGGCATAAAGATCCTCTTTAAAACCAAGTCTATATTTTAAATCTGGTTTATTTAAATGCAGATATGCAATTCCAAATTTTACTTCTGTTGCGTCATCTCTGTGAAAGCCGACTTTATGATTGCCATACCTATAAGATGCTCCAATACCTAAATCTGGATACACAAACGACACTAATGAGTTGTTTTCATTTGATGGAAATGAAGAGTCTAACTCGTTTCCATTGAATTGATTTGCGAAAATAAGTTTTGTTAAGTCACCGGTTCTCTGACCTATTCCTACTTGCAAGCCTGCTGCAACCGTAGACATTTCTCCAATTGGAACAATTCCCGAAACGTTCATTAGCATTTGCTTTGTACCAAACCTACTGTCTCCTCCTATGTCATTATACAAGACCAAACCTGCACCCATGTGCGCTTGGTTTCCTCCTTTTGGTTTGAAAAAGTTCATGTCAGCCGCAATAGCTGTTGTATGAAACTTTGTTCCGGCACCAACCCATTGACTTTTGTGATTCACTCCTATTCTTTCCCAACCCTGAAACATGCCAGTATAAGAAGGGTTCAGCAACATAGCATTTTGTTGCATCTGCGTAAAGTGGATATCTTGGGCATGAGCCAAGTATCCGACTAAAACTGCTATCGATAATAAAAACTTCTTCATTACCTCAGCACAGTTATATTACCAGTTGTTTTTGTTGTTCCTGTTTCGGATGAGTCATAGGTTAATACGTAGGTATAAATCCCTGTATTGACGAGTTTCTCTTTGTATCTGCCGTCCCAAAAATCACCAACAGTAGAAGTTCCGAAAACAGGTGTTCCCCATCTGTCAAAAATTTGTAAGCTAAATCCAGTCACATCCCATCCAGCAAAAAACTCTAGCCAATCATTATTGTTGTCACCGTTTGGCGAGAATGCATTAGGAATATGGAATCCGGTATACGTTGAAGGATTTGGTTGACCTGGAGGAGTTACTACTACCGGCGGATCAACTGGAACGTCATCCAAAATGAAATGTGCAATTACGGTATCACTCATTGCAAGATCTAATGTATCTCTTAAACTATCAGGATAAGCAAACGTATGGTTAATTGATTCCCAGTGAGAGAACGTGTAACCCGTATTAGCATCTGCTTTAAACAAGGTATTGATCTGACCATAATATTCACCTGTCCATGGATAAAATGGTGCCCACTCAGAATTCACTTTGATTTCGCCTGCTCCTGCTGGCTCAACGTCTACCGTTAAATCAAACGGCCCAGTTAAATCATAACAGTCAATCATTCCGGCTGTCATTGCTACACATCTTGCATCAATATAATCTCTTAACTCTTGAACTTCGGCTTCCCAACCGGCGTAAGTTCCTCCCCAAGTGTCAATTTGTCTTTGCATTTCTGGCTCCATCACCATTACAAAACTATCTAATAGCGCATGCATAGCCGGGCAACCAAAAGCGCCATTCATTAAATCGGCATAACGCGTAATGTATTCTTGACTGAATTCATCATTCTCTAATAATTTATTTAAGATTGGAATGTGTCCTTGACCACCTGGATCTGGAAGATTATCTGCATTACATGGGTCTGCATCTGGATCTGTACTCGGTATTCCGGTATAGTTCACATAGTGTCCCCAGCTGGCATCATTATCCCAAAGTATGTATCTCCATTTTTGTTTGTCTGCAGGTGGAGGGTTCCATCCGTGCCACCAACCCGTATTCCAATTTAACCAGTCAGAAGTCACGATATAAGAATTCAAAACAACGTAATCAATTAAAGAACCAGTATTGTATACATCTTTCACTGCTTGATACTGCGCAGGATCAGTCATATCACCACCAGTTACTTGTGCTTTAAAAGCTTCCCATTCAGGGTGAGGATCAGTTTGATCACCGTATTCTGCCCAAGTTGCTCCCCAGGTTTTCAAAAACTCTATATTGAATTTATCTTGATCGTAATAATGATCTGTAAAATCAGCATCATCAACTTTTTCTCTTAAATCGTATAAGCCCCAATATTGACCATTAACATAAACAACTGAGAAATGAGAAGTTCTCTCGTCCACTCTTAATTCAGCTTGTTGTGATAATGTGTGTACCATTGCATCTCTTAAATGCGCACCGTTTGCAAAAGGGTAATTGTCATTGGCTGCGGCTTTGATGATAATTCTTTGGTACTCGTCTCTGTCTTTTGATGGGAACACCGCATGTCTTACTGCATTGGTATAGCCATATTCGTCTCTTACAATTAAATCAAATCCTCTTTGGTCATACGCCCAAGAGTCATTTCCGTGTTTATTATAGTAGCCTTCACCTTCACTCACTTGAACTCCGTTGTCTTCAAAATACTCAAATGCACCGTCAAAATTACTGCTGAACGAACCAGGTGCTACATCATTTAAAAAGTCCATAACTTCTGTTCCACAAACAGAAAGAACAGGTACCGTATGCACTTCATTAATAAAATAAGTATTCGTTAGGGTAAAACTCGCTGGTGTATTTGGATCAGAAGAAAAACCTTTTACTCTTAACACAGTAGTATTAGGGATATTGATCGCACCAGTATAAGGTGTTGACCCAGTTGTTGGTTCTGATCCGTCTGTTGTGTAATACAATGTAGCAGTTCCGTCTGTTGTTGCACAAGTAACACTTTGCGCACCGCCATAAAAACCAGCTGGGACAGATGCCGTTGGTGTTGCTGAGTAATAATTCAATCCTCCAGTATTTGAAGCGCCAGGTGTAGGCGTTGTAAAAATACTCCAAGTTGATGCTGCGTCAGTTGTTCTTCCGTAAGAATGATTTTTTTGAGTCATTTTCACAATGCGCAAAGAATCTTGAATAGCTCCTCCTGAAGACGACAAAATAATCCATTCATTCTTCGTTTGAGTTAAACCGAAGTTAGGGTGCAATTCTCCGCCAGCAAGCTCATCTCTTTTTGAACAATGCACCATGTAGTATCCACCAGCCGGAATTGAAGCCCCTGCAGGAATTTCCCATTTCGCTATATTGGTCGACCTATCAGATAAATAATATCCAGATAAATCGAAAGCAGTTGCGCCGGTATTATGAAGCTCTACCCAATCAGATCGATCTCCATAGGTATCCGTTGGTCCGTTGCTATTAGAACATGAATATTCATTGATAATTACTTGTGCATTTAGACTTGCACAAAACAAGATCGTGAGAGAAGTTAGTAACGATTTCATAACATTAATACACTTTTTTGAGGTGAAAGGTTGCTTTTTACGTTAAAAATTAGACCCTTCGTGTACCCCAAATATAGTTAAAATACTGCTAATTAGTACGTTTTGCACTTTTCTTCCTTTCAAGCCAATGTTAAATTAAAGTTATATCTTTAACCTCCTTATCATAAATAACACATGAAACTATTAATTGCAACATTAACCTTTAGCGTTCTATTATTCAGTTGTAATAAAGAGCCAGGACAAGGCGGAACCTCATCAGTAAGCGGAAAAGTTTACCGAATTGAAACCAATTCTTTGGGCGACACGCTTGCTCAATATTATGCCCCAGACTATGATGTTTATTTCATTTACGGAACAGAAGATTTAACTTATGATGATAAATTTTCTACTAGCTATGACGGGTCATATACATTTACTAATTTGACACCCGGAAGTTATACCGTTTTTGCTTATTCAAGATGTGATTTGTGTGCTAGCGGAGACACGGCAGTTTCTATGACTTTTGATATCACTGAAAAGAAGTCAGCAATTGAATTAGAAGACTTAGTAGTTTTTAAATAGGTGAAAAAGCTCTCGTTATTCATACTCTTAATCCCATTTTTAGGATTCAGCCAAGTCAAAGACGCCAATTTTTGGACTGGTGTTGGACTTGAAATGGGAGTTACCAAAGATTTTAAAGTTGGATTTGAAACGCAAGCTCGTTTTGATAACAACATGTCCAGCTTTAACCAAGCTTATTTGGAATTGTCTGGTGAATATGAACTGTTAAAGGGCCTTGATGCTGGCTTGATTTATAGATACGCCAGAAAAAATGATGGTGATTATTATTTCAATCAGAACAGATTTTGTTTGGATGTAAGTTATGGTTACAAATTAGACATGGGCTTGTCGTTTAAAACTAGAGCACGTTATCAGCATGTTTTTGATAGACTGGGTGTGGTGAACGGAATTTATCCTGACAAAGGAAATGTTTATCGTCAATCTTTTAAAATTGGGTACAAAAACAAAGACTTCAAGCTCATTCAACCTTATATTGGTGGTGAGATTTTTCATAGCATTCAACCAAAAAATCCAAATGCAGGGTTTTTAGACACCTATAGGTTCAAGGCTGGTTTGGATATTGACCTTCCCAAAAGACAATCAATTCGATTATTTTTCACTTACGAATACGAAAATAGAACGATAGATAATCAGGCATATATCTACGGAATTCAGTATAACTGCGAATTCAAATCACTACACAAGAGAAACAAAAAAAATAAGAAAGACTAATAATTATTCTATTAGCTCCAGATCTACTTGCTTCCTACCCACCGAAACTTTAGATATTCTTACATGAACTCGATCACCAAGATTGAATTTCTCACCGTATTTTGATCCTTGTACTACATAGTTTTCTGCGTCAAAATGATAGCGATCATCTTTCATTGATTTGAGAGCAACCATTCCTTCACAATAATTCTCTTCCATTTCAACATAAATTCCCCACTCTGTTAATCCCGTTATGTTTCCAGCAAACACTTCGCCTTCTTTATCTTGTAAATAAACTGCTTGGAAAAACTTTTTAGAAGCTCGTTCAGCTTCAGACGCTCTTCGTTCTGTCAACGAAATATGATTCGCCGTTTCACTTAAGCCTTTATGGTGTTTATTTCTTTTTTCAATGGTCTCTAAAAGAATTCTGTGCACCATTAAATCAGCGTATCTTCTGATAGGTGAAGTAAAGTGTGCATAATACCTAAACCCAAGTCCGTAATGACCTATGTTCTCAGTTTCATATACTGCCTTTGACATAGTTTTAATCGCCATTTGTTGAATCATTGCCGATTCATTTTCCCCTTTAAACTCAGCAAAAAGCTTATTCATATTCTTCGCAATATCTCGATCGGATTTGTAAGAAAAAGTTTTTCCAAATTTTGAAACGAACATGGCAAACTGCTGAACTTTTTCAAGGTCTGGCTTGTCATGCACTCTATAAATTAAAGGAATGGATGTTTTTCTTTTTGTATCACCCACAAATGCTCCAACTTTCCGGTTTGCCAACAACATGTATTCTTCAACAAGCTTATTTGCATCTTTTTGAGTTTTTTTATAAACTTCAACGGGAGCTCCATGATCATCTAGTTGAAATCGAATTTCAGAACCATGAATTTCTAACGCCCCGTCTGACATTCTCTTTTTTCGCAAAATCTTTGCGATTCCATCTACTTTTAAAATAGCTTCAGAATGATCACCTTTTCCAGTTTCAATTATTTCTTGCGCTTCTTCGTAGGTAAATCTTCTGTCAGAATTAATAGCCGTTTTGCCAAACCATTCTTTATGAACTTCGCCCTGATCATCCAAATCAAAAACAGCTGAAAAGGCAAATTTTTCTTCATTTGGTCTCAAAGAGCATACGCCATTTGAAAGGTGTTCTGGCAACATTGGAATTACTCTATCTACCAAGTAAACCGAGTTCCCTCTCTCTTTTGCTTCAATATCAAGTGCGCTATTCTCTCTTACATAATGTGCCACGTCTGCAATGTGCACGCCTACCCTTGTGAGTCCGTTTTCGAGAAACTCAACAGAGATGGCATCATCAAAATCTTTTGCGTCAATTGGATCAATTGTAAAAGTTAATATCTCCCTAAAATCTCTCCGTTTAGCTATTTCAGATTCATCCAAACTCATAGAAACCTGATTGGCTTCGTTCATAACCTCATCAGAGAAAGTATATTTGATTCCATAAGCCGTTAATATCGACTTCATTTCCACATCATTAGACTCTGCTTTACCTAAAACCTCAACAATTTTACCAAAAGGATTTTTTGCAGATTCAGGCCAATCAGAAATTTGAGCAATTGCTTTAAAACCATGTTTAGAAGCATCTAACCCTTTTCCCTGAATAAATAAATCAACGTTCATTTTTGGGTCATCCGGAATTAAAAATGAAAAATGATCTTGAATATCTAAGGTTCCTACAAACAAGCGTTTGTCTTGGTCAATTATCGATTTGATTTTTCCCTCTTTACCTTTTCGGTTCTTTTTTGAAAAGACTTCAAAAGTAACTTTGTCTCCATGAATAGCTCGACCCGCGTTGCGTTCGTCTATAAATACATCTGAATCAAAATCAGGAGAAACAACATATCCCCCTCCTCTTCGAACAGATTCAAACCTTCCGGTATACGCTTGTTTTTCTGACATTATTTTAAACTTTCCTCTTTGAACTTCTTTTAGAATATCTTCAGAAGCCAATTGCGTTAGGGTTTCAAACAAAACTTTTCTAAGTTCTTTATCCGAAATCTCAAGCAAACTTGCCACTTGCTTATAATTCAGCAGCTTATTTGGGTTAGATGAAAATAAATTAATGATGTCCTGTCTAACTTTTGAACTAAACTTAGACTTAACTTTTTTCTTTTTTTGACTCATTCACTTTTTAATGTGGACTAAAATTATCAATTATTTACTTCTAAATCCTTAACAATTCTTTATTTTCGATTATTTTTACACGATATAACTTTTAAATAGTAATAAGCTTTGAACAAAAGAGTAGAACAAATACTGAACAAACAAATTGAAGGAGAAGCAAGTTCTTCGCATTTATATTTAGCAATGGCCTCATGGGCAGAGACTAAAGGTTATAGCGGAGCGGCTAACTTTTTATACACACATTCTGACGAAGAAAGACAGCACATGTTAAAGCTGGTAAAGTTCGTTAACGAAAGAGGGGGAGAAGCAATTATTCCGCCACTTAAAAGTGACAAAGTTTCTTTTGATTCATTAACTGAGGTGTTTACCTTATTACTAAACCACGAAATTGAAGTAACAAATTCAATTAACGAAGTTGTATTCATTTGCCTTGAAGAAAAAGATTACACTACCCACAACTTTATGCAATGGTATGTTGCAGAACAGCTTGAAGAAGAGGCTCTTGCTAGAAATATATTAGACAAATTGAACATGATTGACGGAGACAAATCTGGTATTTACATGTTTGATAGAGATTTAGAAAAAATACAAGTTGATTCAATTTCTAATGAACAACCAAATTAATTTTTGGCATACTTTTAGTACATTGGGAAACTAAATATCATTTTTTGAGTAAGAAAATATACATAGCATTAATAATTCTGGTTTTATGCAGTTGGTCAAACATGACTCCTGGCGTAACTCAGATGAAGGACACACGTTCTCCGGTTAAGGCATTGTATATTTATAATTTTGCCACGCTTATTGATTGGCCATCAGATTACAGAAAAGGAAATTTTGTAATTGGTGTGTTTGGAGATAAGGATGGTGTTTATGACAACTTGAAAATGAAATTTGAAGGAAAAGCAATCGGAAGTCAAGAAATTGTAATTCAAAATTACAGCTCTTCATCTCAGATTGATAAGGCACACATTTTGTATGTTGCACCTAAGAATAGCAGTCAAATTGGCGCATTGAACACAAAATTTAAAGGAAAAAGCACGTTGTTAGTAACTGAAAAAGATGGTTACTTAAACAAAGGTGCGGCTATCAACTTTGTAGTTAAAGGAACTAGTCAGAAATTTGAAATAAATAAATCAAACGCTAAAAAGCACAAACTAATTATTGCAGATCGTCTATTAAACTTGGCGTCTTCAGTTGTAGAATGAGAAACTTGAAACACATATTATTTATTGTAGTTGCTTTAGCAGTTACTAGCGGATATGGCCAAAAGTATACGACAAAAGCGTATGGTCTTTATCAAGCTGGTTCCTATGAAGAAGCGAAAATATATGTGGATTCGGCAATCACATCAAATGAGCGTTTCAATTCTCAATTGTGGCAATTAAGAGGTTTGGTGTATAGAAAATTAGAATCTGACGAGAATAAAGACTTTAGAAATGTTGCGATTGAGTCTTTCGTTGAGGCGAGAAAGCTTGATGAAGAAGGCAAATACAAAGAGAAAATTGATGGTTACTTATACAACACCATTATCCGTTATTACAATGATGCGGTAACTTATCTTGGAGAAAAAGAATTAGAAAACTCTGAAAGCGCTTATTCTCTTTACAAAGGCAAGTACAAGAAATATGTGGATGAAGGATTTAACTTCAACCAGAACGACATTGAGTATTACACTGCGCTTGGATCAGAGTATTTGAAACTAGTTAGCAATTTACAAGGAGAGCAAAAAACGAAGCAAACTGCAAAAGGAATTCACTTTTTCCAATTGGTACTGGACATTGATAAAGATCAATTTGGCCCTAACTTAAACATTGGTGTAATGTATTATAACAATGGTGCTGATTTGATTATGAATATGGACCCACTTACTCCGATTGAAGACATTCCGTTGATTGAAGAAAAAGCACAAGATTACTTTTCAAAAGCACTACCGTTCTTGCTTGAAGCAAACAGAATTGAACCAGAAAGAGTTGATGTTATTGAGGCTATAACAGGATGCTATTATGGTTTACAAGATGATGAGAACTACAATAAGTATCAGAAAATATTAGATGAGAAAAATTTACCTAAGCTTTTGGAGAAACATAATGCAAATCCAAAAGACCAGGAAGTAGTGAGAGAGTTGGTTAGAATATATTCTACCACATTTAAGGATGATGAAAAGTATAAGAAGTTTGCAGAAATATTGAACAAACTAGAAGAGTAATCTTCACTCATGAGCTTTAGATTTAGCATAGGAAAAAAGATAGGGACAGGATTTAGTGTCCTTATTCTGTTTATAATAGTCGTCTTTGGGGCGACTTTTCTTGCTGTTAATAACGGGATATCAACATTTCAGGAAAACGATTTAACTTCAACAGAATTAATTGAAGTAATCACACCTTCTAAAGAAAAAGTAACCAAACTTAGAACTTTAGTAAACGAATCAAAACTATTGTCCATTCAATGGGTAGAGATTCAAAGTAGAAATGACACTCCAGACAAAAAAAGGTTAACGAACCTGATGGAGCAGAACATTCCTGCAACAAAAAATGAGTTACTCAAGCTCTCGTCCGAATGGACAGATGAAAATGACACCTATTCGTTGAATCGTGCAATTGGAAAAATTGACACGATTTTCATGTATTATGAAGAAATCATGATATTGCTGCCAAACATAGCAAGTTATGATGACCCATTCAACTCATTATCTGCTCGTTTTATCGTTTCGCAAGACGGTGATGTTCCGATTATCGCCGGTAAAATAGACCATTACTTATTGACCCTAGAAAACAGCTTAGAGCAAAAAGAAGAAGACGCATTAGGTTTAGTGAAGTCCTCTTCTTCTGAATCAAGAAAAAAGTTTGAAAGCTTAGAATTTTATTGGTATTTAGGTGGTGGGTTGATCATCTTCGCAATCTTAATTGCCATGTTTACAACAAACACCATTGTAAAGCCAGTACGCTCTCTAAGGTCTGTTTTATTGTCCTTAGGCAAAGGTATATTTCCTGACACTAAAATTACAGTAACCAATGACGAAATTGGTGACATGTCATCTGCCATGATTGAGTTAGTTGACGGTTTGAAAAAAACAACAGATTTCGCCAATGAAATTGGTCAGAGTAACTTCAATTATCCATACACTCCTTTAAGTGATGAAGATGTTTTAGGTCATGCTTTAATTAAAATGAAGGATGAACTGGCTGAAACAGAGAGAATTCTTGAGCAAAAAGTAAAAGAAAGAACGGAAGAAGTTGTTAAACAAAAAGATGAAATTGAATCTCAAAACCAACGACTTGAGGAACTATACAAAGATGTAACGGACAGTATCCGCTACGCGAAAAGATTGCAATATTCTATCTTGCCTCCTGCAGAAATGGTACAATCAATCTGTCCAGATTCTTTCGTGTTGTTTAAACCAAAGGATATCGTTTCTGGTGACTTTTACTGGTTTGAGAAAATGGGTAACAAGTCGTATTGTTCAGCTGTTGATTGTACAGGTCATGGTGTTCCGGGTGCCTTTATGTCACTGGTAGGAGCGAATGGATTAAATGCTGCAGTAAGAGAGCATCACACCAACAAACCAAGCATGATTCTTGATGAGCTGAACAGCTTCGTTTCAGAATCATTAAACAAGGGAAGTGAAGATAATGACATTAGAGACGGAATGGATCTTTCTTTAGTAGCTATCGACTATGACAAACTTGAGCTAGAGTATTCAGGTGCAAACAACCCCTTATACATCATTAGAGATGGAGAATTTATTATCATAAAAGCTGATAAATTTGCGATTGGATCTTTTGAGCCAGGAACGAAGACCTATAAAAATGAAGTAGTACAACTTCAAAAAGGAGACCAAATTTACTTGTTTTCTGATGGGTATGCTGATCAGTTTGGTGGTTCAAAAGGTAAAAAATTCTTGTATAAAACATTCAGAGAAGAATTACTCAGAGTTCACAAAGAAGAGCCAGAAACACAACGAGTTGAATTAAATAAAACGATCGAAAATTGGCAAGGAGATTACGCACAAGTTGATGATATTCTTGTGATTGGTATTCGAATCTAAGTCCATGGCAGCTCTTCAACGCCTATCCCTCCTTTTCTTATTTATTCTCGGAATTATTTTTCGAGTTAATGCCCAACAAAAAAGTATAAAATTTGACACCTATACCATTGAAAATGGTTTATCACAAAGTCAAGTTACCAGCATTCAGCAAGACCAATTTGGCTATATATGGATTGCCACACAAGATGGGCTAAATCGTTTTGATGGTTATAACTTTGACATCTTTAAAAATGAGGTAAATAACGAAAACTCTTTACCCAACAACTATGTGCACATGCTACTTCAAGATGATGCACAAAACCTTTGGTTTGGCACTAACAGAGGAATCGCCAAAATGAATCCGACCAACGGAAAAATTACCAAAATTAATAGAACTGAATACCCAGATTTAAAAGGATATATTTTTACGCATTTGTCATTCGATCAATCCGGCAAAATATGGGCGCTTTCTGAAAAAAATGGCATCAACGTAATTGACCTAAACACGAAAAAAGTAAAGGTAATTGAAGAAATTTCTGGGACCTCTGTTTTCTCTTCATTATTCACTGATGATCAAAATAACATATGGATAGGAACCAAGTATGGACAGATATTTTACTCCCCACCACCTTACGACAACTTTAAAGAAGTTGAAAACATTGAACTTGGTACCATAGGACAGATCAACCAATTTTATCAAAAAAACAATGCTGAAATTATTGTTTGTGCAGAAACAGGGCCCTTTCTAATATCGAATAAAAAACACCTGTCTAATCTCGTTGAAGGCGGGCCACTTAGATACACCAAAATAAACTGCGCCTATGCTGAATCTAACGACCAAGTTTGGTTAGGATCTGCAGAGTCCGGATTATATCTAGTTAAGTCAGATGAAGACAACAAAACAAACATTTTTAGATATGCTAAAAACCCGTATAACAACTCGAGTATAGTAGACGACAATGTGGTTTCTATTTTTGAGGACAAGAGCGGTGTAATTTGGGTAGGAACCGAGAAAGGAATTTCCAAATTTGATAAATACAAGCAAGGATTTACCACCATATCATTAAACAATAATCCTAATGAAGGTTTGATAGATTACAACGTATGGTCTTTCGCAGAAGATAGTGCTTCAAACATCTATATTGGAACTAAAAAAGACCTTACCATATACAGCCAAGACGACAAGAAGTTTTATCACCTTTATAGGAATGATAATGCACTACATTATCTCTTAAGCATCCATGTAGAAAACCCTGAAACTATCTGGCTTGGCTATGATGACGGCCTCTACTTATTAAAAATTAGGGATCTAAGGTTTGATGATTACAGCATGACCCGAGTTGAATTTATGGATGAAGAACATTCATCCAACATCCGTGTTTACGCCATCAAACCAGCCGATAAAAACAGGCTATGGATAGGGTCTAGGTCAGGACTATCAATCGTTAATAAAAACACTTTTGAATATCAGTTCTATGAGCACAACAATGAACCTAATAGCATTGGAGAGGGCTCGGTTAAAATCGTATATCGAGATTTGTCAAATAAACTTTGGGTAGTAACCACAAACTCTGGTCTTTATAACATGGTTGAACGAGAAGACAGTTCGTTCTATTTCAAGCATTATCCAATTAAAAACTACAATGACAATAATGGTCAAATCACCTCAATACTTCAGACAGAAAAAGGCATTATGTGGCTCGGCACTTATGGAGAAGGTTTGAAAAAGCTTGATCTTAAAACTAAACAGACCATATCTTACACAGAGGCAGACGGACTTTCTAACAATGTTATTTACGGTTTACTTGAAGATGAAAAAAACAATATCTGGACCAGCACCAATAAAGGATTGTCTAAGTTCAACCCCACTTCAGAACAGTTTACGACCTACTCAGTAAAAGACGGGTTACAATCCAACGAGTTTAATACGAACGCCTATATGAAGTCGTCTAAAGGCTTACTCTACTTTGGAGGAATTAACGGATACAACATCTTTGATCCATCTGAAATTAATATCAACCCACACCCACCAGAAGTTATCATTTCATCTGTTACTTTGAGCACAAAGGGAACCAACAAAAAAGAACTAATTGCAGAACACATCTCAAAATCTCAGTCCTTAGCGCTTGAATACAACCAAAACGACATCTCCTTTGAATTCGTCTCTACGAGTTATTCTAACCCTTCTAAAACGCGTTATAAATATATTTTAGAAGGACACGAAGAGGAGTTTACCTACCTTGAAAATGAAAACAAGGTGAACTACTTGAATATTCCACATGGAGAATATGAGCTGAAAGTATATGCGCAAAGCGCTGATGGTGTTTGGTCAACCAATCCTACCTCTGTAAAAATTGTTATTACGCCACCTTTTTGGCTCACTTGGTGGTTCAGAATTGTTGCCCTTTTAGTTGCTATTCTTGTTGGAATATTGGTTTATAGAAGACGAGTTGATAAAATCAGAAGGCAAAAAGTAAGGCTTGAAATTGAAGTTGTTAAACGTACTCGCCAGGTAACAGAACAATCCAAAAAGATTCAAGATCAAAAGAAAAAGGTTGAAATTCAAAAGGCTAAAATTGAACATCAGAACGAGCTCCTTGAAAAAGAAAAGGTAAAAGTTGAGCAATTATTACTGAATATACTTCCAGAGGGAACTGCTGAAGAACTTAAAAATAAAGGTAGATCAAAAGCGAGATACTACAGGAACGTATCGGTTTTATTTACTGATTTTGTGGGCTTCTCAAAAATTGCAGAAGACATGAAGCCGCAAGAATTGGTGCAGCAATTAGACGGCTATTTCTCAAAGTTTGATGAAATCATAGAAAAGTATGATTTAGAAAAAATTAAAACTATAGGAGATTCTTACATGTGCGCTGGAGGTGTTCCGATTAGAAATAAAAGTAACGCCATTGAGGTGACACTAGCCGCATTAGAAATTAACAATTACATGTCTGAGCGCGCAATAGCGAACCCAGAAACATGGCGAATAAGAATTGGAATCAATACAGGTGAAGTGATTGCAGGCGTTATTGGACTAAAGCGTTTTGCTTATGACATTTGGGGTGCATCTGTAAATCAGGCCCAACGAATGGAGATGCACGGACAACCCGGTATCGTAAACGTGTCAGGTAACACCTATGAATTTATTGCGCCTTACTTTGAATGCTCTTATCGTGGGAAAATTCAGACGAAGCACAAAGGAATGTTGGACATGTACAGTGTTAAAGGCATTAAAAAAGAGCTATCTGTAGATGGGTTAGGATTGCAACCCAACAAAAAATTCTGGAAGATTGTTGATTTGCACTTATATAGTTCCATCAACTATATGAAAGCTGAACGACACATTATTAAAATTCTAGAAACACAACTTTCACCTAAATTACTGTACCATAGTATCAACCATACCATAGATGTAACTCAAGCAGTAGAACGTATTGCTATTATGGAAGGAATTACAGATGAAGACTTATTCTTATTAAAATCTGCTGCCACTTATCATGACGCCGGTTTCATTGAGAAATATGAGAAAAACGAAGAGATAGGCATGCGTTTAGCGAGAGAAATCTTACCTACCTATGGCTATACTAAAGAGCAAATTGATGTGATTGATGGCTTGATTAAATCAACCGAAATACCTCAAAGTCCAACCTCATTGCTAGAGCAAATTATGTGTGATGCCGACTTGGATTATTTGGGTAGAGATGACTTCCATGAAATAGCTGACCTGTTAAGACGTGAGCTGCGAGAACATGGCAAACTAAACTCAGACCGTCAATGGGATGAGATTCAAGTGAAATTCTTAGAACAACATACTTATTTCACGAAAAGTGCGATTAGTTTGAGGCAAGAGAAAAAGCTCAAACACATTGAAGAAATTAAAGAAAAGCTAAAAACTTACGATTACAAAGATTAAGCAGTTCTCTTTGCTAAGCTTGTATCAGGAATACCATTATCACCATCTAATGTCACTGTTTTTGTCTTTTTATCGTAGATTAACTTCAACTCAAAAGACATTGACAAATCGTTGGTCATTTTTGTTTTAATAATGTACTTCTTATCATCTTGCGCAACGAATTGATACTCTCCTCTATACTCCATGGTTCCGGTTGAATATAAAACGCCATTTTCAGTAAACAGAATTTCAATCTCATGACTTGATGCACTTAACTCTTTATCGTTATGCACAAAATCAAATGCTTCCATTTCACCAAAATATTGCCCCACCAAACCTTTAGGTAAATCGGTTGAGTTAGCAACAAAAGACATAAAAACAAGACAAATTACAAGGGCTCTCTTCATGATTATCAGTAGATTAAGTTGGCACAAAGCTAATTTTTTCTTCTAAAAAGAATCCCCGTTGTTGAAAATTATTCACGATTGTTTATACATTGAATAATATACAACACGCCCGTGCGCTGATATTGCTTAATTTTAATCTTTAAACCATTTTTATGAAGGCATATCTAGATTTACTCCAACACATTAAAGACAATGGCATCCAAAAAGGTGACCGCACGGGCACAGGAACAAAGAGTGTATTTGGATATCAAATGCGATTTGATTTGAATGAAGGTTTTCCAATGGTCACCACCAAAAAACTGCATTTAAAATCAATAATTTATGAATTGTTGTGGTTTATAAAAGGGGATACTAATGTTAAGTATTTAAGTGATAATGGCGTTAGAATTTGGAACGAATGGGCCAACGAAAATGGTGACTTAGGACCTGTTTATGGAGCACAATGGCGTAATTGGAACGGTGAAGGAATCGACCAATTAAAGAACGTAATTGAGCAAATTAAAACAAATCCAAATAGCCGAAGATTAATGGTATCAGCTTGGAATCCTTCTGTTATGCCAGATACCAGCGTTTCTTTTGAAGAAAATGTTGCCAACGGCAAAGCCGCTTTACCACCATGTCACGCTTTTTTCCAGTTTTATGTATCTGACGGAAAACTTTCTTGTCAACTTTATCAACGATCGGCGGATGTCTTTTTAGGTGTGCCTTTCAATATCGCTTCATACGCCTTGCTTACAATGATGGTCGCTCAAGTTTGTGACCTTGAGTACGGAGATTTCGTGCATTCTTTCGGAGATGTTCATTTATATAACAACCACTTTGAACAAGCAGATTTACAACTTTCAAGAGAACCATTAAAATTGCCTCAAATGAAAATGAATCCAGCAATCAAAGACATTGAGGCCTTCACTTTTGAAGACTTTGAACTGGTAGGATACGAGCATCATCCACACATTAAAGCTGCAGTTTCTATCTGATATGGTAAAGTTAATTGTCGCAATTTCAGAAAACAGAGTAATCGGTAAAGACAACGATTTAATTTGGCATTTACCGGCTGATATGAAGTTCTTTTCAGATCAAACGAAAGGAAATATTGTGCTAATGGGCAGAAGAAATTGGCATTCAATTCCAGATAAATACCGGCCTTTGCCTAATCGACTTAATATCGTTGTTACACGTGACACCTGTTTTGATGAAGTAGGATGCGAAGTTTATCATTCAATTGAACAAGGAATTGAAGCGCATAAAGAGGATGAACGTGATTTATACGTTATTGGGGGTGGTCAAATCTATCGTTATTGCTTAGAAAATGACCTGGTTGATGAGCTCTATATCACGCATATCAACGAAAGTTTTGATGGGGATACTTTTTTTCCTGAAATAGACGAGTCTAAATGGAAAAAACACTTGTTGTTTTCACATCAGGCTGATGAAAAGAATCCGCATTCTTTTGATGTTTATCACTATATAAAAGACGCATAATTCATGAAGTTGTGCATTGCAGAGAAACCAAGTGTTGCTAAAGAAATTGCAGCCATAGTTGGAGCCAACATGAAAAAAGATGGCTACTTTGAAGGCAATGGCTACTGGGTATCTTGGACTTTTGGACATTTGTGCACGCTGAAAGAACCACATGATTATACTTCCATCTGGAAATGGTGGAATCTCGCTACTTTACCCATGATTCCTTCTAAGTTCAGCATCAAGGTAATGGAAGACCAAGGTGTACAAAAACAGTTTAGGACGATAGAAAATTTAGTTGGCAGATGTGAAGAGGTGATTAACTGCGGGGATGCCGGCCAAGAAGGAGAGCTCATTCAACAATGGGTTTTGTTGAAAGCCAACAATAAAAAACCGATTAAACGTCTGTGGATTTCTTCATTGACTGAAGAAGCTATTCAAGAAGGGTTCAAGAACCTGAAAGATGGTAAAGATTTCATGAATTTGTATGCGGCAGGAAGCTCTAGAGCAATAGGTGATTGGCTTTTAGGCATGAATGCAACACGACTGTATACTTTGAAATACGGGGCAGATCGTCAAGTCTTATCAATTGGACGCGTGCAGACTCCTACTTTGGCCATGATTGTAGAGCGTCAGAAAGAAATAGACAACTTTAAATCGGTTAAATACTGGGAACTAAAAACAACTTATCGTGAGGTTTTATTCTCTGCCACCGTTGGTCGATTAAAGACCTTAGACAAGGCCAATTCTGCCATTGATTATGTGAAGGACAAGCCTTTTGTTATAGATTCTTACGAGCAAAAAGAAGGAAAAGAGCAGCCACCAAGATTATTTGATTTAACATCACTTCAGGTAGAGGCCAACAACAAGTTCGGTTTATCTGCAGATCATACCTTGAAATTGGTTCAAGGCTTATACGAGAAAAAACTGGTAACCTATCCTAGAGTAGATACTACTTTCCTTTCAGAAGATATCTACCCTAAAGTACCCAAAATATTAGAAGGATTAAAGTACTTTTCTCAACTTACTGAACCTTTAAAAGGCAAGCCTTTACGTAAGTCAAAAAAGGTGTTTGATGACAAAAAAGTAACCGATCACCACGCTATTATTCCTACTGGAATCGTTCCTTCAGGAATTAGCCCAGATGAACAAAAAATTTACAATACCATCACCAAAAGATTTATATCCGTTTTTTATGATGATTGTAAGGTATCTAACACCACCGTTATTGGGTTAGTTGAAAAGGTTGAGTTTAAAGCTACAGGTAAACAAATTATTGAACCAGGCTGGCGAGTAGTATATGATAGCGACAAAGACGACAATAGATCGAAAAAAGAAGAGGAAAACTTAATGCCCTCTTTTGAGAAAGGTGAAACTGGTCCGCACGAACCCGAAATACAGGAGAAAGACACCCGACCACCTAAATACTATACTGAAGCGACTCTATTGAGGGCCATGGAAACCGCAGGCAAAAATGTAGATGATGACGAACTTAGAGAAGCCATGAAAGAGAATGGAATCGGTCGTCCGTCAACTAGAGCCAATATCATAGAAACCCTATTTAGAAGACGTTATATCAAGAAAGTCAAAAAGAACATTCACGCCACTGTTACCGGGATGGATTTGATAGATACGATTAAGTCAGATCTTTTAAAATCAGCAGAACTTACGGGTCAATGGGAGCACAAGCTAAGACTAATAGAAAAAGGTGAATATTCTGTCGACACCTTTAAAAAAGAGCTCATTCAAATGGTTGTAGACATCACAAACAACGTGAAATTTGCGAAAGAAAAAACCATTGCCATAGTAGAAGACAAGCCTAAGCCAGCTAAAAAACAAACTAAAAGTGTAGAAGATAGTGAGTGTCCTAAATGTAAAAAAGGAGCTATATTAAAAGGTAAAACAGCCTTTGGATGTTCGCAATTTAAAGAAGGTTGTGACTTTAAGATTCCTTTTCATTTTTTATCTAAAAAACTGACTGACAAACAGTTATCTGACTTAATTTTGAAAGGTAAAACAACTAAAATTAAAGGGTTCGTAATGCCAGGATCAAGTGAGAAAAAAGAAGGGAAATTAATCTTGACGGATGATTTTAATATAGAGCTTAACCAGTAGTGAAAAGCATCATCACATACTGTTTATGTTGTATTATTTCTATAAGCACCTATTCTCAAAGTACTAAAACTGACACAAGTAAAACTAAACTCGAACTTTTCCCTAAACAGCATGGTGAAAAGAACTGGAAATTTCTTTTAAGTTTAGACGCAAGAAGATCCTATTTTGACGGAACCAAAGTAAAAATAAACGGGCTTAGAATAGGCACAGAATACAAAGGCGTACACCGATTTGGATTAGGCTTTTACTGGCTCAATAAAAATGCAGTGTTTCAAGATATCACTGTTCCTGTAGCTGATCAAGATCTTGATTCTAAAGAAGTTAGATTCAACTTAGGATACACCTCCCTATTCTATGAGCGGGTTTTCTTAAAAACAAGGTATTGGGAAGTTGATTTTCCCGTTCACCTTGCTGGTGGACGCGTTGAGGGGTTTTACAAAGACACTATTGGCGCCTTTAAACCCTTTACAGAACGTCCTTTTTCTGCACTAATTCCTTCAACACAAGTAAAATTTTACCCACTTGAGTGGCTAGCCATAAGAGGATCATTAGGATATCGGATTCTATTCAATACAGGAAGCGAAGTAAAAAGAACTTTTAGAACTGCTTTTTACGGATACGGATTAAGCGTAAATGTTTTAGGAATGTACAGGGCAGTTTTCAAAAAAGAGAATAAAAAGAATTCTACTACAGAACAAAATAATCAAGAGACACGATAAAGAAATTATGTTTTATAACGTAATTCATTACGAAGTAAATAACCAATTCAAAGGTAAAATTAAGCTTTCTTTACTCGAAAAAACATAAACCACTGAATATCAATAACTTAATTCAAAAACAACGTTCAAAAACACATCTCTTCTATTGAAAGAACTCCACCCAAGCAAGGTGATTGCTTATAAAAACAAAAAAAGCCTTAGAAAACGCCTTAAAATGAGTTTTAGACTCCTTCAAGTATAAAAATTCTCCTACCTACCCAGGTACACCAACAAAATTGAAATGTCAGAAGGAGAAACTCCTGAAATTCTACTTGCTTGACCAATCGTCACTGGCTTAATAGAAGTTAACTTTTCAACTGCCTCTGCTGACAACGAAGACAAGGTAGAAAAATCTGTGGAAGGCGGAATCTTAACATCTTCTAGCCTATTCAACTTAATTGCATTTTCTTGTTCACGTGAAATATAACCGTCATACTTAATTTGGATCTCAGCTTGCATTAAAGCGTCTTCTTCATCTGTAATTTCAGACAACTTCTTATTTAAAAATTCTGAACACGATCTCAAATCTTTTAACGTAATATGAGGTCGCAACAATAAAGTTCCAGCCTTTTGCTTTTGTTTAATTAAAGAAGATTTTTTTTCTTCAAACAAATCATTCACTTCTTCTGGAGAAACACTGACCTTTTTTAAAGCAGTTTTAATCTCATTCGTCAAACGAATTTTCTCATCTACTTTTCTCTTTTGCTCATCAGAAGCTAATCCAATTTGATGACCTAAATGTGTCAACCTCAAATCAGCATTATCTTGTCTCAACAAAATTCTAAATTCAGCACGAGATGTAAACATACGATAAGGCTCTTTTGTACCCTTCGTAATTAAATCATCAATTAACACTCCAATATAGGCATCAGACCTACTCAATATAAACGGGTCTTTTTTATTCAATTTCAGGTGAGCATTTATTCCGGCCATTAAACCTTGAGATGCTGCCTCTTCATAACCAGTTGTTCCGTTAATTTGGCCAGCAAAAAACAAATTGTCAACCAGTTTTGTTTCCAAAGAATGTTTTAATTGAGTTGGTGGAAAGTAATCATATTCTATTGCATACCCCGGTCTAAACATTTTGACATTTTCAAAACCAGGAATAGTTTTTAAAGCTGCATATTGAACATCTTCAGGAAGAGAAGTAGAAAAACCATTAACATAAATTTCAACGGTATCCCACCCTTCAGGTTCAACAAAAATTTGATGACGGTCTCTTTCTGCAAAACGATTTATTTTATCTTCAATAGAAGGACAATATCTTGGGCCCTTACTTTTAATCGCTCCATTAAACATTGGAGACCGATCAAATCCACCTTTTAATATTTCGTGTGTTTTTTCGTTGGTGTATGTGATATGACAACTTCTTTGCTTTGGAAGTTTTGAAGTTTCATCTGTGTAAGAAAACTTTGACGGTATTTCATCACCGGGTTGTTCTTCCATTTTAGAATAGTCCAAAGATCTGCCATCCACTCTTGGAGGGGTTCCCGTTTTCATTCTTCCCGTTTCAAAACCAAGGTCAACCAACTGCTCAGTTATTCCATAACTTGCTCCTTCACCAGATCTGCCTCCATTAAAATTTTTCTCGCCCAAATGAATCAATCCGTTCAAAAAGGTTCCGTTGGTCAACACCACAGCTTTGGATTTTATTTCCATTCCAATCACTGTTTTTACCCCCTTTAATTTTCCGTCTTCAACCAACAAACCATTCACCATGTCTTGCCAAAAATGAACGTTCTCAATTCGCTCTAATTGCAAGCGCCATTCTTCAGCAAATCGCATTCTGTCGTTTTGAGTTCTTGGCGACCACATGGCAGGACCTTTTGAAAGGTTCAACATTTTGAACTGAATTGCAGACTTGTCAGTGACGATTCCGGACCCACCACCTAGCGCGTCTATTTCTCTCACGATTTGTCCTTTTGCCACCCCGCCCATAGCGGGATTACAAGACATTTGTGCAATGTTTTGCAAATTCATGGTCACCAACAAAACAGTAGAACCCATTTTAGCAGCAGCTAACGCAGCCTCACAACCGGCATGACCACCCCCAACAACTATGACATCATATTCTGGCAACATATCTTTTCACATGTTTCACGTGGAACAATTAAATAATGTTTCACGTGAAACTATCTTAAAATTAAATTTTTAGTTTCTTCCTCTCTCATGAGCTTCTGGTCCTCTTCAGACTTATCATTAAATCCAACTAAGTGCAAAACCCCATGAACCATCACCCTGCAAAGTTCATCAAAAACATACCCGTTTCCAAACTCTTTTGCATTATCTATTATTCTATCATAAGAAATATACAACTCTCCAGAAACAATATCTCCCACAACAAAATCTAACGTAATAATATCAGTATAGAAATCATGGTTTAGAATCTCATTATTTAGACTTAACAGCTTTTCATCCGAACAGAAATAATAAGCAATATCTCCCGGCTCTTTTCCATAACGACTTAACACTTCGTTTAGCCATAAAACAAAAAATTCCGAATTAAAATCCGGAATCTTTACATCTATAAATTCAAAACTATAATTATTCATTGACCACAAAAGTAATACATACTTTTGAACCGTTCTCTTCAAATTCTACCTCATCACTTAAATTCTTCATCAAAAAGATTCCGCGTCCATCTGGCTTTTCAATATTTTCTGGAGCCGTTGGGTCTGGTAAATTATTAAAATCAAAACCGTCTCCTTCATCTTCTACCACGAAGAGCAATTTTTTATCTTCCTTATTAACGGCAACCTTAACCTTTTTTGATTCTTCTGAAGAGTTACCATGAACCACTGCATTATTTACAGCTTCAGTAACAGCAATTAGAATATTGCCATAATAATCTTCGTTTAAACTTAAATCTTCACACACTTTATCAATTAAAGATTCAACCTCAGTTATGTTGTTTAAGCTTGATGCAATTTCAATACTATGCATTTATTCTAATTATTTACAGAGTTAAAATATTCGTTAACCAATGTCTTATAATAGACTTGTAGACCCACAGGCAGCGAGCGTAAAAACTCAACCTCTGCGTCCTTCTTTCTATTATACTCTGTAAATTGTATTAGGTTACCTTCTGTGTTATTTTTTCCTTCATTTGATTCTCTTTCTTCACTAAAACCTCTCTCACGCATGGCTTTATCACTTTCCAAAAGTCTTGTTAAAATATCTTCTTGACGCTTTACAAAATCAGTTCCTATCGTACCGTTCAATAAATCATCTTCCATTTTATCTAAGTCTTTGATCAAATCATCTAACCCATTTCCTGCTCCAGAACCATCTTTATTTAACTCTTGCTTCATCTTCTTTAAGGCCTCTCTAATTTGAGCTTGTTGAGCCGCCATTTTCACTTGTTCTTTTGTAGATAAACCAGGAATACCATTTGTTCCCATTCCGCCCGGCTGCTCACCATTCTCTCCTTTTTCTCCTTTACCATCTTTGCCTCCTGGCTTCTTTCCGCCCTTCATTTTTCCAATCTGCTCTTCCATAGCCTTCTTCATTTGTTCCATGCTCATAGAACCAGATTGACCTTTACCAGTGCCTCCAGGTTTGTCACATTGACCAGAGCCAGGCATAGAGGATTTCGCGGCCTGCTGCATTTGATCTAAGACCTCAGACATCATTAAGGCCAAATCATTATAATCCGTCATAGCATATTGCTGATGTTGCAGTAACTTTTTAGTATCTCGTTCCTCAGCAAAACCATTTGCTTTATCCAGATTATAATTTAATTCAGCTAGTTCATCATTTATAAAAGTTGACAACTGGTGCACACGTTTTGATAGCGCCAATAGAGAATCTCTCACAATATTAGTAGCATTGTCAATCTCTAATTGCTGTCTATTTAATTCTAAATAATAAGGGTCTGACGATCTTGTTTTCTTGTACCTGTCCATTAAATCTTCTTCATCATGAGATAAGGCTACAATATTTTCTAAAAGATACCTTAATGCCTCCATATCTTCACTTTGTTGTTGCTGTTGGCTTTGAGATTGCATAGCTGCAATATCATTTGCCATCTGCTCCATCATGTCTGAAGCTTTCTCTTGACTTTTTTGTGATTTACCTTTCTTATTATCACCAAGACTCTCCTTGGAATCTTCTAGTTCTTTATCCAAAGCATCCTCCATTTCCTCATCAAAATCTAAGTCTCTTGGCTTTTCTAAATCAGCATTCTTCTCCTTAGCCTCCTCGATATCCTCTTGAATTTCATCAAATTTTTCGTTGATTTTCTCCTGTTCTTTTTTGAGGTCTTCAGATGAAGAACTTTTATCATCTGTTTTCTCTAACAACTCATCTTGCTGTTCTTTCAGGTCACGCAATTGTTCTTCAAGGTTATCTAGTTTTTGATCAAGCTCCATGTTTTTAAACAGCTCTAAAGTACGGTCCATTTTCTCCTCCATACTTTCTGTTTCTTTCTCCATTTCGTCCAAATTCTCAAGCAACTGATCTTTATTCATCTCCTCCATTAACTTTTGCAATTCCTCAAACAACTCCTTTAACTCATCATCCATTAACGCCTCCATTAATTCTTGCAACTTCGCCTGTTTCTCTAAAAACTCTTCATCTGGTTCTAAATAATTATCCTGATCATTCTTTTGCTTATTAAAATCCTTTTGCAATTTCTGAACATTCATGTCCAACTTTTGCTTTAAGTCCATCATATTCTCCATTGACTGCTTATCTTTCCAATCAGGAGTTGGTTTATTCATTAAAGACGTTTTTATGTCTTTAATTTTTTTCTGCAATTCTTTAGAGTCTCGTAAAGATTGATCTAAATCTTTTTTCAATTTATCTGCTTGTTCAGATAGATTATTATCCAGTTCATCCATTTCCGGCACATTGAACACCTTTCTACTTGAACTAGTTGATTTATAACTGTTTAACTCATCATTATCAGTAACTGAAAAGGAATACTCAACTCGATCGCCTGGGCCTAATTCAAATAAGGATAAATCAATATAATATGAAAACAACTGCTTCGTTGCCTTAGGGTTAATCTTAAGCGGTTTGCGTACAGTATAACTTGTGTCTTTACCAATAACCTTAACGTTTGCCGATAAGCTTCTAAAACCATAATCATCCCCAACTTTTCCTTCAATAAATCTTTTCAATTCATTCGTAGAATCAATCTCTTCTGTAATAGAAATTGTTGGGTAAGCATCTTTAATAACTCCTATATTATATCCGATAGAATCAGCTCTTTTAACATCTTTAGAACTTAATACTAACCCATAAGATTCAGTAGAGAAAAATTTACTTTGAAATGAATAAGAATTAGAAACAGAGGTCCCAAGTATGAATGAAGTATCTCTAAAATTAACCTCCATTTCTTCTAAATTAGTCGCCCCAATCCTCCACTTCAAAAGTGTTCCTTCAGGCACTGTAACATCACCAGTATTCTCAAAAACTTCATTCTTTTTACCAGTGTGTCTCGGATACATAGCCTCAACAGAAATATCTTCAATTACCGGTTTAAACAACAAGTCAACATCAAACTCTTCTGACTTAAAACCGTTTGCCTCACAAGTAAATTTCAATCCTTCATTTAAATTTGAAAAACTGTATTCAAACAATACAGCCGATTTCTTAATCAGATTATAATTACCTAGGTTAGAATTAATAGACACCTCATCCGGTATTTCATCACCTGTCAATTTCACCTGCAACACATAGTCTTCTCCTTCATTTGTAGCGTTTGGACTAATCAAATTAAAATCAAAAGGCGCCTCTTCTACATACTCCGTATTAAAGTTCACAAGTCGCTCTGAACCATCCAAAAACAACTTAGGATTAACAAGAGCTACAACAGTAATCACCATAAAAATAGGCAGTAAATACCTTAAGTACTTCTTATTTTCACTGATATCAATTCCGGAAGAAAAAGGAACGGCAGATAATTGAGCCGCACGTTGCTCAATACTTGCATGAACCAGCTCCAAGTTCATTGAACCATTAGATTGTTCATCATGAAATTGTAACGTGTTTCTCAGCTTATCTCCCACATCAGGAAAAATAGATCCGATCATTAAAGATGCTTGCTTCAAAGTCAAATGCTTACCAAGCTTATTCAATTTAAGCAATGGATTAACAATAAACTTGAGCAATAAAAAGGTGTTGACACCAATGAAAGACAACAGCATAAACAGCCTTACCCCACCTGAAAACCTTCCAACATATTCTAAAAAGGTTACCAAACCATAGCTCACCAAAAACACAGATGCAAACAGTATCGCACCCTTTACCATTTCATTCTTATAATACTTTCGAATGAAACCCTCAATTTGACTGACTAAATGATTAAATTTTCCCATTTTATATAAAGGCTAACTCACTAAGTTAAGACTTTCCATGCTTTAGTACAATAACCATGCTAAATAGTTCAATACTTTAACAAAGATTTAAGACTTTTTCAACACTTTTCCAATCCATTTAAAACTAATATCTTTGTGCTGCTTTTATAAAAACGCATAAAAGCATAAAACATTACAATAAGACATGTCAAAAAAAGTCAGAGTAAGATTTGCCCCTAGTCCAACAGGACCATTACATATGGGTGGAGTTAGAACAGCATTATACAACTACCTTTTCGCTAAAAAGCACGGAGGAGATTTTATATTACGAGTTGAAGATACAGATGAGAAAAGATTTGTACCGGGCGCTCAACAATACATCATTGATTCATTGAAATGGTGCGGAATTGAACCGAATGAAGGTGCTGGGTATGGCGGAGAAAAGGGGCCTTATGTGCAATCAGAAAGAAGAGAGTTATACGCTCCCTATGCCAAACAATTGGTGGATTCAGGACATGCTTATATTGCCTTTGATACAGCCGAAGACCTAGATAAAATGCGTCAGCAAGCAAAAGACATGGGCTTACCAAACTGGCAATACAATAGCATTACGAGATCTTCAATGAAGAACTCAATTTCTTTGTCAAAAGAAGAAGTAGAAAAAAGACTAGACGCAGGAGAGCCTTATACAGTAAGGATGAAAATGCCAAGAAATGAAGACATCAAATTTGAAGATGAAATTAGAGGCTGGGTAACGGTAAACACGAATAATTTAGATGATAAGGTTTTATTCAAACCTACAGGGATGCCGACTTATCATTTAGCCAATATTGTAGACGATCACTTAATGGAAATTACCCATGTAATTAGAGGCGAAGAGTGGTTACCATCTGCCCCACTGCATGTCTTATTATATGATGCCTTTGGGTGGGAGCGTCCAAAATTCGCACACTTACCGTTAATTTTAAGACCTGATGGAAATGGAAAATTATCAAAAAGAGACGGTGACCGATTAGGGTTTCCAGTATTTCCGATTAATTGGACAACTGCAGAAGGAGAGTTATACAGTGGATACAAAGAAGCGGGATACTTCCCAGAAGCCTTTATAAATATGCTTAGTCTATTAGGATGGAACCCAGGAAACAATGAGGAATTATTCGGATTAGAAGAAATGATATCAAAATTCTCTTTAGAACGAGTTGGAAAATCAGGGGCAAGATTTGATCCTGACAAGACGAAATGGTTTAATCAGCAATATTTAAGATCTACTTCAAATGAAGATTTAGCAAAACTTGTAGCCACTCAAATAGCAGGAGAATTCTCGATCGATTACTTAGCTGCTGTTTGTGAACTCATGAAAGAACGCGCAACATTTGTTTCTGATATCATCTCGGATGGTGCATACTTCTTTGAGGACATCACTACTTATGATGAAAAAACTGTGAAAAAGAAGTGGAAGGATGAAACCCCACAAATAATGGAAGAATTATTGGCCGAACTGACTAATATTTCAGATTGGAACACATCATCTATTGAAGCCGTTTTCTCTGCGTACTTAGAAAAAAACGAATATGGATTTGGTAAAGTTGGTCCAGGTTTTAGACTCCTCGTTACCGGAAAAGGAATGGGTCCTTCTATGTTTGATATCTGCGCAACATTAGGAAAAGATAAAGTATTAAGCAGAATGACAGAAGGTTTAGAAAAAGTATCTGCCTTAAAAGCTTAACATGAAAAACACAGTAGAAGTTACCGGAGTTGAAGTCTTTGCTTATCATGGCTGCATGGATGAAGAAGCAGTTTTAGGCGGAAAGTTTTCAGTAGATGTTTCTATAGAAACCGACTTTTCAAAATCAGCTCAGTCAGATGAATTAATTGACACCATTGATTACGTGCGTGTAAGAGAAATCATTGTTGAACAAATGGCCATTCGATCAAAACTAATTGAACATGTGGCGTACAGAATTTTAGAAGTGTTTAAAACTGAATTTCCAGCAGCGATAAAAAGCAAAATAACAGTCAGAAAATTAAACGCCCCAATTGGTGGTGTAGTAAAAGAAGTAGCAATAATAATTGAAGGATAGTTTTTCTTTAATAGGTTTTTGCTATCTTTGACCCCCGCTTTGTCGGGAAGACTTCATGGTCCTGTGGTCACGGCTTAGCCGAGACTAGACAGTGACAACAAAACAATGGTCCTGTGGCCGAGCGGCTAGGCAGTGGTCTGCAAAACCATCTACAGCGGTTCGAATCCGCTCGGGACCTCAAGAAAACCTCAACTTATTAGTTGGGGTTTTTTTATGCCCTTTATAAACACCTACCTTTTTGTGGAATTCTTTAACTTTTTGCATCAAAAAAATAATGAACCATCATTGATTTTACTTGTACATTAAGACAAAGAACAGATTATGAAAAAAATGATTCTCCTTTTAACAGCTTTTATTTTTGGATATTCAGTATCCGCTCAGAATGCATTTACTTTTAAGCTTTATGAGTCTATAAACAAAAAAGACGATCAAAAGAATGTTCTTTTTTCACCCACCAGCATAATGACCGCATTTGCTATGGTTTATGAAGGTGCAGAGTCTGGAACGAAAAAAGAATTTGAAAGCGTTTTTAATTTTAAACCAGACAACAAAGACTTTATTGAGCAATTAGCGGAACTTAAGAAAGTAGCAGAGATAAGCAACTCGATCTGGATTTTGAATAATTACAAAATCCTTCCTTCTTACCTACAAAAAATGAAGGCGTTATACAATGCGAGCCCATATAACTGCGCCTTTTTATCAGACCCTGCAGGTAGTGCCAAAAAAATTAACGACTGGATATCTACTAACACAAAAGGGCTCATACAAAAAATGGTGACACCAGCGGATGTTCAAGACTTTAAAATGGCCTTAGTAAATGCCATCTACTTCAAACAAAAGTGGAAAATTATTTTTGATAAAGAACGTAACCAAAAGGCACCATTTTACAATTTAGATGGAACAGAAACGGAGGTAGAATTAATGCATAACTCTCAACGATATCTAGCTGCCGAAACGGCTAAGGAAAAGATCATTTCTATTCCTTACGAAGATGACAAAACAAGCATGCTTATTATCATGCCTAATGAAATGAAAAAATATAAGCTTGACAATAGTACATACAACCAACTAACCGCTAATCTTTATAACCAAGAAGTTAACTTACACCTTCCAAAATTTACTTTTGAAACCCCAACATTTGAGCTGAAAGAATTATTAGTGGACTGTGGCCTTAAAACTGCATTTTCTGACGGAGCTGACTTTTCAGGAATGCGAAAAGAACGTGATCTAAAAATTGGTACAGCACTGCACAAAGCCAAGATAATCGTAAACGAAGAAGGTACAGAAGCGGCAGCAGCTACTGTCGTGGGAATGGTACAAACAACTTCGGTGTCAACCCCAAGGGCTCCTATGCAAATGCGAGTTGATAAACCATTCTTTTATTTTATAAAAGACAATACTACTGGGAGCATTTTATTCATGGGAAGAATGAATTCGCTTTAAGGCTTATCGATTAAAAAAAGTCTCTACGCCTTTGCCATCAAAATAATCTTTTGACCATTGAGCAATTTCTGATTCAGAATACGTAAGTACGTTTTTATCGATTAAAAATCTGATCGCTTTTTTCTCTCTACGAGACAAGGCTCCGTCAATCATTATTCCAAAAACAAAGAGCTTTTGTACGCCAATTCTCGTGTTTTCTGTCAATGCTGGTATTTCTTCTAAAAAGTCATCATTATATGGCGGTTCTTCAGAAACATCAATTCCGAACTTCTCAAGCAAGCTTACACTTAATAAGAAGTGATTGTAGTGAAAAGACCTTTTGGACTCAGAAATAAGCTGTAAAGTGTCATAAATAGCGTTTTTAAACTGTGGATCATTTTGATATTCTGCGTAAAGTTGTTCAGTACACTTTTTAATTAATGGGGGAGCCATTACTCTCACCCTTGTTTCATTCATTATTTTTCTTGCTCCCCAAATGTTCCAAAACGCATAAACTGGCATTCCTGCAAAATCTATTACAGCTCTAAGCGCATATCTTCCTAAGGCTTTTTTTACAAGCAACTTAAACAACATCCCACTTACGGCAGCTTTCAGTCTTAGAATGAACTGAAAAACCAACACACCTACAGGGTTTAATCCTTCGTAAGGGTTGATACCAATCGCTTCAAGTTGTTTTTGTTTTTTCTCAAGCCCAACTGCAATCAATGAATTGATATTGTGCTCAAAATTAGGATCATTAGGGTTTGGATGTCCACAAGCGTGCGCTATAGCTGCAACTGTTTTGATGTTGATGTAGGTTAAATACCAAATCTCTATTAAAACTAAAACCAAAGAATAAGCTAAGAACGCTATCTCCACAGGAATATAATCTTCATAATAGGGCACCCAAATATCGTATACTGGAAATAATTTTGTGCCAAAAATATGGTAAGGAGCATATAACAAAATAACACCTAAAGCTCCGGCTATACCGGCTTTCCAATAAGTAGATTTTTTGATTTTTTTGAGTTGCTCAATTTCATCTGGAGATAATAAAAACAATTCATTCTCTTCTTGAGAGTTAGCCACTTTGCTTAATTCACGATAAGCAAACTTGGTCCAAAAACCTTTACGCTTCTTCTTATCTGTCATTTTTTATCCCTTATTATATCCTGAATATGTCCCTCTATTCGCTTGGATGTAGTTTTATGATTGTATTTTTCAACAACCAATTTACTTGCTGCTTCTCCTTTAGCAATTGCTTCTTCCCGATTATCTAAAATCTTCTTCAAAGCAACTGTTAGCGACACCGAATCACCTGGATGAAAATAGTAACCATATTGCTCATTATCCAATAACTCTTTTGTTCCAGCAGTATTTGTTCCGGCAATACATTTTCCAAAAGCCATTGCTTCCACAGTTACCATACCGAACGTTTCTTTTTCAGAGGCCATTACAAAACAATCAATTGCTTCATAAAAATAGCTCGTGTTGTCCATAAATGGATGTAGTTTTACTTTATCAGCTATTTTAGGGTCTTTTAATTGATCTTGGATCTGTGTGTAATAATCATCCCATTCACCCTCTGTTTTAGCGCCAACAAATAAGACTCTGACGTTTGGATAGGTATTTACTAAATCTAAAAAAGCCTGAATAACGACATGTTGAGATTTATGCGGATCGATTCTACCCATCATACCAATCACGAATTCATCTGGGTTGTAACCGAATTCTTTTCTTGCCTTCTCTCTACCAGGAGAGCTCGCCATTAACTTTTCTACATCAACACTTAGGGGAACGGTTCTAACTTTTTTAAAGGGAAATCGCGTTAAGGTTTTAACTTGTTCAGACAAATAATTTAGAGGCGCTATCCACAGGTCAATTCTTCTGAGCCTAACTGTATGGGCAGGACTTGTCTTAGCCACACCTAGTTGCATATTTTGTTGATACAGCAACACTACCTTTTTAGCAGTATATCTCTTTGCTAAACTTACAATAGAAATGTCATTCTTATCACAGCACCAAAGCACGTCTCCTTTTAATTTCAGTACATGCTGTCCTACAATTTTTGCGTTTTTGTAATCAAAATACTTTTTGTTTTTAACCACAGTTACTGCATCTAAACCAGTGCCAACGCAGCTTTTGTGTAATTGAGAGTTTTCAACAGTAAGAACCGTAACCGAGTGTCCCAATTCTTTCATCCAACAAGCGTTTCTGAAAACATTCATTTCCAATCCTCCCCAACTTAGGGAGCTGCAATAAAAGACTATGTTGAAGTTGGTTTTCAAGGATGTGAATTATCCTCAAAAATAGAATTAAAATTCTTACACCTGCTCTAAAAATGCAATCCGTTTTTCAATTGGTGGATGCGTAGCAAAGATTCCACTTAAACCGCTGGCGGCCATTCCGTTTTCTCTAGGGTTATTTTCAATAAACATTGATTTTACATCATCACTGCTTACATCATCCACGGTAGATTTACCAGAAATCTTTCGCAAAGCTGATGCTAAGGCATCTGGTCGTTTAGTCATTTCAACAGCACCTGCATCTGCCATAAATTCTCGCTTTCTAGATAAGGCGAACCTGAAAAGAATAGTCAATAAATAGGCCACAGCACTCACTAATAAAATCACCATCATGAGTCTTGGGTCATTCTTTTTATTTCCTCTACTTCTTCCGCCTCCCCATAACATTGAACGGAAAGCGATTTGTACTATGAAACCTAAAATTCCAACAAAAATGATAGAGATAATCAACAGCCTTACATCTTTGTTTCTAATGTGTGCCAACTCGTGAGCAATAACGCCTTCTAATTCTGCGTCATCTAGCTTGTCAATAATTCCTCTAGTTAAAGTAACTGCAAAAGTTTTTTCATTTAAGCCTGAAGCAAATGCATTTAAAGCTTGTGATTCCATCACATAAACCTTTGGCATTTTCATTCCTACAGACATGCATAAATTCTCAACTAAATTGTAAACACGCATGTTTTCTTTACGCTCAAGCGGTTTAGATTTCACGGCAAATTGAATCATTTTAGAATGAAACAAAAAGGCAATGGTGAACCATATTCCTATTGCTATTAAGACGATTGGAAGTACTTTAAAAAACTCGTATTGAACGTAGGCATCCCAAACTGCCCCATTAATGAAGAAAAATACTGCCCAAACGGCGGTAACTATCACTGCAGGAAAACCCAACAATAAAAGCGTGGATTTAAAATTATTGCTTTTTATTTGACTGTGAAGTCCTTTATAAGCTGGCATTTAAACGAAATTAAAATTCAACAGTAGGTGCTTTGTCTAACTCTTCTCTTTGAACAACGCCTAAATCAAAGTATGGTTCTTGACCAAATTTGAACATTCCCGCAATGATATTGCTTGGAAATTTTTGTACACCGTTGTTCAATTCTTTTGTTGCAGAATTAAAGTATCTTCTTACCGCAGAAAGTTTATTTTCAATGTCAGACATTTCATTCTGTAATTGCAAGAAGTTTTGATTTGATTTTAAATCAGGATAAGCTTCCATTTGCATAGAAAACTGTGACATAGCTCCTGACAATGCCACCTCAGCAGCAATTTTGTCATTTACAGTTCCTGCAGACATTGCACGATTTCTTGCTTGAGTTACTTGCGTTAAAACACTTTCTTCCTGTTTAGCATATCCTTTTACGGTTGCCACTAGTTGCGGAATTAAATCGTGTCTTTGTTTTAATTGCACATCAATATCAGCAAACGCATTTTCTCTGTTGTTTTTAAGGGTAACAAGTTTATTGTACATAGCAATAAACATGATTAACAATACCACTACAACTATTAAGACTATCCAAATTGGATTCATATTTTAGGTTTTAAGAAATGATTGAAGAATAAATATAACTAAAAATGCACATCAACGCTTTAAAAAGCGTGACTTAAACCTAAAGACGAATTAAAATGCTTGTTATTTTACAAATAACTTCTCAGAAAAATATTCAGATCGAATAGAGTAAACTCCTGATTCTAAACCAGACGGCAAATTAATAATAGCTTGATGCGAATCTTTTATAACAAACAGTTCTTGATGCACCAGTTTTCCGTCTAATCCAACAATGTAAATTGTAACATCATTTTTCATTTGCTCAGGAAAAGCGATCATTACGCGACCTTTATCTCCAACCGGATTAGGATAAATAGAAATCTCTGATAAATCATTTGAACTTACCTTTACTGAAGGAGAGTAGCTGTAGGCACCGTCATAATCCGTTTGTTTTAATCGATAATATGAATCACCGAACAATGGATTGACATCAAAATCGCTATAGTCATTACGCACACTACTATTGCCAACGGCGTCTTTATAAAGAACAACCTCCCACTGTATTCCATCTTTACTTCTTTCTACAGTAAAAAAGCGGTTGTTTGTTTCAGAAGCTGTTTGCCAATTAAGGTCAATCTGTCTTTTACCATTGCTTTGGGCTGTAAAATAGGCAAGTTCAATAGGTAAGGGGCTTGTGGTTGTTGGGCACCCGCCATCACAAAAAGTAGCAGGCCCTGTAACCGGACCATCTCCAGCATTCCAGTAGATATCATCACAAATCTCAATATAATTAGAGTTTCCGCCTCCGCCTCCGGTTTGAATGCTACCGCCTGCTTCAACGTACACATCTGAATCACAGGGTAATTTTAATTTTCTACCGTTTTGAAACGCTAGAGTTCCTTCTATAATAACAATAATAGAATCATTTGTACATCCTGTTAAATCTTCTGTAGTTGTGATTTCAATAGTAAAACCGAAAGGGATTACAATAGTGTCAAAGCATCCCGGATTCCCGTTATCCCAGTTCCCACTTTCATCCCAGTCTCCTGAACCTGCAGCAGTAGTGATAGATGCGTTAGCATTAAACAACAAAACTTGGGCAACAAGTAGTATTAGTAGTTTTTTCATCTTTTTTATCGCCGAGCGATTGTAGTGTATAGATGTAAATAACGTAAAAAGGTTGGAAAAGGTTCAGATTAAACCGTTTAAACTACCCCATTAATCGTTAAGCTGCACGTTTTTTCCGTTTAGAATAACGGAACCATATAAACCCACTTATTAAGATAAAAAAAAAGCTTCCACCTCCAATGTAGAATAACTTAGTCCATTTGGCCTTATCGGCTTCGGTTTGCAAGTAATTGAGGTAGGCTTTGTTGTGATAGGAGGGTGTGGGGGGCTCTACTTTCCAGCGATTAGCGGGAATGTTGAGTGAGTCGGGGTGTGGGCGAGCAATGGTAAATAATCCTGTATCTGAAATTGAAGTATACGTTAAGGAGTCAACAATAAGTCCATGTTCATCATACAATTTTAAAAGCTCACCTTCGGCTGACAAGCCAAAATCAAAATCTCCCAAAACAGTCAAGGTATCACCCGGGTAACTTGTTTTAAAACTAGCCAAATTCTGTGCTAAAACCAAGAAACTCTTTGCAGGCACAACGGTTCCTTCGGGAATATTCCATCCTTTTTTAAACGACTTATCTGTCAAGGTCCAACCCGTAATTTCTATCGCTTGATTTGATCGGTTATACAACTCAATCCAATCTTGACTCGTATCTGCTTCAGGTTGAAAAAATGCGATTTCATTGAAGACTATACTATCCGCAAAAACCCCTCTTTCTTTAGGTTCAATTATTGGCTTAATTTCTAAATCTTTTTGGGGAATAAACGTTCTTTCAGGTCCTTCTTCACTACCATCAGACCAACCCACAAACTTATAATCATGCTTAGGAGAAACACGAATAGAAATAGGCACATTTTTAAAGTAAACACCGTTATAATCGCGCTCTAAATCAAGCGAACTAAAATGAACGGAGCAAATTTCTTTTCCAGGATGAACAATGTTAATGTTCAAAGTATCCTTCAAGTCAAACTTTTGCATAATATGTTTACGCACGTAAAACGGACGTCTTTTCACAAAGATTTCAAGCAACGAAATTTGATGTTTCCAGTTTTCATACGAAGACCCCCATCTTTTTTGATGATACTTCATTTCTGAATCAATTCTTGCCTCCATTTCATCTACCAATTTCATGGCAGTATCTTGATGATAAACTGTATTCAAATGATCTGCAAAAGTATTGATGTATTGATTTTCAACTTGTTTGTTTGATAATAAAGATCGAATAATAAACGTAGACCAAGATGGGTCTGGCCAAGCTTCTGCGTTAGCACGCGTAAACTTATCTAGAGTGTTTCTTTTATAGCCGCTCGGGTTGTTGTTTCCAAGCCCTAAATCCAAGTCATAAAAAACCCACCTCCACTTAGCAGAATCATTTCTTTCTCTCCAATAACGGATATTTCCTCCGGCATCTCGATTATCAGAATAAACTTCAGCTATATTATATCTGATATAATCTTCAACATCCACAAAAGTGCGAAGGTGATCCATGTTCTTGTCTTTTGACAAATCTGTACTTCTTAAATAAGCCAACAACTTTTTATAATTCGTTGAATATCCATGTCGTTTAACACCATTATGCCTTAAAATATCTACGTTTTCTTTATCTACATCAAAATTTTGAGCCAAATAATGTTCAGAAATTTTTTCTCTTATATTTTGGATTCCCCAATACTCACCATTGATAAATACCACAGCTGGACGATACTCCTGAATGGCCACTCCGGTTGGCTTTGCTAATTGCGTCATGAAGGCATCCCTAATATGTGTTCTTAAAAAATCTCCTCCTGAATTTCTTAAAATAAACGACTTGTATTTCTTGCTATCTCTATCAGGAAATAGTTTATACCTGATTCTTTTATCACCATATTTACTTCTGGCAAATACTGCTAAAGATTTTTGTGGTAGCATTCTACTAAACCCACCAAATAAATTGATTCCTACATTTTGATTAAAACACAACGCGCCTTCTTCATCATACATTTCAATATTTGCAGGTTTTTCCCAATCTTTCCAAAAATTTGCGCCTAAATATGGTTCAATAGTGTCTGCACAACATCCCTTTACATAGATTCCTGTTTCATAACTAAACAAATTGTCAGGATGTGTTGCGATAGATACCACGGCCAGGTCATATTCTCTATCACAAACATAAGTTTGGGTTACGACATTAGATCTTTTTCCATTTTTATAGGCTACAGCTCTGAACAGTTTAACATCTGAAACTTCAATTGGTCCTTTATATCTAAAAGAACCAGACCCAGGGTAGGTACCGTCTAAGGTGTAGTATATACTTGCGTCCTCACCGGCATCCATGGTAACAGTGGTAGGTTTTTCGTAAACACCCCCTATTGGCGTAAATACCAATTCTGGTTTTTCTTGTGCTCTACTAAAACACAAAACAAACACGAACAATATGGTAACGATTAATTTCACTTGGCTTCAAATTTAGTTTATAATCTGAATGAAACGCCATTGTTAATTTCCTATTTATTAGCTGCATGGTGTTAGTGATTATTTGAATCATTGAAGAATTTATGTCTACATTTGGCTCCTACTTTTGAAAAAATGGAAGACGCTGGAATTACAATTGCTGATTTAATCGGCTACTTTGCATCTGCTGTGGTGCTCATATCTTTTATCGTAAAAGATGTAAGAAAAATACGAATAGTCAATTCTTTTGGCTGTGCTTTATTTGTTGCTTACGGAATTTTATTGGGTTGGAATTGGCCCATAATCATTACCAATGTTGCTATAATTATTGTAAACGCTTATTACTTGTTTTTTGCAAAAAGCAAGAGCGAATAATAAATATCCCTTTTTTATCTAACCATTTGGCACCACTTTCGTAGTTAAACACCTAAGGTTTATCTATGAAAACATTGATTACAATACTATCAGCATTTGCTGTTATCGGAACAAATGCACAAGAAACAGATTCTATTTCACAAGAATTAAGCTTCATTTTTATTGGAGATATTATGGGGCATGGTCCTCAAATTACATCTGCATACGACAGTGAAACAAAGTCTTATAATTACGACCCTTGCTTTAAATATATCTCAGAAGAAATTAGCGAACCCGATTATGCGGTTGGAAACCTTGAGGTAACATTAGCAGGACCTCCCTTTAAAGGATATCCACAATTCAGCTCACCAGACCACTTAGCTGTTGCATGTAAAAATGCCGGAATGGATGTTTTAGTAACTTCTAACAATCACAGTTGTGATAGGGGTGGAGACGGAATAACAAGAACCGTTGATGTTTTAGATTCATTGAATATCATGCACACCGGAACTTTTAAGGATAGTGCCGATAGGGCAAAGCGTTATCCTTTCATTATAGAGTCAGATTGTATGCGTATTGCTATTTTGAATTATACATACGGCACAAACGGGTTGCCTTATCCGGCACCAACAGTGGTGAACATGATAGATAAAGATCTTATGAAACAAGATTTAGAAGTTGCAAAATCTAAAAATGTAGATAAAATTATAGTAGTAACACATTGGGGAAGTGAGTATAAATTACAACCCGTGCAATACCAAATTGATATAGGCGAGTTTCTATTTGAAAACGGGGCCGACATCATCATTGGATCTCATCCACATGTCTTAGAAAAAATGGTTTGGGAAAAGTCTACAACCGCTGATGATAAAGAAGAACTAATTGTATATTCTTTAGGAAACTTTGTTTCAAATCAACGAAAAAGGTACACAGATGGAGGAGCAATGTTTAAAATGACACTTCAAAAAAATGGAGATAAAACAACTATCAAAGATGCCGGATATATGCTTACATGGGTTTACACACCTGTGGTTGAAGGCAAAAAAACCTATTACATTCTTCCTGCAGCAAAATTTGAGAATGACCCTAGTTTTTTTACAAAAGAAGAAGATTATCTAAAAATGAAGTCGTTTATCAAAGACTCTAGAGAATTATTTGATGCAGAAAACAAACACGTGCCGGAGTATATATACGAAGACGGCAGTTGGGTGTTAAAATAAAACGAAAGGACAAGAAAAAGGGGCTACATTATTCAACGCAGCCCCTTTTTTTATTTGTATTCTATGCTTATTCTACCCTTAGGGCTTTCATTTCTTTAAATACTTGTCCGTCTTCTCCTTCGGCAATAATCACTACGATATAGCCTCCTTTTTGAACAGAACCATCTGGTAATTGACCATTCCACTCAAAATTTGGATCATTAGATGTATACACTTCTTCACCTCTTTCGTTTTTTATTGAAACGTAGAAGATTTCCATTCCTTTTGATTTAACAAAGAAATAATCGTTTCTTCCGTCACCGTTAGGTGTGAATACGTTTGCAATTGCACCTAAAGAAGAAGTTCCTTCAATTACAATCTTTCTTTTAATCACATCCGCTTGACCATCACCCGTTACTGTCATTTCAACTTCGTATGTTCCAGGACGCTCATAGGCGTGGGTTACAGCATCACCTGTTCCTTCTGTTCCATCTCCAAAGCTCCAAACTACCGAGTTGTGATTTTTAGCGTTTGATTTGAAAGCAACAATGTTTCCATCTTCATCATCAAAGCTATACTTTAAATTGTGCTTGATTTCTGCTTTCTCAACAGGGTTTGGAATTTCCACGATTTGACCTCCATTTTCAACTGGGTCAACCACCTCATTGTTTTCAATTTTGTTTTCAGGATTAACTTGATTTCCATTGTTATTAACAACAGTGTTGCCATTTCCTGGATTTTGATTAACAACCAATCCGTTTCCAATAGAATGGTTTGCTAAAACAGATTCAACAGATTCATTATCAATAAAATCAGGGTTGAATTGTGTTTGACTTAATCCTTCTTCAATCTCTTCAACACGTTCTTGAATAACTGGATCATTTGTATCATTTACAAGGATATTATTACCCATTGTTTTTACATCATCCTCTTGAGATTCCTCATTGTTTTCTACTTGCTCTTGGGTGTCATTGGCAACAATATTTTCATTGTTATCACCAGACGAAAAATACCAAGCGGTAACAGATGTTACACCAACAAGCCCAGCTACAATAGCCACCTTCGCTATAGAAGATAGCCCGCCAGAAACTGCACCACCTGTGGTCGCCGCTCCGTTTGCTAAAGACTGAGAAATATTCGCCCAAGCAGAAGGATCAACTTGACCTTCAAACCCTTCGAACTTATCTTTAAACAGTTCTTCTATGTTTATATTATCTTTCACTTTCTTCTACTATATTCTTTTCTATCAAAATCTTTCTAAGCATTTTTCGTGCTCTAGAAAATTGTGATTTGGAAGTACTTTCAGTAACTCCTAATCGCTCTGCTATCTCTTTATGTGAATAGCCTTCTATTGCAAAAAGGTTAAACACAACACGATATCCTTCAGGAATGGCTTGAATAATTTTTAATAAGTCATTCGCATTTATGCTTTCAATCGTATAATCATCCGAATCTAACAAGTAACTAACCGAGTCAACGTCCACATTATTTTGGTGTTTTTTAGCTTTTCTATAAGCATCCAAAGCAGTGTTAACCATGATTCTACGCACCCAGCCTTCTAAAGATCCTTTACTTTCAAAAGCTGGAAGCTTGTTAAATATTTTTACAAAACCATCTTGCAAAATATCTTGTGCTTCTTCATAATCGTTTGAATAACGGAGGCAAACCCCCATCATTTTTCTAGCAAATAAGTCATAGAACTTTTTCTGAGCAATAGCATTACCGGAAACACACTCCTTAACTAGGTCTTCATCCGTCATAAATTACGCTCTTCATTATACAAGACTAATGTAACGATTTAAAAGTTGCACCGCTTCTTGATTATTTTTTATTTATACTATCTTTGCTCGCCCTGTCACTAACAAAAAACTTATACGTTAACCTCAATTAATGAAGCATAGCATCTCTTTAATTATTCTTTTACTATGTTATGCGAACACAGTATCTGCTAAACCCAAGAAATTAAAAACTGGGCAATGGTACGCATCATTAAAATTAGACGAGACCCATCAACTACCTTTTTTAATTGATGTTGTTAAAAGTGAAAAAGGTCAAGCCTTTTATATTTTAAACGGAAACGAGCGCATCTTATTGAAAGAAGCCACTTATGCGGGAGATTCTATTTTCATTTCTTTTCCAGCTTTTGCCTCTGAACTTCGTGTAAAAATTGAAAACAAAAAGTTTCTAACCGGACGTTGGTATAATCATGCAAAAAAAGGCAATTATTATTTACCATTTTGGTCAAAGTTAAATGAACAACCAAGATATCCTGATGTTCAACAAAGTATTGATGTGGCTGGAAAATGGGAAGTTACTTTTGATTATCAGTCTGAAAACCCTGAAAAAGCGATTGGAATTTTTGAGGACGGCTCATATAAGTGTGGATACGGTGGTAAAAGAGACAATATAATTATCGGAACATTTTTAACTGAAACAGGCGATTACAGATTTTTAGAAGGAGCAACAACAAAAGACAGTTTATACTTATCTACATTTGATGGTTCTCACGCGTTTTTATTTTCCGCTTCTTTAAATAAGGATACCCTTTGGGGAGAATTCTTATCAGGCAAACACTATAAAACAAATTGGTTTGCCATCAAAAACCCTGATGCTGAATTAGGCGACCCAGACTCATTAACATATTTAGTCAACGATCATCCTATTCAATTTAGCTTACCCAATGTTGATGGAACAACTTATAGCTATCCAAACGAAGCGACCAAAGGAAAAGTAACTATGATTCAATTAATGGGAACTTGGTGTCCTAATTGTTTGGATGAGAGTCGTTACTTAAAAGAATTAAGAGAAACGTATGGCGATCAATTAGAAATTATTGCGGTCACTTTTGAAACACAAAAAGAATTAAACGATAAAATAGCTAAAGTACAAGACTACAGAGTAAACCTTGGATTAGATTATACTTTCTTAATAGGGGGAGATGCTTGTAAATCTTGCGCAACAGAATTGTTTCCAATGCTAAATGAGGTCATCTCTTTTCCTACGGTTGTATTTATAGACAAAAAAGGAGAAATCAGAAAAATTCACACCGGTTTTAACGGACCAGGGACAGGTTCATATTATACTGAATTTGTAGAATCAACCAACGCCTTCGTAAAGGCCTTAATTACTGAATAATTAACAAGGTATTTTATTCACCCTATTTTGGTGTCTTCCTCCCTCAAATTCAGTTGAAAAGAAAGCATCTACCATTTCTAACGCCAATTCTTCAGAAATAAAACGCGCTGGTAAAGCTAAAATATTTGCATTATTATGTTGTCTGGCCAATTCAGCTAATTCAACTGACCAACATAAGGCAGATCTGATTCCGGCGTGTTTATTCACTGTCATGTTAATTCCGTTACCACTTCCACAAATAACAATACCTAAACCGTTATTGCTTTTTTCTACGAGATTTGCTACCGGATGCCCAAAATCTGGATAATCGATACTGTCTTCAGAATGACAACCTTGGTCTAACATTTCGTATCCCCTTGCCTGCAGATGTTTAATAACTGCCAATTTTAATTGATAACCGGCATGATCACAGCCAATTGGTACTATTTTATTTTCCATGACGAACAATTTTAACACAAAAGTATTCTAAAGAAAAGACTTAATTAGGCCTTGTGTTTATAATTATTAACATCTTTTTTCAAAATTTCCTTACATTAGATAGAACAAGGGTTTTGAATAATCGTGTTTTCAACAAATTGAAATTAGAATTGTTAACAAAGCGTTCATGGAATTGTATTAAAAACTATCAAATTAATAGGTTCTTAAAATTTAAATTTCAGGTATAACTTAATTTGAATAAGCCGTGTTCATAAACCAATTATTTACGGCCGACTTACACACAGGAAAATGATCAAAAAAATGAAAAACTAATTAACACACCTCTTTTCTCTAAAAAAGTTAATAAGGTTGTAAATTTGCTGTAAACAAGCTATTTAAAAAATAAAACTTGTTCATTACCTATTGATAACATTAGCTTAATTTAATAACACCCCTTTTTGAACCAGACTTATCAACATATTAACAGCCCTAATAATAATAGTAAATACTCTTCTTATCTGGCTTACTTAAAAAAAATTTATTGTTTAATAGTTTTAAGTAGTGTTTGTGTTTTCAGTTTTGGGCAAGATGAAATTAATCCGAACGGCTATAACGCTTTTTATTTTGAAAATGGCAAAATCGCTTCAGAGGGTGATTTTAAAAATGGATTACCTGAAGGGCAGTGGAAAGCCTATTATCCATCTGGTGTTTTAAAATCTGTTGGAAATAAGAAGGAAGGTAAATCTGAAGGAATCTGGAAATTTTATAATGACGAAGGTAATTTGGTGTGGTTATATCCTTATGAAGGTGATTTAAAGAACGGCTGTGCCATTCAATATGATTCGCTGGGGAATGTTGCAAAAGAAACTTATTACGTTGATGACAAGAAGCAAGGTGAAGAAATCTGGTATTTTGAAGATGGGTCCGTTCAGAAAAAGTTGAATTTTGAAGAAGGGAAAGAATCCGGAATTGCTTTAGAATTTGATGAAAACGGTGTTATTGTTGCTGAGCAGGAGTATAGCAACGGATATTTAAGGTCGAATAAAAAGTTCAATCAATTTGATGAAAACGGAAATAAAACTGGCGTTTGGAGAGACTATTATAAAAACGGTCAATTAAAATCTGAAATCTCATTTAAGGGGGGGAAAATGGATGGTCTGTCAAAAGAGTTTGATGAGCAAGGCAGATTATTAAACATTAGCGAGATGTCAAATGGAGCGGAAGCTTCAGATCCAGGTGGAGTTGTGATTATTGATTTGTATAAAGAATATCATCCAAACGGAAAAGTAAAATTGGTGGGTGGCTTTAATAAAGGATTGAAATCAGGAATCTTCAGAAAATACTCGCTTGAAGGGGAATTAGAACGCGCTTATATTTATAAAAAAGATACACTTGTTTCTGAAGGTATGATAGAAGCAGGTGGAATTTTTGTTGGTGAATGGACGAATTATTATGAAGATGGATCGGTAAAATCAGTTGGTAATTTTTCGAATGGTTTAAAAGATGGTAGATGGACTTACTATTACAGAAATGGTAAAAAAGAGCAAGAAGGAGTCATCAAAGAAAATGAACTTAATGGTCAATGGACATGGTATTATCAAAACGGACAAATCAAAAAAACTGAATTCTTTAACAGAAGGGGAAAATTGGAGGGAGAACAGGTTGAATATGATTCATTAGGAAACGAAATTGCAAAAGGAGAATATTATAATGGTGTAAAAGAGGGAAGTTGGTTTTATCATGTGGGTGATTTTAAAGAAACAGGAAACTTTGTAGGAGGAGATGCTGACGGCATGTGGACCCATTATTATCGCAATGGAAAAATTGCTTTCAAAGGTTTGTATTCATTTGGAGAACCTAAAGGAAAACATATCTATTATCACAAAAATGGTATTAAAAAGAAAGTGGGTAAATATTCTGGTGGACTGAAAGTAGGGATGTGGAAAGAATATTCTGATAAAGGTGAATTGATAGAAACAATCCACTATAAAGCAGGAGAAATTTTTAAAATTAACGGCTTTAGGGTTAAAGAAGTTAAGGAAGAGGTATGATGGATTTTAAGAATCAAACGCCACTGAGAAAAAGAGAATCAAGCTATGATTCGCTTTTAGCTATTTATCATTGGACTTCAATCGCATTGGTTCCCTTATTCATTGTTTATTTAATACTAGATTATTCTTTAGAGCTAAACACAAATATTTTTCACAAAGGAATTCTTATTTATTCAGCCAGCTTCTTAAGTTTTCTACTGGTGATTTCTAAAATAGAACTGTTTAAGGAAAAATTTCATTACGCTCATTATTTGTTCCTGTCGGGAGTTATGATCATTACCTTGTTATGGTTTTATCAACATCCTGGAAGTAATGAAGCAGCTAGTTTATTATTGGCTGCAACGGTAATTGGAGTGGTATTAATTCATCCAAAAATTACCCTTTGGTTTTATATAATATCCTTTACAGCTTTTATAGGGATAGCTATTTATACTAACATTTTTTACGCAGAGCTTACGTTGATTTATTTAGTTGGAGCTATTGTCGTTACCATCTTTAATTATTGGCGATATAATTATCATCATAATATTATTGAAGCAAGAAGAACTTATCAACGTATTTTTAATACGAGTGATCTCCAAACGTTTGTGCTGTCTGAAAACCTTGAGATTTTAGATTTTAATGAACCGGCTGAGAATTATTTAATAAAAAATGGAGTAGCGATAAGAAGTGGAATAAAGTTTCATGAAGTTTTTATAACAGAAACTGATGACTGCATGCAAGCATTTGAAAGTGCAATAGCTGATTGTAGAAAATTAGGTAAATCGCAGTTCGTAGCAAATTGCTCTGTAGTTGATAAAAACACGTTTTTACCGAAAGAATTTACCTTAAAAAAAGCAGATTTTTTTGGAGAAAAAGTGTATTTGATTGGCTTAAAAATTATCCAAAAGCAAAAAGAATACGAACAGCAATTAATAGAGAATAAAAATAGTGTTACCAAGGTTCTGGAAAACATTTCATCTTTCGTTTTTAATATTTCATTTGATGAAAATGAACGGTATAAACACAAAGTAAATTACGTTTCGCCTAAAGTTGAAGATGTTTATGGTTATTCAGTTGATGAATATATAGCTTTGGTAAAAGCTGAGCGCATTTCTAAAGACAGACATCCTGAAGATTTAGATTATATCAATCAAAAATTTGAAGAATTACTCAAAGTAGGAGGAGAAGGAAAGTGGCGATTTAGAATGAAAGTGAATAAAGAATGGCGTTGGATAGAAGAGAAAATCTTTATCGAAAAAGACCCCAACTCTTCAATGGTTTCACTTTTAGGAATTGTAAAAGACGTAACTGAAGAAATTGAAGCGCAAACTAAACTAATGGAATCTGAACAACGTTATCGCCAGTTGTTTGAGTCTAATTTAGCAGGAGTTTATAAAACCAACTTAGAAGGAGAAATTTTGGATTGTAATACTGCTTTTGCCAAAATTTTAGGATATGAAAGTCCTGCAGAAATCCAAAACATTAACATTTCAGATATTTATTTTGACAATGAAGAACGTGAAGATTATCTAAAGTTGCTGATGGCAAATCGTTCATTATCAAATCACAGCTCTAAAGTTAAACGAAAAGATGGCAGACGTTTAATTTTAAATAATAACGTAGCCATTTTAAAAAATGAAAAAAGTTTATTTGATGTAATCGTTGGATCAATAGTGGATGTAACAGATCTTCATGAAACTAGTATCGCGTTAAAACACAGTGAAGAAAAGTACCGTTTGCTTTTTGAAGAATCTAATAATGCGATATTAATTTTTGTTTTAGATGAAGACGAAAACTTTGTTGTTGATGTAAATTCTCAAGCTGAATTGTTATTTGGATGTCAAGAAGGTGAATTAATTGGCAAAAAAGTAGAAGAGATATCTGCAAATTCACCAGAAGCAAGCAGCAGTTTAATTAATATTTCAGAGCAATTAAATGAAGGAAAAAAAATAGATACTGAATGGAAATTTAAAAAAGCAGATGACACAGTTTTTTATGCAGAAGTATCTTTTGTATCGATAATGCTTGAAGAGGAACGAGTTGCTCAAGTTGTGATTAAAGATATCTCTGAACGAAAAAAATATGAGCAAGAAATATTAGAAAGTAGATTAAGTTTTAAAAATGTTGTTGATCAATCGCCAGATTCAGTGATGATTTTTACAGAAGATAGATTGGCTTATTTAAATCCAAATGGGGAGCATTTATACATGAATGTGTTAAAGTCTAAAGCGAAAAATTTATTCGATATTTTTCCTGGGCATACACACTTTTTAATCAAAGACTTAATTCGAGAAGCGACTAATGATATCTCTTCTTATACCGAGATAGATTTGGGTGATACCAATGACCCTAAAAAATACAGTATCAACATTGTTAGATCTATTTATAATAGACAAAAAGCTTACATCATCTTATTGCACGATATTTCATTACAAGTTGAATATAATCAGCAAATGTTAAGGGCTGAACTAGCAGAAGAAACAAACAAAAGTTTACAAGAAGAAATTGAAAAACATAAAGCCACTCAAGAATCTTTAATAGAATCTACTTCAAGGTTTACAGCGCTTTTAGAAAGTGCTGCCAACTTATTTATTTGTTCATTAAATGACAAATTTCAGGTTGTTGGAACGAATAAGAACTTTGAAAAAATGATGAAAGATCGCTTGGGTATAGAGGTTGGCTTAGGAACTGACTTCCTTTCAATGTTTCCAGTTGAACCTTATGCTGAAAAGAAAATTAGAGAGAAGTTTCAAGATGTTTTAAAAGGCAAAAATCACCAAGTTGTCACTCATTTCCCAACTAACCAAGGAGAAATTTGGATTGAAACTTTCATGAACCCAATCAAAATTAAAGGCAAAGAGATAAAAGAAATGTCTTTTATTGCGCATGACATAACTGATCAAATAGAAAGCAAAAAGAAAATCCTTGAAAGTGAAGAGAACAATAAAGCGGTACTTCAAGCAATACCAGATGTTTTATTTAAGATAAACGATAATGGCGTTTTTACTGATTTTAGGGCGTCTTCTGAGTATAACGCTGAGGCCTTTTATCGATTTACCACCGATAGAGAAGTTATAGGAAAAAGAGTAAAAGATTTATTTATTGATAAAAGTGTTGCCCAAAAAATTCTTCAAAATGTAACCAAGTGTATTGAAACCGAAGAACTTCTAACACACAACGTTAGTTTGACCTACGAAAGTGACGGATTTTTAGAAAAAATACATTACGAAAACAGGTATTCAAAGTTGAACAATTCTGAAGTTGTTGTGATATCAAGAAATGTAACAGACACCGTTGAGTATGAAGAGAAACTGATAGAGTCTGTTAAAGAAAAAGAAGTTTTACTAAAAGAAGTACACCACCGGGTAAAGAACAATCTTCAAGTGATTAACAGCATTCTTAATTTGCAGTCTTCTTATGTGCAAGATGAAGCCACTTTGCAGATTATTATTGAAAGTCAAAACCGTATTCGATCAATGTCATACATCCATGAAAGTCTTTACCAAACAAAAGATTTTTCACATATACGATTCAATGATTACATCACTAATTTGGTGCAAAACTTGGTACATTCATATGAAGTAAAAACAGACGACACCAAGCTCAAGCTGAATATTGAAGATATTGACCTGGCTTTAGATCAGGCTATTCCGTGCGGATTAATACTAAATGAGCTGATTACGAATTCCTTAAAGTATGCATACCCAATTGGTAAAGGAGGAGAAATCACAATTGAAGTCACCGAGAAGGAGGGGAAGATAAAAATGTTAGTGAAAGATCATGGTGTGGGCCTACCAAAGAGCTTCAAAATTAGCGAAACAGATTCTTTAGGATTGAGTTTAGTAGACACTCTGATTGACCAGCTAGACGGAGAGTTAATCTTGAAAACAGAGAGCGGAACAGAATTTTTAATTATCTTTGAAAAGCAAGAATTTTAGTTATGCCAAAAACCAACGTATTAGTTGTAGAAGACGAGAGTATTGTTTCTAAAGACATTCAGCACAGTTTAAAAAAATTGGGTTACAATGTGGTAGGAGCTGCGTCAACTGGTGAACGAGCGTTTGAATTGGCGGCTTCTGAAAAACCAGACATTATTTTGATGGATATCATGCTTAAAGGTGATATCAACGGAATAGAGACGGCATCAAGAGTAAAAGAAGAATTGCAAATTCCAGTGATTTATTTGACGGCTTATGCAGATGAATCAACCTTAGAAAAAGCTAAAGTTACTGAGCCTTACGGTTACATTATTAAACCATTTAAAGAAGTTGATTTACACACTTCAATTGAGATGGCATTGTACAAGTTTTCGAAAGAAAAAGAAGTGCTAAAAGCAAGAGATTTATTCTATTCAATCATTGAAAATAAAGACTCTAAAGATTTCATTTTTGTAAAATCGAAAAGTAGGCTAGTAAAGATTAAAACGGATGATATTTATTTCGTTGAAGCGTTGAAAGATTATGTAGTTATCAACACGCTAGATAGCAGGTATACGATTCACTCAACAATGAAAGATATCGTTACAAAATTGGACGCCGACAACTTCATCAGAGTACACCGTTCTTTCATTGTAAGACTAGATAAAATTTCTTCAATCGAATATCCAAACTTGCATTTAGAAAACGATAAAAAGGTGATTCCAATTGGAGGATCATTTAAGGATGACTTGATTGACAAGTTGAACTTAATCTAGTTCGTACTCTCTTTTTAAATCATACACATCTCGGAATAGCTCATTGATTTCATTTGGATTCGTTCCATCATAAAATCCGCGTATTCTGCCATCAGGATCTATTAATACAAAGTTTTCTGTATGTAAGAAATCAGATTCACCACCATGATCAAAGTTTGGATCTGCCTCATCCGGAACAATTAGATATGACTTTCTGGCCATGGTATACAAATCCTTTTTTGATCCTGTTAAAAACCACCATTTAGAAGAGTCTGCTTCAAAGCGTTGAGAATACTTGTAAAGCGTTTCAACGGTGTCTATTGATGGATTCACTGTATGACTTAAGATCATAAAATTATCGTCATCTGAGAACTCTTGTTGAACCCGTTGCAGTTGTGTAGACATCTCTGGGCAAATGCCACCACAAGTCGTAAAAAAGAAATCAGTCACAAAAATTTTACCCTTAACATCTGCCTTGGTTATCGTGTTTCCAAGTTGATTTTGAAAAGAAAAATCTGCAATTGTATGATCTTTGTTTACATCTTGCACAGAAGGGTCAACTAGTGTTGGGTTAACATCTGCGGGGTTATAAACGCGCAATACATTGTTTTCACTTCTATTACTTCCAGCTGTAGGATCGTCAGAGTAATGATTCATTAAAATGATTCCAGCAACAGTCATCCCAACCACTGTAATTGCCACAAAAATTATAATTCTATTTCGCATTTATTAACCTTTTTACAAAGGTCGCTATAAATTAGGAATTAGACGATCTTGAGGAACATCAACTTGGTTTAAAGATTGGTCTATATCGTGGATTAAATCTGAAATATTCTCAACTCCAACTGAAAGCCTAATTAATGATTCAGAGATGTTTAATTTCTTTTTGTCTTCATCTGAAACACCGGCATGTGTCATACTAGCAGGGTGCTGTATTAACGACTCTGTACTTCCTAAACTAACCGCAAGTTTTACTAGTTTGAGCGAATTAATAAACTTGAAGGCCTCTTTTTCACCGCCAATTATATCAAAGGATAACATTGCTCCAGCGGCTTCACATTGTTTATTGAAAACAGCTCTCTTCGCACCTTCTAAAAATCCTAAATAATAAACCTTTGAAATTTTAGGATGATTTTTAAGAAAGGTAGCAACGTCTGCAGCGTTTTGAGCCTGTTTGTCCATTCTAACTTTCAAGGTTTCTAAACTTCGCATTAATAACCACCCAGTCCAAGGACCCGCCATGTTGCCCATAAACGTTCGCATGGTTTTCATTCTCAAAATCAATTCTTTGCTTCCTAAACAGGCTCCTGCAATTACATCAGAGTGTCCACCAATATATTTGGTAGCAGAATAGATAACCAAATCTGCCCCATGTTGCAAAGGATGTTGCCATAAAGGACCCATATACGTGTTGTCCACCGTAACAATTACTTTTTTCTCTGGTGTTGATAAGGTTGTTGCAATATCTGCACACATTGAGATATCAATCAAATCATTCGTAGGATTGGCAGGACTTTCTAAATAGACCATTGCAATCTTATCTTTCTTACCAGAAGCTTCTATCATTTCCATGATTTCTTCTTTCGTTTGATCTGGATAAAAACCTAAGGTTTCAATGTGGAACTTATCTAAAATATGTTTGATGAAATGATCTGTTCCGCCATATACTGGGTTGCTATATAAAAGAACGTCACCTGGTTTTAAAAACTCTAAAAAAGTGGTGGAGATAGCCGACATACCGCTTTCAAAGACAGCACAATCTTCAGCTTCATCCCATAAGCATAAACGATTTTCTAAAATCTCTAAATCTGGATTATTAATACGGCTATAAATTAAACCTAACTCTTCTTGTTCTCCTTTTTCTCTAATTCCATAAGCCACTTCAAAAAAGGCCTTCCCCTCCTCAGCTGTTTTAAAAACAAAGGTTGAGGTTTGAAAAATTGGACACTTGATAGCTCCTTCAGACCATTCTGGCGAATAACCATGAGACATCATTAAACTTTCTGGTGAGTATTTATAAGGCGTTTCCATATCTTTTTTTTACGAATTTACACTTGTATAAAATATAAATCTAGTGTTCGAATAAAATGAAGTAAAAAAAGAATTAAAATTGAAAAAGCGTAGTTGAATTTTCTATATTAGTTCATAGATTGAATAATAGGCAGAAAAATTTTCTTTTATGGAACTAGATGGAACAGATAAAAAGCTTTTAGGGCTCTTGCAAACAGATGCTTCAATGACACATAAACAACTGGCTGCGCACCTAAGCCTGTCCATCACCCCCGTTTATGAACGAATAAAAAAGTTAAAAAAAGCCGGAATAATTGAAGCGATTCAAGCTAAAATAAATCGACACAAAATTGGCTTAGGGGTAATGATCATCTGTGAGGTTTCTGTGAATAGTCACACCAAAGAAAGTCTTGATTTATTTGAAAAAGAAATTGGTAAACTCAATGAAGTTATTGAGTGCTTTCATGTTTCAGGTAAACATGATTATATGCTTAAAGTAGTAGAATCTACCATGGATGATTACCGTAATTTTTTATTGAATAAACTATCTAAAATTCCGGGAGTCGATAATGTAAATAGCACGTTTGTCATGCATGAATTACCGCAAAAGAAGTATTTTCAGAATTAAACTCTGATGCCACTTATGCAAACATCATCCACTTGTTCAATGCCGCCTTTCCATTGGTTGAAGGTTTGATTGAGGATAGCTTTTTGTTGATCTACCGGTTTATTTGCAATTTGAATCAATAAGTTTTTTAAGGTTTTATATTTAAACTTTTTGTTCTTCTCGCCGCCAAATTGATCAGCATATCCGTCAGTAAATAAGTAAATCATGTCTCCCGAACTAAGTTCAAAAGTACTGTTTACAAAAGGCGTATCAATGGCGTTTTTGCCAATAGGTCTTTTTGTAGCTTTGGTTTCCAGCAGCTCTTTGCTGTTATCCTTTACGATCCATAATGGATTGTTGGCTCCAGCATAAGCTAAGGCTATATTTCCATTCTCAAGAGCCGTCATTTTGACTAAAGAGATGTCCATTCCGTCTTTAAGCTCACTGTCGCTTTTTTCAAAAGTTTTCACAACTATTTTTGTGATTTCTTCTAAAATTTCTGATGGATTATAGATGCCCATTTCGTTCACGGCTTTATTCAGAGCATTGGCACAAATCACACTTACCATGGCTCCCGGAACTCCATGACCTGTGCAGTCAGCAACAGCAAAAAGGGTTGATTTTTGACCGTTTTCTATAACGTCTTCAATCCAATAGAAATCGCCGGCAACAATATCTTTCGGAAGATAATATACAAAGCTCTCACCTAGGTGATTTTTTATGATTTGATCAGTAGGTAAAATCGCTTCTTGAATTCGCTTTGCATATGTGATACTGTCAATAATTTCAGAGTTTTTTGTTTGAAGAAGTTGATTGGTTTCTTCAATTAAAGAAGCCGCTTTTTTTCGTTGTTGACTCCCCCTAAAAAGTAAGAAAATAATGACAATCAAGGCAATTACAATACTCAATGACAGGCCGGTCCAAAATCGTTGTTCTTTCACTTGCATGGCAATCTCCGCTGATTCTTGTTCGTGCTGAAGAGCTAAGTTTAACGAATCTTGAATTTGTTTAGATTCCATCTCGTTTTGAAGGCCTAATAATTTGATTTCCTCATCTTTATTTAAGCTTTGCAAACTGTCTCTTAACCTAATGTGCTGTTTATAGTAGCTAAACGCCTTGTTACTTGCGCCAAGACCGTCATAGCCTTTTGACAAAAGGATGAGTGCATCTCTCTCTACATCTTTAGCTCCTGCTAATTGACTTAATTCTAAAGCTTTCAAACCAGAGTCTACCAGTGCGGTGTAATTTTTTTGCAGTTCATAAACAAACAACATGTAAACCATAGTTTGGCTTTGTCCGTAAATATCTTGGGTGCTTCGCCAATAGTCTAGGCTTGCTTGAAACCGATTTAAAGCCAAGGGATAATTTTCCAAGTCTTCATAGCATAGAATACCGAGATTTTCATTCGCAATAGCAACGCCTTTAGAGTTTCCTAAAGAATCACACATTTCTATTGATCGTTCAAAACAATTCACCGCTTTGGTGCTGTATCCTTGATATTGGTATAAAAGACCATAGTTATTATAAAGCCGTGCTATTTTTTCTTGATCACTTTGTTTTTGATAGATGAAAAGTGCTTTATCGTAATTTTCTTTAGCTTTTTCAAATTCTAATTTGACATGATAAACCACGGCAATTTTCGAATAACATTCTGCAAGAAGTGCTTCGTCTTTGTTAAGTTCAGAGAGGGTTTTAGCTTTGAAATAAACTTCTAAAGCCTCTGCATGTCTACCTCTTTCTCTGGCAAGCCATCCAGCGTCTAATAGAACAGAGGCTTTGAGTTTGTAATTTTCAACTTCACTTAAAAGACTTAAGGTGTTTTGTAAAACACTATCCGCCTGAACCAGAAAACCTTGATTGTAAAGGCTACTTGCCCAAAGCTGTTTGTTTTCAACCAACTGGTCTATTGAAGATGTTGAAATTGAATTTAAGCTATCTTCTTTTTGCAAATAGATGAGCGCACTGTCCCATTCATCTTGCTGATAATAACTCTGTGCAATAACACGAAAAAGTGTTTTTTGCTTTTCTATCTTAGGTGATTTTTCTAATTGAACGAAGGCAATATTTCTCGCAGAGTCTGGATATGCCTGGGTTAATTCAAGCAGATCTTTTTGCCCAAATGAGCAAAAATGAATCAATAGAAAGATGAAAATCGAAATTCGCATTAGGCTGTGAAAATACGAATTTCCAAAGACTACTTTTCAGTTATACTTACCCCAATACTCAATTCAGCAAGTTGCTCTTCATTAAGCGTTGATGGCGAGTCAATCATCACATCTCTCCCTGAATTGTTTTTAGGGAAGGCGATATAATCTCTAATTGATTCTGAACCGCCCATAGTTGCTACAAGTCTATCAAAACCAAAAGCGATTCCACCATGTGGCGGAGCACCAAACTCAAAAGCGTTCATTAAGAAACCAAACTGTTTTTTAGCCTCTTCATCAGAGAACCCTAATAATTCAAACATTCTAGCCTGAAGATCTTTATCGTGAATTCTGATTGATCCTCCACCTAGCTCAACACCATTCATGGCTAAGTCGTAAGCATTTGCTCTTACTTTTCCAGGATCTGTATTGATCAAATCAAAATCTTCTGATTTTGGAGAGGTGAACGGATGATGCATAGCATGATATCTTTCTGTTTCTTCATCCCACTCTAATAGCGGAAAATCTACGACCCATAATGGTGCAAATACGTTTGGATTTCTTAACCCTAGTTCATCCCCCATATGCAAACGAAGTTCATTCATTTGACTTCTGACTTTATCTGTTTCTCCAGACATCACCAATAATAAATCTCCCTTTTCAGCTCCTGCTGCTTTTGCCCATTCTGCCAAGGCATCCTGATCAAAAAACTTATCTACAGATGATTTAAACGTTCCGTCTTCATTGCATTTGCAATAAATCATTCCCATTGCACCAATTTGTGGACGTTTTACCCAGTCAATTAATTTATCTAATTGTTTTCTGGTATAGCCCGCACAGTCTTTGGCGTTAATAGCCAGGACTAACTCTGCATTATCAAAAACGCCAAAACCTTTTCCTTTGGCCGCATCATTTAAATTAACAAACTCCATATCAAAACGGATATCTGGTTTGTCAGATCCATAACGCTCTATAGCTTCAGCATAGGTCATTCTTGGAAAATCGTTTTCAAACTCAACATTTCTACAGGTTTTAAACAAATGTTTTACCAAGCCCTCAAACGTATTTAAAATATCTTCTTGATCAACGAAAGCCATTTCACAATCTATCTGAGTAAACTCTGGTTGACGGTCTGCTCTTAGATCTTCATCTCTAAAACACTTTACAATTTGATAATACCTGTCATATCCAGAAACCATCAATAACTGTTTAAATGTCTGAGGAGACTGAGGCAAAGCATAAAACTCTCCCGGATTCATTCTTGACGGCACCACAAAATCTCTTGCCCCTTCAGGAGTAGATTTGATTAAATAGGGAGTTTCAACCTCCATAAAATCAATAGAATCAAAATATTTATGTGTCTCTACAGAGACTTTATGTCTTAATCTTAGTTTATCTTGAACGGGTTTTCTTCTCAAGTCCAAGTAACGATATTTCATTCTTAACTCTTCTCCACCATCAGTGTCATCTTCAATGGTGAAAGGAGGAGTGATAGATTTGTTGAGAACAGTAACTTCTGTAGCTACGATTTCAACATTTCCAGTAGGGATGTCAGGGTTTTTAGAGTGTCTTTCAACAACTTCACCTTTAATTTGAACAACAAACTCACGTCCAAGACCTTTCAATGCATTCAACACATCATCAGAAACTCTGCCTGACTCACCAACTATTTGAGTAATACCATAACGGTCTCTAACATCCACCCAAATGATATTTCCTTTATCCCTGATAGTTTGCGCCCAACCGGCAATTGTTACAGTTTGGCCAATATGTGAATCTCTTAATTCACCGCAAGTATGTGATCTGTACATGTGCTTGAAAAGTTTGAATTGCAAAGATAAAAGGATTGTTTGTTTTGGAATCGATAAATTTGCTCTAAGATGATAAACCCGTACTCAGATGAATATTTTATGAAAGAAGCCTTTAAAGAGGCTGAACTTGCTCTTGAAAAAGATGAAGTTCCGGTTGGTGCTGTCATAGTTCTTAAGAATCAGATTATTGGACGTGGTCATAACTTAACGCAACAGTTTAATGATGTTACTGCTCATGCTGAGATTCAGGCAATTACTGCGGCATCAGAATTTCTGGGATCTAAATACTTAAAAGATTGTGTCCTTTATGTAACCCTTGAGCCTTGCGCAATGTGCGCAGGAGCGCTGGCTTGGTCACAGCTAAGTAGAATAGTTTTTGCGGCGGATGACAGGAAAAGAGGAGCCGGAAATTTCTCGCCATCCATCTATCACCCTAAAACCAAAATTGAATCGGGTTTAATGCATCTTCAAGCTGAAGTAATGCTCAAAGATTTTTTTGCAAAAAAGAGAAACTAAGTGAGAGGTTTGTTGCTCATATTGTTGTTTTTCAGCTTGAATTTGGCTTTGAGTCAACAACCTTCTTATTTCATGATTGGTGAAGATGAACTTTCTGGGGTTCATGTGTATGATATTATTCAAGATAACAATGAGGACTATTGGGTAGCTACAGATAACGGCCTTTATTATTACGACTACTACCATTTCAAGAAAATTGATTGTCCCATAATGACCAGCAGCTCAGTATTTAACTTAGTCCAAAATCAAAAAGGAGAACTTTTTTGTAATAATTTGAGTGGGCAAATCTTTAAAATTGAAGATCAAACCTGCAAGTTATATTACCAAATTCCGGATAGTTTAATGCATCATGAAATTGAAATTAGTTTTGATAATCAAGACAAATTGACGGTATTAAACAGAGGGATTTTTCAAATAGATAAAGACAAAAAAGTAAATGTCTTAAGAGCGAAAGGTTATGATCTGCTGGTGGGCTTGTTTACTAAAGATGACAGCGGCGGACTTTACTTTATAAATGCAAATACCGGAGATATTCTTAGGCTTTTTAACGGTAAAATTGATGTTGTGAGTAGTATTGGCAAAGGCCATAGGCCCTTCGCTATTTCAAACGAAAAGCACTTCTACGTCTTTGATCAAACAAATGGTGAGTTAAAAATGTTGGATAGCACTGAAATAAATGAAGATAAGTCTTATCCAATGGCTGGACCTTTAATCTATTCAGATGGCACAAATATTTGGAAGGCATCCAGAAAAGGAGGAGCTAGAGTTTATACAGAAAATATGCAGCCTAAATTTAAGGAGAGTTTGGTGCTAGATGAATACTTTCTTTCTGCCATGTGTGCTGACAAAGAAGGAAATATATTGATAGGAACATTTGGAGACGGTATCGTAGTGATTCCAGAGCTGAAAACGGAAATGATTAAAATTCCAGACCCAAAAGAGCGGGCGTCAATAATAAAGATTACTAAACAAGGCCATTTGTATATTGGCTGCAGGTCAGGAAAAGTTTTTGAATACAATGAAAAAGGTTTCAACCTAGTCTCTTCTGCTTCTCAAAAAGGGATTGAATATTTGGAGTTTTTAGAGGATGAAAAATGTATCATTTTTGATGGCCTAGTCTCAAAACCTTCATTAGTCTATTATCCTGAAACGAAAACAACAGATTATTTTGATTTAAATGCTTTAAAGGACATAAAAAGGCTGGAATCTGGTAAGTACATTACTGCTAGTAACGTTGGATGTTATTGGTTTTATCCGAAAGATAAAATTAACGTTAAAATTGTAGGGTTCGATAGTAGAACAAATTGTGTAGGCTATGAATCAACAACAGGTTTAATTTATGCAGGAACATCTGGCGGATTGCGAATAGGCCGAGAAGGCGAAGTGGTAAAGTTTGAGCTGAATGATAAACCAATTATTTGTAAAAAAATTATTGAAATAAACGAAAAGATGTTTATTACTACCCAATCCAATGGAGTGCTTTTATTTAAAAATGGAGAACTGGTAGATAACTGGAATAAAGAGTCGGGGCTGTCAACTAATAATGTTTTAGAAATTTTACCCTTTAGAAGTGATTACATTGCCTCTACAGATAAGGGTATTCTTCTTTTATCCAGCGAAGGAAAGCAGCTTCATAAATTTTCAGCTGCTGAAGGTTTGAGTGGAGAACAAGCCAATGATATTGAACTGTTTCAAGAGTTTTTATATGTTGTTAACAAAGACGCAATCAGAGTTATTGATTTGAAAAACAGCCTCAAAAATGCTGTTCCTAAAGTAGAATTGAAATATTGGGAAATAAATGATCAGGCACAAAATTTTTCTGAAAATTCATTAACGTATAAAGAGAATAAAGTAAGTTTTTTCTTTACCTCAAAATCATTACAAAATAAAGATGAAACCAATTATCATTTCAAACTTTCGGGAATTGATGAAGTGTGGCAAACGCATGTTTTTGAAGACAATGTTGTTACCTACAAAACGATTCCCCCAGGAGAATATGCTTTTGAATATTATGCATCAATAGGAGAAATAGACGGTGAACAAAAAACCTTTAAGTTCGAAATTTCTAAACCTTTTTGGCAAACTGTATGGTTCTTTGTTGTTTGTGCACTTCTTTTTCTTGTCGTCACCTATGTTGTTTATAGGTTTCAGGTCAATCGAATTACAAAAGTAAACAAGATTAAGCGTGAAATGATTGAATCAAAACTTACGGCGATCCAGTCTCAAATGAACCCGCACTTTATTTTTAATTCTCTGAACTCTATTCAAGACTTGGTGCTGCAACAAGACGGAGAAAAAGCCTACAGTTACCTGAGTAAATTTGCCTTTTTAGTGAGAAAAGTATTGCACTATTCTGAGCAAGATTTTATTCGACTAGAAGATGAGGTTGAAATGTTGAAAGTATATCTTGATCTAGAAAAACTGCGTTTTGATGATGATTTTATATTTGAAATTAAAGTGGATACTGCCGAAGAAGTTGAAATTCCCCCTTTAATTATTCAGCCTTTTGTTGAAAATGCAATAAAACATGGGTTACTACACAGACCCGGAGAAAAACGATTAACCATCAATTTTACATTGAATGGCTCAGTAATCATCTGCACAATTGAAGACAACGGCATTGGTCGTGAAAGATCTAAAGAAATAAATCAAAGAAAATCAAAAAAGCACCAATCTTTTTCTACGAGTTCTATTCAACATAGATTTGAAATTCTAAGGAATATACACGGTGGAGAATTAGGTCTGAATTATGAAGATCTCAAATCAGATAATGTTGCGACAGGTACACGTTTAACAATTAACATCCCGGTTAGATCAGACTATTAATTAATAAAATGTGCTATTCCCCAATTATAATAAATATCCAGTTGTTTAATTCGCATATTTGATTTGTGGAGAAAAGGTTTAAAGCCATATTAATTGATGACGAACGCAGTGCTCGAAATATTCTTTCTAGATTATTAGAATTGCATTGCCCTGAAATTGATATTCTAGATACCTGCAAAAACCTGGAAGAAGGGGTGCAGTCGATAAAAACAAATAAACCAGAATTGGTGTTTTTAGACATTGAAATGCCCAATTATGCTGGATACGAAATCGGTTCATTTTTTGACGAGATTGACTTTGAAATCATTTTCGTTACTGCCTACGATAGTTACGCCATAAAGGCATTTGAAATGTCGGCTTTAGATTATTTGCTTAAACCTATTGACATTGATCGATTAAAGTTTGCCGTTCAAAAGTTTATTTCTGAAAAGGAGAAGGAAGATGCCAGTATCAATTATCAGGTATTGCTTGAAAGCTTATCAGAAGACAGACAACAAAAAATTGTGGTTCAAGTGAAAGGTGGTCAAAAAGCCATTGCATTAAAAGATATTGTTGCTCTTGAAGCATCTTCAGCTTATTGCACTATTCATACAATAGATGAAGGATCCTTTTTATATAGCAAGCACTTAAAGTACTTTGAAGACTTGTTAGAAGATGAAAAGAACTTTATACGTACACACAAATCTTGGATTATCAATTCAGACTATTTAGAGCAGTACTCTAAATCTAAATTTACTATTCAGTTAAACAACGGAATTGAAGCTAAGCTTTCTAAGTACAAGAAAGAAGTCTTTGAAAGCTCAATTTTAAGCTAGTACTAAATTTCATTACCCCTTTTTAAATTATTGTTGACACAGAATATCTGTTAGATATTTCCGCAGATATGACTTGTGTCAAGAGCTGATATAGTTCATCTAATTGTCCACAAACGAAAAAAGCCAGTAGATAATTCTACTGGCTTTTTAAATCGCCTTGCGGCTGTTCTAGATTTCAATCTTTCCTTACTAATCAAATAAAGTAAAACTTATTATTGAAAGATTGATTTTAGGGTTTACTCATCTAAAAACTCTTCAAAATGACCCCAAACTCCTTTTTTTGTCGGGTCGCTTGGATTTCCTTCAAAAGCAACTTTCGCCTCTTTTGTATATTTTAAAATAACTGTTCCTTCAGCTAACAAATCTCCGTTTTCACCGTCTTTGTGAGAATAGATACGGATTGTTAATTTATAAGTACCATCAACTTTAAACTTGTCCTTGTTTTTATAAAGACATTGAATGGCTGCGTAATCCTGCACATATTGGCTGTGATACTGGTTGTATTCTCTGATTGCTCTTGTAGGTGATTGGTTGTAATTCCAATCTTTAGCTTCAATAATCGGAACCATTTTGCTCCAAGCAGAAGAAGACTTTCTCAAGGACTCACGATCAGTTTTGATTCCGTCCATTTCATATTCAATGTTCAATTGTTGTCCAGGGTATTTTACTGCTGGCGGGTATGAGAAGAAAGCCATGAAGTTCATGTTTCCTGCCATGTCAAGCTCTGTTTTAAAGTTTTTACCATCTACACCTAGCTTATGAGGGTAACCTTGCTTTTGAAGGTGGTACCATTGGTTGGCAAATACAACTTTATCTACATTTTTAGAGAACACTTCACTTTTCATCCACTTTGCTTTCTCTTTCTCCCACTTTTCTGTGTTCAGTGAATTCAAAATCATATCCAACTTAGCTTGAGCAGTTTCAATATCCCAAGTTTCAAAGCTGGCTTTGTCTTTAGCATAAACATCTTTTACTTTTCTGTCTGCGTCTAAAGTTGCAGGACCGTCTTGAACACTTTGGTTAGTTTGTGCAACCTGAGCAAATACACCTTTGTCCAGCTCTACTAATTCAACATATCCTGATGCGCTTGCTGAATGCCAAACATAAAATAACTTCACGTCATTTTTTCTTAAATAGCTTTCTTTCATGCTCAACTTTAAAGCCGGCTCTGGAGTAATTTTCTTTTCGAAGTAATGGATTTCATTTACGATTTTACCGTCTGCTTCTTTCACAAACCTAAAGCCATATGCTTTGCTATCCATTTTGCTATAATACTGACCTGTAATACCGTGTTCGTCAGTTTCTTCGTTTAAAGCAGTAAAGTCTCCGCCACCGCCACCGCCGGTTAATTTGTCTTTAAGTTTTCCGAATTGCGCGTTGGCATTTCCCGCTAAAGCTGTTAAAGCTATGAAAGCGAAAATTTTAATTGTTCTGTTCATAATCTAATTTTAATAGGGTTTCTGTTATTTATCTGTTTTTATTTTATTAAGCTTCCATTGGCACCTGGTGTGCCGTTTGATCCAGTGTGATCATAAGAGGTTTTTCCTTTACCTCCTTGTCCTCCTTTTCCACCTTTTCCACCTTTTGATAGCACAGTGATGTCTAAAGAATTTGTTCCGCTTCCGCTGAGCATGACATTTCCGGCGTTTCCGCCATCTCCTCCGTTACCACCGTTGTGGTCTGAGGCATAATCTCCACTAGCGCCGCTTCCTCCGTTACCACCCGATACATTGATTGTAATTTTACTATCAACATGCACTTTACAACTTGACATGAATTCTCCAGTGATGGCATTGGTAATAGTAATTTCATTCACAGATTCTCCGTTGATAGTTCTTAGCTCAGCATAAACATTAACACTTTTACCATCTCGCCCGTCTCCTCCATTTTTAGAATATCCAACCGTGTTTGCTCTACCAAACTGACCAGACCCACCTTGGAATTGATAAAAAATATCACTCTTGTAATTAAGCTTATGAGCAAATTTCCCACTAACTGAGTTATTGGCATATTTTGATTTGGCAACAACAGTTATTTGGTCATTTTTAATTTTACTCGCGTCATTCGCTACTTTGAAATCTCCCCCAGCGTAATCTCCGCCTGTTACTTGAAAATCAAAATCTGAATAAGGCGTTTTTCCACCAAGGTTTTTTGTTTTGAGTGTTGTCCCATCAGCCAGTTCTACTTCTACTCCTATCGCAACTATCGTTAAATGGCCTATTTCAGGAATTTCGTTGACCATTTTAACCGTGATTGATTTAATTTCTTTCCCTTCTAAAGTGTTTAAAGCAGCCTCTTTTTCGGCTAATTCATTTTTTAATTCTATTCGCTCTTCTCTTGCGTTTTTTTGTTTTTCTAGGATGTTTCTTCTGTAATCGTCTAATGTGTTTTTTTCGGAATCGTAGCTGCTCACTGATTTCTCTGAAAGTATGTAAACAATTTCAGCACCAGTTTTAACACTCCATTTGTAGTAATAGATTTTTTTGTCGATAACGGTAACTACAATTTCAGAGGTGCTGGTAGAATAATATGCTGGATATTTAGGAAGATCAACTTTGTATGTTTCATCTATTATCCCCGCTCTTTTAATGAATACTTCTTTACATGCGCCATCATTCATTTTGAATTCAACAGGCCATGGCTTTGAAGCTGTTTCAAATTTGAATTCGTTTCTGCTCTTTTCTACCGCTTTATGAACGGTGAATTTTCCGGATGCTATTTTTCCTATCTCATCATTTTGACTGTTTTGTGAAAATGTGAATTGTGTAGCGATACAACCGAAAATAAAAACCAATAATCCTTTCATAGCAAAGTGTAATTATGCTGTGAAGGTATAGTCGAGATGTATTACTTAACTTGTTCTTTTGGGGAACAGCCTATTTATTTAGTGAATGGATAAATTGTTGCAGAGATAAACTAAATATGAGGTGGTTAGGTGTAGTTTTTTAACGCTTCAGCCAAATTTTTCTTTATTCTTTTGCGTAATCTAGAAGGCGATTTTACTTCAACTGAGGCGCCAAACCCAAGAATCATTCTTTCCAATTCGTAATTGTGGTGCACTTTGATTTTAAATGTGATTCCGCTTGAATCATTATCTATAATTTCTTGTGAATGATGAAATGGTTTGGTCACCACATAAGGTGCGTTTGATCGGTTTACCTTAAAAACCACTTCCTCAACATGCTCTTCTGGCAGCACAGTAACACCTATCGTATTCTTGTAATAGTCATCCCCATCAAAATTGTTCAGTTTGTAGTTGATATCCAGATTATATTCAACGCCGTCAATTCTGTCTAAAGCCAAGGTCATTATTTTTTGAGATATTTCATTCAACCCGACCAAAAACCAACGGTTATTAAATTCTTTCAAAATATAGGGGTGGATGTGAATGACAGAAGGTTTACGTGCTTTAAAAGACTTGTATTCTACATTTATGCAAATCTTTTTCAAGATGGTTTGATAAAGGACATCTAAATGTTCAAGGCCTTTTAGCTTTTCATTTTTATCTAAATGGATAATGGATGACTGCTTAGTTTTTTCAGTGTACACTTTGTCTTCTAATCGTTGGATGATTCCGCTAATCTCTGAAAACAAAGAAAAATCTTTGAACTGTTTGAGCATCTCCACAGTTTCAGATAAAACACTCATATCGTTTTCAGTAATCGGAATATTTGTGATTGAAAAGTCCGCTTCCCCGTATCGATAATATTTTTTATCATAAACTTCAATGGGAGCGTTATAGCCCAATTTATCCGACCGCATAAGTTGGATATCTAATTGAACAGTGCGTTTAGAAACATTCGCGTCTTTGCCTTCATATTCATAAAGCGCTTCTGAACAAGCGTCTATTAAATTTTCTAAAGTCCACTTACGGTAGTGGTTTTGAAGACATTTGTCAATGGTTTTATATCGGATGAGAGCATTTTTATTCTGTGCCATATGAGAAATTTACACATTTATTTTAACTACGCAAAAACATTGCGCACTTGTGTAAAATATTTGTTCTGTAATTAAAACACAACAGTATGAAAGCGTTTGAAAAAATTAACGGAAACACATTAATTGATTTAGGATTTGAGCCCAGAAAATGGTTTAAGGAAGCAATTAATTATGTGAACGAAAATGAATTAGAAGGAGAAGCAATGTTGGATTACTTAGAACAGTTCAGATTACCACCAATGATTGGCTTGCACGAAACAGCAATGCCACTTGAAGTGAATATTAAAGCTGAGAACGAATTAGAAGAAACAAATGTAAACGCAGTAGTCGCTTCTATGAAAGCCGTTTTAAGAACACCAACAGTTGTTAAAGGTTCAATTATGCCGGATGCCTGTCCAACAGGTCCAGTCGGAACAATTCCTGTTGGTGGAGTGGTGGTGACAAAAAACGCCATCCATCCAGGAATGCATTCAGCAGACATCTGTTGTTCAGTAATGTTGTCTGATTTTGGAAAAGTTGATCCTAAAATAGTGATGGACGCAGCACATGCCTCAACTCATTTTGGTGGAGGAGGTAGAGAGAGAAATGATCAATATAGATTTCCGAAAGCATTGTTAGAACAATTTGAAGGCAACATCTTCTTGAAAGATCAACAAATGATTGCAACTGCTCGAAAACATTTAGGAACTCAAGGTGATGGAAACCACTTTTTATTCATTGGAAAGTCTAAAAAAACAGGCAATACAATGATGGTGACACATCACGGTTCAAGAGGAGTTGGAGCCAGACTTTTTGATAAAGGAATGAAAGTGGCCGAGAGCTTTAGAAGAGATATCTCTGAAAAAACCTTGAAGCAAAACGCCTGGATTCCATACGAAACAGAAGAGGGTAAGGCCTATTGGGAAGCGCTTCAAGTAATAAGAGCTTGGACAAAGAAGAACCATGAGGTGATTCATAACGCTACTGCTGAAAAGATAGGAGCAACATTAGAAAATAGATTCTGGAATGAGCACAATTTTGTTTTTAAAGAAGGTGATTTATTTTACCATGCAAAAGGGGCAACACCATTAGATGAGAAGTTTATGCCTGATATCACTGGTCCGAGATTGATTCCTTTGAATATGGCAGAGCCGGTGTTGATTGTGGAGGGTAAAACAACCAAGTCTAACTTAGGTTTCGCTCCGCATGGAGCAGGTCGAAACTTATCAAGAACGGCACATAGAAAATTAAAAGGCGATACGCCTATTGAAGAAGTGTTTGCAGAAGAGACTAAAGGTTTAGATGTGCGATTTTTCTCAAATGAGATTGATATCACGGAATTGCCTTCCGCTTACAAAAACGCCGAATCGGTAAGATCACAAATGGGTGAATTCGGACTCGGAAAAGTAATTGATGAGGTATTGCCTTATGGTTCAATCATGGCTGGCGATTGGCATAAAAACGCGCCTTGGAAAGTGAAAAGAAGAGCTGAGGCCGAATCAAAAAATAATAAAAAATAATTGCTGTTACATTCAGCTTGAAGAAGACCCTCCGCCTAATCTGGGGCGGGGGAGCGTTCGCAGTTTATCCCAACAACTCAACGGTTAAAGCATCATCCGTTTTAGTGACTTTAGTCAAGCCATGCTTGCCGAGTCCTTTAATTCCTTTGTCCCATTGCTTATTAGACAAACCAGCTTCCGTTTTTAAAACGTTTAACTCCATGGTTCCTTCTTTTGAAAGAATGTCTAAAATCACTTTTTCTGAATCCGTTAACTCTGGTCCTTTTTTACCAAATACTTCTGGTTTCATCTGAGGGAAGAATAATACTTCTTGAATAGAGGCATTGTTCGTTAAGAACATCACTAATCTGTCAATTCCAATTCCTAAACCTGAAGTAGGCGGCATTCCGTATTCCAAAGCTCTTAAAAAGTCATGATCAATAAATTGGCTTGCTTCATCATCTCCTCTTTCAGCCAACTTTAATTGCTCTTCAAAACGTTCTCTTTGATCAATAGGGTCATTCAACTCAGAATAAGCATTTGCTATTTCTTTACCGCAAACCATTAACTCAAAGCGTTCAGTTAAAGTTGGATCGTCCCTATGAACTTTACATAATGGCGACATTTCTTTTGGATAATCAGTAATATAAGTGGGTTGGATATAGTTTCCTTCGCACTTTTCACCGAAAATTTCATCTATCAACTTTCCTCTACCCATAGTGTCATCAACATCAATTCCGTTTGACTTACACCAGTCTGCTAAATCTTTTTCAGATTTGCCTTGAATATCAAATCCCGTAAAGTCAATGATTGATTGACGCATAGTTACTCGCTTATATGGCGCTTTGAAGTCCACTTCGTGCTCTCCAAAAGTGGCTTTTGTTGTTCCGTTTACAGCTAAAGCAACATGTTCTAACAAATTCTCGGTGAACTCCATCATCCAGTTATAATCCTTGTAAGCGACATAAATTTCCATTGCCGTAAATTCAGGATTATGCGTTCTATCCATCCCTTCGTTTCTGAAGTTTTTTGAAAACTCATATACACCTTCAAATCCACCAACAATCAATCTTTTTAAATACAATTCATTCGCAATTCTCATGTACAAAGGCACATCTAATGCATTGTGATGCGTCATGAACGGTCGAGCTGCTGCTCCTCCTGCAATTGGTTGTAAAATTGGCGTCTCCACTTCAAAATATCCTTTGTCATTAAAGAACTGACGCATGGCATTAAACAACTTGGTTCTCTTGATGAACACTTCTTTTACATGCGGATTTACCACTAAATCTGCATATCGTTGACGGTATCTTAATTCAGGGTTTGTAAAGGCATCATGCACTTTCCCTTCTGCATCTGTTTTCGGCAAAGGCAATGGCTTTAGAGCCTTGCTTAACAATGTAAACTTTTTAACCTTAACAGATATTTCACCAACTTGCGTTTTAAACACTTCCCCTTCAATTCCTATGAAGTCTCCTAAGTCTATTAGCTTTTTAATAACATCATTGTAAAGACTTTTATCTTCACCTGGGCAAATTTCATCTCGGTTAAAATAAACCTGAATTTTTCCTTCCGAGTCTTGAAGCTGACCAAAACCAGCTTTACCTTGAATCTTGTTACGCATTAATCTACCAGCAATTACCACTGCTTTCCCTTCTTCAAAATTGCTCTTAATTTCGTTTGACTTTGTGTCTACAGGAAATAAGGCTGCAGGATATGGCTCAATACCTAGATCTCTTAATTTTTGAAGAGATTCTCTTCTTTGAATTTCTAATTCTGATAAATCAACTGTACTCATAATTCTTTTTGTCCAATCTATTTGTCCGCTTGGATGAAGCAGCAAAGATAAGCGTTCTCCTATTTGTGAACGAAATCAACCCAAAAAAATAACCAATAATCGAACTATTTTATGTTTTTTCACGTATCAGAACACGCACGGGAACAAAAAGCGCAAAATGAAAAACTTAATTGCATCTATTAATCAACAAATAACTGAAGCCATTGAAATCGGTCAAAATGCTGATTTTAAATCACCTACTAAACCAATTCATAATATTTTATTGTGCGGATTAGGGGGCTCAGGTATTGGTGGGGCGATTGTTTCTCAATTGCTGAAAAAAGAGCTGAAAGTTCCTTTTGTGTGTGTGAACGACTATGACACGCCAGCTTTTGTATCAGAAAACACTTTAATTATTGCGTCTTCTTATTCAGGAAATACTGAAGAAACTATAGCTGCTGTGAAAGAGGGAATGACTAGAGGAGCAGAAATCTGTGTGATCACATCAGGCGGTACTCTTGCAGAAATGGCAAAATCAAATGGCTGGAACCACGCGATTGTTCCTGGAGGGGAACAACCAAGAGCTATGCTTGCTTATTCTTTGGTACAGCAAATTTATCTGTTGAAGAAATATGGACTTACATCAGATAAGCACGTTAAAGATTTAAATAGTGTTGTTGAGTTATTAGGTCAGCACGAATCGGCAATTCAACAAGAAGCAGAAGCATTGGCGAAAAAACTGCATGGATCTACGCCCGTAATTTATGCAGATTCGGCATTTGGCGGAGTAGCAACCAGAGTGAAACAACAAATTAACGAAAACGCAAAAGAATTGTGTTGGGATCATGTTTTGCCTGAGATGACGCACAATGAATTGGTAGGATGGGCCGGAGGCTCTGAAAAGATTGCGCCAATTTATTTAGCGACAGATTACGATCACCAAAGAACCAGCTATCGTTGGGCAATTTCAAAAGAAGTTATAAGTAAATACACCTCAAACATTAATGAAATTCACGCCAAAGGAGATTCTCAAATTGCGCAGGTATTTTATTTAATTCATTTAACAGATTGGCTTTCTTGGTTTATGTCTGATCTTAAAAAAGTAGATGCAACTGAAGTAGATGTAATCATCCACTTAAAATCAGAAATGGGCAAAAAATAGGTTTTTATAATTTGCAATTTAACTAAGTACACCGAGCGAAGTCGAGGTGCACTTTGAAGTGTTAGCGCTAGTTTCTAAATTAATTTCCTCTGTGAAACTCTTTTTTACTCAAAGAAACTCTGTGATACAAAATTCTTTTCGCTGAAATCTGAATTATTTGCCTTTGAATTAAGGATGTGTGAGGTCAGTCTTTGCTCTTTAATCTTTCAGTCTCGTCTCGGTTTAACAGAGACGTAGCGATCTTTGATCTAAAAAAACTACCAAGGATCTGTAAAAGCCGGATTCTCCGCAAAAGCACTATCAGAAAGCGAAATCAGAAACATTTTAATGGCATTCATTTCAGCCAAGTCTAACTGAGCGCCTCCTTGATCTACATTTTTCATTAGGGGGTCAATTGTTGGAGAATTCTGTAAACCAAAACTATAATGTTGAATCACCTCATTTAAAGTTGCAAATCTGCCATCATGCATATAAGGTGCTGTAAAGGCCAAGTTTCTTAAAGAAGGCGTTTTGAATTTTCCATTGTCAATAGCATTCCCGGTCACGTCTCCCAATCCGTTGTCAGAAAAAGAGGCATCTAAACCATTGTTATGGTAAATGTTATCGGTCCAAAGCGGATTAAAAGCATCTCCGTGACAATGAAAACAATCTCCTTTATTTTCATCCATAAATAGTGCAAAGCCTTGATAAGCCAAAAGTTCATCAGCCTCACTCCAACCAGAACTTCCAGTTGCGAAGTTGGCCGCCAAGAACTTGTCAAATGGCGAATTTCCAGAAATTAAGGTACGTTCAAATTGAGCAATCGCTTTAACTACTTTTATTGAGTCTATCTCGCCTTCTCCAAAAACCTGAGTAAACATAGCCTGATATTGTGCATCCGCAGAGATTTTACTAATTGCACTTGGCCAGGTTTCATGCATTTCAATAGGGTCAGTAACTGGAGCAAAAGCCTGCGCTTCCAAACCATTTGCTCTACCGTCCCAAAACAAACCGTCTTTCATCCAACCCAAATTGAACAAAGGCATAGCGTTTCTTCCACCTTCTAATCCATCAATTCCTGTTGAATAAGCAGTGCTGTCGCTAAATGCTTTTGAAGGAGCATGACAACTTCCGCAAGATTGTGTATTGTCCCCTGATAATCGAACATCAAAGAAAAGTAAACGACCTAGAGCCACCCCTTCTTCAGTAGTTGGATTATCAATTGGTTCTTCAATAGGAGGCAAATAACTAGAAAAAAGTTCAGGATACTCAAATTCATAAGGCGTTAAACCTTCTGCAGTTGGCTTCACATCTTTTCTACATGAGGTAAAAGTAACCACCACAACGCTTAAAGTAATTATGAAGATTCGGTTTGACATCTATACAAATTTACGCAAATTCAATAGAATCGGTTGAATTCGAAGTTCAAATACAACGTGAAAACAGAAGCATTATTGCTATTTTTGTCATGAATGAGAGAAGTGACATACATAGATAAGGGCCTTATAGATTATAAGGAATGTTGGGATTTTCAAGAAACACTTTTTCAAGAAACAGTCGATTTAAAAATCGCTATTCGTGACGAAAAAGAGTCAGGTCCAACAACAAATAAGTTGATATTTTGCGAGCATCCACATGTATATACGCTGGGCAAAAGCGGAAAATTCGAACATTTACTGATTACAGATGAGTTGCTTGAAAAATATGAAGCCTCTTATTATAAAATAAATAGAGGGGGAGACATTACTTATCATGGTCCCGGCCAATTGGTGATGTACCCTATTTTTGATTTAGATCACTTTTTTACGGACATCCATAAATATATGCGATATTTAGAAGAAGCAGTGATTTTAACGATTGCTGAGTTTGGCATTAAAGGAGGCAGAGTGGATGGCTTAACAGGTGTTTGGCTGGATGGTGGCACGCCAAAAGAGCGAAAAATTTGCGCTATGGGTGTTAAGAGTTCGCGTTGGGTAACCATGCACGGAATCGCTCTAAATGTGAATACGGACCTCAGCTATTTTAATCATATCGTTCCTTGCGGGATTGTAGATAAATCAGTAACTTCTATTGAAAATGAAATAGGCGAAAAGGTGGATATGAAACAGGTTCAAAAAGCCTTAAAAGAGAACATGGCCAACATTTTTGATTTTGATTATACCCAATGAGAAAATTTAAAAAAATACTTAAGTGGTTTGCTTATATTCTGGTAGCATTGATCATCATTGCTAATTTGGCAATTGTTTTTACTGGTAGATATTATACGTATAAAGGAATAGCATCCACGTATTTCAGAGGGCACATTCGGCCGCATATATATGATGAAGATATATTTCTAAATCGACATATTCCTAATGGAAATCCACAACCATGGCAAGAAATTGATCCAGGACAATACAGTAAATTAACTTCGGATGAGCGAACTAGAATTGAATCACTTGAACCAGCATCTTTTTTAGTGTTATATGGAGACACATTGATTTATGAAGAATATTGGAACGACCACAGTCAAGAACGTTTAGGAAATTCATTTTCAATGGCAAAATCTATTGTATCCTTGCTAATTGGATGTGCATTGGATGAAGGTAAAATAAAGTCAATTGATGAACCGGTTGCCAATTATCTACCTGAGTTTGAAGATGAGAAAAAAGACATTACAATTGAACAAGTGCTCAATATGTCAACAGGTCTATCTTGGAGTGAAAGCTATATCCACCCATTTTGTGACGTAGCTGAATTATACTTTGATACAGATGATCGTGATCTTTCATGTAATCGAAGAGAAATAGAAGAAGCTCCAGGAGAAGTTTGGCGATACAAAAGTGGAGACACGCAGGTGCTGACTTATATTTTACAAGAAGCCGTGGGCATGTCGGTGTCAGATTATGCTGCTCAGAAACTATGGATTCCAATGGGAGCTGAGAGCGAAGCTTTATGGAGTTTGGTTGGAGACGAAAATTCAACAGAAAAAGGCTTTTGTTGTTTCTATGCTACTTCTAGAGATTTTCTGAGACTTGGAAAACTAATCAACAACAAAGGAAATTGGAACGGACAACAATTGGTAAGTGCTGATTATGTGCAAGATTTTAGCACGATTGCAGATTTGAAAAAACCGAATGGCAAGCCCAATAATTGTTATGGTTATCAATATTGGATTTATCAGGGCTATTCTTATGAAGTCACCTATTTTAGAGGAATGTCAGGGCAGTATATCATATCAATTCCTTCAAAAGATTTGGTAATCGTTAGAACAGGTAACGGAGTTGAAGACAATGTCATAGCTCAATCTCCAGAAGAAGACGCCATTGAAAACCACCGAAGAGAAACACCTTTTTACATTGAAACAGGTGTTCGATTGCTTGAGGAATATTTAGGACGTTAATCAATTCTAAAATTCTATTTTTGCATGCTGAATGAAAAAAGACATTGAAATACCTAAGGTTGACAACATTGCTGTCGCTGTTGTCAAAGAGTTGAACGAAGAAAAAACCGCTGAGGTTTTCAACGTGTATCTCATAAATCAGAAAAAATCACCTATAAAAAACGCTATGGTTTCATCTAAAGGATATGGTGAAAACAAAACGACAGGTGAAAAGGTTAAAACGTCTACACTTCGTCATTTTATCGGTGATGTTGACGGTAACGATTATGCCAAAATTGAGCCTATCGTTGAAGAGGTTTTTGGGTTAAACAATGAATACTGGGTGAGCTTTTATCAAGGTTCACAAATGTATGACAAGAAGTTTATTTTCCTTGCTGAAACAATTTGTGACGAAAATATGATCAAGGTTCCGGTGATAGAGCAAAAAGGTGTGGTGATTTAAAAAACCACCCTAACTTTTCAGAAAGGGTGGGTAATATTCAATTATTGGTTAATAACAACTTTCGATTTCGGCAGTCATTTCTGAACTTAAAGGAACAGTAAAATTACTATAAATCTCAATATAATCAGTAGCCCTCTTTGAGAACCAACGTTTTAAAGTAGACGAAAATTTTTACCTTTAAAAAAAGCAGAATTATGAGACTTCAAAAAATAGACCTTGAGAAAATTTTGTTCCTAGATATTGAAACAGTTCCAGGTGTTTGGAAATTTAATGACTTAGACGAAAAGACGGCTGATCTTTATTTGTCAAAAAACAAGTATATCCAAGAAAGGGACGGTTTATCTAATGAAGAAGTTTATGAAAAAGCCGGTGTATTTGCAGAGTTTGGTAAAATTGTCTGCATTTCATGCGGAATCGTCACTGATAAATCTACCGGAAAAGAGATTCGATTAAAATCCTTTTACGGAGATGATGAAAAGCAGTTGCTCGAAGATTTTGCAGAAATGTTAAACAAACATTACAGTTCGCCTTATCATATTTTATGCGGTCACAATGCAAAGGAGTTTGATTTCCCGTATATCGCGAGAAGAATGTTAATTAATGGGGTCAGCCTTCCAGAAACATTGGACATAGCCGGTAAAAAACCTTGGGAAATTTCTCACTTAGACACTATGGAGTTGTGGAAGTTTGGTGATTATAAACACTATACCTCTTTAAGTTTGTTGTGCCACCTGTTTAAAATTCCAACTCCAAAAGATGATATTTCAGGAGCAGATGTCGGACGAGTTTATTATGAAGAAAATGATTTAGAACGAATCGTTGCTTATTGCCATAAAGATGTAGTAGCTTTGATTCAAGTTTTTCTAAAGCTTAGGAATCAAGACTTGGTAAAAGAAGAAAACATTAATATCTAAATGGTTAAATTTTGGCTGCTCGTATTTGTTTCGGGTGTTTTTATAGGGTGCAACTCAAGCTCATCTTCCAACTCTATTGACGAAACAGGAGATGATGAATTAGCCATCTACTTTCCAAGTGCTGACCAACCTTTTTTAAACCTGAATTTTAATGAGGAAATGGCCTCAATTGAGAGCAAACTAAAACAGAATGGTTATCAAAAATCTGGGGTCCAAGAACTAGACTGGGCAAACGCTAAAACGAAAACACAAATTTTATTGACTGATACTGAAAAGCTGTCCAACTTTAGGGTCTTGTTTTTTGATCAAAACGAAGATTTTTATGAGAAATTGATGAAAAAACTAGAGAAAAACGCAATCTTTACACAAAAAGATGAGGAAAATGATGGTTTTTCTCATTTTCAATTTCAATCAAAAAATGCCGATTACGACCTAACAGTTTTTCGATTCGAAAAATCGATTAGGCTGCATTTTAAACCTTTGGCATTGCATTGAACAAAAAACAAGCAAGAACATGAAATTTAAATTTCCAGCACTACTCTTTATTCTCTCATTTACTCAAATTTCCTTTTCACAACAATCTGATTTGGGGAATTGGTGGATTTATTTCGGCAATAAAAAATTGAATGAAAAGTGGAACATCCACCATGAAGTTCAATACCGTAATTACAATTTTGTAGGAGACCTAGAGCAATTGTTATTGCGTGCAGGAGTCGGATATAATCTTTCTGAGAACAACAACAATTTGTTATTGGGATATGGATTTATTCGATCAGAAAACTACTTAGACACCAGTGATACTAAATCTGTTGTGAATGAACACAGAATTTATCAGCAATTCATCACCAAACAATCATTTGGAAGGTTTTCACTTCAACATAGATACCGAATAGAGGAGCGATTCGTAGAAGATGTGTTTAAAGTGCGGTTTAGATATTTTTTAGCAGCAAAAGTTGCCCTAAACAAACCAAAAATTGAAGACAATACATTTTACTTGTCGGCTTACAATGAGATTTTTGTAGGAACTCAAAACCAGTTTTTTGACAGAAATCGTGTCTACACCGGTTTAGGATATGCGCTGAAACCAAATTTAAAATTTGAATTAGGGTATATGAGTCAAATTTTTCAAGGAGATTGTCGTGACCAAATGAATTTAATTTGCTCTTTCAGTTTCTAAAACCAGAATAATTCAAGTTAGCTTTCTAGTGAATGAAATAATTGGTTGTTTCAAACGACTATAACAAACAAAACCAATTCAAAACATGCAAATAGATAAATCAAAACCAGTTTTAGTAACAGGAGCAACGGGTTATGTTGCCGGATGGTTAGTAAAGAAATTGTTAGAGGAAGGAATCACTGTTCACGCTGCGGTGAGAAATCCTGACAAAAAAGAGAAAACTCAACACCTGGATAAAATCGCCGAAAACTCATCTGGTTCTATTAAGTACTTTAAAGCCGACTTATTAGAAGAGGGTTCTTACGCAAAAGCTATGGAAGGATGTGAGTTAGTTTTTCATACAGCCTCTCCATTTACAAATGATTTTAAAGATGCCCAAAAAGAGCTGATTGATCCTGCTGTTAATGGAACTAGAAACGTTTTAGAGCAAGCGAATAAAACGGAAAATGTGAAGCGTGTTGTGCTGACAAGTTCATGTGCGGCAATTTATGGTGATGCTGCGGATTGTGCAAACTATCCAAATAACGAGATTACTGAAGAACATTGGAACACTACATCTACAATGACGCATAACGCTTATTCTTTGTCTAAAACTTTGGCTGAGAAAGAAGCATGGAAGATTAATACAGCACAAGATCGTTGGGATCTAGTGACAATCAACCCTAGTTTCGTTTTAGGACCTTTCCTAAATCCTAATTACACCACTTCTGAAAGCTTCAACATCATGAAGCAAATGGGTGATGGCACCTTTAAATCGGGTTGTCCAAAGATGGGTGTAGGAGTAGTAGATGTTAGAGATTTGGCGGTAGCACATTATCAGGCGGGATTCGTTCCTGAAGCTGAAGGAAGACACATTGCTCATGGACACAATACTGACTTTTTTGAAATGTCTCAAACATTGGTTCCTGAATATGGTGAAAAATATCCCTTACCTAAAAAGATTGCTCCAAAATGGTTGATTATGTTATTTGGACCTATGATGAACAAGGCTTTAACACGAAAGTTTATTCGTCAAAACATTAATCATAAGTTCAAAGCGAATAACACGAAAAGCAAAGAAAAATTGGGCGTAAGCTACAGGCCTCTCAGAGAAACAATGGAAGATACCTTTCAAGGCTTAGTAGACGCCGGAACCTTCAAGAAATAATCTTAAGAAGCTCGACAATTAGTCGGGCTTTTTATTTTTCACTAACATTGCATCATGTTAGTCAATAAAAATATCAGTGTTGCCCGAATTCTTGGATTGACTTGGTTTCATATTATTATTTTACTGGTTTTTTCAGGAACAATCGCTTTGCTTTATCATTTTAAAGTTTTAACAATTGCCCTGCCATGGTTGCCTGTTTCAGTAGTTGGTACAGCGGTGGCATTTTATGTTGGTTTTAAAAACAACCAGTCTTATGACCGGATGTGGGAAGCCCGTAAAATTTGGGGAGCAATAGTAAATTCTAGTAGAAGTTGGGGGGCAGAATCCTCTAATTTTATTTCAAATCATTATGCTATTGAAAAGCTCCCAGAAGAAGAGCTAAACACAATAAAAAAACGGATTATTTACAGACACATTGCTTGGCTGTATGCACTGAGAAGTCAACTATTGGTTCATACCGAATGGGAGCACATGAGTCAAGGAAAAAAGGCCACAAAAACGTACCGCTTTTATAGAAGAAAATTCGGCGTTGGACTTTTTTCAGATGTAAAAACGAACGAACATTTAGACAAGTATCTCCCAGACGAAGAACAAGAACCTTTATTATCTGCTAAAAATACAGCAACACAAATTATCAATGCACAAGCCAAAGAATTGGCTGAATTAAGAGAGAGAGGCCTAATTGATGATTTCAGACACATGGAATTGATGAAAGTACTTGCTGAGTTTTACGATCATCAAGGCAAAGCAGAACGGATTAAAAAGTTTCCTTTACCGAGACAATATGCAACTGTATCTGCCTGGTTTGTCGCCATTTTTATCATGTTATTGCCTTTTAGTATGATTCCTGAGCTAATGATAATGGGAGATTTAGGGATATGGGTTTCTATTCCTTTAACAGCCTTAATAGGTTGGATTTATGTGATGATGGAATTAGTTGGAGATTATTCTGAAAACCCTTTTCAAGGTATGGCAAATGATATTCCCATGTTATCGCTTTGCAGGACAATAGAGATTGATTTATTAGAAATGCTCGGAGAAAAAGACTTGCCTCCAGCGATTAAAGCAAAAGAAGGAATTTTAATGTAAATGTATTATGGCACTTATTAAACCTTGCAGAGGAAATCATCCTCAAATACCTGAGTCTTGTTGGTTAGCAGAAAACTCAACTATTGTTGGAGATGTAAAGATGGGCGAAAATTGTTCGGTTTGGTTTAACACAGTAATAAGAGGAGACGTGAACACCATTACTTTTGGAGACAACGTTAACATTCAAGATGGAGCTGTTATTCATTGTACCTATGAAAAAACAAAAACGACTTTAGGAAACAACGTTTCTGTTGGTCATAATGCCTTGGTGCACGGTTGCACTGTGAAAGATAATGTTCTAATTGGAATGGGGTCGATTGTAATGGACAACTGTGTGATTGAAGAGAACTGTATCATTGCCGCTGGAGCAGTGTTATTGGAGGGCACAAAAGTGGAGTCTGGATCAATTTGGGCTGGAGTTCCGGCTAAAAAAGTCAAAGACCTATCTCCAGAAATGTTTAAAGGAGAAGTCATGCGAATTGCTAAAAACTACCGCATGTATGCTTCGTGGTTCGAAGCTTAATGCGAAGAGCTGCTTCGTGGTTCGAAGCCTAGTGATTACTGAATACCCCTCTCTTATTACTTCTAAAAATGAATCGTATAGCTAATTACTGGAATCAAACCATAATCTTCACGTTGGCGAATTGATTTGGTATCTGTATCATACAACTCAAACAATACTGCATTATTACTGTAGATGTTTTTAAACGTGATAGAACATTCTGTAGAAACTTTCTTTTTGCTAGAACGATAATTCATAGAGATATCCAACCCCATTAAGTCAGGCTGTTGGATACTGAAAGGGTCACTTTCATCATAAACGGTCCATCCTGCCATTTCTGAGGCCTCTAAATCAATGGGCGTTTTCCACGCACCTCCTGAATGTCTAAAGTTAATGTTTACCGAAAGAAGCCTTGATTTATTAGGTTTGTCTTTCAGTTTGAATTCTTTACCAGCTATTACATTATAAGAATATCGTTGGTTCAACTCATTATTTCTCCACACGCCATCTCCGGCTCTATATTGTGCATCAAAAATTGCCAGCGAGAACATGTAATAAAAACCTTTAAAAGTGAATTGCTGTAACATGAACTCAATTCCATAATTTTTACCCGAACCAACATTTGTCAAATCAACTTGAGGTAAACTGTTGAAGAGATTCTGAACCGAATAAGTTCCACCAGCAATCGCAGGAACATCATAATGATATTGAAAGTAGGCCTCTGTTTTTAGTTTTAGCGATTTGGTCAGCATCACGGTATACCCTATGGATGAATGAAGTGATTTCATTAAGTCTAAATCTTTGTTAATGAGGCTTCCAGGATTTTCTTGATCTTCAATAAAGTAAAAATTGAGGTTTTCAATTCGAGAGTGTAAGCCATATGACAAGCTAAATTTTGATCTTAAATTGGGCTCGAAGTGAAGCCCAACTCTTGGTTCAACATTGAATTTGTTATTGAGTAAAAAGTGTATGTAATGCACCCCTGCGTTTAAAGTCCATTTATCTGATAACGCAATTTTTGACTGCGAGAAAGCTTGAATCTGTTGCCCATTTCCTGCTGTGTTGGCAGAAGTATAAAGACCAGGAATATTTTTATCATAGCGTTGAGCTGAATATTGATGACGACTTAATCCATAAATAACACCTGTTTTGTTAGAGTGACGATTGCTGAATTTGTGGTTGTAATCGGCGGTCACGGTTATTCTAGCATCATTATAAGTTGATTGATCCCTTAAACTCCAATTGAAATCTTCTTCTAAATAATCTGAGTTGTCAAAATTTCGACCGTAAGAAAATGCTGCTGCCGCATGAAAAAACCCATTTCCTTTAACAGGAACATAATAAGAAACACCTCCTGTACCAGATTTCGTCCCGTATACTCGCCTCACCCGATCTCCATCAAACTCCCAATCGGCTGAATCTCTTTTTGCGTCCAACAAAAAATTACTTAATCCGCCAACGCCAAACACTTTAAAAGTACCTGCCTTCTTAGTGGGTAAATTGATGCTAAACGAAAGATCTTGATAAGATGGTTCAACACCACCTAAATAAATCACTTTAGACAAAATCCCCAATGTTGAATACCGATAATTGATCAGATAAGAGGCCTTTGAATTTTTAGAGAACGGTCCTTCAGTGGCTACATCAAGTCCTAAAACACTGGCTTTAAATGCATGCTCTCTTCTTCTGTTGTTACCATTTCTGAATCTAAAATCGAAAACTGCAGATGTAGCATTGCCAAATTCTGCTGGCGCAACACCTGAATAAAAGTCACTGTTACTTAAAAGCGCAGAACTAAATTGTGTTACGAATCCACCGTTGGTTCCGATTTCACCAAAGTGATTCGGATTCGCTACAGGAACTCCTTCTAAACGATAGAGCATTCCAACTGGTGAGTTTCCACGAACCGAGATATAATTGAAGCCTGAATTTTGAGCTATTACACCGGGATATGCCGTCACCACACGAAGCGGATCATCAATACTTCCGGCATATTTGGATATTTGCTCAGGAGTTATAGTGACTGTACTTGCAATTGCTAAACGATTAATAGGCTCACCCCTCATGCCGTTCCCTAATACTTCTACCGCCTCTAAAGTGGCAACATTCGGAACCAAATTGATGTTAAGGATTAATTCTTGGGCTGTGGATAAACCGGCATCTTCAACAACCGTACTTTTAAATCCCACAGCACTATACAATACGCTAACTCTTCCTACAGGAATGTTGTTGATTTCGTAGTTTCCTAATTCATCTGATATTCCGATTGCCAGTGTGCTATCATTTTGAGTATTTTGAATTACGATTTTCACTCCCGGAATTGGAGATTGATTTTCTGCATCAGAAATAACTCCCCGAATGGTTTGCACGAATTGTTGCGCCCCTGCTGAAAAGGATGCATAAAAGAGGACAACAAGCAGTAATAATCTTAACATTTGAGCGCAAATTTACATCTGATTTGTTTAGGAAGAACATCAATCATAAAAATGTGTTCAAAATTAGCGCATAAAGTAGCTTCTTACAATACCTCAATTGAGGTAAAAAATGATAAATGTAGTATGGCTAATTATTCATTTGAGTAAATTTGTGCTATGAGTAAAATGAAACTTTGGTTAAAAAGAATAGGATTTGTGGGTTTTCTGTTTTTTCTAGTCAAAGGATTAATTTGGTTAGTCGTTTTGCTTGGAATTGGGAAATGTTCTACTTGAGAAATGTAATCTTTGCGCCTAATCCGCGACCAATAATTATGAAAAACTTTCTTTTGATTATTCCTTTCGTACTGTTAGCCTGTGGTTCAGACAATGATGCTAAAAATGAACAGATTGAACAAGAACAGTTATCAAAATCTCAAAGCTTAATCAATCAAATGATCGAAGCTCATGGAGGAGTTTTGTATGAACAAGCTCACTATCAGTTTACGTTTAGAGATAAGGTATATACATTCAAAAACAATGGAAGTGACTATCGCTACACATCTGAGCATCAAACGGATCAAGGATGGCAAAAAGACACCTATGAAAACGGAAAATTTGAAAGGTCTCAAGGAGATAAAATCTTAAACCTATCCACTGAAGCAATGGGAATGTATGGGGAAACGCTCAATTCTGTCATCTACTTTGCCACATTACCGCACAAATTATCTGACCCTTCGGTTCAGTCTGAATATGCGGGAACAAGAACGATTAAAGGAGTGGAATATGAAGTTGTAAAAGTAACGTTTAAACAAGAAGGCGGAGGTCAAGACTTTCAAGATGAATATTGTTATTGGATAAATTCTCAAACCCATATTATGGATTACTTTGCCTACAACTATCAAGTCAATGATGGAGGAGTGCGTTTCAGAAAAGCATTTAACTCAAGAAAAGTTGAGGGGGTTTTATTTCAAGATTATGTAAATTATGCCGCTGAGGTAGGTACACCGTTACAAGAACTTCCAATTCTTTTTGAAAAAGACAGCTTAGAAGAAGTTTCAAGAATTGAATTGGTGGATATACAATCACTTAAATAGAGTTGAATAAAACATCTACCTTTATGGCTCGTCTTAAGAACTATGGAGGCTAAAATCTCTTACAAAAAAAGAACCCGAAAAGCTCTCGCACTTGTCAATCGACTAGTATGGCGATACATTCGACTGTATTTAAGTAAAAAGGTTTTTGGTAAAAAGTATTATGAACGCCGTTTGCCAAAGGTTGAATATAACAATGCGCTTGATTTAAAAAACGGAATTTTAGAGCTTCAAGGTCTCTTTATAAAGTTCGGTCAGTTGTTATCTATTATGTCTAATGTGATGCCAAAGGCCTACGGAGAACTTCTAGAATCATTGCAAGACCATGCACCAGAAAGTAATTTTGAAAACACGAAGCAAACTTTAGAGCAAGATTTAGGAGAAAGTTTAGACCATTTGTTTCAAGAATTTCCTGACACGCCAATAGCTTCTGCTTCAATTGGGCAAGTATATAAAGCGACATTGAAGTCGGGTGAAAAAGTAGCCGTTAAGGTGCAACATCAAAACATAGAAGAATTAGCGAAAGCCGATCTTCAAATCATTAAAAAGATGTTGAATCGTGTTTCCTTTTTCATCAAGATTAACGGAATGGATTTCGTTTATGAGCAAGTGTCTAAAATGATCATTGATGAGCTTGACTTCTCGAAAGAGCGCAATTCAATGCAAATAATTGCAGAAAACTTAAAGGAAACAGAAGGGATAAAGGTTCCAAAAGTATTTACTGAATACTCCTCTTCAAGAATTTTAACCTCATCTTTTGAAGAGGGCGTTAAGATTACAAATGTCGCCCAACTTAAAGCTTGGAATTTAGATGGAGAGGTGATTTCTAAAAGACTCATTTTAGCTTTCTGTAAAATGGTGTTAGAAGATGGGTTTTATCATGCTGACCCTCACCCCGGAAATTTATTGGTTAATCAACAAGGCGAAATTGTCTTGCTAGATTTTGGTGCAATGGCCGTGCTGAGCGAAAAAATGAGAAAAGAGATTCCTATTTTGTTACAAGGAGCTTTGAGTCAGAATTATGACAAAGTATTGTCTTCTCTTCAAAAAATGGGGTTTATTGGTGACAATTCAGATGCTAGAAAAGTGGCAAAGAAAATTGTTGATGCTTTTAGCAACTTCTTAAATAATGAAGTTGAAATGAGTGGATTTAAAATGAATGATGTTACTATTGATGACATTAAAGGATCAAGCATAGAAGGATTATTAAAAGAACTGAGCATTGCAGAACTCACGAAAACAATTCAAGTGCCTAAAGATTGGGTATTGTTGAACAGGACTTTGGTGCTAGTTGGTGGAATCTCTGCTCAAATCGCACCAGATTTAGACCCAGTGTCTGTGATTAAGCCCTATTTGAAATCACAAATGATGACTTTTGAAAACATCAAGTCATTGTTAATGGATGCCGTAAAATCGCAGTTTAAATCTTTATTGGCGCTTCCAGGTCAACTGAACACGTTTTTAGCGAAAGCCAATAATGGGGAGCTTGAAGTTGAGGTTAAAAACGACACGAAGCAACTGTATGCTTTAGGGCAACAATTCATTTGGGTACTGCTGACATTGGCCTTTGTGCTTTTTTACCAACTAGACAAATCACAAGATTTTTGGTTGTATGGTGTTGTCACAACAGCACTTCTTTTTTTAAGATCAGTCTGGAAGAATAGAATAAAAAGATAAGCACTAAACGCTTAGTTAGAAATGTATAGAATATGAAAAAGCTGTAAAATTCTATTCTTAAAATAAGATTGAAAACTCTCATATTGAGCAACATACTAAAAACGCCCAATATGTTATTATCAAAAAAAGCTATCATTTCAGCAATGGCATTTCTTGCTGTTATTACCAGTAATTCTCAAAACTCTTTCAAATGCAGCTCTTCAGAAAAAGTAAACCAAGCCTTTGCGCTTCACCCTGAATTGGCAAGAGGCCAAGAAGAACTAATTCAACAAAGCAAGCACTATTTTGAAAACGATAGAGGTGAACGAGAGGATGTCTTAATCATCCCTGTAGTTTTTCATATCATTCATGAAAATGGAGCGGAAAACATATCTGATGCCCAAGTTTATGATCAAATGAACATCTTAAATGAAGATTTTAGACTACTGAATGCAGACACCACAGAAATTGTAGACACGTTCAAAACAATAGCTGCTGATACTAAAATTGAATTTAAACTAGCTAACATAGACCCATTTGGCAATTGCACGAATGGAATAGAGCACATCTTTTCACATGAAACAAACATAGGTGATGATTATTCTAAGTTGAATAGATGGCCCAGAACAAGATATTTAAACGTTTGGGTCGTGAAATCAATGGAAAATGGTGTAGCAGGTTATGCTTATTATCCTGCAGCTGTTTCAACTGACTTAGATTATGCTGATGGTATAATCATTAGGCATAATTTTATCGGTTCTATCGGAACAAGTAGCCCGTTTAACTCAAGAGCGTTAACCCATGAAATAGGTCACTGGTTAGGGCTGCCTCATGTCTGGGGAAGTACAAACAACCCTGAAGTAGCCTGCGGTGATGATGGAATTTTAGACACACCAGAAACAGCAGGTCATACTTCTTGTAATCTTGTTGGGACGGATAATTGCAACCCTGGAGTTCAAGAAAACGTCCAAAATTATATGGAGTATTCTTATTGTTCAAGAATGTTTACAGAAGGCCAAAAAGCAGTAATGAATACAACTTTGGCTAACTCAATTTCAAGCAGAAATAATTTGCATACAGAAGCTAATCTTGAATCAACCGGAACAATTAACCCTCCTGTTTTGTGTACACCGCTGCCAGATTTTTATGCCGATAATCAAGTAATTTGTCATCAAAATTCAATTCAGTTTTTTGCGTCTTCGCAAAGAGCTGAAGTAGCCAACTACGAGTGGCATTTTGAAGGTGGCGACCCAGAAATGTCAACCGCTATTAACCCTCAGGTATATTATGAGAATGCCGGAAATTTTAATGTTTCCTTAACAGTTTCAAATGCAGCTGGCGAAGAAATAGAAACAAAACAAGAATTTGTTCATGTAACTCCTTCATATTGGCAATATGAAGGCACCCATTTTGAAGACTTTGAAGGTGACCACTTTAATACAGATGGATGGGTTGTTATTAATCCAGAAAATAACGAAAGCAAGTGGGAATTAATTGAATCAAATGAAACGTATGATAATCAATGCATTGGAATTAAGTACTTTAAATTAAACCCCGATCCAATTCTTGACCCTTTTTATGATGAAAGATTAGGAGGAACATCAGACATCTTAATTTCGCCTTCATACAATATCAGTCAGGTATCAAATGGCTCCATGAGCTTTAAATACAATTTTTCAAGTAAAAATGGTGGCAACTATGAATTAACCGCAAAAATGAAAATTTCTTATATGAAAGATTGCGAGACAACATGGAGTACTTTGGCTATTATAGATGATTCTGATCTTGAAGTCACAGGATATTACGGCACAAGTTATATGCCCAATGAAAATACGATATGGGAGTATGTGAATATTCCGTTAGGCAGTGAGCTTGCATCAACAAATATCAAATTCAAGTTTGAGTTTTCAACGAACGATCATTCTAACAATTTTTTCTTAGATGACCTGAATATCTCCGGAACTGTTGGGTTTGAGCAAGAATCAAATCTTGAAAATTTAACCATTTACCCTAACCCCGCAAGTAAAGATCAAGGATTAGTAATTGAGTATTTTTCGCAAGATCAAAGGAGCGTTTCAATTTCAATTGTAGATGTGTTGGGTAAAGAAGTTTATTCAAGTTCCGTTGTGTCTCAAATTGGGCATCAAAAAATTAATATTGATTTGTCTCAATCAGAACAAGTATTCTCATCTGGAGTTTATACGATTGTGTTTCAACAAGGAGAAACTATCCTAACAAAAAAATTAGTTTTGAATTAAAATAAGGCGCTCTTCGTTGCGTCTTGGAGGAATAAGAACATTTGTCCCTTTACTTTGTTAATTTAGTAAGCGACCATTATTCAGTTCGTCCAAATATGCAATGAAAAGAGACTTAGGTAAAACCGGAATAATCATCAAACAACACGAAGAGGAGAGTAAATCTCCCTTTGAAAGACTGTTTGATATATTCATGGAGCTGATTACGTATACTTCAGGTGATGTGGAAGAGACAATTGATTGGATGCGTCATCTAGATGAAGAATACAAGCTGACCTCTCCTGAATATACTATGGAAGATTTCATTGAAGACCTCAAGAAAAAAGGGTTTTTAAAAGATCCAGACGATCAACAAGGAGGAGCGCCCGTAATTACTGCAAAAACTGAAAGAGCGATTCGCCAAAATGCCTTAGATCAAATTTTCGGAAACCTAAGAAAGTCTGGGGCAGGGAATCATAAAACCAAACATCTCGGCAAAGGAGATGAGCATACGGGTGAATTGCGAGACTATCAATTTGGAGATAGTTTAGAGAACATTTCCATGACTGAGAGCATCAAAAATGCGCAAGTCAATAACGGAATGATGGATTTCACACTCAACGAGAGAGATTTGGTGGTGAACGACACCCACCATAAGGCGCAAATGTCAACTGTTTTAATGATTGATATTTCACACTCTATGATTCTTTACGGAGAAGATAGAATTACGCCTGCAAAAAAAGTGGCCATGGCCCTGGCAGAGCTCATTCAAACGAGATATCCGAAAGATTCTTTAGATATCATTGTTTTCGGAAATGATGCCTGGCCAGTAAAATTGAAAGACTTGCCTTATCTTCAAGTAGGCCCTTTTCACACCAATACAGTGGCTGGAATCCAACTAGCAATGGATATCCTCAGAAGAAAAAGACAAACGAATAAACAAATATTTATGATCACAGATGGTAAGCCAAGTTGTTTGCGCATGCCTGACGGAGATTATTATAAAAACAGTTTTGGCCTAGATGACTTTATTGTAGACAAATGCTATAACATGGCGCGTCAGGCAAGAAAACTGAAAATTCCGATTACGACTTTCATGATTGCTCAAGACGAATACCTTATGGAATTCGTGAGTAAGTTCACAGAAGAGAACCAAGGCAAAGCATTTTATACTGGCTTAAAAGGTTTAGGAGAAATGATTTTTGAAGATTACGAAACAAATAGAAAAAAACGCATTAAAGGATAAGAGATGAACGAATCAATTAAAAACTTAGGTGAATTAAAAAAGTCTGGTTATCAATCCAAGTCTATCAAAGATGAGTTGAGAGATAATTTGATGAAACATCTTGAGTCTGGTAGCTCAACATTTGAGGGGATTGTGGGATACGAAAACACGGTTTTACCACAATTGTTTTCTGCGATTTTATCAAAACACAACATCAATTTATTAGGATTAAGAGGTCAAGCAAAAACAAAGATTGCGCGTTCATTGGTGCAATTATTAGATGAGTGGATGCCTATAGTGGCCGGCTCTGAAATCAATGATGATCCTTTGCAACCAATGTCTAGATATGCTATTGAACTCATTAAGGAAAAAGGAGATGAAACACCAATTTCTTGGGTGCACAGAGACAGAAGGTTTTTTGAAAAATTGGCTACACCAGATGTAACGGTTGCCGACTTAATTGGTGATGTTGACCCCATTAAAGCTGCCAATTTAAAATTGTCTTATGCAGACGATCGCGTAATCCATTACGGAATGATTCCGAGAGCAAACAGATGCATCTTTGTGATCAACGAATTGCCTGATTTGCAGGCAAGAATTCAAGTTTCTTTATTCAACATCCTACAAGAAGGAGACATTCAAATTAGAGGATTTCAATTAAGATTACCGCTTGATTTACAGTTCATTTTTACGGCTAATCCTGAAGATTATACCAATAGAGGAAGCATTGTCACGCCGCTAAAAGATAGAATTGGATCACAAATTTTGACACACTATCCAAAAGACGTGAATTTAGCAAAACAGATTACCACCCAAGAAGCCAAAGTATCTGAAAATGCAGCAAAGAACGTTGTGGTTCCAGAATTGGCGAGAGATCTCATTGAGCACATTAGTTTTGAGGCAAGAAACAATGATTATGTAGATGCAAAGAGTGGTGTCTCGGCAAGAATGAGCATCACTGCTTTTGAGAACTTGATGAGTACGGCTGAACTGCGCCTATTGATGAGCAAAGATAAATCTACTATTTTAAGAGTTTCAGATATATTAGGAATTATTCCTGCCATGACTGGTAAGTTAGAGTTGGTGTATGAAGGAGAGCAAGAAGGAGCAGAATCGGTTGCAAAGATTTTAATTGGAGAAGCCGTCAAAGATTTGTTTGCTATCAAATTTAAAGAGATTAAGAAGTTGCGAAAATCAACTGATTATGACGAATTTGATGAAGTGGTAGAGTGGTTTGCAAGAGGAGGGAAGTTTCAGTTAGAAACCAACGCCTCTAATGATGAATATGCAACTACGTTAAATGCGATTCCGGCCTTAGATAAAATCTTAGAAAAGTATCAGCCAAGTATTTCAGAAGATGAAAAACTATTCTACAAAGAGTTTGTCCTTTGGGGAATGGTAGAGCATAAAATGCTTGACAAACAAAAGTATCAAGAGCGTTTTGATATAGAAGACAATTTGCTTTCTGGAATTAGAGACGATTTTTCAGAGAATTGATTAAAAATAGGAGATTTCGTATATTAGAACGACTTAATGTCAAATGACGTTAAAACTCCTACAATGAAAAAACTGTTCGCTTTCCTAATATTGCTTTCTCCTTTTTTAATGTTCGGTCAAAATTGGTCTCCAATCGGTCCAGAAGGAGGTTATTTTAAAGACTTTGAAATACACCCCACGAATCCAGATATTGTTTTTGCCGGCAGTGATGATGGCGGAGGATTGTACAAATCAACTGATGCAGGAGCAAGCTGGGAATTGAAAACAGCAGACTTTCCAAACTTTACTTGTTGGAAAATCACCTTCGATAAAAATCAACCCGACACCATTTATGCCTGTGATGTTTATAGCAGATACGGTCTTCTAAAATCTGTAGATGGAGGAGAAACCTGGTCTTTATCCAATACCGGTCTGATTTCGCAATACGACAAAATGGTTTCAGGATTGGCCATCAAAACAGCCGATACGCTATTCATTTCAACCGGTGAAGCCGCCGCATCTACGCCGCCTAGACCAGGAAATGGCATCTTCAGAAGTTATGATGGTGGCGCTAATTGGGAAGCGGCAGGCCTTCAAGGATTAACTTTTCCTTGTATTGATAACAATGTTTTCGGCACTATTTTCGCCGGCTCTGAAGGAAACGGACTTTATTTTTCTAATGATAATGGAGATACTTGGGCCAATCATCCAGACATCTCTTTAACCAACACCATTCATGAAATTCAAATAAATGAGAATGTAATGATATTAGCAAGTTCAGAGGGCGTTTTTTTGAGCACAGATTGGGGGATAACCCTAACTTATATTGGATTAAATGGTGAATTCAATTTTGACGCCTGTATTCATAAAACGGCTCCTGATATTGAAATCTATTCATCCACTTTAAGCGACTTGATGTATTATACTTCGGCAACAGGATCTTGGACAACCATGGCTTCGCCATTTTTTACTGACCAAATTGTAATCGGAATCACTTCTGATGGTACGAACCTATACTGTAGTGGATTCTCGAACAGCCCTATTATGAAATCTTCGGATGCTGGATTAAGCTGGTCAGAAACAGCTTCTTCTCCAATTGCAACTGAAGTGAACGACATCTATTTAGATCCAAATGATGACAACAGAATGTTTGCTGTCTTGATGGGTACCTATAATTTAAATGGCTTGTATGACCGCGAGTGCATTTATGAAACTAATGATGGCGGGATGACTTGGACTAGAAAAGGGCCAGATGCGCATGGGCTTTGCATCACTGCAAATCCTCAAGATGACAACACCTTTTATTTAGGGTCTTTCGCGCAAGGGGTGTACAAAACAACTGACAACTTCGACACCTTCACACAGCTGTCTCTAAACGGAAAAACCGTTGTAGATGTTATTGTTTCGCCCGCCGACACTTCGGTGGTGTTAATCTCTGAAATTGACTTCAACCTTTCAGAATTCCGAATTAAAAGAAGTGAAGACGGAGGCGCAGTTTTTGATTCTGTCTCTGCAATTATTGCCAATGGCTTAGCTTTTAATCCAGGTGATAATGATACTGTTTATGCAGCAACAAATGATGGTGTTGAGCTTTCAGGGGATTTTGGATTAAGTTTTTTCCCTTGGATGCTTTCAGGAGAAGATTGTTTGACTTTGAAAGCTGAAGGAAGTGACCTTTATGTTGGAACTGCAGATGGGAAGTTATTTAAAATCTCAAACGGAATTTCAACTGAGATTACCGGCCCTTGGACAACTCCAGTTGAATTAAAATCTATTTTGATTGAAGACGATCATTTATTCGTTGGATTGAGCGGAGCAGAGAAAGACACAACATATGATTTACACGGTTCAATTTGGCGTTCAGATGATGATGGGAGCAGCTGGACAGACATAACCACGGACATGATTTCAACAAACATTTACGGTAAAAACATTATCGAAACCAACGGGCATGAGCTCTTTTTGGCCACTTATGGAGGTGGGGTTTATAAGTCTTCTGGCTTAGATTTAAGTGCAAGTATAAATGAAGCTGTTTCAAGCAAAAATTTGATTTACCCTAACCCAGCCAACGATAGAATTTATGTTTCATTGGATGAGTTCATAGGTTCAAATTATAAACTAACAAACGTAAACGGCGAAAACATAAAACAAGGAGTTGTTTCTAATGAGGGAATTTCTCTCAGTGGATTAAGTGAGGGAGTGTATTTCATAAAAATTAATGGCTCAGAGATCAAATTCATTAAGAACTAAGAAATTTAAAAATGCTTTAACACATCATAAATCTTATTTCTATCCACATGAAAGTTGTTGCCAAAGCCATAGTTATTCGAATCACCTAAAGTAACTCGAGCAGAGAAATGGAGTGCATCTACTTTTGCTCTTGCCAATTTTAGGGCATTTTCCGCATTGACTCCGGCGCCAGCCATAATTTCTATTCTGCCCGCAGCTTTTTCTTTCATTTGTCCAATTCTCTCTATCCCATCAATTGCCCTGCCTTGACCACCAGAAGTTAACACCCTGTCAAAGCCTATTTCAATAAGAACCTCTAAATCCTCTTCCCAATTAGAAGATAAATCAATTGCGCGGTGAAATGTACAAGCTAATTTTTGTGATTTAGCAAGTTCAACCAATCCTGAGTTTTTTTGGTAGTCTACACGACTATTACCATCTAAGATGCCAAATACCACGCCACTTGCGCTTCCTGCGGCAGCACCTAAAATATCTTTTTGCATCAAACCAAAAGCTAAGTTTGAGTAGGCAAAACCACCTGCTGTTGGGCGAATCATGACATGAACTTCTGGTCCTTGAACTGCAACGCATGAAGAAATTAAGCCGTATGAAGGTGTTAATCCGCCCACTTCAAGCCCAGAACAAAGTTCTACCCGTTTTAAGCCAAATTCTTTGGCGGTTAACGCTTCTTCAATACTGTCTATGCACAATTCGAAATCCATATTTATAATGATTTTATCTCAAGGTATAAATTTAGTTTAAAGACTTAATCGATTTAGCATTTTTTACTTGTGCTGAGCCTGCGAATAATTCTTCAGTATTAATACCTAAGCCAAGAAAAATTTCGTCACATTTTCGCGGGGTTTTGTCCCAAACGCATCATTTTATGCTGGTTTCATGGGTCAAATGAAATAGGTTTGTCCTGAATCTAAAATTTATAAAAAATGGAAAAAGTATTATTAAGTATGGGTCTTTTATTGGCGTCTCTAGGCGCTTATACTCAGTGTGAGGATCCGGTTGATGAATTTATTATGCACTGGAAGTTCGGAAATGATGATGGGACCAATCAGCGCTTTATTGAGGACATTTGTCCTGGACAAACAATTTATCTCTATAATCTTTCGACAATGAACAATCCAGAAGAGGTTAGCATTGGAGAAGAGCTAACTTGTGGAACCTATAGGCTAACCTATAAAGAGAATGCAGGGCCCTGGTATAATTTTGTGCAATTGGACACAAGAGCTGCTGCGGATTGGCCAGCAGACGGCACGCCATGGGTTTTTACAGTTCCTATTGGATTAAACATCCAACCCGGTGTAGCAAACTTTAAAATTCAACATACGGGTCCAGGTGCAAATGCTCACAATGGGTACCTGCCTAACAAACAATTAACCAACAAATTGAATATTCATTCAGTCACCGTTGATGCGGGGCTTGATCAAATTAGCTGTAGCGGAGACCCGGTTATTTTGAACGGTTCTACATCCGGCAGTTCTTATTCCTGGACACCTGGAAACATGACTTCTTTAAATCCAACAGTGAACCCAACATCAACGACAAGCTATACACTAACTGCTTATCAAACGTTCGCTGGAGGCACTGTGGAGAACATGGATTGGGAACAAGTTTTTGTTACCTGTTCGGAGTCAGATGTGGTTACAGTAAATGTAAACCAAAAACCCTCGGTGCACCCGCAGGATATTGGCTTATGTTCGAATGACCCATTCCCAACATTAGACGCTGGGCCAGCTCCAGTGGCTTATCAATGGACGTTCTCCAACGGCTCTGGACAAGCAACAACAGTGGGATGGGGTCAATATTTAAACACCAATGCTCATGGCTTCGGCATTTATAAGCTGACCGTCTGGAATGCTGAAGGTTGTAGCAACATTGCTACCTATAATATCTATCCAGATCCGTCTTCCAATTTGAACCCATCTTTTACCTTGAACACCACAACGAGTTTTGGCTCCACCAATTTCAGCATGTACAATACTGATCCAAATGGGACGTATCATTATTGGAATATTGCTAACTCAAATTCGAATGGTGATTATCTAAGTAGTATAGGTGGCGCAATGGGTAACTACCCAACGTATAGCTACAATGGATTACCAACAGGGAATTGGTACCTAATTACCCACATGATTCGAGCAGAACCATGTAATGAATGGTTTACAGAAACTATTCTTCATTATACCGGAGCGGGACGAAGGGATCAAGTGGTTGCCTTGAATGAAAAGGTTTTGAACCAAATAACAACCGCTGCTGAAACTGAGCTTAATTTAAACGTCTACCCGAACCCGGCTACGACAGACTTTACAGTTTCTCTTTCAGATTTTGATAGTGAGAGGATATATAAAATTATGGTTTATGGCGTTGACGGAAAAATGATCATTTCAGAGCAATTAAATTCTGCTCAGAATCTTTTTGACTTGTCACAATTTGAAAGTGGTATGTACTTTATAAAGGTTTCTGATGGTTACCAAACATCAACAAGTAAAATAATTAAAAAATAACCTTATTTGACCCAAAGCTAAGCCCCTTTATTTTCGAATGAAGGGGCTTTTTTAAAAAGGTAAATTCTCTAAATCAACATTACCACCTGAAATAATAATGCCTACTTGTTGGTTTTTAAAATCAAGTTTATGTTTTAACAAAGCCGCAAATGCTACTGCTGAACTTGGTTCTACAATAATTTTCATTCTAGTCCAAATAAGCTTTAGAGCGGCTAAAATTTCATCTTCATCCACCAAGAAAATGTCTTTCACATGTTGCTGGATAATAGGGAAGTTCCGATCTCCAAGCTGAGTTTTTAAACCATCTGCTATCGTATCAACGCTATCGTTGCTTTCAATTTTACCAGATTTTAACGAGCGAAAAGCGTCATCAGCCTCAAAAGGTTCTCCTGCATACACCTTACAGTCAGGTGCAAATAAACTTGCTGCCAAGGCTGTTCCACCAAGCAAACCGCCTCCACCAACCGGGGTAATTATGGCGTCTAAATTAGGCTGTTCTTCTAAGAGCTCTAAGGCGGCTGTTCCTTGACCAAAAATGACATCATCATCATTTGAAGGGTGTAAAAAGCTAGCTCCTTTTTCGTTTTGAATAGTTTGCGCACTTTCTTCTCTATCCTTTAGCGTTGGTGGACAAATTGTTACAATTCCACCGTATCCCTTAACAGCTTGAATTTTAACTTTTGGTGCAGAAGACGGCATGACGATAAAGGCTTTAACTCCTAAACTTCTTGCCGCCAGCGAAAGTGCTTGTGCAAAATTACCGGATGAGTGCGTGACCACTCCTTTGGCCCTTTGTTCTTCAGAAAGATTAAGAATGGCATTGGTAGCACCCCTCATTTTAAAAGCTCCCATTTTTTGAAAATTCTCACATTTAAAGAAGACTTCACATCCAGCAATTTCATTAATTAATTGCGAAGTCATTACCGGAGTGCGGTGAATATAAGGTGCTATTTTCTCAGATATTTGGAGATAGGCTTCTTTAGTCATGATCTAAAAATAAGGATTAGATTTTCAATCAACACTAAACCTGTTTTGTTTTCGTTAAATTTCAGTGATGCGTTTACTAATCTTGAGTTTACTTTTGACTCCAACTGCTTTCGGCCAATTGTTTGGTTGGGATAGTAATATTACTATTCCTGGTTTGGGCAGAGATGATGCTGTTTGCTTCACATTTGACCGCATAGTTTATTTCGGAATGGGGAATCACGCAGGATTTTCAGAATCCAATATTTTTTACGGTTACAACACTAGAAATGGCGAATGGGTGGATGTTCCTGCTTTTCCGGGTACACCAAGGCAATACGCAACAGTTCAAACCATTAATGAAAAGGCATTTATTGTTGGCGGGGTTGATGCAGCAAACAATCCACTCAATGAAGTATGGGAATTTGATATGGCGGATCAAGTTTGGTCGCAGAAAAACAACGCCAATTTTGATGCGAGATGGGCTATGGCTAGTTTTACAATTGCAGACGAAATTTATGTCGGAACAGGAAGAGACACGATTAGTTACTTCAATGATTTTTGGAAATATGATTCGCAGCAAGATTCTTGGATACAAGTGGCGAATTTTCCTTTAGCTCCCAGATTTGAAACCATTGGTTTCGCCTTACACGGCAAAGGGTATTGTGGATTGGGAAAAGATAGTGCTGGAACATTACAATCTGATTTATGGCAATATGACCCCAATATTGATTTGTGGGTACAAAAAGAAAATTATCCGGCTGGCGCCCGCTGGTATGCCAAAGCAGAAGTGCTAAATGGTTCGGCTTATGTTGGTTCAGGTGAAGATGAAAATGGCCAGATGCGTTACGAGTTTTATCGATACAATCCTGCCCATGAAAACTGGACACAGGTTGAAAGTGTTCCTTTACCTGCAAGAAGAGGTGTTGCATCTTGCTCTATTCCTTTTTATGGCATCTTTTGGGCCTCTGGTTTAGATGATTCTTTTCAAAGGCTGTCGGTTATTTCAAGATATACGCTTCGAATTAGTAACAAAACGAGCATGGGCGTGTTTTTTCATGAATTAAACAAACAAGTGTTTGTGACCAATTTACCCGGACCATTTGTTGTCAGAGTATTTGATTTACAAGGAAAATTAAAGCTGAAATCTGACGGAGGAGAAGATCATTTCTCGTTTGACACAAGTGATTGGGCAAAAGGAATGTACGTAGTAACTTGTTATGATCAATCCGCAAAGTTCATGTTAAGATAAGCCTAGCGTAACAGAGCCTTATTAAGCTTAATGAAAGTATAACTTCTTGTTAATTAGAAATTCAGACAGCTTTGGTTCTTTTGAGGCAAACTTTTGCTGTGCGACTTTTTAATTTTTTGAGGTTAACATTTATAGTGCTCATACTGCTATTTATTTGGCTGGCCGAAATCTGGGCAGATTCATATGGCTCTTCTAGTTCGCAACCTATAAACGCTCACCCAGTGGCAACAGATTCTTCTGAGTTTACTAATTACATGAACTTAACGAGCGAATAGTTCTTCTTGATTTCTAAAAGCTTTGAATTCAAGTGCATTTCCTGATGGATCTAAAAAGAACATTGTCGCCTGTTCTCCAACCTCTCCTTTAAATCTTATATAAGGCTCTATAACAAAATCAATTCCTAAGCTTTTAACCCGAGCTGCAAGTTCTTCCCATTGTTTCCATTCTAAAACAACGCCATAATGTGGAACCGGAACAGATTTACCGTCTACTTCATTAAAATGGGATTGATCTTCTTTTTCAGGCCTTGGTCGAAGGTGAAGTACAAATTGATGCCCATATAAATTCAAATCAATCCAATGATCAGAAGTTCTACCAACCTCACATTTAAAACAATTGAGGTAAAATTCTTTGGCTTCTTGCAAATCGTAAATTGGCACGGCTACGTGGAAAGGAGAAATAGTGTTCATCTAAAAAGCATTGACATTAGGATAGAAATTTAGTAATTTATTAGAACCAAATTCAAACAATAACGAAATCCTACCCACTATGAAAGCAATTTTCCATTCCTTTATATTGTTGTGTTCTGCAACATTATTTGCCCAAAACAGTCATTTAACATTAGATATCAAGATTGAAGATGATGACAATAACAACAAAGCTCTAAAAGAAGCTCAAGTAAAAATTTATCAAGACCATGAGTTGATAGCGCAAGAAACTTCTGACTCACTAGGCGCAGTTAAAAAGATTCAAATTCCGGCAGTTGGTTCATACATTATTAAAGTGGAAAAGGAAGGTTATGCCTCTAAGTTCGGAACGATTAATACAACACATTTTGACCCCCAGTATCTTTCTGGAAACATTAAATTTCCAATGGAAGTTGGGCTCGTTAAGCCCACTGAGGTTGAAGATTATGCCTTTTTATTAAAAGAGCCCATGATTACTTTTTATCTAGACACATCTGGCGAGCAAGCTTGGGATGAGGGTCATTTGCAAAAGATGCTGGACAAAGTAAAAAAATGTCAGGCAGGCTGGACAGCAGAAGAAGTGGACGCTTATAACCAGCCCAAGTCTGAAGCTCAGACATTAATGGATGCTGAAGACTTTGTTGCGGCTAAAGAAACCCTAATTGAAGCTCAAAAAATTAAAGACACACCAGAAATTCAAGCACTCATCAAAGACTGTGAAATAGGTCAAACCATGAAAGACAGTGATGAAATGATGTATGCTAATTTCATCAACATTGGTGATCAACTGTTAGATAATAAGCGTTATGAAGAGGCCCGTGCCTATTACCAAAAAGCGATAGAAATTAAACCTAAAGAAGTGTATCCACAAGAAAAAATGGCCCAATGTGAAGCCATTGTGAGCAGTTCAATTAAAGATTAAATTAGACTAGGATTGCAACAATAAGTAATCTTAAATTCTCCTTTTCGCAGTATTTACCGTAAATTGGGTAAAAATTAAGCCCCGTTGATATGAAAACACTTTACACAATTTTACTTTTTACTGGATTGACCTTAAGCGTAAACGCGCAAAATTTCAACTATGCTCCAAGTCAGTCGGTACACACTGAATTAACGACAAGTAGTTACTCGGATGTAAACATTGATATCACAACGCAAACAACACAAGCCATTGATTATAAATGGGAGCTAATTAGCAATACCATGCCAACAGGCTGGGTATATTCGTTATGCGATTATACGTCTTGCTATCCTGGAATTCCAGCAACCGGAACTATGACTCCTATTTCTTTAACTGATGCTCAAAACGGTACTATTGGTTTCTTTAAGTTGACGATCAATCCAGACGAAGTTGAAGGATCAGGTGAAGCAAAAATCTATGTGTATGATGCTGCTGATTACAACAATGGAGATACGGTAACCATGTCTTTTAACCACACAAGTTCTTTAGGAATTGAAGATGAGGTTTATGGTCATCTTTCAGTTTATCCTAATCCAGCAGTTGATGTTTTAACGTTAGATAATTCAATGAACATCTCGAACAATGTTGTTGTATCAAATGTATTAGGAGAGCAAGTAATGAATCTTACTATTGCGCCAAACTCTAAAGAAACAATAGATGTTGCTTCATTTAAACCTGGTATTTATTTTGTTTCTTATACAAATAAAGAAGGAATTAGAAGAACTGAAAAAATCATAAAACGATAAGTTCAAAAGATGAAAAAACTCGTTTTTTTCTTCTCTTTTATTGTTTCTCTGAATTGCTTTTCTGCTGTAGTATATGACACCCTTTATTTAAATAAGGGGCAGTTAGTGACCGTTGACACCAACTATTTTGATTATTACGCTTTTAACGATTCGGTTAACTTTAAAACCTTAAACGCTAGAATTGAGCTGGCTATTGGCGATTCACTTTATTTGGCGATTGTCAACAATGATGTAACGCCTCATGCTTTTGATATTACAAATACTTCCGGCAATAACATCACAATTGCCGCAGCTGATACCGGTTACATAGCAACGAAGTTTGATGAAATAGGCATCTATCTTTACCACGACCCACTTGACTTTCCGAAGTATCAATATTTAGGATTAGGGGGAATGATTATCGTTGACGACTTTGGTGCTAACCGTTTTTATTGGAATATTAAAGAGCACAATGGCGCTTGGAACGACACTTTAGTTGCTGGCTATTCTGTAGATTGGTCAACTTATTATCCAGATTACTTCACGATTAATGGATTATCCAACCCTTTTATTAATGACGATCCTGCGGCAAGAATTATTGGAAATGTGGGAGACACGATTCGGATTTATATCGCGAATACCGGGATGGCAATTCACTCCTTACACTTTCATGGATATCATCTTGAAATAATTTCATCTTCTGAAAATGAAAGTCACGAAGGTCGATCAAAAGACACTTTTCCAATAAAAAGCTCCCAGTCTATGATATTAGAGTTAATTCCGGATAAAACTGGAGAGTATCCAGTACATGACCACAATTTAGTAGCAGTAAGCGGGGGTGGAATCTATCCAAACGGAATGTTTTTAACCATGCTAATAGAGTGAGAAAATTGTTGATCATATGGTTTTTGCTCCCGGTAGTTGGATGGTCTCAAATGGATGATACTCATTTGATCATTGCTAGAAACACGGGAATGAAAATCATGCCAAACAACGATACGATTGGCACAATGGGATTTGCCCTGAGCTTGTTAGATAACCCTGAGGTTCCTGGGCCGTTAATTGAGCTTACAGAAGGAGATTCGGTTGAGATTGACCTTTGGAATATTTCTCAAGGAGCACCGCACACAATTCATTTGCATGGTTTGGATGTTAATCAACAAAATGATGGTGTTCCGCATTTGTCGTTTGAAGTACACCACATGGACCATGGTTTTTACAAATTCAAAGCTCCACACGCAGGAACCTATTTATATCATTGTCATGTAATTTCTTCTATTCATGTTCAGGCCGGTATGTATGGAATGATAATCGTTCACCCACAAAGTGGCCAAAATTTTACCTGGGATAGCGGTTATGAGTTTGATGTAGATTTTCCAATGATGTTCTCTGAAATTGATACAGTTTGGCATACAGATTCAGTTATGAAAGCCGCCCATGACACAGCCGCAACAACTCACACACAAGAATTACCGATTTATGACCCACAGTATTATCTCGTAAACGGCTTGGCAGACAATCAAATCATAGACAGTAACTTTCAACTAAATACAGCAGTAGGATTTGAAAACTATGTGCGATTGGTGAATATTGGATTTAAGGGCGTCCGTGTTATTTTTCCCACTGAATTTGATGCGCAAACAATTTCATCAGATGGTCGTCCACTGCCAGCGGTAATAGATTCTGATACAGTTGAGGTTTATCCAGGTGAAAGGTATGGGGTTTTAGGAAGCATGCAATCAGAAGGTATTGCTAACATTGAAATAGAATATTTTGATTTGAATACAGGATTAAATGAGAATATTCAATTTGTACCAATTGTAGTTGAAGGTTTTAATGAGCTGGTAGAAGAAGAGCTAAATTGGCAAATCAGCCCGAATCCTTTTACAGATAAATTTCAGATATCAGGTGATTTGGAAAATGCTGAACTTAGCATAATGAACTTGAACGGTAAATTGATTGAAAGTGTTGCCTTAGGAAAAATGTCCACCTATTCTTATAACTCTGCTGGCTTAGCATCTGGAGTTTATTTCGTTCAGTTAACTTCAAATGGAAAAAGGGAAATCAAGAAGGTTGTTAAAATAGATTAATCGCTAATTGACTCTAAGTTTGCAGCTCGTCAATAAATCTTTACCACTCACAGAATTTTTGCCCTGAAACTCAATTTAAATACTATTTTAAGTATATGAAGAAAATAATATTTTTAAGTGTACTATTAATAAATACAGTGAGTTTCGGACAATCAATTAATGTTCCAGATAAGTTAGTTGTAAAAGAAGAAACTAAGGAACTAGATAAAGTAAATCGAAACGTTTTTGCGATTGCTATTGCCGGAGAAGAAAAGGAGATTATTAAAGGGTTTGAAGACTTTTTAGAAGATGAGCAGAAATATGATGTAAAATCTATGTTTAAAAAAATCTCTGCTGAAAATATACTTGTGCCAAGTTTCAGTGAAAAACATTTTAATCTGCATGCAGAAGTAAGAGCGTCAGGTAGTGAGTTAGAATTGTGTTATTGGGTGAGTTTTGGTCCAGACGTTTTTGTGAACAGCACTGATCATCCTGATGAAGCTTTAAAGTGTAAGAATTTGCTGAAGGACTATGCTAAGAAATACTACACAGAGTTCTTAAACGAAGACCTTACTAAATCTGAAGAATTGCTTGAAGAGACGAAAGATGAACTCAAAGATGTTACAAGTACCATTGTAGGGTTAAATAAAGATCAATTAAAAGCCAAAAAGAATAAGGAAAAGCTACAAAGCAAAAAATTAAAATTAGAAGAGGAATTGGCTGAAATTGAACTTGAAATAAAAGAGAATGAGTTGGATATTACTGAAAAAGAAGCTGAGATTAGTAAAATTGACACGACAATTGGCGTAAAGAAGACGGATGAATCAAATATTAAAGAGCGAATTTCAGAGCAAGAAAAAACACTGAGGGAATTAAAAGCGAAACTAGAGAAGGTAAAAAACTTTTAGGCTAATAGTTAAGCATCAACCCAATCACCATTATCTTTTATTAAGGTGATGAGCTCAGATAATGCATCTGCTTCAGGGATATTCCGTTTAACCACTGTTTTCTCTTTATAAAGATTGATTTTGCCTTTGCCTACGCCAACATAACCGTAATCAGCATCTGCCATTTCACCAGGGCCGTTTACTATGCAGCCCATAATCCCAATCTTTAATCCTTTTAAATGATTGGTTTTAGATCTTATTTTAGCGGTAGTCTCTTGTAAATCAAATTGTGTCCTCCCGCAAGATGGACAGGAAATGTATTCTGTTTTAGAAATACGGGTTCTGGTGGCCTGCAAAATTCCGAAAGCCGTTGATGTGATTTGAATCGGAGAAGCAATACTGTGCGCTGAAATCATTAAGCCATCTCCTTTTCCATCAATTAAATGAGCACCAAAATCTGTAGATGAAAACAATTGAAATTGCTCATGATTAATTTGGGCGTAATGATAATTCATAATCACAGGAACATCTATTCCCAAATGCATAAGCTCTATAAAAAATCTTCGCATGCCGTAAATGGTGTTTTTTGCCTTGGCATGAACGAATAAAACGGCCGATTTATCTGTTTTTAAAACGCTTTCTAACTCTTTAATCTTGTCCAGCTTGTCAGCATCAACCTCAATAAAATTAAGCGTTTCAGAGTTATTTATTGGTTTCGGATAATTATCAGAAGCATGAACGGGGTAAACTTGCGGTTGACCCGTGTATTTTGACGCATTACAAATCACATTTAAGGTTCCTGGCAAGGCAAACTCAGGCACAATTTTTCCGGTGTAGATGTAATCTACCGCTTGGTCTTTAATGGTCCACTTGTCTTCATCAACATGATAAACGTAACCATAAGCATATAAATGTGAAGGTTTTATGGTGTGCAAGTGACTTAAATCAGCCACAACAACTGGAACATTATCGTCTCCAATATTTAAGACTGCTCTTGTTTTTCTCCTGTTGTAATCATAGGGGTTGTACGGCAAATCATAGGCAAACTTAGGAACGGTAATTGCCCTGTTTGAATAGCGATCTGCCAGCATCTTTGCAACAGGAATTTCTGCTTCAGGCTCTTCGGTTAATGAAACACGAATAGTGTCACCAATACCATCTTCTAATAAAGTTCCTATTCCTACGGCTGACTTGATTCTCCCGTCTTCGCCTTCACCTGCCTCTGTTACCCCGAGATGAAGCGGATAAACACTCCCCCTCTGAAGCATTCTTGCCACAAGCAATCGATAAGCCTGAACCATAACAATTGGGTTTGAAGATTTCATTGAGATGACTATGTCGTGAAAATCAAGGTCTTCGCAAATAGCAACAAACTCAAGAGCAGATTCCACCATTCCAAGCGGTGTGTCTCCATATCGTGACATGATTCTATCAGAAAGCGAGCCGTGATTAGTACCAATTCTTATTGACCGTTTATGTGTTTTACACAACTCAACTAAAGGACTAAATTTTACCTTTATTTGGCTGAGTTTTGCGGCATAGGCCTCATCCGTGTATTCTAAGGCCTCAAACTTTTTTTTGTCGGCATAGTTTCCTGGATTGACGCGGACCTTTTCAACATATTTCGCGGCAATTTCAGCGGCATTAGGCGTAAAATGAATGTCTGCAACTAAGGGCGTATCATAGCCTTCGGCCAACAAGGCCGACTTAATTTTTTCTAAGTTTTCAGCTTCTTTTATGGATGGAGCAGTGAATCGTACAATTTCGCAACCAGCTTTAATCATTCTAATGGATTGCAACACGGAACTTTTAGTGTCTAATGTGTCAGTGGTAGTCATAGATTGCAAACAGATGGGATGTTGTCCGCCAATTTTCACCTTACCTATCTCTACCACTAAGGTTTCAACCCGAGAATAAGTGGTTAAACTATTGCTATATGGAAGTTTCGCATCCAATTAGAGAGAAGAAATAAATTTGACAATCGGTTTCATCAATTTCTTGTGTAAAGGAACGTCTGGATCTGAATATTGTTCTAATTGATAACCCATATCTTTTGTGTTGATCCACTTTAAAACATGATTCATTTTTCCAATTTTCTTGGCGGTTGCGTTTTCATTTGCGGCTGCTAATAGTTCCATTTCACTAACGTCTACTTGTATATCAAAGGTTCCGTTAACAAGCAATACGGGCTGTTTTAGTTGGGCTATTTCTTTGGCTGGATCGTATTTCATCCATGAAATTAAAAATGGTTGAATAGATGGATGCATTAAACTATGCAACATTTTAGGAGAATCTTTTAGTGTGTCGCCCATGGCTAAGGTGTCTAGCTTAGAATTTACCAAGCCTTGCATCTCTATGCTCAACGTTGCCGCCAATTGTTTTTTCAAAACTTGATGAATAGGTCTTCCGGCCCCTGCAACAGAGATGACAGCATCAACATTTTGGTTTTTATTTGCTACACATAAAGCAACCAGTGAGCCCTGGCTATGTCCTGCCAAAATAATTTTGTCTACTTTCTTATTCTTGGCTAGCAAATCTACCCAAGCGCTAGCGTCATCAATGAAATCATCAAAAGAAAGGTCTCGTTGGTCAAATGTCATAGGCAGTTTACTCGCCGCAATTCCTCTTTTATCGTATCGAAACGTAGCATAGCCATTTTCAACTAATTGATCAGAAAGCATTTTTAAGCTATTGTTTTTCATATTAGCGTTGTTCCCATTTCTGTCGGTTGGACCTGAGCCTGCTATGATCAAAACAAGGTCTTGAACGCTTGAAGTGTCTTCTGCACATGTTAAAGTTCCTTTTAACAAACAATCTTTGCGATTAATTTCTAGTTCGGTGGTTCGTTGAGACCAGCCTGATTGAATAAAAAGGAGACAAAAAAAGATTAAGATGCTTTTCATAAAATTAAAATCTGTCCTCTAAGATACCTATTTCGGAATACAAACGATATTGTCGTGTTCTGGTAGGCCAACAGTTTTAGAGATACAAGGCGCAAGTTTAGAGGCTCTTTCTTTGCCTTTGATGAATCGATATGCGCGATAGCCAAATTCTAATTGCAACCAACGGAGCATTTCATCAGAGTTGCCCTCATTGTTGCGGTCTCTGCTATATTCTACAATGAGAACGGGTCGGTCTTTTTTAATTTTTTCAGCTGCTCCTTTTAGCACTTCCCATTCAAAACCTTCAACATCTACTTTTAATAAATGGATAGTTCTGTCGATATTTAAATCATCTAAGCGCTTGACTTGAATTTCTTCAGAATGTTCTGATCGTTGATTGCTTATTGAAGCTCCGCCCCGATTTTCTTTTTCAGTATAAATGGTCTTTTTCTCTTCATGATTGCCAAGTGCAAAGGGATGAAGAATCAACTGTGAAAAGTCATTAATGGATTTGTTCTTTTCTAGAATTTTAAAAGTGGTAGAAACGGGTTCAAAAGAATATACTGCTCCTTTGGTTCCAACAGTTGCGGCAGCAACTAAAGATAAATACCCAATGTTTGCACCAACATCCACAAAACAATCACCACGATTTAAGGTTTGGCGGATATATTCTGTAGTAGCCTGTTCGTATACTCCACGCTGATAAATAACGTTTTCAATGTTTTTGTCAAAACTGGGGTCAACTTGAATTTTGAACTTGAAACGGGTCTTAACGATCACTTCTCCCACAGCAGGTTTTAAAAACCATTTGGGCAGATTTTCAATCAAATAATCTCTGCCCGGAAATTTCGCAGATTTTAGAAGTGATTGAATTATGCGGTGAAGCAACATCTTAAAGTTTTATATATCCTAAAAATTGATCATCACAATTACACTGACTTTTAGGTGACAGCCTCATATCACCAAACCTATGTAAAAAAGTCATTGTAAAAAAGTGTTCTGTGCTATCTGATGTATAGAACAAAGTGTCGGCTGAAAATCGATAGTTGTAAGAATTTTCTTCAGAAAAATCTAGCGTATCGATTGGAATAAAACCTAACTGGTCATCTGCAATAACATTGCGATCTATGCTAACATTTTGGTTGTTCACCCATTTTTCACCTAATAAACAAGACCAATCCACTTTCTTTTTTCTGAAATCTTTTTGATCTTGATTCAATTGAATGGTTTTGAAATAAAAAACCATTGTCATATTCGTGGGTTCGTATGAAGTGATTGCCATGTGAAATTTATCACCTTCATACGTAATCTCCTCATCAATTTCGTACCAAACATCTTTGAATTGATAACCCTCTTTTTTCTTTCGGGCTTCTAAATAACAGGGGTTGTGAACAAATACGGAATCATTGGTAAATTGCCATACCGTGCTTGCTTCCTCTTCAGAAACAGTTTTACCACCAATAACTGCTTCTGTTTTATAAAGAAGATAGTCGCCCACAATTGCGCCATTTTCATCAACTTGTTCTGGAGATGCTTCTGAGGAAGACCCGCATGAAAATAATGAAAACGTTATCGCTAAAACTAGAATCGTATAAATTGATTTCATAATTACTGATTATCTAACTTCTCCACCAGCTTCAAATCCTTCTTCAGGAGATACAAAACTTAATTTTCCCTCTGCATTTTCTGCCATCAATATCATTCCTTGACTTTCAACACCTCTAATTTTTCTAGGTGCCAAATTCATTAAGATCGAAACTTTCTTTCCAATTATATCTTCGGGAGCATAATGCTCTGCGATTCCTGATACAACTGTTCTTTTATCTAAACCTGTGTCAACGGTAAGTTTTAACAACTTATCTGCTTTTGGAACCTTTTCGGCTGCTAAAATTTCACCTATTCTGATGTCCATTTTCATGAAGTCATCAAATGCTACTTCTTCTTTTTGAGGTTCAAAGTTTGTTGTATTCATAGCTGAACTTTCTTTCAATTTTTCTACTTGGGCATCAACAAAGGCATCATCTATTTTTGAAATTAAAATTGAAGCTTCATTCAGCTGATGTCCATTTTCTAATAAATCAACTTTTCCGGCAAAAGACCAGTCTTTTTGCTCAAAATTTAAGAAATCAGCAATTTTTTTAGCCTTTTCTGGTAAAAATGGAGCAAAAACAATAGTTAAGTTTGCAGTAATTTGAAGTGCAATATTCATGATCGTGTCTACGCGAGACATATCTGTTTTAGCTAACTTCCACGGTTCAGTTTCTGCCAAATATTTATTTCCTAATCGCGCTAAGTTGATTGCTTCAGCTTGCGCCTCTCTTATCTTATATCGTTTGATTAAATCTGCAATTCTTGCTGGAAATTCTCCAACTTGTTGCAAAACATCTTTGTCTATAGCTTCTAAATTTCCTTGAGCTGGAACCTTACCTCCGTAATATTTGTTAGTCAGCACAACGGCTCTATTAACAAAGTTTCCTAAGATATCTGCTAACTCGTTGTTGATTCTGGCCTGAAATTCTTTCCAAGTAAATTCACTGTCCTTACTTTCTGGAGCGATTGATGTCAAAACATATTTTAGCTCATCAATTTTATCAGGATTTTCTTCAATGAATTCATGCAGCCAAACTGCCCAATTTCTTGAGGTAGAGAATTTGTCTCCTTCTAAGTTTAAGAATTCATAAGCCGGAACATTATCCGGCAAAACAAATTCACCATGTTCCTTTAATAAGACTGGAAAAATGATAGCGTGAAACACAATATTATCCTTCCCAATGAAATGCACTAGTTTTCGATTTCCTGTCCAATAATCTTTCCAGTTTTTATTGTTTTCAGCTGCCCATTCTTTAGTTGCTGAGATGTATCCAATAGGTGCATCAAGCCATACATACAGCACTTTTCCGTCAGCTCCTTCAACCGGAACTTTTACTCCCCAATCTAAATCTCTAGTCATGGCTCTAGGATGCAAACCTCCGTCAATCCAACTCATACATTGACCATTCACTTGATTTCGCCAATCTTTTGGCTCATGTTGCTGGACACCATCTAAAGTCCCCTCTTTAATCCAGGTTCTTAGCCAATCTTCATGTTGATCTAATGGTAAGAACCAGTGAGATGTTTCTTTCAGTGTAGGAACTTTGCCACTTAAAGTTGATATAGGGTTAATCAAATCTGTTGGACTTAATGCCGACCCACATTTTTCGCATTGATCGCCGTAAGCGTTTTCGCTCTGGCAATTTGGACAGGTTCCAGTAATATAACGGTCAGCTAAAAACTGATCGAATTCTTCATCATAATACTGCTCAGTCGTTTTTTGAATAAAACTGCCGTTTTCATTTAACTTCTTAAAGTACTCTTGAGCGGTGTCATGATGCACTTGGTTTGAAGTTCTTGAATAAATATCAAATGAGATATTAAAATCTTTAAACGCTTTTGAGTTGATGCCATGATAAAGGTCAACAATCGCTTGCGGAGTTGTTCCTTCTTTTTTGGCTCTTAAGGTTATTGCAGCTCCGTGTTCATCACTTCCACAAACGAACAAGACATCTTCGTTGTTCATTCGTAAAAAACGCACGAATATATCTGCTGGTAAGTAAACTCCTGCGACATGCCCTAAATGTAGGGGCCCGTTTGCATATGGTAATGCTGCTGTAATGGTATATTTATTCTCTGACATTGAACTTTTATAAAAGTTCCACAAAGATACGTTTTGTTTCTATATTCGTTTTTAAATTAGACCGTGAAGAAAATTAGAATAGTCTCCCCTGCAAAGTCTGTTGAAGGAAAATTGATTGATTTTGCAAAGAACCACTTAGAGTCATTAGGTTTTGAAGTGTCCGTTGGTGCTAATGCTAAAGGTGAATTCAATTATTTTTCAGGAACAGATGAAGAACGTTTAGCGGATATGCAATCAGCATTTGATGCAGATATTGATGTTATTTTATGTGCCAGAGGAGGCTATGGTTCGGTTAGAATTTTAGATCAGTTAGATTGGGCTGCCTTTAACAAGCAACCCAAATTAATTGCAGGTTATTCTGACATTACTGTATTTCACAACAGAATGAATAAAATTGGCATACCTTCACTCCACAGCACGGTTCCTCTAAATTTTCAAGAAAACACAGCTGAAGCGTTGAATTCTTTAGTTGAAGTTTTTACTGCTGGATCAAATTCATACGAAATAGCTTCACATAAATTAAACAGATTGGGTGAAGTTGACGCAGAAATTGTTGGAGGGAATATGGCCATTTTGTCAACCCTTTGCGGAACAGATGACGATTTAAATACGGACAATAAAATTTTGTTTATTGAAGATATAGGTGAAGCAATTTATGCGGTAGATCGTATGATGTATCAATTTAAAAAGGCCGGAAAATTTGAGAACTTAAAAGGACTTATTGTTGGTGGAATGACCGGCATGAAAGATTCGGCGATTCCTTTTGGCAAAACGATTGAAGAAGTTATTTCAGATGCAGTAAAGGGATATGATTTCCCTCTCTGCTTTAATTTTCCTGCGGGTCATATAAAAGATAATCGCGCGATACTATTTGGATCAAAAGCACGTTTGCAAGTAAATTCTGAGAGAGCAATTTTTTCTCAGGATTTTAAAGGCGTTTAAATCATTACTTTTGCCACCTCATGAGCACTTTGCCAAATATGACGATCCTGTTGCCTTGTTATAATCCACCAAAGGATTGGGAAAAACAGGTGAAGCTATCTATGGAAGTTTTGCGAGAAGCTTTAAAAAGTAAAGTAGGGCAATTAGATTTGGTAGTCGTGAATGATGGATCTACCGATAATTGCAGTCAGTATCATGCGGCATATCTTAAAGAAAACATTGAAAACGCAACTTTAGTTTCTTACGAAAATAATAGAGGAAAAGGTTATGCCTTGAGAGAAGGTGTGAAGACGATTAAAACAGACTTAATTGTATACACCGATATTGACTTTCCGTATGAAGAAGAGAGCGTATTAGCGGTTGCAGAAAAATTGTTGGAGGGAGCAGATGTTGCTTTGGGTCACAGAGGCAAAGACTATTACGATAAAACTCCTTGGTTCAGAAAAGTAGTTTCTAAAACTTTACGCTGGGTTTTAAAAACCTTTTTGCGTTTACCTACAGATGATTCGCAATGCGGATTAAAAGGTTACAATCAGCTGGGTGCAGCCGTGTTCTTAAAAACTAAAATTGACCGATTTTTGTTTGATTTGGAGTTCATAAAACTGGCGGCAAGAAGAAAGCTGAAAATTGAAAAAGTAGTTGTGGAGTTGAAACCAAACATTGTTTTTTCAAAGGTCAATACAAAGATTTTATTGCGCGAATTTTGGAACTTTTTAGCGGTTCTTTTCAGAAAATGATTTTCGTTTAACCCAATAATTATTGTAGACAATATATTCGGTTCTTCCCATTTTTGCCAGGTTGAATAAAGGCGGTTCATCTGTTTTCTTAATCAACAACTCATCTACGATATAAGGCTCTCCACTTCCGTTTCCGGATAAGAATACTTTGATTGTTTTAACATCTTCGGTGACCTTAAAATCCATATTCACCAACATCCAATGACCAACAATGTGATTGCTCTGAGCAATGGGGTAATTTGCCGCCCAATAGCTAGAGTCTCCTTCGTAACCGAGATCTACAACTGCATTTATATCTGCTCTATCAACAAAGTGATTGAACCAAAAAGAGGCTTGATAATTTCCTGGTTCTAAAGAATCCGCAGCTATTTCTGCCAACATTGGATAATTGCCTTTGGTATTGGCATAGGCGCCTTTACCTTTAATACTTTCTCCTTTGATATCATCCCATGATTCGTAATAAAACCACTGTTTTTTCTCAGATTTCCAGCCATCTCTCAGTTCTGTCGTGGCCAGTTTTTCTTTGGTAATTACTTCATCAAAATAATAACGCGTATTCCAGGCGTCACGGTCAAAGGTGCATACTTGAAAACGTTCATTTTCGTAAACATATTCATGGGTGTAAACAATTCTTAGTTCATCTATGGATAGATAATCATCATTGATGATAACCGCGATTTTAGCATCTTCAGGCAGATCATAAACCAATTGCTTCTCAATAAATTCAGGTCCAAAAAAGTTATTAAACTTAATAGACTCTTCTTGAGACAACCTGGAAGAAACTGAATTTAACATGGGTAACCCTGAATGATATGAAATCATAAAGGAGTCAAAATTACCTTGCTCTGCCCCTAAAATTAGCATGTTTTCACTTGACATATGTGTAAACGGCAAAAGCATGAACGCGTCATAATCGTTTTCAACCAAAAAGTTGGCAATGTCCATTGTTTCTTTAGGAACTTTTTCTTCTAAAAAGCTGTTTTCATGTTGTGTTATTAAATCAGTGTGTAAAGCATTTACTTCATGTGCCTCAACAAAATAATAAATGACACCTGCACCAAAAAACAAACCTAGAGCCCAATGACGTCCTTGCTTTTTGTATAAATGGAAAAAGGTAATGACGCTTGTTATCGTCACAACATAGTAAAACACCCAGGTAAATCTGCCAAGTACTCTAAATTGCTTCAAAGGACCGATAGAATCAGTTATCCATCTGAACCATGAAAATTTAAAAGGAAAGCAAAACGAGAAGATTAAAATTGTTACCGCCGCTAAAAAGAAGATGAATAACTCGTGTTTGAAGATTAATTTGAACGGCAAAGACTTGCGCTTAAGAATAGTAAAAACGACAATGGTGATAAAAAATAAGATGGTAGTAAGACCTACATAAGACCAACTTTCCCAGTTGTTTAGTCTGAACCCAATAGCTCTGCTTATTGAAGAAGTTGGTCCGTGATGAGGTAATAATACACTGCCCCATCCAGCAAAGTAATTATAAAATCCTGCTGGAATATCCATTCTATTGTAATGATCATCATTGATGAAGATGAGCATTCTAAAAAGTAAAAAAGGAATCACCAATTGAGCGGTTATGAAACCAACTGAAGTTTTCCATTGTTCTCTATTCATTAAGAATACAAATAGCCAAAAGGTTAAGCAAAACAGGCTTAATATAATTCCAAGATAGGGGTGCGTAAAAAAGAACGCGAAAATATAGCTGAATGAGAAAAAGGCCCACCATCCTGGAGAGCTAGCGTTATTACATTTAATTAACAGCCACCAAATGCCCGGAATCGCAAAGACATAAGAGAGAGAAAAATGGCCGGTTAATCGAAAAATTTGTGGGGTCAAAAATGTAATGGCAATGGCAGCACTAATGGCCCAAAGATTTTCAACCTTGTAATTTTTTAAAATGAGATACAGAAAAACGGAAGCAATTGGAAAGGATGTAAGCATTAAAAGGTTCAAAATTCCTATTCCATAATTTTCTAATCCAAGGGACCCAATTAAATATGATAGTAAAGGGTGACCATCTGTATAAATGACGTTTTCGTAAAAGGGATAGTTCATGCCAGTAAACTCCCAAAAAGAAGTGTCATGTTTGGCATGAAACATATAGGTATAGTAATTTTTAATTCCGTCACCGCCAGAGGCAAAAAGGTAAGAGTTGGGGGATAAAATAACGGCGTGAAAAAAGTAAAACAACACGACAAATGAAAGCCCAAAAGTGAGCAGGGGGTATTTGTATTGTATTAGTTTTTCTTTGAGCATTTCTGCGGCAAATGTAAGGAAACTATACTCAAGTTAAACGATAACAGATTTCTCTAGTGTTTGAATTGTAAAGGAAGAAGTGTCCATTTCTGCTTTAATTCCAATGGGTAAGGTAAATTTAGGCGCAATGTGACCAAAACTTGCTCCTTGATAAACCGGGAAACTGGCATTTTTAAAATGTTGCTCAAACACTTCTGCAAGGGTGAATGATTTTTCGGGTTCTTCTGGGTTACATTTTCTAAATGATCCAATAACTAATCCGTTAATTTTTTTAAAGATTCCTGCTTGTCTCATTTGCCATAGCATTCGGTCTACTCGATAAGGTTCTTCTGAAATTTCTTCTAAAAAAAGTAATTTTCCGTTCCAGTTGGGTTCATATTGTGTTCCAATCATAGAAACCATCACAGTCAAATTGCCGCCTACTAGTTCGCCCTGAGCTTGACCAGAAGACCAAACTTTTAAGTCTTCTCGGTTATCACTTGGATTTTCCATAGTGAAAGGAACACCTTTAACTACTGAGTTGATGACTTGTTGTGTTGAAAAATCACCCCATGAAGAGTAACCACAAGGACCGTGATACGTCACTAAACCTGTTTTAGAGTAGATGGCGTTGACTAAAGATGTAATATCGCTAAAACCCATTAGTACTTTCGGTTTAGTTTTGATTTTTTCATAATCAAGTAAGTCTAAGATTCTAGAGCAACCCCATCCGCCACGCATGGTAAGAATGGCTCTAATAGAATTATCTTCAAACATTTCCATGAGTTCATTTGCGCGCATTTCGTCAGACCCCGCAAGGTATCCTACTTGTTGGTATACAGTTTTTCCAACTTTGGTTCTAAACCCTAAATCCTTTAAAATCCCTTCAATTTTTGAAACATGGGCTTTATTCCAAATACAGCCTGCAGGTGCCGTAATTCCTATCAAATCACCTTTAATTAAGCCCTTAGGTTTTATGGTTGGAAAGTTGTTTTTATCGTCTTGTTGTAATGAACTGAGCGTATATGCGCCTAATGCTATAGCTGAGGCGTTTAGAATGAACTTTCTTCGTTTCATATCTTTAAATTAACGAATTCTGTGCCACTTAATGTGCAACGGATAATAAATTGAACTAGTTTTGTAAAAAAATTCATCATGGAACAAGCAAGAGTACCTGTAACATTATACGCCGAAATGACACCAAACCCGTTGACTATGAAATTTGTAGCCAATAAGTATTTGTTGATTGATAACGCAACCGTTGAGTTTACTTCTTTGGCAGAAGCAAAAGGCTATTCTCCTTTGGCAGAAGCTTTGTTTCAGTTTCCTTTTGTAGATGGTGTTTTCATTTCTGGAAACTTCATTACCGTTACAAAAACAGATAATGTTGATTGGGATTTTATCATGATGGAATTAAGAGATTTCATTAGAGAATGGATTGCTGAAGGCAAAGACATTTTAGTAATGATGCCAACTATCGCTACAAAAAGCGAAGAAGAACAAGCGGTGAGAAAATCCTTTGAGCCATCTGATTATGATGAAACAATCCTAGATTTATTAGATCAATATGTTCGTCCTGCCGTTGAAAATGATGGTGGAGCAATAGAATATGTAGGCTATGAAGAAGGAGTTGTAACTGTTGAGTTAAAAGGCTCTTGTTCTGGGTGCCCTTCTTCAACTGCCACCTTAAAAGGCGGAATTGAGCAGCTCTTAAAAGCGAACATAGAAACTGTGAAAGAAGTGGTAGCGTTGAGTGTTTAAACTCTAGTTGGCTCCATGTATAAAACTGGAGGATCTACTACTGTATCAATAAATTTAATGTCATAATCTTCCAATTCATCTAAGATAGGTTTATAGATTTCTTTATGGATAGGAAGATGAACCCCTTTCGTTTGAATGGTTCCGTTTAAAATCATTTTCGCACAAATGGCGCAAGGCAACCCAACCGTATTACTCATGGCGGTGTATGTTTGATCTTCACCAATTGAAACCATGTGCGAGTTGATTTCTTTGAACTCTCCATTTATTTTGTAAACGAACTTGTGATACATTACAATCATATCCTTGTCGTCTGCTCCCAGTGCCCATTTTTCTTCAAGAATTTTTTGCAAGAAGTATGCGGGAGTGACATCTTCAGTGAAGTTCATCTTTTCACGTTCAAAAATGCCTAACCAAACCAGTTTGTCCCAAATAATATCATCCATATCTATTTTTAGATAATGGCGTAATTTAAGTTCAACTGAGTCGTTGGGATTATATGGTAAAAAAGAATTAATGAATTCTCTTTTTGTCATGTCCTTACTCCCTTCTAACACATAAGAATCATCTGTTGCTCCTATTTGTACAAAGGTGTCCCATGCTTTTGAAAACCCTTTTCTTCTAAAGGTTCCACGATAAATGGTTGGAATGTCATCCAGGCCATATTTAGAACGATATTTTAGAGAGTCTCTGTTCGCGTATCCTTCAAAATCACCATGTCCAGACAGGTTAATGATTTCAGTTCTCCTGAATAGTTTGTTGTAAGGAATGTATTTGTATTCTCCTTCTTGAATGAATTTCGCTGCGGAACCTTGTCCAGCTAAAACAACATTTCTAGGGTTCCATGTAAACTTATAATTCCACGGATTATCATCACTTTCAGGAGCAATTAATCCTCCAGTAAATGATTCGAAAATGTGCATTTTACCGCCTTTTTCTTCAATCTCGTCCAAAATCTTTTTGGCAGACATATGATCGATTCCAGGGTCAACACCAATTTCATTCATGATAATGATTCCTGCTGCTTCAGCTTCTTCATGAAGGGCTTTCATTTCTTTTGAAATGTATGATGGCGTAATCAAATTGGTTTTATATTTCACACAATCAAGCGCTACGTCAATATGGAATCGTGCTGGCAACATAGAAATTACCAAATCCGCCCATTCAATTAAAGGTTCTCTTTCGTTTGGATCTAAAGCATTGATCGAAAATCCTTCGGCTCTGGAACATCCAGCAACTTTAGATTTTGCCAATTCTGCGTTTTGATCTACAACTTTTATTTGCCAATCTTCCTTTTCAGCGTTTTGCGTAAAGTAGCGCAGCATTGATGATGCAGACAATCCGGCACCGATAACGAGAATATTTTTCATCCTTTAATAATTTGAAAAACTAAAGTAGTAGAAAATTCAACTGCATGGTAAAGTTGACGCAGGTATTTATGAACGATTTTTACAACGTATTTAGTTTACGTTCTGCTTAAATATCATTGTATCAAATAATTGAATTATGAAGACAATTTTTTCTATCTACAACCAAATTAAAGTGAACGAAGTTTCTTACGAAATGGGGGATGACTTTGTAACTGCAAACTGTGAAATTTCATTTGATGAGCAAGTGGTGAACACTAAAATTGTGATGTCTCATTCTGACCTTAATCGAATCATTTCAAAGATTGTTTCAATGGGATATGAGTTTAAATGTGAAAACGTAAGTCGTTTAGATTTTGGTGATGGCACTGAAATAGTAGATTATAAATTCGAGAATGTTTTTGGCGAAAACGTAGTGTTAGAAGACTTTCAGTTTAGTAAAGCAATCAGACAAATAAGAGCATAGTATGAAAAATTTAATGCATCAATTAGGCTTTGGAGAGTCTTTTAAAATTAAGGCAGTAGTGGCTGTTAAAGAACTTATGAATTATGATATGATTTATGTCTATCATCATTTAAAAGAGAACAGTGTAGTAGAATTAAAATTGGCCGGAACCAACTTAATGGGAGAACCAGAATACCATGCTTATTTTAAAGGCTTCAGGCTTGGAACAATTTTCTTAAGTGGCATAATTCGTTCTTTTTATGAAGGTCAAGAAACGCTTTATGCAGAGGTTGCTGGGATTTCTAAAAACAAATATTTTCCTATCAACAGTCTAGACCTGCAATTGGGAGTTGAAAGCCTAAAGAAAGTAGGCTAATTAAAAATAATCTTTTTCAGCAGGTACTAATTAGCTAGTATCCCGGACAACCAAAGGGCTCAAACATACGTATGTTGTAAAAAAGTGCTATCTTAGCCAAAGTATGGGAACAATTTTTAATCCAACTGTAACTATTTGGGGTTAATCTTTGTTTAACATAGCATAGAAACTTTGAAAAATGAAAAAGACAATTATTTCAGGAAGTTTAGTTGCAATCGTTGCAATGTTTTCATGTACAGATCATGAAGTTATTCCACCACCGGTTCCTTTGGTTGATATAGACTGTTTATGTGAAGGTGAAATTACGGGTATGGCTGGTGATTCATCATTTACTTATGATGACACATGTACTTACTCTTCAACTAAAACAATTAGCTCAACAACATTGTCAGATGCGCAATATCAGACGCAAGTTTTAGGACCAGGAATGAGTCCGGGCTTTGAAATTGAAATGAGAAATTTATTATGGTCAGATGATGGATCAAACAATCCTTCATCAACAGATTGGCAAGCATTTTTCAATAATGCTGTTTCAAATGCACCAGAATATTCAACAAACACCAACGATAATGGTGTGGTGATTAGATGGACAGACCCTAACGGAAAAATTTGGGTAAGTGACACGACTTTAGGGTGTATTTCAAACTTTACGTATAACTTATTCACGTATGATTCAGATACTACTGGAGAATACATGGAGTTTGATGCCGTATTTAACTGTAGAATGATCAATTCAGATTACGGAGTAATTGATAGCGCTAGATGTTTAACTAACGCTCACATGAAATCAGCATTTAGATTAGATTAATTCTAGTTTAACAATATAATATGTAAAGGGAGGTTCAATAGAATCTCCCTTTTTTTTATTAACTTGTCATAAACACCTAGTCTGTTGAAATGGATGAAGTATTAAGAATCGCGATTATAGGCGATTTTAATTTCGCTTACAACTCGCACAACGCTACAAATCAAGCCTTGCAGCATGTTGAGGCTGTGCTTGAACAACCATTAAATTTTTATTGGTTGAATGAAAAAGAATGCTGTGAACAGGACGAAGATTTTTATCAAAATTATGATGGTGTAATCATTGCTCCCGGTCCATACAGACAGCCCTTTTATTTCAACTCAATTATTGCAAAACTCTTAGAAAAATCTGTTCCAGTGTTAGGTACAGGTGATTGCTTTAAAACTTTAGTTGAAACCATTTTTACCCGAAAAGGATTTGATACCGGAAGGGAGAAAATCATCTCTGACAACCTAATTGACAGTAATCAATTCACCGGGATTCAACTGGAAAAATTATCAGACGAATTCAGTAAAATATATTTGAACAAAGGAAATGTAGAATACAGTTCTTCTCGCTATTCTATATTACCGCAATACTCTGATATTTTGAGTGAAGATTTTGAAATTGGAGCAAGAAATCAATATTTTGATCCTGAAATTTTAAAATCAAAAGAGCATCCTTTCTTTCTGTTTACAATGTTCTGCCCGCAAGTGCTGTCAACATCAGATATGCCGCATCCCATTTTTACGTACTTTATAAAGACGGTAAGAAGGTTGTATGATATAAAGGCGAGCGCTTCTTAATTGGCTTCTAGCTCAACAAGAATTTGGTTTTTCTCTACGCTTTCTGAAGCGCCAACAAGAATCTTTTTAATAGTACAGTCGTTTTCAGCTTTAAGAACGTTTTCCATTTTCATGGCTTCAAGAATCAATATAGCGTCTCCTTTTAATATTGCATCACCTTCTTTTACATTCACATCAATCACTTTACCAGGCATTGGTGCTTTCACATCAAGGTTTAAGTTTTCTGCTGCACGCTTAATCCCCATGCTGTCTAAAACTAAGTCAAGATTATTTTTAAAGATGATATCATGGATGTAATGATCATGTCTGATTTGCATAGTTTTCAAATCAAAATCAATCGCTAATACCTCAATGATTTCTGTCTTGTTTCCAGAATTTAGTTGGTAAACGCCTTTACCTAAATGCGTAACAGCTGCGTTTTGCAAAAGAGAATCAAATTCGATAGTTTTAATTACGTTTTCCATGTTCTAGATTTTGTATAAAAATAATCAATTATTCTATTCTTTAAGCGCAGGCTTTTGGTTTTGTTTAGCTGGCTTAATTACCAGATATACCCCAATAAAAACTACAATAGCACAAATTACCTTTTCAAAAGACATGTCTTTTCTATAATCGACTATATCCAAGTAATAGAAAAGGTACACAAAGGCAGTGGCTAGCAAGGGTTGGAGGTAAATATAAACAGCAGCAATTGATGGACTCAACTTTTTCATTGCAAAAACATTGAGTAAGTAAGGAACAAAGGTAACTCCGATAATGACAAACAAAATCTGAGCGATTTCAGCTCCGCTAATTGCCTCCCATTTCATTGAAGACACCTCATTACTGCTCGGAATCCACAACAACACATAAATTAATCCAAACGTAAACACCCAACTGATAACAGTTAAAGGCTTGTATTTAGCCATTAGTGGCTTAACGAGCACCAAGTAAATAGAGTAAGAGGTAGCGTTAACGAGTATCAATATGTCGCCAGCTCCAGACGCAAATCCGCCAGATTCATTTAATAAAATGAATAAAACCGAACCTATTCCGCCCATAATAACACCAATGATCTGCAACTTTCTGATGCGTTCTTTCAGAATAATCGCGGCTAAAATCAACACGATAATTGGAGTCATGGTCATGATTACTGGAGCATTCATGGGTGAAGTGAGCATCAATCCATTGAAAAACATTAGCTGGTTTAACGCCACGCCAAATAGACCACAAAGCGCAAGTCGGCCGAAATCTTTTTTAGATACTTTTTCTTTTCTGAATGATAACACCGCCCAAAATAAACTTACAGCCCCTAAAACACGAAGTAAAATGAAACCATTAGGTCCAACTACCCCAGGCATCAAACCTTTGGCAACAACATAATTGGCGCCATACATTAATTGAACAATAAATAAGGCGAAGTGGAACTTTAAGAGACCTTTCATCTCTTATAAGGCCGCCTTAGCTTCTGCTACGACCGCCTTTGAATTACCGATAAAAATTTGATCCTCAAGAATTAAAACAGGGCGTTTTAAAAAGGTGTATTCATCAATAATTAGCTGACGATAATCTTTTTCAGTTAGGGTTTTTTCATGAAGCCCCATTGCACGGTATTTCATTGCTTTTCTTGAAAAAAGACGCTCTGCTGACCCCGCCAATTTTATCATTTCATCAACTTGTTCAGACGTCATTTTATCTACCTTGATGTTTTGAAGAATGACACTTTCGTCCAAATTCCACTCTTTAAGAATACGTTGGCAAGTAGAACAACTTTTTAAATAATATACTTTCTTCATTAGAATTCAGCTTTTTTCGGTGTTCTTGGGAAAGGAATTACATCTCTAATATTAGACATACCTGTCACAAACATAACCATACGTTCAAATCCTAATCCGAATCCTGCATGCGGAGCCGTTCCGAATTTCCTAGTTTCTAAATACCACCACAATTCTTCTTCTGGAATACCAAATTCTTTCACTTTTTGTAAAAGTACGTCATAACGCTCTTCTCGTTGAGATCCTCCAATAATTTCACCAATTCCTGGGAATAAAATATCCATAGCAGCAACGGTATCACCAGGCACACCTTCGCTAGGCTCATTTAAACGCATATAAAATGCTTTAAAAGAAGCAGGGTAATCGATAATAATGACTGGCTTTTTAAAGTGTTTTTCAACTAAAAAACGCTCATGCTCAGACTGTAAATCTGTTCCCCATTCAACGGGATATTGAAACTTCCCTTTTTTATAGGGTTTAGAATTTCTTAAAATGTTAATTGCGTCAGTGTAAGTAACACGTTCAAAATCATTGTCAACAACAAATTTTAAGCGGTCTAAAAGTGGCATTTCGTTTCTTTCAGCAGTAGGCTTTTGTGAATCTTCTTTTACTTCTCGATCATGTAAAAATTGTAAATCGTCAGCGTTGTGCTCCATTACGTGCTTACAGATATAACCTAAGAAATCTTCAGCCAAGTCCATGTTGTCAACAATATCGTTGAATGCAACTTCTGGCTCTATCATCCAAAACTCTGCTAGGTGTCTTGCCGTGTTTGAATTTTCTGCTCTAAATGTTGGCCCGAAAGTATAAACTTTTCCTAATGCCATAGCAGCCAATTCTGCTTCTAACTGACCAGATACCGTAAGGTTCGTTTCTTTACCGAAAAAATCTTCAGACCAATCAACTTTACCATCTTCAGTTTTGGGTGGATTTTGTGGGTCAAGGATGGATACTCTAAACATTTCACCAGCTCCTTCAGCGTCTGAACCAGTAATAATTGGTGTGTGAATATAATAGTATCCTTTGTCATTGAAATATTTGTGAATCGCAAAAGAAACGGCATGTCTTAATCTGAAAACTGCCCCAAATAAATTTGTTCTAAATCGTAAATGTGCTTGCTCTCTAAGTAACTCTAAAGAGTGCTTTTTAGGTTGTAGGATTGTTTTACTTACTTCATCCGGATCTGCGTCTCCAAGAATTTCAACAGATGAAACTTCAATTTCAATTGCTTGTCCACTTCCTTGAGATGAAACAACTTTACCAGATAAAGCAATGGCTGCACCAGTACTTATCCTTTTCAATAAGGCTTCTTCAAAATTTTCAAAATCAACAACTGCTTGAATATTATTAATGGTAGACCCATCATTGATTTGTATAAATCGCTTTGATCTAAAGGCCTTTACCCATCCCTTAACCAATACTTCTTCCCCTACAGGTTCTGAAGCCAATAAATGTTTAATTTCTATTCTTTTCATTGTTCTAAAAATTCTGAACAGCAAATTTAGAATCTTTATGCTAATAAAATGGCTTCAAAGTCAATTTAAATCTTGTGTTTGACCGTAATAAAAACCCGTTTTTTTCGTCCCTATAGTATGAAGAGGATATTGATCTGTTTTATAGGTGCTATTTTACTGCTTTCATGCACGAAGGATAACACACCGGAGCCCTTTGTTCCTGAACCTTGCAGTGATACCATTTCTTATAACGAAGAAATTGTTCCACAGATTATTGACCTAAGTTGTAATGTTGCGGGATGCCATGATGCCACAGCTGCCGGAAGCAGAGAACTAACCTCCCATTCGCTGGTATCAGAAAACACGGATCCTTTATATCGTGCTATGGCGCATCAAGAAGGATATATTCCTATGCCATTTGAAGGCGAACAAATTGCAGATTCTTTATTACAAAAGTTTTATTGTTGGATTCAACAAGGGAGATTAGACAATTAATCTTTCTTCATCATTTTGGTCAAAATAATAAACGAGACGATTGAAATAACGGCATTTAAAACGCCCATCCAAGGTTTTAGCATTAAGAAATAGCCTATGGTGAAAAGGCCGCAAAAACTTGTGGTTAAACCAAGCACCCACATAATCATTGATTGACTAAACGAACCAATCGCATTTTTACTTATTCCCTTTCCTTGCCATAAACCAACAGGCTTACACTTCTCAATAAACTCATCTATTTTTTCTTGGCTTGTTGCCGGCGTTAAATAGGTGACGGTAACGGAAACGACAATACAGAAAATCGTAATACCAACTAAGGCGTAGGTGTCAAAGTGCGGAACATCCGCATAAGACGCAAATAGTATTGGATATAAAACAGTGGCTAAAATAGCTGCAAGCATTGATGAAATCTCCGTCCAAGCGTTGGCGCGCCACCAAAACCACCTAATCAATTGTGCAACTCCTAATCCTGATGCTGCATTAATAAAGAACACCCAAGCCCCAGCAATTGAGTCCATTTGACTAGCAACAATTACCGCTAAAATGGTAATGATAACCACTACAATTCTGGAGAATTTAACCAGCTCTTTTTGTTGGGCATCCGGCTTAATAAATCTTCGATAAATATCATTGGTCATATAGCTTGCACCCCAATTCAAATGGGTATCTACTGTTGACATGAAAGCCGCCATCAAGCTTGTAAACGCTAATCCAACCAAACCAATAGGAAGTAACATAGCCATCAAAACAGGGTATGCCGCTTCCCGATCTCCTCCCACTATAGTCCCTTCTGCACCATAATTTGCTGTTGGATCTTCAAGCGGAAAAACGACAAGTGAAACGAGTGCCACCATTATCCAGGGCCAAGTTCGCAAGGCAATAAATGAAATGGAGAATAAGAGTGATCCTTTTCTGGCGTCTTTTTCATCTTTGGCCGTATTGATTCGTTGAGCGATATAGCCTGATCCGTCAGAGTCATAACGTACCCACCATTGAACAACCACGTAAATAATAAATATTTCAAAAGGAATTAATGGATTGTCAAAAGACGGAATTATCTCAGTGAGATGCCCGGCCCTGACTTCTCCATAAATATCGGTCAAGCTGGTTTGAAGTCCTTCTAATCCACCCACTGAGTTTACTGCATAAACAGCAAATATGATAGAAACGACAATGGCTATTATGAATTGGAATAAATCGGTTAAAATTACACCTCTAATGCCGCCAATCGAACTGTAAATCATTACAATAAGTAAAAGCGCGACAATAGTGATAGTAGCATTCAGGTCTCCTTTAAAGAGCAACATGGATGGATAAATCTCTCCAATTTTTTGGAAAACAGAAGCGCCAAGAATTTGATCCCACTTTATGAACGGACCTGCTATTTTTACAGCAGCTGTGATTACCCAACCAAGGATGAAAACATTGATGATGATTCCGTAAAAAAACGCCTTAAACCCTCTTAAGAAAGCAGCTTCTTTTCCTGAATATCTGAGTTCAATGAATTCAACATCCGTTAAAACTTGGCTTGACCTCCATCTTTTCGCAAAGAAGATGGTAATGGTGATATAGGTAGCTGCCCAGCTCCACCAAAACCAATTCCCGACAATACCGTTATTCGCGGTAATTCCAGTTATCGCTAGAGGCGTATCTGCTGCGAAAGTGGTAGCAATTATGGAAATCCCTAACCACCACCAAGGCAAAGATCTGTCTGCAACAAAGTAGGAATCAATTCCACTGCTGGCCTTCTTAGAAACGATAATTCCAATAATGAAAACAGCCGCTAGGTAAACCAAGAAAATGAGCCAATCTACTGAAGACATTTTAGTTCTTTTGATAAAAGTAAATGAATTTAAAGGGCTGATTTGAATAAAAACCGAATCTTATGAACAGTCTTTTTTTACTTTTTTCTATACTGATAGGTCAATTTAGGCTCTTTGTCTAATTCCAATTTTATTCTTCAATAGAAATGTTATTTTTGTGCTACTACTGAACTGCTCATGGAAAAAGTCAAATTTATTGTTGGGATTACTGGCGGAAGCGGGGTTGGAAAAACAACCTTAATTTCTGGGCTCAACGAAGAGTTTGAAGGACAAGTCACCACATTTTCTTTAGATAATTACTACAAGCCTAAAACGGAGCAGGCTAAAGATGGTAATGGGGTCATCAATTTTGACTTGCCAACAGCGTTGGACATTGAAAAGATGAAAAAAGACTTTGAGGCATTGACCAAAGGTCAGCCAGTTCAGCAAAGTATTTATCAATTTAACAATCCGGCAAACGAAGATGCCTATCTTACTTTAGAACCAAAACAGTTATTGATTGTTGAAGGGCTTTTTGTAATGCACTATGACTTTATTAAGGCCGCCCTGGATTATTCAGTTTATCTTTCAGTAGATCCTGACTTGCAGCTTGAAAGAAGACTGTTGAGAGACGTTCAAGAGCGCAACTATTCAAAAGAAGATGTGATGTATCAGTGGGAGAATCATGTAATTCCGTCTTATGAGAATTATGTGAAACCATATAAATCTGAAGCAGATCTTATTATCACAAACAATCAAGCGTTTGACGAAAATATTCATATCTTAAGCTCAGTAATTCACAAAAATTTAGGTTAAATCGTGGTTCGATTTTTGATTCAAACCATGCTTACCAAAAGAGCATGAAGTCAACCTTTCGAAAAAAGTTTATTTATGGCGCTTCAATCGGATTTTTATTCTGGTTGACCGGAGCATTACTTTTTCATTTTAAGCTGAACGTAAGCCTAAACGCCTCTGCTGTTGAGGAGTTTCAGGAAAAGTATATTCAACGAATAAATCAGTTGAATGATGATTTACTTAACTATCAGAGCCAATTAAAAACCAAATCAACTGAAGAAGAAAAGTTTGATTTAGGACTGAATATTTCTGAAAAAACAGGGTCAGATTTTTTCGTTTATCACCAAGATAGTCTCGTGCTTTGGACCAATAATCGCATTGACTTTCCAACGGTTAAATCGGATGAACATTTTGAGTCTGGCCTTGTATTTCTTGATAACGGCTGGTTTCAAAGCAGGCACACTCATGTTGGCGACAGCATCATTATTGGTGTTTTTAAAATCAAGAACCAGTTTAAGCACGAAAACGAAGATTTATCAAATGCTTTTTCTGAAGATTTAATTACTGATTTTCCGGCAGAATTAAGCCTTGAGGACGAAGGTTTTGCAGTAGTCAACGCTGATGGCGAACGCGAATTTTCTGTTGTTCCTTTAGAGAACATGGACAAGAATGAAGGGCTTGAGATTACTATCTTCTTCTGTTACCTCATTGGTTTCGTCATCCTCTTACAATTGATGCTGAATGCTACACAAAAGCTATTAATAAAGCGACCAATTTTACTAATTATCTACCCGCTCACAATTGTTGTTTTGCGTTATTTATGGCTGTCTTCAGATGTGAAAGGCATCATGGCAGACTTTGAATTGTTTAATCCAGAGTTATTTGCTTCGTCAATATTTGCCCCTTCGTTAGGAGACTTGATAATTAACATTACCATGTTTTATTTCTTCGTTCACTTTCTTTTAAAGAGAACAAGAGATTGGTTTAAAGAGGGAAACAAAAAGTTAAAGCTGGTGATTTTCATCATGCCTTTGTTTATTGTGAGCTTCTTTGCTGCATTCAAAATCAACGATATCATTTATTCGTTGGTGTATGACTCAAAACTGTCTTTTGACTTAGAAAGATTGTTTGATTTCAGCATCTATTCTTTTCTTAGTATCACCGTAATTGGGGCAAGTTTTTATGCATATTTCAAACTGATTCAATACATTATTATCCAATTGAAAAACAATGAGTTTGAATGGAATAGATTGGCTTTTTTATGGGCGCTGAGTTCGGGTATTTATATCATTATTGACTTAGTCTATTTTGATCATTCTTTTTTGACTTCGTTGTGGCCGATTTTATTGAGTGGGGCTTTGTTATGGTTCCAGTTTAAAGAGAAAGCATACAAATTTGTTCATGTGATCAGCATGGTGGCGTTTATTGCATTTTATGCGGCTTATATTTTAGAGGGATATTCGGAGAATAACGAAAGAGAATTGAGAATTGCGCAGGCTGAATTAATTGCTAAAGACAAAGATTTCTTTTCAGAGTTTGACTACGATAATGCCGAAAGAAAACTCATCAAAGAAGATGCAATTTTGCCCTTTTTTGATGGCGAATTTAATCAATCAGCTTTCAGTGAAGAATTAGAAGAGAATTACTTCAAAAAACTCAAGAACGATTTTGATTTGACCTTTTATTTGTTTGGTGCAGACAAAAGGATGGTAGTAGATTATGGAAACTATGAACTAAAAGACTATTCTCGTTTTGAGGAAATTATAGCGCAGAGTGGAGAACGAATTGACTCTACAAACCTTTATTTTATTAAAGATTATACTGATAAACTTACTTATATATCTAAGTTTCCAGTTCTGGATTCAGATACGATCAGAGGTTATTTGGTGACAGAGCTTAGATCAAAAAAGTTTCCAGAAGATATTGGATTACCGTCATTGTTGCTGGATAAAGGGACGAACACATTAAACCGATTGAAGAATTATTCAATTGCGAAATATGTTGACGATAAATTGGTGACCCGTAAAGGCGACTATGCGTACCCAACAACAGGGACGGAGTGGGACGCTTCAAATTCTTTCGTCAACTTGAACGGTTTCAGTCATTTTATCTACGAAGAAGAGCAAGGCTACACTACAGTAATATCCAAAAAACTGAAATCAAACCTTTCGTTGTTTACTTCATTTTCATACCTCTTGATCATTTTTGGCGTCCTTTTGTTAATTCCTCTTGGATTCAAGCAATTTCAGTCTGGTGTATCTTTTAAAAACATCAAATTAAATGTCAAAATTCAAACAGTATTGATTGGATTGATTTTGGTAACCTTAGTAGCATTTGCAGTTGGTGCCGGAGCTTTCGTAAAAGATCAATATACAGAAAGTAATACTGGTTTTATTACGGAGAAATTAGGATCCGTTAAAACCGAGCTAGAATCAAAATTAAAGAAAGAAGAAGAGTTGAAGGGCGACATAGCAGATTACTTAGAATACCTTTTAAAGAAGTTTTCTAAAGTCTTTGTTACAGACATTAACCTGTTCAACACGGATGGTGATTTACTAGCTTCGTCACAGCCGAAAATTTACTCTAAAGGGTTGATATCTAGAAAAATGAATACCCTCGCTTTTCAAGAGATTCATTTGCAAAACAAAAGTGAGTTTGTACATACAGAGAATATCGGACGATTAAATTATCTATCTGCTTATACGCCATTTTTCAATCAAAAAGGCGAGTTTTTGGCCTACCTGAATGTGCAGTATATTTCAAGGCAAGATCAATTTGAAGACCAGATTTCGGCCTTTTTGTTAGCCATCATTAATATTATGGTATTAATGCTGGCGATATCAACGATTCTGGCGATTATTGTGTCTAATAGGCTTACAAGACCTTTGAAATACATTCAAGACAGTTTAAGAAATGTTCAAATTGGTGCTAAATATAAACCCATTAAATATGAAGGAACAGATGAGATTGGTGAGCTGGTAAGAGAGTATAATTTGAAAGTAGGAGAGCTGCAGAAAAACGCAGAAGCATTGGCGAAGAGTGAGCGGGAAAGCGCTTGGCGTGAGATGGCAAAACAAGTGGCGCATGAAATTAAAAACCCATTAACGCCAATGAAACTTTCTATTCAGCACCTAAAAAGGTCTGTTAAAGTGGCTGATGATGAATCAGCTGATAAACTTGATAGAGTCACAAAATCACTCATTGAACAAATTGATGCCCTCACTAAAATTGCAAATGAATTCTCAAATTTTGCTAAAATGCCAAAAGCAAATGAGTCTGAACTGAATCTTACTGAAATTGTAGAAAGTGCGGTGGCAGTGTTCTCAGAATATGACGAGCACCACATTGAACTAATTAATTCGGTGAAAGAAGACGCTATAATTTGGGCGGATAAAGATTTGCTTTTAAGGGTTTTTAATAATCTTATAAAAAACGCTATTCAAGCAGCAGGAGTGGATCAGTCTGCATTAGTTAAAATCACGATTTCTCATTCTGCGGATACCTACGAAGTGGCTGTTCAAGATAATGGTGTTGGAATAGCTGAGGAAGCCCAGGAAAAAATATTCGTTCCTTATTTCACAACAAAATCAAAAGGTACTGGTTTAGGTTTAGCAATGTCTAAACAAATTGTGGAAAACATGAAAGGAAATATTAGATTTGAATCAAAATTAAATGAAGGGACTACATTTTATGTAACTTTCCCAAAATATAACAACTAACAAAGTGGATACTTACTCACTCATCATAGGAATTTCGGGGATAATCATCATCTCATTCTTCTTTAATATTTTTGCAAAAAAAACAAACATTCCAAGTGTTTTGATGCTCATTGCATTGGGGGTAATCATTAAGGAGTTTGCATCTGAATCAGACCATTTTGACATAGAAAAATACGCGAAGCTCAGCACCTTAGAGATTGTCGGAAACATAGGTTTGGTGATGATTGTTCTTGAAGCGGCTTTAGATTTAAAGCTTGAAAAGGATAAAATGAAACTGATTTTAAATTCGTTTCTCGTTGCGTTAATCGCCTTGGTGGTTTCTTCTGGAGCAATTGCAACAATCATTCACTTCATGATTCCTGGAGCAGATGATTTTGTAAGTTGTTTAGTCTATGCCGTGCCTTTGTCTATTATGAGTTCGGCCATCATTATTCCTTCTGTCGGCGGCCTCACTGGCGTGAAGAAAGAATTCATGGTTTATGAAAGTACTTTCTCCGATATTCTAGGGATTATGGTGTTCTACTTCTTGATTGAATCTGAACATAGTAATGGTGCAGCTGAAATTGTTACCAGTATAGGAATCAACATAGTAGTGACTATTATTGCATCCATTATATTGGCGTACTTGATGGTATTCATTTTCCAAAGACTAACTTCTCAAGTAAAGCTGTTTTTGGTAATTTCATTGTTGATGTTTGTCTTTGCATTGGGTAAAAAGGTTCACCTTTCGTCTCTGCTTATAATCCTAGCCTTCGGACTCGTTTTGAATAACTCTGAAATTTTCTTTAAAGGCAGGTTGAGCAAGTATTTTAATAAAGAAAAAACGAAGCCCATTATGCACGATTTCCATATTCTTACCTTGGAGTCGGCCTTTGTAATTAGAACCTTCTTTTTCGTGTTATTCGGAATGTTCATTACCTTAAAATCAATCATTGACATTAACGTAGCCTTGGTAAGTGTAGCAATAATTGCAACGCTTTATTTGGTGCGGTACATTACGCTAAAACTAATTGTTAAAAAGGACATTATTCCGCAGCTTTATATCGCTCCTAGAGGCTTAATTACTATTCTATTGTTTTTCGTGATAGGAGCTCATCCTACTTTTGTTATAGAAGAATTTGACGCTGGGGTATTACTTTTCGTAATTCTAATTTCTTCAATGGTAATGACCATTGCTCTAATTAGATTCAGAGGTGAAAAAGTATCAGAGGTGTTGCTTTCTCAATTACCTAAAAGACGCGTGGATAAAGATGGAGACGGAATAAATGATGCTTCTGAAGAAGATATGGAAAACAACGTAGAAAAGCAGGATTTTAACCAATTCTAGTTATTCAGTTTCAGGCTCGTCTTCTTTTTCATTAATTACTTTTGGTTTAGAAGGTACTACGGTATAATTGATGATAATTCTACCTTCGTTTTCCTCTTCTTTTGGCTTAGGTTTATAGCCAACCTTCCAATATTCTTCAGTAGGTTCAACTCCCAACTCTTCTAAAACTTCATAGCGCATTTTCCCAGGTTGTGGTCCCGACTTGCGGTAATACACAGCGATTAATATCCCTGAAAGTAAGCCTAAAAAATGAGCCTCCCATGAAACGCCAACTTTTGTTGGAAAGATTCCCCAAACCATACTTCCATAAAGAAACACCACCATTAATGAGATGGCTGCAACTCGCATGTTTTTTCTGATGAACCCACTTACAACTAAAAAAGAAGTTAAACCGTATATGATGCCACTCATTCCTATATGGTAGTTTTCTCTTGCAAAAAACCACATGGTGATTCCGGTGAAAAAATAGATGAATAAAAATGACTTGGTTGCCAAAGTTCGGTAATGATAAAAAAGTAACCAGGTCAACACAAATGCCGGAGCAGAGTTATTAAGGATATGAGAAAAATCTTGGGTGCTATGAATGAATGGCGAAGTGAATATTCCAATTAACCCACTTAGTTTTTTCGGATATAAACCAAAAGTATATAAATCCAATTTTATGAAATAGTCTAACGCGAAAACCAGCCACATCATAAGTACTAGCAAGAATGCTATACTAAATGAAATCCAGGTTACTTTCTTCCCTTGCATAAAATGTTGAGAACAAGAACCGAGCCTTCTAAGGTTTTATGACATTAAGGCAGATATCTTATTCTACCGTTACCGATTTGGCAAGATTTCTAGGTTGGTCCACATTACACTCTCGCATTACTGCAATGTGATAAGAAATCAACTGAAAAGGAACTGTAGCTAAAATCGGAACTAAAACATCATCTATATCTGGAATCTCAATAAAATGATCAGCAATTTCTCTAACTGCGGTATCGCCTTTAGTTACAACAGCTATGATTTTACCCTTTCTTGCTTTAACTTCTTGAATATTAGAAACTACCTTTTCATAATTCGCTCCTTTAGTCGCAATTACGAATACTGGCATTTCCTCATCTATTAAGGCAATTGGTCCGTGTTTCATCTCTGCAGCAGGATATCCTTCAGCATGGATGTATGAAATCTCTTTTAGTTTTAATGCGCCTTCTAATGCGATTGGAAATGAGCTTCCTCGACCTAAGAAGAGAGCGTTACTTGCGTCTTTATAAATCTCCGCAATACTTTGGATGTAATCATTGCTTTCTAAGAGCTTTTCAATTTTTCCTGGTAAAGCTTCCATTTCGTTCAACAAAGTTTGGAACTTTGCATCAGTGATGGTTCCTCTTTTCTTTCCAATAGCCATAGCCATCATTGCTAAGACTGTTACTTGAGTGGTGAAAGCCTTTGTTGATGCTACACCTATTTCAGGTCCTGCATGAGTATATGATCCAGCGTCTGTAATTCTTGATATTGAAGATCCAACAACATTAACTATCCCTAAAAGAGTTGCGCCTTCAGCTTTGGCCATTTTTAATGCAGCCATTGTGTCAGCTGTTTCTCCTGATTGTGAGACAGCGATAACAACATCATTTTTTCTAATTACTGGATTTCTATATCTAAATTCTGAAGCATATTCCACCTCTACAGGGATTCTTGCTAAATCTTCAAAGTAATATTCACCAACTAATCCTGCATGCCAAGATGTTCCACAAGCAATAATGATAATTCTATCTGCTTTTGCAATTTGATCTTCGTAATCCTTAATACCTCCTAAAGAGATCCAACCTTCTTTGGCATTTAATCTTCCTCTAAAACTATCATGAATTGCTCTGGGCTGTTCATAAATTTCTTTTAGCATGAAGTGATCATATCCGCCTTTCTCTAACTCCTCTAATTGAAGCTCTAATTCTTGTACATAAGGAGTGGCTTCAACATTTGCTATGCTAATTATTCTCAATCCGTTATTACGGTCTATTATCGCAATTTGCTCGTCCTCTAAATAAACTACGTTTTTAGTGTATTCAACAATTGGAGTAGCATCAGATGCCACATAATATTCATCTTCTCCAATTCCAATTACCAGTGGCGAGCTTTTACGAGCACAAATTATTTTGTCTGGATTGTCTTTAGTGATAACGGCTATGGCATAGGCCCCATGAACCTCTTTTAAAGCAATTCTTACCGCTTCTTCAATTGCAACGCCGCTATTGTTCTTTATCTCTTCAATTAAATGAACCAACACTTCTGTATCAGTTTCAGTTTTAAATTGATGGCCTCTTTTTTCTAACTCTTTTTTTATGATGTCGTAATTCTCAATGATTCCATTGTGAACAAGAACAATTTTTCCATCTCCACTAAAATGCGGATGTGCGTTAACATCATTTGGTAGACCATGCGTTGCCCAACGCGTATGACCTATACCTAAGTTTCCTTCTGTTGATAGGTCCCCAATAAAGTCAACAAGATCTTGGACTTTACCTTGTCTTTTATAAATGTTTAAAGTGTCTTTATTTTCAAGAAGTGCAATTCCTGCACTATCATATCCTCTATATTCCAGGCGGCTTAATCCTTTGATTAAAACTGGATACGCTTTTTTATCTCCGATATATCCAACAATTCCACACATAATTTAATCGTATTTAGTAGTCAGTATAAGTTATTTCAAGTCGAGCTTTTTCTTTTAACGTGCTTTCAGGGCCATTAAAAATAACTCTTTCAATGGTAGATCCGAAGAAACTTGGAGCATAAATTCTAAATCCAGTATTTTCTCTAGTTCCATTTAATATTCCCTGTATTTCTTGCGTCATTAAAAATCTAAATTCTTTATTGCTTTCATCATAGCTCACTGTATTTCCAGATAACGTTGAAGACAAACTGTAATCTAATGTAAAGTCTGAAGTAGTGGCATCAATAATTTTTGCTAAAAACAAGCTGGTTGATGGATCAAAATTATCACTTGAGAAATCTTGAATAGGCAAAATTAATGTCGCTTTATTAATGATTTTTAAATCTTCATTTCCATCCGCATCAAGATTGATGTTTTCGATATAAGGAATGTGCAACACTGACCAGATAGCTGAGCCTTGTGTATAAAATTCGTCCTGTCCTAAAGTAGTGTCAGCTAACAAAGCTTCAACTTTAGTTCCTGTTCTATCAAAAGTGATTTTGTTATATCTCGCTGCTGAACTATTAATGTTAAAGGCATAAGATTTTGATTCAGTATTTGATACTTCATGAAAGTATAAATTCAATTTAGAAAGTGAACTTTCTAATCCAAAATACCAAACGCCGCCTTGACCATTGGCTAAAGATGAACCATCAACTTTAATATAAAGGCCCTTAAATGCTGAAACAAAATTGTCATCTGTATTCATTTGACCATTGCCATTTATATCCACTAAGTCTTGCCCTATTGTTGAAGGGTCTAAATGAATTCTCAAATGTGGTGAAAGTGTATCAGTTCCAACAACTTGTTCTTTTACATAATCAGGAGTGATGGTTTCTGTACCAACCAATACAAGGTTTGTTGGGTCTATTGCCGGATCATCAAAAGTGTAATAATCTTGGTCATCTCTAATTAAATCATCTGTAATTTGGTAGACTTCAACCGTTATTGGATCGGTTAACGCTCCATAATAATTGATTCCGGTATAAGCCAAGCCTAAAACAACTGAATCTACTATTACATCAGCAATATTTGTAGCAAAGGTTGGGTTAGCTGATGATAATCGCACTTGTGTCACGATTCCACAGTCTACATTCCCAAATACGGGATCGTTGTATTGCCCCAAAAGGTTAACAGCCGTTTCGTCACTCTCCATTGAATCAAGCTCTTCAGAATAGGTAATCAAAGTAAAAGTATCAACCGTTACTACGTCAAGTCCTTCTCCTTGTAAACTATCTCCAATATTTGATTCTTCTTTTTTACAACTGCTCAAACTGAAGATACAGCCTATAAAAAAAGTAGCGGAAAGTTGAACAACTCTCCGCTTACTTATATTTTGAATTTGTTTAATATTCATTTAGTTTTCTACTAGTTCTTCTATAATCTGATCGTAAAACTCATCAATAGGTTTAACGCAAGTTTCTTCAGGATAGTATTCTAAAAACGGAACGCCAGCAGATTTAATTTCTGTAGCTAAGTCACCGTTCATTTCTTCACTTCCTTGGATTACTCCATCAGACTCATTAATAGCCATTTTGTTCAATGCTACGAAGTCAACATCTTTTAGAGATGCTATATCTTCTTCATTGAAGCCATCAAATTTAAGTTTTTCGTGAAATTTGGAATCCCAATTTTTGTTAAAAGCGTCATCATAAACTGAATAAACAACTTTTGTATCCGCAAAATGAGGATCGTCTTTGTATAATTTCTTGATATATAAAGGCGTTAAGGCCGTCATCCAACCATGACAGTGGATAATATCTGGCTTCCAACCTAATTTTTTAACTGTTTCTAAAACCCCTCTTCCAAAGAACATAGAACGCTCATCATTATCTTCAAAGTGTTCTCCGTTAGCATCTTTTAAAGTCGCTTTTCTCTTGAAAAAGTCTTCATTATCAATAAAATATACTTGAATTTTAGCTTGAGGAATTGAAGCAACTTTGATAATCAACGGATGATCAACATCATTGATAATAAGGTTCATTCCTGAAAGTCTAATTACTTCGTGTAACTGGTGTCTACGCTCGTTAATGCATCCAAATCTCGGCATGAATGCTCTGATTTCTTTTCCCCCTTCTTGAATCCCCTGCGGTAATTTTCTTGCTATGCTAGCTATTTCTGATGGTGGTAAAAATGGAGTGATTTCTTGAGAAATAAATAGTACTCTTTTCTTTTCCATATAGTGTGATAAACGTGTAAGTTTCGTCAAAATTACGAAAAAAATGCCGAATATTCAAGGGTAAAGAATAGATTTGCGAGTTTGTGAAAGCCGTAAATTAAAGGATTAAGGTGAAAATTGTCAAAACAAAACATGACCTTCAACAAGCAATTGAATTGCTTAAAAAGGATAGATTAAACGCTAAAGTTGGCTTTGTTCCAACTATGGGTGCACTTCATCAAGGACATGCAAGTCTTGTTAAAAAGGCTAAAGAACATGCTGATATTGTGGTGGTTAGCATTTTTGTAAATCCAACTCAATTTAATAATGCTGATGATTTGAAGCGCTATCCTCGAACATTTGAGGCAGACGTGCAGTTGCTTGAAAATGAGCAAGCCGACTTACTTTTTTATCCTGAAGTTGAGGCCGTTTACGAGAAAGAAATTACTGAAATAAAAGTTGATTTAAAAGGTCTTGATCTTGTAATGGAAGGTGAATTTAGACCCGGACACTTTAAAGGTGTGGTTCAAGTAGTTCATAGGTTATTTGACTTAGTACAACCAGATATTGCTTTTTTTGGTCAAAAAGACTTTCAACAACTCTCCATTATCAGACAAATGACAAACGATCTTGGATTAAAGATTGAGATTTTTCCGGTTCCAATTTATAGAAGCGAACAAGGTCTAGCACTCTCTTCGAGAAATGCGCTTTTATCTGAAGAGGAAAGAGCTGAAGCGCTTATAATCCATGAAACATTGAGTTACGGGGTAGAGCTGGCTAAAAAAGAAACAAACGCCGAATTTGTGAAAAAATCAATGATTGCGTATTTTTCGAACGGAACTCTGTCCTTAGAGTATTTAGCTATAGTAGATAATACAACCTTACAAGAAGTGAAAGAAATTTCGGAAAATTCAACAGCGTGTATTGCAGCATTTTGCGGTAAAGTAAGGCTAATTGATAACCAGCAATTTGAATAAACTCGCAATTATATTCGTTTTTCTAGCTAATGCCACTTTTGGTTTTAACACGCCGTTTGCTGATAGCATGTTAAATGTAGCTTCACAGAAGCCGGGTGTCACCGCTTTAGATTTCATGCTAGATAATTATTACCCCATTTTCAATAAGGACTTTGAAGACGGAATAGAATGGGTAAATACAATTAAAAATCAAGCAGAGACAAATAACCTTGAGTTACAAATAGGAAGATCAAATCTGTGTTTGGGAACAATTCATTATTTAAACGGAGATTACGAATTGGCTATTGCGCACTATCAAACAGCATTAGATCAGTTTGAAGCTTTAGATAACGATTGTTATAAAGGAAGAACCTATAATGAAATGAGCGTTTATTACCGCAAACAAAAACAGTTTGAAAAATCACTTGAGGTGCTCGCATTGTCTTATGATTTGTGTAATGGCTGTGGAGATCAAACTTGTGTTGAGACTTCTCATAATAATAGAGGGGTGGTATTTGAAATGATGGGGGATTATGATAAAGCCAAAGAATTTTATAGAAGAGCTGAAGTAATCGCCATTAAAAATGACAATCAAATCGGGTTAAGCTATATCTATAATAATTTCGCAGAATGCTTTCGTTTAACAGGAGATAACGACTCGGTTTATTTTTACCTTGAAAAGTCCACCGAGATTAGAAAACGTCTGAATGACTATCAAGGTGTGGCCATCAATTTCACCAACATGGGTGAGTTTTATTTGTCATTGAAAAACTACCAATTAGCAGATGAAAACTTGCTCATTGCCTTAGAAATGGCAGAAGAGGTGGGCTATCCAGATTTGCAAAAGTTTATTTTAAGCACCCTAGCCGAATCAAAAAAGCAACAAGGTGAATTTGATGAGGCGCTTGAGTATATTCAGGAATCTAACGTTTTGCAAGACAGCCTTTTGAATATTGAAAAAATTAAAAGTTTAAGTGAGATGGAGGTGCGTTATGAAACGCAAAAAGTAGAGTTAAAATATGCAGAAGAACAACAAAAAAGAGCCGAAACAGAATTAGAAGTAGCAAATAGAAATAACTGGATTATTGGAATTGCTGGAGCTTCGGTTATTGCTATACTTTTCGGGTTCTATTCTTACCAAAGAAAAAAGAAACAAGCTGAAATAGATAAAAATTTAGCTGTTTTAAACGAAAAAGAAAAAGGACTAAAAGCTGTGTTTGATGCAACTGAAGAAGAACGTCAACGAATCTCAAAAGATTTGCACGATAGTGTGGGCCAACAAATGAGTGGATTGAAAATGGCCTGGGACGGATTGTCAAACGCTATGTCTGAAACAAATCCTGAACAGGCTTCTAAATTAAATCAACTTACTGAGATACTAGATGAAGCAGCCAACGAAGTCAGGGATATTTCTCATCAAATGATGCCAATGGTGTTAATGGAAATTGGTTTGTCTGCTGGGATTAAAGAAATGCTAGATAAATCATTGCGCCTAACCAATATCAAATATGAATTTGAAGAAATGAATATTTCTGGAAGGTTTGACAATAGAATAGAGGTGAGCTTGTACCGGGTTTGTCAAGAGTTGGTAAACAATGTTATTAAGCACTCAGGTGCTACTTTTTTATCTGTGCAATTGTTTAAAAACCAAAATCAATTGATTCTTATAGTTGAAGATAATGGGAAAGGGATGAAAGAAGAAAAAACTGACGGGCACGGTTTAATGAACATTAAATCACGCTTGAATACCATTAACGGAGATGTTAATTACGTTGGAAGCGAAAATGCAGGAACAATAGCAACTATTAGAGTGTTAATTGATTAAGAAGAATTTTTATATTTAAGCCAGAATGACTGCTACCCCAATCAAAGTGCTTATTGTTGATGACCATCAATTAATTATTGATGGACTTAAGGGTTTTGTTGCCACTGATGCTTCCTACAAAATTGTAGGGGAGGCAAATAACGGTAATGATGCTATTAAATTGGCCAGTGTTCTTCAGCCAGACATAATTTTAATGGACATTGAAATGCCCGGTTTAAGTGGAATTCAAGCCAGTCAAGAAATTAAAAAAGAACGGGCAGATTGTAAAATCATCATCATCTCAATGCACAAAGAGAAAGAGCTGATAAAAAAACTAATTTCCTATGGTATTGATGGCTATTTGCTAAAAAACTCTAGTCAACTTGAGGTGCTTAGTGCAATGAAAAAAGTACTGGAAGGTGAAAGTTATTTTTCGCAGGATGTCAATGAAAGTCTAGCAACTAAAAACTCAGAGATAGAAGATGGTAAATCTGAAATGGCAATTTTTGCCAATTTAACTGAACGAGAAATAGAGATTTTGAAGTTGGTTGCCTTGGGCAAAACAAACAAAGAAATGGGTGAAGCCCTATTTATAAGTCACCGCACCGTTGATACGCACCGAACAAATCTGATGAAAAAGCTAGAAATAAATAATGTAGCCGGATTAATCAGGTACGCTTTTAAAAACGGACTCATCCAATAAAACTAATACCAATTACCGCTCACTAAAGGAAATTGGTTATTTTTGCCCATCTAATTAGAAGAAAAAAATTAACTATGTCATATTTATTTACATCTGAATCTGTTTCAGAAGGACACCCGGATAAAGTATCCGACCAAATTTCAGACGCATTGATTGATTATTTCATGGCTTTTGACCCACAGTCAAAAGTAGCGTGCGAAACTTTGGTAACAACTGGCTTGGTGACATTAGCTGGTGAGGTAAAGTCAAACGCATATTTAGATGTGCAACAAATCGCAAGAGATACAATTGCAAAAATCGGTTATACAAAATCTGAATACCAATTTGATGCTAAGTCTTGTGCGGTAATTTCTGCTATCCACGAACAATCAGATGATATTAACAGAGGTGTTGATAGATCAGATCCAATGGAACAAGGAGCAGGTGACCAAGGAATGATGTTTGGTTATGCGACTACTGAAACAGACAACTATATGCCTTTGGCATTAGATCTTTCTCATAGAATCTTGCAAGAATTAGCAGACATGAGAAGAGAGATGACAGAGATCGATTATTTACGTCCAGACGCAAAGTCTCAAGTAACGATTGAATATTCTGACGATAACGTTCCTCAAAGAATTGATGCAATTGTTGTTTCAACGCAACATGACGATTTTGATTCGAATGATGAAGTAATGTTAGCAAAAATCAAATCTGATATCGTAGATAAATTGATTCCTAGAGTTGTTGCTAAATTACCTGCTAAAATTCAGGCATTATTCAATGACCAAATTAAATATCACATTAATCCAACAGGGAAATTCGTAATTGGAGGACCTCATGGAGATACTGGATTAACAGGTAGAAAAATTATTGTAGATACATACGGAGGTAAAGGTGCTCACGGTGGTGGAGCTTTCTCTGGAAAAGACCCTTCAAAAGTTGACCGTTCAGGAGCGTATGCAACTAGACACATTGCTAAAAATGTAGTTGCTGCAGGAATTGCTACTGAAATCTTAGTACAGGTTTCTTATGCAATTGGAGTAGTTGAGCCAATGGGAATCTTTGTTGATACTTACGGAACGGCTAAAGTTGATTTAACAGACGGTCAAATCGCTGAGAAAATCTCAGAAATCTTTGATATGAGACCTGCCGCAATTGAGCAACGTTTGAAATTGAGAAATCCAATTTATTCTGAAACTGCTGCTTACGGGCACATGGGAAGAACTCCAGAAACGAAAACAGTAAGCTTTGAAAACGGTGGTATTACTAAAACTGTAGAAGTTGAAACGTTCACATGGGAGAAGTTAGATTACGTAGATAAAGTTAAAGCGTCTTTCGGTTTATAAGAACTGAATTAACTATAAATTTAAACCCTGTCTAAGTTCAACTCAGACAGGGTTTTTTTATGGATTTTATAGAATTGGGATATCTTGGCTTGTTTGGTGGATCATTTTTGGCGGCCACCATTATCCCTTTTCCGTCTGAAGGACTTTTAGTCGGCTTTTTTGAATTAGATTTCCACATTTGGTGGTGCTTGGGAATAGCGACCGTTGGAAATACCTTGGGCGGAATGACCAACTATTTTATCGGCAGGTTTGGAAGTTCAAAACGAGTAATGACGCGATTTAAAAGAAATCCAGAAATCCTTGAAAAATGGAACAAACGCTCACAAAAGTATGGACATTGGTTGGGTTTATTGGCATGGCTTCCTATAGTGGGCGATCCTATGTTAATTGCTTTAGGGTTCTTAAAAAGTAAACTTTGGCCGTTGTTTTTAACCGTTTTAATCGGAAAATTTGCTCGATATCTTGTCTTAACATGGATTTATTTGGGTCTTTTTGGCTAAAAATTGCCCTCAAAAAAGAGTAAAAACCGAATTTATTTCAATTTTTTTTGCGGTTTTTTTTACTGTTTAAGGCAACCCTCCTAAAACGGTTTAGTATGCATGCATAATAAATTAAAATCAGGCTATATAAAATTTATTTTTAGCTAAAACGCACTAATTATAAGGGGTTCCAAAAGGGAAAACACTTGACTTGTATGTTATTTATTGTCTAACTTAAATGGAAACCAATTACAACTAATAAAAAATCAACCAACATGATTAGCTGTACAAAATCCTACTCCTATGAAATTAGTATCAACCAAAACGGTAATAGAAGAAGTATGTAGTAAACTTTACCTAACTCGCCCAATTTCAAAATTAGCAGCTGTACTTATTTTAATGAGTCTTGCTTTTAATGCCGCAGCAACACACGTTGTTGGTGGCGGAATCACTTACCAGCAATTAGAGAATGATAATTACCTCTTAACGGTACGTCTTTATGCTGATTGTTCTCCAAACACAGCAAACATTCCAAACAACGTAAATGTAACTTGTAGAAGAGGTCCTGACGGAACCAACCCCGCGCCTTATGGTTCATTTGTTTTACCAAGAATTAGCAGAGATACACTTTCTCCAGATGTGCCTTCGTGTACTTTTGATCCAGGAATCTGTGTTGAAGAAGCAATCTACCAAGACATAGTTACATTGCCAGCAGGAATCGGAGGATATCATTTGTATTACACGGTTTGTTGTAGAAATCAAACTATCCAGAACATTGTTAACCCCTTAAATGCCGCAGAAACGTTCTACGCTTATGTGCCCGATAGATATGTGCACCAAACTAACTCAAGTCCATGGTTTAATGATTCTCCACCAATTTATGTGTGTGCAGGAGAAGATTTAGACTTGAATTTTTCGGCAACAGATCCGGATGGAGATCAATTGGTATATTCATTTTATACTCCATATGACGGACAAAACAACGGTGGAGTGACTTATGGTGCGGGAATTCCACCAAACAACATTAATATTTCTCCAATTAACTGGCAAGCCGGATTTGGTGCTACTGACCCCTTAGATGGAGCGCCTGGTCTACTTCCTGGTTTAACCATATCTAATGGCGGAATCATAACTGGTATTCCTCCAGCTCCAGGTCAATATGTTGTTGGAGTGATGATTGATGAATATAGAAATGGTGTCTTAATTGGTAGAATCACGAGAGATTTTCAATTTAATGTTCTCAATTGTCCACCACCAAATGCAGCAGGTATAGATATCGTTACGAACTGTAACGGGTTAGATGTTCACTTTGTCAATACCAGTACTGGTTTGTTAACGAATTATTGGTGGGATTTTGGAACAGCAAACCCGGCAGATACTTCGCTTGCTTTTGAACCATCATTTACTTTTCCTTCTGCCGGAACTTATGATGTAACTTTAATTGTTGAAAAAGGATTTGAATGTGCAGATACAGTGGTGTACCAACTTTCAGTGATGGATCCGGTTCAATTTACGGTAGATGTTGATTCAATATCATGTAACGGATTAGTGGATGGAGCTGCAAGTGGAAATGCGATCGATCCTAATTACATCTATAACTGGAGCACCATGCAATCAGGAAACGCTATTGCTAATTTGCCTTTAGGTAATTATTGGGTCTATGCTACGAATACAATCGGATGTATTGATACACAAACTTTTGTTATTGATCAACCAGAAGATCTAGCGATTAACTTTAACGGAACAGACCCATCATGCTTCAATGGTGCAGACGGTACTTTAGAAGCAATTGTAACAGGTGGAACAGCACCATACGGTTATTATTGGCCTACAGAAAATGTATTTGTCAGTCAATTAACAACTATCGAATCAGGAGCCTATAATGTAGAGGTGACAGATGCGAACGGATGTTTTGTTGAAGAAACTGGCGGAATTAATAATCCACCGGTGTTAACAACCAATGTAAGTAGTCAAGCTATGGTGAGTTGTTATGGAGGATCAGATGGGTCAGTTACTGTCGCAGCAAATGGAGGAACACCTAACTATGCTATTGATTGGTTGACCTTAACAAATGACGCCTTTTTCATGGACAATTTAGCTGCAGGATCGTATGTAGCAGAAATAACTGACAATAACGGATGTCTTTCTACTTTAGTCGTAGACATTACACAACCAGATTCTTTATCAGTAGATGCAGTAGTTATTAATGAAGAAACATGTACTGGAGCTAACGGTCAAATTTTAGCAGATGTTGAGGGTGGAATCGGCCAGATGACATACTTGTGGAACCCAATGGGTCAAACAACTGTCGTGATCTCTAACTTGGCAGCTGGGAATTATTCAGTTACTGTGATTGATGAAAATGGTTGTCAAGATAATGCTGCGGTGATATTGAATGACAATCCAACAGGTACAGCATCCGTTGGAAACACAACCCCGGTAAGCTGTGAAAATGGAAATGATGGAACAGTCGATATAGCAATGACTGGTGGATCAGCTCCGTTTCAATATAACTATTCATGTAACTGTCCTGATAACAACGTTTTAACTGGGTTAGATGCTGGTTATTACTGGGTTGAAGTAACTGATGCTCATGGTTGTATAGACACTTTAGACTTTGAAATTTCTGAAGTTGCTCCTTTAAACGTTTCAGCAATGTCTACAACAACACCTTCATGTAATGGAGACACAGATGGTGAAATTATCACACAAACAACTGGCGGAACAGCTCCTTTCAGTTATTTATGGAACACATCTCAAACAACCGCTGACATCAACAACTTATCCGCAGGAACTTATGCAGTTACTGTAACAGATGATAACGGGTGTACAAATGATGTATCTGTAGATTTAACTGAACCAGATACTTTACATGCAGACGGACAAGTGTTAGGAAACATTATCTGTTACGGAGATAGTGCAGGTGTTGCTAATGTACTTCCTTCAGGCGGAACTGCTCCCTACACGTACTTATGGTCAAATTTTGAGACAACACAAATGATAGATAGCTTACCAGCAGGTCATTATCAAGTAACGCTTACAGATGCTAACAACTGTCAAACAACCGCTTGGGTAGATATCATTGAGTATGACGAAGTAACGGCAGAGATCGTTTATGATGATGGATTTTGTCCGGGAGACCCCGTTACATTTACGGTTCTTACTAATGGGCTCAATAACCAATATGATTTCTACTGGTTCGTCAACAATGGATTACAAGGTCAAAGTAACACGTTTACATATCCAATTGTAGATACATCAGAAATTTTAGTGACTCTCGTAAATACAGGAAACTGTCCAACAATAAAAGATACTGCGATTGTAGGACCAATTTTCATGCAAGCAAATAATGTGAGTGTGCTTGGAACACCAGATACCATTTGCTTTGGTTCATCTGCAATGATTCAAGGTGTAATCGATAATTTAGATTACATCTCTAACATGTGGTGGAATGATACCAGTTTGATCGCTGAAGGACCGCATGATGTTTACCCTGATCAAGCAACTGAATATATCTTTACGATTGAAAACATTTGCGGACAACAACAAGCAGCATCCACATTTATCAACGTTTTCTTGCCACCTACAGCAGCAATTTTTGCAAACGGAGCTTCAGGTTGTGACCGTATTGATGTAGGATTCGGCTACAATTATGTTCCGACAGACTATAACTTAGAAGGTGTTGCTTGGACGATTAATGGTCAATATTATGACATGGCTGATCCAAGTGTAACGTATACATACTCAAGCTTGGTTCCGGCAACAGCGCACTTAACATTTAGCAACGGTTGTACTTTTGATTATTCAGATGAACTTGTTGTTGAGGTATTTGAGAGCCCAGAAGCAAACTTCTATTTTAATCCTGATCCAGCTATCCAACATGAGGTTACCGAATTTGTAGATATTTCTCACGGAAACCCTAAGTTATGGGAATGGTATTTAGAAGGAGAATATATTTCAGATGAAGAAAGACCTTCACATATCTTTGAAGAAACAGGAGAGTATTGGGTACAACAAATTATTTTCAACGAATATGGATGTTCAGACACCATGGATCATTGGGTTGAAGTAATAGGAACTTTCACAGTTTATGTGCCTAATGCATTCACACCAGACGGAAATAATTTAAACAATACATTCAAGCCTGTAATGATAGATGTGGTTCCTGACAATTATGAATTCTTAATCTTTAACAGATGGGGAGAGATCATCTATAAAACAAATGATTTAGAAGGAGATTGGGACGGCACGTTTCAAGGAGAAACTGTTGCAGATGGTGTATACATTTGGAAAGTCATTGTCACAGATAACGTTGGTTTAGAACATGAATATGTAGGTAATGTGACTTTATTGAGATAAACCAATTCTCAAACCCTAAAAACTCCTGCTTCTCCCAGCAGGAGTTTTTCATTTTAAAAAACCTATATGAAGAACTTATGTTAAAAATAACTGAATTCAGTTAAGTTTTCATAAATTGGTAAATATGTTAACTAACTTATTAATATGAAAAAAATTTTACAATTTGCAGTAAGTGCTGCGTTTTCACTACTGGCAGGATGGTCGGTAGGACAAACAACTACTTTTAATTATACCGGATCTATGCAAACGTATGTTGTTCCTGCGGGGGTGACAGAGTTGAGCATTGATTGTATTGCCGCGAGCGGCGGAACCTCAAATTTTGGATTACCTGATTTTGTACCGGGTAACGGGGGTAGAGTTGAAACCATATTATCGGTTACACCTGGCGCTACACTAAATATCTATGTCGGGGGAGAAGGTACCGCGGCTGCTACAAGTGTTCCAGGAGTTGGAGGATTTAATGGAGGAGCAGATGGTAATGCAAATGGATCTAATGCTGGTGGAGGAGGTGGAGGAGCTTCTGATATTCGTATTGGAGGAACTGCTTTAACTGATAGAGTGGTTGTTGCCGGCGGTGGCGGCGGTGCTGGTAGAAACTACACTTGTTGCGATAATGGCGGTGATGGTGGAGACCTTATCGGAAATGATGGAGAAAGTAACGGAGCAACAGGAGATGTTTCTTGTGGAACAGCAGGAACGCAAGTGGCAGGAGGAAATGGTGGACAATGGCCTAGTTATGCCTTAGCAGCATCTGGAACTTTAGGAAACGGCGGTCTTGGTGGTGCTAATTCGTCTGGCGGTGGCGGAGGCGGCGGCTACTACGGCGGCGGCGGCGGAAGCTGGTCTGGTGGCGGTGGCGGAAGTAGTTATACTGATGCTGGATTAACTACTTCAACAGTACACACAAAAGGGCATAATACAGGTGATGGGACTATCATCATAACGGTTTTATGTAATCCAATTTCAGTGGTGGCAACTCAAGATACAGTTTGTTCTGGAGAAATGGTTACTCTTACAGGTACCTCTTCAGGTTCAGGAACTATCTCTTGGGACGGAGGCGTTTCTAACGGCGTTGCATTCGCACCCGGATTAGGAACTACAGTTTACACGGCAACTTCAACAGACGGCAATGATTGTTCTTTTGCACAAACGATATTTGTTTATGATACGCCTACCGTTAATGCTGGGGTTGATCAGACTGTTTGTCAAGGTGAATTGGTGACTTTAACGGGTTCAGGTGCAAATACCTACTCATGGGATGGTGGTATTACTGATGGTGCGGCTTTCGTTCCAGCGGCTGGAACAACGACTTATACGCTTACAGGAACAATCGATTCATCTGGTTGTCAAAGTACCGATCAAGTCAACATAACGGCAAGTTCGATTGATTTGACCTTAACTGAAACCGGTACTGATTTGACTTGTGTTCAAACGGGCGCAACTTACCAATGGCTATTATGCCCAGGCATGAACGTAATTGCTGGAGAAACGGGTCAAACCTACCAACCGACTACTGCAGGGAATTATGCATGTGCTATTACTGTAGGAGGATGTACCGACACAACAGCTTGCGGAATAGTATCTGTGGGCTTAGAAAAGGTGACGAACGAATTGAGCTTGTCAATTTATCCTAACCCAGCTAAAACAGAAGTAAATATTGTTCTACAAGACGTAATGGCTGAGTTGATTATTTATTCTTCAACTGGTCAAAAAGTTCAAGAATTCCCAAGTTTTAACGGGACTAAAGTTATTGACGTGAGTGATTTACCTTCTGGTCTTTATGTGTTACACTTTATAAGTGAAAAAGGTGTACAAACTGAAAGATTAATGATTGATTAAAAAACAAATTTGATAAAGAAAGGCCTCTTGTTCGTTCAAGGGGCTTTTTTTGTTTTAATCTACTCCAAGAAGTTCTAAAGTTTCTTTTGAAGCATGTTGTTCGGCTTCTTTTTTAGATTGACCTTTACCTAGTCCCCACTTCTTATTATTGATGATTACACAGGCAGTGTATTGAAAGTTATTTGCTTTAGAGGCTTCTTCTGAAATTTCAAATTTAACTTCAAGCTTATTCCTTTGTCCCCAGATTAGTAGAGCACTCTTAAAGTCAATTTCTTGCTCAAGAACTTCATTTAGATTAACGTAAGTTCTGATGATTCTAGCATTGTAAATTTTCTTAGTGGTTTCGTAATCCGAATCAAGATATAAGGCTCCAATGATTGCTTCAAAAGCATTTCCCTCAATGGTTGCCATTCTGATTGATCGACCAGTTTTATAACGGATTTGTGATCCTAACTCAATTTCAGCCCCAATTGAAGAAAGCATGTTTCGGTTGACAATTTTGGCTTTAACTTTTGTTAAAAAGCCTTCGTCTTTTTCTGGAAATTTCTCGTAAAGATATTCAGCAACAATGAGGTCAATAACAGTATCACCCAAGTATTCAAGTCGCTCGTTGCTCTCTACATTATTTCTCGTATTGCTATACGATTTATGTGTTAGAGCCTGTTGAAACAACTTAAGATTCTTAGGTCGGTAACCAAATTTCTTTACAACGAAAGAAATTAACTCTAGGTCTTCCTTAGTCCTTTTTTTCTTAAGAAATAAACGAAACAAATGTTTAGTCGTTATATGCTTTAAATATAACTGAGGTGTTGTGACCACCAAATCCAAATGTATTACTTAACGCATAATTCACCTTTTTTTCTTGTGCCTTATTAAACGTAAAGTTCAATTTGTTGTCAATTTCTGGATCATCAGTGAAGTGATTGATTGTTGGTGGAACGATATCGTTTTTAATTGCCATAATACAAGCAATCGCTTCAATCGCACCTGCAGCACCCAATAAGTGTCCAGTCATTGATTTGGTTGATGAGATGTTCAAGTTATATGCATGCTCACCAAATACCTGTTTAATTGCAGTAGTTTCTGCAATATCTCCTAATGGAGTAGATGTTCCGTGCACATTAATATAATCAACCTCCTCAGGGTTAATTCCGGCTTCTTCTAACGCTTGTAGCATTACACTTTTTGCTCCAATTCCATCTGGATGCGGTGCAGTGATGTGATGCGCGTCAGCAGAAAGTCCACTTCCCACGATTTCAGCATAAATTTTAGCTCCTCTTGCTTTGGCGTGTTCTAATTCTTCAATGATTAAAGCACCAGAACCTTCACCTAGAACAAATCCTTCTCTATCAACGTCAAATGGACGTGAAGCAGTTTTAGGATCATCATTCCTAGTTGAAAGCGCCTTCAATGCATTAAATCCTCCAATTCCTGACTCGTTTACACAAGCTTCAGAACCACCAGAAATAATAATATCAGCTTTATTTAATCGAATTAAATTGAAAGCATCAATCATTGCATTGTTAGAAGATGCACAAGCTGATACAGTTACGTAATTAGGCCCTCTAAATCCATATTTAATTGAAATATGCCCTGCAGCAATATCCACAATCATTTTTGGAATAAAGAAAGGATTAAAACGTGGTGTACCATCTCCTTCTACGAAAGCTTTAGATTCATCTTGAAAAGTCTTAAGACCTCCAATTCCTGAACCCCAAATAACCCCGGCACGGTCGAGATTAATTTTTTCCAAATCAATCCCAGAGTCTGCCATAGCTTCCGCGCTGGAAACCATGGCATACTGAGAAAATTGATCTAGTTTTCTTGCTTCTTTACGATCAAGATGATCTTGAACGTTAAAGTTTTTCAATTCGCAAGCAAATTGTGTTTTAAATTTTGTTGCGTCAAAAGATTGAATAGGTGCAGCACCACTTACACCGTTCTTTAATGAATTCCAATATTCATCTAGTGTATTTCCGATAGGAGTTAAAGCTCCTAAACCTGTTACGACAACTCTTTTCAATTCCATGAATAGACGTTAAAAAAAATTAAAACTTAAATTTTGTGAAGTATATTACTTAGCGTTACCCTCAATGTAAGAGATAGCATCTCCAACTGTTTGGATTTTTTCAGCTTGGTCATCTGGAATTGCAATATTGAATTCTTTTTCGAATTCCATAATCAACTCAACAGTATCCAAAGAATCTGCACCTAAGTCGTTTGTGAAGCTTGCTTCTGCAGTAACTTCATCTTCTGCTACTCCTAATTTGTCTACGATAATAGACATTACTCTTGATTTTACATCAGACATAATAATCTGTTTTTAATGGTTTAATTCAGTGTGCAAAGAAAATACTTAAAACTAGAAAATCAAAATTTACTCGAAATAAATTGCAACCTCCTCAAAGCCCTTGCGGTGTATGTCAGGTACTTGACAGTCATCTGCGGCATATCCAATTGGCAATAATAAATAAGGCTTTTCATTTTCTGGACGCCCTAAAGCCTTGGCTATAAAGTTCATGGGGCTAGGCGTATGGGTCAATGTTACTAGTCCTGCTTGGTGAATTGCACTAATTAAAAAGCCACTTGCAATTCCTACAGATTCATTCACATAATAATTTTGTGTTTTTTCTCCTTTGGTGTCAAATCCGTATGATTTTTTCATTACAACGATAATCCAAGGAGCAATATCAATGAATTCTTTTACCTCATCTGTACCTAATGGCGCCAAATCTTCTAACCAACGTTCACTCATTCTACTTTCATAGTTGCGTTTCTCCTCTTCTTCAGCCAATGCACGCAGCTTACTTTTTAAGTCAGCACTTCTTATGATGCAAAATGTCCACGGTTGTTTATGCGCACCTGAAGGCGCGCTGCTTGCAGTCATGACTATGTTTTCTATTATTTCTCTCGGAACATCCTTGTCTTTAAACTCTCTTACTGAACGGCGTTTATCCATGAACTCATAATACGCTTTTGAACGCTCAATCATTTCTGCTTCGTCAAATTCAACTTGTTTGTAAGGAATAAAAGGGTAATCAATATCAGACATTTTTAAAGTATTTTCTTTGAATTGTAATAAAAGTAACGTTTTATTTTGGTTTACTGAGAATGAATAAATATACCTTTGCAATGGCTTTAGAAAAATTACAAGCCGGCGTTTTATTAAGATTATCCTAAAACATGACTAATCAAGTACATATTGCAATTTTTGCTTCTGGAGGAGGCAGCAATGCTGAACAAATCTTGAATCATTTTAAAAAGAATGAACGCATTTCAATACGATTGGTCGTAACAAACGCTGCAAAAGCAGGTGTTTTAGAAAGAGCTCAAAATCACAATGTACCTTCTTTTGTGCATTCAAAAGAAGATGCTGAAAACGGAAGCCTACTTCAAAAATTAAAGGACGAGAAAATTGATTTTATTGTCCTAGCGGGTTATCTTAAAAAAATTGGTGATGATCTTATTGAGGCTTATCCAAATAAAATTGTCAATATACATCCAGCATTGTTGCCAAAATTTGGCGGGAAAGGAATGTACGGAATGAACGTCCACAGGGCAGTGGTGAAAGCTCGGGAAACTGAATCAGGCCCAACGATTCACTTTGTGAACGAAAATTATGATGAAGGAGCCATCATAGAACAACATAAATGTAAAATTGAAGCTTCTGATTCTGCTGAAGATGTACAACGAAAGGTGTTAGCGTTAGAACATAAATATTTTGCGCCCTGCATTGAAAAAGTAATAGAGAATGGAATTTAAGTTTGATTTAATAGAGATTGGAAAGGTTTTTATGATCCTTTTCGCGGTGATTGATATTGTTGGAAACATCCCAATAATCATTAGTTTGAAAGAAAAGGCAGGAAAAATTCAAGCCTTGAAAGCATCAATAGTGGCATTATTGATAATGTTGGTGTTTCTTTTTGCTGGAGAAGGATTGTTAGGTGTGCTTGGAGTGAATGTAAAGGCATTCGCCGTGGCCGGTTCACTGATTTTATTTGCCTTGGCATTTGAAATGATTTTTGGAATTGAGTTATTTAAAGATGAAGCGGCTTCTTATAAGGTTGTTTCTATTGTCCCACTGGCTTTTCCGCTGATTGCTGGAGCAGGAACAATGACAACATTGATTTCATTAACTGTTGATTATAACGAACTGAACATTGCCATTGCCGCCTTTTTAAATATTATCGTGGTCTTTATTGTATTAAAACTGACAAAAAGAATAGAACAATTATTAGGTGAAGGTGGAATTGCTATCTTGAAAAAAGTGTTTGGCATAATTTTGTTAGCGATTGCCGTAAAGTTATTTGCTGATAACGCGAAAGAGTTATTCGCATTTGTAGATTAATAAAGAAAATATGAAAAACATACTTTTAGGCTTATTAATAGTTTGTGCGTCATCTAGCCAAGCGCAAGTGTTCAATTTCGGGCATCAAGATTTGGCATTTAAAAACATGCTTGAACATGGAATTTGCTTTCTTAAAACAGGGGACTCCATTTTTGACGCTTCAATGTTAGATGCTTTAGATAAATATTGGAAAATCTCAGATTACACCTTTGTAGAACAATATAAAAGAGCACCTAAAGAAATGGTTGCTCTGTTTGTCACAACGAAAACAAAAACCAAGAAACATGTCATGGATCGTAAAAACCAACATATTTTGGTTTTACAGCCGGCGGCACTCTACAAGAAAGATAAAACGGTTCCTTTCAACCAAACCCTTGGCTACATGTATTACAATGGTTTTTATGAATTACTTGAAGAAGACGAAGAGTACTTGTTTAACAGATATATTATCCAGGCCCTTAACAAGGGTCTAACATTGATTAAAGAGAAAAAACTGCACAATAAGAATGATTTAATGAATGAAAATATTGCAGAGGCAATTGTTGCAGAGCATAAAGGAAACTTAGGCAACACCTTAATTCTGGATAGAGAAGCTTTGGTACACTTTATCAATATCGATCACATTAAAAAGATGGACATTACGCATAGATTACATGCGAAGGAAGAGTTTTTTAATGCCTTAAATACGAAAAGCAGAACACACTATTTATTGTATTATTCAGTGAACACAAAAACCGAATTGTCTTTGATTAATATCCTAACCGGAGAGATGATTTACACAAAACACTTTGAAGAAGGCTATACAGAGATTAAGGCCAAAGAGTGGAAAATCTTGGCAGCTTATTTTTAAAAAAAGGGCAGCAGAAAATTCTGCCGCCCCAATTAAGCTTGATTTATTTAAATGTAGAGTTTTTCATGGTATTGTACTCAAGCTTTCCAGTAACTTAAGAAGAGATGTTCTCAGTTACTTTCTATACTTACGAACGATTTTTAATTTTGGATTTTTAGAAAAGAATTTAAACGTTACCAATAACGTAAAGCTCACTTAACGTAGGGCTTTCAACCCCGCCTTTTTCTTCTAAGGTAATTGCAAATGCCTGTGTGTTTTCCACTTGATAAGGCATTTGTTGAAGGTTGAAGCCACGTCTAAATAAAAAAAACGGCTCAGAAATTATTCTGAGCCGCTCTTGTTATGAATTGAACCTTTGCCCAATTACTGCTTTACCATTTTGAGAGTTTTCATGGTAGCATTGTCTAATATTAAATTAACGAAGTAAATTCCTGAAGGCAATTCAGATAACTCAAACGTTTCTGTTCCACTTGTAGAAGCAAGGTTAGAAACTGAGATTGAATTTCCTAAAATGTCCGTTATTATTACTTGCGCATTTTCGTTGTTTTCAAAATCGTAACGAATAGTTACAGATGTGTTGAAAGGGTTCGGATACACGTTGAAGAATGCATCATTTGATAAGTTGTCTAGACCAACTGCTAAGTTTGCACAGTCTGTCGTATTATCAAATTGTCCTCTAACCTCACCACCAGCATTTGCAGCAGTGTGAACATTAATGTATGTGTTTCCTAATTTAATTTGAGAACCAGCAGCTGAATCAATTACAACGTAAGTGAATGCGCTATTGTCAACCACATCTCCTGAAACATCATATAAAACAGCTCCGGCTGTTCCTACTGCTCCGTTGTGAATATGAGAACCTGTAATTGCACCTGTTAAATCAGTAGTTGTGAACATTAAGTGAGCATTGGTATTATATCTATCTGTAGATAAAATTCCACCGCCATATCCATCAACTTCAATTGCTGGAGCCTCTTGTTCGCCGCACATTGTGTAAGAATAACCATCTCTTGCTAATCTGTAAACTTGACCTCTAATTTCACCATTTGGAAACATTGAAGTGTGCAAGTTGACATAAGACTCACCTAAAATTAATCGATCAATTAAATCAGTCGTTAATGATGCCCCAGTGATAATTCCAGAAATTGAATTTCCTGTTACATCACCACTCAAATCAACATCAACTGCACCACTTACTCCAACAGCACCATTGTGAATATGGATTCCGCTTATAGATGCACTTAATTGGTCTACTAAAATATCGTAGCTCAATGTATCCCAAGTTTCGTTAAACCAGAATGTACCAACACCTTGTCCTGCCACATCTTCTTCAGGATCTTCTTGAGCTCCATTCATCCATGTATCTAAAATAAACCCTTCGGTAAGTGATAATTGACCTCTAATTTCACCACCTGCGTTTGCATCAGTGTGAATATTGATGTATATATCACCTGCTTTTAAATCAGCTAAATAAGCCGTTGGGTCTACAGTTACTGAAATACTGTTATCTACAATAAAAGCAGATAAATCTTCAACAGCTGCTCCGTTTGTGCCAGCCGCTCCTACATGTAAGTGTGCACCTGTAATCGGACCTGAAAGACCTGTTGATACGATTCTGATTTCTAAAGCAGTTTCATCTTTTGATAAGTTAAAAACACCTTTTCCTTGAGCAGTTGTAGTAACAGCCGGAACTTCTTGTGCTCCTTCTAAAGTTGCCTCAAACGTCCAATCAGTTTCAAAACCAATTTGACCTCTGATTTCACCATTCGGTTCAGCATCAGTGTGCACGTTTACATAATATGCTCCCGTGATGTATTTGTTCAATTCAAATCCAGTAATGAATCCTCTTGCTTGATTTCCAGTTAACATTGGTCCTAAATCTTCAACCACTGGACCTGTTGCGCCAACTGCACCCTCATGAATATGCATTCCAGTTATTGGTCCGCTTAATCCATCTAAGTTGATGTTTACCCAAATAGTATCTCTTGTAGCATTCAATAAGAATCCACCAACACCAGTTGCAGAAGTTGTAACCACAGGAACCTCTTGATCACCTGTTAACTTTGCTGAGAATAAAATCTCCGCGTTAAACAAAGGATCTTCTGGTCTCATGCCATTATCAACAGTTTGATGCCAAAATTCTTGGGCACCTCTTAAAACTTGACCTCTTACTTCACCATTTGGCTTTTCAGCTGTGTGGATGTTTACATAAACGTCATTGTTTCTAAACTCAACAGAACTAGCTGTTGTGAATGGAGTCACATCTGTGCTCTTCCAATAACCGAAAGCAGCGTCATCTGTTGCTGATCCAGAAAAGTAAGGAGTCAAATCTAATAAAACACCACCGTTAACACCAACTGAAGCATTGTGGAAATGTGAAGCTGTTAAAGGTCCAGTTAAGTCACTCACGACAATCATAAAGTGTGCGTCAGTTTGATCTCTGTTTACCGAAACGATTCCACCACCTTTAGCAACTGAAAATTCAGTAGGTACCAATTGGTTTCCTTCTAAAGCCAAGGCATAACCTTCTCTAGCATTTCTATAAACTTGACCTCTAATTTCTCCGCCAGCGTTCATAGCTGTGTGCATGTTAATGTAAACTTCTCCTTTTAATAATTTGCTTACTAAATCTGTAGTGATGGCAACGCCAGTAATCATTCCTGAAATTCTGTTTCCAACGATATCACCACTTAAATCTATTAGTACACCTCCATCAACACCAACTGCTCCATCATGCAAATGAGCTGCTGTAATAGCACCAGTCATGCTTTCTGCTTGAATTTCGTACCACATTGTATCTAACGTAGTGTTTAAAGAAAGGTAAGCAGAACCAGTACCTGTTGCTCCTACTGGTGGAGTTACCTGTTGTGCCGTGTTTAACCAGGAATCAAATGAGATTCTATTATCTAACCAAAGTTGACCTCTGATTTCTCCACCTGGATTGGCTGCTGTGTGTAAGTTGATATAAATTGAATCAGCTATCATAGCCTCAATCAAATCAGTCATTCCAGTTACGTCAATTTCACCAACAATGGTGTTACCAACGATATAAGGTGAAAGATCTAAGGCAACGCCACCATCAGTTCCAATTAATCCATAATGTAAGTGAGACGCAGTAATTGCACCACTTAATCCATCCGCGGCCATTCTAACTTCTAGAGTTGATTGGTCGTGGCTTAAATTGAAATAACTTACACCAAAAGCTTCGTTTGTAACGGGTGCATTTTGCTGCATAGTATCCAAATCTGCTCTGAAACCCCAGTCACGTTCTAGTCCTAATTGACCTCTGATTTCTCCACCAGGATTGGCGTCTGTATGTACATTCACATAATAACTTCCGTTTAAATAGTTAGAGATCATTTCAGCTGTTAAATCAGCTCCAGTAAGATGCGTGATAACTCTATTTCTTGTAACGAAAGGTCCTAAATCAGTAATTACACCTCCTGAAGTTCCTGCAAGACCTTCATGTACATGAATTCCTGTTATTGGACCTGATAACCCGTTCACACTGATATTGACGAACATGGTGTCCCATGAACTGTTTAAAGTAAAAGATGCCACTCCAACTGCGTTGGTTGTGACTGATGGGACGGATTGATCGCCATCTAATTTAGCCGTAATTAGTAATTCATCTTCCAAATGTCCTGCAAAAGCAGAGCCAGATGAAATCAAGATTCCCAAAAAGGCTGTTCCTAATCGTATAATTTTTTTCATAATTCTTTTTTTTATTTGGGATACATACGAAGCGGATGAAGTGTTGGATTTTTGAAAATGGAATTATTATTCAAAAGAGCTGAGAACCTCTACTGTCAGTAAGAAAAAAAATAAAAAAAAGTTGGATTGGGGTGAAATTAAACGTTACCAATAACGTAAAGCTCGCTTAAAGTAGGACTTTCAACCCCACCTTTTTCTTCTAAAGTAATTGCAAATGCCTGTGCGTTTTCTACCGGATAAGGCATTTGTTGAAGGTTACTTGCCAATGAGATATCAAATACCCCCATATCAGTTGGTGTTCCGTCAACTATTGCCCAAAGTTGGTATTGCTTGTCTTCAGCATGGGCTGGTAAATCGTCTACTTTCATGTAAACATTCTTAGAAGCTGCATTCCAAAACACATTTACTTTTGATTCCGGACTTAGGTCTGTTCCACCCAATTGAACTTTTTTAGTATCAAACGAAGATAAATCAGCCAATAATGCAGTATTCGCAGAGAGATTGCCACTTAACGAATCAACAACAGCATTCAAGTTTGAGTTTTCTCCGTTTAGTTGATCATTCTTGCTAGACAAAGACGCGACATCTGCAGAAAGCTCATTTACTTTACCATTTAAAGTGAGATACGTTACTCCTAATCCAACGAGTAAACAAATACTTGCAGCTATGGCTAACTTACCATATCTATTAAATTCTTTAGTTGCTGTTTTACTTGAATTAATAGGAATTACTGGAGTGCTTTCGCCAGAATCTTGAGGAGTTTTGTCAACCTCAGCCATAATTTTTGCCTTAAGCGCAGCTGGAGGTTCAACCGCATGTGCTTGGGCGTAATTTTCTATAGCCGTTTGCAGCTGAGTTAAAGCCGTTTTAATTTCTGGATAAATATGAGACATACACTCCACTTCTTGCCGCTCTTGTGGGCTAGCTGAATTCAGAACATACTGTTCCAAAATTCCTGATGATATGTAACTATTTATATCCAAAACAATATAAAATTTAAAAATGTTTTTCTTAGCTCAATAACTGCGCTTCTTACTCTTGTTTTAACTGTTCCCAAAGGCATTTCCAATTCATCTGCCACTTCTTGCTGAGTATATCCTTGAAAATAAATATAATCTATCATCAACTGATGCTCAGGGTTCAACTTCTTCACTTCTTCTTTCAAACCAATCTTATCTGTAGATTGTTCATTTGAATGTTCAGCTGACATACCTACGCCTGATTCAACAATTTGGATTTCTACCTTTCCTTCTTTCTTCAGCTTTCTATATTTATCAATAGCTGTATTACGTGCAATATTTAGCATCCAAGTGAATAGGGTTCCCTTAGATCTGTCAAATTTTTTGATGTTTTTCCAGATTTTCACAAAGGCATCCTGCAGCACATCTTGTGCATCATCTTCAGACCGAACAATTTTTAAAATCACCCCATAAAGCGAACCAGCATACTGATCGTAAAGAGCAGAGCAAGCTTCTGGGTCACCCTTTAATAAGCGACTTACAATTTCTTCTGATGATATGGTTGTGGATTGATTCAGATGAGTAAAGCTAAGAATTTCTTTAATTGCTGTTTCAAATTTAACGTTTTCTAAATATATCTAATTGCTTTCTGTACTTTTATAACGCTTGAATAAAGATTATGAAAAATGGTTTAATTCTTTTCGCCCTGATAATTTTAGTAACTGTTTCTTGTCGTAAAAAAGAAGAAAGAGATTACAATTTAGTTTCTAATGCAGGACCTTTAGATTGCTCAAATCTCATTTTTGATGGAGATGAGTTAGGAACAGATTGTGGTGGCTCGGAATGTTCAGCTTGTGAATTGAATGAAGCGCCATGTAATAATACTAGCAATAAAACATACATTCATAATGGGGTAATGGGTCAGACCTTTTCTGTGACAAGCACCGAATCACTTCTTGAAAATGAAGCTTGGATTTTTAACGCCTACACAGGTGGTGGAACCACAAAATATTTACAAGTTATGTTTGGAAGTAAACCAAATGTAGTAACTACCTATACGGGCGTTACAGATAGTTTATCTTTAGCAGACAACGAAGTTTATATTAAGTTTTATGACCCAACCAACGGGAATAAAGTAGGAACTGGGGATGTCTATGTCACCAATACGTCTGGTGTATATAAAATTCAATCTTGCGATTATAGTTTTCATGAAGCAGGACAAAGTGCGCCTTCAGAAGTTCAATGGTTTAACGTTTCATTCAATTAAAATGGTAAAGTGGTTTTTATTCGCCATCAACTTGATTGTAGGCATATCTTCCTATTCGCAGGCTGATTCTGCACAGTCAGAACTGAAGTATTCGTTTATTTACGACAAACCAAATTATGCTTGGTTTTCAGCCGGATTGACTTATGATATTGGCTTGAACCCCTACAACACAACTCTTTTTGCATTGGGAGCAGATGCAAACATCAAGCATGAAAAGTTCAATTTTAATTTTCATTCAAGAATGCATTTTGCCGAAGGTTATACGGATAAATCTTTAAACGGAAAACCAACTACTGAATCAGTGTACTTGCCTGAACGATCAAGAGATATAGGCTTTGATTTTTCATTTTATTTTAAAAATGATGCAAAAAAAATGGATCAAAAAATGATGCTGAGGCACAGGCGTCAACCTAAATTAGAAAAGTTAATTCCGGCATACAAGTCATTTCGTTGGGGAGCAGATATTGGATTTAGTGGAGGTGTAAGCTATTATAATTTTGGAAACTCAATATTAACTGGAGTTGACGAAGATGGAAATCAAGCAGAAATTGAATCAAGTAAAAATGATGCGTCAGTTTCAACTTATTTTACTCAAAAAATTATTCGACTTGGAGCTAGCAGAGTATCCACTTTAAACTTTAAAATCAAAGCTGAAAAATATGGAACAAAAAACTGGCGAGAATTTTCTAGAATTTACTTTCATGGCTTAATAGGAGTTGGGCAAACGTTGGATGATGTTTTAGTTCCGTTTGAAAATGTCCAAAATCTTCAATTATTTGACCGGTATGAATTGAATTCAAATGCTAAAATGAATCCGATTGGTTTTGCCGCTGGATATGAGTATTTCAATATGAAAAAAATAGGATTAGGCTACATAGCAGAAGTGGGAATTCAACCAGGTCCTCGATATGCTTTTGGCAACAACTTCTTTTTAAATCTAAAATTGAGGCTGCATTTAGGCACTACCCTAGGCTAAGTTGTTCTTTATCCATCTTTAATTGCCTACCTTTGTACCAATGTCTCAGCAAAGGCCATATCAAGATTGGTTGCCAATCACCAAAAAAGAACTTCAATTTCACGGTTGGGAAGAACTAGATGTTGTCATCATTTCTGGTGATGCTTATGTTGACCATCCTGCCTTTGGTCCTGCCGTTATCGGAAGAATCATACAAAGTGAAGGCTTGCGGGTGGGAATTATCCCTCAACCCAATTGGCAAGATGATTTAAGAGATTTTAAAAAATTTGGTGCACCGAAGTTGTTTTTTGGCGTGACCTCTGGTTGTATGGATTCAATGGTGAATCATTACACTGCAGGCAAGCGAAAAAGATCTACGGATTCTTACACTCCAGGCGGAGAAGCCGGGTTTAGACCTGATTACGCAGCAACCGTTTATTGCAAGATTTTAAAAGAACTGTATCCAGATGTGCCTGTTGTTTTGGGCGGAATTGAAGCTTCTCTCAGAAGAGTAACGCATTATGATTATTGGGCAGACAAGCTTTTTCCATCAATTTTAGAAGATAGTGAAGCAGATATGTTGGTTTATGGAATGGGAGAACAACCCTTAAGAGACATGATCAACCTGCTGAAAAAAGGAGTGCCATTTGAGTCGTTGAAAACGATTCCGCAAACAGCATTTTTACAGCCAAAGTCTGAAGACCTTCCAAAAAACAAAAACTGGGAAGATGTGGCACTTTCGTCTCATGAAAAATGCCTGCAAGATAAATTAGCTTATGCAGCCAACTTTAAAGTGGTTGAGGTAGAATCTAATAAATTAATTGCACGAAGAATTACGCAAGATATAGGCGAAAGCCGATTGGTGATAAATCCACCATATAAAACAATGACTGAAAAAGAAATGGATCAGTCGTTTGATTTGCCTTATACCCGATTACCACATCCTAAATACAATAAGCGCGGGGCAATTCCTGCTTATGATATGATTAAGTTCTCTATTAACATGCATAGAGGATGTTTTGGTGGATGCAGCTTTTGTACGATCTCTGCGCATCAAGGAAAATTCATTGCTTCTCGTTCACAAGAATCTATCATGAAAGAGGTAGATGCGGTAACAGAGCATCCTGAATTTAAGGGGTATATCTCTGATATTGGCGGACCTTCTGCCAATATGTATAAGATGAAAGGAATAGACGAAGCCATTTGCGAAAAATGTGTGAGTCCTTCTTGCATTCATCCAGTAATATGCTCAAACCTAGACACGAAACATAAGCCTTTAACAGAGATTTATAAGGCGGTTGATAAGCATCCAAAAGTCAAAAAAGCTTTTGTTGGTTCAGGAATTAGATACGACTTATTGGTGTCAGATTACAATAAGCAATTACAATCTGATGATGCCGAAGAATATATGGAACAGGTGATTACACGCCACGTTTCAGGTCGATTAAAAGTTGCTCCTGAACACACGGCTGATGATACACTTCGCATCATGCGAAAACCATCTTTCAAGTACTTTCACAAGTTCAAAGAAAGTTACGATCGCATTCAAGAAAAACACGGATTAAATCAACCATTAATTCCTTATTTTATCTCTTCACATCCTGGATGCAAAGAAGAAGACATGGCGAATTTGGCAGCTGAAACCAAAGAAATGGGCTTTCAGTTAGAACAGGTGCAAGATTTTACCCCAACACCAATGACGGTGGCAACTGTGATTTATTATGCTGGTGTTCACCCATATACATTGAAACCAACTTTTGCTCCTAAAACGAAGCAAGAAAAGCAAGACCAGCACCGTTTTTTCTTTTGGTATAAAAAAGAGAACAAACAGTGGGTAAAGGATAAGTTGCTAAAAGCAGGTAAAAAAGATTTGTTGTTGCGATTGACAGGAGAAGGAACTGCGGATAAAGGCGGCTCAAAAGAAGTTCCGAATTGGTTAAAAGAGAAAAGAAGAAGTCGTAAAAAACGATAGTGAAACCTTTTGGTGATTTGTTCTTATATTTCACCATGAAACCCATTTTCAGTTTATTTATATTATTTGTTTGCGGGCAATTACTTGCACAAGAAACGAAGCAAGTCTTTATGAGTTGTGATGTGCTTGGTAAAAAGAATGAGGATGTTCGCTATTATCATCCTATTGAAGGAGAATATCAAATCAAACTCAAAAATCATTATTTACCTACCAAAAAAGAATTGAAAGCTCTGCCGGGTTTTGTTCTAATAAATCCTCAAGACTATTTGAAAGATTCAATAACCATTCTGCAAGCCAATGCATTGCGTCATCAAATAGACTTAGACGAGTTGATTTATGTGAATTGGGGAATTGGGGTAGATTCTATGAACAACCAGAAAAAGTTAGACTCTTTTTCAAATTCAGCTTGCTATGTTAGAGATGAGAAATACTCTGATGTTGTGCAAGATTATTTTAATCCCTTTTTAATTTCTCGTTTTGAGATTACGAATGCAGAATACAGAGAGTTTGTTGGTTATGTTTTAGATTCTTTAAGACGAGACATGATTTACTGGCATGGTATTAATAATCCAGATGAGTTTTTTACAGATAAGGAAATGGCGAAGATGCTAAAGCATGACGATCAATATTATGATCCAGTCAATGATATTTGGCAGGATTTTGACCCTTCAAACAAATTCATCAATCGCGGATTATTCTCTTTAAATTTTGATTATGACTATTGGAAGGAGATACCACATGAACGTATTTTCCCAATAATTGAGAGTCTTACTTTGCGGCCAAGCGAGCGTTGGTATAAACGCAGACAGATAAATACAAAAAAGTTGATCTACAGATATTATACGATTGAAGAGCAGATAGATTCAATAGATCATAAAGTAAGAACTCAATTTAAAAACGCACGTTATATCGTTGAGCATTCGGTGCCGATTTACCCAGATACAGCATCTTGGATTAAGATGAAGGATCTTCCAAGAACCCCACATTTAGCGAATTTATATTTCTGGCATCCTTCGTACGAAAATTTTCCCGTTGTTGGCCTGTCTTATGAGCAAATCAAGGCTTTTATCCATTGGAAACAAAAGAAAATGGAAAAAGAATTCCCGGAGCTAATGTCACGTTATCAATTGGGTCTTCCTAATCTTAAAGAAATTGAGTGGGCTATAAATTCTACTGCTCAACAACATTCAGGAGCAGTTTTGGGAGATGAACACATCATAACTGATTTATTGTTTGGAATGGAAAATGATGGCTATGGAAAATACTATGAACTGCACAAAAGAGGTTTAGTCAATTATACTCAAGTTGCATTTTATCCAAAAAGTAGTCAAAGCAAAAAAATAAAAGAAATAGCTTACCCTGAATTGAACGAGTATGATATAGCAAATTTTGTTGATTTGATGATTGCGAGATCAGAACAAAACTCACTCAAAAACAGAATTGAATTCCTCTCTAACAACGTTTCTGAGTGGATGGATATGGATTACCAAGATTATGAGAAATTGCTAGATGCCTACATCAATTACAATTGCTTTGCGGATATTGATTACTGTCAGTATCAACGACCACTAGATGCGAATAAAATCGCTAAGAACGATAAAGATGGTAAACTGATTATGGGCAGTAATTGGTATGATGAACGCTATGAAAACACGTTAGGTGTGAATACAGGCGGAATCTATCCTAAACGCTTTGCAGATAAAGACAGCTCTTTCGCAACCGTTGGGTTTCGGTTAGTGTTGAGGTTGCGAGATTAATCTGCAATCGTTTCAAATTCAAAAACCGCTTCAGAAGTTAAAGTATATCTAACCGTACTTTCAGACTTCTCAATAATTTCTTCTCCTTTTTCATCCATATCTCCACCACTTTCGGTTGATGTAAAAACCTCAGCTCCTTCTTTTGTGATAACAGCTGTAGTTGTTGTTCCGCTCCAATAAGGAGCATCCGCTCCACCAGAAATTTCACCTACTAAAACTGCGTCATATGGTTCATTATTGTTAAAATAGGTCGCCCAAATATAACTTCCATGTCCATAAGGGCAAGCTTCAAGAGTATAGTATGAAGTCGTCCAAAGGATATAATACTCATTTTCACTTACAGTTATTTGCCCAAGTAAAGTTGCATTGGCGTCTTGCGTTTGACCTAGATCCAACGATTCCAAAAACTCATTATAATTTCCATTCTCTTTGATAGAGTCAATTTCTATGTATTCGGTTATCGAATATCTTGACCATTGAGAAGGAGAGTTTTCAGGCATTTTAAATCCTAAAAATTGTGCCTCTTGAGAACTTAAATCACTTTCAGTAAAATCGCCATTAAACAAAGAGTCCAAGAGTAAAGAATCTACAATAAAAGGCAACTGATAAACGGTATCTAGTCTGGCAGTTATTTTGTTGACATCATATGATATTCGCTCCGGAATTATGACTTCTTCAACTTCTGTCATAGTATCCGTTTGATTAGTATCTAGTGCCGTTTCAACTGTCGAACTGTTATCTGATTCAGTAGCTTCACTGCATGCTGAAAAAATAAGCGCACTTCCTATGAGAGTGCAAAATATTAAGGGTTTAATAATCATAATCATCTTTTTCTAATACCATTAATCCATATGCAGATAGTCCTAAAACTTCATGCATTTCTCGTTTTTCAATTATTTCTTCACCGGTTTCGTAGTCTTCCTCTCCCCAGGTTTCTAGTCTATAAATACTAATTGTCGAATCCGTAATTTCACTTTCAAGATATTCATCACCCCAAACGGGCGCATCTCCACCTCCTGATTCTTGTCCTAAAAGACTTGTTTGAGTTGCTGTCTGGTTCGTAAAAACGGTACCAAATATGTAGACACCTTCTCCGTAAGGACAAGCCTCATAAGTGGCGTAATCTGAACTCCACAATAAAATTGTAGTTTGATCGCTCACCTTAACCTTACCAAACATATTGGCGGTTGCATATCTGGCTTGACCAATATCTAAGCTGGATAAATAATCCTCTAACTTGTTCGATTGCTTCAAAGAATCCATGTTGACAAAGGTTTGAATTTGCCATTTTTGCGAGTTGGATAGATTTCCATCAGGAAAAGAAAACCCCAAATGTTGCGCTTCTTGATAAGTCAAGTTATACTCGGCATCATCTCCAGTAATTGCGTACTTTTCTAAAAAGGTAGAGTCTATTTTTAGGGGCAGCTCAAAGTTCTCAGTTGCCTTGTCAAACAAAGCGGATACATCAATTTTTCTTCTATTCGAGTCTACGGGGATTTGAATGATTTCATCTACTATTGAATCCAACACTGTTGAGGTGTCAGGGTCTTCTGAGTTAGAGTTTTGACCAGAATCAACTGTTCCTTCATTTGTACAAGAAAAAACAAAGACAGTAAATAGCAGCGATAAAGGGATTAAGGTTTTCATAGCTTAAAAATAGAATTAATCTAGAAACTTGGCTTAATTGGCTTTTCAAATAAAAGAGTTAATGCTGAAAGTAAAATTTGTATAAATTCACATTTTATGAGGCTTTTATTAGTTATCTTTTTTTTCACACTATTGTATCAGCTCAAAGCACAGAACATTGACACGTTTAGAGTTGAAATAAACAATGAAACTTGCCTTGTGGTTCCAGACGGAAGCAATTTGGATGCAATTCCAATTAACATTTTAGGTCTTGCTCCTTTGGATTTAAGAGTGAATCGAAAAGGAGGGACGTGGGGTTTAGGTCAAGTAATTCATATGTATAATGCAAAAAACCAATGGTACACATTAGAAAATAACTTCCTATTTACACCTTTAGATTTTAGACAGCGCTATACCAATCAAGAAAAACTCAATTTTTACCGTTTAGAATTAAAGTCGCTTAGTCACTTTTATTTTTTTAAAAAAGAAAAAGTAAAATTGTCAAGGTTAAACATTGCAGACAATAAAGGCACCCCACATCAATTAAATTTCAATTGGCCATCAACAATTAGATATGGCGCAGGTTTAGGAATAGAATATCAGCAATATTCAATGAATGAAATTGAATATGAAAACTTGATTATCGGCAATCAAAATATAGTCAGATCTACTCAGTTGATGGGCCAAAAACAATTGGTATTTTCTGTTGGTTTGAAAAGACAACAAGTTAAAGGTTTCAAATGTGATTTTTGCCAATTGGGGCCTTTTGATGCATTCAATATACGAGAATTTTATGTGGATGGCTTAGTTGCTCCTATTCAACAAGTGTATGGTAAAGTGATTGATTCTGTTGCTTTTAGCCAAATTGAATATCAAGTAGAAGAAAAAAAACTACAAAACTTTGATTATAATATGATTAGAATAGGTGGAAGAATAGGGTTTAGACGTTTAGCTGTTTGGCATAAATTACCCCAAATAATATTGTCTTTTGGTGGAGAGCTAGGTTGGTATACTGGCCCTTCTGTTTATAACTTCGAACTCAGCCTTAAAATAGGTGTTTATTTTAGAAGCCTAAAAGGAATTATTAAAGATGGAATAAAAATTATTGAATAAAGTTTATTCAGTGAAATGTTGAGTAAGAATCCAACATTCAAAAGATTAAATTGAATGAAAGCTTTTTGGTTTCTGTTCGTCTTCGTAACTTCAAGAAAAATTGTCCAACATGAGAAAATATTACATCCTAATTTGTTTAGTTTTTAGCAGTCAATTCGTTTTTACTCAGACTTGGGAAACGCTTGAAAGTATGCCGTCTGCAGCAGCAGAAAGACATCATCCAGCGGCTTTTTCAGTTGGTGGAACAGGTTATGTTATGGGCGGAGCAGAATCAAATTCAAACGCATTAGGCGATTTTTATTCTTACGACCCAATTGCTGATTCATGGACTACCAAAACTGATTTTCCGGGTCAACCAAGAGGTTTTGGCTATGCCGTTTCTTCAGATACCAAGGGATATGTTGGATTTGGATATGATTATGATGCCGGAACTGGTGATGAAGCTTATTTAAAAGATTTGTGGGAATATGACCCTTTAACTGATAATTGGACACAGTTAGCTGAATGTCCAGGTTCGGCAAGAGTGCACCCGGCAATGGTATATCTTGACGGAAAAATTTATATGGGATGTGGTGGAAATACGATCGGTGATGTGGATGATTGGTGGGAGTATGATATAGGTTCCGATACTTGGACGGCCAAAACAGATTTTCCGGGAGACGCACGTCATCACCCATATTACTTTGCTCTGGACGGATATGTATATGTAGGAATGGGACATTCAGGACCAAATATTTACAATGATTTTTATAGATATGACCCTAATACTGATTCCTGGACTCAAATGGGTAATTTACCGGATCAAGGGAGAGTTGCAGGAACCCAATTTACCTATGACGGAAAAGGTTATTTCTTAAGCGGACAAGGAGAAAATCATCAAAATTTACCCACCGGAGAATTCTGGGAATATGAGCCAGGAACTGATTCTTGGACGGAATTAACTGCGCACCCAGGGGGCGGAAGATGGGCGCCTGGATCATTTGTTATTAACGGAGGCGTTTATTTGCTTTGTGGCGAATCAAACTCAGGCGTTGAGAAAGACATGATGCGTTATCAAATTGAAGGCTTTGCCAATGTTAGAACGGACGAATTAGATGAGCTTACGGTTTATCCAAATCCTTCAATGGGGACAATTAAAATCTCAGGAATTACTGCTGCAACAGAGCTAACCCTCGTTGACGTGCATGGAAAAAAGGTGTGGACAGGAAAAATTCATCCGCAAGCATCAATAGATTTGAGTTTTCTGGATGCTGGAATTTACTTTTGCAATGTAACGGAAGATGGTGTTCTCAGAAGAGAAAAGTTAATCATAGAGTAAATGACGGTCTAAAACCCGCCAAGATAATTGCTTCTTAAGTTCGCCATTTCAGGATGCTCAATAGCTTGTTGAATTTGAGCTAAAAACCTTGCTTTATCTTTCCCCAACACACCTTTTAGCACTAGGTTATTGGAAGCATGATCTGATCTGAAAATCGTTTCGTTCAACTCAAGGGCATCCATAAATAACTTCAATTCAGAGAATAGTTGAAGCTGATTCAATTCAGTAAAATCGCCCAAAAACCTGCTTTTATAATGATCTAAACCTTTATGAGTCGTTAGTACCAAAGTAGAAGCGTACTTAGGCTGTGTTTGATTCAATACCTTGGCCGAATTAATCGCATGTTGCTCAGAAAGTGAAACACCACCAACCCCGTTGATAATCATTACAGAACTGTCCATCCCAATTGCTTTGGACTTGTTTAATCCTTCAATTGTAGTTTCAAAAGTTTCACCTTTTTGAATGCATTTTAAAACTTCACTGTCGCCTGACTCAATTCCCACATAAAGTAAGGTTAACCCCGCTTCATATAATTCTTTGAGTTCTGCATTTGATTTATTGGCCAAGTTCGTTGGAGAGGCGTAAGTTGAAATTCGTTGCAGATTTGGAAAAGTAGCGTTCAGTTTTTCAAGAATACGCATCAACCTGCGGTTAGACAACACTAAAGGATCTCCATCTGCCAGAAAAACACGTCTTATTTGATCTGCATAAGGGATAAAGGCATCTATTTCATTAAAAATGTCTTCTTCTTTTCTTGCCGAAAAACTTTTGGACGTATACATTTCACAGAAGGAACACTTGTTCCAACTACAACCTAATGTAATTTGAATAATTAATGATCTGGCTTCACTGGGTGGTCTAAACAATGGTTCGTGATATTGAATGGGGAAATGCATACTATTATTCGCCTAAAAATTTTCTAATGCTTCGTTTGTCTTTTTTGCTCGGTTTTCCAAGTCCGCTTTGTCTGTATTCACTTTGAGCAGCCTGATACAATTTATATTTTTCTATTTCTTCAACCGGAGTGATGTCTCTCAAATAATTTTCTACCAGTTTAGCTCCCACTCTCTTTTCGAGTAAATCCACTACTTCATAAGAGAACAACGCTGTATTTTTTTTGATCGAGAATTTTTCACCTACTTTCATATTTCTCGAAGGCTTCACTTCTTTTCCGTCTATCAATACTTTGCCATTCTTGACTTGGTTTGCAGCTAAACTTCGTGTTTTAAAAAGTCGAACTGCCCATAAATATTTATCTATTCTAGCCATTACAATGCCTCCAATTCTGCCTGCAGCTTTTTCGTCAAACTGTTCACAACTAAGTCATATGAATGATTTATCAATTCAAAAACCATAGAGTCACTTACATCTCCATTGATATAAACAGAATTCCATAGCTTTTTATTCATGTGGTATCCTGGCCGTACATCTTCATGAGATTCCCGTAAGTTTATCGCTCTATCGGGATCACATTTTAAATTAATATATTCAAAATTCTCAATTCCACTCAAAGCAAACATCTTCCCCATTACTTTAAACACGAGCGTGTCAGGTCCAAAAGGAGTTTCTTCGGTCACCCCTTTTTTAGATAAACAATAATCTCTGTATTCTTCAATATTCATGAATCTTGATTTAGACGAACGAATATACGGAAAGTCAAATAATTGATAATTGCCCATTGCTAATTGTCAATTGCCTTAAAGCCCTATATTTGTAGCTGATTTAAAAAACAAAGAATGAGTTTATTGACTGTAGGAAGCGTTGCATTTGACGCAATTGAAACCCCTTTTGGGAAAACAGATAAAATTATTGGTGGAGCAGGTACTTATATCGCGCTTTCATCTTCTTATTATACAAACGATCAAAAAATTGTTTCTGTTGTCGGAGATGATTTTCCTGAAGCAACCTTAAATGATTTAAAATCAAGAGGTGTTGATATTGAAGGAATTCAAATTAAACAAGGAGAAAAAACATTTTTCTGGTCAGGTAAATATCACAACGATATGAATTCTCGTGATACGTTGGTAACTGAATTAAACGTATTAGAAAATTTTGACCCAATTATTCCAGCGTCTTATCAAGGAGTTGAATTTTTAATGTTAGGAAATTTAGCACCTGCTGTTCAACGTCAAGTAATTGAAAGATTAGAAAAGCGACCAAAGTTAATCGCCATGGATACCATGAATTTCTGGATGGATATTGCATGGGATGATTTGATGGAAACGGTGAAACTGATAGACGTTTTAATCATCAATGATGAAGAAGCAAGACAACTTTCAGGAGAATACTCGTTAGTGACTGCTGCCAAAAAAATCATGGCAATGGGACCAAAGTATTTGATTATCAAAAAAGGAGAGCATGGTGCTTTATTATTTGATAACGATTCTGTGTTCTTTGCGCCGGCATTGCCTTTAGAGTCAGTATTTGATCCAACAGGAGCAGGAGATACTTTTGCCGGAGGATTTATCGGATATATCGCACGTTCAGGAGATGTTTCATTTGAAAACATGAAAAGTGCGGTTGTTGCTGGATCAGCTATGGCGTCTTTCTGTGTAGAAAAATTCGGAACTGAAGCCTTAATGAATCTTACCTCAGAACAAATAGATGCTAGAATCAACCAATTCGTGAAATTGACTGATTTTAATATGGAAACTGTTATCTAATTACCCTTATTGTTATTGCGCATGAAAGCAGATATTATCTCAAGACTTGACGAATTAGCTCACCAAGAAAAAGTGATGAGCGACCTGAATGAATTTAATGACTTGGTAAGCGAGTTTTATAAAATTCAAGAAGAAGAAGAACGTCAATGGGAAATTAAAAAACTAGAGCGAATCGAAGCTGGAGAAAAAGCAGAAGCTATTGAAAAACCAGTTTATGAGCATCTAGAAGAATTTAAAAGACTTTCAACTTTGTTCAAAGACAAAAAGAAAATTGAACAAAATGCGCAAAGAGATCTTGAAAAGGCGAATCTTGAGAAAAAGAAAGCACTAATAGCTGCGTTTACTGACCTTATCCAGAACGAAGAAAATATAGGCAGAGCAATAGGCAGATTCAAAGATATTCAAGAAAGCTGGAAAGAAGTCGGTCCAATTCCTAGAGATAAAAGACAAGCAGTACAGCAAGAATTTTCAAGTCTAGTAGAAAGTTTCAGATACAATATCAACATCTACAAAGACATAAAAGATCACGATTTAAACCGAAATCTTAAATTGAAAAAAGACTTGATTGAAAACATCAAGGCCTTGGTAGATTTAAAAAAGATTAAGGAAATAGAAGAAAAGCTGCACGCTTATCAAGACGAGTGGAATAATATTGGCGGAACTCATCAAGAAGAATGGGAGAAGATTAAGGATGAATATTGGACTTCTGTAAATGCTGTTTACGAAAAAATTCACAAGTTTTATCAAGAAAGAAGAGAAGCGCAAGCAGAAAACTTAGAAAAGAAAAAAGCCTTAATTGTAAAGGTACAAGAGATTACTGCTGAGGTTCCAACTGATCACAAAACGTGGAAAAAAGTAACGGATAAAGTACTTGCGGTTCAAGAAGAATGGAAAACAATAGGCTACGGTCCGAAAGAAGAAAACGATAAGGTTTGGAAAGAATTTAGAGGCGTTTGCAATGTGTTTTTTGACGCGAAGAAAGAGTTTTTTGGAGAAAGAAATTCTGAGTTTGAAGGCATCAAAGAAAAGAAAGAAGCCTTGATTGAGGAAGTTGCCGTGATAAAAGAGTCTACTGACTGGAAAGGCACCACTCAAAAAATAATGAACATCCAAAAACGTTGGAAAGAATTAGGTTCGGCTGGACCAAAGTTCGAGAACAAACTTTGGAAAAAGTTCAGAGACAATATTGATTTTTTCTTCAATGCAAAAGATGCCCACTTTGAAAAAGCAGATGCTGCTGGAAAAGAGAATCTAGAGGCAAAAGAGGCCCTAATCAAAGAAATTGAAAACTATATAGCTGGAAAAGACAACAACAAAACCGTTGAAGATTTGAAAGCGTTTTCTGCCAGATTTGCTGAAATTGGAAACGTTCCTTTCAAGCAAAAAGATAGAATTTACAAATCATACAAAACGGCATTAGATGCTAAGTATGATGCCATCAAGATGGATGCCGCAGAAAAAGCAAAGCTTCTATTTGAAAGTAAATTAACTTCTTTACTAGGAGGTAAAAATCAAGAAGAAAGTTTAGACAGAGAGCGAACTGCTATCCGTCAAAAAATTGGAGGGATAAATGCTGAAATAGCGAAGTTAGAAACCAACATGGCGTTCTTTGCTAATGCTGACGAAAGCAATCCTTTGTTCAAATCAGTCAATCAAAACATTGCCAAGTTAAAAGCTGAAATTGACGGATATAAGGCACAGCTAAAAATGATTAATGTTGCAGCAAACGCAGCTTCTAAGAAAGCAGAAGAAGCAGCAGGTGAAACTGAAACAGCTGAAGGAGCAGAATAAACATGAACAAAGCGGTAAATATTTTCTCAATTCTGATTTTAGGTGTATTTACCCTTCTGTCATTAATAATTGTTTACGATTTAGCTATTTCAAATTTACACTTGAAAGCAATGCCTTATAAAAAAGAGGTGTTATACGGCTTATCCATCTTATTTTTCTTGATTGGATTATTGAGAATTAAGGCGAGATGGCAGGGTGCGCGGGATATGAAGAATTTTTCTCAATTTGACTTCGAAACAAGCATTTCAAAAACGTTTAAAAAACGCTGCTTATCTTTCACAACGATAGAAATTCTCTTTACTTTGGGTGCAATCTTGCTATTTTATAATATGTCAATCCTTGAGTTTGATTTAATGATTGTAATGATTGGTGTGATGACTGTTTTATTATTTGAAGCTGTAATCTATTTGGTGAGAGTTGCAAAAGGCGGTCCTAGTTTTAGAGTGGGTTTAAATAAAGAAATCATTGCCTACTTCGGAAGAGAAATGAGGCTGTATTACTTTGATAGTTTGCAGCGAGTAGAATTGCATCAGTCTGATTTAATTAGTTTTAAATATAAAGGGGACCTTGTCTTGTTTATGCCAACAGATGTATTAGAAGAAGAAGATAAAGTAAAGTTTAGAGATACTTTAATTCAGTTATTAGAAGAAAAAAATATCTATTTTGATGATCGATTCAGAAACTGGAAATGATCAATTTTCTACTTAGACAGAAAGCAATAATTGGATTGGTGGCAATATTGTGCACCATTCACTTCCTATCTAAAGACATCACGAGCCATTATGAAAGACCTATAGCGGGTGATGCACAAGCTTATTACGCTTATTTACCTGCCATCTTTATTTATCAAGACCTTGATTACGATTTTATAGACAAGGCTGCAGCCCCCCACTATGCCCCCGCACATCTTAAAGACTTTGTCGTTGATGTTGAAGGAGAGAAAGTCAATAAAACATTTCCGGGTGTCACCGTGCTTTATACCCCCTTCTTTTTAGCAGGACATCTTTCAGCCAAAATTCTAGGAAAACCTGCAGATGGCTATTCGTCAATTTATCAATTATGGTTTGACATAGGAATTTGGTTTTATTTCTTCTTTTCACTTGTTTTTTTACGAAAATCACTCGAAAAGCTTCGTTTTTCATCAAAAACAGCTCTTTTTACTGTTTTTTTGATCGCTTTAGGAACCAATGTGTTTTTTTATACCGTTTACGATCAGTCAGTAACGCATATCCACAATTTCTTCATGATTAATGGATTGATTCTCTGCCTGCTCAATTTTAAAGAAAAACCAAAAACAAAATGGCTGGTCATAGCTGTGGCTCTTCTCGTACTTATTGGAATAACCAGGCCGACAAACATAATGGTCGTTGGCTTAATTTTCTTTTTCTTTCCTTCAAAAGATTTTTACAAATCGGTATTCACTAAAATTTTTTCCAAAGAAATATGGAAGTTTGTAGCTGTTAGTCTTCCAATTTTGAGCTTACCTTTTATTTTATGGAAACTTCAAACGGGAAATTGGGTGGTGTACTCATACGGTGAAGAGGGCTTTGATTTTACACATCCACATTTTGGCGAATTTCTGATGTCGTACACAAAAGGATGGTTTACTTATACCCCTATTGCACTTTTTATATTGGTTCCTGGCTTATTTCTCCTGTTCAAGTTTAATAAAAAGCAGTTTGGAATAGCCTTGGGTTTTTATTTGATAACTGTTTACGTATTCTCAAGCTGGTGGTGCTGGTATTATGGGGCCGGAATGTCTCAACGTGTAATGATTGATCATTATATTTTGTTGGCTTATCTGTTTGCTTTAATTCTAAAGTATCTAGAGGTGAAACCAGCCTTAAAAAAATGGACAGTATTAATTGTTGGGTGTTGCGTCTTTTTAAATATTGGGCAGGCTTATCAAATAAAAAATGGCATTATTCAGTTCGGCTCAGCAACGAAACAACAATATTGGGACAACTTTTTAGCGTTTGATCAACAAGCAAGGGTTTACCCTAAAGATCATTGGACATTTATAGAAAAAATTTCTCTGTCTGAAGGTGACCCGACTTGGGGTGATGATGAAAAGTTCCATTCAAGATTTGACAATTCATTCGTGTCTCAGGAGCAACCCTATAGCAATATTGTTTGGCATTATTTTTCTAAAGATTCGGTGAATGTAACCAGTAAGTTTATTCTGTCATTTGAAATGCAAGCAAAAAGCGAAATAGAAAACACGAGAGCGGTACTCATTCTCCAAAACAGAGACAATTTCAAAGAAGAAGTGACGTTTCCAATTTATTTCAAAGAGTTCGCTAAACCAGAAAAATGGGTGGATTTGGAGTTTTTAATAGAACCAAACGGGACCTACACTGATACGCTAAAACTATTCTTTTGGAACGGAAATTCGAATGAGAAAGCTGTTTTTAGAAAAGTTAAAGTGAGCCATTATCAGTCAGATGAGTATATGTAAATAAACACTTGGCTGAGGAGAACTAAATATCCTGTCTTTTTCTTCGTTCACTACAATCACTACCTTTAATTCGTGGATCAACTTTCTGTCATAATCATCACACTGAACGAAGAACGCAACATTGAGCGCGCCTTAAAATCTGTTCAACGAATTGCTGATGAGGTCATAGTACTAGATAGTTTTTCTACTGATAAAACACAAGAAATTTGTGAGCAATATAAGGTGAGGTTCATCCAAGAAAAATGGAAAGGTTATGCAGCAACGAAGAACCTTGCTAATAGTTTAGCTAACTGTGAATGGATTTTTTCGCTGGATGCGGATGAAGAAGTTGATGCTGAACTTGAACAGCAAATCTTGAAACAAAAAGAGGCCGGGTTTTCTGGAACTTATTCTGTGAATCGATTAACCAATTATTGTGGTAAGTGGATCAAGCATTCAACTTGGTATCCTGATAAAAAGATTAGAATTTTTGAAAAGAGTTCTACCAAATGGGGTGGTGAATTTGTGCATGAAGAATTAGAGTTTGAGGGGAACCCAACAAATAAAGAATTACCTGGTCACTTGAATCATTACTCTTATTATGATTATGTTGATCACAGAAGCAGAGCAGATAAGTACTCGGTACTCACTGCTCAAAAATTACATGCTGCTGGTAAATCCGTGGGTCCATTAAAACCGTATATCTCTTCAATTGGTAGATTTATTACCATGTTTATACTTAATCTAGGATTTTTGGATGGGTGGGCCGGATTTAAAATCGCCCAAATATCCGCGCAATCTAACGTAGTTAAGTATAAAGAACTTAGAAAATTGAATCAACAAAATGGCTAAAGCGCATCCTAAAAAAATAGTGATCAGTCGTACAGACAGCATTGGAGATGTTGTATTGACCTTACCTTTGGCGGGTATTTTGAAAGAAAAGTATCCCAAAGCGAAAATCGTTTTTTTAGGAAATACTTACACAAAACCCATTATTCAATGCTCAAAAAATGTTGATGAAGTTTGGGAATGGGCAGTGCTCACAAAATTGTCGTACAATGAGCAATTAAAGTGGATGATGGCGCAAGAAGTAGACGTGTTTATTCATGTTTTCCCTAGAAAAGAAATCGCCAGATTAGCCAAAAAAGCAAACATCCCGGTTCGAATAGGAACAGCACACCGAGCATTTCATATTATGAGTTGCAATAAATTAGTGAATTTTAGTCGTAAAAGATCTGATTTGCATGAGTCGCAACTGAATACTAAATTGCTTTCACCACTCGGAATTAAGAAAAACTTTTCGTTAAATCAATTGAATGAATATTTAGACTTCTCTAAACTCCCTGATTTAGATGCAAGCTTAGAAAAACTCCTCCTAAGCGATAAGAAAAAAGTGATTTTACATCCTAAATCTCAAGGGTCGGCTGTAGAGTGGGGGGTAGACAACTTTATGAAATTGGCTACTTCGTTAGATTCCAATACCTATGATGTATTTATTACAGGAACAGAAAAAGAAGCCGCTTTTTTTAGAGATAAATTACCCGTGCAGGATAATATTTTTGATTTATCAGGAAAAATGTCTTTGGATGACTTAATTGCATTTATTTCTAAATCAGATAGTTTAGTGGCTGCCTCAACTGGTCCTTTACACATAGCGGGTGTTTGTAATATTCAAGCAATAGGATTATTTCAAGAGAAAAAACCAATTCATTCTGGTCGCTGGCAACCTCTTGGAAAACAAGTGGTTATATTGACTTCTGAAAAAATATTGAATCCAACCCAACCTTTGAAAATAGAAGTACGTGATGTAGAGAAAGCCATTCTTGCTATGGCCTAAAAAAAAGAGATGAGCTTAACTAACGCCAAGCTCATCAACTTTTGAAATGAAAAAAACTACTTACTCTGTTTTAAATATACGGAGTATTCTCTGTTAAAACAAATTTTTTGACGAGATTCTTATTCAGATGGCTCCTTCATTGAGCCATTTGTTATTTCAGGGTATTCCTTGGATGTCTTTGGCACTGAATTTGATTTATACTTTTTGTAAACCATAAATTAACACACAATGCAAAAGTTGATATTTGCCATCATGGCACTGAGTTTTGCAGTAATTGCAAAAGCGAACACAGAACCTGCCGCAGGTAGTGATGTTGTTACAGACGAAATGTTAGAAGCAAACGGCTTTAGAGATCTAAAGCAAAAAGCGTTTAAACCAGGAGAAAAATTAGTATATAGATTAACATATGGCGTTTGGGATGCCGGTGAAGCCACCTTGAGCGTATTGCCTACTCAACGAACGGTAAAAGGAAGAAAACTGATGAGAGTTAGAGGAGTTGGAAAAACGATTTCGGCTTTTGAATGGTTTTTTAAAGTGGATGATGTCTATGAATCTTATATAGACGAAAAGGCATTGGTTCCGTGGGTGTTCAAAAGAAGAGTTGATGAGAATGGATTCAAAATCAATCAAGATTATACCTTCTTTCAGCACAAAAACAAAGTAAAGAACGAAAAAGGAAAAGAGTTTGATGTTCCTTCAAAAGTTCAGGACATGATCTCAGCATTTTATTATGCTAGAACCCTAGACTTTTCAAATGCAAAAGTGGGAGATATTTTTGAGGTGGATATTTTCTTAGATGATGAGTTGTTCCCAACCAAGATTAAATACTTGGGTAAAGAGGTAATCAAAACTAGAAAAGGAAAATTCAGATGTCATAAATTCTCACCACTCGTTGAGCAAGGCAGAGTATTTAAAAGTGATGATGCCTTGGTAGCTTACATTACGGATGACGAAAATAAAATTCCGATTATGGCAAAAGCTAAAATTCAAGTCGGAACAGTTAAGATGCATTTAGTAAAATGGGACGGATTAGCGAATCCAATGTCTTATGTAAAATAACTTGACGCGAGTCAATAAGCCTTTATGGTTTAGTTATCCTCTACTGCAAATGGAGGATGAAGCCCCTTCTCTCTCAAGAAGGGGCTTTTTTGTATCTTTAAAAAATGTGGGCAGGTAGCGATAAAATGGACAAATCAGTGAAAAAACTCAAAAAAAGACCTGCTCTTTTAATTGGATTTTTGATTTTGTTACCTGTTATTTTAATCAGTATTGATCTAGAAGTCTTTCAGCAAAGGTGGCGTCCAGAAATAGGGATGTACATTATTATTGGGGGAATAATTTCTCACATTCTAGTAATCGTTGGACTTGGCTACCTTTTCGTTTATGCGGGGAGTCATTTAGAAAGCAAAGCCGGCAGAATATTCTCAAAAATAGGCTTAGTTCTAGGTATTGTAATTTCAGCTTTATTCATGCTCGGAACCATTGCTACAGGATCCATTCATCCAGTGAAAACATTTAAACCTGAAGGCTATAATCATGTTTATTACATGTTCCCACAACAAGGTTGGTTAACCCGAAGAGGATACGGAATTTATGCCCCAGTATCAGATTATACCATGGCATATGTTGTAGGTGATGTGGCCATGGATTATGATACCTCCTATGTTTTCAACGACCATTTATACATAAAGTTTGATGGCATGAACAGAATGTTCAGAGCAGAATCAGATCATTTATACGAATTTGATTTAACGGTACCACAATACTGATATTTCTCATTTAATTCCCCTATTCTTTTAATTATCTTTACCACAAAATCTGAATTATGGAATTGTCTGAAGAAACATTGAAAAAAATCCACATCCTCAAAGATAAATATGCTTCTATTGGGCAAAATTTAGATTCTTATTTAGACGGTTTAATTTATGCAAACCCTTTAACCTATTGGGATTACATAGAGGTAGATGCCTTGTTGAGTTTACAAAAACCAAAAACTGATTTTCCGGATGAAAAGATATTCATTGTCTATCATCAAATCACAGAATTGTATTTCTCATTGGTTTCTCATGAGATGGAGCAAATTTGTAAAAACGGGAAAGAAATCTCTGATATTGGACAAGATTTAGGTTGGAAAGACACACTTTCGGTAGATTTCTTTATTGCTAGAATGAAGCGAATCAATATGTATTTTGACACCTTAGTGAAGTCTTTTGACGTGATGCGTTTCGGAATGGAAAAGGAGCAGTTTACTAAGTTTAGAATGTCATTGCTTTCTGCTTCAGGATTTCAAACTGCATCTTACAGATACATTGAAATCGCCGCAACTGACTTGAAATATTTGGTGCATCAAAATAAACGTGAAGAGTTGAAAGATGCTGACTTCCATACCCAATTAGATAATATTTATTGGAGAAGAGGAGCAATTGTAGAAGATTCAGGTGAAAAGACCCTAACACTTAGGGATTTTGAAGAAAAATATTTAGCAGATTTCCATGAATTTGCAGATAAATACCAACCGGTTAATATTTGGAAAAAATTTCAAGCACTTTCTGTAGAAGATCAAGCAAATACAGCTTTGAGAAAAGAAATGAGAGAGTTTGACATCAATGTAAACGTGAATTGGCCACTAGTACATTTCAGAACAGCAGCTCATTATATGGGAGGACCTAAAGGAGATGAAAAAGGAACCGGCGGAACGAATTGGCAAAAATACCTACCACCTTATTTTCAAAAACGTGTTTTTTATCCAGAATTATGGAGCACGCAAGAATTAGAAGAGTGGGGCAAGAATTGGGTTGAAGAAGTCTTGGCTGAAGGCTTGAAAAAGGAGTCTAAATTGAGAGATAACATATAGGTCTCAACGAATAATTCTAAACACTTTACTATTAATAAAGAATGACCCCATGCCTTGTGGATGGATATTCTCTATCTTATTTTTGCAGGATGATGAAGTCGTTAAAACCCCTTTACTTTTTATCATTCCTTTTGCTTTTGGTGGGATGTGCTGGAGAACAAACAACAGAGAACGAGCCAATTGAAGAAGAAATAATAATTCCAGAACCTGTTATAGAGTATGGGTTTGTTTTGGATTCTTTTAAAGTAGTCAGAGATACGGTTCAACCAGGTTGGACCATGAGTCACATGTTTCAAGGGTATGGCTTAAGCCAATATGACATCAATATATCCGCAGATAAAGCCGCCGATTCATTAGTAGGATTAAGATACATTAAAGAAGGTACGCCATTCATCATGCTGCAAGACATGGAAGATACTGCAGCTAACATCAAATACTGTATTTACCCAAAAAATCGGGTTGAATATGTTGTTTTTGATTTCACGAAAGACTCAATTCTCGTAGAGAAAAGAGAGAAACCTTCTGAAATTAATGAGCGCCTTATATCAGGAGAAATTATTCAAAACTCAAACCTAACCTTTGCGCTAGATCAACAATTACAAGACATCAATATGACCGGCGAAATGGCTGAATACATTGCCGGCGTGTTTGCTTGGACCATAGATTTCTTTAAACTTCATCCAGGTGATGAGTTCAAAATTATTTATAATGAAAAATCTGTTGAAGGTGAGCCTTATGCAGTGGGTGATATCACATCTGCTTGGTTTAAACACCAAGGGCATGAATATTATGGCTTTAAATATGCCATTGATTCGTCTGGACAAAAAGTAGGAATGTTTGATGAAAACGGAAAAGAGATGAAACGTCCGTTTTTGATGGCGCCAGTTAAGTATTCTAGAATATCTTCTGGATTTTCGGGAAGAAGGTTTCACCCCGTTCAGAAAAGATGGAAAGCACACCTTGGAACAGACTATGCTGCCCCAAAAGGAACACCCATTATGGCCACTGCTGATGGCTATGTAATTGCGGCATCATATTCAGGAGGAAACGGGAACTACGTTAAGATTAAGCATGATGATGTCTACACGACTCAGTATTTACACATGACTGGTTTCGCAGCTGGAATTAAAAAAGGCGTGCATGTAATGCAAGGTCAAACCATAGGATATGTAGGGTCAACTGGATTAGCAACTGGTCCACATGTTTGTTATAGATTTTGGAAAAATGGAAAACAAATTGATCACAGAGCAGAGAAATTTCCTCCCTCTGTTCCAATGCCTGACTCTTTGTTGCCAGACTATTTGAAGTTCATAGAACCAATAAAGGCGCGACTAGACTCATTGCCAATCACGCCTTATATAGTTGAGCAAGATTCTACTGAATCTTAAGCTTTCTCGATAGACACTTTAAACGAAGCTAACTCCCATTCAAAGATCAATTCACTGTTCATTATTTTAAATGACATTTCTTCTACTGTCTCTTGATTCCATGTCGGAGTAACTTCAATTTTCACAACGTCTTTCTCAGCATTGTAGTCATAGGCTCCCCATACACCGTGTTCTTCTTTGCTCCATTCTTCATTAAGAATGACTTCCCAATTTCCTTCAGCATGTGGAACTACAAATAGGGCATAGGTTCCGGCAGCTACAGCACTTCCTCCGAAAAGAACGTCTGAGCCAAAAGTAATAGCCGTTGCTTCATCAGCTCCCGCTCTCCAGATTTTATCGTAAGGAACTAATTCTCCCCAGATTTCACGACCTTTAACGCGTGGCGACCCGTAATCGATTGCTACTGTTAAGTCATTTATTTCAGCCTCTACAGTAACCCTAGGACTTTTTCTTTCTTTTTCTCCGTCTCCCGTCTCTTCTACAATTTCAACCTCCTCAATAATTTCTTCAACTTGATTTTCTACTTCTTCGGTTCCCCCACATGAAACCATTAATAATGGGACGGCGATATAAGCTAATTTTTTCATTTTTCTGATTATAATTTATGGTTAAATCTACTGATTTCTTTTGACGCAAAAAAAAGCGCCAGCTTACAAAAAGCTGGCGCTATCACTATACCTAGTTTGATTGCTTCGTTACTACTCAAAGCAAATTTACTAACCTACTTACTATGAACTAATGAACTCCATTTATACTCGTTAAACCCGCGGAGTCCATCCTATTATGCTATTGTTCTGACAGTTGTTTTGACAACTGGCCTTATGCATGTGCTGCTCGTTTGCATGCCATTCAAAAGGACTTTTCTAGGCATAGTGATGTCTTTTATGTCTTTTTGATCTACCGAATAAAATCCTTCCCAATATTATTAATCCCAAGGCTTGCCAAACTGTAATAATCCCTAATCCAAACACCTCTGGCATAATCCCGTTCCACAATAACATCACCACTAAGCCAACTAACATGATAGCACCAATTATAAAAACTGGAATCATGAATGCTGCTGTTCTCCAACCTCTCCACGAAGGATTTATTCGATTTCTCATTTTTCTTTTATCTCTTGATATAAATTTCCTAACTTCTTTCTCAGGAAAACGGTAGCATACCGCTTTCTCGAGAGCAAAGTATTAACTTGTTCGCCCGTTTTTTCTGATATCTCTTTGAAAGAAAGCCCTTCAAACTCATGCATCTTAAAAACAGAGCTTTGTTCTTCAGGTAATTCATCTAACCCTTCTTCCAACACTTCCCAAACACTCTCTCTGGTCAATAAATCATCTTGTAAATCTTCATTATCTGAAATGAAATCTTCAAAATTTATTGATTCTTCATCCGCGTCTACTCTTCCCAGTTCGGAAAAATTGATACTCTTCTTTTTACGATAATTGTCGGTGATTTTATTTCGGGCGATATGAAATAACCATGCGCTCATCTTTTCTATTGACTGAACATCATTTGATATTTTAGCCAACTGAAAATATACGTCTTGAAGAATATCTTCTGCATCAAGTGTTGACTTGACACGCTTTTTTATAAAGTTGAACAGTCTGCCACCTTCTTTTAAGATGACATCTGATACAGTTATTTGTTGTGTTAGTTGCATAATTTCTAGTGTCCTTGCGTTTATTGTATGACGTCTTTGTACCAGTTATATTTTAAAACTTCAGCGAAAACTCATTTTAATTCAATGAATGTTCTTCTTACCTCAATCAACAGTGTTAACGCTAGTTTTGTTGTATAGTAACAGTTAACAAATGTTAAAATGGGGTACTGGGGAGATTAAGTTTGTGACAAGTGCATATTTCATTACTCCGCAATTTATTCACTCTTCGTTTTTGACCTGATTCCAATTGGAAGCAAAGCACTATTGTAAAGAGTTTAATTAAATCTTCACCTATCGAGAGGGCAGAGGCGAAGACATTTAAGGCTTAAAAAGGCGCGGTTATTTTCTGTTGGTTTTGTCGTGTCCTCCCCCTTAATCCCCCTCCTAAGGGGGAGACAAACAAGCTTAATTTAAAATGAGAAATAGTTTTAATAAACCCTGAAGCATGAAAGAAAAAGTAATGAGTTGGCGGAGCCGAATCTAAAAAAGGTTTGCCAGGGCGAACCGCAAAAACGAATAGTGAGCATTTTCGGCAACGAAAATAGCGAACGCACGAAGAGGCTTAAGAATTGCAGAGCAATTCACAAAGCCGAACGAAAAGCTCGGCGAAGCTCGAGGCGAACGAAGCCAGAATTTCAAATACGCAATAGAACAAAAAGATGTCCAGGATAATAATTAAGCACGAAACGCCCCAATTTTAATCCCCTCCACAAGCCTTCAACAAGCGAATAATTAACAAATAGGCACACTTATTAAAAATAATCCAATTTCTGAAGGGATTAAAATAGTTAACTCCCTTTTATTATCTAACTTTGCAAAGCATAGGAAAACCCCATTTTAAAACCACAAATGTCCGATAAAAAAACGATTAAAAACGCTTTAATTTCTGTTTTCGACAAGCAAGGATTAGACTTAATAGCAAAAAGATTAAACGAACTTGGAGTAACCATTTACTCAACTGGCGGAACCCAATCTTTTATTGAAGATTTAGGAATTTCAGTAGAAAGAGTAGAAGACCTTACTTCGTATCCCTCAATTTTAGGGGGAAGAGTAAAGACCTTACATCCAAAAGTTTTTGGAGGAATCTTGAACAGAAGAGCAAATGAAGGGGATCAGTCACAAATTGCTGAATTTGAAATTCCAGAAATTGATTTAGTAATTGTAGACCTTTACCCATTTGAAGACACTGTGGCAAGCGGAGCAGACCATGCTGATATCATTGAAAAAATTGATATCGGAGGAATCTCACTGATTAGAGCAGCAGCTAAGAATTATTCAGATGTTGTTATTATCCCTTCTAAAGACCAATATCAGCCATTTTTAGAAATTTTGAATAGCGGAGACGGAAGCACAACACTAGGTCAACGTAAAGATTTTGCCACTGCTTCGTTCAACGTTTCATCACATTACGATACGCACATCTTCAATTATTTTTCAGAAAAGAATAATTCTGGATTTAAAGCAAGTCATTATCCAGCAAAGACCTTAAGATATGGTGAAAACCCACATCAGAATGGTGTTTTTTATGGTGATTTAGATGGTATGTTTGATAAACTGCATGGAAAAGAGTTGTCTTACAATAACTTGTTAGACGTTGATGCAGCTGTCAATTTAATGGAGGATTTCAAAAATGACAAACCAACTTTTGCCATTTTGAAGCACAACAATGCATGTGGTTTTGCAACAAGAAATACAATAAAAGAAGCTTACGTAGATGCCTTGGCTGGAGACCCAGTTTCAGCATTTGGCGGAATATTAATATCAAATACAACCATTGACTTCAACACGGCAAATGAAATCAACAGTTTGTTCTGTGAGGTAGTAATTGCCCCTGGATTCAACACAGATGCATTGGAAGTATTGAAAGAGAAAAAGAACAGAGTTTTATTAGTTCAGAAAGACGTTGAGTTGCCAAAGAAGCAATTCAGAACAATTTTGAATGGAGTTTTAGAACAGGACAAAGATTTGATCACCGATAAAGCAGCAAACTTTGAAACGAGAACAAAAACGGCTCCTTCAGAGCAAGAAGTGTTGGATTTAGAATTTGCGAATAAATTGGTTAAGCACACCAAATCAAATACAATTGTTTTAGCTAAAAATGGCCAATTATTGGCAAGCGGAACAGGTCAAACTTCAAGAGTTGATGCCTTGAGACAAGCTATTCACAAAGCAGAGTCATTTGATTTTGATTTAAAAGGCGCGGTTATGGCATCAGATGCCTTTTTCCCATTCCCTGATTGTGTAGAGATTGCTCATAAGGCAGGCATTACTGCGGTAATTCAACCAGGAGGATCGATTAAAGATGAGCTTTCAATAGAGTATTGTAATGCGAATGGTGTAAGTATGGTGTTCACCGGAAACCGCCATTTTAAGCATTAAAAAGCGCCTATTATTGAGGCAAGAATTTAAAGGAATTTAGTTTTAAGTAACATTTTTTCTAAAAATCAGTAAAACATATAGATTAGCCAATAACAACACCCTAATAGAAAGGAACAGAAGATGGGATTATTTGATTTTTTGTCGCAAGAAATTGCGATTGACTTAGGAACAGCAAACACTTTGATCATTATGAATGACAAGGTTGTTGTTGATGAACCTTCAATTGTTGCAAAGGATATCCAAACCGGCAAAATCGTTGCCATTGGAAAAACGGCCCAGCAAATGCATGGAAAAACCCATAAGCTTATCGAAACTATTAGGCCCTTGAAAGATGGTGTAATTGCAGATTTCGAGTCGGCAGAGCAGATGATTAGAGGGATGATCAAAATGATTACTTCTGGTAGAAGAATTATTAACCCATCTTTGAAAATGGTTATCTGTATTCCTTCAGGTATTACTGAGGTTGAGAAAAGAGCCGTTCGAGATTCAGCTGAACACGCTGGAGCAAAAGAAGTTTACTTAATTCATGAGCCTATGGCAGCAGCAATCGGTATTGGGATTGATGTTGAAGAACCAATGGGAAACATGATTATTGATATAGGTGGAGGAACCTCTGAAATTGCCGTTATTGCATTAGGAGGAATCGTCTGTGATAAGTCTATCCGTGTTGCGGGTGATGATTTTACAAATGATATTGAAGAGTACATGAGACGTCAGCACAACATATTAGTTGGTGAGCGTACAGCAGAACAAATTAAAATTCAAGTTGGGTCAGCATTGACAGAACTTGATGAAGATAAAACACCTGAACCTTTCGCGGTGCGTGGTAGAGATTTAATGACGGGTATTCCAAAAGAGATTTTGATTACGTATTCAGAAATCGCTCATGCCTTAGATAAGTCGGTTTCAAAAATTGAAGAGGCGATATTAAGTGCACTTGAGATGACACCACCAGAACTTTCGGCAGATATCTATAAAACAGGTATCTATTTAGCCGGCGGAGGTTCAATGTTAAGAGGTTTGGATAAACGTATTTCAATGAAAACGAAACTTCCTGTACATATTGCTGAAGATCCGCTAAGAGCGGTGGCAAGAGGAACAAGTATCGCATTGAAAAATATCGATAGATTCCAATTCTTAATGAGATAAATATTCACCTACAGCACTTGAATGATACATGCGAAGATTGCTCCTTTTCTTAAAGAAATTTAGAGATTTCATTATCTTCTTCTTGTTGCAATTATTTGTATTAGGCTTATTCTTTAACTCAAAAAACTACCACAAAGCAAAACTGATGAACAGTTCTTCAGGAGTTGTTGGATGGTTCGTTGAGAAAAAACACAACATTACAAAACACTTTAGTTTATCTGAAGCAAATGATTCTCTTGCCGCTGAAAATGCTGATTTAAGAGAAATGCTCCCCGAGAGTTTTTATCAGTTACAAGATCGAATTTACTATGTGAACGATACGCTTTATGAGCAGCAATACGAGTACATTCCGGCGCAAGTAATCAATTCATCTGACAATAAAAGAGATAATTATTTCACCCTGAATAAAGGTAAAAAGAACGGAATTGAACCGGATATGGGAGTGATTTCTAAAGATGGTATTGTAGGATTCGTTATTGACGTTTCTGATCATTATTCAATCGTTAAAACCGTCCTTTCTGAAGACATAAATATATCGGTGAAATTGAAGAAAAACAACGAACACTGGTTGTTAAAGTGGGATGGAAAAGACAATAAGGTAGCGCAATTGAACGGCGTGACCAGAGATATCGATATTAAAGAAGGAGATGAGGTGGTAACCAGAGGAAACAAAGGAATGTTTCCTGAAAACCAAGTGGTAGGAACGGTTTCAGAAATTACAGCAAAAGATGGGAAGCCAACGTTAAACGTAAACCTCAAACTTGCGGTGAATTTCAATGCTGCTTATCATGTTTATGTTGTAAAGAATATCTTGCGAGAAGAGCAAGAAAAATTAGAAGCTGATTTATTAAGTCCGGATGAACAATAATTGGGTAAAATATGGTTTGGTATTTATACTAATTGTCTTGATTCAAGGCTTAGTAGTAAATAATATTCAGTTCAATGAGTATCTAAATCCAATGGTATATCCCATAATGATCATGATGCTACCTTTTGAACTGAGTGCAATCATAACTATGGCTGTGGCTTTGTTGCTAGGATTGAGTGTTGATGCGTTCAGCAATACCTTTGGACTACATGCTTCTGCTGCATTATTTATAGGTTATTTACGTCCAACCATAATGAAATACATTCGTCCAAAAGAGGGATACGATTCAGGATTAATTCCTTCTATTCAAGACATGGGTGTTTTATGGTTTTTAAGTTATGCTGGCGTTGTAATTTTTGCGCATCACCTGTGGTTTTTCTCTTTTGAAATCTTGAGATTCGACCTGTTTTTCTTGATTCTCGGAAAAACCTTCTTCTCCTTATTCTTTTCGGTTGGTTTAATCGTATTGTTCCAATACATCTTCTACAAACCATCTAAGAAATGAAGAATATTGAGAACAGAAAATATGTCATTGCACTTATCTTTATATTGATTCCGTTAATATTCTTGGTTCGCTTGTTTTATATGCAAGTTGTAGATGACAAATGGAAAGAAAGAGCGGCTCAAATTTCAGAAAATAAAGTCATCACCTATCCTGCCAGAGGAATTGTCTATGACCGAAACAACAAAAAGCTAATTTCAAACGAAGTTTATTACGATATCCGCGTAGTTCCGAAACAAATGGAAGAAGATATCGATTCATTTGCCCTTGCTAAGTTGTTGGATATAAGTATTGAAGAATACACTGCCAAGTTGAACAAGGCCAGAGAATACTCTTATCGAAAATCTTCAGAAGTAGTAAGACAGATTCCACCAGATGAATTTGCAGATATCGGGCAAGAACTTTACAAATATCCTGGGTTTTATGAAGTTGAAAGAACCCTGAGAATTTATCCAAAACCAATTGCGGCTCATGTTTTGGGATATATGTCTGAGGTAGATTCAAGTGATATTAAAAAGGATCCTTATTATAAATCAGGTGACTTAATTGGCAAAAGTGGTATTGAAAAGAGCTATGAGAAATATTTAAGAGGTGAAAAAGGCGTAAAATATTATTTACAAGATGCCATTGGAATTGAGACAGATACTTATGAAGACGGTAAGTACGACACCTTGGCGCAACAAGGAAAAAGTGTAACCTTGACCATTGATGGAGACTTGCAAGCTTATGGTGAACGTTTGATGCAAAACAAAAGGGGTTCTGTCGTTGTAATTGAGCCAAGTTCAGGAGAAATTTTAACCATGATTTCATCTCCTACTTATGATCCAAATTTACTGGTAGGACGTAGGTTAGGTAAGAATTACGGCGCATTGGCGCAAGATACCTTAATTCCTCTTCAAAACAGATCGGCTAACTCTACGTATCCGCCAGGATCTACTTTTAAACTATTAATGGCCTTGATTGCGTTGCAAGAAGGAGTCATCACTGAACAAGCGAGTTTTCCATGTACCAAAAGTTTAGTGGGATGTCATAATCATCCAACGGCTAGAGGTGTTTCAGATGGTGTAAAAATGTCTTGTAATCCTTATTTCTATTATTTAACAAAGAAAATTATCCAACAAGGAAAACATAAGTCACATTTTGTTGATGCGGCTGAAGGACTGGATATTTGGGCAGATTACTTGAAAAGCTTTGGAATTGGAGTCGATTTAAAAACTGATTTTCCTGCCATGCGTAATGGATTTGTTCCGAACACAAATTTTTACGACAACGAGTTTCCTTCTAAAACAAACCCATACGGAAAATATGCTTGGGCATTTAGTACGATCTATTCAAACTCAATTGGGCAGGGTGAAGTATTGGTGAGTCCGCTTGAAATGGCAAATATTGCGTGCATTATGGCCAATAGAGGTCATTTTTATTACCCGCATTTTATTAAGGATATTGAAGACAACAGGATTCCGGATATTTATACCATAAAACAAAAAACGAAAGTAGAACCAAGGCATTTTGCGCCCGTTATTGACGGGATGTGGCGAGTGGTACATGAACCAGGTGGAACGGCGAGAAGAGCGCGAGTAGACAGTTTAAATATTTGCGGTAAAACAGGAACGGCCGAGAATTTTAAAATGTATAATGGGAAACGCCATCAGTTGGTAGACCACTCTATTTTTATCGCCTTTGCTCCTAAAGACGATCCAAAAATTGCGGTTTCAGTATACTTAGAAAACTCTGGTTTTGGTGGAACATGGGCCGCACCTTTAGCGAGTCTGCTCATTGAAAAGTATTTAACAGGTGAGATAAAAGACACAGTAAAAGAAAACAGAATTTTAGAGGCAGATTTAATGCCAATCAGAATTGTTAAGAAAAAGTAGTAGTGAGAGGGAATGATGATAAAATATGGGCAGACGTTGACTGGGCTTTAGTAGGGCTTTATTTCTTGCTGGTAGGCTTAGGAATCTCTAATGTTTATTCTTCAGTATATAATCCTGAAAAACCAGGATTATTTGATCTTTCAACAGAGCATGGCAAACAAATCATGTGGGTTGGAATCGCTTTGTTTATTGGGATTATCATCATGATTATTGATGGCAATTTAATTCGAAAGCTATCTTTTTGGATATATGGTGTTTTAATGCTACTGCTAGTAGCCGTGTTGTTCACTACTCCAATAAATGGTGCTAAATCTTGGTTCGGAATTGGTTCTTTTGGTGTTCAACCCTCAGAGCTGGCCAAGGTTGGGGTCTGTTTGGCTCTATCCGCTCACCTCTCTGAAGCTCCGGCTGTTAAAAACAGGATGAATGTGAGTTTTAGCATTACTTATTTGGTTGATTTATTTGCTAAAAATTGGAAAACGGTAGCCATTTTGGCCTTGCCTTCTATCTTGGTATTGTTGCAACCAGATGCTGGAACTTTCATCATATTCACCTCTTTTATTTTAGTGTTGTACCGTGAAGGACATGCCGGAAACGTATTGTTATTCTTGTTAGTTGCAGTGATAATTGCAGTCATCACTTTGGTGGTAGCAGATTCAAGCTTTATGTTGCCCGGGCTTAAAATTAAACTAGGGGGTAAGTTTGGAATCGTTCTCGCGTTATTAATGTTTGGACTGATTTTTTATCTCCTGATCAGAAATTTTGTATTGAAACGAAACAGATCACCGCTTTACAGAGCTTTAATTGGAAGTTTGGTGGTATCCATCCTTTTTGTGAATTTCGTTGAATGGGGATACTCTACCATATTAGATGATCATCAAAAAGAACGGATAGAATTGCTACTCGGTAAAATTGAAGACCCAGACGGAAAAGGTTATAATATCAATAGAGCAAAAGCCGCAATAGGATCTGGTGGATTTGCCGGTAAAGGTTATCAGCAAGCAACCTTAGCAAATGCTAGCCAAAAACACGTGCCTATGCAAAGTACAGATTTCATTTTCTGTACTTGGTCAGAAGAAAGAGGCTTTTTGGGTTCTGGTTTCTTGGTCATTTTGTATTGTGTGCTGTTTATTAAGATAGTTTCCATTGCTGAACGGCAACGATCTTCCTACACGAGAATATTTGCCTACTGTGTTGCTGGCGTCTTCTTTTATCATTTTATGATTAATGTAGGAATGGGACTTGGTTTAGCACCTGTAATTGGAATTCCATTGCCTTTGTTTAGTTATGGAGGTTCATCAGTTCTTACTTTTTCAATTCTTCTTTTTATATTGATTAAATTAGATTCTGAACGTAAAATTGTACTGCAATAATGAAAGAACAGATGTCTCCAGGAACCCAAGTAATGATGGTGCTGCTATTCTTTATTTCGGCATACTTTATTGTTGGGCCACTTTTATTTGTTCTGTTTGCAGTAGTCACAGATTTACCTATTCCAGAAACAGAAGATGGTGCTTTGGATCCGCTATTCGCTTATACCCACGCTGCGATTCATTTCATTGCGGTGTTTATAATGGCAATTTTGGTTTTTTTAAAAGTGACAAAGCAAAAATTCAATCTTGTTTTTGATATAGCTAAGTTTAGTTTAAAGTATTTTGGAATAGGGTTGTTAGCTTTTTTTGTTTTCTTTTTTGCGGCGAATTATCTTCAAGTTATTAATCAGTGGTTAATTGATTTTATACCAAATAACTCTTTTTATCAGATGAGAGCCGCTTCTGAAGCTCGACACAACGCTTGGTTTAATCCTGATATTAAGTCATATTTCCCTTTTGCAATTATTATTTATGCTGTGCTACCTGCTATTCTTGAAGAATTAATTTTCAGAGGTATAATAATGAAAAACTTAATAAAAATGAGTGGCAAGGTGCATTTTGGCGTCATTGTTTCTTCATTGTTGTTTGCAGCAATTCATATGCAACCATGGAATCTTTTACCTATGACTGCTATGGCTATGCTCTTTGGTTATATCTATCATTATTCTAAGGATATTAGAATACCCATGCTTTTGCATTTCATTAATAATGCAGTGCAGATAAGCCTCTTGTTCTATTTCCCAGGAGTCATGGCATAAAAAAAGCTCCATTGATTTCTCAATGAAGCTTTTAGAACTTTAAAATTTACGATTAGTTACTTCTCTCGTCAGCCGAGTAGTTGATTTTAATCGCGTCAATCTCTCTAAGATTTTCTTTTACATCAGAAACAACACGCATTCCAACATCTTTATGAACTTTCAATGAAGTCACAATGTCAAATGGTTTCATACCAGGACGTGTTTGTTCAATTTTCCAAGGGATAACAGAACCTGGCCCCGGTGCTAACGCATCATTTAACTGAATACGTGCCTCAGTACCTTGGTTTTTATCTACTGGAAATCCAATGTAAACAAAATCAACCATGTCTTTATTCTCAATAGCTCTTGCTTGGTCAGCTTCTGGTTTGATGATCTCAACTTGATAATCAAACTCTTTCATTGTAGTTGCTACCATGAAGAAGAATAAAAGCATGAAGATAATATCAGGAAGTGCTGAAGTATTTACTCCAGGAACTCCTCTTTTCTTTCCTTTATTAAATCTTCCCATCTTATCTGTCGATTTTAGCTTCTATGATTCTTTCTGGAACCAAGATTCTTAATTTACTAATAATGTCTGCGTCTTCCGGATCATCTTGTTTTAAAGCAAAATAATCTTTACCCCAAACGTCCTCACAGTATTCAATTCTCAATTCATTCACAATCTTTTTCAAGACGTTTTGAATTTGAATGTAAAGACCGTAAGAAGTACCCGCCTGATTCTTCAGACGAATAATCGCCATTTTAGAAATTTCAGGATAGCTTTGATCTGGTAACGTTTTACACAATTCTAATTTAGCTTTCCAGTTATCCAACTCTGATTTGATCACAACATCATCTGGGGTTGCTGCCAATTTTGCGCCAATTTCCCCAATTTTTTGTTGACACAAAGGAATCGTAACTTGAGTGTATGCTGGCATTTTTGGATTCGTTTCCGTTTCCATATTTGCCGTGTAATAATCTCTTACAATTTCTTCTAAATCTTCAAATTCAGTTAACCTTCCTTCAACTAATAACTGATCATTACTGTTCGCATTAATTTCAAGAATGTCTCTGTCGTGAATATCTACTGGTTCAGGTGGATTTAAATTATCCACTTTTAAAGGCATGTTTCGCCCAATTCCAGCATCAACTTCAACAGTAGTGGTAACGAGAAAGAAAATAAGTAGCAAGAAGGCAATATCTGCCATTGATCCTGCGCTTATTTCTTCTAATTCTCTTTTAGCCATTTTTTGTTTTATTTAATTATTTAGACGTGAAGTAACGCGCTGCGCTCATCACAGATGAAACTACGATTATGATAGCTGCGGTTGCAATTAAAATAAACGTTAGTTTAATCCCTGTTCCTCCCCATTTCAATGAAGATTCTGTCATATCTGCGTGTGGTCCTTTTTCAGGATCAATCAATTCAGGAATGATATCACTTGAAGCAATTCCGTAAGCAACTCCTGCTAACACTAAGAATACTACGATTCCGATTGCTGAAGGAATAAAACGCTTTGGATTTTGTACGATTGACCAAATGGTAAATCCTCCAATTAATATCAAACATCCATATATTAAATACATAGTGAATGTTACTGAACCTGTTACAACTTCTGCGTCACCTTTAAGTTCTTGTGTTTCCTTATCAACTGTTGCAGTAGTTCCGGTTGCTTGCCATATTAAGACAAGACCAATGATAAAAAGTAGTAATACACCACCAGTTCTTATCAAGCCAATTACTTTTTCGTTCATATTGTAATTTTTTTAATGCATTTGAGGCTTGAGCCCCAAACAACTGTGATTACTCTTATTATGCTGTAGCGTTGTGCTTGATCAATACGTCAATCAAAGAGATTGAAGCATCTTCCATATCGTTCACAATTGAATCGATTTTTGCCAACAAGTAGTTATAAAATACTTGAAGAATAATCGCAACAACTAGACCGAATACAGTTGTCAATAAGGCTACTTTAATACCAACCGCTACGGTTGCAGCATCAATTTTACCTGCACTTGCAATGTCATCAAAGGCTTGAATCATCCCGATTACTGTACCCATGAACCCTAACATTGGAGCCAATGCGATAAATAACCCGATCCAAGACATTCCTTTTTCTAATAATCCCATTTGTACACCACCGTAAGATACTACCGCTTTTTCAACGTGATCTACTCCTTCTTCAGAACGGTCAAGTCCTTGATAGAAGATAGAAGCAACTGGACCTCTAGTATTTCTACAAACATCTTTTGCTGCTTCAACACCACCTGATGCTAAAGCATCTTCTACATCTTGTACTAATTTCTTAGTGTTTGTAGAAGCTAAGTTTAAATAAACAATTCTTTCTATGATCAAAGCAAGACCTAGAATCAAACATAATAATACGATTCCCATGAAAGCTGGTCCACCTTCAATAAATCTTCTTTTTAACTCTGTAGTCATTGAATAACCACCAGTGTTAGCTGTTCCTTTTTCTTCTTCAGCTTTTGGCTCTTCTGCCACTGGTTCTTCAACTACTGGTTCTTCAACTTCTGCCAAAACTACGTTTCCTTCTGCATCAATTGAATCTCCGCCTAAAACGCTTTGCAATGGTTCTTCGTCAATTGCGAAAGCTTGATTTGAAATTCCTAAGGTTAAAAAACCTGCAATAGCTACTAATGCTAATACTTTTTTCATTTTTAATTGTTTTTATTTTAAAGTTCCTTGCTTTTGATTTGCCCAACATTTGAATTGGCAGTCAAAAAGCGTTGCTAAAGTACAAAATTTTCTTACTCATGCTAATTCAAAGGCGGTTTTTTCAACCCTTTTGATGTGATTAAATTGTTACCTCACCACAGATATTTTGCGATAACATCTCAATTCTCTCTTCTTGCACCTTGGTTGAGCCTAAAACGTACATCATTTTAGCAACCGCAGCTTCAGTGGTTATATCTCTTCCACTGATCACTTCAAGTCGCTTAAAATGCACCGAAGTTTGGTACAAACCAAGCACTACATTTCCTTGGGCACATTGCGTAATATTCATTACAATTCCGCCCGCTTTCATGTAGCTTGCAATCATTTCTTCAAAATAGGCTGATGAAAAACTGTTTCCGTTTCCAAAGGTTTCTAAAATGACACCTTCGGTTGTTTCAAAATCAAATATTGATTCTAGCGGAGCTAGTGGCATCCCTGGAAATAATTTTACCAAGGCAATATTTGAATTAAAATTGGTGAACAATTGAAGCTCTTCTTTTTGCGATCGATATAGCGAATTGTGGTCAATTTTAATATTGGTTCCAGCCTGAGCTAAAAGTGGGTAATTATAACTTTTAAATGCTTCAAAGTTGAAGGTGCTTATTTTTGTAACTCTGTTTCCTTTATACAATTGAAACTCAAAGTAAAGCGCCACTTCTTGAATGATTGATTGCCCTGCCATGTCTTGCATACCGGCCATCTCGATAGCAGTAATTAAGTTTTCTTTTCCGTCTGTTCTAATTTGCCCTATGGGTAATTGTGAACCGGTGAAAATGACAGGTTTTCTCAATCCTTGAAGCATAAAACTCAAGGCAGCCGTTGTGAAGGCCATTGTATCTGTGCCGTGAAGCACAACAAAGCCATCATAATTAGCATAGTTGTCAAAGATCGTGGTTGCAATGTCACCCCAAAGTTTCGGATTCATGTCAGACGAATCAATTGGCTCGTCAACTGAATAAGTGTCTAATTCATAATCAAACTGCTTTAACTCTGGAATACTGCTGTAAAGCGATTCAAAGTCAAAGGGTTTAAGTGCACCGGTTTCTGGGTCATTGATCATACCAATGGTACCGCCAGTGTAAAGGATTAGAACCTTTGGGTTTTTCATTACGTTCGGTCTTTTGTTAAATTATTGCCGTGAAAATAAACATTTCTCGTCAATGGCGCCTTCCAATCGACCAATGACAAAGTAAGTGTTTAAATAATGAAAATAAGAGGGCAATTGATTCTGTGGTGGCTATGATTGAGTTAAGAGCTTTTTATGAATCTTAAAATTAGCGCTGGAGGCCTTAGAAAGTTAGATTTTTTTGCAGATTTTCTGCCTTTTGTTAGATATCTGCTTTTGCAGGTGAATGGATGCCTAATCGCAAACCAACAATCGGCATGGCATAGCCATAAATGTGATGATTAATTAGCGTCCAATCAAAACGGTTCCAGTTAAACTGCGGAACCCCTTCTGATGGTCCGTCTGAATTGGTAAACACATTATTTACCCTGAAACTCATGCCAGCAAAAACATCTACACAAAGCTTATTTGATATGATTTTTTGAAAGCCCATTTTAATATTGGCATGTGAAGAAAATCGGTGATAAATCATTTCATGATTAATGAAATAAGCAAAGTTTCCAAAGCCATCTCCTTCCATTCCAACAGGTGTGACATCAGAAATAATTAAATGCCTAAATGCAAGTTCTCCTGAAAGGTATAAGCCTTCTCTTCTAAAAGCAGAGTATCTGCTTTCAAAGCGAACTTTGTAGCCATTCATCCAATTGAATTGGTCATTTGAATTACCAACTGTAAATTGTAAAAATGAAGGAATAAATGCGGCTCCGTATTGAAAACTGAGACCGGGTTTTACAACAGTTTCTAAATCTAAACCAACTGTTGATACTGCTGAAAAGACATCAAACGGTGAGAATTTCCAGTTTTTTTCTAATCTCCAAAACGGAACGGTTTCTTTAAAGACATTGTATTCTAATGAATCTTTTGGAGAAGAAAAATCCTCTTGCGCAAAAGTAGCGCAAGAGGATAATAATAATATTGATAACAGCTTTTTCAAGCCTATTGTACTAAAATCACTGATTTTTGTACTAATTCAGTTGGATTTGAAGCATCAAACTGATAGATTCCGCCTCTCGTTAATACGATTAAGTTAGCGTCTTCATCAGCAATTACATCCATAGCTTCTAAGTCATCTCTTTCCATAACGGTTTCAATTCCCCATCCACCATTTGAGATGTCATAGGCTTTTAAACCTGCATAGCCATCACAAACATATAAGATGTTAGCATCAACATTTGATAAACCTAATCCATAAGGATTGATTAACTGTGATTGTCCAACTTGATGAGGGAAGTTAATGTCTGAAATATCAATGATATCTAATTGACTTAAACTTCCACCACACTCAGTTCCACCTCTTAAGGTTGCAAAAGCATAGTTGTCATTAGCAACTACAGGGTCACAACTTGTAACGTGGTTGAATTCTGAAACTTCCATTGGAGATCTTGGATCAGAGATGTCATAAATATGAACACCGTCATTTGCTCCAATAAAAAGTCTTCCGTTTTGATGGAATACAGTTTCCATTCCAACACCCATATCAATAGACTCAGTTAATTCAGGCTCTTCTGAATTTCCTAAGAAAAAGATGTTTAGTGTTCTGTAATCAATGGTATATAAATATTCATCAACAATTGTAAACTGTGCTAAAGATCCGCCAAAACCTGCGTTTGCTTGCTCTTTGGTTTGTGATGTTGATTCTACTTCTTCGTTTGTTGTTACTTCTTCTTTTTCACAACTTGCTAAAGCCCCTATTAAGATTGCTCCAGCGAAAATAAATTTTAACTTTTTCATAGTTTTAATTTTTATCTGAAACATTCAGGGTTATCTAATCTTGTTTTTTCCCAACCAATTACTGATCCTTTTGAAGCGTCTACACACTCAAATGGTCCAAACTCATCTGGAAATTGTTGAACAGGAAAGATATCTTTCATTCTGTTTTTAAATTCCGGAGCTGAGGGATTTGAAATGTCGATAATCACCATGTCTGTGATGTTATCAGCATAAATTTTATCTGCTCTTACTGAAAAATCCATGTTACCAGGAATTCCGATAAATGAAACTTCTGTAGGATTGGATTGATTTGAATTGTCGTAAATATGGATTCCTTTTCCTTGGTCATTTACCATTAAGAAATTCTCATAAACATAAATTCTACCGGGTTGCTCAAGGGGTTCTGAGGTCTTCATTTCAATGGTCTCGGTATTTGCTTCGGTAGAATAGATAGGCTTCCATCCTTCTACGTTTTCGTCTTGCTTTTTACCACAAGATACCATTACACCAACAGAACAAAGCAACAAAAATGCGACTGATGTCTTTTTCATAATATGTGTTGATTTGGGTGAATAATAATTCTTATTTCGTTTAAATAATTAGAACGTTCACTAAAGCTAACGAATATCATGCCAATTTAGTGTGGTTTTAAAAAAAATTAACAAATAATTTAATTTTTATTGACTGAAAATAAGCGCCTTAGCCTTTTTAAGACAATCAACCCCCCTAAAAAGTTACACTTTGATTCTAATTTATTTTACCGGAATTTGGAAAGAAACTGCTGTTCCTTTATCTGAAGACTGAATATTTAGCTTGCCATTTATTGATTGGAGTCTGCTTTTCATATTGGTTAAACCTAAACCATTTTTTGCAAGATTTAAATCAAAACCAAGTCCGTTATCTTCAATTAAAACGAAGAGCGTGTCCCCTTGCATGTATATTTGAAAAGTTATTTCACTGGCCTGAGCATGTTTGATGCTGTTGTTTATAATCTCTTGAGAAACTCTGAACGCGGCTAATTCAATTTCATCTGAAAATCTTCTTTCGTTTAAGTTCAAGTCTTCATAAGTTAATTTGACTTCTGAGAACTTAAAACTGTCTTCTAACATTCCTTTAAGAGATACTGATAAACCAAAGTCTGCTAAGGATCTTGGCATCATTTGATGTGAGAGTTCTCTTACTTCGTTAGCGCTTTTATCTAAGATGCTTGTTAAATCTCCTAACTTTTGTCCTAACTCAGCTTTTTCGTTTTTAATTTCATGCGAAAGGCTACTCCATGCTAATTTGATTCCGCTCAATTGCTGACCAATACCATCATGCAAATCTTTAGAAATTCTGCTTCTTTCTTCTTCTTGGGCGTTAAAGACCGCTTTTAAACCTTTATCTCGTTCTATTTGTAAGGCTATGTTTTTTTCTTGAGCTGCAATTTTTTTTCTTCTTTGAAAAAGGAGTAGAGAGGCCAACAAAATAAGTATTGTAATGGAGCTGATTATAATGATTATGTTATTTCTGCTGGATACTTTTAAGTCGGCGGTTTTTCTTTTAGCAGTTTCTTCGGCGTTTATTCTAGCAAGTATTTCATTTGCCTTGTCTTTTTTCTCTGTTTCGTAAACCGTTTGTAATTCGTTCACCTGGTCACTTAAATTTGATTCGTATTGGTTTTTCTCAATTTCATAAAACTTGGAATAGTAGTAATAAGTGCTATCTGCATTGTTTAGTTTAGAGTGTAGTTTGGCCAATTTTTCATAAGCACCTTTTTCTTTGTTTTCAAATCCGCTTTTTACACTCAAACTTAAACCTGTATGCAGTGATTTTAATGCAGCCGAAAAATTGCCTTGCTCCATATAGATATCTCCCATTAAAATAGACGAAGAAGAAATTCCTCTGGCGTCATTCAGTCGCAATCTTATTTCGAATGCTTCTTTCACATATTTTTCAGCAAGTTTCAGGTCTATCCCTAAATAGAGACTTCCTAGATTGTTCAACGTTACGGCTAAGTCATTTTCAAATTCATTTTCGCGATATACTTTTATTGCTTGGTCATAATGGTAAATAGCTTTTACAGTATCCCCAGTAAAAGTTTTTAAGTTGGCTAGATTTGAGTGACTCCCTGCAATTCCGTAATAATCGTTAATTGAAGTTCTCAAATCAAGCGCTTGTTGATGCACTTCTTCTGCTTTCAAGTAATTTTTCATTTTGAAATGCACATTACCAATGTTGTTCAAACAAAACCCCATGTTTGCCTTGTTGTCAATAGATTCGTAATATTCAAGCGCGGCCAAGTGATTGACCATAGCCTCTTCTAAGCGCACTAAATGTTCGTAAATGATTCCTAACTTATTATGAATAGCCGCTACCCCAGCCGAATCGTTCAGTTCAAGTCGAATTATTTTTGCCTCTTCTAATAAGAGTCCTGCGGTGTCTAGGCTTCCTTTATCAATGTAGATGATAGATAAATCATTCAATGATTTTCCAAGACCTGTTTTGTAATCAATAGATCTTGCCAAAAAGACGGCTTCTTGTCCATTTTGCAAAGCTTTTTTTTGATCAATTATTCGATACTCCCAACATAATTCAGATTTAGTTAAGACTTTAACGGTGTCATGAGGATTGGTTTCAATCAGGTTTTCAAGGCTGTCAATAATCGGGTTGACCTGGGCGAAAAGTACTGCTGGAAACAAAAAGAGTAAAGAGAGAAATATTTTCATTATCAGACTCATAAAGCGAAAATAATGAAAATAAAAAGCTAATAGACACCCGCAACAAATTTAATGGGCAAGGCATAAGAAACGGCAATTTTTTCGCCATTGTATTCAGCAGGAACCCAGTCAGGCATCTTTTTTATGGTAGCCAAGGCGGCTTGATCAAGAATTGGATGGGCACTTCTTTTGATGTTGGAATTGATAATTTTTCCTCGTTCATTAACAGTGAATCCTACGTATACAGTTCCTCCTAAATTATTATCTATGGCAGATTGCGGGTAAATAGTGTTAGCAGAAAGCCATTGCATCAGAGCGTATTCACCACCCGGAAAAGAGGGCTCGACATTCACAAGATCAACTACATTTTCATCTTTAGAAGCATTTGTTATCGTACTGTTGCCATTTCCGTTAAATTCCACATTTGGAATTAAGATTTCGTCAGTGATTATTGGTTCATTTAAATCATTGTCTAAATTGTTCGCTCCGTTTTCAACGTCAGTTTTTTCGCCCTCAAAAACGGAGTCTTTAATTGAAGTAACTGGAATTTCATCTTCACACTCTTCTTCAATAATTTCAAAACCAGATACGGGAACTGTTTCAATTGGTCCAGGAGAAGCTTCTATTTGAGGGCAACAATTTTGGTCCATTACAGCATCTGTTCCTTCATAGCGGATTTCATTATCACAAGGAACACAGTCTTCAGTTGAATTGAAATAAACATAAGAGAATGAAGAAAGAGCAACTAGAAGTAAAAGTAAGCCCAACCTAATGCTCCATTTTCTTAATAAGTACTTACTTCTTGCTTTGGCAGCTGAAGCCTTTAATCCCATTCTTTGAATGCCTGCCATAAGGCTTTGCTGTAACTCTACTTGTGATTTAAGTGTTGGATTTTGACTGATTTCAGATTCAAAAGCCAATTTTTCTGCTGATGACATTTCATTCAGCAGATATTGTTCAATTTGTTGGATAGTTTCTAATGCTGCTCTCATGATTCCGTGTTTTTAGCGTTTTGTAATTCAAGGGCTAGTTTTCGTGCACTTTCCATGCATTTATACTTTTGCACCTTGGCTGATTTCACAGTTTTATAACCAAATTCTTTGGCTATTTCATCCATTGAGAGCGATTTGTAATAAAACAACTCTAAAATTTTCCGGCATTTGTTGCCTAGTTTCTGTAAGGCAGAATCTACGATTCCAAATTTTTGTTCTTGTTCTGCATGATCTTTATCATCTTCTTCATTTTTGAGTCCACCAAGCCCTGAATCATCCCCAGCTCGAACCTTCTTTTTTCTTAATTCATTGCTCCAAAGTAGCTTGCAAGAATTGATCAAGAAGCCATCTATTTTAACATCTGCCTTAAGTTCATTTGCGTTAACTTTTTGATAGAGGAGCACCAGTGCATCTTGAAATATATCAAGCGCTTCTTCTTTAGATCCAGAATTAACAAGAATATGTTTTTCAACCTTAGGATAGTATTTGTATAGACGCGCAAAAGCCTTCTCTTGCCTGCCGTCTTGCAAATAATGTATGATTTTACCTTCTTTCATTTATGCTTTCTTTCTCTAAGATGTAAGCGGAATGAAAAGGTAACTAAAATTGGTGCTTAAATTTAGTGCTGAACTACAAAATCTTTAATTAACAGCTCGTTCAAGTAAAGGTGATATTGCCCTGCAGGATAAAGTTTGGTGTCGATTGTCATGATTTCGCCATCAATCAAAACAGTTTCTACTAATTTTCCGGCATTATCGTAGATATAAATTTTATGTTCTTTTTGGATGTCAAAAATGAAAGGTAATTCTACCTTAATTTCCTCGTTAGCTGGGTTTGGATATAAATTAAACTGCGCACTTATAGGTTCATCAACTGAGTTAGAGTTAACAGGATATTCAATGACAAAATAGAGCTGATTTGTAGATGCAACATCATTCCATTGACCGGCAGAACCGAGTGGCCAGTTGTTCAAAGCTAAGCCTAAATTATCTTGATTTCCGTTAAAGTCATCAGGTTCATTTCCCCAATTGTTATACAATCCACCAACAGGGGAGCCTGAACTTGTACCCTGCCAAAACTGCACTGATGATCCGTCATTATCTCCATCCCAAACCCAAGCACCTTCTGTCGCTAAATCATTTCCACCAATCCAAACATAGGCAGATCCTCCACCGTCTGGAGCAGTTGTGTTTGACAAGGTGATTCCTGCAGTTTGAAGCGCACTCCAAATGGTATCTTGTTCTTCTTGCGAGTCGATTTCAGTTAGAATTCCCCCGCGCTCCACAGCACAAGCCGCCGCATCCGCCCAAGTTTTAGTTTCTTTCACTATCTCATAAACTTTTCCTTCATAAGTGAAAGCAATAACGTTTGCAGCCGAATCTGCAATACATTGAGCATTAGTTCCAAAACTTAAAAAAACAAAAAAGAGGCCTGCTAAATTTTTCATGGACAAAAGATAAAATTCTTGGCGCAAGAAACCTAATATGCGGTTCAGAATTTACTTAATCACCAATTTCCATTTTTCGTTTAATGCTCTTTTTTTCTTAATAAAGGTAAGGGAACTTCCTGCTATTATAGGTGGAGCACCTAAGGTCATTATTCCCAAAGCAATAGGGGTAAGCAATGTGTTTCCGCCATCAGCAATTGCTGCTACTGAACCAACTAGCACAGGAAGACCTCCAACCGACATCAACACTGCTCCTGCAATTCTTGTATTTCTGCTGTTTGCTCGTATTTCAGTTATATCGGCTAGTTTAAATTGCTGATTGGCAATATCAATCAATGAATCTCCAATTAACGTGTATTTGCCTGAATGCTTCTCTTCACCAATCCAGATAGAAATTTTTTCGTTTGAACCAATGACTTTTTCTTTTCCGTTTAGGGAATTGACAAGTACTAATTTATTGCTACTGGACTGGCTATACCCTGCAAATGAGAGTAAGGTTGTACAGATAAAAAGGAATAAGAATTGAACTAAACTGGAGGTTTTCATACGATTTGTTTTGTTGTAAAATTAGAGCACAGATAACTCAATTTAGAATTGAATCATCCCATTAAATTTTTTGATTTGTGAAAATCACAAATAATCTAATTCTTAACAGTCATTTTATTTACTGCTGAAATAGTAGAGGCTGCTGTTGAGAGTGGAAGAATAAGCGCAATTCCGATCACGGGAATTAATAAGGCTAGCATAAATATGGTTCCGTTACCACAAGCTATTCCTTTATTGCTCTGAACAAATTTTTTGGATGCTTTATATTTCATATGGCGTTCAAGGGTGTAATCTAAGTTTCCGAATCCTGCATAATAGGCACCCAATAAGAAAAGTAAAACAGCTGTAATTAGATTTAAAAGAGGAATCAAACTTAGAATTAACAAAGGCAAGGTGAGTAATAATTCCATTCCAAGATTTCGCAAGTTGATTCGAATACTTCTGGCCAAAGTTGTAGCCATATTCAATTCAAAGGTGGTTTCTTTTTGGGTTAAGTGAGCTTCTATTTTCTCAGATATAGGAGACATAAATGGACTTGAAAATGCCATTACTGCATGTTTAAAAAGCATAAACCCACCAATGACAATTAAGACTCCTCCTAAAAAATTACTGATGGCATCGATTGCATCTTCCCAAAAAGAGAAGGGCCAAAAGTCACTGATGTAAGCGCCAATTGATGGTGCTAAAAAGTAAGCCAGGGCTATGATTAGTATTGCTAAGACGATTGCAATTAAAGCAGGAATCAAAGTAAAACGCCACAGCTTTAGCTCAGACATTAATTTCATGCCTTGACTGTAATCTGATATGGCTGTTTTAAAATCTTTAAAAAACATTATTTCCTTCCAATAGGGTAATATAGACCTACGGCTGCAGTGAATGATAATGAGCCTCCACCAAAGTTATCAAGATTTAAAACATATCCCAATTCAGGGTCAAGGGTAAGCTTTTCTGATAACCGAATATTGAATCCAAACCCACCGTTAAACCTATGACTGAAGAAGCCAACGTCTCCTAGTTTTAAATTATATCCGTACGATTGATGGATAAAAAACCCCATTCTATTTAGTTCTGTGATGTATTTAAAGTCTGCGAAAACCGGTATTGTTAGGTTTGCTGGATACAAATTCACACCTGTTCCCAACCCAATTCTAAATTTTGGGGCAACTACATATTCAAATGACTGGTCTAAAAATAGTAGGGGTCGTTCTTTTGAATAGCTTCCTAAATGAAAATAGGAGACTGTGAGCTTGGTGTTGCCCATCCATTTGTTGTCAGATTGAGCAAATACGAACGTGCTCAAAAAACAGGATAATATAGTGATGTATTTAATCCACTTCATCTGCTCCGGCATCAAGATTTAAAGATTGTCTCGGTTCTCCGTCAATGTCAAAGACAGGAAAAACATTGAGTCCACTGCAAAAATTAATTGCAACTGAGTTTTGCAATAAATGTAAATCTCCAGAATTGATATTTACAAAACCGATATCAGATGGCTGTTTCAAGTTGAGACTATCAATTACAGATTCTGGTGCGGTAAGGTATTTTTCATTTTTTTGAACGAGTATATTTCCGTAAGTAAATATGTTTGAAGTTGTTTCAAAATCGTTGTGCACAAAAACAGCATAAGTTTGGCATTCAGCAACCGAGTTGAAGCGGATTACAACATTCTTGTTGTGATTTTCAAGAGTGCCGGGAGTAGTAATACCAATACCGTTTTTACTGTTTGAAACGAAATTGTTCTCAATTATGAGTGAGTCGCCACCTGGATGATCTGCAAAATACATTATCCCATATTTATTAGATCCATAGATTTTGTTGCCGGCAATTATTCCTGAACTCCTATGGCTAATTGAATTTCCAAATCGTTGATCACCATTTACAAAAGTATTTTGAATAATTTTTACATTTTCTCCTTTCCAATAAATTGCGTGATGTGGTTGCCCCATTGCTGCGCCTACATCTGATAACGCGCAGTTTTCAAAATAACAGTTTTTAATTATACCATTGGGTGCGTTTTCATGACTATCAATGCCGTTTGATCCAATGTTGTTAAAGCTGCAGTTTTCAATGGTGATATTTGAAGCTTTACCTCCAAAACCAACCCTAATGCCGTTCTTTTTTTGATTTTTGAAAGTACAATTCTTTACGATCACAGAATCTACATCAGAAATGTATAATTCACCACCGTCAAAAGTACAATTGTCAATGATTAAGCCATTGAATTCTGAACCTTGAACTCTAACGTCTGTGTTGAAGTTTTGGTTTTGAAGTAAATCTAATTCTTGAACATAAAAGTCTTTCTCACAACTGGAAAGCAGTAAGAGGCTTGTGATCAGTATTCCAATATTATAACGGAATATTGCCATGCTTTTTCTTAGGCAAGTGAGCAACTTTGTTTTTGAGCATTTCAAATGAACGAATCAGTTTTTTTCTTGTTTCAGCCGGTTCAATCACTTCATCAACGAAACCGTGTTTGGCAGCATTGTATGGATTAGCAAATAACTCTGCATACTCCGCTTCTTTCTCTGCAAGTTTAGCAGCAGGATCGGCAGCCTCTTTAATTTCATTTCTGAAAATAATTTCAGCCGCACCTTTTGCACCCATCACGGCGATTTCAGCAGATGGCCACGCATAATTCATGTCTGCACCAATGTGTTTTGAATTCATTACGTCATATGCTCCACCATAAGCTTTTCTGGTAATTACGGTAACTCTTGGAACCGTTGCTTCACAGAAAGCATATAATAATTTAGCTCCGTTATTAATGATTCCGTTCCATTCTTGATCTGTTCCTGGTAAGAATCCTGGAACATCTTCTAAAACTAATAATGGAATATTGAATGAGTCACAAAAACGAACAAATCGACCTGCTTTATTAGAAGAGTTACTGTCTAAAACACCGGCTAAAAATGCGGGTTGATTAGCAACAATTCCAATACTTTTTCCAGCTAAGAATCCGAATCCGCAAACGATATTTTCAGCATAATTTTCATGCACTTCGTAAAAAGAATCTTTATCTACCAAAGAGTTGATGACATCTTTAATATCATAAGGTTGATTTGGGTTATCTGGAATAATTGAGTTTAGATCAATTCTTGTTTCATCATCAGTTGCTTCGTAATGATATTTTGGAGACTCTTCTTCACAGTTTTGAGGCAAGTATGAAAGTAGTTTTTTGATGTCATTAATACATCTTAAATCATTTTCAACTGAGAAATGCGCTACACCTGATTTTTGTGAATGGGTAGATGCTCCACCTAATTCTTCTGATGTAACTTCTTCATGGGTTACTGTTTTTACAACATTTGGTCCGGTCACGAACATGAAAGATGAATCTTGCACCATGTAAATGAAATCAGTCAAGGCTGGTGAATAAACCGCACCCCCTGCGCAAGGCCCCATAATTGCTGAGATTTGAGGAACTACTCCTGAAGCCATAGTGTTTCTGAAAAAGATATCTGCATATCCACCTAAAGAAACAACGCCTTCTTGTATTCTTGCTCCACCTGAATCATTTAGACCAATAAATGGAATTCCGTTTTGAAGCGATAAATCCATGATTCGGCAAATTTTCTTAGCGTGCACTTCAGCCAATGAACCACCAAAAACAGTGAAGTCTTGTGAAAATACATAAATGGGTCTACCATGAACTTTTCCGTATCCAGTAACAACACCATCCCCTAAGAATTTTTGCTTGTCTAGTCCGAAATTAGTTGACCTGTGCGTTGTTAACATTCCTATTTCTTCAAACGTTCCTTCATCTAATAAAAGATCAATACGTTCTCTAGCTGTTAACTTTCCTTTAGCGTGTTGAGATTCAATTCTTTTGTCTCCTCCACCTTTTAAAGCCTCTGCTTTTTTGCTGTTAAGTAAGTCTAATTTCTCGCTCATTTATCTTGGATTTTCTGAGATTAAAGGTAGTAACAATTTTCAAAAACTAGAGCTCTCTTTAATTGCATGAAACAAAAAAACCCTGGCCCCGAATAAATCGAGACCAGGGTAACAGATTGATCGGGTTTACAATTACTTTTCTAGAATAGTGAATTCAACTCTTCTATTCATTGCTTTTCCCTCTTCCGTAGCGTTTTCCGCTACAGGTTTTTCCATCCCATATCCTTTAGCAACTAATCGACTTTTGTCAATTCCGTTTGCGGTAAGGTAAGCCAAAACAGTGTCGGCTCTTTTTTGAGAAAGGGTTTTGTTAAAGTTTTTATCTCCTACATTGTCAGTGTGACCAGACAGTTCAATTTTTACATTTGGATTTGATTTCAAGAATTCAACAACTCTCATTAACTCTGTAAATGATTCGTTCTTCAATCCGTCTTTTCCAGTTTCAAAAAAGATGTTGTTTAATCGAACAGTTGCTCCTACTTCAATTGGAACTAAGTAAAGGTCTCTTTCGATTACTTTATATTCTCCAACATCTGTTAAATCTAAGTTGTCAGACACCCCAATATAGTTTGCTGCACTGGCCGTGAAATCATAGTTGTTTCCGTAAGGCAACACGATTGTATATTCTCCGGTAGCTGGATTTGTTCTTGCTGTTCCATAGTTTTTACCATCAACAATACCGTTATATGAGATAATTGCGTCTACTGGCTCATTCGTCTTTTGATTTAAAACTTTTCCTTTAATCAGTACAACCGGGTCTGGCTGCACTTCTTCTTTCAGCTTGATTCTAACAATATCTTCTTTTCCATTCGAATTTTTGCTGCTTGCCATGTAGGCATATTTTCCTTGAGCATCAATTGAGTAATAAGCATCCCACTGATCGGTATTGATCTCTTCACCAAGGTTTACCGGTTCAGTCCAGTTCGTCCAAGAATCATCTTTTCTTTTAGACATCCAAATATCGTTGTTTCCTAACCCGCCATCTCTATTAGATGAAAAGTACAGTGTTTTTCCATCTGAGGCTAAGAAAGGTGAGTGGTCGTCTCCATCTGTATTGATAGTAGCGCCTAGTTTTTTGGGTCTGGTCCATGTTCCGTTATCTTCTTTATGAGACACGTATAGATCTTGAGAATTATTGGTTGAACTTTCAGAGAATGACATCACTAAATGTTTTCCATCTTGTGTCCAATAGGCTCCAACATAAGCTCCTTTTGCCATGTTTTCATAATTCTCGATATCAATTGCTTCTGGTTCAGACCAACCCGTAGCTGTTCTGTATACCATTGAATATCCTTTTTTAGCGTAGTTCATGTCTTTGTCAAAGATTCCTTTGATTAACATAGAGTTTCCATCCGGGCTTACCCCAGCAATCATATTGTATTGCTGTGTGTTTAAAGGCTTAGGAACTCTCACTGCATTGGCATTGGTCATACCATTTGTTACATCTGCCATCCAAACATCTTGAGATTTCATAGAACCACTGTGATTTTGAGGATGATCTGATCTTACAAAGTAAAGTGTGTTTCCGTCAGGCGATATGATGGGCAAGATTTCAGTATATGCCGTATTGATGTGCGGGTCTACATTTTCGACCATCTCTGTCTCAAAATCTTTATAAACAGTTGGGTCTTTCTTTTTACCAAACTTGTACATTACTTGCGCTTGTACACCAAAAGTTGAAATGACAGAAGCATTGTCTTCGTTTGTGGATGTTCCTTCAGTCCAACCATTTAAATCATCTGCTAAAGAATTGAAATCGTGACGCGGAAAGTTCAGTTGCGCATATCCTCTTAATCCGAACATTAAAGGAATTGATTTAATTGGGTTGATAAATAATTGCGCATTGTAACTGATTCCTCCATTAATTCCGCTACCAACTTTTACTTTGCCGTTAGCATCTTTCGTTGACCATGAAGCGAAGTTAGCGTGTGCACCAAATCCGTTGTTAAAAACAAACATTGCGTTTTCTGTTCCATTCCCTTTTAACACATTGATTCCAACTGTATGTTGACCAAATTTTGCGTCCTTGTATATAGGGTTTTGATAGTCAGTAGATATGGATCTATTTTGATACATAAATTCTACGAAATTCATGTTCTTCGTTCTAAAACCTATGAATGCACCAAGACCTTTATTCCAGTTTTGTTTGGTGCCATCACCGTAACCTTCAATAACATTGTTGAATCCTTTCATGCCAGACCAAGCCATATCAAAACCTAAACCAGCATAAGCAGGAGACCAATTCCCAATTTCAGGTCCAAAAGGACCTTTGGGTCCATCATAAATCAACATTGAAAGTAGATTAGGAGCTATATTGTGGTAAGTTGTTTTGTCTAAAAAATAAACCAACTCGTATTGCCATTCATATTTCAAATAGTTTAGGGCCTTAACTGCTAAATCAGTTTTCATTTCTTTCAAAATGTTGGCAATGGTTTGTCTTTTACAAGATGTGAGTATCGCTAGAATTTTAAGTTCCGCTTCTTCGCTTCCTTCTGCGTCTTGTTCCATTAAAAGTTGAATGATTAATCCGCCAGTTTCGGCATCAGATTCATTCGTGATTTTTACTACCTCTGCATCAGGCGCTAAAGTTTCATAGTGAGGTTCATATTTAGCATGAAATTCTTCATAAGACATTTGACTATATGAGATCATGCTGAGAAGTGTCAAACATCCTGTTATCCACCCTCTTAATTTAAATTGTTTAGTAATTGCATTCATATTCATCTGTTTTGTGACAAACCTATGAATGACAGTATGCGGTTTAGCTAGGGTATTTACCGTATTTTACCAATAATTGAGGAAAATTAGGGTTTTGGAATAAGTTTTTTAATAGAAAACACCTTGATTGGTACCCAGATTAAAATAAAATTGGGTCTTTTTTATGGTTTGGTCTTCTTTAAAAAGATATTGACCTCCGCCTTCAGCTTCCATTGGAATGTGACAGGGGTTTCTTGAAATCCAGTTTTTTGGAATAAAGAAGTGATCATGGATAAAGCGATTTTGAATGAGGTTCCGTGCTTTTTCAGAGTTGAGGCCAATATTGGCTTGAAGGTTTTGTCCGTACGGATAGATGTTTGTTGGCATTAAATACTTCACTTGGGCAGAAATGAGGCCTGCAGAAATACCGCCAAATTTGGTTTTACTATCTTCTTTATATCCGAACCTTGCGGGATAATCTGTGTCCAGCACTTTTTTACAAAGTGAATAATCATCTGTCCAAAGGGTGGAGTTTATTCCAAATTTAAATTGTTGGTAGCGGTATTCAATTAAAAATCCTCCGGTTCGATATCTATCACGCCATCCTTGTCCAAATCCAAACAAGTCGTTTTCAGTAGCAAATTTGAATTCTTTAATGTTGAAACTAAGAATTCCCCCTGATTGTGATGTTTTTTGTTGGTCTAGATAGATGAGGTAAGAGTAGCCTACCGAATAATCTTGCAATAAATTACTTTCAGTTAATCCTACAAATGGATTTCTTGCAGAATCTTTGCGTCCAAATCCTAGTTCTAAGCCACTACCTAGCTGAAGTTCAAGGCCTTTTTTTTTGAGTGCTAAAGATTGAAAGTTATAATAGCCGTTAATTGAGGCGTTGGCTTGGGCAAATCCGTAATTATAATACGCAGCTGCTTGAAACCCCAAGCGATTAATGTGCGTACCAAAAGAAAAGCTTAGTCCTGCAGAAAACCCAAAAAAAGAGTCGACTGCTTTAGCTGTTTGAAAGCTAAAAAGCATCATGAATATGAAAAGCAATTTCTTCATTGGTTGAGGTATCCGCAATAATAAGGCCGAAGATATAAAATTGTAACTTTGACACCTTTGGACTAAGTTTTGTTATATACAAGAAAAGATACGGATTGAAACAGTTAATAGTTATCATATTTTTAGTGCTCGGCTTTCAAAGTATAGGGCAAATTAAGCCAACAAAGCAACGCCATAATTTTGGTGAATTGTATAAAGACTCGCAGAGTTATGTGGATATAGAATTCACGAATACATCAGATAAGCCACAGTTTTTATTGACAGTTGACAAGCCTAGAGATGTTTATTATATTTATTCATCTAAAAAAGTGATGCCGGATAGTTCGTTGACAATTCGATTCAAGATCAACAACAACATTAAGGGCAGGTTCACTTATAATGTGGATGTTTATTTTTCTAATCCACGCGCTGCAATTCCAATTCAGTTAACTGGTAATGTAAAGCAAGCCGAAATGTCATCTTCATTAACGGCTTGTCCTGATTTTAATAATGCGCCTTCAGCTTATATTGCAAACACTTTTGACGTGACTATTTTAGTGATTGATTCTTTGACCAGAGAGCCCATTAAAAACTCTAAAGTTTATATCGTTGAAAACGGAGAAATGGTGGGAACTGCAATGACCAATTACAAAGGTGTTGTTGTTAAAAAAATACCTTATGGTTATTATTACATTACAGCTCAGAAATCACCGTATACCTCAAACTATCACGAAGGTTATTTGAACTTTAAACGAAATTTCGTTCAAATTGAATTACAGCAACCTTATATAGAGCGTGATCCAAATCCACCAGTTGTGGTGAATGAAGACCCTATTGACCCACCCGAAGAATATGTCATTGACCCGAACCCTGTTGAAGATCCTGAAATTGTAGAAGAAGTTGTTGAGGTACCTGAAGTAGTTGAAGAAGTGCCAGAAACACCTGAAGTGGTTGAAACTCCAAAACCAGAAACCGAACCTATTCCCCTTTCAGAAGTGCCAGATACGGTATTTAATGAGAATTACTTTAAATACAATAACATCACCTTTATATTGGATGTATCTACCTCAATGAACGGAATGGGAAAAATGGGCTTGTTGAAAATGTCCATGATAGAATTGACGAAAATTTTAAGAGCTAACGATATGATTTCAATGATCAAATATTCATCAGAAGTTGAAACGATTTTAGCGAATACAACAGGCGATCAAAAAGAGCAGATTATTGAAGTGGTAAAAGAACTAAAAACGTCAGGAATGACCGCTGGTGGAAATGCCATTAAGATGGCGTATAAACTGAATAAAAAGTCATTTATTCCTGACGGCAACAATCAAGTAATAATGATTACGGATGGCGTGTTTAATAAAGGAGATAAAGATTATTTAAGAACGATTCAACAAAATTACAAATCGAAAGGCGTGAAGTTTTCTGTAGTTGGAATTAAAACTTCTGATTATGTAACACGACACATGAAAGACATTGTTGAAGAAGGTGGAGGTGATTTTATTAGAATATTGGATATAGAAGATGCCCAAACCAAATTGATTGATGAAATCAAAAAGAATTCTTTCAAGTTCACTGAAGAGAAAGAGCAGGATTAAAATGGTTCTCTAAAAAGGAACCACTATTCTATAAGTCCGATAAAGTTTAATTTGGTATAATAATACTTTCCCAATCCGAAATAAAATTCCGGTTGAATTTGGCTGTTGTCAATAAAAATTAGAGTCTTTTCTTGCTCGATTATGCCATAAAACTTGACAAAACGATAAATGCAGCCAACACGAATATGATTAATTTTAATCTCATTTTCTCTCCCAATTTACCCTATTAGACGTAACGCAACCTCATAGATTGGTTACTAAAAAAGGGGTCTTACTAACAACTTATAAACAACTTTGATGCCACGTGGGTTTAAGAGATGTTCTTTAATGGCGGTATTCCTTTAGTTTCTTAACAGAATATTGTAATTTTGTGCTGAATTTAAAATTTAGATTATGTCAGCAGCAGTTGCAGAAACAGAAATTAAAGAAGTATTAGATCAATTAGGAATTGAGTCAGTTAACGCAGGAGCATCTACAGGTTCTCACTGGTTTAACACAACAGGAGAAAAAATTGATTCTTACTCTCCAGTAGATGGAAAGTTAATTGCAAGCGTTACTGCTGCTACTAAAGCGGATTACGAAGCGGCAATTGTAAAAGGACAAGAAGCGTTCAAAACATGGAGAATTATGCCAGCTCCGCAAAGAGGAGAAATCGTTCGTCAATTAGGTAATAAATTAAGAGATTATAAAGAACCACTAGGAAAGCTAGTTTCTTATGAAATGGGAAAATCTTACCAAGAAGGTTTAGGTGAAGTTCAAGAAATGATTGATATCTGCGATTTCGCAGTTGGATTATCTAGACAATTAAACGGATCTACTTTACACTCTGAAAGACCAGCTCACAGAATGTATGATCAATATCACCCATTAGGAATTGTTGGAATCATTTCTGCATTTAACTTCCCTGTGGCGGTTTGGTGTTGGAACACTGCTCTAGCTTGGATTGCTGGTGATGTTTGTATTTGGAAGCCATCTGAGAAAACTCCTTTAACTGCTGTAGCTTGTCAAAAAATTGCAGCTGAGGTATTTGCCGAGAACAATGTACCAGAAGGTGTTTGTTCGGTAGTTATCGGTGGAGCTGATTTAGGTCAAGCAATGACAGCTGATAAAAGAGTTCCTTTAGTATCTGCTACAGGATCTACCAGAATGGGAAGATTAGTAGGTGAAGCTGTTGCTAAAAGATTAGGTAAATCATTATTAGAGTTAGGTGGAAACAATGCGGTAATTATTGCACCATCTGCTGATTTAGAATTAGTGATTCCTGGTGTTGTTTTTGGAGCTGTTGGAACTTCAGGGCAAAGATGTACATCAACTAGAAGATTAATTATCCACGATTCTATTTATGATAAAGTAAAAGATATCTTGGTAAAAGCATACGGACAAATCACGATAGGAAATCCTTTAGATGAGTCAAATCACATGGGACCATTAATTGATGAAGATTCTGTAAATACTTATTTAGCAGCCATCCAAAAAGCAAAAGCTGAGGGAGGAAACATGTTAATCGAAGGAAAAAGATTAGAAGGTCCTGGATACGAATCAGGATGTTATGTATCTCCTTCAATGGCTGAGGTAGAAAACCATTACGAGATTGTGCAACATGAAACATTTGCTCCATTATTGTACTTGATTAAGTATTCAGGAGATGTTTCAAATGCAATTGAAATTCAAAACAGTGTAGATCAAGGATTATCATCTTCTATTTTCACAAACAACATCAGAGAGTCTGAGTTATTCTTATCTCAACAAGGATCTGATTGCGGAATCGCAAACGTTAATATCGGTACTTCAGGTGCTGAGATTGGTGGTGCATTTGGTGGTGAGAAAGATACAGGAGGAGGACGTGAGTCAGGATCTGATGCTTGGAAAGTATACATGAGAAGACAAACGAATACAATCAACTATTCTACAGAGTTGCCATTGGCACAAGGAATTAAGTTTGATTTTTAATCGGACTTCCGAACAAAATAATAAAAGGCATTGGTCATTTGACTGATGCCTTTTTTATTTTAAAGGATCATCAATAATATCTTTGATTCCTTCCGGCTCTGGTTTTCCTAATCTAAATCGAACACCAAAACAAGCAGTGAACCCTCTATTGCGCATTGGGTCTACGATTGATGTATTGAAAAAGTCATCATTATTTAGCTGCGTTAAACTGTGTCTATAATCTAGACCTAGAAAAACTGACCCTGAATGAAATCGTGCAGAAAAATCGATACCAATCATTCCGGCTAAGTCAAATTTGTTGGCATTTGAATAATAATTGTCTTTATAAGGAGCGAGGGTAGTGCTTTCGTACTGTTTAAAATGATAAAATGCGCTTTGCAGAACCGAAGGAACCAAGGCAGCCTTTGGTTTAAAACTAATTATCCCACCCATTTCGTATCCAACAATAAGAGGAATGCTGATATAGTTCCAGTCCCATGAGGCGTATTCAGAAGTAATAATATTACCAGATTGATCTTCGTATTCAACCGGAACCTGCGCTCCAAATTGTGTGTATTCTAGGTTTCCTCCTAAAGTTAAATGTGAGGTGAATCTACATTGATAATTTAATCCTCCTGTTAAGTCAAATTTTGGTTTGGACTCTCCGTTAGCAAAGGTTTTACCAATACTTGAGCCCATCCCTCCTAAATGAAAACCAACTGTGTGAAGTTGACCAAAAGAAAAAGAATAAAATAACAACCCAATTGATAATAAGCCAAAACGCATAAAAGATAATTTTAAGAGTTATACTGAGAAAATAGAAATTGGTTATAAAGAAGAAGGGGAAATTTATCGGTCCTTCTAAGATTTCAGGCTTTTGTAGTAGTTTTCTTTAATTGTTCCAGAATCTACCCCTTTTTGAAAAGCTTTGAACGCCTTATAATTGGCTTTGCTCACTCTCAACCATGAGTTTTCATTATACTTTCGGGTAGAAATGAGCATGCCTTTTGGAAAAACATGCAACTGTTTTCTTTTTAATAATTTCTCAATGATTGGATACTCTTCCATGACCTTCATCTCTTCATCATAAGGTCCCACTTCATTAAAAAGATCTTTTGAAATGAATAGCGATTGATCTCCACCTCTTGACACCAACCATTTAAAACGGGTAAAAAATTGATTTAACTTGAGCATAAAAGGTCCGCCTTCAAAATTACTCTGATAACAAGCTGCCATTTGATTCATTTGTTTTAATCGCAAGAAATCTTGATAAAAATCTGTTGGAGGAATTGTATCTGCATGAACAAAATAGAGGTATTCTGCGTTAGAATTAATAGCACCTGTATTCATTTGGATGGCCCTTGAAGCTTTGGTTGTTAAGAATTTAGCATTAAATTTAGCGCAAACCTCTTCTACATTATCTGAGCTGCCGCCGTCACAAACTATACATTCAATTTCTGGCGTAGCTTTTGTAAGAATGCTAGACAGGAGGCGTTCTAAACAAGGGGCGTCATTAAGTGTGGGAATGATTATACTGAGTGTCGGATTCACATTTTAAAATTAGAAACAATTATGAAAACGTTAAAACTTTACCTTTTGTTCATTTCTTTCGGAATCTCAACTTTGGGATTCACCCAAGAACATTTAAAGCATGAAAGCTGGACCAAGTTATTGGCTGAGTACGTTTCTGACGAAGGTAATGTTAACTATGCGGGAATCAAGAAAGAAGAAGCAAAATTGGATGCATACCTAAAAGTGTTGAGTGAAAACCACCCCAAAGATTCTTGGGACAAAGACGATCAATTAGCCTTTTGGATTAACGCTTATAATGCCTTCACGGTTAAATTAATTGTCAAAAATTATCCAGTAAAATCAATTAAAGATCTTGGTGGATCCATTTATAAAGTGAATACAGCTTGGGATATTAAATTCATTAAGATTGGCGAAGAGACCTATGATTTGAACAATATTGAGCACGATATTATTAGAAAAGATTTTGAAGAGCCTAGAATTCATTTTGCGGTGAATTGCGCCTCGGTTTCTTGTCCTCGATTAAGAAATGAGGCTTATGTTGGTAGCAAGCTAGATAAACAATTGGACGATCAGGCTAAAACATTTATTAATGATAAATCTAAAAATGATATCCAAGCTAAAACGGCTAAGTTATCTAAGATTTTCAGATGGTTTAAAGGTGATTTTGAGAAAGGAAAACAAACGGTTGAAGAGTTTATTAATAAGTATTCTAAAGTTAAAATCACGAAGAAAACTGAGATTGACTTTAATGATTACCTCTGGGATTTGAATGAATAATTATTTTTCTATCTCATCTCTGTGAATACTATCTCTAAGTAGGTTTAATCCTCCTTGAGCACTAAAATACACGCCTTTAATTTGAGTTATTTTTTTTGAAGTTAAGTTTGTCACGTTGATGCCACATGAATAACTTTCGTTTTCGGCTGAGTAATCTTGATAAACGGAGTAACGATAATTTCCGTTTTCAAATGAAAGAGAATTAATATCTAAACCAAGATTTTCTTTGCCACCACCACGATAATAAAACTCATAGGTGAATTTTGACCAACTGTTAGACTTGTCTTTTGGATATTCTAATTCTATATGCTCAGCTGTTCCGTAACGGTACACCAAATATTTTTCATTTGTTTTTTCGTGGGCAATCATGCAAGTTTTGCCAGCAATGGTTTTAAAAGAAAATAAGACATGTTCATTTTCAAGCAGTAATTTACTTTGGCTGAAACTGAGATGATTAGAAATGATAAACAACAGGGTGATTAAAAAAGAATTTTTCATAAAGGGTTATTTTTAGGTGAAGATAAGTAGGGAATAGATAATCGCAAAACGCTTTTTATTATTCGTCTATCTTCTGATACTTTTGTTTATTCCAAGAACATGGCGTAAATTTAATCAACCAATCCCTAATCAATATGAAAGTCCTACTTCCAATTACCTTTCTAGCACTACTAATTTCTTGCAGCACTGAAGAAAAGAACAATAACAAAACTAATCCGCTACATTTTGTTGGCGCTGATGACGGAGCTATGTCAGAAGGAACTGCAACTTCGCCTGGTTCACGATCAGAATGGGAGCAATTGCGATTAGCTGATCCTGCAACAGGATTGATTCCGCCAAACATGAGACAAAAAGAATTGGCTTTCGCACAAACCTTGCCTTCACATCAATACAAAGCTTACAATTGGGATCACAGAGGACCATTCAATGTAGGCGGACGAACTCGAGCAATAGCGCTAGATGTTTTGGACGAAAATATTTGGTTGGCCGCGGGTGTTAGTGGTGGAATTTGGAGATCAACTGATGCGGGTGCAACATGGACGAACACAACAGACCCTTTAGAAATGCATTCGTATAATTCATTACTGCAAGATACACGACCTGGTCATGAATCTACTTGGTATGCCGGAACTGGAGAAACTTACGGAATAGTTAGTCAAACTTCGTTTGAAGCTAGGTTTTCTGGAAACGGAATCATGAAAAGTACAGATAACGGGGTAACCTGGAATTGGTTGACATCTACCCAATCAAATACACCAACCACACATCATGTGAATGGAGATATGGATTTTGTTTGGAGAATGGTAATCGACCCAACCAACACAACAGAGGATGTTGTATTGGCAGCTGTGTATAACGGCGTTAAACGTTCTGATGACGGAGGTGCATCATGGACAGATGTTCTAGGCTTTCAACAAGGTGGATTTTCAAATCCCGGAAGCGATTTCGTAGAAATTGAAGCCACTTCAACGGGTGTGTTTTATGCTACTTTATCAGCAGATGGACCGAGCAAAGGTATCTTTAGGTCTGATGATGGAGGATTGACTTGGACCGATATCAAGCCATCAACCTTTCCAACTTCTTGGGGACGTTTGAGCATGGCAATTAATCCAGAAGATGAAAATATTGTTTGGTTTTTTGGTGTGGCAAACACTGGTGAGGCAAATGGTCACGGACTTTTTAGATACGAGTATTTATCAGGAGATGGTTCAGGTTCCGGAGGAACATGGAGCGATCGTTCTGCGAATCTTCCGGATCAATCATGCTATGTGAATGCAATTAATGCAGAAATAGGTAAATTAAGTACACAGTCCTCATTTGATTTGCATATCGCTATTCATCCAGCGGACACTTCAGTTGTTTACGTAGCCGGAACTTCAATTTGGAGAAATAAAGATGCCTTTACACATGACTCAACAAATACTTGGATTGGTGGATATCAGTGCGACCCTCTTCCGTATGACGATTTAAATTGGAACTTAAGTTATCCAAATCACCACCCAGATCAACATTGGATGATGTTCTTACCTTCTGACCCTTCAGTGCTAATTAATGCGAATGACGGTGGAGTTTACAGAACGGTTGATAACTTGGCAGACTCTGTGGATTGGGTTTCTCTGAACAATGGATATATCACTACGCAATTTTATGCAGTTGCAATTGAACCAGGTGTTGCCATTTCTGATATAGTTGTAGGCGGTCTGCAAGACAACGGTACTTGGATGACTAATTCTTCAGACGAGAATGCAGAATGGAAATATGTGGGTTCTGGTGATGGAATGTACTGTGCCTTGAGAAACGGTGCCGACTATTATTTGACATCTAAGCAAAGAGGTAAATTGTATTTGAAAGAGATAGAATCAAACGGCAATGTTATGGCGCACGAAAGAATTGATCCAGAAGGTGGACCTGCAACCTATAACTGGGCAAACAGCTTTAAATTGGATCCGAATAATAACAAAGGAATATTCTGGAATGGACGAACAAAACTTTGGAGGTTGGATAACCTAGAGCAACTTTCTATAACAGGAGACAGAACGAATAAAGAACCTAACTTTTGGGTAGAGCTAGACTCATCCTTGATTGACCCGCAGGCGGCGTTAATTACAGATATAGAAATGTGCGAAACCATGCCAAATACTGTTTGGTACGGAACTTCAAATGCTTATTTATACCGTTTGGATGACGCTTATGGATTGACGGATGGTCCGCACCGAGTAAACATTTCAGGACCAGATTTCCCGAATAATGCGTATATCTCTTGTGTGGCGGTAGATCCTTTTGATGCAGATAAAATTACAGTGACTTTTGCCAACTATAATGTTCCTTCAGTGTTTGCAACTACTGATGGTGGTTTAACTTGGGAAGACATCTCAGGAAACTTAGAAGAAAATGTGGATGGAACAGGAAACGGTCCAGCTGTTTTTTGGGCAGAGAACTATGTAGATGGAACTATTTTTGTTGGAACTTCAACGGGGCTTTACACTACAAATTTTAAAGATGGCGAAAACACCGTTTGGACGCTAGAATCAGGTGTTGGAAATGTAAGTGTAGACCACATGGATTTCAGAACATATGATGGATATTTTGTTGTAGGAACACACGGACAAGGTGTTTATTCTACACATTTACAACCAGGTTTTGTCTCAATTGAAGAAGAGCAATCAAGTTTAAAAGTTGTACCTACCTTAATCAATCAAAACGTTACCATTACTGCACCAGAAGGAACAAGAGAAATTGCCCTTTACAATTTACAGGGACAAAAAGTTCTTTCTAAAACTGTTTCACAGCTAAAAAATAATTTTGATGTGAGTGGATTAAAGTCGGGTGCTTATATCGTTGTTGCAATTTCTGATACCCAAACTTGGACAGAGAAGGTAGTGAAGCGTTAGTGTTTGAAGCGGTTTTCAAATAACGGACGGCTGCGCCAGGCTCGAAAAAATCTTCGAAATAATGCCACTATGCATGAAAGTGTATTATGGCGTGAATTAAAATCGAAGAAATTGGGCGGCTTTAAATTTAGAAGACAACATTCCTTTGGTCCATATATCCTTGATTTTTATCGTGCAGAGGCAAAGTTAGGTATTGAACTTGACGGTTTTTATCATTTTACAGAAGACGGTCTTGAAAGAGACATTAAACGCGACAAGTTTTTACACGAAAAAGGAATTGAAATAATACGATTTGAGAATAAACAAGTTTTCGTAAATATGAGCGGGGTGCTTGAGGCAATTGAAGAACAATGCAAGTTGCGGGTTAAGAATTCGTAGGACCACCTCCCTTTTGCGAAACGCTGTTTCGCAAAAGTACTCCTCCTCTTCTGGAGAAGACATTTTCTTTTTTTTCAAAAAAGTTATTTAGTAATTAATAATCTGTTGCGCGAGCAACAATTGTCTCCTCCCGAAGAGGAGGAGTACTTCCGTTTGGCAGAGCCAAACAGAAAGGAGGTGGTACAATCTAAAAATTAGTTGTATCCACCGTTCTTAGCGCGCCGTACCACTTCAAAATCCGTTCACCAACACCCGGAATATCAATATGGAAAATATACAATCCACTCGCAATTGGAATTCCTACCTCATTTTTTAAATTCCAGTCTTGGAAGGTGGTAGGGTTATCTTTAGTTATCGTCTTAACAAGTTGACCATTCATATTGAAAATCGTAATCGCGCATACTTGCGGTAAATTGGTGATTTTAATGCGATTGTCTAATTGATTTTGCTCGTATTCTGAATAAGCGTAATACGGGTTTGGAACAATCTTTATCAGGTCTAATTTATCTTCTTGCTCTTCTGTTACATTAAGCTGTGTAAATAGCGAATCTGTCGTGAATCGATAAGAAGGTAATCCACCATTTTCATTGGTGAATACTTGTTCTTGATAAGGATGGTTGACACGTAATTCCATTCTTAAATCTGATTCTAAAACGGTTCTATTATCAGCCAATAAAGGAGCTACAACCCACATACAGTTTTTCCAGACGTGATAAAAATTAATATTTTTATTTGGGTCAGTATCATCCAACTTCGTTTTGATATATGCGCCATTGTCATAAATAGGCATGGTGTTATCATCTTCAATTGAAGATCCAAAAATATAGATGAAATGACTTCCTCCAAATAACGGATTACCCACATTATCTACATAGTCAGAAGTTGGGTTCCAAAGCATATCTTTTCCGTTAGAGCCTCCTAACCAAGAGTTTTCTGCAAAGGCAATGTTTAAGCGCTCTCCTGTTTCAATGTCTATGGCATAACCCGGGAACCAACTCATTCCTGTTTCTCCGGTAATTTCATTTCCGTCAATATCTTTTGATGGTGATTTTCTGAGCTTCATGACACAAGATCCACCAATCGTTTGTTCAGACTTCCAATTGTTTTCAATAACTGCACATTGCGTCCATTTTGATTTGTCACTCGTCATTACTAAATCAACCCCATGTAGGTATGGAAAGGCACTTTTAATGCGGGCAGACTGCAACAATGAAAACCAACTTGAATTGTTAGACAAATCATTTAAATCCTCATCTGGAAAACCGATTGGCATGTGCAAAAAGTCTCGACCTACCATTTTAAATGGTGCCACCATTCCGTCTAGCAACTCTTCATACAATTCATTCGGGTCATCATGATCTCTGTACATACAAGGGTCAAAAATGGTTCCGTTAGGGGTACACGGAACATTATTAATCTCGTCATCTGGGTTATTAATTCCTGACCTGATCCAGTTGGTTGGGTAATCACTGTCGTCATCATAAATTCCAGACAACCATGCTCTTGAAGAGTCGGTATAAGTAATTTTTGCACCAATGGGTTCAGTAAAATAACCAGTTTCGGGCCCCGTTGTATTAGAATAATAGCTTTGTTCTATCCAAACAGAGATTCCCCACTCAGGGATAAGTTGTTCTCTTGGAGTATTAATTCCTTTATCTGAATGAATGGTGTCGTAAGTAGTTAAGTTCACTAAAAACCATCCTGCCTTTTCTAATTCATCATTTTCATCATGGGTAAAAGACAATTCAAATTGACCTGCAGGGATATTCAAAGGGTCAATTACTTTAACTTGAACAGGAGATCCGCCCGAAGTGTAAGTAATTTCATTAACGAATTTATTGGCCAATATTTCTGCTTCGGTTTCGGCGCTTATATTCGTCCAACGTCCACCATTACCCCAGCCATCCACTTTGGTTAATGGAATTTCGTCTCCGTAATTACCACCAAAAATAGTCCCTCCGTTTTCAACCGAAGGTGTGTGCGGAATTCCTTCATAAGAAATGATTTCACCAATTGCTGCTTTTCTGGATGCCAAATACGGTTTTTTCTGTCCATCTAAAGCGTCAGGATCAGTTGGGTCAAAAGCCTTATACTCATTATGGGCATAAGAAACAGCCATAAAATAGTAGCGTTTAAAATTGATGATTGTTCGGTCGCCAGTTGCAAATTGATCTTCAGTAAATGAAAACGAATGACGTATTCCCTCGTTCTCAGCTACCACCTTAACCGAAGGAACCTGAACCCCAATATTGGCGTCAAATTCATAATTCACTAACTTGGTAATGCTATCTTTTAAATCACATTGAAAAACGAGACGGGCCATTTCAATATTATTCAAATCGCTTGGTCCAACATCTGCATTGGCTAACTGATATACCTGATAACCTTGAAAACGGTAGTTAGGGTCAAAATTTGGATCATTATCTACATTAGCAACAAAAGGATCAAACTCAATATAACTTTCACCAACGTTGTTAGAAGCAGGGTCATTATAAAGTGAGATAATCAGTTCATTCTCCATTTCTTGAATGGATAAATTTGGTGCGTGAGGACCATCCAAAACTTTAAAGCAGTTATCAAACAGGGCCTGAGCTTTATCGTCTGCAACCCTTAACGCTTTAACAGATTCAAACGGATCTCCTGAAACGGCTCTTGCCCAAGCCACTCCGTAAGTAATGTTGTTCACAGCACCAGGTTGTAATAAGAAAGGGCCTGATGATTGTGCGAACCTTCTGTCAAAGGGCACATTTCCTGAAGTTTGCTCCGTCCATTTTTGTTGAGGTACACCAGAAGTTCCCCATCCAATTGGATCAGATTCTCCTGGAAACATGTAATTTGATTCAATTGCCGGAAGTGCTCCAGAAGATGCTGGATGACCCGTTCCTCCGTACACAAATCGCGTTCCATCTTTCCAATATCCACTTAAGTAGTTATAGTAATCTTGACCGGTTTGCGGATCTGTTTGTGCTTGAACACCTCCACCACCAGTGTTATTGTAATACAAGAATTTACGCATTCCCATTCTTTCATTATCAATGATTCCGTCTCCATAACCTATTCCAAGACCAGAATAAGGGATACCATTTTCTGCAACAGCCGTTGTGTAATTTGTCGTTAAAGGATTATCAACTCCATCAATATCTTGATACGGTCCTTCAAAAAAGTCAATTCCTGCGGCTGGTGGATTCTCTCCATAACCTAAATATCCGCCATCTGTGTTGTCTACAGCATTTCCGTTGTAGGTATATCCTAATCCTCTACTCACATCACAACCTACGTAATCGTCATTTGGTCCACCTAAAGCCCCATCAATAAAAATCCCGAAATAAGTGTCGTATAATGTTTGGGTTGAACGGTTGACCAACTCATAGTTGTAGAAAGTCATGTTATTAATCTCGTCATTGGTAGCAAAGGCAAATGCTTGACAACGAATTTCCATTCCTAAGGGGTCTGCTCCAGTTTCTGTGTGGATGTTTCCTTTATCATTCATCACCCACCATACTGTTTGATCTCCATAAAGTGTTACGGTTCTGTCTGTTGAGCAGTCTAATTCTTTTTCAATATCATACCAAGGATAATCACCCATGTTCGGATCATAGGTTCCGTCTTCATCTCTGTCATAAAAAGGAGCCAAGTAATAGTTTTGTCCTAATCCAGGATCACCATGAGCTGGCCATTCCATGATAGATTGAGGAATTTCGTATCCCGGATAGAGTTCAGATTGTGTATTCGTCCCGTTCAGCTGATCTTGCTCTCCTGCCTTAAACCAAGCATCAAACTCTCGCACTTCATCTTGGCTTATAACAAAGTGTCGGTCGTATTTTAAGCATTCGCTTGGAATAATTTCAGCTTCACCTGTTTCAGTTAACGGACCTGCCCAATAGTCATTTCCATTTCGATATCTAACCGCCGCAATTTTTAGTTGGCCATTAATATCAACGCCCCCAAGCCAAAGAGCTGAGGTGAAGAGCGCCATGATTCCTGATCCTTTAGGCACCTCATATTGCGAAAAGTTTTGTCCAGCAATTTGCCAAAGATTTCCGCCCGTATGAATAATTGCTTTAACATTATTGAATTCTAAAAAAGTGGATGCATTTGCGGGTGCGCATCCAGCTGCCCTGCTGTCTTCAGGAATCTCAGGTCGGTGAGAATTTCCGTAAGGTTGTGCAAACCCAACAACAGCAATAAAAAATACGGTAATAAATGACAATAGCTTCACCCTTCGAAGATATTAAATTTTAGAGAGTTGAAATCAACAGAATTGCTAATTGCTGTGAATTTTATGCGGGTCAATTTTTATGAATTATTTGATTTCGGCAACAAAGGCCTGCAAGAGTGCTTGTACTTCATCAAAATTATTAAGTGGTGTGTTTTCAGCAGTATCGTAGATGTCATGATAATTTTTGACATTTCCGTTGGCGTAGATAAAGAAAGCAGGAACCCCACTTTCAGAAAAATAATAGTGGTCAGAGTTTTGCGTTTGTCCTCGTTTTTTAACCTTGTCTAATAACTTTAATTTATCATTTATTGCCACCATTTTTTCATATTCTTTCATGTGTGACGTTGCGTTTACAAGTGTAATGCCTTCTTCTGCACCGCCCATAATGTCTACATTCAATACGAACTTTACTTTCTTTAAAGGGAAGTAAGGGTGATTGACAAAGTAATTAGAACCTACTAATCCAGCCTCTTCTCCACTAAAAAAGCAAAAGACGACAGAATATTTAGGTCGGTTTTGTATATAATATTTTGCAAGAGAAAGTAGCATAGCTACACCTGAGGCATTATCGTTCGCTCCCGGAAAAAGGGCGTCTGGCCCCATCCTGCCTAAATGATCATAATGCGCGGAAAATACCACATATTTTTTCTTCTTTTTACCCGGAATCAATCCAATCACATTTTTAGAAGTGTAGTTGGGAAGGTATTTGTTGGTGACTTTAATAGATGCAGAACTTACGGTTTTATAAGCTGCAGAATCAATAGATATAAGCGGGTAATTGCTTTGTTGTCTTCCAACCGAATACATTTGCTTTGAAGCAGTAGTTGTAATGACCGGGAAATACTGTGTCGTTTGATACGCGAGAGCATTAATTTCTTTTAATAACTCCTTATTCTTGGTGCCTAAAAAGTTAAAAGCAAAGATGGTTTGTGAAGGATCCATCAATTTAAAATTGATCTTTCCTTGTGTCACATCTTGGTAATTGTCTTTGTTGATTTCCACTACCTTAAAGTCGCCTTGTGCTGTACCGGATATTGCATTCACAAGATAATCTGCCCCGGGTATCAACGTGTCTTCACCCAAAACAACTTCAATAGGGTAAGGAAAAGAATTGACGTTGAATTGATATTCTTGGGTAAAAGGCTTGTTTTTAAACGGCTGAACACCTATTTTTTTTAATTCATCTACAATAAAGTCGGCGGCTCTAACATCTCCATTATTAACATAACCTCTGCCATCAAAGTGTTCAGAGCATAGGGTATCGAGAATAGATTTTGCGTAATCTTTCTGGGCAAAAGACAGCAGTGGAATGACCAATAAAAAGCTGAGAATTAATCTCATAAATATCTTCTTTCAACCAACTCAACAAATTTGATAATTGACTTGTTTTCTAAATCCCAATTGTATTGCGTTGAGAATTCGTTTAGTTTGTTTTTTGCTTCTTCACCATCAGCACAGTTGTTTAATGAATCAATGGCTTTTTCATAAGTTTCATTTCTTCCTTCAAACATAAAAGTGATGTATTCAAACTTCTTTGCTATGCTGATCTCTTTTCTCAAATCGGTAACTGGAGTAGACTGAAGTTTCTTTCTTAAACTCAATTCGTCTTCAGAGTCTTTTAATTTTTCGTTCAATGAATTTTCATCTTCAGCCTCAATACGCTCTACATGGCTATCTTTAAAAATATCTTCAGCCACTTCTTTTGTTTCTTCTGACTCCTCTGCAACTTGGGTTTCTTGAACTTGTTCTTCTTCTTCTTGAACTTCCGCCTTTTCTTCGGCTTCAAGTGTTGCTGAAGATTCAGCCTCTATACTTCCTGAAAAATCAAAACTAGGTTGCTCAACTTCTTCTGTAATTCCTGAAAAATCAAAACCTGTTTCTTCTTCCTCTGTTTCTATTTCTTCTACTATTTCATTCACTTCTTCAGCTTCTTCTTCGTGATCAGAAGACTCTGAACTTGGCTCGCCATATTTTTCGTAAGCTTTGAATTTAACAATTAGTAAACGTTCATATAACTCTCTAGCTTCTTCAACTAGACCTTCTAAATCAGTGATAGCAAGCTCTCCACTTTCCAAATCTCCAATTTTACTGCTGATTGCATCACTTAATTCTTTCATATTATTATAAGATGTTTTACCCATTTGTTACAAGTTATTCACAATTGACAATAGAGGGATAAAATTAAATTTATATTTGGTTGAAAAAGCTGGAAAACTTGGAAATTTCTCAAAAAACAGATGTTAACATCTCAAGGCGTACAACCTTTAGCACACGTGTAAAAAACGCTAAAATTAAAGTAATTTGTGGCCCCATGTTTTCGGGTAAAACAACCCATCTTCTTAAAGCAGTAAACGAACACAGAGATGCAGGCGAAAAAGTTTTTGTATTCAAACCAAAAATGGATGATCGTTATGCTGAAGAGGCTGTTGTTTCGCATGACAAAAGAGAAACGCAAGCATATCCTGTAGGGAAATCAGTTGAGATTTTAGATTATTACATGAATGCTGACGTTGTTGCAATTGATGAAGTTCAATTCTTTGATGATAACATCATTGACGTGTGTCAAAAAATTGCAAATGATGGAAAAACTGTAGTTGTTGCAGGCCTTGACATGGATTATTTAGGGAGACCGTTTGGGTCTATTCCTGCTTTGTTAACGGTGGCAGATGAAATCAAGAAATTAAATTCAGTTTGCACATTCTGCTCTGGGCGTGCAAGATTCTCTCATAGAATATCAGAAGATAATGCCGTTGTAGTGCTTGGCGAAAAGGACAAATATGTACCTTTATGTCGTAGCTGTTACAACGAAATGTCTGATAAGTGAATCTGCAGTATTCAATAAAAGAAATCTATACCTTTCTTAATGTCACTCCTCCTGAAGGGGTAAATCCTAACATTGAAATTAACTTAGTCAACGTGGATAGTCGTTCACCTAGGCTAGGTTCAACCTCCCTATTTTTTGCATTAGACGGGAATCGTTCAAACGGCCATCAGTACTTGAATGAAGTGTACAAAAAAGGTTGTCAAGTAGCGGTTGTTTCAAAACTTCAAGCTGATATTCCTATCCACCAAATAGTGGTTGATTCGGTACTAAGCAGTCTGCAATTATTCGCGCAAAAGCACAGAGAAAAATTTTCTTATCCTGTAATAGGAATCACAGGAAGTAATGGAAAAACAATTACGAAAGAATGGTTGTACCATAGCTTAAAAGATGATTTTAAAATTGTAAGATCCCCTAAGAGCTATAACAGTCAGTTGGGTGTTGCCTTGTCACTTTTAGAAATGACAGCAGATCATAATTTGGCGATAATCGAAGCTGGAATATCCCAAAAAGGAGAGATGATTCATTTGCAAAAAATGATTCAACCAACGATTGGAATTTTTACCGGATTAGGTGATGCGCATAATAGTGGGTTTAGCAGTTCTCAAGAAAAGAAAGAAGAGAAGTATCTTTTGTTTAAATCGGTCAACACATTAATTGAGAATAAAGGCTTAAAATATGAAAAAGCACTTCCATTTAGTGATTCGGCATCTTTAATTAATGCTCAGCTGGTATATGAAACAGCATTAAATTTGGGAGTACAACAAGATAAAATTGAAGCCACTTTAGCAAATATTCCGACCATTTCTATGCGTTTAGAACAGTTAGAGGGAATCCATAATTGTCTTTTAATAAATGATGCATATACAGTAGATTTTGCTGCATTAGAAATTGCGCTTCAGCATTTGAACCATATTGCTGCGAACAAGAAAAAAGTACTTATTCTTAGTTTGTCGGATGATCAATTAGCATTGACTGAAAATGATGCTTTTGCAGATTTAATTTATGCTGCTTCGTTGAATAAAATCATATTTATCGGAAGTAAAAACGTGTTGGCAAATGCGAGAATTGCGGGTGGATATTATCCTTCAGTGGAAGCCTATTTAAAAGATAGCCTAAAGTTTGAAGATGCTGTCATTTTATTCAAAGGTTCTAGGGTCAATTCGCTTGAACGAATTGTTCAACATTATACGCTCAAAAAACACATCACCCAACTTGAGGTTAATTTAGTGGCCATGCGTAACAATTTAAATGTGTTTCGAAATGCAGTGAATGCTGATGTTCAGCTTCTGGCAATGGTGAAAGCACAATCCTACGGAACAGGACTAATAGATAGTGCTAAGTTCTTAGAGCAAGAGGGTGTGCACTATTTAGGTGTCGCTTATGCAGATGAAGGTGTTGTTTTGAGAAAATCGGGAATTACTTTGCCAATATTGGTTATGAACCCTGAAATCAATGCTTTTGATGAAATCATTGAATATAATCTTGAACCTAGTATCTTCTCAATAGAAGTTTTACAGGCTTTTTTACACCGACTAATCTTACATCAAAAGAAACATTTTCCAATCCATTTGAAGTTGGATACTGGTATGAATCGTTTAGGCTTTGGGTCAAATGATATGGAAGATTTGATCAGTATCCTTAAAACGCAGCCTGAAGTTCATATTAAATCTGCCTTTTCTCATTTGGCTGTTGCAGATGATGAGAATGAGAATCAATTTACTTTTGATCAAATAAGAAAGTTTGAAATGATGACGGGTAAAATTGAAGATAACCTAGGATACTCATTCATCCGCCACATGGCGAATTCTTCAGGAGTTTTAAATTATCCGCAGGCACAATTTGACATGGTTAGAATTGGAATTGGGTTGTATGGGTTGGTTCAAGAAAATGCTGATAAACTTGAAAATGTGTTGAGCTTGCATTCTCAAATTTCACAGATAAAACAAATCCAAGAAGGTGAAAGTGTAGGGTACGGTAGAAGTTTTATTGCTACAAAACCAACCACTATAGGAATTGTTCCAGTGGGTTATGCAGATGGCCTTTCTCGAGCCTTAAGTCAAGGTAAATGGTGTTTCATCTTGAATGGAAAGCGGGTGCCAGTAATTGGGAATATTTGTATGGACATGTGTATGATTGACCTGACTGCTCATGAAGCCAAAGTTGGTGATCAGCTGCAAATTTTTGGTGAAGGCAACTCTATTTTTGAAATGGCTGGGGTGCTAAATACTATTCCTTACGAAATCATTTCAGGAATATCTACAAGAGTGCACCGTGTTTATTTGGGATAATTACCTAAATAATTCTTGCATAATTCTTCCCTTAGATTTTACAATTTTAAAACCTAATAATTCTCCAATTGTTACCGGTATGTCAATTTGCTCGCCGGCAATATCTATAATTTGATCGCGCTTAAAATCTGGTCCAGCAGCAAAGAAGTTAATTTTTCTGCAGCCTTCACAGCCATCTCCATGATTGATAAATCCATCTTTTCTGCCATCTAAATGTCTACCGTGATCGTTCGTTACGAATACGGTTGTTTTTCCTTTATAATGCTCGTCCTCAGAAAGAAATTTAAAGATTTGGTAGATGTATTGATCAGTTTGCTTTGTTGTTTTTAAGTACATTTCATAGTTGCCTGCATGGCCCCAAGCATCCGGCTGTCTAAAGTTAACTATGGTTAAATTTGGTTTTTCTTCTTTCAAAATTTCAATGGTTCGGGCATAAGTTTTAGCGTCTGATCGGTAACCTGAAAAGAGACCATTTTTACCACAGTCTTGAGCAGGCCTGTGTTTTCCTTTCCAATCTTTCTTTTTACAATTGGTTAAAATGGACAACTTGTCTTTACTAGCAATTACATATGCCGCATTTTGCTTTTTTCCTGTTGCTTGCAAGTAGTATTGAAACATAGATGGATGCTTCGGTAGTTCTGTGCCGTCATTTCTGACTTTTTGATAGACACCAGTGCAAATAGCCGTGTGACCTGAGCAAGTAAATGTTGGTCCGTTATTTCTGAAATTTGTTGAAATTACACCATGTTGAGCCATGTGCTTTGCCATGTTAGGTACCAATTTATGAGTAGAGTCGCCCCATGTTTCACAATAGCGCGGACCATCCATTATGAGTACAATAACATTCTCAGTTTTGTACTTTTTCTTTTCTTGGCTGAAGACGTTGATCGAGCTTAAAATAAGCAACGATAACATCATCAATTCTAATTTCTTGAAAGTCATGCTTTTCATTTTGCAATGATGAAGGTAACCTTAAATCAGGAAATCATTATAATTCTGAATCAACTTTATCACCAAATTACTGTGGACCGAAAAATTCACTTCGTAGAATTCTACAGGGATAATTTCAGTTTTTTTGCAAGTTTATGAAGCATCTATTGTCCATATTTATGTTGTGTACAACCATAGGTTGGGGGCAAATGATTGTGAATCCCAAAGGCGAAGTGTTAGAAAACACACCTTTTTTTAATGCTGAATTTGTAAAATCAAAAAACGTTAGGAGTATTCGGGGCAATTATGCTACCAAATTTGACATGGACATTATTCGGCCAAATGAAGACGCCTATGTTTATGAGTTTGATCGCTTGGGGCAAATGGTGCGCCAATACAAAGTTCACCTTGGGGATACCTTAATTAACACTTATCAATATGATTATAAGGGTAATATAACCGTTCACAGAGAATCGAATAAGTTTGGGTATCACGAATACCGATACAAGTATGATCAATTGAACAGGCTCACCGAAATGGAACTGAGAAGAGATAAGGTTTCAGCTTATAATAAATTAAGTTTTGAATTGGATCAGACTAAAATTGTGTCTACTGAAAAATATGAATACATAGCGCTTGACGGAAAGAACTATAAGAGAATGTGCTACAATTCTGCAGGTAGGATTTATCGCATAGAGTTTTATTATTTTGACAAAAAAGAGCGTTTGTATAAAAAAGAATCAGCCTTACATAACGGGAGAAATAGAATGGAGGTTCTTTATTTCTATGATAAAATGAATAGAATCGTGGAATTGAAAACAATTTCAAAATCTACCAATCCGATAATCACTCAGAAGAAATTTGAATATGGTGAAAATGGAGAGTTACTGTCTAAGAAGGTTTTCAGAGACGAGAAGATTATTTCAGAAGAGCAATTGGTTTATCACGAAGATACGAAACTACTTAAGGCGATTATTTCAAGAGGAGCAGAGCATAACAAACTCACTATTCTCAAATTTGATAAATACCGGAAATATTAAAAAGCTGGGTACTCAACTACGTTGCGTTCCGTTTCAAATAATCTAACTTTTAGTTCAAGTCGTTTTTCTAATTTCTTGCGAAGCAGTTGCCAAATAATGACACAAATATTCTCAGCGGTAGGGTTTAGATTTTTGAACTCCTCGGTATCTAAGTTCAAATTTTTGTGGTCAAAACGCGCTTCAATCTCATCCTCAATGAGTTGATTTAAGATTTTTAAATCTATTAAATAGCCAGTTTCTTGATCAATTTCTCCGCTTACCCAAACCTCTAAATGGTAATTGTGACCATGATAATTTGGGTTGTTACACTTTCCAAAAACCTGCTGATTCTTTTCATCAGACCATGAGGGATTATGCAGCCTGTGGGCCGCGTTAAAGTGAGCTTTTCTACAAACAGATACCTTCATTCAATCAATTATTTGTTCCTCTAAATTAACGCTTATTTTTACTGCATTGTTCATTTTACGCAGATGTTCCTCATTTTTTGGTCTATTTTACTTCTTTGTAGCGGTTTTTTTTCGTTTATTTGCAGCTAGTTTTGTTATAACTATAAGGAACTAAACCCGAATCAAAGAACGAACAGATGAAAAGATTTTTTCTAATTCCATTGGCAGCGACACTTATGTTAACGTCTTGTGGTGGAGATGGTGAAACAACGGATGAGACAACTGATAACGTAGACAACACGCAGTTAGATTTCTCTGAAATGAACGAAATGTCTTTAAAAAATCACGGATTAAACATGTCTATTATGTTGCCAGATGTTGCTTCAACTACAGGAGCTGCAATTGAGCCACAAGTGTTACATGAAGATGGTGATTATTTATGGCATGTTATTATTGGATCAAGATTCCACTTGGTAATTGAAGATTTTGGAAAAGAAAAAGACAAAGTTAAAGGTGAAAAAGAGCGTTTAGCTGGTCTTGATAAAATTTTCGTAACAGAATATTTAACAGATGAACCTAACCTTATCATGTATAAAAGAACACTGCATGAAGATCAAGGAGGAAAACCATCTTACCACTGTTATGGAGAAATTACAATTGATGGATATGTTTATGTATTAAGAAGTGAAGAAGACGGAAGCTTAAAGCCAATCATTGATGATATGGTAATGACAATCAAATCTGCTAAATCACTTTCTGATCCAGCTTAATTAAAATATTGAATACTAAAAAACCCATCTTGAAATTTTCAAGATGGGTTTTTTTATGTCCTGTTGGAAAGAACTTTCTAGTAAAGTTTCAACTTTAAGAAAGTTCTCATCTCTTTAATCTCTTCACGATTAAATTTATTTTCTGATTTCTTAATCAACTGCATTAAGTAAGATAAATTCTCAGCATCTGTTCCAGGTTCTAATAAGAACTCTTCTCCTTCTTCGTCTTCCTCTTTCTCAACGGTATGATCAAAACACTCTTCTTCTTTAATGTACTCAGAAGCTAAACGTAATACTTTAGCTAATAAAGGATCTTCGTCTTTTAAAGCGTCTTCTCGTAAATCCATAAGGGCTTTGATAAGCTTGTCACCATCAAATCCTTTTTCTAATTGTTTAAGTATTTTATCAATCTTCGCGTTTGATTCTTCTTGTAGCATCTTTCTAAATTTTGACCAAAAATAACGATTCTAATAAATAATGCGACATTATTTCGCTTAACTCCTTGCTTTAAATTCAAAATTTGTATTTTCACAGATACAGAAATTAGTCTAATTGAATGAAAAAAATTGACATTGTAACTGCGCACAACATTGCCATTGACTATGAGGCGGCCTCTGTCATGAGTAGAGGTGTAGCCAAGTTTTTAGACTTGTTGGCCATGTTCGTATACTATCTAATTGTTATTTGGATAGTTATCGCTTTTGGTTGGGGAACATTCAATTTAGATTTAACTACTGTTTTGCTTGTTATTTTATTATTACCCCTAATGTTTTATAGTTTGTGGACTGAATATTTATTCAAAGGACAAACCTTAGGGAAACTTGCAATGGGAATTCGGGTAGTAAAATTGAATGGCGAAAACGGAAGAATAAATGATTATGCCATGAGATGGGCGTTTAATTTGTTTGATTTTTGGTTTTCTGGAGGAGCGTTTGCGGCCATTTTTATTTCTACTACAGAAAGAGGACAACGAATTGGCGATATTTTGGCGCAAACCGCCATTGTTAAAAATAAACCTGAACAGGTATATTCTATACGAGACATCCTTAATATTAAAGATCGATCAAAGCATGAACCAACTTATTTCGGAGTTACCAAATTCACAGATGAGGACATGATTTTGATTAAAAATGCAATTACAAGGGTGAAAAAATATAGTAATGACCCCCATAAACAGATGGTTAGAGACTTAGCTGAAAAAGCTGCAGACGAACTTGGTTTAGAAGAGGTTCCGCAAAAAAAACTCACTTTTCTCAAAACTCTTTTACAAGATTATATTGTGTTAACCAGATAATATCTTGATGTTATCACTTAATTAGTAAGTGACAACGAAGCAAAAAAACCTGTAAATCACTTGTTTAACCCTTGAATTTATCCTTACATTTGCTGTTCAACTTACCCACTATATGAAAACTATAAAATCCCTTTTGACCTTTTGTGCTTTAATAAGTGCGTCTTTGTCATTTTCTCAATTTTCTTTTAATCCTTCAGTAACTCAAGGCTGCGCTCCTTTATCGGTGAACTTTGCCAATACGAGTACAGCTGGTGTTCATTTTAACTGGAATTTTGGAGATGGAACTTATATAACAGATGTTACAAACCCATCCCATACTTTTTTAAATGGAGGAAATTATACAGTAACCATGTTTGCTGAAGACGCTGGCTATAATTACCTGGGTCAAGCAGAAATTGATATTCAGGTTATAGGAGCTCCAACTTCAATTTCCATGTCTTCAGAGTCTGTCTGTCCAAATGACGAAATGTATATGAATGTATACGTTCCTGGTGGAATTAGTTATAGCTGGGATTTTGATGATGGCCAAACGGCATCAGGATCAGATTATGTATTACATACTTATAATGTTCCGGGAGAATACCACCCAACAGTTACGATTACAACGGCATCTTGCGGGACTTTTGTTGTTCAAGATACAGTGACGGTATCAAATACGCTACCTTATTTTCTTGGTAATGTCTTTTTAGGACTTTCAAATCTTTCGGCTTGCCCAACTCAAGATCTACAGGGATGGACAAGTGATGGATATCAAAATTATGATTGGAGTTTTGGAGATGGAAATTTTGACAGTGGTGATTATGTTGAGTTTTCTTATGCGTCTACCGGAAACTATAATGTGCAATTGACCATTACAAACGGTTGTGGGGTAGATACTACTTTATCGGACATGATTGCAGTTAGCAACGGTACTCCGGTTACAGGACAATATATTGACGGAGCTGATAGTATTTGTCCAGGAGAGACATTTTATATTTGGTCAAATTCTGACAACGGTGTAACCTATGACTGGGATATGGATGATGGAACTCCAGTTTTTAATCACCCCTTTACGCTTGACTATTCTTATGCTACGCCAGGAACTTATAATGTAAGTTGTACCATTACAAATGATTGTGGAAATACTGCTGTTGTTAATCATACGGTTGTAGTGACTGGTTCGGCTCCGGTTTATGACCCATATTTGTACTTGTCTGAATACAACGTGTGTCCTGGTGATGTAGTTTCGTTCCAATCAAACAATGAATATTCATATTACATTGATTACGGAGATGGAAACGGAGCAAGTGGCTATGGAGATCATTCTTATGATAATCCAGGTACATACACTGTAACATCAACCATTCAAAACGCTTGCGGTAATTTTGCCGTTGTGACTGAAACCATTACTGTATCGGATAATTTACCATTGAATACATCAAACATATATGTTGACATTCATCCAGACCAAGTTTGTCCTGGTCAAGAAGTTGATTTTTATGCAACTTCTGGATATGCTGGTTATTTATGGGATTTTGGAGATGGTGTAACTTCAATTAATCAAAATACAGAGCATGTTTATAATTCAATAGGATTGTATAATGGTACTGTAACTATTCAAAATGGGTGTGGCAATCAAGCAACATTCCCAGCTCAAGTAGAAGTGTTAGGGAATTTACCAGTAGGAGATATTGGTTGGCAAATATTTGGTGATACGATATGCCCTGGTGATGCTATGTATTTTGAAGCAGATGCGGATGATGGAGATTTTGATTATTTATGGGATTTTGGTGATGGGAATACATCTAATTTTTTAAACGTGTCTCATGTTTATGACAATGTAGGCACTTACCCTATTGAATTGACGGTGACCAATGGATGCGGAAATGACTCAACTTTCTTTGATACTTTGGTAGTATCTAATGGTCATCAACCAGAAGCATCTGATTATTTTGTTTTTGCTCAAGAAGAAGGTTGTATTGGAGATGAGCTTTATTTCGTACTAATGCCGGCAGGAGCTGGAACAATTTCTTGGGACTTTGGAGACGGTAATTCAACTTCAGATCTTGACCAAGTGTTGGTTCAAGGTATTACTCCTGTTGATGTGGCTTTCCATGCTTATAACACAACAGGAAGTTATTATGCCACTTATACGATTACAAATGCCTGCGGAAACACGGTGACGGATTCAATTTTAATAACAGTAGGAACTACAGGTGATAACATAGATATGGATGTTTCTTTCTGGTGGGATGAATCACAAACTTCTTGTCAGGGTCAACCAATTGAGTTTATGGCTGTTGGTGGAGCATCTTACATATGGGATTTTGGTGATGGATCAGGACAATTGTTGACCAATTCTTCTTTAACACCAGTTTATCATACTTATGCTAACCCAGGTAACTACCTGGTGTCAGTTGTTTCTTATAATCAATGTGGTAACTCGGATGATTCAGACGAAGATATTTTTATTCCGCAATCGCAAATGGATGTAACGACCAACACGGTAATTGAATCTAACTGTGGAGAGAACAATGGTATGGCTATTGTTTCAGCAACTGGAGGAACACCACCTTATTCATATAGCTGGACAAGCGGTGATGCAGGTGTGATAGCTGATAGTCTTGCATCAGGAGTTTATGTAGTTACTGTTACTGATAATAATGGTTGCTCTAATGAAGGAATCGCAACCGTTTCTGATGAAGAAGGAGTAACAATTCTTATTGATAACGTGGTAGATGTTGATTGTTTCGGAAATGATAATGGTTCAATTTCGGTGTCAATTTTAGGCGGGCAGCCTCCTTACACCATCTTATGGTCTAATGGTGACCAAACAGAAGATATCTTTGGATTACAAGCCGGACCTTATGAAATCTTCGTTACAGACGCTAATGGTTGTTTTGCAGTGCAATCAATAGAGGTAGGTCAACCTCAAAAATCTAATGTTTCTGTGATAACTACAGCCGCAACTTGTGGTTCTACTAATGGTTCTGCAATCGCATCTGTAAATAACGGAACGGGTCCTTATAATTTTATCTGGCCAAATACAACTGGTCCAGCAAATTCAACAGGAGGTTTAGCTCCGGGAACGTACTCTTTATTAGTGATTGATGGTAACACTTGTTTATTAGAAAAAGATTTCGTGATTAACGAAACGAATTCTGCAATTATTATCTCAGATTCAACGGTAACAGGAACTTGCAATGGCGACTTATCGTCCATCTATTTAAGTACAATTGGTGGAGTTGCACCATTCACTTATAATTGGTCTGATGCTTCAACTTCTTTAGATTTAATCGGTGTATTGCCTGGAGAGTATGAAATTGAAATTACTGGCGCTAACGGATGTTCTTCTTTTGCGCAATACGAAGTTATAGAGTCGCAACCTGAGCAAACATCTATTTGTATGGTAGACGTAGACACCTTGACTGGAACAAACTTAGTGGTTTGGGTACCTGTTAACGATCCAGGAATTGCATCTTATAACATCTATAAAGAGAGTTCTGAAGCAGGATTGTATTATCTAATAGGAAATTCAGATGCTGACAGCTTAAGTCAATACTTTGATTACTTATCTGATCCATCAATTCGTTCATGGAGATACAAGGTAGCAGCAGTAGATGATTGTGGAAACGAAGCTCCTTTATCAGATGAACATAAAACAATACACTTGACATCTAATATGGGGTTATCGGGTGAGGTCAACTTGATTTGGGATCATTATCAAGGATTTGCCTATCCAACTTATTATGTGAATAGATACCACCCAACAACAGGTTGGATGGTAATAGATTCTTTAGCATCAAACCTATTCTCTTACACAGATCAAACGCCACCAGGTGACAGTAGTTTAGTGTACATGATTACCATTAATACACCCGGAACTTGTACAGCATTAAAAGCGACTGACTATAACTCATCAAGATCAAATAGGGAAGGGATCAACATGCCAGATAACGGAGAAGATGGTTCTGGAATCGAAGATTTGTCTGCACAATTACTAGTGTATCCAAATCCTACTAGTTCATTGGTGAAAATTGTGTACACATCAGATGTAAAAGAAATAGCAATCTATGATTTAGCTGGAAAGCTAGTTTATCAAGACCTGAACCTTTCAGGAAACTCAATCGAAATTGATATGAGTAGTTTTGAAAGAGGAATCTACAATTTTAGTTTAGTTTCAGAAGGAAAAATAATTAACGGTAAAGTGATTAGAAACTAAGATCGACTTCAGAAAAACAAGTCAATCCATCTACACAAAATCGTTCAGAAAATTTGGTCGGAAGCGGTGATGCCGCTTTCGCACCATTTATTTCATAAATTAACTCATTATTCTCAATAGATTTAGGTAAGTTTTGACGCTTTACAAAGTCATAAGTCTTTATCAACCCGTGATTCGTCTTTACTAAGGCCAAAACAGTTTGATCGTTAAAACCATTGGCTTTTGTTATTTTTCTCCAAGCAACAACAACTCGTATTTGCAGTTCTTTTCCGCTCGGGCTTTTCCAATTAATGATTCCTAAATAAGTGATTTCCTCAGAACCCCACTCATGGCTTTGAGAACCGGTTTCACCAACTTCATAATCTTTGGCGTATTCCCAGAAAGTTACCGTAGAATCTTGTGACAGAGCAAAAATAGAAGTGCTCAGAAATAAGGACAATAATAAAGTTCTCATAATTGAAACTACGAAAAAATTATAAAATGGTTTGGTTATTTCTGAACCAGAGCTAATTACATACTCAAATGAACCTTATAAAAACCCAAGTTCTAATTGTGCTTCTTCGCTCATCATGTCTTTATCCCATGGTGGATCAAAAACAATTTTTACCGTAGCCTCAGTGACGCCTTCAACTAGCTCTACTTTGTTTTTTACGTCAACAGGTAAACTTTCGGCTACCGGGCAGTTAGGCGAAGTTAACGTCATGTCAATATCTACCTTACCATCTTGTTTGATTTTAACTTCGTAAATCAAACCTAATTCAAAGATATCCACCGGAATTTCAGGATCATAAATTTCTTTCAATCCTGCAATAATCAGGTCTTCTAGTTCCTTGATATCCTCCTTATCCATATTTCCGTCTTTCGAAACTATCATTTCTTCATATTTAAAGCCAAAGCATCTAATTTCATTTGCTTCAACATAGATACCAATCCGTTTGAACGGGTAGGTGATAAATGTTCTTGTAATCCAATTTCTGAGATAAAATTCAATTTTGCATCTACTACATCTTGAGGTTTTTCACCAGAAAGTACGAAAATAAGCATTGCAATAATGCCTTTAGCTATTATGGCATCAGCATCTGCCGTGAAATTGATCTTATCTCCTTCCATCTCTGCATGCATCCAAACGGTAGATTGACATCCTTTAATCACTTTATCTGTCGTCTTTTTTGAAGAATCAATTAAAGGTAAATCTTTTCCCAATTCAATGATATATTCATATTTCTCCATCCAATCTTCATAAATGGCGAAATCATCAATTAACTGTTGCTCTTTCTCTTCAATACTCATTAACTCAACATTTTTATAGCCTTTTTTAAGGCTTCAATAAAGTAATCTATCTCTTCTTTTGTATTATAAAAACTAAAAGATGCTCTAATTGTTCCCGAAATCTGAAAGTAATCCATTACCGGTTGGGTACAATGATGCCCAGTTCTGACAGCCACACCTTGCTGGTTTAATAAAGTACCGATATCATATGGATGCGTTCCTTCAATTAAAAAAGATAGAATACTACTCTTGTTTTTTGAGGTTCCATATAATTGAACACCATCTATTTCTTGAATACGTTCAGTGGCATAGCTCAATAATTCGTGCTCGTATACTTGTATATCTTCAAAATCTAACGCGTTTATCCAATCTATAGCGGTTCCTAAAGCAATTCCGCCAACTATGTTAGGTGTACCTGCCTCAAATTTATGAGGTAGCTCATTGTAAGTAGTTCCGGCCATGGTCACAGTTTTGATCATGTCTCCGCCGCTCTTATAAGGTGGCATACTATTCATTACTTCTTCTTTGCCATATAGAATACCAACGCCGGTCGGGCCAAATACTTTGTGTCCAGAAAAAACTAAAAAATCACAATCTAAATCTTGCACATTTACACGCATGTGTTGCAAAGATTGGGCTGCGTCAATTAACACCTTAGCGCCTTTAGCATGTGCCTTTTCTATGATTTCTTCAATAGGGTTAATTGTTCCGAGTGAATTAGAGATATGCGTAAGCGATACCAATTTGGTTTTGTCACTTAACAGGTCATCTAATTCATTTAGCGCTAATTCGCCATTTGCTGTTAGCGGAATATATTTTAAAACGAGCTGTTTTCTTTCAGCTAGCATTTGCCAAGGAACGATATTAGAATGGTGCTCCATCTCCGTGATCAAAATCTCGTCTCCACTTTGCAATAATTCCCCAAAACACTGAGCTACCAAGTTTATGCCTTCAGTTGTTCCAGAGGTAAAAATAACCTCATGGTCATGTTGGGCACCAATAAAATTCTGAATACTTTTTCTAGCCAATTCGTAATTCTCCGTGCTAACTTGACTTAAATGATGAACACCTCTGTGAATGTTCGCGTTTTCTTGCTCGTAATATTGTGTAACTCTATTGATTACTACAGACGGTTTTTCTGAAGTAGCCCCGTTATCAAAGTAAATCAACGGGTATTTCCCAACTTTAGTCGATAAAATTGGAAATTCAGCTCTTATATTTTCTACATTTAATGCCACCAAACGAAGTTTTATGCAAAGTTAGGGAGGTTTTTGACTTCTCCAAGGTTTATTTAGAATGAATCTAAATAATTTGCATTTAAACTTGATTTAATCTTGACTCATGAGCAAATTAAAAGATTTTAAAAAACACATCAGCGAAGGATATACCTTTAAAAAAGACTCAATAATTATAGGCGGAGCCATGTTAGATGGTGAGCCTGTGCAAGATTTGCAAGTCAAAATTCCTTTAAAAACATTGAATAGGCATGGCCTGATTGCCGGAGCAACGGGTACTGGTAAAACGAAAACGCTACAGATACTTGCAGAACAAATGTCTTTGCAAGGTATCCCAACTGTTTTAATGGATATTAAGGGAGACTTGTCTGGATTGGCGCAGCCCGGCGAAACAAACGATCACATAAAATGGCGTTCAGAGTCTATTGGGATTGATTATTTACCGGCGAATTTATTGGTAGAGCTCATGTCAATTTCAGAAGAAAAAGGAGTGAGACTTAGAGCTACCGTTTCAGAGTTTGGACCAACGTTAATGTCTAAAATTTTGTCATTGAATGATACACAAAGGGGTTTATTAACTATCCTTTTTAAGTATTGTGATGACATGGAAATCCCATTGTTAGATTTAAAGGATTTAAGAAAAACGTTGCAATTCTTTACAGGTGAAGGAAAAGAAGAAATTCAGGATGAGTATGGTCAAATTTCTGCGGCTTCGGTCAACACAATTATGCGAAAGGTAATTGAATTGGAGCAGCAGGGAGCAGAGAAGTTTTTTGGAGAAAAATCGTTTGATGTAAATGATTTTATATTTACTAATTCAGAGGGAAAAGGTCAAATTTCAATTATCAGATTGGCGGATATCCAAAATAAACCCAAGCTGTTTTCAACCTTCATGTTGGGACTATTGGCTGAATTGTATGAGTTCTTGCCTGAAGTGGGAGATGCTGACAAACCAAAAATGTGTTTGTTTATTGATGAAGCCCATTTAGTTTTTAATGAAGCAACAGACGAGTTGTTAGATCAAATTGAAGTGATTATTAAGTTAATTAGATCTAAAGGTGTAGGCGTATTTTTCTGTACACAATTGCCTACCGATATTCCAGATGAAGTTTTATCGCAATTAGGATTAAAAGTACAACATGCCTTAAGAGCCTTTACCGCAAAAGACAGAAAATCGATTAAGAAAACCGCAGAGAATTATCCATTGTCAGATTATTACGAAACGGATGAGATTATTACTCAATTAGGTATTGGTGAAGCCCTTGTAACTTCATTGAATGAAAAAGGAATTCCAACACCACTAGCGGCAACTTTATTAAGAGCCCCAGTAACAAGAATGGATATACTTTCCGCCTCAGAAATAGATGACTTAGTGAAGTACTCTACGCTAACAGATAAATATAATGAAGAGATTGATCGTGAAAGTGCTTATGAAATTTTAGGCGGTAAAATTAAACAAGCAAAAGAAGAAGATCATCAAGCTGAAATGAAAAAGAAGCGCGAGATTCAACAGAAGGAAATTGCAAAGCAAAGGGCGCTTCTTGACAAACAAAGAGCAAAAGAAAGAAAAGAGAAAGAGCGAGCACAAAAGAAAGCTGAACAAGCAAGAAAGAAATCTAAATCTACTTCGCGTAAAACAACTACCAGAAAAAGAAGGTCATCTTCATCAAGTAGCGGTTCAGATATTTTAATAAAAGAATTAACAAGAGGGTTATTCAGTATTTTAGGAATGAAGAAATGATAAAATCAAAGTTCCCAAATAGCGAGACTACCATATTCAGTGTGATGTCGGCTCTTGCCAACGAGCATAATGCGATTAATCTATCTCAAGGGTTTCCAAATTTTGAAATAGACCCAGCCTTAAAAAATTACGTTAAAGAGGCCTTAGATAAAGAGCAAGTGCAATATGCCCCAATGCCAGGTCGATTAGATTTAAGACAAGCCTTGTCGGATAAAATGAAAGAGCAACATGGCATTGAAATTAATCCAGAAACAGAAATAACTATATCCGCCGGAGCAACTCAAGGAATTTATTCTGCAATAGCTGCAACAATTGGTTTAGGAGATGAGGTGATTTTGTTCGATCCTGCTTATGACTGCTATGACCCAACTATTAGATTACATGGCGGAATTCCAATTCATTTAGCGTTAGATTTTCCAAGTTATGAAATCAATTGGGATGAAGTAAGCGCAAAAGTTTCAGCCAAAACACGAATGATTATTATCAATAATCCGCAAAATCCTGCTGGAACCGTTTTAAAGCAAAAAGATATAGACGCTCTAGAGGCTTTGTGTCAAAAAAATCCTGATTTAATTGTTTTGAGTGATGAAGTGTACGAACATATTCAGTTTGACGGAGAACATTTATCCGTATTAAAGAATGAATTTTTGCGAAACAGAAGTTTCGTGACGTATAGTTTTGGTAAAACCTTTCATGTAACTGGATGGAAAATTGGTTATACTGTAGCCCCTCCTGCATTCACTGACGAACTGAGAAAAACACACCAGTTTAACGTATTTTGTGTGAACAATACCATGCAATATGCTTTGTGTCAATACTTAAACAATACCGCTTCTTGGCGAGAAGTGAAACCTTTATACACGGAGAAACGAGCTTTATTTCTTGAGGGCATGAAGAACAGTAGGTTCAAACAACTAAAAAGTGAGGGTACATATTTCTGTCTGTTTGATTACTCAGCAATATCTGATGAAAAAGATACCGATTTTGCAAAACGAATGACCATTGAACAAGGTGTGGCATCAATTCCAGTTTCAGTGTTTTATGAAAACCGAACTGATAATAAAGTAGTACGTTTTTGTTTCGCTAAAACAGATGATACGTTGCTAGCAGCAATCGAGAAGTTATGCAAGATTTAAAAGTAGCGATCATACAGACCCAACAATTTTGGGAGGATAAACAGGCGAACTTGTCTCATTATGAAAAGCAGTTTTTCTCAAAACTAACAGATGAAAAAGTAGATTTAGTGTTGCTTCCAGAAATGCTGAACACTTCATTTAGTATGAACACGCAAAAGTTGGCAGAATCAGAAGAAGGAGAAACAGTAAAATGGATGCAGACCTGGGCAAAGAAACTCAATTGTCAAATTGGTGGAACCTTAATTATTGAAGAGAATAAATCGTATTTTAATCGTTTTGTAATTGTTTCTGAAAATGGTGTAGAAACCAGATACAATAAGCGACACCTATTTAGAATGGCCAATGAGAACGAACATTTCTCAATGGGTCAAGAAAGAGACGTTTATAAGCTGAACGGATGGAATATTTTGTTGCAAATTTGCTATGACCTGAGATTCCCAGTGTTCTCCAGAAATAAAACGATTGGTGAAAAAAAGGAGTATGATTTAGTAATCTATCCTGCCAATTGGCCAGCCAAACGATCTGCTATTTGGTCTACTTTGTTAAAAGCTAGAGCAATAGAAAATCAAGCCTATTGTATAGGTGTAAATCGTGTTGGAGAAGATGGGAACGGAATTACCTATTCAGGAGACTCTGCATGTATTGATCCTTGGGGTACAACTGACTATCAATTTGCAAAAAATACCGAAGCAGTGAAAATATTAACACTCAGAAGGCAGGTTCTAAACGATATAGAGCGTCAATTTCCCGCCTTTAAAGACGCAGATTAACAGCCGTTTAACACTTAAATCAACCATCAATACATTTTAATAGATGTAAATCACCAAAAAATGGGGGCTACAGCATTTTTTAATATCTTTAGCACTTACTAATTTTTATAAATCAAAGAAAAATGAAAAAAGTATACTTATTAGCTTCTGTTTTCGCTTTGAGTGCAACTTCGTTTGCACAATTGCAATCTGAACAGATTCTACACCACATTTCTGATAATGTTGAGTCTACAAGACCTGTACCTGCATATAATGATGCTGATCGTGCTCCTGGAGACCCGATCTATCAAGATGATTTTAGCAATGCAGGACTTTGGGATGTATCTGCAGATGGAAATGGAAACGCATTTGAAATTGTATCCACATATCCTTCAATTGATCAATATTGGGGACAAATGGCGTCAACTACTGCAGGTAATGGATTTGCAATTTTTGATGGAGTTCAATATTTGTTGGCAGGAACTGTAACGGCGCAAGACGTTTATTGTTCTTTAATTGCACCTATTAGCTGTACAGGTATTTCTAACGTAACTTTAGAGTTCGAACAAAGATATAGAGCGTTTAACGCTGATCAAGTGTTTGTTGAAGTTTCTAATGACGGAACAAACTGGACACAATGGGAAATGAATGCTGCTTTAGCAGGAAACGGACCAACAGTTCAAGATTTACAAAGAATTGATATCTCTTCAGTTGCTGGAAATCAAGCAAACGTTTACGTTAGATTTCACTGGCAAGAATTAGGAGGAGATCCTCAGTTTGGTTCAGGTTATGCTTGGGCAGTAGATGATTTAAATGTTTTTGAATCATGGGATTATGACCAACAATTAACGGATAACTATTTCCGTTCAGGTGTAGGTGTATCTTACCCTGCTGGTTTAGAGTACTACAAAATTCCAGATGAGCAAATTACTGCTATCGAATTTTCTGGTAAAACTCAAAACTTAGGAGCTCAAATTCAAACGGGAGCAAAATTAAACGTTGATGTTTCAGGTGCTGGAACTTATACTGGAACTTCTGCAACTGTAGATTTAGCTGTTGGTGCTGGAGATTCTTTAGCAACTACTACTGATTTCACTCCTTCTGCAATGGGAACGTATAACATCTCTTGGTGGGTAGACGGAACTAACGCTGAAGAGGTAACGGATAATGATACAATGACAACTTCAATTGAAGTAACTGATTACGAATATGCAAGAGATAATGGAATCATTACTTCTTCTATTGGTAACGTTTCTTCTAACACTGGAGCGCCATTAACTATCGGAAACGTATTTAACATTTTCGCTGACGGAACAGTTGGTGCAGTTTCAATCAGAATTACTGATGATGCTACAAATGACGGACAAATCATGTTCGCTCAAATTATGATTTTTGATGCTGGTGTTGGTGAGTATGTTTATGCTGACGTAACTCCGGATTACACTGTTACTGGTTCTGATTTAGGATCGTATGTAACTTTGACGTTCGAAAATGCTGTTCAAGTTTCAGCTGGTGATGATATCTTAGTATTAGCTGGACACTACGGCGGAGGAACTGAATTAAGATTCGGTTTATCTAACGCTACTGATGAGCAAACGGTATTAGGATATACTTCTGGATCTGCAACTCCTTTCTTCTTATCTTCTCCTTCAGCGGTGATGATGACTTTAGATATGAGAGATTTCACATCTATTGAAGAGAATACAACTAACTTCAACATTGGACAAAATGCTCCAAATCCATTTGACAACACTTCTATCATCAACTATACGTTAGAAGAGGCTGCAAATGTTTCTGTTGAGTTTGTAGATGCTGCTGGAAAAGTAGTGAAGTCTATCAATAACGGAGTTCAAACTTCTGGTTCTTACCAAATCGATCTTTCAGGATCTGATTTCGCTGAAGGTGTATACTTTTACACATTCACAATCGGTGAGCAAAAAGTAACAAAAAGAATGGTAGTTACTAAATAGTAACAGACCAATCAAAATATGAAAGCCCTCTTGGTCTAACCAAGAGGGCTTTTTTTATGCCTAATAGTAAATATTAATTAGATTTTGATCTCTAAAAACTCCCGGTAATCTGAGAGGTTTGCCTTGGCTTGCATTTCTAAATAACGTTGATCAAATTCTTTTCCGTCTTCAGCAGAATTTAAGTAAGTTAATCGCAAACGATTATAGTTTTGAATGGCACAAAGCTCTTCTGCTGAAAGAGATTCTCCAGCAAAATAACGATCATTCAGATCATTGATAGAAACAGGTAAAACTGTTGTCGATATGTCCGATTCAAATAAGGGCATTCTAATTTTAAGACGGCAAAAGTAAGCATCCAGTTGTAAAAAAATGCGCCATTTTTTCAACATTCGACTAAGGATAGTTTTGTAGCGATAAGTTTTTTGAACTTTTCTTAAACGAATTTGTACATTAGTTCGAATCAACCATATTGAAATGAACAAATTAAAATACCTTTTATCTTGCTTGGCTGTCTTCATGCTTGCTTTTGCTGGACTGACCCAGAAAACAAAGTTTGAACAACATTGGATTAAAGTAGACTCACTTGAGAAAAAAGGCCTTTACAGAATGGCGCTAGATGAGGTCAATTCCATTTTTGAAGCCGCAGCTAAATCTGAAAATCACAATCAAGTGATTAAATCAGTATTTTATGAGTTAAAGTATAATTCGTATTTAGAAGAAGACGATTATGTGTTAGGTATAGGACGGTTGAATGACCTAATCAGTAAAGCTCCATCACCATCTAAAGAAATCTTACACTCATTAACAGCAGAAGTATATTGGGGATATTATAGCTCAAATACTTGGAAGTTTCAAGACAGAACCAATGTCACAGAAGTTGATTTAAAAGACATTAGAACTTGGGATTTAAGAAAAATAGCCGATCAAGTCAGGTCTCATTATCTCTTATCGCTTGCAAATAATACGATTTCAAAATCAAAACAAATCTCTGATTTCAATGAAATAGCATCTTACACAGAAACTGAAGCTACTTCAAATATGCGACCTACATTGTTTGATTTTTTAGCGCACCGTGCTTTAGATTTTTTCAAATCAACAGATTTTGGGTTGGGTGGACCTGCAGAAACCTTTTCACTGAATGATAAACGCTTCATGGAATCAAACACAACGTTTATGAATGCCGCTAAAGTTTCAACGGCGGATTCATTAAACACTGACTTTTACGCCATCAGAATTTTACTTGAATTAACACAGTTTCACACTGCAAAGAACAACAAAAATGCACTTTTTTCAATTGAGCTTGAGCGGTTAAAGTTCTTAAAGCAAGCAGCCATTATAGACAATAAAGATAAGTTGTACTATTCAGGATTAGAAAGATTAGCACAGGCCTATCAATCAGAAGAATTTTCAGCCGAAGCATGGTTTGAAATGGCCAATTATCATGTACAAAAAGCTGCCACTTATTCATTTCTAGGAGACACAACTTACAGATGGAATAATCAAAAAGCAATTGAGATTTGTGATAAAACCATTCAACAATATGGAGGCTCTTATGGAGCGAAACAATGTGAAGCTTTAAAAAGTACAATCTTATATAAAACCCTAAATCTAAGATTAGAAAATGGGATCCCATCCAACAAAGAAGCGCTTTTCAGTCTTCAGTATGAGAACATCAATAAGGCTTATTATAAGGTAGTGAAATTTGACTACAAAAAATACAATGATGGAAAATACGATTACTACAAGTTGTTAGATGAATTAAGGTCTAATCCAGGAGTAATAAATAGAGAAATTAAGCTGACAGATCCAAAGGATTACCAAATGCACTCAACTGAGATTTTGTTGCCAGCATTAGAAAATGGATTCTACTTTTTAGTGGTTAGTTCAAATCAAGATTTTAAAGAAGGAAAAGAAGCTTTTACCTATGCTCCGTTCTGGAGTAGCAATATTACTTATCAATTAAGGAATGATGCAGACAAACATACGGTGTTAATTTCTGATAGAGAATCAGGAAAGCCACTATCGGGAGCTAAAGCTATTTTATCTTATCAGAAATACAGCTACATTTTAAGGGAGTATGAGTATAAAACTTTGGGCACCTTTCATACAGATGAGAGCGGAAAATTCACTTTTAAGGGGGATAAAGATTATTACAATTACCGAATAGATGTGACCCATGAAAAAGAAGTTTATGCACCATCTGATCGCATTTACGCTTACAGTTATAATCCAAGAAGCTATGACCACAGGGTAACTCAGATGTTTACAGATCGTTCTATATACAGACCGGGTCAAACCATATATTTTAAAGGAATTATGGTGGATTATTCAGGTGAAAAAAGAACGATAGCAGCCAATGCATCAACCACAGTTTATTTTTATGATGTAAATGGACAAGAAATCGCGCACCAAGAAGTGAAGACCAATCAATTTGGTTCTTATCACGGAGAGTTCACAGCTCCCTTTGGTGTGTTAACTGGGCAAATGAGAATTCAGGATGGATATGGAACGAAGTATTTTAGAGTAGAAGAGTATAAAAGACCAAAATTCTCAGCTGATTTTGAACCTGTTGAAGGAGAGTTTCAATTGAATGATCAAATAGAAGTGAAAGGAATTGCCAAAGCATTCGCTGGTAATTTTATTGATGGAGCTGAAGTAAAATACCGAGTAACTAGATCTACTTCTTATAATAATTGGTGGAGCTGGTGGTATTACTACTCTTACGAACAACCCAAAGAAGTGCAAAACGGAACCTTAACTACGGATGATAACGGCGAGTTTATTATTGATTTTAAGGCGGTTCCAGATTTAAGTAAAGACCCGAAAAACCTGCCTTTGTTTACGTATACTATTACTGCTGATGTTACTGATATTAATGGTGAAACGCACTCAGCCTCAACTTCAGTTGTGGTAGGTTATCAAAGCTTGCAATTGGCAAATAATATCCCGGGTGAATTAAACGGTCAACAAGCCTTTATCCTAAACGTAAAAACGAACAACTTAAATGGGCAAAAAATTAACGCTAAAGGAGAATTTAAAATTTCCAAATTAGATGCACCTGATAAGCCACTTTATAACAGATTCTGGGAACAACCAGACTATCCAATCTTAAGTAAAAACGAGTTTACTTCTCATTTTCCTCAACGAGAATACACCAACGAAAACGCAAAAGAAAATTGGAAAGTTGAGAAACAAGTGTTCAAAAAAGCCTTTGATACAGAATTGGAGGATAGCATTAAAATCCCAAAACTCACCAATTGGGAACCAGGAGTATATAAATACGAGTCGGTGGCGATTGATAAAAATGGAATTGAAGTGAAAGATCAAGCCTATTTCACGCTTTATAACCCTGCAGCAACAACAATTCCTTCAAACCAAGTACTTTGGGTGAAAGAACTAAAAACCATTGCTCAACCAGGTGAAAATGTTTCGGTATTAATCGGAACAGATGAAAAAGACTTAACTGTAGTCTGCGATATTGAGGTAAAAAACAAGGTTGTAGAGAGCAAAACCTTTGTTCTATCAGAAGAACAGCAAAAGTTTGAGTTAGAAGTAAAAGAAGAACATAGAGGAAATTTTTCGGTGCATTTCACAACCATCAGATACAACAGAAAATTCAATTATGATGTAGTGGTGCAAGTACCTTATAAAAATAAGGAGCTCGATTTAGAGTTTTCAACTTTCCGTAACAAACTATTACCAGGGGCTGATGAAGAATGGGTAATGACCATTAAAAATACAAAAGGAGAAAAAGAATCTGCTGAATTACTAGCTACACTATATGATGCCAGTTTAGATGAACTCTACACTCCCAATTCATTTTACATGAGTATTTATCAATATTACTATGGAAACAAAGTGTGGGGTAATGCAAATGGTATGAGTGCTGGTTATGGTTCAAACATCCATTCAAGTTGGAACACTTATGTGAATTATCCATCAAGATACCTTCCTGTATTAAATTATCATGGATACAACACGTACTATTACGGCCGTTATTACAATTACCGTTATAAAGACAATTATGGCGCTGATTATTATGATGATGGGATAGTTTATGAAGAGTCTGAAGCCATGGACGCGCCTATGATGGATGTGAGTATTACGGAAACAGCAAAGGTTACTGGATCAAACAATGCACTTAAAAAAGCAGAATCTAGAAATACCAATGGCTTATCTAGTGGTGACGCGAATCAACAAGCTTTAGGCGGCGCAACTTTAGCCTGGTCTGCAGACGATAAAAACAGAGATGATGATTTAGGTGGTGAAAAGCAAGACCTGTCTTCTGTAAAAGTGAGGTCTAACTTTAATGAAACCGCTTTCTTTTATCCCCAATTGATGACAGATGAAAACGGGGACGTTAAAATCAAATTCACGATTCCTGAATCGTTAACGAAATGGAAATTCTCTGGTTTGGCGCATACAAAAGACCTTAAAATAGGAACCATTTCAGAGGAAGTCGTTACGCAAAAAGATTTAATGGTTGTGCCAAACACTCCAAGATTCTTAAGAGAAGGCGATAAAATCACACTCTCTTGTAAGGTATCCAACATTTCAGATAAAGATTTAAAAGGAGTTATTCAATTGGATTTGTTTGATCCATTCACAGATAAGGATATCGCAGATAAGTTCAAATTAAAGAACGCACAAAAACAATTTGAAATTAAAGCCGGTAAATCAACTTCTATTTCTTGGACAATTGATGTGCCTTATGAGACGTCAACAGTTAAATATAGATTTGTTGCGAAAGCGGGAGACTTCTCTGATGGAGAGGAGAATGTTTTGCCAATTTTATCCAACAGAATGATGGTGACCGAATCCATGCCTATGCCAATTAGAGGAAAAGAGTCTAAAACTTTCAATTTTGACAAATTGGTGAAATCTGGTAAAAGTAGCACCTTAAAACATCATAGATATACGGTAGAGTTTACATCAAATCCAGCTTGGTATGCCTTGCAATCAATGCCTTATATGATGGAGTATCCGCATGAATGTGCAGAGCAAACATTTACCAGGTATTACTCTAACGCTATCGCTACGCATGTGATGAATTCAAATCCTAAAATCCAAAAAGTAATTGAAAATTGGGGACAAAATTCGCCGGATGCTTTCTTGTCTAATCTTCAAAAAAATCAAGAGTTAAAAGCCGTGATGTTAGAAGAAACTCCATGGGTTTTAAATGCGCAGTCTGAAGAGCAAACCAAACGAAACCTGAGCATACTTTTAGATATGAATCGCATGTCTAAAGAGTTGGATAAAGCCTTAGGAAAAACCATTAAAAATCAATCTGCAAATGGCGGATGGCCTTGGTTCCCAGGAATGAAAGAAAGCAGGTACATTACGCAGCACATCATAACAGGTTTAGGTCACCTTGATCACCTTGGAATCAAATCAGTAAAAGAAGACAGACGCGTCCAAAACATGGTAAAAAAAGGAGTGCAATACTTAGATGGTGAAATTGTTGAAGATTACCGTTTAGCAAAAAAATATGATCCTGATTATTTGACAAATCAACATATCGGTTATAACCAAGTTCAGTATTTATATGCACGATCGTATTTTCCTCAAATAGGGATGGATAAGAAAACCCAAGAGGCAGTGAAATACTATAAAGATCAAGCAGTAAAATTCTGGCTCAACTTCAATATTTATGGTGAAGGGATGTTGGCCTTGGCAGCGCATAGATTTGAAATGAAAGACTTGGCAACTGACATTGTGAAGTCGTTAAAAGATCGTTCTATTCAACACGAAGAATTCGGTATGTATTGGAAAGATTATCAAATAGGATACTATTGGTATCAAGCCCCAATTGAAACACAAGCCTTAATGATAGAAATGTTTGATGAGGTTGCTAATGATCAAGCTGTGGTTGAAGAATTAAAAATTTGGTTGCTGAAACAAAAACAAACTACGCATTGGAAAACAACCAAGCAAACAACAGAATCAGTTTATGCGCTTTTACTAAAAGGTTCTGATTTATTAGCTTCAGATGAATTGGTGCAAGTGGTAGTTGGTGGACAAGAGATTAATTATGTTGAGCAAGCAGATGATAATCCGTATAATGTGAAACCAGAAGCTGGAACAGGATACTTCAAAACTGCTTGGACAGCAGATGCTGTGAAGCCAAAAATGGGTGAAATTAAAGTCACCAAAAAGGATGAAGGTATTGCTTGGGGAGCCGCTTACTGGCAGTATTTTGAAGACCTTGATAAGATTACTTTTGCCGAAACTAATTTGAAATTAGAAAAACAACTGTTCTTAATTGACTTGACAGATGAAGGTGAAAAATTGAAACCAGTAAACGAAAACAATGTCTTGAAAGTAGGAGAGAAAGTTAGAGTAAGAATTGAGTTAAGAACAGATAGAAATCTTGAATATGTTCATATGAAAGATATGCGAGCTTCTGGTTTTGAACCAATTAATGTCTTGTCAAGATATCATTATCAAGACGGTTTAGGTTATTATCAAGCAACGAAAGATGCGGCAACCAATTTCTTCTTTGATTACATTCCAAAAGGAACATACGTGTTTGAATATGATTTAAGAGTACAACATAAAGGGAATTTTTCTAACGGAATTACAACCATTCAATGTATGTATGCTCCAGAGTTTACTTCGCATTCAAACGGAATTAGAGTCAAAGTAGATTAATTGAGATTCTTGAATAAAATCAGTCTGAATTCGTACTTTTGTATGTGCTCAGGCTGATTTTTATTATACCATTATTTACACTTCTTTTACTAGGATCGAATTCTTGGTCAAAAGACATTGGAAAAATGTTGGATAAGGCATCTTCGCTTTACAGTGAAAGTCCCGCAGAATCTTATGCTTTGTACGAAGCTGCCCAGCGAGAAGCTGAATTGAATTCAAATCACCAATTTGACGGAGACATTCTTGTCGGTAAAGCGCGCTACAATATTCTGGTAGCGAAATATGATGCTGCAAGTGCTAACTTGTCCGAAGCAACCTTGTTTTATGAAGCAAAAGAAGATAAACACGGTTTGGCGGATGTATATAATTTAAAGAGCATTTTAATGCAGCGATTGGGTGAGGATGAGGCCTCTCGTAATATGCTGCTAAAATCTATCGAATTAGACAAAGAGCTAGATGATATTGATGCTTTAATAACGGATTACGGAAACTTGGCATTGGATTATTATCGCTCTGAAGATGCAGATTCTATGTTTTATGCTTTAACTGAGTTAGAAAAACTACAAGACGAAACCGGAGATTACGAGAACTATTATTACTATCAAAACTGGGGAATGTACTTCCAATTGATCAAGGATTATCCTCGAGCTTTACAACAGTATGAAACCGCCCAAAAAATAGCTGAAAAGTATAAAATGACGGATAGCAGAGCCACAATCTTAATGATGAAAGCCCAAGCGTACCGTTTGAAAAAAGATTTGAAAAAGGCCGAAATAAATGCACAAGAGAGTTATGAGTTTTCTGAAGAAAACAATTTAATTTATGAAGGTGCTGAGGCCTTGGCAGAGCTGATTAAAATTAAGCGAGATCAAAAAGATTTTAAAGGAGCTTTAGAAGTTCAAGAAAAATGGATCAAAGTGGATAAAGAGATCAATGATCTTGAGCGGATGCAACGTGTAAATGCAATTGAAGCACAGCTTGAAATTGCGGAGAAAGAAAAAACGATCGCGCAAGGTGAAGCAGATCTTCAGGCTGAAAAACTGGAAGGAGAGAAAATAAGAACTAAAAATGCTTGGTTGGTTGGAATCGTAATTCTGATTATAGTGTTGCTGCTCTTTACAGCGATTATTTATGCCAGAACGAGAAAATTGAACGCTACCATTCAACGTCAAAAAGAAGAAGTAGAATTAAAAAGTTTAAAGTTAGAAGATGCCTTAACCAGTATTGAAGACAGCTTAGAATATTCAAAGCTAATTCAGTCATCAATGTTACCGCCTTTGAGTTTGTTAGCGCCTAATTTTAAAGAGTCCTTCGTGTTTTACCAACCAAAAGATATTGTTTCAGGTGATTTTTACTGGATTCACAGAACAGAAACAGCCACCATTTTTGTAGTCGGTGATTGCACAGGACACGGAGTTCCAGGGGCTATGGTGAGCATGGTTTGTCATGAGGCCTTGAATAAAGTTGTGAAAGAAAAAGGGATTCATAACCCAGCATTAATTCTTGATGATGTGCGTGCTATTGTTTCCGAAACCTTTGCGCAAAATACGGCCAACCTGAATGATGGGATGGATGTAGCTATTTGCAAAATTGAAGAAGATAAATTGACCTTTGCTGGCGCTCAAAACCCAGTTTGGATTGTAAGAGAGGGTAAAACAGAGGTACATCCTGACTTTAGTACTGAAATAATCGGTTCTAAGCAACTTATTTCTGCTAAAGGAGATAAGCAACCTATTGGACGTTACGTTAACCCCAAGCCTTTTACAGCAAAGCACATCAAACTTAAAAAGAACGATTTAATTTACCTTTTCTCAGATGGCTACGTTGATCAATTTGGTGGAGATAAAGGCAAAAAATTTAAAGCCTCAAACTTTAAAGAATTGATTATTCAAATGTCCGATAAAAATTTATCAGAACACGAAACAATTCTCAGCACCACCTTTGAAGATTGGAAAGGTCAATTAGAACAAGTAGATGACGTTTGCGTTATGGGGCTAAAGTTTTAATGAGATTCCAGTTTCAACCTCCAGGAACAATAGTTCCCTTCGTTCCTCTCGACTTACTTCGGCTTCGCTGTGCCACCGCTAAAGCTAAGGCGACACGCGGTCAGCACAAGCCGCTCGGTCAGTGCCATAAAAGTCTTATATTTTTTAAACAACCAACAACCAACAACCAACAACCAACAACCAACAACCAACAACCAACAACCAACAACCAACAACCAACAACCAACAACCAACAACCAACAACCAACAACCAACAACCAACAACCAACAACCAACAACCAAC
>JBDVJO010000010.1:0-418420 GCA_039939375.1 Crocinitomicaceae bacterium | reverse complement strand
TTTCACGGCTTGTCAGCACAACAAAGCTTGTAGAGAAATTTACGAGAGAATAGTCGCTAAAGGAAAACCAAAGAAATTAGCATTAATGGCTGTTTGTAATAAACTGCTAAAGCAAGCTTTTGCAATTGCAGAATCAGGTCTAGTTTATGATGAAAATTTTAAAAGTAAAAAGCCAGAATTGAATTAAAAAAATAGAAATATTACTTGTTTTTTAGCATAGTTCTATGTTAGGTTTAGTTTTTTAGTATGCAATGATATTTCGACCCACAGAATTTGCAATTTGCACCATGTTTTCGAAGTTCTCTTGCTTTACAAGCCCTGTTACATAAGAGTCACTATCAATTTGAACTTCTATTGCGATCATTCCTCTGGAAGCAAGAATTTCATTCACTGCTTTGAAATAATCGTCAAGACTTTCCATACCCTCGGCGTTAATATTTGATAACTCAGGAAGCTGAAAATTCTTTCGTTCAGCAAGTATTTTCAAAACAGCATTTGTTTCATTAGGGTCTGTCTTCCAGTCTAATTCCCATAAATATTTATTGAATTGCAGTGTGTCTAGCATTAAAAACCATAAAGGGAAATCTTGAATTTCAGCTCCATTTCCTCTATATGCCTGGAATTTATTATTCTCAGTATCATAGTAATATTCTCCATCCGAGAATATTGTTTCTGGAGCCTTAAAGAAAGAATCAAATTTTGTAACAATCTTCGATTCAGTCTCTTTATCTTCCTGTTCCATCAAGGCAAGTGCAAGTGTAGTGTAGTCTTCAATATTAGGAACAATTTTTTCTGGAACGTTTTCCTTCTGTAACTCCTGTTTTTCCTTGGTGGCAGACTCTACAGGTAGTTGCACTTTTTTGTTCGATTTCGAAAATAGTTTTTTAATGAAATTCATGCTTTGGGAGTAATTAAACCTAACGGTTGAATAAAATTAGGCATTTATGCCGAACAGCTTCGCTGTAAATTTTATTTGTTGTTATACTTAGTTTTTAAGTTATTATAAATTTCAATCCAGTTTCCATACTCCAGCTTTTTAACAATTAAACCATTTAATAAACCCTCATTTTTGACATTTCTAACGATTATCTCTTCTTCAAAACGAGCTATGTTTAGTCGTAATTCTATACAAAACTCATTTTCTGCTTCAAATGTATGGTAATCCACTTTATAGTCAATAGCCTTTTCCTCAAGCGATTTTATAATACAATAGACAAAATGGTTTTCTAACGTTTCTTCATACATTCCCTCTCCTTGAAAATCAAATATTGTTTTCACAGGTATTTGAAGGCGATATATAGCTTCATTTGATATATACTTATTATTGTTGTCCATTGCTTAATTCTAATTACTTTCTCCCATTGAGATAGATTTCTTTATCCAACTCCTTTAATTTTAATGTGCCAGCATAATATACATTCCAAGCTGAACTGTATTCTGCTGATTCAAATGGTACATAGTAATAATACTTGATTTTTATTAATTTTCTTTTTCTATAGTACCAAACTTCGCTATATCTCTGCCCGGTTGAATCATAAAATTCCTTCTCATATGCATATCCAAAAAGAACTGTTCTGCTATATGCAGGGTATTGGCTGAACTCAACACTATCTGAGCCTTTCAGCCCACATATAAAAGAGTATTCTTTATCAACCCATGTTGTGTCATACGAGTCTTCTAGCGCTAAAGTGTAGTAATTTTCTGGTATTGGGGGGATCGAATTGTAATATTCACTTATAGAGCAGGCTGTTAAGCAAATTATTGTCAAGATGCCCAAGAAACCTTTCCATTGTGTCATTCTTATTATTTTTTTGTACTCAAAAACCTAAGCAATTGTTATTAAGTATAACTTCCGAATAAAGTGAGTATTCACTTTATTCCTTTTATATTTATTGTAGAACTAAGATACTAAAAAGAACTTAATAATTTCTTTACCGCAGTATTGTTAAATTCGGTAACAAATTAGTGATGTAGCGATACCGTTAAGGGCCATTCAGGCTAGTAATTATAAGGGTCAAAGAGCGTTGAGTAAATCAAACTGATTTATGGTGTAAAATAAGTTTAAAAATCAATCTAAACTAAATTATCCGTGGTATTATGCGTATAAAACCACGGATAAAATTAAAGCTTCTGGTCTCAATGAATTAACTCAATTGTAAAATTGAGTCTTATTGGTGATAAGGATAAAATCTCTGTGTTAAGAAGATGTCAAGGAAGTAATAGGCGCAGTAAATTAGAAGGTGATGATTGCCCCCTAAGCATAATAACGATAATACCTTCCTAATGCCCACAATGGGAAGATGTTGCGGTAAGAGGTGTATGTCTCCATACAATTGCCGTTAAACACGCCTGAAATGCCTTCCTGTGGAAAATCTCCGTTAGCCTCTTGGCGCGAAATAATAAAGGCAATGCCTTTTTCAATGACTTCAGTGTTGGGGTGTTTGGCCTTCATGAGACCTAACAGAGCCCAAGCGGTGTTAATGATTTGGCCGTCTTCGTGCTGGATGTACTTGTGTTGCACACATGATTCAAATGATTCGCCCCAGCTGCCGTCTGCATTTTGCTTACTCATTAGGAAATCACAAGCAGCTTTTATTTTTGGGGAAGGGGAGTTGCTTTCATAGCCTTTATGACCGCCGCATAATAAACCTTCAATTCCAAACCAGATACCATAAGTAAAACAAACGCCCCAACAGCCGTACCAAGATCCGTCAGCCAACTGTTTGTTTTCTATGAACTTTGCACCTTTTGCCAAGGCTTTATCGATATCTGCCTTTCGGTAATCGTGATTTTTTGAAAACTCTTTTAATCCCTGCATGGTGGCTGAAGAGCATTCGGTATAGGTAACTTCAACCATGATGTTTTCAAATAACATAGCAGGATTGAGTACTTCAATCCATTGCGGTGCGCGCTTCTTCTCGTAAGATGCCCATCCACCATCTTCGTTTTGCATGAATAATAACCAGTCTATTGCCGGTTTTAACCTTTCTTCACCTACAAACTTAGTTTTATTTATATGTTCTTTATTGTTGAAGAGTAGGGCGGTTTTCATTCCTTCAGAGGTACAATCTGTTACTGCCCATGCATGGTCAATGGTTGAGAAAGGCCAGGTGCCTTTTGTGACGTCTCTCCAGTATTTTACGTGATCAACAGGATCTCTGTCAATCTGCGTTATTTCAATGAAATTATAGATTTTTTCAGCCATTTCAGGAAAGTCTGCTTCCATGTCGGCTTCTAATAGGGCTTGACCTGCAAAAGAGGTATCCCAAAGTTGTGATCCGTTATATCCACCCATTTTCGCACCATCTTCAGCTATCCACAAATAGTCTTGCCACCTGTAAACATGCTGCTTGAACTGCTCAGAATCTTTGCCATGCTTGTGCCAAACTGCAATAGAGTTGATGGCTTGGTTAACGGGTCCAATATTAATATACCGTGTATGAATGTCTTCGTTATCAATGTAATCTGAAACGTATTTCAGAGCCTTATTACGCCATCTTTTAGAGTAGATTTTCTCATAAGTATTGGTAAACCAACTCAACCTATGATACCATTTATTGACAGGATGAAAGATGTCTATTTCACAAGCTTCTCGTCTTGCTTTTTTCCAGTTAATTGATTTGTAATCAGATGTATAAAGTTCTTTTCTTAAAGCTATGGTTAAATCACTTTCTTCTGCCTTAACTTTGTTTCCAAAGCAATAAGACATGGGCAGAAAGATCATGCGGTTATGGCACCAATACTTACCGGGGTGAAAGGGTGTCCATTTAGGGAATTTCCACATTTCAGGGAGCAAAGCATCATTACCTTCCCACTCGTAAACATTTAGTACTGATAAGTAGAACTTGCCCCATTGCGGAATTTTAATCGCCCCACCATGCTCTAAAATCCATTTCTGAGCCTTTTTCATGAGTGGATTAGAAAGTTCTTCTCCCAAGATGCGTAAAGTAACGTATTGCATAACCGTTCCAAACATGGTAGAGTGCCCCTCAATGTGCAGGCCCCAGCCGCCATCTTCATTTTGATGGTTCCACAGATTTCGCTTCATTAGCACCTGCATAGGTTTTTCAAAAGGGGATGAGGTGATGTGAGATGCAATAACTAATCCTGGAATCAAAAAAAGTGGTCCACCGTAGTCTCCTGCCCAGTTTCCGTCAGGTTCTTGCAGGGTTTCATAATATGAGAAACCATTCAGTAAAGCTTTACGAGCTGCTTCTTTGAGCGGCTCATCTTTATTAACATCCACCAATTTATGCGGAGCTGTTTTGTTGGTACGAATGTGTCTAAAAACCTTGTCAGCACTGTTAGGGTTGACTTTTTTGTCAAAGACAAATGCCTGATCAAAATGTGTTAAGAAGTCTTGTGCTTCAGGTTTGCTCCAGTCTTCTTCAGATTGGAGAATCCCCTTTAATTCTTCAGGAAGTTCAAAGTGCCAGCGTTGTTGACCTTTGTTAGAAGTGAATTTCCAACAATTCCAGAAATACGCCTGATCCTTATCAGAAAAGTTCATCTTACTTGGTTCTGCGAAGCATGACTTCACCTAATTCAATGATTCTGTTCTTATCTTCTTCAGGAATAGAAGAGGACATGACTGCATTGACAGATTTTTTGTGCAATTCGTCCATGGTGTCTAAAGCCACCTTTGGAATACCCATTTCTCTGTATAAGTCTTGAAAAGCTTCAATTTTCTTTTCTTCGTTCTTTTCGTCAAACAAGGTAAAGATTTTAGCTTTTTGCTCTGTATTGGCAATTTGCATAGCGTTCACCAACAAGAAAGTCTTTTTATTCAATAAGATATCACCACCAATACGCTTTCCGAAATTTTCATCTCCAAAAGTGTCTAAGTAGTCATCCATAATTTGGAAGGCTAAACCAGAATAAAGACCAAAATCATAAAGATTCTGACGGTCTTCAGCTGAAGCGTTTCCTAGGATCGCACCAATTTCACATGCTGTTCCAAATAAGACCGAAGTTTTTAGTTTAATCATGTTCATGTATTCTTGTACCGCAACATCATTACGATCTTCAAACTCCATGTCATATTGTTGTCCTTCCATCACTTCTTTGGCCATCTTATTGAAACAATTCAATAAATCACCAGCTTTGTCATTGTTCCCGTCAATCAATAAGCTAACCGCATGTGGTAACATAGCGTCTCCAGTTACAATTGCCTTATCAACACCGAATTTCTCATGAACAGTAACTTTTCCTCTTCTCAGTTTAGCTTTGTCCATGATGTCATCATGCACCAAAGTGAAATTATGGAAAACTTCAATTGAAATAGCTGCAGGCATGGCAGATTCTTCAGAAATCCCGAATCCTTTTGCAGTCATTAGCACCATCATTGGGCGTAAACGTTTACCATCCAAAGTCATGATGTGATGCACGGCATCAAAGAGGTTAGAAGGGAAGCTCTCTAAAGCTTTTGTTTCTAAAAAGTGCTCAATTGATTCTTTCTGCGTTTTTAAATCGTTCTCAATCGTCATGCTTAATATCTATATAGAATTTCTAAATCTTGTTCTTTTAATTGTTCTTGCGCAGTCTCCCAATTTTGGGTAAAACCTAGCATATAGCCTCCACCACCTGATCCACATATTTTTAAAAAATAGTTTCCTGTATCCAAACCTTCCTTTACCAGATTTTCAAATGGTGTTGGAATCAAGTAATTCATTTCATTCAGTTGAAATTGAACGAGTTGATCTAGGTTTTTATAAAGACTATCGGTATTGGCTGCTATAAAGTCATTGATTCCTCCATTGGTGTATTGAATCAATTCGTTATTTATTTTGTCTCTAAACACAGGGTTATCAGTGGCAGCCTTGAATTGCTTAACTAATTTGTCTGTGTTTCTTGAAAGGTTGGTATTCAATAAAAAGACGGTGTGTTTTCCGTTTTCATTAAACTCAGGAATCTGAACTGCAGATATATCAGTGTTAGAGCGGAGTAGAAGTGGTTCATTCATTAAGATACTCAGCGGGTCAATGCCTGAGCTGGTTCCATGAAAATAACCTTCAAGTCCACCCAAGCACTTTTTAAGATTACAAATCTTTTCTTTGGTTAGGTTTTTTACACCATCTTTAAAATCACCTGCTTTCTCAAGGTATCTCAAAAATATCGCTGCAACCAGTGCTCCAGAACTTCCAAGTCCAAATCCTTGCGGAATGTTGCTTTCAAAAAACAGTCCTTTTTCTAGTTCAGCTTTGAATCGATTCACATTTAACTTGAAGGTTTCATCAGTGTGATGGTGCAACATGTGATTGCACAATTCTCTTAAGCCTTTGTTAGAAAGTAACGCCAAGTGCGTATCATGTGCTTGGTCAGTATAGTTAAATTTACCTGAAAATTTATCAAAAGGCATTGTCAGTGCCATACTGTTGTATAACAGGCTATATTCACCGAACATCAATACTTTTGATCTGAACTTTTCCATTTATTCAACCGGTAATTTAGTGGGGCCGTCACCTTCCTTATCAAAGATCACTTTTTTGTAAGTGTCCTTTAACTCAGTGTTGATAAACTCAACCACTTTTTCTTCGTATTTGGCTGGATATAACACGTGTAAGTTCGGTCCAGCATCTAATGTAAAGCAAACAGGAACAAGATATTCCATTCTGAATTGCATTAGCTTTTCAATGGCTTTAATGGTCCCAGGTTTTACTAATAAATAGTATTCAGATGAAGTCATCATCATAGCGTGAAGGGTTAAAGCTTCTGATTCGCTGATTTGAATGAATCCTTCAATATCTCCTGTTCTTAGAATTTCAATTAATTGCGCCGTTCGTTTATTCGCCTGAGCAAAACGAGCAGAGGCATAAGGATGATTATTCATTAATCCATGCCCAATTGTAGAGGATACCTTTTTAGGTTCATCTTCAATAATTAAGATTGCATCTCGCATATCTTGAAAAGATGGGTGGATATCTTTTACTTCAATTGCTTTTTCATTTGAAGAGCCAGTAACTAAATCGTTTTGTCCCCACATAGAGTAAGATGGGAATAAGCTTCTACATGCACTTCCGCTTCCTAATCTTGCTAGGTTAGAGGCTTTTTGATAAAACTCAACATCAATTTCTTTGTCTTCTTGAGCGTAGGCTAAATCTAGCATTGCTAAAGCAATAGCCCCAAATGCTGATGCTGAAGAAGCGATTCCGGCAGAATGAGGAAAGCTATTGATTGAATGAATTGTAACTGCTTTCTCTTTCAAATAGGGGAAGCTTTCAATGTTGTTTTCAAAATAAACTTCCACTTTTCGTCCAAAAAGATCCGATACTTCACCTTCAAAGTAGTAGGTTAACTCTACTTTTTTATCACTTGTTTTTTCTGAAAGTTCAACTTCAACTTCAGTGAAAGAATCAGATAATGTGATGCTTAACGAAGAGTTACAAGGAATTTGAACTAGTTTTTTACCCCAATACTTAACAATAGCAATGTTAGATGGGCAACGCCATTTAACTTTTGTTTTATTCAGTGTTTCAGTAGTGCTCATTAATTTTTAACCATTTCATTATAAGTAAAAAAGGTGGTTAATCCTTTGTTACTAAAGTAAGTTTTTGCTTTATCAAGATCTCTGAAAGTGGCAAGGAAAAAATCACCTCCCCAGGCTCCAAGAGATTTAATGCAGTAGCTATAGTCAGCAAAGATATGTTCTTTTAATGTTTGTTTACCGATAATTGGCGACAATAATTGTTCTGCCTGATTCAGACATTCTTCAAATTCTTCTATAGAGCTGACCTTGATGGCTGTATCTATAATACCATCCATCTGTTGAATGTCTTTTTGAGTGACCTCATTTTTTTCAAATCGTTTAATCTCGTTTCTAGAACTTTGTTTTTCTCCAAGATAAACGAATAAAAAATGATCAGTAATTGCCGGTTTTAATTCGGTTGCTTCAACTTTTCGACCATCAATGGTATAGATGATAGGGGAATTAGCAGTTGCGCAGGCAATGTCATAGCCTGATCCGCCAAAAGATTCATCAAGTAAAATGTAAGGGTCAGTTTGTGACCATTGCGCCAGTAAACTCAATAGCGTGGAGCTAGAGCCTAATCCCCATTCAAGTTTAAAATCTGCCGTTGCAGTGAAGGCATTTATTAAGTTAAGGGATGGGTTTAGCGTTTTTATTTTTAACAAGATTTTTCTAAGAATTTCAGCCGTTTCTGAGTTGGTAGTTGAGATTAACTCTAATGATTCGCTGAATTCAGCTTCAAACCAAGTTCCTGAGGGTGCTATGCTTTTCCAGTTTAATTGATCATTTTTTTCTACGGCCAGTGTCTGTCCAAACTTAAGAGGAAACGCAAGCGATTTACTACCTCTGAGGATGATATATTCACCAAAGAGCATGAGTTTACAGGAAGCCTTAAAAATCTCCATTGAAATGATTTTATGCTAAATCAAGTTCTTCTACGAATTTACGAACAGCAGACACAGATACGTTTTTATCCTTGAAATGATCTACGACTTGGTCTCTTGAATCTTTAGGTACTTCTAATTGATTCATAATGTTGTATAAATGCATTTTCATGTGTCCTTGTTGGATACCTGTAGTTGTCAACGATTTTACCGCTCCAAAGTTGTTTGCAAGACCAGCAGATGCGGCAATTCCCATGAGTTCTCTCGCTGAAGGGTGTTCTAAAATTTCATGTGACAACTTCACTAATGGATGTAAGTTTGTTAATCCACCTACAACACCTAATGCGATAGGTAAAGTGAGTGTGAACTTGAATTTGCCATTGTCAATGTCACAATGCGTTAAGCTCGTGTAATTTCCGTTGATACTGGCGTATGCATGTCCGCAAGCTTCAACTGCTCTAAAATCGTTTCCAGTTGCTAGTACAACGGCATCAATTCCGTTATAAATACCTTTGTTATGTGTAGTTGCTCTGTAAGGATCTACTTGAGCAATTCTAACGGCTGTTTTAAATTTCTGAGCGAATTCTTGACCAGAAACTCCTTCAACAATCCCGCTTAAATTTTCGATATCGGTTTCTACCCAACATTTGACAACGCAATTAGGTGTGAGGTTAGATAAAATTGACATGACGATATCTAGCCCATCATTGGCGAATTCTGCTTGTTCTTTGTGCCATTTTCTGAAGATGTCGGCAAATTTTTCTAAGCAAGAATTAACAAAGTTAGCTCCCATTGAATCTTTCGTTTCAAAGGTTGCGTAAAGCTGCATTAAATGCGGTTCTTTATCTGAAAGGTCTTTTAGGATAATGTCTTTGATACCACCACCACGATTACGCATGTTTTCAGTGATTTCTGAAGTTCCTTCAATTAACAAGGTTTTCAGTTCATTGAATTTTGCTTGTAATTTTGAGGTGTCATCTTTCCAAAGAAAATGAACTTGCCCAACTTTTTCAGTATCAACAACCTCTACATTAAATCCACCTAGCTGATACCAGAATTTAGCGCTCTTTGATGCTGCGGCAACTACAGAACTTTCTTCAATAACCATTGGTACCGCATATGTTTTTCCGTTAATTAAGAAATTTGGTGCAATGCTGTAAGGCAAGTGAAAGTTTGAAATTGTGTTTTCAGAAAACTCATTAATCATTTCCTGAATTTTAGCGTCAGGATGATTAAAGCTTTTGAAAACTTCAATTGCGTTGTCTTTATTTTTAAAGAATGCCGCTATTGCAGCAAGTTTATCTTCTTTATTTTTTTTAGAAAAGCCTTCTATAAATTTATCCATCATTTGACTCTTAAAAAACGTTGTGCCATTAATAACCCTTTCACTTGGAATTCGGCAAATTCATCAAGTGCTTCTTGCGATTCGTTCGCGTATTTCAAAAATGGCGCGGCTTGTCCATAAATTGAGTTTAGTGGAGACTTATTGATTAGGTAGTAGCCATCTAAAAAGTTCTTAATCCCTCCACTTATAATGACATTGTTGCATTTTCGCTCGTTACCGAGCTTTTCAATGGTATCATCTAAAATCTCTACCATTTCATCTGCTGAATGCCCTAAAGCAACTACATCACTATAAAAATCTTGTAGTTTTTTATTTCTGATCAATTCTAATTTTGAAAAGTTGGTTCCACCATTTGCTGCAAAATCGATTGCTTGAATAGGTAGTTTTAACAATTCTCCCATGCTATCAGGACCAAATCCTTGACCTACTTCTTTTACGATAATAGGGCGGTCAAACTCATTCAGCAATTGCTTGATGGTTGACATTGGTGATTGTTCTATGATGTCTCCTTCAGGTTGAAGCCACTCTTGCAATGGGTTAACATGAACGATTAAACCATCCGCGCTTAATTTATCCACTAGCTCAGTCAATCGTTTAGCCTGATTGATTTTAAGCAAACGTTCAATTTGAGCGATTCCAACATTGGCGTAGAATGGCACTTCGTCTCCTAAGATAGGTCTTAAGTTAAAGTCTTCAAAATAGGTGTTGTCTTCAAGTATTATCCTGCAAGAACCTAATCCCATTCCAAAACCAAACTTAGCTGCGGTTTTCGCCAGCATTTTATTGATTGGTCCAGCTTTAGAGGTTCCACCTGTCATGCTTGAAATCCATACGGGATATTTCATCTGCTTCGCTCCCCACTTAGTCATCATAGACTCAGTAGAAGAGGGGTGTCCAGATAAAAGCGGTTCGTAATAAAATCGATTGTCAATTTTACCGCTTTGCGATTCAAAAGCTAAATCTAAATGACTTTGCTTTCTTGCATCTGCTTCTTTTAATGATTCGTGTTCTATTTTCTCCATTATACCATAGCTGGCTTCTCTTCGTCTCTCAATATTGGAGTGATGATTGCCACTGCGTTTTTATATAAGCGTATTTGTTTTCTAGGTTTCGTTACGAAATGTAACGGGTGCTGCATAGCTACCTTGAAAAAATGCTTTAGTAAATATTTTTTGTTCTTATTTATTCCTGCTAATATTGATAAAGGTCCTGTTGCTTTTTCACCACCTTGTTCAAGATAATCAAAACAGGCATCTTTTAAATCGTTATCTCTGAAAACTTTGTACAAAGCATTTGCTAAGATATTGATCGTTTCAACTTTTGCGGATCGTTTTTTATAATAAGTTTGAATTGCTAATTCGGTTTCACTTTCATTGCTTAAGTCAACATCATTTAGGGCTTCATTCAGTGTGATGATATCGTTGAATGATGCTGTCATTCCACCACCTGTAAGTGGATGGCGCATATTTAAAGAATCTCCAAGTAGTACCGCGCCTTTTTTTCTGAATGCTTGAGCTTTCATTCGGTGATTTGGCATAACCATTACTTGTTGATCGGCCATGGCGGCTAAAAAGGAAGCTTTCATCTCTTCTGGAAGCAATACACTTACGGTGTTTTTGAACTCTTCCATAGATTTCGTACCCATTCTTGGTGGTTTTTCGCCTGGATAATCAACTAAGATTCTATACCCGTTAGAATGAATAGGGTAAACAAGAATTGGTGCTTCACCGCTAATAATCATGTGACCATGTGCAGGATTTTCTAAGTTTAAATCTTTGAGCACCAAGCCCATAAAGTAGGATTCGATATTCTTATTGGGTTTGCTCAGTTGTTTTCTGAAAAATGACAAGTGTCCATCAGAAACCACGGTCAATGCTGCAGAAACAGAAACTTTGTTGCCTTCTTGATCAGTGTAAGTCACTCCGATAATTTTACCATCAGTTTCAGTTAATTCGGTAACATTACCTTGGATCAAAGTGATGTTGTTTTTACGCTTTAGTTCTGTTTGAATGTTGTTTAGCAATTTGCCGTTCCTTAGTCCTAAACCGCTGATTTTGTTGTCTATTTCTTTGTACTCTATCTTGAAGTTTCGTTCAGATTTAATTAATTTATAACCATGAACAATTTGAGCATCAATATTTTCTGTCAAATGGGATAGTCCTAAGTTATTTAGAGCAATAAGTCCATCTGGCTGCATTAATTCACCAACAATTCGCTCTTTTTCAGACAAATCTCGTTCAATAACTAAAATCTTACGATTATCGCTTTGAGATGCCGCAAAAACACCACCGGCTACACCGGCTCCAATAACAATGATATCGTAGTTTTCTACTGTCATTTATTCAATTTCCTTCAACAAGTTTGAAACCGTGTTGCTTTTATCTTTTTTAGCAATTTTCTTGAGCACTTCTTCAAACTCTTTCTTTGTTTGCTCAAAACTTTTGATTGACATGAAGTACTTTGCCGTCTTGCCTTTTCTGATTTTTACATTTTTGTACAAAACATCTTCGTTGTCAAAAAGTTCACCCAAAGTGGCAACTGCCATTAGCTGTGGAATCGCGCAAAATCGGAAGATTTCAATATTGTCTAATTCTTTTAAGTAATTCAAACAATGAGGAATATGACTTAAAGCGTTTAATACCAATTCATTTAAAACTAAAAGTCCTTTTTCAGGTTCTTTTTGGAGGTCAATCAATTGATTCGCTTTTCCTTTCCAAGCTTCTTCTGGCCAGAATACGCGTTCTTGCTCTAAATCTTCTGCAAAATCACGAATGATGTTTGTCTTTTGAAGAAAAAGTCCCATTTCATTTGAAAGAAACTCATCTTTTAGTTTTTCACTTTTTTCAAGGTCTGAGGCAAGGAATAGTTGGCTAAGGCCTATTCCAACCAAACCTGCAACATAGTGGCAGTAGTCGTCCCAGTCTTTGTGTGAATCTACCTTTTGGTGGGCATATTTATTCATGCCGGCTGCCATTTTATCTGTGATTTCTGTAATCACTTTTTGATATCCAGGTGCTAGGTTTTTGTATTCTCTACAAATCTTATCAAAATGAATCATTAGATCTTGATAATCTTGCGTGTCACCAACATTGCTGAGTGTGAATTCTTCATTGTTCAAGCGTTCGGCAAAAGAAATCAACATTTTTTCCTTTTCAGACTGCTGAATATTCATGTCGTCTTCTACAGTGTCTAATCCTCTTAAGATTAGATAAAACAGGCAAACGGGGTCTTGTAATTCTTTTGGTAATTGTTGAATTACTACCGCAAATGAGCGAGACACTTTTTTTAACGCTTCATAACAAAACTCTCTGTCAGAAGTGTTTGCCGAAAGCTCTGTGAGTCTCTTGTCACTCGGTTTGTATTGACTAAACTCTTTTTTCATTTGCAACAAGTACGTTACTTCTTGCGGATGAGATGAGTAATATAGGATTCGTGAAATCATTAACCTATTTTCGCAATTAAGTCAACACATCTATTACTATATCCAGCTTCATTGTCATACCACGCAACAATTTTTACCATTTTCCCTATGATAGAAGTTAAGTCTGGGTCAAAAGTAGACGAGTAGGGGCTTCCAATAATGTCAGAAGAGACAATTGGGTCTATTTCATAGTTCAAAATTCCTTTTAGCTCACCTTCAGAAGCTTTTTTAAAGGCAGCATTCACTTCTTCAACAGTTAAATCATGATCCATGATGAAGGTCATGTCTGTTAAAGATCCGTCTGGAACAGGTACTCTGATTCCGCAACCACCAATATGACCATCCATTTCAGGGAAAATCTTTGTAATTGCTTTTGCTGCTCCAGTTGTTGTAGGAACAATAGATTCAGCTGCCGCTCTTGCTCTTCTTAGGTCGGCGTGAGGAGCGTCATGTAGTTTTTGGTCGGAGGTATATGAGTGGATTGTTGTAATGTAGGCGTTTTCAATTACACCAAGCGTTTTCATCACTTTCACTAAAGGTGCTGCTGAATTTGTAGTGCATGAAGCATTTGAGATAATCTTCTCAGATCCATCTAAAATATCTTCGTTAACTCCCATTACAACTGATTTTATGTCTCCGCCTTTTGGAGGAGCGCTTAGAATCACTTTTTTCGCTCCAGCTTTTAAGTGCTTAGAAGCTAATTCTTCAGTTCTGAATATACCCGTAGATTCAAGCACTACATCAACATTCAATTCTCCCCAAGAAATATTTTCAGGATCACGGTGAGCCATCATTTTGATCACTTTCCCATTTAAAATCATGTTTTCACCACTTACTTCAACGGTTCCGTTAAACTTTCGGTGCACTGAGTCGTACTTGAAAAGGTGGGCTAAAGTTTTGTTGTCTGTTAAATCATTAATTCCAACAATTTCTATCTCACTGTTATTCAAAGCCATTCGGGTAAAATATCTTCCAATTCTCCCAAAACCATTAATTCCTACGCGTATTGCCATCAAATTTATTTTGACACAAAATTAGTGATAATCACCTTAAAAAATGCTAAAAAAATGGTGTTTGACAGAAAGATTAATCTAAGTCGATTTAGGAGAGATGGAAAAGCTTTTATGCATGCATAGCTGTTGATTTGAAGGCTTATTCAATTAAATCCGTTATCCTCTGTGGATTGGAGTAGCATGTGCCTTTATCGTCTCTTGTGAAACCGACCAGTGTTATGCCGAATTCTTTAGCAAAATCTACTGCCAAACTTGAGGGGGCAGAAACCGCAGAAATGAGTCCAATTTTTGCTCTGAACGCTTTTGAAACGATTTCATAAGATATTCTACCACTGAATGCCATGAAAGATGCCTGATTGAGTGATTTGTTCAAAACAAGTGATCCAACACATTTGTCTAAGGCATTATGTCTGCCTATGTCTTCGTGTATGCAGAGCAGGTTGAGTTCTTTGCCAAATAGTGCAACACCGTGTAATCCGCCGGTTTGATCAAATATTTTTTGCTTAGCTTTTAGTCCTTTTTGGAGTTGGAATATCTCTTTGAACGAAATATTTAGTTTACCTTTGAGTTTTGATTGGAAGGGAGTTAAGTCTTCGATTTCTCGTTTTCCACAAATCCCGCAAGAAGAAACAGAAAGCAAGCTGCGAACACTTTTGTAGCCGTCTGCTAAGTTGTTTTCACTTGTTTTTAAGTTTACGATTTCGATAACTTCATTCTTGTTGTGTTTGAATTCCCAGTCAACTTGGTCAAAATCTTTAATGACGTCTTCAGCGAATAAAAGTCCAGCAACCAATTCTTTTTCTTTGCCTGGAGTTTGCATGACCACTGAGAAAGGGGAGTTATTGATGTTGATTTGCAGGGGCGACTCCACAGTCAAAGGGTCAGTTACTTTCGCAACTGACCCTTTGTCAAATTTATATGCTTCGTATTTCAGAATACTTTTCATTAAGATAGCCCAGAGATTACACCATTGTTGTCAATCGTCATACCTTCAGAGGCTGGTGTTGCAGGTAGTCCTGGCATTCTCATCATTACACCCAAAATAGGAATGATGAATCCTGCACCTGCCGCGAATTCAAACTCACGAACATTGACAGTGAAGCCCGTAGGTCTTCCTAATAAATTGTCATTATCAGAGAAAGATTTTTGAGTTTTCGCCATACAGATTGGTAACTTCGTTAAGCCTAAATCTTCAATTTTTTTAAGATCAGTCAAAGCTTTTTTGGAGTACTCAACTCCTTCAGCACCATATATTTCACGAGCAATTATTTCAATCTTTTCTTTAACTGGTAAATTCCAGTCGTAAAGTTGTTTGAATTTGTTACTTCCACCTTCTATGACTTCTACAACGGCTTCAGCTAATTCTGTCATTCCGTTTCCACCTTCTGCCCATCCGTTTGCAACTACGGCTTTGCATCCTCTGCTTTCGCATCTCTCTTTAATCAATTGAATTTCTTCTTCAGTATCTGTTGGAAAAGCATTGATAGCGACAACGGGGTTTAATCCGAACTTTTGCATGTTTTCAATGTGCTTACCAAGATTTGCTAGTCCGTTCGCAACTCTTTCTGTGCTTGGAGTGTTGTATTCTTCTTTCGGAGCTCCTCCGTGATGTCTTAATGCTCTAATTGTAGCGACTAATACTGTTGCTTTAGGTTTTAAGCCGCCAGAAACACATTTAATGTCTAAGAATTTTTCAGCTCCTAAATCTGCACCGAATCCTGCTTCAGTCACGACATACTCAGAAAGTGAAAGTCCCATTTTTGTAGCAATGATGGTGTTTGTTCCTTGCGCAATATTCGCAAAAGGTCCGCCATGAATAATTGCAGGATTTCCTTCTAAAGTTTGCACTAAATTAGGTTGGATAGCATCTTTTAATAAGATAGCCATGGCATTTTCAGCTTTTAAATCTCTCGCATAGATAGGTTTTTTATCGAAGGTTGTACCTACGTAAATATTACCCAATCTTGTTTTTAAATCTTCAAAATTTTCAGCCATACAAAGGATAGCCATCACTTCTGAGGCAGGAGTAATATTGAAGCCGTCCTGTCTAGGAATTCCATTTCCGGTTCCGCCTAATCCAATAACTATATCTCTTAGGGCTCTATCATTCATATCCATCACTCTTTTCCAAGCTACAGTTCTAGGATCGATTCCTAAACTTCTTGTTTTTGACTGAATATTATTGTCAATTAGTGCAGAAAGTAGATTATTTGCTTTCTCTACAGCTGAAAAATCGCCGGTGAAGTGCAAGTTTATATCTTCCATTGGAACGACTTGCGCATAACCACCGCCGGCGGCTCCACCTTTGATTCCAAATACAGGTCCTAAAGAAGGTTCTCTAAGTACAACCGTTGTTTTCTTTCCAATTTTGTTTAGTCCTTCAGTTAATCCAATTGATGTTGTAGTTTTTCCTTCTCCAGCAGGAGTAGGAGTTAAAGCAGTAACTAAAATTAAATTGTGAGCTTCAATTTTGTTTTTATCAATTAGGTTTAAAGGAATTTTTGCCTTGAATTTTCCATACATTTCTAGGTCATCTTCGGCAATATTTAGTTTTGCTGCAATGTTCTTAATGTGATCAAGTGTAGCGGCTTGTGCAATTTCTATGTCTGATAGTACTTTATTTCCCATGGTTTTCGTAAATTTGAAGGAACAAGATAGTAAAATTTTCAATCTAGTTTCTGATGAAATAACAATCTTGAAAATATTTTAACATGCTGAAAAAATTCTGCTTATTAAGCGCTATCGTCTTTGTAACTATATCTTGTAAAAAAGAGCTTATGGTCCCTTCTGAAGGTATTTACAGAGGAGTTTATAATATTATCAGAGATAGTGGGGATACATTGAATAGTGGAGTAGTTTACTTAGCGCTTTGGGAATCTTCATTGACTTTTCAGGTGGTAGGAGATTCATTAACAGGGATTCCGGCAAATCATTCAGGGTCTTATTTAGTGGATGATGCTACAAAAATGCATTTTTGGAGTAATACAGCTGTTAGTCCACCAAATAATGCTAATCATTATCTAGATACAACCTATAATTATGTGTTTACTGGGGATAGCTTGGCTTTCTGGTATCAGGAAGATACTACTCGATACGATTATAATTTGATTCGTAACTAGTCAACACCAAATTTGTGGACATCATTGTGATTGTCCTCAATATCGTCTTTCACAATTTTAATTTTCTGAGCAACTAATGCGAATTCATGGTGTCCATTGCTGATCAGCCAATTTTGTGAAATTTCATCACCATCTGCCGCTAGGGCTAGGTGTTTTAGGGTTTGAAAGTTGTTTTTTTCTAACCAGTGTAATGCTTCTTTATTTCTTTCAACTCCGTTGATCATAGCCATTAAATGCGCATATCCATTTTGCATTAACCATTCTCTGGCTTCATCTTTGAGTTTAATGGCATATACGGCCATTCCGAGTTCTTTGTATTGATCAGAGGCTAAAAACCAGTCTGTAAGCTCTTTGTTTCCTGCAATAGCTTCTGCCCATCCTACCAAAATTTTTGGTGGATAATTGAGGGGCTTTAATTTTACTATCCCTGTTACTTCTGGTTTTTTCTTTTTTCTTCCAAACATTTAAAAATCTTCAAAATTTCCAAGCATCTGTACCTTGTAAATACTAGACTTACCAAAGTCTACTTGGAAAGTGGCAAATTTATGATTGCTGATTGTTTTCACTAGTAATCCATCTTCAGCTTTATTCATGTTGACGATTGATAGTTGGGTAAATTTCATATTCACCTCATTAAAAGAGTAGCGTTGCTTTGAAACATCTTCAAAAGTACAATCGGCATGAATTCTACTATTATCATTAGAATTCCATTCATCAACGAAAGTAACAGCCAGATCAGAATCAGAAGGTATTTCTACTTCTACATCTCCACCAAACCAAAAAGTAGCGATAATAATGGCGGCTATGATTCCGCCTAAATCGGCCAGTAGCCCTGCTTTTACTGCGTATCTGGTTTTTCGGATGCCAACTGAACCAAAATAAACTGCTATTATATAAAAAGTTGTATCCGTTGCTCCTTGAAGCGTTGCAGTCAGTTTACCGATAAAACTATCTACACCGTGAGTGTTGAAGGCGTCTATCATCATTCCTCTGGCGCCAGAGCCACTTAAAGGCTTCATAAATGCAGTGGGTAATCCTTCAACGAAATCAGTATTGGTTAAAAAGAGGTTGAAAAAATAACGCATGCCCTCGATTACCCAATCCATTGCACCTGAAGCTCTAAATACTCCGATAGAAACCAGAATTGCCACTAAATATGGAACAATTTTTATTGCGATATCAAATCCGCCTTTGGCTCCTTCAATAAAAGCTTCATAAACGTTGACTTTTTTACGCACTGCCATGATGATAAACCCACAGATAATTCCAAAAAGTATGAAGTTAGAAAGTAGGCTAGATTGGCGCTCTAGTTGGTAAGGACTTAGGTTTCCGAAATACCACATCAATCCTAATATAATCAATGAAATTCCGCCTAAATAAGTGAGAACTACTTTGTTCAACAAATTAATTTTTTGATAGATAGCGACAATAATCAAACCGACCAATGAAGCAATAAACGTTGAAATTAAAATCGGAAGAAAAATGTCAGAAGGATTTTCAGCACCGAATTGACTTCTATAAGTCATTACTGCTACAGGAATTAGGGTTAAACCAGAAGTGTTTAACACCAGAAACATGATCATGGCATTAGTCGCCTTGTCTTTTTCATCATTTAGCTCTTGCAATTCGGTCATTGCTTTTAAGCCCATTGGAGTAGCAGCATTGTCTAAACCTAACATGTTCGCAGAAAAATTCATCAACATAGATCCTCTCGCGGGGTGGTCTTCCGGCACATCAGGAAATAATTTATTAAAGAATGGACCAACCAGTTTGGACAACATTTTTACAGAACCTCCTTTTTCACCAATCTTCATGATTCCTAACCATAAACAAAGCACTCCTGTTAAGAAAAGAGAAATTTCAAAACCAATTTTTGCCATGTCAAAAGTAGAGTTCACCATATCAGCAAACACCAGTACATCTCCCATGAAGGTTTTAATGATTCCAACTATCAGCGCAATCAAGAAAAAACCAATCCATATGTAATTAAGAATCACGGCTTAAAAATAAGCAGGAATAGAAGTCGATAGTTATTCAAGGTAGAGAAGTTATAAAAGGGCTTTGTTAATAAAGCAATTCTCCAATTCCCTGTCTGATGATTTCTACATCACCTTCAGAGCAATCAACTACCGTGGAAGGTTCATTTTTTCCGTATCCACCATCTACAATCATGTCTACTTTATTTTCCCATTTTTCTTGAATAGCGTAGGGGTCAGTTGAATACTCTAATATTTCATCATCATCATGAATAGATGTAGTTACCAATGGGTGTCCAAGTTCTAAAACGATTCTTCTTACTAAATCACTGTCTGGAATTCTAATTCCCACTGTTTTTTTATTAGAATCAAACAGCTTTGGTATTCGAGTACTTGCGGGAAGTATGAAAGTGAAAGGTCCGGGTAGGTTTTTGTTTAATATTTTGTAGGTAGGACGATCAATGTATTTAGTGTATTCAGAAAGTGTGCTTAAGTCGTAACATATCAATGCAAAATTGGCTTTTTTGAGTTTTAAGTTTTTCAGCTTTGCTAAACTCTCAATGGCCCTTTTATGCATTAAACTGCAGCCTAAGGCGTAAACAGTATCAGTAGGGTATATGATAACACCACCTTTGTTTAGGACTTTGACGATATCCGCAATAATTCGGTCGTCTGGACTTGATAAATTAACTTCTACAAACAATGCAATAATTTTGATGCAAAGTTACAGTTCTACTTGTACTTAGGTTTTATTTGTCCTGTTTTTTTATCATAACCATAAGGACAGTGTTTACAACCGCTCTTGCAGCAATATCCTCTTTTGAGGTGATATTTTTCAGTGAATACAATGTATCCTTCAGGCGTTTTATAGTATTCGTCTTCCTCTAGATCATTGATTTTTGAGAATCCTGACATTACTGGACAATCATTTTGTGGTGAACAATTCCTAAATCTGTTTCAAAAGATAGGATGTAGATTCCTGCTTTCCATTCTGAAACATCCACAATGCTTTGCATTGGACCTATTTGATAAGCGATTTTACCATCTAACGAAATAGCTGAAATTTTATTGATGTTATAGTTTGATTGTATCGTGAATTGGGTAGATGTTGGGTTAGGATATATTGAAATATCAATAGTGCTGTTTTCAATGCTCGCATCAGACCCAATATAAATGCAATAGTCTTCATACTCACCAAAGAAACTAGAAGTAGGGCAGGTAGGTGGGTTAGATAAGGCACTCATTCCAATTCTCATTTTTGTTACCCCTAAGGTTGAACTTAATGGAATGGTAATGTATTCTTCTACTTGTGAGTTGGTAGATACATCATCAATTAACTTGTCAGAAGCATCAAATACGCCATTATGGTCTAAATCAATCCAAAGTGAGATTCGCTCTGTAAATTCAAAATTAGAATATCCTGGTTCAATAACAGCTTGATAAGTTTGACCAGGGATGAAGCCAACTAAAATTTCTTCCGATTGGTACCATCCATTGTTTGAGCCTGTTTGACTGGTGTATCCATTGATCACTACTTTTTCAATCCATTCTGAATTGGTATTCCCGCCGGCAACGGCGCAATAGTCTTCTTCATAGCAAGCTCCGCATCCTTTGGTTGAATAAATTGTTGAATTGCTGAAGCCTTGTGTAGAATCTGTGCACAGTGTTTTGATTTGAAATTCATAATTGGTGCAAGTGTCAAGTCCTGTAAAATAAATAGGCGAAACGGTATCGGTATAAGTAGCAATCCAAGCTAGGTCACCTTCTTTTCTGTATCGGATATCATATTCAGTACCGTAGAGTACATCAGCCCAAGCTATTTGAATGGTATCAATAGCATTGTAGGTCATGTTCAAATATGGGCTATCGCAACATCCGTCCGTTTTAAAATCCACTAAAAATGAAAAATCAGAGGTGTCAGTGCCGCAGATTCCTTTAATTTGAACAGAATAGTTAGTACAGGCTACAAGTGTGTCGAAATGCAGGCTGTCTTGATTCGATAATGGAATTTCAAGCCATGGACTATTTCCTTCTTTAATATAGATCAAATAATCGTTAGAAAAACCAGCCCAATAAAGCGTGCCGGCTGTGTCTATTAAGTTTTCAATGTGAACGTTATAAGGTGATGCACAGGCAGAGACGTTACAATTGGTAATCATATCATCAATTGTGTTTTTTACATTTAATCTACCAGAAGTTCCAACTTCACCATCCAAAACACTAATAACGTCAACACCGTTTAAAATATAATCTCTCATTTGCAGCGCTGCAGCCGCAGGATCATATTTTGCATAAGAAATAAACTCAGTACATGGGGCAGAGTAGGCTAAAGCAATTGCCCCTGCAACGCAAGGTGATGCAAAAGAAGTTCCGCTTGTAGTTGTGTAAAATCCTCCAGGAATTGGAAGGTGAACACTGCTGCCAGGTGCAGCCAAGTCTACATGCGTAGGTCCATAACCAGATCCGGCTCTGATATCTTGGCTATTAGTCATAGTAACACCAATCAAGTATTCTGATGGGCAAGCGGTTGGTAAATCTCCGTTTATATCAATATTCATGTTGTTGTTGGTAGTCGCCGCTACGTTTAAGATTCCGTAAGCACCTAAGGTATCGTACATAGCGCACCAGATTGGAGCATTAGCTGGATCACCATTATCGATTCCCCACGAAGCATTTGTTACAACAACAAAGGCACCCTCTTGACCAAATGATTCATTGTATTTTTTACGCATAGTTAAGGGGTAATCATAGGCGGCAATGACGCTTGATTCGTTTGAAGCCACTTGCCCTTTTACAATCATCATTTTAACGTCCCAATTGACACCGGTAACACCAGTTACGTTATCACCTTTTGCTCCAACCATACCTGCAACTCTAGTTCCGTGAGATCCAGAACCCACACCATCATCTAAGGTTGAGACGTTCCATCCGAAATAATCATCAACATATCCGTTATTATCATTGTCTAAACCATCATCTGGAATTTCAGCATGATTTTTCCAAATATTATCAACCAAATCTACATGTGAAATATCTACACCAGAACCTTCAATAATACAAACAACTATGGTGTCATCATGTGTTGTTAACCCCCCTGTGGTGATATCCCAAGCGTCAGGTGTATCAATGTCTGCATCACTTGCTCCGCCAGTTTGTCCTGTGTTTTTATGGAACCATTGTTGTGCGAAAAGCGTGTCTGTAGGAATTGTTTCTCTTGAAGTTATGAAATGATTGGTTTGTGCATGAATAACGCTACTAAATCCGTAAGCTTTGCTAATAGCCGCTTTCAGATCAACGTTTTCATTTTGGAAAGTTAATTCATAAATATTTGCGGTTTGGCTTAGTGTCTTGACTTCCTTAACCGCTGTATTAGTCTCTGATTCAAATTTTCTCGCGAAATCAATTCCCAGGTATCCCGACTTTAATTGAACAATGATTTGACCTTTTTCAAAGTCAGAATCTTGGGAGTATCCGTTTGATGTGCAACAGAAAATCAAGGCAAATAATACCAATGTAGAAAGAGAGAGCTGTTTAATCATGGTCTAAAATTAATGATTCTTTAAAAGATTGACGCAAATACTTACTGAAAGGCAAGTTTGATTGATTTAAAAAGTTGATTTAAACCCTAAATGAATCTTTGTGTTCGAGAAATCGAGGGAATTTTGATCTAAAACACCATTTGCAACAATAATTTGCAAGACCGTTCCTTTCGTATTTAATCCAAATCCAAAACCAACAGAATTTGTTTGGTGACGTCCGTTGTAATCAAATTTTGAATAATCATATAACAGAAACATAGAAAGCAAATCCACAGGTTTAAATTCTATTTCATTTCTAATAATCACGGTTTCATTACCGAATAATTCAAGTTCATAAAATCCTCTAGCCGATTGTAATCCACCAAAATAAATCATTTCATTTCTGGATAAGGCAATATTTGAAGTCAGTCCTTGATAGGTTATACTGTTATTGAGGTGGAAGTATTTTAAAAAGTCAATTTTATGAGAATACCCAATTTCATATTTGGCATTAGAAATCTTTTGCTTGTTATCGTCAATCGTATCGTTTCGATAGCTATAAAATCCTCCGAGTAAAAATATTTGCGGATGATAAAATGGCGCAAAGGCTAGGTTTGGAAGACGCAATAGGAGGGATGCGCCTAATGTGTTTTTTGAATAATTTCTGAATTCAGAAGGAGCAGATTCTCTTAATGTGGAAGAAGATTCAATTTGGTCAAATACTGAAAACTTGGCAATAGGGTGGTTATAGCTTAAGTTTAAAAAGATGTCAGACCTCAAAAATGTGGAGTCTTGTTTTCTTAACGCGAGCTTCGCTCCAACTCCTAAAGGTGTGTTTAAAATGAAGGGGTATTCTAATTTTGAATAGAAGTCTTGAGTTTTATCTGGATTTGATTTCCAATGCATTTCAATTATTTCTGCTCGATTAAATGAATTGTTCAATTGCAGATTTAAATATCCGTTTAAAGTAAGTCTGCTTGTTTGAGGATCTTGTTGAAAACCTATATAACCATCTGCTGAACTTGATTTTTGTTTATCGATATAAATGTAGATGTCAGCTTTACCGTTTGCCTTAAAAAGTACTTGTACTGGTCGGTTTAGCGCATAAAGTTTACTGGCAGAAAGCAGATCTTTGATGTTTTTAATTTCATTCTCATTATAAGTGTCGCCCGTTTGCAGACCAATCAGATTTAAAATTGTTTTTTCGTGAAATTTTTTAGATGATTTAATATTGATTTGGTCAATGATAAAAAACTGTCCAGAATCTATTTTATAATCTAGGGTTAAGGTATTCTCTGATTCTTCGGAATTTACGATTTTAATGGCTGCAAACGGAAAACCTGAATTTTCAAGACTCGTTAACTTTTGATTTAGAACTGTCGATAAGTTTTGGTAAGATTTAGACCGTTTACTTTTTCGCGCGGGCTCATCTATATTTTGAGAAATGATTTTTTCAAATTGCTCCTCAAAGCTGTAATAATAGTGTGTGCCATTATTCTTGTAGACAGTGTCTGTAGCTTTTATTCCTACATATCCTGCAAAACAAAACTCAGTGAACGCCTTGTTCGTATATTTCTGAAAGTTAGCGGTAGAATCCTTGACTACTTTGTATTTAATACTGGTTTTATCTATGTGATAATAGAGTACAGAATTTTCTTGACCATAAGTCATAAAACTCCAAAGAAAAAATATGGAAGTAGCAATTCGCATCATTTTCAAACTATAACGTAAAATTAGTTTGAAAATTGGACTTGTCTTTAAACAGATGCAGATTGTGTATCAGCCTGTTGTTCAGTTTTTATAGTTCCCGGGTATACTTTTAAAGCTTCAGTGATGCATTTTACCGCAATTTCTAAAGATTCTTTTTCAAGTACATAAGCAATTCTTGCTTCTTGTAAACCTAGGTCATCACCAGCGTAAAAACCAGCTAGCGGAGCCATCATTACCGTATGTCCTTCGAATTCAAATTCTTCTAATAACCATTGGCAAAATTTCTCAGTGCTATCAACAGGAAATTTAGCAACGCAGTAAAACGCACCTTTTGGCATAGGGCAGAAAACGCCTTCAATGTTGTTTAGGCCATTTACCATGGTGTTTCTACGCTCTACATAAGTTGAAATTACTTCATCAAAATAAGACTGAGGTGTTTTTAAAGCTCCCTCACTTGCAATCTGTCCTAAAGTAGGAGGAGAAAGTCTGGCTTGAGCAAACTTCATTGCAGTATTAAATACATCTTTATTTCGAGTAATTAAAGCTCCAATTCGAGCTCCACACATTGAGTATCTTTTTGAAACCGAGTCAATCAAAATGACGTTTTGCTCAATACCTTCAAGGTTCATTACTGAAATAGGTTGAGCGCCGTCATAGCAGAATTCTCTGTACACTTCATCCGCAAATAAATATAAATCATGTTTTAAAACGATTTCTTTTAAGCGGTCTAGTTCAGCTTTTGTATAAAGATATCCGGTTGGGTTTCCGGGGTTGCAGATAACAATACCCTTGGTCTTCTCAGTGATCATTTGCTCAAAATCCTCAATGGGAGGAAGTGCAAATCCATTTTCAATTTTAGCAGTAACAGGTACAATATTAACTCCAGATATCTTCGCAAAAGCATTATAATTAGCATAAAACGGCTCTGGAATGATTAACTCATCTCCCGGATTTAAACAACTTAAGAAGCTGATAATCAAAGCTTCTGATCCACCTGTTGTGACCATTATTTCTTGATCCGATACATCTATACCTACAGATTGGTAATATTTTGCCAAGCCTTTTCTATAGTTTGCTCCTCCAGCAGAATGGCTATATTCAATGGTTTTTCTATCCATTACTTTAAGCGCATCAATAGCAACTTCAGGAGTACGAATATCAGGCTGACCAATATTTAAATAAAGGACTCTTTTTCCCTGTGCTTCAGCTTTTTCAGCGAATGGTACCAACTTTCTAATTGGCGACTGAGGCATGTTAATTCCTTTAGCAGATATAGTAGGCATAGAATGTGTTTTGGACAAAAATAAACAGAATAAATTCCCTAGACTATTTTAGTCTTGGAAAAATAAATCTGTATTCAAATCCACGCTCTGTAGAAAGGGTGATTTTACCATCTAATTGATCAGTTAAGTCGTAGATAAGTTCCATTCCTAGCGACTCTTCTTTTAGCTCACTCAATGTCATGTCAGCGCCTATACCGTTATCTTTAATTGTGAGAATTGTTTTTTCGTCTGTGTTGTTTAAGGAGATATTAATTTCACCTCCATCTTTGCCTTCGAAAGCGTGCTTTAATGAGTTAGAGATGGTTTCATTAACTATCAAGCCTAGTGGAATTAATGAGTCAATACCAAATTCGGCAGAGTCAATATGTTGAGTTATTTCAATATGATCAGACTGTTCGTATGAATCTTGAACATTGCTGATTAGGTCTACAAAATATTCCTTTACTTTTAATTTAGAAAGACTCTCTGTTTTGTAAAGCTTTTCATGAATTAGTGACATAGATCTAATTCGATTTTCTAACTCTCTCAGCTTTTGAACATAATTACTTGGTGTAATGTATTCTGATTGAATTCTAATGAGGCTATTGATAATTTGAAAATTATTCTTAACGCGGTGATGCACTTCTTTCAATAAAACTTCACGTTCTTCTTTCGGTACAGATGTTTTTTCAAGTGTTTCTTTTTCAATTCTACTTTTTCGTAAACGCTTGCGGTTTGCCAAATAGATGAAGGTAATGATAGCTATGGTGATAAGCAGTGCCGCCAGAATTAGATAAAAATTCCGTTTAAAGACTTCATTTGATAATTTTTCATTTTCATTTTCTGCATCTTGAAGTTCTTTTTGAAGTTGCATTTGTCGTTGTTGAATGCTGTCTGCCACCATTTCGTATTCTATTAAAGCGAACTCAACTTGATTACTGCCATTGAGTGCTTTTACGGTTTCTTGTGCATCTATGTATTCAATGAAATAATTAGATGATTTTTCATATTGTTTTAATTGGTTGCAAGCAAATGCCAGATTAGATAAAATCTCCATATTCATATCCAAATCGTTAAAAGGCCTGGCTAAATCCAGCGCTTTCTCTCCATATTCAATAGCTTCATTCCAGTTTTTATTAGCGGCAGAAATTCTTGCATTGACTTCATAATCTGTGCAAATACCATACAGATCGTTTCTTTCGGATTTAATTTGAAAAGATGAATCGATATATAATTTAGCATTGGCAGGGTCATTCACTCTTAAGAAGAGGTTGGCTATATTATGATAGATAAAGCTCAAACCTGGTTTATGCTTTGTTTTTCTCCTAATTTCAAGCGTTTTATACATATAGTAAAAAGAAGAGTCAAATTGATCTTCGTTTTTAAAGACATTGCCTAAATTGTTATAGCAGCTGGCAATGGCATTACTATCATTTTGTTGCGTATAAATGAATATTGCTTCTCGGTAGTTTTTTTTAGCCATTTCTGAATTGCCGATATTTTTGAAAACATTACCTAAATTCAGCTTTGTACTGCCTTGTCCCAAACTGTCACCAGCCATAATGAAGTATTTATAAGATAGGTTTAAACAGTTAATAGCTTTTGAGAAAACTGAAATGTACTTATAAGAAACCCCTAATCGGTTATAGGTTGAAGCTAATCCAATGGTGTCCTTCAGTTCAGTGTATAAGGGAATTGCTTGACTAAAGAAATGAATGGCATCTTGATGTTTACTTTGCTTTCCTAAGCTGTAGCCAATTTGATATTTGACTTCAGCAAGAAGTACTTTGTCCTGTAATCCTTCTGCCAACAATTCGGCATTGTAGAGTAGCTGTAATGCACTGTCTGGGTTATCATCATCTCTCAAAGACTCAGAAGTTTCCAAATAATTTCTTATTTGATCTTCTTGGTTCTCTGAATTAAAAGACGGGCCAGCTTCAATTTGAGACAATGTGGTTCCAGCCAGTAAACAGAGATTTATTAAAATCAATATTGATCTGAGTTGAATCACAATGTAATTTTTGTAAAATTAATTAATTCTGAGCATTAAAAGTGATTTCACAAGAAATTGAACTATTGTTTAACTATTTTTGCACTAATGCAAGAGAAATCCAAATTTGATTTTCCTTTATTTAAAAGATTAGCAGCCTATCTTGGGACTCATCCATGGGTGAGTTTAGGTTCGTTACTTGCTGTTTTATTAATTAGCTTATTGAGCGCAATTCAACCTTTTCTGATTGGTGGAATAATCAACAAGTTTGTAATGGGAGGGAATGGAGCCTTCATGCATGGGACGGCTAGTAAGATTATGCCAGCGGTAGATTTCATTAATGGATTTCAATTTTCTGAAGAATTTTCTTCTAATTATTTAATCTGGATAATTATTGTTTTGTCTTTGTTAATTGCCGAAGGGGTTTTGACGTTTTTATCAACCTATTTAGGGGCTTTATTGGGGCAATCTATCATTAAGGATATGCGGGTTCGACTATTTAAGCATTTGAACTCATTCAATTTAAAGTACTTTGACCGAACACCAAATGGAGTAGTGGTTACACGAATGGTTTCTGATATTGAAGCAGTGTCAGAAGTGTTTTCAACAGGTTTTATCACCCTAATTGGTGAAATCATAAAGCTTTTGACGATTCTGGGATTTATGTTTTATGTGAACTGGCAACTCTCGTTGTTGAGTTTAATTCCGATTCCAATCTTAATTATTGCAACCAGAATTTTTGCAAAAGCCATGAAGAAGTCGTTTGAAAAAGAGCGAACTCAATTAACAAAGCTGAATACTTTTGTTCAAGAACATATTTCTGGAATGACAATAGTTCAACTATTTTCTCGGTCAAAACGGGAATTCAAAAGTTTTTCAAAAATTAATCAAGGATATAAAAAGGCGCATTTAGATGCCATTTGGGCGTATTCTGTATTTTTTCCGGTGGTTGAACTTTTAAGTTCACTTTCAATTGCTGCCATCATTTTCTGGAGTTTATTACAAGTAGACGGCGGTTCAAATGCTTTAGTAGCGGCCACAGGAACCATTTTCGCTTTTATTTTGTGGATTTATAAATTGTATCGCCCAATTAGAATGATGGCGGATAGGTTTAATACACTTCAAAGAGGAATGGTCAGAGCTGAGCGTGTTTTTGAAATGTTGGACCGTCAAGAGCATATAGATGCTTCAGGAACTATTAAAGAAGTAAATTTTAATGCCCCCATTACCTTTAAAAATGTTTGGTTTGCATACAAGGATGAAGACTGGGTGTTGAAGGGGATTGATTTTGAAGTTGGTGCTGGAAAGTCCATTGCTTTGGTAGGTGCGACTGGAGCAGGAAAATCTACCATCATCAATTTATTAACGCGTTTCTACGAATTTCAGAAAGGAGATGTCAAAATTGGCGATTTATCGATTAGAGATATTGAATTGAATGCCTTGAGAAAAAGCGTTGCCATTGTTTTGCAAGATGTGTTTTTGTTTTCGGATACTATTATGAATAACATTACTTTGGGAGATGAAAACATCACAAAGGAGCAAGTTATTGCGGCTGCTGAACAGGTTGGAGCACATGAATTTATAATGAAACTGCCAGGTGGCTACGATTATAATGTGCGTGAAAGAGGAGGTGTACTTTCAGTAGGACAAAAGCAGTTAATATCTTTTATTCGTGCTTATGTATATAACCCTAAAGTATTGATTTTAGATGAGGCAACAGCCAGTGTAGATTCAGAGTCTGAAGAAATGATTCAACGTGCTACTGGTGAATTGCAAAAGGGTAGAACTTCAATTGTTATCGCTCACAGGTTATCAACGATCGTTAACTCAGATGAAATTCTAGTGATTGATGACGGGAAAATTCTTGAAAGAGGCTCACATCAAGAATTACTTGATTTAGATGGACAGTATAAAAAATTATACGAATTGAATTTCTCTTAAGCCTGATGAAAGTTTTTGAAGAAGGTGTTTAAAAGAACACCGAGCAATACCAAAGCAATTCCAAGGCTCATCCAAAGACTCAAATTTTCATCAAAAATGAAGATTCCAGCCATTACAGCATAGATAGCGCCAACATATTTAACCGGTGTGACTTTCGCTGCAGAATCTGCATGAAAAGCACGTGTCATTGAAATTTGAGCGAGTTGTGTCATAACTCCAATTGCTAATAGAAGTAACCATTCTATACCAACAGGAATCACAAAACCGGTTATTAAACAAAGTATAAAAGTTAAAGGCGTTGCAACCAAGGGGAAATACATGACTACGGTAATCGGAGCATCTGTTTCTCTACATTTCATAATGGCATTGTAGGCAATCCCCGATATAACGGCAGAAATTAATCCAATCATTAACCAAAAAGGATCAATATTTAAACTGTCGTCTTTCATATAACCAATGTAAACTACTCCGGAGAATGAAATTAGAAAAAACAGCCATTGCATAGGATGTACTTTTTCTTTCTGCAGTTTTATTGCAAATAAAATAGTGAAAATAGGAGAGAGGTATTGGACAGTTGTTCCAATGGCTATAGGCAAGTTTTTAAGGGTGTAAAAGAATAAGGTGAGGGCAGTTACTCCGGCTAGTCCTCTAATAATAAGCCATTTTTTGTTGTTGCCAAAAAAAGGGATTTTTTTGGCTCTAATTATTGCAATACAGATGATTAAAGAAATTATTGATCTGAAAAAGACAACTTCAAATACAGGATAATCTTGAATTTCCGGAAATAACTCTCCTGAATTCGTGAGAATTTTCACGCAAATGTTAATCAACGCAAAACAGAGCGAAGATAATAGCATATATAGAATTCCCTTATACACGAATTCCGATCACGCAAATGTCGTCAAGCTGCTCTAAGTTGCCGCGCCAATCTTCTATGACTTTATGCATATGTGCTTTTTGGTCTTGCATTGGCATTTGGTGAATTGCAAGTAGCATTGCTTTGAAGGCAGAATATTTGAATTTTTTACCTTTCGGACCTCCAAATTGATCCATATATCCATCAGTAAAGATATAGATACAATCGCCTTTTTTCAATTGGTGTTTATGCTCAATAAAATCATTTTTTAAGAAATAACTACCAATAGGTTGCTTGTCAGCAGGATATATAATTAATTCGCCATTTGAAATGATGTATAAGTCGTTATTTGCTCCTGCATATTTTAATTCATTAGTTTGATAGTTGATGGATATTAATGCGATATCCATTCCATCTTTTACTGCAGTTTCTGTAGCGTCAAAAGTTTCAATGACTAAATCTCTTACCTTATTTAAAATGATTCCCGGTGAATGTAATTGGAACTCTCTAACTGTTCTGTTTAGCGCATTGTTACAAACAACACTAACCATTGCTCCAGGAACACCGTGCCCCGTGCAATCCGCCGCTGCTAAGAGCACTTCGTTTTTATCAGATGTTTCTAACCAGTAAAAGTCACCGGCTACAATGTCTTTAGGCAAATAAAGGAAGAAGTTTTCTTGCAAATGTTCTTCAATCAGGTGATCAGAAGGAAGAATAGCATTTTGAATTCGTTTAGCATAGTTTATTGAATCGGTTATTTCTTTGTTTTTGGCCTCAACCAATTCTTTTTGCTTTACAACTTCAGAAGTTCGCTGGCTCACAACTGATTCAAGATGCCTTTGATTTAATAATAGTTTTTTAGTTCTGAATCTTATGAATAAGAAAAGAGAGAGTGCTGCAATAGCAAAATAGAGAACATATGCCCACCAGGTCATCCACCAAGGAGGATGAATTGTTATTGCAAAGGCTTCAACATTAGACCACATTTTGGAATCCCCAATGGCTCTAACTTTAAAAATGTATTGCCCTGCTGGAATATTACTATAAATAGCTCTGTTTTCGGACAGGACTGGGCTCCATTCATCTTCAAAGCCGTCTAATTTATATTGGTATCTCACTTTATGCGGAGCCGACCAATCGATACCGGAAAAATAGAATGTCACATGATTCAGGTAGTAAGGAAGTTCTAGACCATTTGGTGAGTTAGTGAACGGTCTGACGTCTCTAAATTTTACCGAGTTCAAACTTTTTTTATTGGTCTCAGAAAGGTACATTTCGTCTGACATTCTAAGTGAATCTTTCAATTTTCTATAATCAACAAAAGTTTGCTCAAGTCTGACATCTGTAATTTGAAGGAAAGGCGGCTTCTTAATTTGCTCGTATTTATTCAAATCTAGCATTGCCAGTGATTTTCCAGTTCCCCACCAAATTCTATTTTCATCATCCAAACAAACTGAATTAGGGTAGAAGTCTGACCCTTTCAGTCCATCTAACTTATCAAAAGATGATATTTGAACTCCAAGACTATCATCAATGGAAAAGTTGTTCAAACCCTTTTCGGTTCCAAGCCATAAATCACCATTGTTATCTTCAATGATCGACCATATAATGTTATTACTCAATCCGTCCTTAACGCCATAACTTACAATAGAATCTCGAGAGAACTTGTTTAATCCTGAACCTTCTGTTCCTAACCATATCGTTCCTTTTGAATCTTCATGAAGTGAAATGACATAATTATCACTTAAACCTTCTCTGCTTGTATAGTTCGTGATTGTTTGACCATCAAATATTGTTAGCCCGCCACCTTTGGTTCCAAAATACATATGACCTATACTGTCTTGTAATATTGCTTGAACCGTGTTGTTACTTAATCCTTGTTCGGTTGTGAAATGGCTGAAGGTATAGCCATCATATCGGGTGATTCCTCCTTGAAAAGTTCCGAACCACATATCACCAACTTTATCTTCATAAATGCTGAGTACAAGATCTCCGCTTAACCCGCTTGAAGTATTGTAGTTTGTAAAATATTCGCCATCAAATTTAGAAACGCCATTTCCGTTGGTCGCAAACCAAAAATTTCCTTCTCTATCTTGGTGTATTGCTCGAACAGTATTGTAGCCTAAACCTTGTTCTTCAGTGTAGTGAAGGAAGCTTTTGCCGTTGTATTTACTTACGCCATTGTTCGTAGCAAACCACAGATAACCTTCTATATCTTGATAAATATCTCTAACAATATGATCTTGTAGACCTTGTTTTTCTGAGTAATTTTCAAATGATCTTTCGTTGTAAACATTGGCACCGGCTCCAAAAGTTCCAAACCAAATGTTACCGTCAGAATCTTCTAACAGAGACCAAATAATGTTGTTGCTCATACCTTCGTCATCTGTAAAGGTTTTAAACTCAAATCTGTTGTACATAGAAGCGCCTCCGCCTTCAGTTCCAAACCACATGTTGCCATAATTATCTTCAACAATCGCCTTTACATAGTTGTTGGATAATCCCATTTGTTCTTGATGAGTGATGAATGAATATCCATCATACATGCAGACTCCAGCATCTTCAGTTCCAATCCAGATATTCTCTTCAGAATCAGCATAAACTACGGATACATTGTTTGAAATTAAGCCTTCATTTGTGGTATAATGAGTAAAACCTTCTCCGTCAAATTTATTGACACCTGCACCAGCAATTCCGCACCATACATTACCGTCAATATCTATAACAATGCTGTAAATGTACTCACCAGACATTCCTTGGTCCATTCCGTAAGTAGTGAATGATTCACCATCAAACTTGCTAATTCCTTCGCCAGTTGCAAACCAGATATTGCCATCTTCGTCCTCAGCGATATCTAAAACCAAGTCACTTGCAAGTCCGTCTTCAGTATCATATTCAGTGAAAGTGTGTCCGTTATAGGCGGTAACTCCAGATCCATCTGTTCCAAACCAAATATTACCTTTTTTATCTTCATGAATAGCCCAGATATAGTTTGAACTTAAACCTTTGTTTTCGTCAAATTGAATAAAAGTTCTACCATTATACATAGTCACACCAGCGGTCCAAGTTGCAAACCATAAATTCCCTCTTGAATCTTCAATCATATCCATGATATAAGAAGAACTCAAACCTTGATCTACATCAATTCCTTGAATATTATAAGAAGCCGCATCATTGAAGTCGAACTTTGAACTGATCACAGGCTCGTTATAACCTAATTCACGCGGAGATCCGTTTGCTTTCGTAACAACCGGATTTAATATTGAGTCAACACCCACCGTAAAATGAGGTAAAGTTGGAGCGAGCAATTCGATAATTGGTTGCTCAACACTTTTAATATTTGAATGGGCGATTTGAAAAACAGGTTCACCAGCTTTGATAATTTCTGGAGGTTGTATTGAATCAGGATTCAGAACTTTTGGTTGAATCGGTATAGGTTCATTGCTGATTAATTCTGGATCTAACTGTGAAACGAGCTCTCCTTCAGAGTTTTCTCTGTTTGTGTCAACCGCTTTATTACAAGAAGTTATGACACCAAAAAATAATATGAAAAAATAAATGCGTTTCGTGGCGTTCTCTTAAAGTTTAAAAATAGTAAAATCTTCAGAAGGATTGCAGCTTTAGAGGTGCTAATCTCAACATAATTTAAACTAAGATGATTTTGTTAATTAAAAAGAGAGGTAGATTTTAAGAATAGAAAATTTTGAAGTTAACTTTGAATTCAAATGATAGATGACTACAGACATAAAGGATTACGCAAGCAGCTGGTAGGAGAATTGGCGGATAAAGGCATATCAGATCAGCGCATTTTAGATGCTTTTAATGCGGTTCCAAGACATTTTTTCTTAGACCCAGTTTTTACAAAACAAGCGTATACCAACATGGCATTTCAAATAGGAGCTGGTCAGACTATTTCACATCCATATACTGTCGCGTTTCAAACGGACTTGTTGAAAGTAAAGAAAGGGGACAAAATCCTTGAAATAGGAACGGGGTCTGGTTTTCAGACTGCTATATTATGTGAGTTAGGTGCTAAAGTATTTTCAATTGAAAGGCAAAAAGAACTGTATTTGAAAACGAAGCAATTAATCCCAAAGCTAAACTATAATCCAAAATTAAAGTACGGAGATGGATATAAAGGATGGCCTAGTTTTGAGCCTTTTGATAAGATTATCATCACCTGTGGAGCACCTTATATTCCAGAAGATTTAGTCAATCAATTAAAACCTAATGGTAGGATGGTGATTCCGTTAGGTGAAGGGAAAGTACAAGAAATGATATTGCTTCAAAAGAACGAGCAAGGCGAGATCTCACAGCAATCATTTGGTAAATTTAGTTTTGTTCCAATGCTAAAAGAAACGGCTAAATAATAGCAGTTTGTTCATTGCCTCTTAACACCTTAATAACCTTAAAGTCTGAACTTTGGGTTATGAGAAATTTAGTTGTTTATGTAATTATTGTGGCAGGTTTTGTAAGCTGTGAAGATGTAGTCAGAGAACATACTAACGTAGATGAACTTGAATCTTCAAATGAATCCATCCCCAACTTATTGTTTAATGAAGTGTCATTTAAATCAAGTGATTTAAATGAGTTTGGTGAAAAATCAGACTGGATAGAATTGATAAATGCTTCAGACGAAGATATAGTATTGGAAAAAGGAAAGTGGTGTGTTAGTGATCGTTCAGATAAGTTCAAGTTTGAATTACCAGAGATGAGGCTAGCTTCAGGAGAGCTTTTAGTAGTTTGGTGTGATGGATATGATCAGATAGCAGAAGATATTCATGCCAACTTTAAATTATCTGCAAAAGGAGAGTCTGTTTATCTATTTTATGACGGAAACCTTATAGATGAAGTGACTTTTGAAGAAAACGAAGAACAAGCCGTTGCTTATGCTAGAGATAGCAATGATTTCTACGACTGGGTTTATGTAGATTCTGGAACCTTAAATTCGCCTAATTTTTAAGAATAATCGTAAATCGCTGGTAAGATCTGCTTCTAATTTCAATGCATCTAGGCGAAAAACTTAATGTTGCTCTATCGATATACAGCGTTTCTAAAAATCGCAAATTGCACAAATCTTCGTCAATGATTAATTCAGGACCGCTTCTACTTAAATCTAGTGTATTTAAGCTTTTGAGTGTGTAAAAACTTTTGGGTAATTGACTTAATTGATTTTGTCCAATTACTAAATGGATCATTCCATCAATTTCGCCTATGTTTTCAGGTAATGCCACCAAGTCATTAAATTCTAAATAGAGGTGAGTTAGTTTTTTAAGCTGGCAGATTTCGTTAGGTAAAACCGTAAGTTCATTAAAACTGAGCCATAACTCTTCTAGATTTTCAAGTTGACCAATTTCTGGCGGAAGAGAAGTTAATCTATTGGCCTTTAAGGATAATTTTCTCAGCTTTTTAAGCTTCCCAATTTCTGGTGGCAATTCAGTGATGTAATTTCTGCTTAAAGTGAGACGCTCTAAGTTAGTTAAGAGTCCGATTTCAGGTGGAATAGAAGTGAGCTTATTATTAAATAAGTTGAGAACTTTTAACTCATTTTGCTTAAAAACATATTCAGGAATCTCAGTTAGTCGTTTTCTTGAAAGGTCAAGTCTGGGGTCGCCAATGTTATGGTAGGAGCCAATGTTCTTTGCAGCATTACAACCTGTAAATAAAATCAAAACACATATCACACCAATTTTTAAGAACAAGCGCGATATGTGTTTTGATAAAGTCAATTATTTCAATAATTCTTTTACTGCCGCAGCTAACTGTTGGTCTTCTCCGGTAGTAAATTGTTCGTAATCATTATTCACTTGGATATCTGGCAATAAGTCGTGATTCTCAACTAAGAATCCTTCTGTTATTGAACGCATACCAACTTGAGGAATTCCAAAAGTCGTTTTACCATCCATCATAGTTTCCCACCAAACTGCTGTTCCTGTTCCAGGAACAGGCATTCCAATTAGCTTACCAATACCAAGTTGCTTATAAATATACGGGAAAAGGTGCGCGTCAGAATAGTTTCCTTCAGACATTAAAACACACGAAGGTTTTTGCCATTTAGCTAAAGGTTCACCTCCCATGTTTTTTTGACCTCTTGGTTCAAAACTCATGTATAATTTGCCACTTAAGAAAGTCGCTAAATCATCATGTAGCCAACCACCACCGTTGAATCTGGTATCAACAACTAAACCTTCTTTTTTGTTATACTTTCCTTTAGCCTTATCATAAACGGCTGTAAATCCGCTAGGTGACATTGTTTTTACATGAACGTATCCTAATCTACCATTAGATAGTTTATCTACTGTTTCTTCGCAATGCTTTACCCATCTTTCATAAAGTAAATTGTATTCAGTACCCCTAGAAATTGGTTTTACTGTTTCTTCCCATTTTTCTTTAGAAGTAGGGTCGTACAATGAAAGCAACACTTTTTTATTGGTTTTTCTGTCTAATAATGGCAGATAATTTTCACCAGCTTTGATGGCAATTCCATCTATTTTTTCAATGATTACTCCAGCTTTTAACTTATCCGAACCTTTGGTCAAAGGGCCTTTGTCCATGATTTCAATCACTTTTAAACCGTCACCAGAGTGCGATTGATCGAAGAAACATCCTAAAGAAGCCGTACTAGTTCCGTTCGGATCATAATTTCTATACCTAGCGCCAGTGTGAGATGCATTTAATTCTCCCAATAATTCTGAAAGTAACTCTGCGAAATCATATCCATTGTTTATGTGCGGTAAAAATTTACCGTATTCTTTCTTGTACAATTCCCAATTTACCCCATGCAAATCTTCAACATAGAATTTTTCTCTCACCTGTCTCCAAACATGGTTAAACATGTACTGACGTTCTGCAGATGCATTTAGATTCATTTCAGCACTGAAGCTGACAGGCTCCATTTTAGCTGAAGAGGCATCAACTTTCATTATACTTCCGCTTTTATTTAAATAGATGTTTTTCTCATCCTTATCAAATAGGATAGAAGACCACCTTGCATCAATTTTTGCGAACATTTTAGTTTCTTGTTCTTTGAACTTGGTTGTCCATAGGTTATAGCCTTTTTCAAAAGAGGCCAAATAGTACATTTGAGTTCCTTCATTGTTAACCAGGTAATCCATTAAATGAGAACCATGAATGGTTAACATAACTCTTCTGTTTTCTAAATTGTCTAGATCAATTTTTAAAGGTTCATCCTCTTTTTTCTTGTCATCTTTTTCTTTCTCCTTGTCCTTGTCGTCTTTCTTGTCGTCTTTTGCTTCGTCTTTCTTCTTTTGTTTTTCCTCTTCTTCCCATTCGGCATATTCTTCTTCATCAAGGATGAATTTATGATAAGCGTTTTCAGTTAAAAATACAGCTTCAACGTTCCCTTGAGATCCATGACCACCTTGCGATTTATAAGCATGTTTTCCGGTGTAATAGTAAACCATTTCACCATCCATGGCGAACTTCGGAGCACCGTTTCCATAACCAGATTGAGTCAAGTTAATTGGCTCTTTTTTATCATTCACATTAACTAATCCTATATCAGAAGTCCAACGATCAGCTGGCAAATATTCTACAAGCAACCATTTTGAGTCAGGAGACCAAGTAAAGTATTGATCACCATCAGAATATGAATAATTCATTTCGCCACCCAAAACAATTCTGGATTTTTTAGAAGCAACATTATATACCTTAACGGTCGTTCTATTTTCTAAATAGGCAATTTCTTTCCCATCTGGTGAATACATAGGTTGAAAAGTTTCTTCACCATTGTTCACCAATTCTTCTTCTTCTAATAAGGTAGCGTTGTAAAAATATTCTTCAGATTCTCTTTTGATTTTAGTTTGATAAATGTTCCAGCTTTCATTTCTTTCGGCTGCATATAAAACTGCATCTCCTTCAGGGCTGAACGAAACTGAGCGTTCTTGTTCTGGTGTGTTTGTTATTCTTTTGGTTGTTTTGTAGTCAACAGAAGTAACGAAAACTTCACCTCTGTAAATGAAAGCTACCTCTTTGTTGTTAGGTGATATGGCAAATTCCCCAGCTCTTGAAACTCGCTTAACAGTAGTTTCATTTGCTATATAGTCTTTCTTGATGGAGATTGAAACCTTTGAGCTTTTTCCATCTTTGAACAAATATATTTCACCGTTAAATCCATAACAAAGGGTCCCGTCAGATGCGCTACTTAAAAATCTAACAGGATGGTCTTTGTGAGTTGTTAGTTGCTTTGAGTAAGGTGAAGAAATGTCTCCACTCCAGATATTAAAACTTCCTGATTTCTCTGACAAGAAAAAAAGTTTAGAATCCCCATTCCAAATTGGATTGCGGTCTTCACAACTTTCTGTTGTCACCATTGTATAAGACTTCGCTTTTACATCATATAGTACGATATCTCTTGTTACTGAAGAAGTGTGATGTTTTCTCCATGGATCTTCATATCCTTTTCTATTTTGAAATAATAGTTTAGTTCCATCTGCATTAAATTGAGACATTTCAGATGCTACTGTAATGAATTGTTTTTCTCGTCCACCGGCAGTTGGAACTTCATATAACTCTTCTAATCCGGCGTATGGAAACTGAATAGATTTAACATCATCTAGTCTTCTCGCACCAAAAATTATTTTATCTCCTTTTGGGCTGAAGTCTTGAGGGATGTCATTTGATGAGTGAAATGTCAATCTTTTAGGAGCTCCGCCTTCAGCACTCATTAGAAAAACATCAAAGTTACCATGCCTATTTGATGCGAATGCAATTGATTTTCCATCTGGGGACCAAATAGCATTATAATCATAAGATGGGTTAGAGGTAAGTTGTAAAGCTTGTCCTCCTGATGAATTTACTACGAATATATCGCCTTGGTAGTTGAACGCTATTTTGCTGCCGTCAGGCGAAATTGATGGATAACGCATCCATAAAGGTTGCGCAATTGCAGATCCTACAAACAGCAAGATACTAAGGGCTAATAAATTCTTCATGCTTAGATTTTTGAATAAAATTAAAGGTAATAATTCAAATATCTTTCAGCGCAAAAAAGTGATAAAATCCCTAATTCTAAGTTAAATGGTTGAGTCGCTATATATTCTGTAGTTATTTCTTTTTTAGAAATATATCAAAGTTTACTTCTAATCCACCTTTGATGTTTACAGGGTTTAGCGATAATATTCTATGTTCTGCTTTCTTTTGAGAGGCCCAAGGATCTTCAGTTATGTGAGGATCGCCAGCAAAATAGATTTGAGAAATCAATTCTTGATGACCTGCACAGGATACCCTGAAATGAATATGTGATGGTCGATACAATTTTCCGTTTAAATATTTACCAGGAATGATCGTATCAAAAGCATAGTTTCCTTTTTTATCAGTTACCCAGCGAGCTCTATGGAGCATTTTTGAACTTTTATTATCATAATTACCCTCGGTGTCACAGTGCCACACTTCAACAAGAGCATCTTCTAATACCGTTTTACAATCATCTGTATAAACCTTTCCAACAATTGAAATTCTATTTCCCTTTAAACCTTCAAATAACATATCCTTTCTAATAGGAGCCTTAGGTCTGTAAAACGGTCCTAAGATGTCATTTGTGGTTTCGCAATCACCTGCGAATTGATTGTTTTCGTCAAGCGAAACTTTTCCAAAAGCCGATAAAGAAAAGGCTGCGAGAGTAGAGGTAACTAAAAATTGTTTTCTGTCCATCATGTTTAATTGAGCATTTTCTTTTCTTTGTAGCAACAACCGTTCCCAAAATATGATTACTGAAAAAGTTTCTATTCTAATGCCGGTTAAAAATGCTTCTCCATTTTTGAAAGAATGCGTAACATCCATTATTAATCAAAGCTATGTGAATTGGGAGTTGTTAGCTGTTGATGATGCTTCAGAGGATGATTCTTTGAAGATGCTGCAGGATTTTGCATCAATTGATCATAGAATAAAAGTGTTTTCAAATTCGGGTAAGGGAATAATTTCCGCTTTAAGTACTGCATTTTCAGAATCAAATGGCGAATTCATTCACCGCATGGATGCAGATGATGTTATGCCAAATGAGAAGTTAGATATTCTTGTCACATTGCTTAAGGGTAAGAAGAGGACAGTGGTAACAGGACGCGTTCAGTATTTTTCTGACGCAAAGGTTTCGGATGGTTATACGGATTATCAAAATTGGATAAATGGTATTTCAGATTATTCAGCTGAAGTGTACCGTGAATGCACAATAGCTTCGCCCAATTGGTTGGTTTCAAGACAATGTTTTATAGAAGATATTTCTATTCAAGAATTAGACTACCCAGAAGATTACGACTTGGTGTTAAAATGGTATGCTTTGGGCTACACTTTCTTGAAAACGGATGAGATCACGCATTTTTGGAGAGAACATCCAGATAGGACCTCTAGAAATTCTGACATCTACCAGCAGGAGTCATTCTTTAGATTAAAGTTAAAGCACTTTATAAAAAACGAACTTGATTCATCTGAACCGATTCAGTTAATTGGGGCTAATTCTAAAGGAAAACTAGCGGCCTCTATTTTGTCTGGATTAGATCAGCCATTTGAATGGTTTGACTACAACAAGAGAAGGGTGGCTTCAAACAATGTGGTTAAAGATTTAAAAGAATTACGCCCTGAAATCAAATCTTTATTGGCGAATTGGCCTAAAGAACCTCAAAAGCAGCAAGAAATAGAACAATTCATGTCCATTAAGGGATTCGTAAAAGGCAAAAATTATTGGATATTATAATTTAAAAATCCAGCTTTGAAACTTATTAAGTTTATTTGGCATTTCATTGAAGATGCCATAAACGCAAGATCCAGTGCCGCTCATAGAAGTATAAATCGCACCTTTCTTTTTTAAATCGTCAAGCAATTCGCTTATGATTGGGTATTCAGAAACGACTCCCTTTTGGAAGTCATTGGTTGTATGAATCCAGTTTGTTTCGGCAGTTGTAGAAACTGATAATTTCGTTAATTTATTGAAAGCATCAGCCGTTGAAATATGGATTTCCGGATAAATCAATTGAATAAATTTCCCTTTTAAAAACGATTCTGTTTCAACGATAGATTCTCCTCTACCTGTTACAAATGAAGAAGTGTTTTTAAAGAAAAAAGGACAATCTGATCCCAAAAAGAGTGCAAAATCCGCTAATCTTTCATTAGAAATGTTGAGTTCAAATAGCTTGTTTAAAGCTAAAAGGGTATGTGTTGCGTTTGAACTTCCTCCGCCCAGCCCTGCACCTAAAGGAATTTGCTTAAATAGATGAATTGAAACAGCCGGAATCGAATAGTGTGATCGCAATAAATCAACAGCTTTCACAATTAAGTTGTCTGTTTTACTTATTTGAATTCCGTAAATGGTGAAACTGTCTTTTTTAGCTGGGTTGAACTCAATTATATCGCACAAAGGAACTGGATAAAATATGCTGTCAAGATTGTGGAAACCATCTTCGCGTTTGTCTAAAACGGCTAATCCAACATTTATTTTAGCATTAGAAAATACAATCACTTCGGCAGTTTTCAACGAATATAAGATGAAAAATTAAAAGCTCCTTTCTTTAGGACTGATGAAAAAAGTGTAAATTTGACCCCTCGATTACGATTGTAATCAATCAATAAAACAAAGGAATGGCAAACTATTTAGAATTTGAAGAGCCTTTAGCGGCAATAGAAGAAGAAATTCAGAAAGCAAAAGAAATTGAAACCAATAGTGGAGTTGATACTTCAAAAATGGTGAAAGATCTGGAGAAAAAATTAAATTCTACAACCAAAGAAATTTTTAAAAATCTGACGCCTTGGCAAAGAGTTCAGCTCTCTCGTCATCCAGACAGACCTTATTCTTTAGAATACATCAAAGCATTATCAGATGGAACCTTTATTGAGTTACACGGTGATAGAAATGTAAAGGATGACAAAGCCATGGTAGGTGGTTTTGGCCAACTTGATGGACAAACGGTAATGTTTGTTGGTCAACAAAAAGGTGCGAATACAAAAATGCGTCAGTTCAGAAACTTTGGGATGCCAAATCCAGAAGGATATAGAAAAGCGTTACGATTATTTAGATTGGCTGAGAAGTTCAATAAACCAATTGTGACATTGATAGATACCCCAGGTGCATTTCCGGGGCTAGAAGCAGAAGAAAGAGGTCAAGGAGAAGCGATTGCAAGAAACATCTATGAAATGATGAACTTGAAAGTGCCTGTAATTTGTATAATTATTGGTGAAGGAGCATCTGGTGGAGCTTTAGGAATAGGGGTTGGAGATAAAGTGATCATGCTTGAGAATTCTTGGTATTCAGTAATTTCACCTGAAAACTGTTCAACTATCCTTTGGAGAAGTTGGGATTTTAAAGAAAAAGCTGCAGAGGCTTTAAAATTGACATCTACAGATATGAAAAATCTAAAGATTGTTGATGAAATTATCAAAGAGCCGGTTGGTGGAGCGCACAGATTCAGGGAAGAAACCTTTGAAAACGTCAAGAAATCAATTTTAAAGAATTTAGATAAACTGTCATCTCAAGACCCTTTTGTAAGATCGGAGAAAAGAATTGAAAAATTCTGTGAAATGGGAGAGTATAAAGGGAAATAGGAGAAGTACAACTAGATGATTTTTGCTGATTTTGAGAAAATCCATTTCACTTTACTTGGATTTGATTTAGTAGAGCCAATGGCTCTGATTACTGATTCTATTTTAGGGACCTTAAGCATTATTTTAGCCTTCAAGGTTAAAAAGTTCAAGGCCAATCATCCTTTTTTTGAATATTGGTTTTGGTTCTTCCTGATTTTCGGAGTAGGTGCATTTTATGGAGGTTTAGCCCATGCTTTCTTCAATTATTGGGGTGTACTCGGTAAATTCCCATCTTGGATTGCCGGTCCAGTTTCAATTTACATGTTAGAGCAAGCAATGATTGCAGCAAGCAAAAACAATCGACAAATAAAAATTTTAAAGGGTATTTCGTTTTGGAAGTTCGTTCTAGTGATGGCAACCTGGGTGATTTTGTTATGTGTTGCACCTGTTTGGGAGAAACCCAGTATCGGTTTTTTACCAATCGCAATAAATACCATTGTGGGCGTTTCGTTGGCTGCTGGATTTTTAGCGCATCACTATGTCAAGAAAGGAATGTCGCAGTCTTACCGATATTTTAAGTTAGGTGTATTAGTGATGTTGCCTTCTGCTTTTATCTTTTTAATGAAGATTAATCTTCATCCTTGGTTTGATAAAAATGATTTGAGTCATGTCTTGTTAGCTGCTGGAATCATTTATTTCTTTATTGGATGTAAAAACATTTATAAAGAGGGTATCAATCAAGATGCTTATCTTTAATCCATGATTTTTGAATTTAATGGCTTCGTTCCTGTTGTGCATGAAACAGCTTTTGTTCATCCACAGGCAACGGTAACGGGTAACGTTATTATCGGCAAGGATGTATATATAGGTCCCTCATGCGCATTGCGCGGAGATTGGGGCCAAATCATCATTGAAGATGGTTGCAATGTTCAAGAGAATTGCACGGTTCATATGTTTCCTGGAACTACAGTTAGACTGAAAAAAGGAGCTCATGTAGGGCATGGAGCAATAATTCACGGAGCAAATCTAGGTGAGAACTGTTTAATAGGCATGAATGCAGTGATTATGGATGAAGTTGAAGTAGGGGATGAATGCATTGTGGGTGCACTCAGTTTTGTTCCAGCAAAAATGAAAATTCCAAATAGAAGTTTAGTAGTCGGTAATCCAGCGAAAATTGTAAAATCTGTTTCGGATGAAATGATTCAATGGAAAACTATGGGAACAGCACTTTATCAAAAGCTTCCGCAAGAATGCCATGAAACTTTAAAAGAAGTAACGCCCCTGAGGGAAATTGAACCCAATAGACCTTCACAAGAGAGCATGTATACCACCTGGGAGTCAATTAAAAACACCACTAAATAGGTAAATCTTTAGTTTACCAAATCTATCTTGCTGTTAATCTTTTAATATCATAACTTTGAGTTATATATTTTAAAATGAAACAACTACTCCTTATTGCAGGACTTTTAAGTTCAATTCAATCTTTTTCACAATTAAACATTTCGCAGTTGGGATATGTTGATGTTCCTTTGGCTCACACTACGGTTTGTAATGATATCTGGGGATATGAAGATGAAAACAATAATGAATATGCGTTAGTTGGAACAGAACATGGTGTAAGCATTGTAGATGTGACAGATCCTTCAGTGGCAGCTGAAATTGAATGGATTGATGGCTTATATTCAGTCTGGAGAGACATTAAAGTTTATGGAGATTATGCTTATGTAACTACCGAAGCGGAAGAGGGCTTAATGATTATAGACTTAAGTCCATTGCCTTCAAGCACAACACTGCCATTTACCCATTATTCAGGACCTTCAGGAGATGAATGGTTGTCGGCTCATAATGTTTATCAAGACAATGGTTTCGTTTATATTTTTGGAGCGGGAAGAGGTATCGGAGGTGTCATCATTTTGGATGTTGCAACAGACCCTTTAAATCCAATTGAAGTTGGGACTTTTGATAATTGGTACGCTCATGATGGCTATGTTTTGAATGATACGGGTTACTTCGCTCATATCAATGATGGTTTTTTCTCAATCGTTGATTTGACGGATAAAGCGAATCCTGTTCTTTTGGGAACATCTTCTACGCCGTCAATCTTTACACACAATATTTGGACAACTGCTGATGGAGACTTCGCGTTTACAACAGACGAAGTAAATGGTGGATATTTAGCGGCTTATGATGTCTCTGATCCAGCAAACATCCAGTATTTAGATAAAATTCAATCTTCGCCGAATGAGAATATTATGCCGCATAATGCACATGTTTTAGGAGACTATTTAATCACTTCATATTACGCAGATGGTATAGTAGTTCATGATATTTCAAATCCTGCAAATATGGTTGAAGTCGGAAATTTTGATACTTCTCCCTTAGATGAAAGTGGTTCTGTTGGGTGCTGGGGAGCTTATCCTTTCTTAAGTTCTGGAAATATTTTGGCTACTGATCGACAAGAAGGTTTATTCATTTTAGGTCCAACATATCAACAGGGTGCGTATTTAGAAGGGAATGTTACCGAGTTTGGAACGTCAACTGCTCTGAATAATGTAGGAGTTTCAATAGACAATGAAAGTATTTATGACAACACTAATATTTTCGGAGATTATGCAACTGGAATTGCATCCACTGGAACTTATGATGTTACCTTTTTCAAAATTTTATATTATCCTGAAACCGTATCTGTAAATCTTACCCAAGGAACTACTGTTGTAGAGGACGTTGAATTGACTAAAATCCCTCAATATAATGTAACGGTAACTGTTTTAGATGCAGTGACATTAAATCCTATTGAGAATGCCCAGGTTTTATTTGAACATACTTATCTAGATCATCAAGGTGTTACAGATGTGAATGGTGAAGTGGTGTTGGGTCTTTATTATGAAGATAATTATGATGTCGTAGCAGGGAAGTGGGGGTTTCAAAGTGATTGCTTTTCGGATACCTTACTTACGAATAGTACAACTGATATTACACTTTATTTAGATCAAGGTATTTATGATGATTTTTCACTTGATTTTGGATGGGCTGTTTTCGGTGATGCTGATAAGGGGATGTGGGAGCGAGAAGCGCCAGTAGGAGTGAATTATAATGGCGAAATAGAAAACCCCTTTACGGATGCCTTATGGGATTGTGGAAATAAAGCTTTTATCACTGGTAATGGCACCACAGCAGGAAATACAGAAGAAGTGGCAGATGGAGAAACGACTTTGATTAGCCCAATTTTTGATCTAACAGCTTATGCTACTCCTCATGTCAACTTTAATGTGTTCTACTATAATCAACATGGGCCTTTTTATCCTAATGATACCTTGTTTGTGAAGTTATTCAATGGGACAGAGACTATAGACCTGACTAAAATCCACGTGGATAACATCCCTTTAAGTACTTGGACACCTATGAGTGTTGAAATTCCTCTGAGTTTTAATTTAACGGCGAACATGCAAGTTATTCTTACTATTTCTGATTATTTAGAGACGATTAACATTACTGAAGCTGCTTTCGATCATTTTTCAATTACTGATTTCTCCATGGCTGGAAAAGCTGAAGACGAATTGGTCGAGATAGAAGCGTATCCTAATCCTTTTGCCGATATTATTAGTATTAATGGGGTGTCAGAAGGGACTTTTAAATTATACGCCATGGATGGTCAGTTAATTGAGCAAGGACAGATAGCAAAACAATTGAATTTTGATTATTTAGCAAAGGGTGCCTATTTGTTAGCAGCTTTCAATCAGAATGGTGAATTAAAAAGGACGATAAAATTGATGAAACAATGATAAAGCATATAGTTCCCTTATTTTTTATAGTACTGTTAAGTGCTTGTGGATCTTCTGTAGATTCTGAAAACAACATGGACCTGTCTTCAACAGATACCATTTTTGAATATGACGAGAATCAAGAAAAACTATCTGCGGTAGAATTCAATAACGAGTTAACGACCATGCAAAATGGTATGTTAAATCAAATTGACTTATTGTTTCAATCAGATAGCAGTGATGTGGATATAAATCTTGAAAATGCCATTTTTGAAGCCAGTCTGAATCTTGATAAACTGGCTGCTCTTTCAAACCAAGAAGGGGGGATGGAGTTTGTTGCTGCCATGTCTGCATTAATGGAGTTTTATCGGGATGAATTGTCGGATAATTTTGGAGAGGTAAAAGAAATCCTTAAAAAGTCGACCTTTTCAGATGAAAATGATCAATTTTTAAAAGAATATGATTTAAGCTTTGCAAAAGAAGAGGAGCGATTATTTCAGCAAGTTTTTGAAGCTCAGGAACAATTTGCGAATGAAAACAGCATTAAACTTGAAACGCTTTAAATGAAGAAATATCTCGTTTTTTTCATAGGAGTTGGCGTCATTTTTTTGATGACGCTTTTTTACACCTTCAGAATTAGTCAAAAACTGGGGAACTATAAAGCTAAGAAAGAGCAAATAGCCGAGTCTTTAGGAATTGAGAATAGAATGGGAAACGCTTGGGAATGGATTCCATATCTAAATCCTAGCGAGAGTAAAATGGAGGAAAAGGCTGAACTAGAAAGAAAAGCAGATATTTATTATGGTTCTGCAGCTGTAGACGGATGGGTTTTAATGGCTTCTATCTTATTTTTTCTTGCGTTAATGGGGCTTGTATACAAGAATTCGGAAGAATATTACCGCATTATGGGGATGTCTTTTATCGCGGCTTCTTGTAGTTTCCTGTATCTTGGATTGCAGTCTCCATTTATGGAAATTGAAGCGTACATAGATGATTTTTCTGTGGCCATGGATTTGTCATTTGCAGAACCTGAATTAGGAGTTAACGGTCGCGTTTATGCACTTTATCAAAACAAGTCAGTAATTGATTTAATTGGGTTTTTGTATATGGGAGGCAACTTCTTCGTAGCCATTTTAATTCTTATTTTCAGTATTATATTTCCAGTGATAAAATTGTTGACCTCACTAATTGTTTTTTTGGCGCCTCAATCAAAATACAGCAAAAATGCAGAGCTAACTATTGAAAGGATAGGGAAGTGGAGTATGGCAGATGTATTTGTGTCTTCCGTTTTCTTGGCTTACTTTTCATTTGCTAATATGAGTGTCGGGGTAGAAACTGGCGCAACCACTTTAATTGGACTCTATTTTTTCGTGGCATTTGTGGTATTCTCCATCTTTTCAGGCTACTATTTGAAAAGGGTCGTTAAAAGAAATGCCTAAAAGAATGGTGGTTGGTCATACTCTAACTTCAAGTCTTTCAGCATAGAAGCTTTGATGTTAACTCGAGCTAAGAAAGTGAAATTGGTCAATGACCATGGTTGTTGCCATGTGCCCAGTTGTCCTAATTGCAAGGATGCTTCCCAGCAATGCAGATTTCTCCAGATATCTAATGACCATCTTGTAATTAAGTCTTTATAAGGACGATCCGGATTCTCTTGGTTTTTCGTCATTAACTGTTGCAGGTTCATGTCTAGGGCATATACAAACTTCCAGTTTTGATTAATGCTGAAATCACCATTGAACTTAATTGCTTGAACAATTCTGTAATTGTCATCTGATGGATCTGTTTTGATAACATTCGTAAAATTCAAATTATAACCGATATTCAGTTGCCATGGAATGTCAAAATTCACCGTTTTCGGATTGTTGAGCAAATCTACCGTGTTCCCATTGTCAGAGGGCTGATTGGCAATTTCTTTTTGTTTTTTACGTCCTGTTTTACTCGTGAAATTTGCACTTACAATGAAGTCAGCTCTTGAGATACGTCCAATTCCTTGGCCATTTTCCCAGGCATATTGTTTTGTCAAGTTGCCCAAAGTGTCATATTCGGTATAGCCATTATTTAAGTTGTCATAGGCGTATGGATTCAAAGATCCACTGGCTTGAAAATTAATAACGCCAAAAATCTTACTTGTTCTGAGTGATAAAGCGAAAGGGTCTAGTTGAAAAGAATCTCTTAAAAAGTCATACCCACCTGAGATGTTCGCGGCATCTATAATGTTGAAACTTTTTGAAGAGCCATTAATCGTATCATTCTTATCCAATACTTTCATCTTTAAATTATTGGTTAAGTTGAAGGTCATTTTTCCTGATGAACCATAAGAACCTTCTTTATATTGACTTGCTCTAAAAGGAGAAATGTAAACATACTGACTATCTTCGCTCGATTGCACTTGCTGGTAATTAGAGAAATCAGGCGTAAATGAAAAATTGACTGAAGGCGTTGCTTGATGTCTAAATCTTAGTTTTCTGTCTCCTTTGAACTTGTAGTATCCATAGAAAACTCCACTAACACCTGCGTTAAACGAAAGGCTTCTTCCTGTTCTAAATCCTTTGACCTGTGTTGTGTCTATAGTGCTGTCCGCTGGATTCCAGAAGTGCTCTTCACTTTGAAAGTTCCAGATTTCACGATAATTTACGTTTGGTGTAAAAGTTATACGAGAGCCAAATAATTTCAATTGTGATTTTACGGTCGTGGTTTGTTCAAAACCGTTGGTCGCGTAATTGCCGGCTAATCCTATGTCTTGGGCATTAAAGATACTGTCAGGTGCTGAAATGTAGTTCTTAGACCTTAGTTTGTAGGTCACATTCACGTTTTCATACCATTTCTTTCCAATTTTGTTCTTTCTAAAATCACCCAAGCTGAACTGAGAAACGTTGAAACTAAAACTAGGCAAATCTATATTGTACATTTCTGATATAGAGTTTTGTTTTAAAGATGTTGTGATATTAGAAGATCCTGTTAATGGTCCCGCCTTCCATCTTTTGTCGAGTTTCAAAGTTGAGTTGAATTGGTTCGTAAAATATTCATCATTCAACGGATCTAGACTGGTTTTACCGTTGTTGTCACTTTTGAATGTTACATCACTTGAAAAACGAAGAGAGGGGTGAGCTTTGGCATCTTGTGAATGTCGCCAGTTTATACTGTACTTATTCACTACTGTCGTATCATAAAAGTAGCCTTTCAACCTTTCATATCGTAATCCGAAGTTTCCTCTATGTTTATATTTAACGTAATAATTAGTTGAATTAGCAAGTGCCCATTGTCCTGTGGTATAAATAGATCCAGTGAATTGTGTCTCCCAATTGTCACCTAAAGGAAAGTAATATCCCAAGTCTTTTACACCAAAACCCGAAAGTCCTGAAGCCTGACCTACTGTAGGGAAAATTAAACCGTGTTTTCTTGTTTTTTGTTGTGGAAAAAATGCAAAAGGTGCCGCTAATGGGGTAGGTATCTTTCCAATTTTCATAAAAACAGGTCCCGTAACGATTCGCTCTTCTGGAACAATGATCGCTTTCGTCATTTTGAAGTGATAGTGTGGAGTGTCTAGATCGCAAGTGGTAAACTTACCATTCTTCAAGTGAATCTGTTCGTTGGGATGAATTTTAGATTCTGCCATGTGGATATACCCTTCGTCTTGCTGTGCTCTTACTTCCTTAATATATCCCTTTTTAGTTTTGAAGTTGTACTTCATGTAATCACATGTAGATTCTTCACCTTCAGCGTTAAATACAGGTTTCCCAACTGGGTTTCCTAAGCTGTCTAATGTATAGGTTGCTAAGACTTCATTTCGTTGAATATCGATCTCAATGTAATCCGCTTTCAACTCAATATTATCATAAGTTACTAGAGCTTCTCCGTAAAGTTTTACGATTTGATTCTTGGCATTTGCCACAATTGAATCTCTTGCTGAATAATTAACCGGGTCACTCAAACCATTTTGCGCCAAGGAATTAAGACTGCAAAACAGAGTGCTTATCAACAAAATTGAATTGATAACTACCGATATATTTACCCGTTTACGCAATTTTTGGTCTTAACTTTGTAGTGTTCTTTATAAAAAAAGACAAATCTATAACATTTATCAGATGATGTTAACAGGAATAAACATAAGGAGAACAATATTATTGCAATGCTGCTTAATTTTTTCAGTCGGCTTATTCGCTCAAGGCACTGATTTAGTTAAGGGAATTAAAACAGTTGTAATAGATCCTGGGCATGGAGGAAAAGATCCAGGTTGTCATGGAGCGAAGTCTAACGAAAAAACAGTAACACTTGCCATAGCCTTAAAGCTCGGTGAGTTTATTGCTGAGAAATATCCAGATATAAATGTAATCTATACCCGTAAAACAGACGTTTTTGTAGAATTAGATGAGCGTGCTCAAATCGCTAACAAAGCAAATGCTGATTTATTTATATGCGTGCATGCTAACGCTGGTCCATCAAAGGCTTACGGAGCTGAAACTTATGTTTTAGGTTTGCACAGAACTGAGGCGCAACGAAAAATTGCGGAGCGTGAAAATTCTGCAATTGAATTTGAAAAAGATGGGGGAGCTAATTATGAAAAGCTCTCGGCTGATGCCATTATTGCGAGACAATTGCAATTGAGCGTGTTTTTAGATCATAGCATAAATTTTGCAACAAAAATCCAAGAAGAATTTGTGAAGCTAGGGAGATCGAATAGAGGAGTGCGTCAAGCTGGATTCTTAGTGTTGTACAAAACAACCATGCCTAGTGTGTTAATAGAAACCGGCTTTTTAACGAATCCAGATGAAGAGAATTTTTTAGCTGACCCTGAAAGTCAAAAGAAAATGGCAACCTCTTTGTTTTCGGCTTTTGAACAGTATAAAGCTGAATATGAAGGAGCTGATTTGTCTGTGAATTCAACGGTAAACGGAATTGATACTGCTTTGTTTGGGATAGACGAAGCGAGTATTAAAAAAGAGGACATCATTTATCGTGTTCAAATTGAAACTTCTTCTTCTAAATTAGACCTAAATGAAGAACGTTTTCAAAACATGCCAATTTGGATGTATGAAGCGGGTGGACTTTATAAGTATACTACTGGAGTTTTCAAGGGATTAGACCCTGCAAACAAACTGAAACAAGAAATGCGAAAAAAAGGATTCGATCATGCTTTTGTAGTTGCCTTCAAAGATTCAGAGAGAATGACCTTATCTGAAGCCATAAAAATCACCGAAAAATAAGCTGCTTCGTTTTTTTTGCACTATTTTAGCAACTACAAAACAAACAAAAACAGGAGCCCGTTCATGAGAGTTTCAAAAGAGTTTAAAGTTGGATTATTAGTTGTCTTAGGTTTATTGCTGCTTTTCGTTGGTGTAAACTTCTTAAAAGGCGGTGGAATTTTTCAAAAAAATAGGGAGTTTTATGCATTCTTTGATAATTCATCAGGATTGCAACCTTCAAATGATGTATTGCTGAATGGCGTAAAAGTAGGTCAAGTACTCTCAGTTGAATTAAAAGAAGATGACGCGAACAAGGTAAAAGTTAAGTTCGGTATCGATAACAACGAATTAATGATTCCAAAAACTTCAGAAGTTTGGTTAATTAGTTCAGATATCTTAGGAACGAAGGCTTTAGATTTAAAAATCTTTACAGATTCTTTGCCAGCGCAAGAATTAGCCTACTATGTGGATCAAGATACTTTTCAAGGTGCATTCTTAGAGGTAGATCTTCAGACGCAAATCAATCAAGAAATTTTACCACTAAAGAAAAAGACAGAAGAGTTAATTGGTTCTGTTGAAGATATTATTGTATCGGTGAATGCGTTTTGGGATACTTCAGCTGCATATACAATTGATGAGTCATTATACGAAGTAAGAGATGCAATTTCCACTTTCGGTGAGTTGGCACAAAATCTATCAGTACTAATTTCGAATGAAACTGAACAAGTTGATCGAATTTTAAAGGATGTTCATGATATTACAGAGAATCTCTCTGGTAAATCAGATAAAATATCTAATGTAATTGATAATATTTCGGCGATTTCAGATACGCTTGCTGATTCTGACATTAAATCCGTTATAGATGAAACTAAAACCACCTTAACCGAGCTCAATGGCGTCTTGGCAGATGTGAATAGTGGTAAAGGAACAATGGGTAAACTCTTGCATACAGATAGTTTGCATAATGAGTTGATTGAAACAAATCAATCCTTGCAAAATCTCTTAGATGACTTTGGAGCAAATCCGAACAAGTTTGTACACTTCTCAATCTTTGGTAGAAAAGTAAAAGGCTTTCAAACGACCAATGAAAGAGAAAAAATTCTGGATGAAATCATTGATTCCGTTCAGTATAAGCATTAACCAAATTTTTATTCAATTCGTATAGTTCAATGAGTATTGCTAGCATAGTTTTTATTCTAATTTTTCTTGGCAGCACAGCGTTTTTCGCATACAAGGTCAGGTTAATCATTCAAAACATCAAATTAGGAAAGTCAGTTGAAAGAACTGATAACAAAGCCGAACGGATTAAAACAACTATTCGGGTTGCGCTTGGGCAGTCAAAAATGGTGACAAGACCAATAGCTGGAATCTTACATATCTTTATTTATGTTGCCTTTATTTTTACACAAATTGAATTAATTGAAATCATCATTGATGGAGCAACTGGTTCACATAGAGTGTTTGCAGAGGCTTTAGGTGGATTGTATACCTTCATTATTAGTTTAATTGAAGTTTTATCATTGCTGGCCTTAGTGGCAACTTTCGCTTTCTTATCAAGAAGAAATTTAATTAAGGTTCCTAGATTGGTTAAAAGTGAAATGACTGGTTGGCCAAAGTTAGATGGTAATATCATTTTATACTTAGAATTTATTTTGGTGATTTGCGTGTTCACAATGAATGGAGCAGATGAAGCTCTATATTTAAGAGGTGAAAGTCATTTTGAAGGACAAGGAAGCTTTGGCTTTGCTATTAGCTCATTCACAGGACCAAACATCTTTGGTTCAATGGAGACTGGAACATTGTTGATGTTAGAGAGAATAGGATGGTGGGGACATTTCTGTGTGGTAATGGGCTTCATGATTTATCTACCATTTTCTAAACACTTGCATATTTTCTGGGCATTTCCCAACGTCTATTTTTCTAATCTTAAACCAAAAGGACAGTTTACCAATATGGAAGCTGTAACCAAAGAGGTGAAAATGATGTTAGATCCAAATGCTGATCCTTACGCAGTTCCAGAGGTAGATCCAAATGCTGAACCTCAAAAATTTGGGGCTAAGGATGTTCAAGATTTGTCTTGGGTGAATATTATGAATGCTTACACTTGTACTGAATGTGGTCGTTGTACTTCTTCTTGCCCCGCAAATGTTACCGGTAAAAAGTTATCACCGCGTAAAATCATGATGGATGTGAGAGATAGAGCTGAAGAAGTAGGAGCAGGGATAAGAAAAGAAGGAAAAGAATTTAATGACAGTAAAAGTTTATTGGGAGACTTTATTACTGAGGAGGAAATTTGGGCATGTACTTCGTGTAATGCCTGTGTTCAGGAATGTCCTGTAAACATTGATCCATTAGCCATAATCGTTGATTTAAGAAGATATTTAGTCATGGAAGAATCTAAGATTCCTTCAGAATTAATAACAATGAATACCAACATTGAGAATAACCAAGCACCTTGGCAATTCTCTCCAACTGATCGATTAAACTGGAAAGATGAAGCATAAGTTATTGGATGCAATGGAAAACGGAGAAACAATTTCTCCAGTATTGCCGTCAAGTGTGAAGAATTACATGATTGATATTGACGGAACAATTTGTGACGATATTCCAAATGAAGAGCCAGAAAGAATGGCAACTGCACAGCTTTATCCAGATGCCCTAGAAACGATCAATAAATGGTATGACGAAGGACATGTGATTACCTTTTTTACTTCTAGAATAGAAGAACATAGAGGGGTAACAGAGAAGTGGTTAAATGAGCATGGTTTTAAATTCCATGGTATGGTTATGGGAAAACCGAGAGGTGGAAATTATCATTGGATTGATAATCACATTGTGAGAGCCACCAGGTTTGAAGGAAAATTTACTGACCTTGTAAGGTCAGAAGAAAGTATTGAAGTATTTAAAAAATAATTGAATGAGCAATTTAGTAGTACCTACTATGGCCGAAATGATGGCTAGCGGTGAAAAACCAGATGTATTATTCTGGGTAGGATGTTCTGGAAGTTTTGATGACAGAGCGAAGAAGATTACCAAAGCTATTGTTAAGATTTTAAATAAATGCGAAGTAAAATTTGCAGTGTTAGGAGCGGAGGAATCTTGTACTGGAGATCCAGCTAAAAGAGCAGGGAATGAGTTTTTGTTCCAGATGCAAGCTATGATGAATATTCAGGTATTGGATGGATATGAAGTAAAAAAGATTGTGACGGCTTGTCCTCACTGCTTCAATACCCTAAAGAATGAATATCCAGGTTTAGGAGGAAATTATGAAGTGATTCACCACACCCAATTATTAGAAGGATTATTTAAAGAAGGGAAGTTAGCAGTAGAAGGAGGAGAATTTAAAGGAAAGAAAATTACCTTCCATGATCCTTGTTATTTAGGTAGAGCGAATGATGTGTATGAGGCACCAAGAAATGTATTAGAAAAATTGGATGCTGAGTTAGTAGAGATGAAAAGATGCAAAGCAAAAGGACTTTGCTGTGGAGCAGGAGGAGCGCAAATGTTTAAGGAAGCAGAAAAAGGAGATAAAGAAATTAATGTTGAGCGTACAGAAGATGCCTTGGCAACAAAACCTAATATAATCGCTACAGGTTGTCCGTTTTGTAATACAATGATGACAGATGGTGTGAAAAATTTCAACAAAGAAGCTGAAATTGAAGTACTTGATATCGCAGAGATGATTGCTTTGGCATCTGATTTGTAGTAGCTGATTTGAACCAATCAAATCCACGAAAATGAAAAGAATCTACTTTTTATCTTTTTTTGCCCTTCTATTTGTTGTTACATCATGTAAACATCAGGTTTACTTAACAATTTCAGATCCACCAATTGTTTTTCTTGAAAAAGAATATGAAACGGCTGGAGTCATTAACCGAACCTTTTCATCAGGAGCGGGAAAAGTGGTTGATATTGTAGATAATGCACTTTCTTTAGAAGGAAAATTAGACGAAACAGGTTCTAATGCTGCTGCACAAGGAATGTTTGATGAGCTTACAACGAATAAGCGATTTACTTATGTTGCATTGTTAGATAGCATGACACTAGATAATAGAGCGGCCGACATTTTTCCGGCTCCAATGGATTGGAATGAAGTTCAGCAAATTTGTGATGCGAACGGAGTTCAAGTGTTGTTCGTGCTAGAAGTGTTCGATACAGATACAAAAGTGAATTACGACATGCAAATGGTGAATCAAAATACACCATTAGGTTCTGTACAAGTGCCAAGGCACAGAGCAACTTCAACAACGAGAATCACAACTGGGTGGAGGATTTATGACCCAAAGAACAAAATTATCAGAGATGAATATTTTGTAAGAGATAGAATTTCTAAAACGGGAAGCGGGATTAACCCAGTGAAGGCACTCTCGGCAATCATGGGAAGAGATCAAATTGTCAAAAATTTGAGTACCCAAATGGGAAGAGCTTATGCTTCAAGAGTGAGAAGACAATATTTCAGAGTTTATAGAGACTATTACAACAAAGGGAGTCGAAATTTAAAAATAGCGAGAAGAAGAGCTGATTTAAACGACTGGGATGGGGCTGCTGAATTGTGGTTGAAAGATACCGAATCACCAAAAAGAAAAGTAGCAGGTAGAGCATGTCACAATATGGCAGTTTATTCAGAGATTCAAGGTGACGTCTATGCTGCACAAGAATGGGCGCAAAAAGCTTATGTAGATTACAATATTAAATATTCAAAAAAATACGGTCAAATATTAAGTAATAGAGTTTACCGTATTGAACGCAATAATCGACTAGAACAAAACGACAATCAAAACTAATGCAAAAAGACCTCACTGAAATTTTAGGAATTAAATATCCAATAATAATGGCACCAATGTTTTTGGTGTCTAACGCAAAAATGTTAATTGCGGGAATTAATAACGGCATTGCAGCAGCAGTTCCGGCCTTAAATTACAGGACAGACGAAGAGTTCAGAAAAGCCATTGATGAAGTTAGAGCTGCAACCACAGGAGGTGGGTTAGGTGTAAATTTGATCGTAAATAAATCCAACCCAAAAATGGCAGGTCAATTAAAGACTTGCGTGGAGAAAAAAGTTGATTTTATCATCACCTCTTTAGGTTCTCCAGAAGAAGTGATTAATGCTTGTAAACCGCATGGAATTAAGGTTTTTTGTGATGTGGTAGATTTAAAATTCGCTCTGAAAGTTCAAGAATTAGGGGCTGATGCAGTGATTGCAGTAAATAATAAAGCAGGAGGTCATGCTGGACCAATGGATCCAAAAGAATTGATTCCATTATTGGCTGAGAAATGTGACATTCCAGTGATATCTGCAGGTGGAGTTGGAAACGCATCTCAAATGGAAGATGTAATGAAGCTTGGAGCGATTGGTGCTTCAATCGGTTCTGTGTTTATTGCATCAGAAGAGTCTGATGTTTCTCAAGAGTATAAGCAGGCTTGTGTGGATTATGGTGCGAAAGATATCGTAATGAGCACAAAAGTATCTGGAACGCCTTGCACCGTGATAAATACACCTTATGTTCAAAAAATTGGTACAAGACAAAATTGGTTTGAACGTATTTTGTCTAAAAATAAGCGATTAAAGAAATGGGTGAAGATGCTGACCTTTGTAAAAGGAATGAAAAGTCTTGAAAAATCTGCTTTTTCAGCAACTTATAAAACGGTATGGTGCGCTGGACCTACTATTGAATATACAACTGCGATTAAGCCCGTTGCAGATATCATTAAAAATTTGACTGAAAAGTAAATGATCACTCTAAAACTTGATAAAAAGCCCATAGGATATAAGAGGCTGCTATCTTGTTATGTGAAATATACAGAGTTAATCACAGAGTATTTTTTTGAGGTTCCTGGATCCATTAAATTGAACTTTGAGAGCGATAGAAACTATTCTAGAATAGATCGTTGTCAACCTCCATACTGCCCATATTCTGATTACGAAGGTTATAAGGCGAAGGTGAATGGAAACTTCATTAGTATTGGAGGGAATAGAACCATGTGGAACGATAATGACCTTTCTAATCAAAGTATTACCTTCATGATAAAGTCAAGTGAGAACGTAATGATTGCTTATTTTTCTGCCTATTCCAGCAACAGGACTTTTGAAAAAATCTCTTTAAAATCGGATGTGTTAGATAACAAAGCCCTAAAACCATTAAGAGCTTTTTTAGAATTAGTTCTTTATATGCCAAGCTAGCTTAGAAGAGGCCGCCCCAACCGCCCCAATTGAAGCTGGTCAATACCACTCGTTTCCTATTACTCATTTCAAAAATTTCAATTGTTTTATCAATTGTCAGTTCCATTTCTTCGTCATTTCTGACAGAAAGGCCTTTTTTAGTTTCTAAATCAAGTGTTTTAAATTCTTTCTCATCCACAGGTTGAAGACCAACATAATCAATCATGTAATTTTTATTCTTCTTTGTCTTTCTTTTGAAAAAGTAGATGTATCCTAAATCTGATCCATTGTCTATCAGAACTTTTTTAACAAAGAATGCTGTGTCTTCCTCCTCGTCATATCCATAATTATATAAAGAAGCAAAAGCCATGTCCTCTTGAGTGATACTAGGGGTGAAGTAGTCAAGCATATCGTTTTTATCAAGTCTATTGTAAGCCCAAATTTGATATTCAAGGTCTGCGGTTACTTCATTAATTTTTGCCGTATCTACTGGCATTCCAAGTTTATGATGAATGATTTCTGCTTCAACCAGGAACTTTTTGTTTTTAATTCGGTGAATTTCGTCAAAGAATTGATTTACATCTTTATCTCCGTTTTTCTTGAATCCACACATTAAAGCATAGTAATCTAAAAACAGGTTGTGGTAAGCTGCCGTTTGAGAGGTTCCTCCAAAATAATAGTTGTTCTGTTTCTTATCAGATTCTTGATTGGCTACGGTTCTTTTTAGCTCAATATTAGCATTTCTAAAAATTGAACTCTTCTCAGAGCTGAAATCGCTAAATGAAAAGATTTCTTCTTGATATCCGTATGAAAGTAATTCCACCACATATGGTTTGTATTCAGGATATTGAGACAATTCTAACATTTTAGGGAAATAAGACTTGGCCAACTCTAACGAGTCGTAAAGGTTGTTGAAGAAATTCAATTTTTGATCGTTCTCTGTAAAAGGTGTGTTGTTTAAAAGTTGATTTTCAATGGCGTCATAAGCCTCTTTGGTCTCAGTATAAGAGAAGCACTTTAAGACAATAAATTGCAAATCAGACTTGAAGTTATTGGTGTCATAAACCCCATTCAAGAAATCATAAGCATCTTGATGCTCTACATTTCCTAAAGACATGATTAGCTTTTCTCTATCAGAAATTTCCGTATCCTCATCAAATTCGTATTCAGTGTATACTTTAGCAATCTTGTCGATATCGTTCTCAGTAAAATCAATGTTTCTAATACTTTTAATTGCGTTTACTTTGTTTAAACTGTCTTCGCTAAAAATGTGATCGTACCAAACTTGGGCTTTATCTTCAAAAATATCTCTCCCAATTAAAGTGTCGCTTGGTTTGAAAGTATCGAAGAATGTTTGCGCATATTTTGAAGGTCCTTTTACTGTGTCAATTAGGGTTTGGACGGTATATAATACACCATGATGTAAATGTAATAATGTCATGATCCCTTTAGACGACCCCGTATCGGTTAGTACAAAAGAAAGAGTTTTATCGCCTTCAATTTCTTTTTCTACTTCTCTGGTAACAAGCATTTGATTTTCATCAGCTAAACGCTCTTTTCTATAATCCCAGAAATCTTGAAGCGAATCGGCTCCGTCATAATCATGGAATTTTGAATAACCTACATAAATTGATTCATTCGATTTAGTAGAGTAGTGCATTTTAGTTTCTGTAGCACCTAAGTGCGACTTATCTTCTTCGTCATCATCTTTGTAACCGCCTAATCCTGCATACATAGCATTGTAATCTGGCTTTTCATCAACCTTTAGAGTAGAAGCAGAGTAATGTAAAGTTGTATCAACGTACTCTTCATATTCATTGTCTATAATGAAATCTGTAAACTCAAAAGAATTAAAGAAGGTGCTCGCATTATCTTTTGATGCAGTAGTTGACATTAAATAATATAAACCGCCTTGCGTAAAGATTCTCACTTTTAATTCTTCAACTTGATTTTTTCTTTCTTCTTTGCGCTTTAAAGTTTGGTCAACGTAGCTATAGCCTGATTTTGCGGTGAATTCACTTTGATCAACATCATAGCCTAATTCTTTGCCGTAAATTTTACCAAGATAGGTTAAGTCAAAAGAATCTTCTTCAATATAATCCAAGTCATTATAGCTGTATCGCATTACTTGAAAATACTCTTTAGTAGTGTTGTCATAGGATTGGAACATGGGGTCTATTATCGTTTCATCCATGCCTTTAATCATGTCTTGCCCTGAAACCATTCCTTTCATTTTCCATTTTGCTCCCCCAAATTTTGGGCTAACTTTTGTCCATTCTGACGAGTTGGGTGAAAGCTCAATTTTGGTGAAAAAACTTTGTGGTTCTGTTTTTTGAATATAAGTGTCAATTCCTGATCCTTTAAATACCAAGATTTCTGTAGGAGAAAAGATGACATTGTAATTTACGAATGCGTTTTTAGATGTTTTAGTCAAGATGTTATAACCTATGTGACCGTTTACAGTAATTTCTTCTTTTTTCATCATTTCACCTGGGGTGGCGATATAGAGTAGACTGTCAAAAGTAGATTTGTAATATTCTGGTGTTTTATTAAAAATAGGACCGTAGGTGAATAATCTGATAATTGAAAAGTATCCGCCATTTACAGGCTCTGGACATAAATACTCCATTTTACCTCTTTTGTTTGTAGGCATTTCAAATAGTTCGCCTGGAGTGGAAACAGTTACAAATCCGTCTGTCGTTTTGGTAGGTGAAAACTTGATTGGTCTGTACGTGTTTTCAAACTTTTTTCTCATTTTATGAGACTTCCCAGTTGATTTCACGTTGACAGGACGAACCTTGTAGCCCATATCTCTTAATAGTTGAATAGCGCCTTCATCACCTGGTAAGTGAGCAGCTCCAATTCCTGTAAACAACGATTGAATTCGCATTAACGAGTCCATTCTTCTCACCATATTTTTATTTCTCTCAACTATGAAGTATTTATGATACACTTGTGTAGGTGTGTCTGATTTGCTTAAAGAATCAATTTTATCAAGATCTCCTCTGCGATAAGCTTCTTCTAATTGAACAAACTTTTGTTGTCCGTCTTTTTCTAAATAATTGTTATTGCTATTGTCTCTTTCTTTCTCTTTGTCTGGAGTCATTGATTTTACTGATAGTTTCATGACTTCATCCAACTCTTCTAAACTGAAAATTGGTTTTTCATTTTTTGCTCCAGCTTGAAAAATAAACATATCTAAAAAGGTGTTCTCTTGATAATCTTCATTGCCAGGATTAAAACGATATAAGATTTGATTCATTAAACCGTTTTTGTTTTCTAACAAATCAAAAATAACCTCTGTTTTTGGCTCTTTCACTTTAAAAGCTTTAGAGTAAAAGTCTGAACCGAAATCGTAACCACCGCCTGAGAAAGCACCCATGTCACGGTATTCTTCCATCCAAGCTGCTGGAGAAGATTCTAAGGCAATTCCTTGCGCTTTTGACAAACAGATATAAAATGAATCACTTACGTTAAATGCCAATTTGTTTGAAACGTGCATTGTTCCGTACAGGTAACTTGACTCTGTTAAGCCATTTCCTGAAATCTCCCAAAGTAAACCTTGGTATTTTTTTTGGCTAAAACCTGTCAGACTAGTAAAAACAATGAATAGGGGTAAAAAAAGTTTGATATAATTCATTAAGTTGCTTGTTGCGTTTATTCTATAATTCAAATGAGGCAATAAGATACGCTTTTTTAGAAAACATATTTCTTAAAATTGGTTAAAGTGGATGACAATTTATTATTTGCCATTCCAAATCCGTATTTTCGGATCTCATCAAAAAAATAAATATGGAATTAGGGGCATTTTCAATTAGTCTAAATGTAAAAGACTTAAAAGAGTCAAAAGAGTTTTACGAAAAGTTAGGTTTTTCAAGTTTTGGAGGAAGCATGGAGATGAATTATCTAATCATGAAAAATGGTAATGCGTTAGTAGGGTTGTTTCAAGGGATGTTTGAAGGTAATTTGTTGACTTTTAATCCTGGATGGGATGAAAACGCACAAAACTTAAATGAGTTTTCAGATATCAGAAAATTACAAAAAGACTTTAAAGCAAAAGGATTAAAATTAATCGCAGAAGCAGATGAAAATTCAGAAGGACCAGCGAGTTTAACATTGACCGATCCGGATGGAAATGTGATTTTGATTGATCAGCACAGGTAGTTCAACCTGGAGTCTAAGAGCTTGCGCTCTATTTTTAGTTGAACTTAAAGTTGTATTCATTGTTGTTTAAGAAATTTGGTCTGTGAGCAAAATCAAAAATTTATATCATCCTGAAAATTATCATGGTCACAAAAGAACCAGGCGTTATTTTGAGGGCTGGTATTACAAAGTAATAAGTAAAGATGAACAACATGCATTCGCCTTTATTCCCGGAATTGCCATGGATGAAAAGGGGGATAAACAGGCCTTTATTCAGGTTTTAGATGGAATCAAAAAGACGGCAGATTATATAAAGTTTGATGCGGCAGATTTTAAAGCAAAAAAAGATGTTTTTGACTTGTCCATTCTCAAGAACCATTTTACTGCTAATGAAATCAATTTAGATTTAGAAAATGTTTCAGGAGGTTTGCGCTTTAAAAATCAAGTTCCTTGGTCATCATCTCTGCTGTCTCCTGGCATCATGGGGCCTTTTTCCTTTTTACCCAGGATGGAGTGTTATCACGGTATATTAAGTATGGATCACGATATTGAAGGCACCTTAAACATTCGCGGTGAGCGTGCAGATTTCAATGGAGGCAAAGGTTATATGGAAAAAGACTGGGGAAGATCTTTTCCTTCTGCTTATATCTGGATGCAAAGCAATCACTTTTCAGAACCCGGAATCTCGCTAAAATCGTCAGTTGCGAAAATTCCCTATGCCGGAACCCGATTTATAGGCTTCATTGCAGGACTTTGGTTAAAAGATAGATTGATAGAGTTTACAACTTATAACGGAACTAAATTAAGAAAATCACAGGTTTCAGAAAAGACAGTTCAGCTGGTTTACGAGAACCGGAAATTTCGTTTAGAAATAAATGCACAAAGAGCTATTGGAACTACTTTAGCTGCTCCAATTTCAGGATTCATGGATGGTAGAATAGAGGAGAGCATGCAATCGGTGCTCAATATACAGCTAACCGATAAAAAAGCCGGTAATATTATCTTTGAAGATGCTGGAAGAAACGCAGGACTTGAAGTTGCGGGTAAGATTGAAGAGATTATTGTTTAGGTTTTGAAGAATTATCCCTACCACCTTTTTTATTGTTCCACTTCTTCTTAAAAGGTTTTTTACCGCCTTTACTTTTATTGTTGCCGCCTTTGCTAAAGTTGCGTTTACCTCCGCCTTTGCCTTTTTTAGGTGCCACCCATTCTGGTCCGTCACCTAATTCTTTTGGAGGTTGCGTTTTTTCAAAATCACGTTCTATTAACTTCTCTATTCTGGCAAACTTGTGCATGTCTTTTGGGTTGACAAGCGTAATGGCTTCACCTTTGGTGTTTGCTCTTGCAGTACGTCCAACTCTGTGAACATAATCTTCAGCATCATTCGGCACATCATAGTTAATCACCATATTGATTTCTTTGATGTCTATTCCTCTAGACATAACATCTGTGGCAACTAATATTCTAATTCGTTTAGAGCGGAATCCACGCAATACTTCTTCACGCTTATCTTGCTCTAGGTTGGATGAAATACCCTTTGCTGGAAAACCAGCTCTTCCTAAATCTCTGACGATATCAGACACTTTAGCTTTGGTAGAAGAGAAAATGATAATACTGTCATATTCTTTCCTTTCTTTCAGAATATGGGCGATCAACTTTGATTTTTGATTGTCAAAAGCCATGAAAATCTGCTGCTTAACACCAGCTGCAGGTTTTGATATAGAAAGTGAAATCTCCTCCGGATTATGGCAAATTGATTTCGCTAAAGACCTAATGTTAGGAGGCATTGTCGCCGAAAACAATAATGTTTGATGCTTTTTAGGGAGGTACGAAATGATCTTTTTTAAATCATCAATGAATCCCATGTCTAACATTCGGTCTGCTTCATCCATTACTAAGTGCTGCACCTTGTCAAACTTAACATATCCCATTTTTAGATGAGAAAGAAGTTTACCCGGAGTGGCTACAATAATGTCACAACCTTTTGTTAGTGCATCTTTTTCTTCTTGAAAGTCTTTCCCCGTTCCACCGCCGTAAACAGCTTTAGATCCAACAGAAACAAAATAGGACAAGCCTTGAATTTGCTGTTCAATTTGAATCGCTAATTCTCTGGTTGGAACAATTATTAAAGTATTGACAGAGGTATCCTCCTTGCCAACAAGTTTATTTAAAATGGGTAAAACAAAGGCACCCGTTTTTCCTGTTCCAGTTTGGGCGCAGGCTAAAATGTCTTTGTTATCTAGTATTATTGGAATGGCTTGTGCCTGTATTGGTGTGGCGTTCTCGAAGCCCATGTACGATATCGCCTCTAATAGCGAATCATCAAGATTCAGTTCTGTAAATTTCATTGGGTTTGAAGATAACGATAATTGGTGGAATTCAGTTAAAAATCCATATGTATCAACAAAATCACTTTGATTATTATTGAATAGAGAATCTTAGTTGATTGATGCAGAATACTTATCTTTAGTGGACACAGTTTTACACAAATGGCAAATAAGCGAGACGTACAAATTTTACCTCCTGAAGAGTTCGCAAACTTGAAACTCACAAAAATGAAGGAGAAAGCAGTTGGAATTCCGGCAATTATATCTTCTATGCGGCACATTTCTAAAGAAATGGGAATCTGGAGAGGAATAAAGTTGTTGAACAAGATGAATCAGAAAGATGGTTTTGATTGTCCTGGATGTGCATGGCCAGATCCTGACGGAAAACGTTCGGGATTAGGTGAATACTGTGAAAACGGCGCAAAAGCAATAGCTGAAGAAGCAACTAAGCATAAGGTAACTCCAGAATTTTTCAAAAAACATTCGGTTGAATGGTTGTCACAGCAAACAGATTTCTTTTTAGGCAAAGCGGGTAGAATTACTGAGCCTATGTATTTAGCTAAAGGGTCTAGTCATTATGAACCTATTTCATGGGATGATGCTTTTAAAAAGATTGGAGATAAGTTGAAATCTCTAGATAAACCAGATGAAGCCGTATTTTACACTTCAGGAAGAACAAGTAATGAAGCTGCTTATTTGTATCAGTTGATGGTACGGCAGTTCGGAACCAATAACTTGCCAGATTGCTCAAATATGTGTCATGAGTCTTCTGGTGCAGGATTGAGTCAAACCGTTGGAATAGGAAAGGGGTCAGTTACTTTAGAAGATTTGTATGAGTCAGAGTTGATCATGATCATGGGGCAAAATCCTGGAACCAATCACCCACGGATGCTGACCGCGCTTGAAAAGTGCAAAAACAATGGTGGTAAGATAGTTGCGGTTAATCCAATACCTGAAACAGGGAATAACGCGTTTATAGATCCTCAGAATCCTTTAGCGATAATGAAAGGAGGAACGCAACTAACTGATCATTATTTACAGGTTAAAGTAAATGGAGATGTTGCTTTATTGAAGGCGATCATGGTGCTGATGTTAGAAGAAGAGGATAAGCGTCCAGGTGAAGTTTTTGATTTAGATTTTATCAAAGAATTTACAGAAGGTTTTGATGATTTGATTGCAGATATTCGTCAAACTGATTTTAAATCTATGGTTCAACAGAGCGGACTTAAAGAAAAAGAAATCAGAGAAGTAGCTCAGTTATTTATTGAGAAAAAGAAGATCATTATTTGTTGGGCAATGGGATTGACGCAACATGTAAATGGTGTCGATAATATTAAAGAAGTGGTGAACGTTTTACTGCTAAAAGGAAGTATTGGAAAACCTGGATCAGGAACATGTCCGGTAAGAGGACATTCAAATGTGCAAGGTGACCGTACTATGGGAATTTGGGAGAAGCCAAAAGAAGGATTCTTGGCAAAATTAGATGAGCGATTTGGAATTAAAACACCCAGAGAACATGGTGTAGATGCAGTAGAATCAATACAAGCCAGCCTAGAAGGAAAAGTAAAAGTGTATGTTTTCATGGGAGGGAACTTCATTTCTGCTACACCGGATAGTAAATTAACCGGAGAAGCAATTAAGAATTGTGAATTAACAGTTCAGGTATCTACTAAACTGAACAGATCTCATTGTGTGACAGGAGAAGAAGCCATCATTTTACCGTGTTTAGCGCGTTCTGACAAGGACGAGCAAAAAACGGGACCACAATTTATTAGTGTTGAAAATTCAATGGGAGTGGTTCATAAATCAACTGGTCGATTAGATCCGCCTTCAAAGTCTTTGAAAAGTGAACCGGCTATCATTGCGGGTATAGCGCATGCGGCAATGGGGTCAGAGCAAATTAATTGGTTAGAAATGGCCGATAATTATGACACGATTCGGGATCATATTGAAGCTACTATAGATGGTTTTACCGATTATAATAAGAAAGTAAGAGTTCCTAAAGGCTTTTATCTGCCAAATGGGGCAAGAGATCGTAATTTTGGTACTCCTGATAAAAAAGCACACTTTAGTTTAGTAAAAGCCCCTAACAGACAAGTGAAGGAAGGGCATTTAGTGATGATGACCATAAGAACGCATGATCAGTATAACACCACCATTTACGGTATGAATGATCGTTACCGTGGAATAGAAGGTGAGCGTAGAGTAGTGCTAATGAATCCCGAAGACATGAAAGAACAGGGTTTAAAAAACACACAAGTGGTTCATTTAGTGGGCGAATATGAAGGGGAGATAAGGCGAGCGAATAACTTTAAAGTTATTTCATATTCTATTGCAAAAGGTTGCTGTGCGACTTATTTTCCAGAGGCGAATGTATTAGTGCCATTGAAAAGCGTAGCTAAAGGAAGTAATACGCCTGTTTCTAAGTTCGTTGAAATAAGGTTGGAAAAGGTAGATTAACCCCAAGTTTTCTCGTAATTGGCGTCATGCATTGCTTCAGAATCAGCAGTTTTAACAGCTATGTTAAAGCCTTGATAAACTGAATGACACCCGTATTCGCCGTTTTTGTTGAGTGCTATGAATCCAACTTGCAGTCCGTCAACGTTTTCATGTTTTTTCATGATTCTATCTACCACTTCTTTACAAGCTTCTTCAGGAGATTTACCATTTCGCATTAATTCCACAACCATGGCACTTCCTGCTACTCTTATCACTGCTTCGCCAACACCAGAAGCACAAGCAGCTCCAACTTCATTATCAACAAAAAGTCCAGCGCCTATGATAGGTGAATCGCCCACACGACCATGCATTTTATAAGCCATACCACTAGTGGTGCACGCTCCAGAAAGATTTCCGTCTTCGTCTAAAGCTAGCATTCCTATGGTATCGTGATTTTCAATGTTAATAATAGGCTTGTATTCAGAAGTTGCTAACCATTCTTTCCATTGTTTGGTCGATTCTTCGGTCATTAAATTTTTTCGTTCAAAGCCTTGATCCACTGCAAATTCTTGAGCGCCTTTTCCTACTAATAATACATGAGGCGTTTCTTCCATTACTTTTCTGGCAACTGAAATCGGGTTTTCAATTTCTTCTAATCCGGCAACAGCTCCACATTTGCTTTCATGGTTCATGATGCAGGCATCTAGTGAAACACGTCCATCTCTATCCGGTAATCCACCAATACCTACTGTTAAATTTTCAGGGTCAGATTCACATTGCCTGACTCCTTGTTCAACGGCATCAAAAGCAGATCCTTTTTCTGAAAGAATCTTCCAAGCCTCAGTATTTGCTGCTTGTCCGTGAATCCAAGTTGAAACAACGATAGGTTTAACTATTTTTTTAGGTGATTCATCAAGAATCTCTGATTTGATCTCTTCAGTTTCTGCACAAGAGGTGTTGGCAATAGCTGCAACACTGGCTAGAGCGCTTACTTTAATAAAATCTCTTCGATCTTTTTTCATGATTCTTCATTTAATGACTGCAACTTAAAGGTATAAAAAGTTCCGTTTTCATCAGTTACTATTGATTTAGAACCATTTAATTGTTCTGTCAGAATATCGATTAACTCTAATCCAAAGCCATTTTCTTCTTTGCTTTTATTAATCCACTTTCCATTGTCAGCATATTTTAGTTCAAAATGACCTTCTTTTTCAGTAATATCAATGGATATCACTCCTTTTGAAACACTTTGAAAAGCATATTTAAATGAATTCGATAAGAGTTCATTGAGCAACAGCCCGACAGGAACAATAGTTTTGATATCAATGTTGTGATAATGGGCATTCACATTGATAGTGATATCGTCATCTTCACGAAAAAAGTTTTTCAATTCCGTTGCTAGTTCTTCTACGTAATTGTTTAAATCAAAGTCGGTTAAGTTGTTCTCCTGATAAAGTTTTTGGTGAATAGATGACATCACCATCACCCTGTTTATAGCTTCTGAGAAATGAGTTTTAGCTTCAGAACTTCTAATCTCAGTCATTTGAAGTCTTAGTAAACTGATGATTATTTGAAGATTGTTTTTTACTCTGTGATGGATTTCTTTAACCAAAACGGTTTTTTCATCATCTCTTTTGAGAATTTCTTTGTTCTGGGCAGCCAGTTCTTTGTTGACAGCAATGAGTTTATCCTCTGCGTTTTTTCGAGTTTTTACAAATAGAAATACGATATAACTTATAATCGAAATTATAGAAATCAACTCTAAAGCAATAGCTAAGCTGTTGAAGTTAGAGATGCCGTGCATGGCTTCGTAATGCTTGTTTAAAGAAAATTGGCTGTAAATAACAATCCCAATTAAATTTGCGATAAGAAAAAAGGATGCAATTCTTAAGTTACAGCCAAAAACAGTCATTATGGTAACTAATAGCACCCAAAAGAAATTGGCTAGGTGAGGAGTGTCTAATGTAAGATTACTGTCAATTTGAAGAATTAAACTTCCCAGTGTGGCATAGGCAATGTAAAGAACAAAATAGTTCTTAGTCTTTCTCAAATAAATTAAACCGAATACGGCAATTAAAAGGCCACTTAAATAAGTGTATTTAGCATTGGATGGATCAAAGAAAAATACCGTAGTAATAATGAATAATACGATACTTGCTATTACACTTAACTGCCAGATTAAGTTAAACTTAACTTGTTCAGTTTCATCACTAAATTGAATGTTTTTAGGGTTGAGAATTCCCATTTATTTAATCTTCTGAGAACGGGAATCTTAAGTGTTTTACTGAGGTTCCGTTATTCTTAATTTCTTCTAACGATTGTACACCAATTTTGATGTGTTCTTCAACATAGTTAGAAGAAACTATTTTATCACTTTTTGAGGTTTTAACACCCTCCGGAGTCATTGGAATATCAGATACCAGCAATAAAGCACCTACCGGAATTTTATTGGCAAAACCTGTTGAGAAAAGAGTTGCAGTCTCCATATCAATAGCCATTGCTCTAATTTTTCTTAAGTAGTCTTTGAATTCATCATCATGCTCCCATACACGTCTGTTGGTGGTGTAAACCGTTCCCGTCCAATAATCTTTACCATGCTCTCTGATTGTTGTTGAAATGGCTCTTTGTAAAGTAAAGGCAGGTAAAGCGGGTACTTCAGGTGGGAAATAATCATTGGATGTTCCTTCACCTCTAATAGCCGCTATAGGAAGAATTAAATCTCCAATGGCAGTTTTTTTCTTTAATCCACCACATTTACCTAGAAATAAACAAGCTTTTGGTGAAATGGCAGATAACAAATCCATAATTGTAGCGGCATTTGCTGAACCCATTGTGAAATTGATCATGGTTATTCCGTTAGCAGTTGCTGTGGGCATTGCTTTATCAGCACCTACAATCTCGGTGTTATAGATATCCGCAAATATTTTTAAGTACCCCTGAAAATTGGTTAATAAAATATATTCTCCAAATTCATTTAATTCTGTCCCGGTATATCTGGTTAACCAATCCCTTACAATTTCATCTTTCGTCTTCATAATGTCAATCTACAAAAAAGCTTCTTGAAGTAAGAACCTCAAGAAGCTTTTAAAATATAAAAATATTTTTACTCTGTTACTTCTTCAATAACTTCTTCTACTTTGTCATGAGCTTCTCCTCCAGCGCAAGCACCTTCCATGCAAGCTCCTTCTTCACAAGCTCCTTCAGCTGTAGAATCTTTGTCACATTTCTTGTCTTTATCACAAGATTTGTCACATTTTTTCTCACCACCACAACAATCTTTGTCACAGTTTTTCTTTTCTTCAGCATGAATTTCACAGTCATCTGCGCACTCATCTGAACAACATTCGTGATCTGCTACTTCTTCAGTATTATCACCTTCAGTAACTTCAGCCTCTTCACCACCACAAGAAATCATAAAGAATCCCATAGCAAAAAGAAGTATTAAACTTAATTTTTTCATTTGTTCTGTTTGTTTTAGCAAATTTAATCAAATTTCAAGATGTTTGTGATATTGTGTTTAAAATGCTGATAAATTGTAACTTCACCTTATGAATAGTTCACAAAGTCATCCTGCGCTTAACCTCTTGCTAATTGCGTTGATATTAGCGGGTTTGTATATTGGGCAAAACCTTCTTATACCGTTGGTTTTAGGACTTCTTTTTTGGTATTTAATTAACTCGCTTCGAAGGCAAATTGGGTTAATTAGAATTGCCAATAGAGCTTTGCCTAATTGGTTGCAAATTTTTACAGCAGCTTCGGTAATGTTTGGTTTAATCTGGTTCATTGTGAGGATAGTAGCAGCGAACCTCGAAGAGTTGCAGTTGGTTTCAGAAGCATATAACCAAAAGCTGCTTGAATTATCTGGTAAGATCAGTGATTACCTAAATATCACTTCAATAGAGGAGGTAACAAAGTCAGTTGATTTAGGCAAATACGCAGAAACAATCTTAGAGTCTTCTTATGGATTTTTGACTGGGTTTTTTGTGGTATTGTTTTATGTGATTTTCATTATTGCTGAACAATCCATTTTCAAAAAGAAGTTGGATTTAGTTTTAGAGGATCGCAAACAAAAAATTCAGTTTTTCAGAATTATAACTCAAATAGATGATTCTGTACATTCTTATTTATCAGTGAAAGCAATATTGTCTCTAGTCGTTGCTATAATTACATACATAGTTTTAATTTCATTTGGGGTAGACTTTGCTGTGTTGTGGGCACTGCTGACCTTTCTTTTAAATTTCATTCCATTTATAGGAAGTTTGTTGGCTATTTTATTTCCAGTGTTGTTATCATTTCTTCAGTTTTCAGATCCTATTACTACGCTTGTAATTGGAAGTGTATTGGTAGGGAATCAGGTGCTTTTTGGAAACTTTATTGAACCCAGAATGGTAGGGAAATCATTAAATTTAAGTCCGTTAGTAGTTGTCCTAGCTTTAGCTTTTTGGGGAGCTCTTTGGGGAGTTGTTGGAATGTTTTTGTGTGTTCCAATCACGGTTACCTTAATGATTATTATGAGTCAGTTCCCAAGAACTAGAGCAGCTGCGATAATGCTTTCGGCAGGAGAAGATTTTGTGACTAAGAAAGATCGGTAGCCCTTTTATTTAAGATGGCTAAAGCAATATTTATTTTTGGATACTCGATTTGCCCTTCTAAGGCATCATAGATAGGTTTTAGTTGAAAGGTTTTATTCAATTGAAGGTGGACTTTTTTAATTTCTTGAACTTCATATTCAGAAACATAACGATTTAAGTCGATTTTTTTACCCTCCTCAAACAACTTCACTAGGTGGTTGATGATAGTTTGCTGTCCCAGTTTTCGTTCGGCTGAAATTTCTTCAATAGACTTTCCTTGTTCGTATAACAAATAAGTTTTCTCGTAAGTATTTAATTTGGATGTATTTTGCCCAACAATGGACAGTACTTCATCTCCAAATCTGTCTATCTTCACCTTTCCAAATCCTTGAACGTTAGCAAGATGTTCTTTAGAAATGGGTTTTTCAGCGGCTAGTTGGTGTAGGGTAGCGTCATTGAAAATAACATATGCTGGAACAGAGTTCGCTTTGGCTTTATCCAGTCTCCAAGCTTTTAATTTGATCAACAAATCCTCATCTGGGTCCCCAGAGCTCGCTTTACTTTTCTTTTTACGACCGGCTTTTAAATCTTTTTCTTCAAAAGCTGTCAGTTTAAAATCAGCTTCGTTTTTTAAGACTTTTTCGCCTAATTCAGTAATTTGTAACCAAAGGTTATTGTCATACCCAATTTCTAGAAGTCCTTGATTAATGATTTGATTGATAAAGTGTTGCCATTCTTTAAATGAGTGTTCAGCTCCAGCTCCGTAGGTTTTAATCTTCTCATATCCTTTTTCAAAAATATCTGCTGTTTTCGCTCCTCTAAGTATGCCAATTAAAGTGTTGATTCCTACCGATTGATTCGTTCTGATGACGGCAGATAATGCTTTTTGCGCAATAATTTTACCCTCTATGAATTCAGGTGGATTTTTACAGATATCACAATTGCCGCAGTCTTCAGTTAAGTGTTCTCCAAAATAAGCTAATAAAATTCTCCTTCTGCATGAAGTTGCTTCAGCATACTTCAACATTCGGTTTATTTTCTCATAATAAACCTCTTTAAATTCGCTCTCTGCCACGAAATCATTTAAAAGGACAACATCTCTATAGTTGTAGTAAAGTATCGTTTCACTGTCTAGGCCATCTCTCCCTGCACGACCTATTTCTTGGTAGTATCCTTCAATGTTCTTTGGTAAATTATTGTGAATTACCCAGCGAACATTCGATTTGTCAATCCCCATTCCAAAAGCGATTGTTGCGCAAATGATTTGATAATTATCATTTATAAATCCTTCTTGTACTTGATTTCGCATTTCGTTCGGAAGACCTGCGTGGTAGTGTCTTGCGTTGAATCCCATTGAATTCAAATATGCTGACCAACTTTCTGTTTCTTTTCGTGATAAGCAATAAATAATTCCTGATTGATCCGTTCTTTCATTTAAGAATCGAACAATTTCTTTTTGCTTTTGCTTTTTAGGAACCTGACTTCTAACAGCTAATGAGAGGTTGGGTCTATCGAAAGATGAAATGAACGTTGAAGGGTTACTTAACGAAAGTTTTTCTTTAATGTCGTTCCGTGTCACCTTATCGGCTGTAGCGGTAAAGGCCATAACCGGAACATTTTCAAAATACTTTCTTAATTCTCCAATTTGTTGATATTCTGGTCTGAAGTCATGTCCCCACATTGAAACACAATGTGCCTCATCAACAGCAAGCATAGAAATATTTAAGTCCTTAATCCATTCAATTCCTCCAACAAATGCTTCAGGCGACATGTAAAGTAATTTGATGTCGTTGTTTTTAGCCTTGTTAAAAATCACTGTTTTCGCTGCATCTGGAAGAGAACTGTTATAAAAAGCAGTGTCAACTCCATTCGATCGCAAGGCCTCAACTTGGTCTTTCATCAAAGAAATCAAAGGAGAGATGACAATTGTCAATTTTGGTTTGATGAGAGCTGGAATCTGAAAACAGATGGATTTTCCTCCACCTGTAGGCATAATTGCCAAACCATCTTGATTGGCTAAGGCATGCTCGATTATCTCTTGTTGTTGCGACCTAAAATTATCGTAACCAAAAACTTCTTTTAATATCTGTTGAGGGGAATTCACTTCAACAAAACTAAAAGAAATCTAGGGGTAAATGGGGATTGTTGAAAAGTAAAGTTGCTTGGTTAATTTCTTCGCCAATAGTATGGAGTAAAGAGAAGCGCAACAGTAAAAAGCTCTAATCTACCGAATAACATTAGAAAAGATAAAATCCACTTACCACCATCAGCTATTCCGGAAAAGGTTCCTGAAGGCCCGATTTCTGCGATTCCTGGCCCAACATTTCCGAGTGATGTTGCCACAGATGAAAGCGCCACGTCAAAGGTTTCGCCTAAAGCGGTCATGGCTAATGCTCCAATAGTAAACACGAACAAGTACAGGAATATAAAAGCCAATAAATTATAGATGATATTGCTAGGCACTGATTGTTTGTTCAAATAAACCGGTAAGATGGCACTAGGATGAAGTCGTTTTTTGAATTCTAAAAATCCGTTTTTCATCAACAAGACAATTCGTACGATTTTTATTCCACCAGAAGTTGATCCGGCGGATGCTCCTGAAAATAAGAGCAAAAAGAAAACAAAAGTTGCCAAAGGTCCCCATAAGGTGTAGTCAGCAGTTGCGTAGCCTGTTGTGGTGATGATACTAATGACTTGGAACGAAACGTCTCGCAGCGATCGTCCCAATGAAAGGTCAGTTTCTAACCAAATGATCGGAGTCAAAATTATAATCAAGCCCAAAACTGCTCCTAAATACCATTTGAACTCATCATTGTTCCAAAAGCGGTTGAATTTTCCTTTGAAGCCAAAGTAGATTAAGGTGAAATTCGTTCCAGCAACAAACATGAAGAACATGATTACAATTTCTATTAAGGGAGAGTTAAAAGCAGCTACACTGGCTTGTTTGGTAGAGAAACCTCCAGTTGAATTTGTGGTGAGTGAATGATTTATAGCGTCATAAAAGTTCATTCCGCAAAACATAAGAATAATAGTTTCCGCAACTGTGAGCATCAAATAGATGATCCATAATCGCTTCGCTGTTTCTTTAATTCTAGGATGAATTTTGTCTTTGGTTGGACCTGGTGCTTCTGCTACAAAGAGCTCCATTCCTCCAATTCCTAACATGGGAAGTATGGCAATTGTCAAAACGATAATTCCCATTCCACCAATGAACTGTGTCATAGAACGCCAAAACAAAATGCCATGGGGCAGTGATTCTATGTCATCAAGAATGGTAGCACCGGTGGTGGTTAATCCAGACATAGATTCGAAAAAAGCGTTTGTAACGCTTGGAATTGCTCCACTAAATAGATAGGGTAGTGTTGCGAAAATTGCCATTGAGAGCCAACTTAAGGTAACAATCAGGTATCCGTCTCGTTTTTTTATCTCTGCATCCTTACTATTTCTGGTAGCCAACCGCATTACAATACCGATAACCAATGTTATTCCTGAGGCTGAGAGCAAAGGGTAAAAATCATCTTCACCATAGTAGGCAGAAAACCCCAATGCTGGTAACATCAATATCCCCATTATGATAATGATGTTTGCAACTACATGCGCGATAACAGATTTGCTGATGAGATTTCTTCCCATTTATTGAAAATATTTTTCAATTTTATGAATGGATTCGGTCAGTGAGAAAACAACGGCGCGGTCATCTTCTTCTAACTGGAAGCCTCCGAAAGGTATGAAACCAATATTGTTTCGAACTACACCACAAATATTCGCAGTTTTTGGGAACTTTAAGTCTCTAATTCGCTTTTTAGTCACCTTAGAATTCGGTTTTACAATGAATTCAATTATTTCTGCATCCACTCCGTGAAGATTAGCAATCGCGGTAACATCTCCTTTTCTTACGTACTTGAATATGTTGCTTGCCGCTATGATTTTTTTATTGATCAACGTATCAATACCGATATTTTGAGACAGGTGTATATAATCTACATTTTCAACTCTCGCAATGGTCTTTTTAACGTTATGATTTTTCGCAACTAATGAAGACATGATATTAGACTCAGAATCTCCTGTAACAGCAATAAATGCGTCCATATCTCCTAGTCCTTCTTCTTCAATTGCGGCAACATCACGTCCATCAATATTCAAGACCAACGTGTTGCTCAATTTAGCTGCAATTTCTTCAGCCAACTCTCTGTTACGCTCAATCAAGGTAACGTTGTATTGATCTTGCAAAAGTTGTGCAGTCAAAACACCAATAGCGCTTCCACCTAAAATCATGATGTTCTTAATCTCAAAACACTGCTTTCCACAAATACTGATTACATTATCAATAGATTCTTCGTTTGAAATGAAGTAAACAATATCGTCTTCTAATATTCTTGTATCAGAGTTGACAATAATTGTTTCTTCTTTTCGGTGAAGGGCAATGGGTTTAAATGTTAAATCTGGATTCAAATAAGAACTTTCAGAAATTGTTTTATCCCTAAGTGGGGAAGAATCATCTATAGAAATTCCGAAAACGGTTAATTTTCCGTCTTCAAATTCATGATCATCCGTAAAAACACTATTTGCAACTAGTCGTATGATTTCTTCTGCTGCCAATTGAACGGGAGATATCAATGTATCGATTCCAAGAGATTCAAATAACTCTACATTTCCTTCTTCTTGTAATTCAAGATTGTTAATTCTTGCAATGGTTCTTTTAGCACCAAATTTTTTAGCCAAGATTGATACCAGAAGATTAGTTTCTTCTGAAGCCGTAACTGCGATTAAGAGGTCACAACTATCCACTTTAGCTTCTTTTAGAATAGAGATAGATTTGGCATCTCCGTGAATAGCAAAGACATCAATATGAGACTGAACATAATTCAATCTTTCTTTATTTTCATCAATTAAGTAGATGTCTTGAGATTCACTTGCCATCATTTTGGCTAAATGATATCCAACTGCTCCTGCACCTGTAATTATGATCTTCATTTAAACTGATTGTGTAACAAAGATATTTATTAAATCAATCCAAAACATTTAAGCTATCCAATTCTTGTTTAGAAAGAGTAGGAGGTAAGATGCCATTCTGGATTTTATAAATTGCAAACTCTGCTGTTATCGCCGCTTTTTCAGAGGAACTAAATCCTTTCACTCCTTGTATTGCTGGAATGTGCGGCTGATTGATGTATAATTTGTCGTTGTTATAAATTTCGTATCCCCATCCTTGATCTTCAATAAAAACAGTTTCGTAAGTGAAATTGTCTTCAGAATTTTCGAGTAAATCTGTATCGGCAGATTGACCTGATTGCTCTTGAGGAACTATTTCTGAAACAATAGAATTGCTCTCATTTTCTTCCGTTTCTGGATTGTTACCAGAACAACTAGTAAAAAGGATTAGACATAAAAGAATGCCTTTATTTTTGAACCACAAAAGATGTTGTTTTAACATGATTGTTTTCATCATAAAGCGCAAGATAATAAGTTGCATTCTCAAAGGCTGATAAATTAATGGTAATTTTTCCCTGTTCAATGATATTATCAGCATAAATAACTTGTCCAATAGTGTTATAAATCTCTAATTTTCGATAGCCATCATTAGCTAAATTCTCAACAAATATTTGATCTGAACTAGGGTTTGGGTAAACCTTGACTTTCTCGCTCAACTCAATGTCGTTGCTAAGTAATGCGGTGTATTCGTAAAAATCATCATAATAAACTCCTGATCCAACTCCGCCTCCTACAAAGGCTCTACCTTCTATAACAAAAGAAAATGCGCCTGTTCTTCCTCCCGCTGGAAAGTCAGCTCTTTGCGTCCAAACTTCTCCAAAATAATTATATTCCCAAGTGTCGTTTAAGTAATTAAACCCATCATCTCCTGTCGTGATAAATAACTGTGGAAACATGGCAAATGATACTGCATTTATTCTAGACGTTCCGGGGAAATCAGCAATTTGACTCCAAGAATTTGAAAGCGGGTAGTAGGCATAAAAATCAGTAGTGTAAGTTGAACCATCATATCCCATGCCCACATAGCCTTGTCCTGTCATCCCAGTTCCTGTGGCGTCCATTCTAGGAGTTCCTGGGAAATTAGCGATTTGCTCCCAAAGATTGTTGGCAGCATCATACTTCCAAAAATCATTGTATAAGGTAACCAGGTCAGCGCCTTTCCCTGTCCCGACATATGCTGTGTCTCCAACTGTAAAAACTACAGCTTGTGTTCTTGCTCCACCACCAAAATCAGCCATTTGAGTCCAGGATTCTGTTTCCCTGTCATATTTCCATAAATCTGAAAATAGAAATCCGGTACCTTCACCTAAACCTACATATCCATTGTTCAATGCATTGAAACCAATTGCAGAGGTTCTATTTAGACCATCTCCTGTGTCTCCACCTATTGAAACTTCAGAATCCCAGTCATCTTGAGAAATGTCGTAAGATACTGCACTTCTTTTTTTGCCAAAACCGTCATATCCAGTCACTACATAACCATCATCTCTTGAAACGAAAGTTGCTGCATTTGCTCTTGGTGGACCTTTTACGGAGTCTCTTTGAATCCAGACATCTTGGGCGCTTAAAGAAAGACTGACGCTTAAAATCAGTAACGTAGAGTAAAATTTTATCATAGGTAAATAAGCTTCTCTGTTGCTAATATGTTTCCTTGTTCATCTTTGGCTAAAACGATAAATGTCCCAGTTCCAAAAAGACCACGATTTAATATTGTTGTTCCATTGTGAAATTGATTAAATAGCATTCTTCCATCTAAACTGTAGACCGAAATTGCTGAAATTTCTTTGTTTAAAGAGGATATTTTGACGTCTTCTAGCGCAGGATTAGGATAAACTGAAATACTCTCCATTACTAACTCATCATTTCCAACAGGAAGTAGCGGTGAATATTCATAAAAGCTTTTACGTTTACCTGAAGCTCCTTTTCCTAGTCCAGCATATCCTTTATTTCCAATTGCAAACGCAATGGCATTTTTTCTACCATCTGCTGGGAAGTTGGCTTTAATGTTCCAAGAATCTGAGAAAGGATTGTACTCCCACAATTCATCTTTGTATCCGCCATCTGAACCGAATACCACATATCCTCTTTGCCCTAAAACGAAAGTAGAAGCTGCTCCTCTTGCAACCCCAGGCAATGAACTTGCTTCAGTCCAAGTATCTAGATCTGGATCGTATTGCCACCAGTCTTTTCTGAATAAATCGTGGTCAATACCTAATCCTACATATCCTTTTCCGTCAACAGCGAAACTTGAGAGTTGATAGCGATCTCCGCCTGGGAAATCTGCTTTTCTTGTCCACGTATCTAAGTTAGGGTCATATTCCCAAAGATCGGTTCCATAAAAATCTGAACTCATTTTACCTCCGCAAACATATGCCTTATCTCCAATTGAAAATGCTGTCGCGAAATAGATTCCATTTGCGCTCGTATTATTAAAAATGTCATAACCGCCAGGATAACTTGCTTTTTGAGTCCAGTTATTTGATAGTGGATCATATTCCCACCAATCGTCTAAAATACTTCCTGTCGTAGAAATTGAAGAATCTGCTCCCATTCCTACATATCCTTTATCTCCAATAGCAGTGGCGGTAGCATTTCTTCTAACTGAACCGGGTAAGGACATCATTTGTGACCAAACATCAAGCAATGGGTCATAACGCCATAAGTCATTATGAGGCATTTCGGCTGTATCTTCTCCCATACCCACATATCCATAGTCTTCTACAACGAAAGCAACAGCTCTTGCTCGTTTAAGACCACTAAATGATGTTTTCTTGGTCCAAGTATTTTGAGTTTGGCCAAAGGTTGCAGCCGATAAAAAGAGTATACTTAAGAGTAAAAATTTTTTCATTTAAAGCGTAATTTTTTTACTGTAAACATGGTTGTTTACATCTCGTAAAACACAAATATAAAGTCCTTTGTTAAAATCAAATAAACTAATCCATTCATTTTGAGTAGGGGAGTCTAAATGTAAAATTAACTGTCCACTAAGATTGTAAATATCTAAGCCAGCAATTGAATTTTCATGGTTCAGAATAAATTTGATGGTCTTGTTCTGATTATCGAAGATTATTTGTGGTTCATCCAATGTTAATTTCTCAGAAGCCAAAACTTGATCAAATTCCCATAAATCACTCATGTTCGTTCCGTTTGTTCCAGTTCCAATATAGCCTTTGTTACCAATTGAGAAGGCTGAAGAAAATCTCCTTGTTGCACCGGGCAAATCTTCCATTTGATTCCAACCGTTTGTTGCGGGATCGTATTCCCAGAGTTGTCTAGATGTTGGGTTTAGAAATGCAATGTATCCTGAAAAAATGTAAGCTTTGCCATTGGCTACAAAATTAGACCATCCACCAACAGATTCACCGGGGAAATCACTTCTGTAAGTCCATGTATTGGTGATTTCTTTATATTCATATAACGAGCCATTTGTCGCGAGTAAATATCCTTTTTCTCCAACAGCAAAGGCATTTGACCAAGATCCTACATTTGATGGTGTACTTCCCATTAATGCCCATTGGTCATTGATTGGTTTATATTGATAGTAGTTACTAAAAGTCATAAAATAACCTTTTCCATTTAAAGAGAATGAAACATGATCTGCAGCACCTTCAGGACTAGATGAAATTGGGGTCCATTCATTAGCAATAGGGTCGAATTTATAGAATTCACTGGTTCCATAAACATGAGCACCTACATAAGCGTACTGGTCAATAGTAAAGGCTGTTGCTCCGTAAGTTGGGCCGCCACCATAATCTGCTTTCTGAGTCCATGAGTCATTAGTTGGATCATATTCCCAAATGTCAGCTTTAGCTATGTTTCCATTTGGTCCTGAATTATAATGACCAAGTCCCATATATCCTTTGTTTCCAATAGAAAAACCAGTTGTTCTATGTCTTCCTTCTGCTGGCATGCTTGATTTTTGATTCCAAACATCTGCTGCAAGCAATTGACTTGAAGCAAGCAACAATAGATATGTAACTAGAAATTGTTTCATTATTTTAAAATAATTTGACTTGACCTTACTAATGAACCATTGTAAGATATTGCACAGATGTATTGACCAGTAGTCAATTGTTCTCTCTCGAATAAAATTTCTTGAGACTCAAACATTTGCTCAAATACTACTTTTCCTTGTAAGGAGTAGATTGTAGCTGTATACTCATTGTAATTGCTATTAGTAGGTAGATTTGAAAGGGTAATATTTGCTTTGTCTTCAATTGGGTTAGGGTAGACGTTAGTTGAAATGAGCTCATTATCATGTTGTATTACTGATAACGTTTGATCAAACTCCCACAAATCGGCATAGTTAACACCACTTGTCCCAAGACCTACATAGGCTTTTTTACCAATTACAAAGGCGTCTGGATATCTTCTGGCAGCACCCATAAAATCTTCTAATTGAATCCATGAGTCTGTTTCTGGATCAAATTCCCATACGTCTTGGTAGTTGTCTCCACTCGAACAATTGTCACCTGCAACTATATAGCCTTTGCCATTCACTGCAAACCCAATGGCTTCTTGACGAATAACGGTTCCTACATTTGATCTTTGAGTCCACGAATTGGTAGATTTTTTATATTCATAAAAGTCAGTTGTACCACATCCAATTCCTCCGGTACCTACATAACCTTTATCACCAATTGCAAAACCAGCTGCTGATGTTCTTTGAGAACCAGGGAAATTTGCAACTCCCCCAAGCCATTGATCATTTAAAATGTCATATGCATAAAAATCATTTGAATATCCGCTAGTTGTTTGACCTGTTCCAACAAATAAAAACTCGTCAATTCTAAATATCACTGCGCCTCTTCTTGCCGTACCAGGAAAAGGTGAGACTAATGTCCAGGTATTAGCAATAGGGTCAAACTCCCACCAATCAGTCATTAAGACATTACCTGGTGATCTACCGGTTCCCACATAAGCTTTGTTACCGTATGATTCTCCTACGGCATGATATCTTAATCCTCCACCGAAATTGGCTTTTTGGGTCCAACTATCAGATCCAGGATCGTATTCCCAAAAGTCTTCTAAATGAATATTTCCACCAACACCTGAATTGTAGTGCCCTAGTCCCATATAACCTTTGTTACCGATTGAAAAAGCGGTAGATCTGTGGCGTGCTAATCCTCCAAAATTTGCTTTTTGGTTCCAAACTTCTGCCGCTTCGGATAGAAATCCAAAAGACAAGCCTAAAACAATTAGTACTAATTTTTTCATATCATAGTTTTTTTAGCTTAACTATTTTTGACGTATTGTCAGACACAAGTTGAAGTATATAAATACCAGAATTTAAATGATTAATATCAAGCCTTGTATCTTGATTAAGAGTTCCTGTTGCGACTATTTTTCCTTGATAATCGATTAAAGTATAATTGGTGATTTCTTTAATTCCATTGATGTTGATATCATTAATAGTTGGATTAGGAAAAACCGAAATCTGCAATTCATTTTCTGTTAAAGTAGATGTTTCACCATCATTAATTGCTATTTCATAATCTCCTTGTTCAGATCCCCAACCTTGCACAACAACAAATACCGTATCCAATCCATTAGTAGGAAAAGTTAGCTCTGATTGTGTTCCACAGCCACTATAATCATCATTGGTAAAAAGAACATTGGTGTCTAAGTCTAAAACAGAGAGGTAGGTGTCAAAAGTAGACCCACAAAGTGAAACGTTTATTAGGTCGTAACTAAATTCGTTCAAATTAACTCTATAAAATACATCTGGAGAATTATATACAGTATTGGCATTTGTGTAACAAACGGTATTTGCATAGGATTCTTGATAAGGAATTGATGAAACAATTCTTGGATCAGACATATCATCACCAACATAACCACTACAATCAATGCCGCCTGTCAAATTAACCGAAAAATCAACCACAGAACCCCATGTGAAAGTAGCGCAAGGTTGCAATGGTAAAGCACCGCCTTCATGCTGCATGACCCTCAATCTCGTTGTTCCTGCAATTATTGTTGCCGGTACAGTAAAATTAAAAACTTGTACTGCTGATGGTGGAGTACCAGACCAAGTGCCTATAGATTCGCTTGCGTCAAAAGTTTGGTCGCCGTTATAATCAATCCATGCTTCACCAGCACTTCCGTAATTTCCTCCACAAGTTCCGAATTGGACAGATAATGAATATGTGCTACCGCCGTCAAGAGTAACCGACTGTGCCGTTTGATCTTCTAAACCTATGACTCCAGGACAACCTGTGTAATTTATCTGAGATCCACTCTCTCCTGAAATGGTAACGGATTCAACATTTGAATCTATATCACTGCTTGGGCCAATCGCGGTGCAGTATTGCCCTATAGCTACTTGCGAAATAGCTAAAATGCAAATCGTAAAAGTTAAATTGTAAAATTTATTCATGTTAAGTCACAATATACTAAATATTAACTCAATGTTAAATCAGTAATTGTAACAATAACGTATGTCGTTTATAAAAGGTCGTCTAGCACCCAGAATTATTCGACAATTATTTTTTGAATGGCTATTTGTTCTTTTGAATTTGTTAGTTTAAATAGATAGGTTCCTGCTTCTAAGAAATCTATATTGATCAAAGCATTTGGAACTAAACCTTCCTTAATTAATTTCCCGTCAAAAGAATAAATATCGATTCTTTGAAATTCACCATGATTGATGAATTGTAAACTCTCTTTTGCTGGGTTTGGAAATAATTTAGCTTCAACGCTTTTGTTCTTTTCAATACTAGAAGTTGATGGGTTTGGATGCGTATACTGCTTCAAAAATTCCCAAGTAACTTCTGTACTGTTGGTGTCATTGTTGGGTTCAAACAATAAAATGTGATCGGCGTCATTCATTCGCCAAAGCTCTAATGGAGTAGTGCAATCATATACGATTTTGTCAACTGTAATTCCGTCAGCTGCTAAGTCTGGAATAGTGGTTACAGTTGAATCTCCGTTCCAGCCATTAGTAATTTTTAATTGGTCAATTGTTTCAGGAACCAAAGACAAAGATGGGACCGGGTTGCTGTCGTAAGGTACTGTTTGATCATCTGTTCCATGCTTGTGCAAGGTTGGTACGGGATAAGCTGGGGTAAAATTGTTCATGTCTTCAGTAGACATTGTTCCAATATGACAAACTACAGCGGCAATTCTATCGCTCATATAGCGGCAAGCAGTATAAGTCATAATAGATCCCATTGAAATCCCCGTCATGTAAACCCTTGCCATATTTATATTGACATTTACGTCAGTATTGATCGTATCTATTACATTTGAAATGAAAGCTAAATCTTCTGCATCAGAAGCTAATAAAGTTCCATTGTTCCAGGCAGACTGTCCCCAGCCGTTATTTGCTCCTTGCAGATAAACTGGGATAAATCGCTCGCTATCTGCTAGTTGATTCATGCCATAACCACTAGTAGCTAAAGCTGTTCCACCAATTCCATGCAACATTAAAAGTAAAGGCAATTCTTCTGTGCCTGGATCATAACCGGTTGGTAAATACATATAATACTCTCGTTCAACACCATTTATAGAAATGGTTTCGTAAGTCTGTTGAGAGAAAACATTTGTAGAAAACAATGCTAGTAATAGTAAGAATCCTAATTTTTTCATTTCAAATAGTTTAAGCTCAAACTTAAAAATATTCTGACTAATTCTCACTACCGTTCCTAACAAAATGCGTATTTTCGACACTTCTAAAACCTAACAAAATTGTTTATTATGAATGTAAGAGATCTCGAGCCTAAGGCAATTTGGAATCATTTTGAAGATTTAAATGCTGTTCCAAGACCCTCTAAAAAGGAAGAACGTGTAAGACAATTCATGATAGACTTTGGAAAAAGCTTAAATCTTGAAGTGGTTGAAGATAAAATTGGAAACGTCATTATCAAAAAGCCAGCAACTTCAGGAATGGAAGACAGAGAGACGGTGATTCTTCAGAGTCATATTGATATGGTTCATCAGAAAAATGCGGATACCGAATTTGATTTCAATACGCAGGGAATAGAATCATTCATTGAAAACGATTGGGTAAAAGCAAAAGGTACCACTTTAGGAGCTGATAATGGAATGGGAGTTGCTGCGGCAATGTCTTTATTGTCTTCTACAGATATAAAACACCCAAGAATTGAGGCATTATTTACAATTGATGAGGAGACAGGGATGACTGGAGCAAAAGAACTAGACGGTTCTTTGCTTAGTGGTAAAATTTTATTGAATCTAGATACTGAAGATGATGATGAGTTTTCAGTTGGATGTGCAGGTGGGGTAGATACTAATACTTCATATAGCTATAATACTGAATCGATTTCAGGAGATTATCAACTCTTTTATATTGAATTGAAAGGTTTGAAAGGTGGACATTCAGGAATGGATATTGACTCGGGTAGAGGAAATGCGAATCTTTTAATGAATAGATTGATTCAGGGGATGACAGAAGTTTCTGATATTAGAATAGTAGAGTTAGAAGGTGGAAGTTTGAGAAATGCAATTCCAAGAGAGAGTTTTGGATTAGTAGCTGTGAAGAAATCTGATGCTGAAGCTGTAACATCTAGGTTTACTAATTTATTTGAAGAGATTAAAATTGAATATTCTGAAGTTGAGCCAAAGATGACTTGTCAAATTAAAGTTTCTGAAGAAAACAGGACTGAAATGATTGCAGCAGAGGATCAAAGAAAAATAATAGCGGTTTTGTATGCTACACCAAATACAGTTTGGAAAATGAGCGATAAAATTGAAGGATTAGTTGAAACATCTTCTTCTTTAGCTAAAGTAATGATCAAGGACGGTGAGTTTTCAACTCAATCCTTGCAAAGAAGTATGTCTGAAACAGGGAAGAAAGATGTGGCAACCGCAATGAAACTGCATTATGAAGCCATGGGTGCAACTGTGGTTCAAGGTGGAGATTATCCTGGGTGGGAACCCAATCCGAACTCACGAATTTTAGACGTTTTAAAAGAGAATTACATCAACATGTTTAATGAACAGCCTAAGGTTGCGGCATGTCATGCTGGTTTAGAGTGTGGAATTTTAGGTAAACATTTACCAGATTGCGACATGATTTCTTTTGGACCTACTATAAGGCATCCGCATTCTCCTGACGAAAAAGTTAATATTCAATCAGTGCAAAAATTTTGGTCGTTTTTAACAAAGATTATTGAAGATATTCCATCTAAAAATTGAGAAAAATAATTGGATATATAGTTTTGTTAATAGCGGTGAGTAGCTGCGCTCATGATTTTAATCATTCGAAATTCGTTGCTAATAATAGTACAGATACTTTAACCATTATAAATCCTGATTTTGACACTATAATTTACGCCCTTCCAGGTGAAACAGTGTTGATTTATGAATTCAAGGTTTTGGATACAAAGCAAGAAATGGAAGACTGTAAATGGCTAGGACCTCAATTGTTTATCACCAATGAGGATGATTCTTCTTGTACTAAATCGGTTTTTATTGAAGAAAATTGGAGCTCAATTGTTGGTGGTGAAGAAAAAAAACGATATCAGGAGTGTACGATAGAGTTAGATGATTTGGACTTTTTCTAAACTTTAAAAACCTTTTGAGCTAGAGGGTCCGCAGTAATTTCATGCTGGTCGATTAAAAACCTTAAATACTCCATTATTGCTTCTTTCTGGTATTCTTTAAAGTTGGCAATAATATCCAGAATTAAAATTTCATCCTTCTCATTAAATGTGCTTTTTAAATAGGTTTTGATTTTTTGTTTATCCAGTTTACTTAAGCGATTATCCTGATGGCTTATGCAAAAATTACAACGACCACAGCTGATTTCGTTTTCTTCATTAAAGTAGTCTAACAAGTAAGATGAACTGCATCTGTTATTCTCAAGAAAACCTGAAATCGCTTTAAATTTATTTAGGGCTAAATCTTTTCTTCTTTTTAAAAAATCTGCAGGTATTGATAGATTAGATTTGTCTAATCGCTCTGTTAAAAAGGTAATTGTTGATTTATCAGTTTTCGGGAAATAAGTCACAATTTCATACAACTGCATTAACTCTAAAGATGAGATAACTTCAGATTCTTTCCATTTTAAAATTTTAGCAATTTTTAATTCATTTATGGGAACCATTTTGTCAAAAACGCCCATTTGAGTCCTAATAATTAGTTGGCTTAGAGCGTTTATTTTTTCAGATTTAACCTGAAAATGATATAAGGTTTTCTTATCCGTAGTAAACTGAATTTTACTTGGTTGTTTGAAATTATCGCTTAGGGATATAAATCCGCCAATTTCAAGAAATTTAACGGCGTTAAAAGTTTTGATTAAATCAAAATTGAATCGATCGCAAAACTCTAGCATATCAATAGGGTAGGTCTCTTCAAATCCTGAGCCAATAGCCAATTGAAAGTAACTTCCCAAGGCTTGGTAAACTGTTCTGATTTCATCCATTGAAGGAAACTTTAATCTTATTTTGTCTTCGAGCTTTCTCAGATCTTGTGATTCATAAAACAAAATGGCTTCTGCGGCTTGACCATTTCTGCCGGCTCTGCCTGCTTCTTGAAAGTAAGCTTCAAGATTTTCTGGAATAGAGTAATGCAACACAAATGAGACATTAGGCTTATCAATACCCATTCCGAAAGCATTGGTACATACAATCACTTTTGTTACATCATTGATCCAGTCTAATTGTCGCTGTTTTCTACTTTCAAAATCTAGTCCTCCGTGGTACAGATTTGATGAAACACCCATATCCTGCAACTGCTTGCAGACTTCCTTAACTTCTTTTCTTGTGGAACAGTATACCAAACCAGAGTCGTTATTGTTTCTCAAGTATTCAAGGATTCCATTTAGTTTATTTTGGACCAAATTAACTTTGTACACCAGATTTTCACGATAAAAAGAATCACGAATGAGATGGGGTGTTTTAAATTCAAGTTTATTTTGAATATCAGTTACAACTTCACTTGTAGCTGTCGCGGTTAATGCAATAATCTGAAGATTAGGTTTGATCTTTTTTAAAGCAGATATTTCTAAATAAGATGGTCTGAAGTCATAACCCCATTCAGAAATACAATGTGCTTCGTCAACAGCTAGAAATGATACATTCATTTTCTCAAATCGAGCTAAAAACAATCTATTCTTTAACCTTTCAGGTGAAACATACAAAAACTTAGTTTGCCCATAAATAGCATTGTCTAAGGTGAAATCAACTTCTCTTTTGCTCATTCCTGAAGTTATCGCCACAGCATTAATTCCGCGCCGCTTAAGCTGAGCGACTTGGTCTTGCATTAGTGCAATTAACGGCGAAATGACGATACAAATTCCATCTTTTAGTAAACCAGGGACTTGGTAACAAATTGACTTTCCTCCACCCGTAGGCAAAAGTGCCAATATATCTTTTCCATTTAAGACATCCTCAATTATCGTTGATTGCTGACCTCTGAAATCAGGGTATCCCCAATATTGTTTTAATATGTCTTTTGCAGCACTCATTTGAGCTTAAATCGGATATTTCGTCTAGTATTTAAAGTCACTAAATTTAACCAAAAAATAGGTAAGCTTTGTTGAAAAGTCATTAATTATCAGGCTTGATAAAACAAGAATAAATGATTATCTTCGCGCTACTAAATAGAGGAGAATTCATGGATACAATAGTAAATAACATCAATATTTCAAAAGTAGAGAAATCAAGAATTTCGGAGGTTGATTTTAACAATTTGCCTTTCGGAAAAGTGTTTTCTGATCACATGTTTGAAATTGATTACGCTGATGGTAAATGGGGAACACCGACAATTGTACCATTTAAGAATTTAGAATTACATCCGGCAACATCTGCTTTGCATTATGGCCAAGCTATTTTTGAAGGATTAAAAGCGCAAAGAACTGAAAGCGGAGAGGTGGTGATTTTTAGACCAGATATGAATGCAAAAAGATTCAATGAATCTGCTGCAAGAATGTGCATGGCTGAATTACCAGAGCAATTGTTTTTAGATGGATTAAAAACTTTACTTGAAATAGATAAGGATTGGGTACCTAATAATGAAGGTCAATCGTTGTATATCCGTCCTTTCATGATTGCAACTGACGATTATGTGGGGATTAGACCATCAGAGAAATACAAGTTTATAATTATCACAAGTCCTGTTGGAGCATATTATTCTGAACCAGTTAAGGTAAAGATTGAAACATATTATACTAGAGCTGCTGAAGGTGGTGTTGGTAGAGCAAAGGCTGCAGGTAATTATGCGTCTTCATTATATCCAGCGAAATTAGCTGCTGAAGAAGGTTTTAGACAGTTAATTTGGACGGATGCAAAAACGCACACGTTTATTGAGGAAGCTGGAACCATGAATGTAGTTTTCGTAATTAATGACACGATTATTACCCCAGATGAAACAAAAGATACAATCTTAAAAGGTATCACTAAAAGAAGTGTTTTAGAAATTGCCAAGGATTGGGGATACAAAGTTGAAGAAAGAGCTGTGACGGTTGATGAAGTAATGACTGCAATAAAAAACGGATCTTTACAAGATGCGTTTGGAGCAGGAACTGCAGCTACTATTGCACCTATCAGTCATATTGGTTATGACGGAACGACTTACGAGTTGCCTTCAATTGAATCTAGAGAGTTTTCAAATAAAGTGAAGAATTACATTACTGATTACAAAACTGGAAAAGTAGAAGATAAATTTAACTGGCTATTCACAGTTTAAAAAAGATAATAAATAAGGAAGGGGAATTTTAACGAATTCCCCTTTTTTTATAGATGAAAGCTTCAAAAAAATATGGTTTAATAGGTCAAAAATTAGGGCACTCTTTTTCTAAAAAATATTTCACAGAAAAATTTGAAAAAGACAGCATTGATAGTACTTATGACAATTATGAAATAGAATCGGCAGAAGAGCTGAATTCATTTTTATCAAATTCGGATGTTTCTGGATTTAATGTTACAATTCCTTATAAAGAAGATATCCTTCAGTTTCTAGACGAGCTCGACTCCGTTGCACAAGAAATTGGCGCAGTGAATACTCTTAAAAAGTGTGACAATAAATGGAAGGGTTATAACACTGATGCTTTCGGATTTAAACAAATGATTAAGCCATTTTTCAAATCTCATCACGAAAGAGCAATCATTCTAGGAACGGGAGGAGCATCTAAGGCAATTGCCTATGTACTTGAAGAGCTTGGCTGTGAAGTGATTTATATTTCACGAAACCCTGAAGGTGAGCATGAGTTTTCATACGAAGGTATGAATAAACAAATGCTAGACTCTTGCAAAATCGTAGTTAATTGTACGCCAGTAGGAACTTTTCCGGAAGTTGAAAATCGGCCAGCTATTCCTTATCGATATATTACTGAACTTCATTTGTGCATTGATTTGATATACAATCCGATTAAAACTGCTTTTTTGACGGAATGTGAGTTACAAGGCGCCTGGATATTGAATGGAAAAACCATGTTAGAACAGCAAGCCGAGAAATCTTGGGAAATTTGGAATGCGTGATTTAACTGTCATATTAGGTCCGACAGCCTCTGGTAAAACCGAATTGGGGTGTCATTTAGCACTAGAATTAGATGCAGAAATTATTTCAGCAGATAGCCGGCAGATTTACCGTGGCATGGATATCGGAACAGGAAAAGATATAGAAGAATATACCATAAACGGTGTTGAAATTCAATACCATTTAATAGACATTCATGAAGCAGGGTATTTTTATAATATCGCTGAATATCAACTTGACTTTCATAAAGCATTCAACGAGATTCAAGAGAAAGGAAAATCGGCCATACTTTGTGGTGGATCTGGCTTGTATATTGAAACGGCCCTAGAAGGCAATAAATATTTGGGCATTGAGCCTGATGCGGATCGGAAAAAAGAACTTGAAAACCTTGATGAAACTGACTTGAACAAGTTAATGGCACTTGTTCCTGAAAGCATCAAAAAAGACTTAAATGCTTTAACTAAGGCAAGGAAAATTAGAGCAATATTAATTTCTGAGCATATTATTCAGCATAAAGACTGGCAACCTAGAAGTTTTGAACCCTTTAATTATAAAATTATTGGTGTTAAAATTGACCGCGATTTAAGGAGAAAGAAAATCTCAGCACGTTTGAGTCATAGGTTGAATAATGGAATGATAGAGGAAGCAGAAAGATTGCTTGACAATGGCGTAACACATGAGCAAATGTCCATTTACGGGTTGGAATACAAGTGGTTGAGTCAGTATTTGCAAAAGACCATTTCAAAAAAAGAGCTTTTTGATGGCTTAAACACAGCAATTCATCAATTCTCAAAACGACAAATGACTTGGTTTAGAAGAATGGAAAAGAAGGGGTATCGGATAAATTGGGTGAATGCAGACCAATCCATTGAAGAAAAGACAGCTATTTGCAAAGCTTTTGTCCAAAATACTAACCGTTAAAATGATGGAAAATCCTTCAAACATACTTGTTGAAAGCTTGGCAGAATAATTGATATATTCGTTTTATATTTAATACATACATGAAAAAAATACTAGTTAGTTTTATCGCATTTACCTTACTTTTAGGTGGAAATGCAATCGCACAAAAGAAAGAATTAAGTAATGAATTAATCTGGGCTTCAGGCGAGTTTTCAGGCGACTATGTTTCTTCTGTCCGGTCAATGAATGATGGCGAACATTTTTCTGTTCTAGAAGGAAACAAAATAGTGAAGTACAGTTATACAGACTTCTCAAAGCCCGTGGCAACAATTTTTGATGCAGCTTCGGTTAAGAACTTGACAATTGAAGATTATTTTTTCAATGCAGATGAGACTAAGATTTTAGTAGCAACCAACATTAAAAGTATTTACAGAAGAAGTTTCACAGCAAAGTATTATGTGGTAGATATAGCTTCAAAAAAATCTGTGGCCCTATTTGATAAAGAACCAAAGGAAATGCTTGCAGAGTTTTCTCCTGATGGCAACAAGGTAGGTTTTGTGTATGAGAATAACTTATACGTGAAAGATTTAGCGTCAAATGCTGTAGTACAGGTAACAACGGATGGCTCACAAAATGGAATTATTAACGGAAGTTCAGATTGGGTGTACGAAGAAGAATTTTCAATCACCAAAGCCTGGGAATGGTCACCAAAAGGAACTAAAATAGCTTATTTAAAATTTGATGAGTCAGAAGTGAAAGACTTTACAATGGATTATTACAGAGGAGGGATATATCCTGAGCCTTACACCTTTAAATATCCGAAAGCAGGAGAAGACAATTCAAAACTAGGTCTTTTTATGTATAGTTTGGAAGATAACAAAACAGTAGAATTTGATAAAGGACCTTTTGAATACATTCCGAGAATGAAATGGACCTTGGATGATAACAAGCTGGTTTATTTAGCTTTAAACAGACACCAAAATCATTTAATTTATGCTTTAGCCGAATATGACGAAACTGGTAAAAAAGGAGACATTATTTATCAAGATAAGTCAGAAACTTATATAGAGATTGATGACAATTTATTGTTTTTAGAAGATGGGAAATCATTTTTACGTACTTCAGAAAAAGACGGTCATAATCACATTTATCAGATCGGTTTGGATGGTTCAGAAAGTCAAATAACAAATGGAGAGTGGGACGTAGTTGAACTAAAAGGAATCAACAATAAAAAAGGAGTCATCTATTATGTTTCTGCTGAAGAAGGAGCAATTTATAAGACACTTTATTCTATAAAATTAGATGGAAGTGGTAAAACGAAACTATCAGAAAGAAAAGGATCAAATAATGCCGACTTCAGTACAGGAATGAAGTATTACATCAATTATTATTCAAACGCGAATGAACCGTCTACAGTGACAGTGCACAATGCAAAAGGTAAAGCGATTGAAACGTTGGTGAATAACGAAAAACTTAAAAGTGTTTTGTCACAATATAACCTAAGTCAAAAAGAGTTTATAACGATTAAAGGAGCGGCAGGGGATGACCTAAATGCCTTCGTAGTGAAGCCGCCTAATTTTGATGAAAGCAAGAAATATCCAGTTTATTTCAACATATACAATGGACCAGGGCATAATACCGTCACTGATTCATGGGCGGGGTCTAACTTCATGTACCACCAGTTATTAGCACAAAAAGGATATATCGTGATTTCTGTTGATACCAGAGGGACCATGTATCGCGGAGAAAAATTCAAAAAATCTACCTACTTGCAGTTAGGTAAATTAGAAACAGAAGATATGATTGCTGCAGCAAAAGAAGTTCAGAAATGGGATTATGTAGATGCTGATAGAATTGGTATTATGGGATGGAGTTATGGTGGATACATGACGTCACTTTGCATGACAAAAGGAGCTGATGTATTCAAGATGGGGATTGCCGTTGCACCTGTAACCAATTGGAAATGGTATGATAATATCTACACAGAGAGATTTATGAGAACACCAAAAGAAAACAATGACGGCTATGAAGATAATTCTCCTGTAAATCATGTTTCAAAAATGAAGGGAAAGTATTTATTAGTACACGGTTCTGGAGACGACAATGTGCATGTTCAAAACACTATGGAAATGGTAGATGCTCTTGTGAAAGAGAATAAAGACTTTGAAATGTTTATTTATACCAATAAGAACCATGGAATTTATGGTGGCTACACACGTCTTCATTTATTTAACAAAATGTTAACGTTCACCCTAGAAAACCTTTAGGTGAAAAAAATCGTCTTAGCAGTATGAACCGTTTATTATTCTTATTTACAATCTCTTTCACATTCATTGCTTCTGCAGGTCAATTGGCAAAGCCATTGCATGAAACTGAATCATCCGGAATTCAATGGTTAGATTTTGAATCGGCTATTGATGCTAATGAAGATGAGCGTAAACCGATTTTTATTGATATCTATACAAATTGGTGTGGCTGGTGTAAGAAAATGGATCAATCAACTTTTAAAGACCCTAAGGTTGTTGAATTTATGAATGAGCATTATTATGCCGTAAAGATGGATGCGGAAAGCAGAGATGCTATAGTCTTTAAAGAGCGTTTGTACGAAGCGAAAAACTATAATGGAAAAACGTATAATGAGTTAGCCGTAAACTTGTTAGGTTCTAAAATGAGTTTTCCAACATTTGTGATTTTATCCAAAAAACAAGTAAAAATTGCAACGATAAATGGTTTCAAAAAGCCAAATCAATTAATGTCTTCGCTAGAGAAATACCACAAAAAATAGTTTTCTCTAAACCGTTTTACACCATTCTAAATTTATGTATCTTGAAGCCCTAATTTTAATTTTGGCCTCATGTCCTTTTCTATTAAAGATAAATTACGTTATCGCTTTGAACAGTACCTTAATAAGGGTGGTGCATCCATCTTCGTAAGTCTCTTCATTGTATTCTTATTGATGTTTCTAATCATAATCGGTATTCGATTATTGATTGTGAATATGACTGGGGTTGAAGTTGATTCAACAACAGACCGTGATTACTACGGACAAGAAGATGATGTTTGGAGGACCTGGTTACAGATGACCGATCCAGGTAACATGAACCAAGATAACCACCAATCTATCTGGATTAAAATTTCTACGGTTTTAGCTGGATTAGTAGGTGTAATTATTCTTTCAATGTTAATTGCCTTTATAACTACTTCATTAGAAAAGGTATTGTACAACTTCAGAAAAGGTAGAGGAAAAGTAATAGAAGAGGAGCATACCATAATCTTAGGGTGGAACGAAAGAGTAGTGGATATTATTAGGGAGTTGATTCTAGCAAATGAATCTGAGAGTGATGCTAGTGTTGTCATCCTTTCTCATGAAGATAAAGAAGAAATGGATGATTTGATTGCTAAAAGACTTCCGGATACCAAGACTACTAGAATTATAACTACAACAGGGGATTACGCCAACGTGAATGAATTGAAACGTGTCAATATCAATAAGGCAAAATCTGTTATTCTATTAGCCAACTGTTCAGAAAGTGGAACGCCTGATGATAAGCTTGGATCTGATGTCATGTCTGTAAAAGCAATAATGGCCATAATCTCTTGCCAAGATGGTAACAACGAACTTCCAATTATTGCTGAAATATTCACAGAAGAAAAGCGACAGCTTATCTCTTTCTTTAAAGATGAAAATATCATAGCCCTTGATAGTTGGGATATTATGGGGAAATTATTAGTTCAAACATCCTTGACGAGTGGGCTAGAGATGGTGTATAACGAGATGTTATCTTTTGATGGTTGTGAAGTTTATTTTTATGAGAATAAATGGAACGGTGTCACTTTCAAAGATCTGCCTTATCACTTTGTAGATGGGATCCCGTTAGGTGTTTACAATGAAGAAGAAGGAATTAGACTAAGACCAGATGAAGACTATAAATTAAAGGATGTAGATCAAGTCATCATCTTGGCAGAAGACGATTCAACCATTAATTTTGAATCTTCTAAGATAATGGCACCAACACCTATGGAGCTTTCAGGAAAACGTTTAGAGCAACGTTCCAAAAATATCCTGATTTTAGGTTGGCATTCGGTAGCAGAAATATTCATCAGAGAATCAGCAGATTATTTAACTGACGGAACTAAAGTAGATGTCTTATACAATGAGCCAGAAGAATGGTTGATAGAAAAAGTGAATGAATTACAAGTTGGATATGAAGATTTTGATATTCAATTAAAAGATTCAGATCCACTTAAATTGGAAAATCTACAGGAAATTGACCCTTTCAAATATGATAACATCATAATTCTATCCCAGAATTCAACTGAATTGAACGCAGATAAAATCGACTCGGATACCTTAATCATTTTGTTGTTATTGAGAAACATTAAGCAAGAACAAGGAGTAGGGCAAGATTCACATATTATAACGCAGGTATTGAATTCAGAGAACCAAGAAATCATCACGCAAACAGACGTTGACGATTTTATTATCAGTAATAAATTGATAACAATGATTTTGGCGCAATTAAGTGAAGAGCCTTTAATCAAAGCACTTTATGATGATTTATTCTCTGAAGATGGAAGCGAAATTTATGTGAAACAAGCAGACTTATATTTCACTGAGTTCCCTCAAAAAGTGCGCTTTGGTGACTTAATAGGTTTAGCAGCTAAAAGAGAAGAAGTTTGTCTCGGAATTAGAAAAGGAGATTTATCAAAAGATTCTGCCTCTAATTTTGGTGTTCGATTGAACTTGCCAAAAGATGAATTTGTGACGATAACTGAAGAAGATTTCTTAGTTGTTCTGTCTGAAGATGAATTGTAGAATAGCCTGAGATTGAAGGCTTTTTAGCGTCTTGGAAAAATAAATTTATTCAGGATGAAAATAAATCAGAATATTCGTATTATATTTAGGGGACAAAATTTAAAAATACCTTATAACAAAGATGGAGACAAAAATGGACGAAATAGCAAGAATTGAGATTGATGGAAAAACTATTGAACTACCTGTAGTAACTGGTACAGAGAATGAAAAAGCAATAGATATTTCTGCGCTCAGAGGACAAACTGGATACATCACTTTAGATCGTGGATTCAAAAACACTGGTTCTTGTTCAAGTGCTATTACTTTTTTAGATGGCGAAAAAGGTATTTTAAGATATAGAGGATATTCAATTGAAGAACTAGCTGATAAAGCTGACTTTTTAGAAGTTGCTTATTTGTTGGTTTTCAAAGAGCTACCAAATAAAGCGCAATTAGACCAGTTCGTTGCTGATATCAATAAGCATTCATTGGTGAATGAAGAGATGAAAGAAATCTTAGATGGTTTCCCTAAGTCTGCACATCCAATGGGTATTTTATCTTCGTTGACTTCTGCTTTAACAGCTTTTAACCCTAAGCCGTTAGATGTAAATTCTGAAAATGAAATTTATGACGGTGTTTGCAAAACGTTAGCTAAGTTTTTAGTACTTGCTACATGGGTGCACAGAAAACGTCAAGGTTATCCATTAAATTATTACGATAACTCTAAAGGATATGTAGAAAACTTCATGAGCATGATGTTTGCTATTCCTACGGAAAAATATAAAGCTAATCCAGCAATCATTAATGCGATTGATAAGTTGTTGATTTTGCATGCAGATCATGAGCAAAACTGTTCTACTTCTACAGTAAGAGTAGTTGGTTCTTCTCATGCTGGTTTATTTGCTTCTATCTCAGCAGGTGTTTCTGCACTTTGGGGACCGTTACATGGTGGAGCGAATCAAGCGGTAATTGAAATGTTAGAAGCGATTAGAAATGATGGCGGTGACGTTGATAAATATATTGCTAAAGCAAAAGATAAAGAAGATTCATTTAGACTAATGGGATTCGGACACAGAGTTTACAAAAACTTTGATCCAAGAGCTACAATCATCAAAAAAGCTGCCGATAGCGTATTGGCTGAGTTAGGTGTTAGTGATCCAGTTTTAGACATTGCTAAGAAACTTGAAAAAGTGGCATTAGAAGATGAGTACTTCAAGTCTAAGAACTTATATCCAAATGTTGACTTCTATTCAGGAATCATTTATAGAGCCTTAGGAATTCCAACTGAAATGTTTACGGTGATGTTTGCAATTGGTAGATTACCAGGATGGATTGCTCAATGGGTTGAGATGAGAACTGGTGGTGAACCAATTGGTAGACCAAGACAAGTTTATATTGGTGAGAATGCAAGAGCATTCAAATCAGTTGAAAATAGATAATCTAAATTACAGATATAAAAAAAAGCAGCTTTCGGGCTGCTTTTTTTATTTTATCCAACGATTCTGATATTGTTGTCGTTATTTAGTGTATGAAGTCCCAAAACATACTATTATTTTTTTCAATCTGTTTAATTTTTCAAAGTTGCAAGAAAGATGAGCCAATTGAACCCGAGTTAATTAAAGCCTCATTATCTGAATATTTCCCAGCATACCCAGGTAGTTGGTGGAACTATTCACTGTATTCGAATGAAAGTTTCCAAATTGAAATGGATACTGGTGTTTATCAAATTAATGAAGAGCCAATCCTTGCGCCTAAATTCAAAAATATTGCTTGGTACGTAGAAGGAGGTAATATTAGAAGTTATCAAGGTGGATTCGCTCCTGGCACTGCTTCATGGGTATCTGCCCCGATCTTTGAACAGTATGGTGAAGATTTTCCAGGTTGTACCGTGCCTTTTGGGCAATTACATATTGGATTCTTTTATTATCAGTCGCCTCATTTTTGGAGAGAGTTAGTGACATCAGATACCACTGTTTCAACTCTAAATGGAACAGTTTTCAATGATGTTATTATGATTAAAGAGACGAACCTAGATACGACACAAGTTTATTACGATTATTTTTCTAAGAATATTGGGTTGGTCAAAAGAGACTCAATGAATACAGCAAATACAGCAGAGTTCATAGAGATTTTGTCGCTAGATAATTACATGATAGGGAGTTACTAGTTTATTCTATTTGAATAGTACTTTTTAGTCCTGTTCAATTTTTTATTTCGAGCTTAGTCGAGAAATATTTTATCGCTTTCTGAATGACTATAAAATATTTCTCTGTTCGCTTTGCTCTTTCGAAATGACAATATTCCAAGAATGTTTCAGGCTTAAGTTCGCTCAATCACGGTTGCATAACCTTGACCAACACCAATACACATAGTCACTAACGCATATCTCTTGTTTGTTTTTTGCAATTCAATTGCAGCAGTTTGTAAAATTCTACCGCCAGTCATTCCAAGTGGGTGACCAATTGCGATTCCACCACCATTAGGATTGATTCTAGGATCATTATCCGCAATTCCCATTTCTCTTGTGCATGCTAAGGCTTGTGCAGCAAAAGCTTCGTTGATTTCAATGATATCCATGTCATCAAAGGTTAGTCCAGCTCTTGCTAAAGCTTTTTGTGATGCGTATACAGGACCAATTCCCATAATTCTTGGTTCAACTCCGGCCACTGCTGCCGATACAATTCTTGCCAGTGGTTTGAAATTATTCGCTTTAACAGCATCTTCAGAAGCTACCAGTAATGCTACAGCACCGTCATTTAAGCCTGACGAATTCCCAGCGGTCACCGATCCACCTTCCTTTTTAAACGCCGCTCTCAATTTTCCTAAAACTTCTAAAGAAGAATTTGGTTTGATAAATTCATCTTGATCAAAAATTAAATCATCTTGCTTTCTTCTCGGAATAGCAACTGGAGTTATTTCTTCAGCAAATCTACCAGAAGCTTGAGCTTTAGAAGCTTTCATCTGGCTGTTGTAAGCAAATAAATCCTGGTCTTCTCTAGAAATATCGTACATCTCAACTAAATTCTCAGCCGTAACACCCATTCCGTCAGTTCCATAAATCTCTTTCATTTTAGGATTCACAAAACGCCAACCAAAAGAAGAGTCATGCATTTGCGCATCCCTTCCAAAAGGTTTAGAAACTTTAGAGATTACCCATGGACCTCTAGTCATATGTTCAACACCACCAGAAATATAGATGTCACCGTTTCCAGTTTGAATAGCTCTAGCAGCATTAATCGTAGATGCCATACCAGAAGAACATAACCTGTTCACGGTTTCGCCTCCGATAGTCCACGGCAAACCGGCAAGTAAAGAACTCATTCTAGCAACGTTTCTATTGTCTTCTCCTGCTTGGTTAGCACAACCAAAAATGACATCTTCAATTTCTTTCGGATCAAAATTAGAGTTTCGCTCCATTAGGGCTTTCATTACATGAGCTCCTAAATCGTCTGTTCTCACTGGAGCTAAGGTTCCTCCGAAATTTCCAATTGCAGTTCTAATTGCATCTACTATAAAGACATCTTTCATTTGTTGGTGTTTTTTTAATGGATTTCCATTTTGTATCCTTCAAATTTAATAAGTTTAAAGAATATCAAAGTCATATTTTTCATTAGACTAAAAGATTCACTGAAACTTACTTTAAAGATGAAAAAAGAACTTCTTCAAATTGTTAACTTAGCAGTGAATTATGAAAACTATTGGGATAATAGGATCTGGGAACGTTGCAAAAATTTTAGGCAAACATTTGAACGATAGGGTTGAAGTAAAATTTGTTTACTCCAGAACAACAGAAAATGCCAAAACAGCTAGTGGATTTATCGGATGTAACTATGTTGAAGATTTAGTTTCGATTCCAAAGGTAGATCTAATTATAGTGGCAGTTTCTGACGATCAAATTTCAAATGTAATAAAGCAATTACCAATTGACATTGCCGTAGTTCATACAAGTGGGTCAATCCCAATAGAGGTGTTTGGGAATAGAAAGAGTTGTGGAGTTTTGTATCCTCTTCAAACTTTTGGAGGTAGAGCAGATTTGAAAATTGAAGGTATCCCATTTTTGATAGAAGGATCAAACTCTGATTTTATTCTTGAAATTAAAGATTTTGTAACATTAAATTGCTCAAAAACCGTTTTGGAAATTAATTCTAAAAAACGGAAGGAAATTCATTTAGCTGCAGTGTTTGCATGCAATTTCGTTACTCAAATGTTTGTTGAGTCGGAAAATATATTGAAGGCGTCTCAATTAGATTTGGCATTGCTTTCACCTCTAATCAATGAAACAATTCGCAGAAATTTGGAAATCGGTCCGTCTAAATCATTAACTGGACCCGCGAAAAGGGGAGACAAAAAGGTGCTATATGATCATTTAAAGATGATAGATAGTGAGGATGCCCAAGCTATTTATAAGTTAATTTCAAATAGAATTCTAAAGTTAAATGGGGGTGGGGAGCTGGAGTAAAAAAGGTTTTTTAGCATTCTATGTAGGATCTCTATCAGTACTCTTTTTCCTAGTTTTTCTGGCGAACCCAGAAATTTTTCGAAAAGGGATGTTTTTACAATTTGATGCTTTACATTATTTAGAGATAATGGAAAATGGCTATGCAGATTATAGAGTGGCATTCTTTCCTCTGTTCCCTAAGTTATGGAGTTTATTAAACGCAAGTCCTGCTTTAATTTCAGGAATTAATTTTCTCTTTTATGTATTTGGGTTTCTATTGCTCAATAAAACTTTAAAGCTAGAAACTAAGACTTTTATTATTAGCTTGTTACTTCCGTCAATAGTTTTTTTCTGTGTGCCTTATACAGAGGCTTTGTTTTATCTAAGTGGGGCCTTGGTTTTGATTGGTATTCATAAACTATCATTAAGGTTCTTTTTACTTGGTTTGTTTCTTACAGCTTTGAGTAGACCCGCTTATACGATATTCATACCTGCAATTTTAATTTGTTTTTCCTTTTTTAATTTAGATTCAAGGACTAAAATTAAATTTATAGGAGGTGGAGTAGCTGTTCTAATTTTTGGAACTCTTGCTGTCGGGTTTATTCAGTATTTAGATACAGGAAGATGGTTTGAATTTTTTGCCGCACAAAAGCTTTGGGGGAACGAATTGCAGATTCCTAGCTTGCCTTTAACTTCATGGTCAGATGGGATTATCATTAGGCTTGATGGAGTTGCTTTACTCGTTGGTTTGACATCAGCTTATTTTGTGGTATTACATATCAAGAATTATATTTTAAAATTAGAAAATGATATGTTACTAATCGAGTTGTTTAGCTTACTTTATTTAGCCGGAATTTCTTTTGCAATTTTACTTTTTAGAGGAGGAAGCTTATTTAGCTTGAACAGGTTCGTTTTTGCCACGCCTTTTGTTGTAATATTTATTAATTATTTAGTGAGAAAAAACTACAGAATTAATTGGAAAAGGATATTGATTGTATTTCTTGTTGTTGAGCTTTACTGGCTTCTGTTTGCATCATATGTTCATATTCAAACCTTATTTAAATACACTGGCGCTACTTTAATTTTGTTATGTGTAGTAAGTTTACTTACTACTTGGAAGACTGAAAAATCATACCCAAAATACATTAATATATTTGGTATTGTTGTGTTATTGACTTTTCAAATGTATATATTCCTGAGATACTTTACAGGAAGCTGGATTGCTTAAAATCTGACAATTTTTTCTTGAGAAATATAAGTATCGTATTCAAAGTTAATTAAGTAAACTCCCTTTTTTATTTCTGTCATATCTTTTAGTCCCGATTCATTATAAACAGCTATTAAAGCACCACTTAAATCATATAGGCTAGCTTTTTCACAGCCTACTGGTAAATCAATAAACAACTCATTTGAAAATGGATTAGGGAAAATATTTATCTCATTTTTAATCGGAGTGGTTTCAATTGAGGTTGTGATTTGCTCACTTTCAAGGTCGTTAAAAACGTCAAACCATTCCCATAAATAAGTATTTTTCATTAAATACATATTACCACCACCGGTTGATTGATGATGAAAGTCTCCTATAACAAGAAATCCGTCATCAGAAGTTTCAATGATGGAGTAGGGTTGGTCTCTCTGATCACTCCCAAACGTATTACTAGTGACAAAACCAAAACTCGAAGTGTATTTACTCATTATAATATCGCCAAATCCATCAAGAAGCCCCCAAGACTTAGTAAAACCAGCGATTATTACATTTTCATTAACTGATCTAACAATTAAATCCATTGTAATATCTTCTTCTGAAGAAGTTGCATATAGGGAGTCGTAGAAAATGTTATTTCCATTGTCTTCCACTTTATATACCCACATGTCTTCTTTTGTATTAGCGTAGTCATATGACCTTTGTCCTCCTAATAAATAATAGTTGTTGAAATGTTTAATGCTTGTAAAAAAATCTTCATCTGCTTGACCAACAACTTGATTCCAGCCAATATTTCCAAGATTATCCATTTTAATTAATATTCCATCACTGCTGCCGTTGCCATAACTATTGGTTTTGCCACAGACTACTATTGAATCTCCATCAACTAAAACGTCAGAAAATGAGTCATCCTCCATTCCTCCCCATGATTTAGTCCACAGTGTATCCCCGTCTTTATCTGTTCTAACAATATAACCCTGTAATCCCAACCCATAACTATAGCTTTCACCAACTAAGACAAAACCTGAATCAGGAAGTTGTTTGTGGCTATAACACCTGTCCCAATCTGTTCCACCGTAAGTTTTTTCTATCAAAACGATTCCGGCGGTATCTAGTTTTAAAAAATAGAAATCGAATCCACCATTTCCAAATGAGTTGGTGTATCCTGCCATGGATAAATTTGAATCTAATGTGTGTATGATAGATTGTCCCCATTCAGATCCTGGACCGCCATAATTCCTAGACCAAACAAAGTTTCCAAGTGTGTCTACTTTCATAACAAAAGCATCAGATTGTTCAGAAACAAAGCTGCTTGAAGAACCGGTGCAAACATAACCTAGATCATAATCCTCAATTGCATCACGACCGAAATCGTAACCTGTACCTCCATAAGTTTTGAAAAAACTAATGGGTTGAGAGAAAACAGTCAATGAAGCCCCAATCATCACAAATACAACTAATAACTTTCTCATAGCTTATAATACATTGAAAAGTTAACACCTCTACCAAAACCAACTTTTTTAGAGATTAATCCAATCATGTCAAAGGTTCCGGCACCAAAATATAGTTTATCTTTTACCCAATAATTCACGTTTAACCCCCATCTAATTCCTGCAAAACCTCCATATGATAAACGAGACGATAAACTGAATTGTTCAACAGGTCTGTAGTAAGCGCCGGCATAGATGTATGGGAAATAATCTGGAACCAATATCGTTTTAAATCCAAAAATAGCCTGAAGTTTGGCGTCTATTCCATTGTCCGGGAGTTTTTGAACAACTAATTCTAGTGGAAGTGTTGCCACTTTGTTTCTCACAGATTCAGTAATATTCAAGGTGTCTTGCCAGTTAATTGAATTGTCTTGTGTGCTGTCTTGATTTAATAATTCACTGATGTCAACTCCGCTATATGTGCCGTTAGCTGCAAGATTATAGTTTACTGTTTTTTTATTCCAGAAAATCATTCCTAAATTACTGACCTTGAAGTTTATAATCTGCCTGTTTTTAACCTTTCCTTCAAATATGAAATTGTAGTCAATGTCTATTGCAAATCCACCTCCCTGAAAGGCCCAATAAGGATTCAAAGTGTCCGTGATGTATCCTTGTCCGTTCGCTTTTACATCAATCGTATCCATATCTGTTCTGCTCACCATGTAGGCTTCACCCAGTCCGAATTCAAGTGCTTTTGAACCTGAGACATAACTGATTTGAACAGAAGAGAGGTTTGATTCATTATAAAATCCTACACCAAATTTTTGATAATGCATGTACTGTGCATGTGAAAATGTAAATTTCATGGTATCACCAATATAATTTGCATTCCCGTACATAGCGGTATTAAAAAGGTCTGTGCTGAAATTTCCCGAAAAATAATGATTGTCAGAAAACGAAAGCTTCATGCCTAAGTTTTCTTTTTTAAACATATTAATACTTGGAGTATAGCTGTCAATTCTTTGCTCAAACTCACCTCCAATGGCGTTCAACTGCTTCATTTTAGAAGAAGCTTTATCTTTCATTTCGGTTGTTATTTCACCACCGAAAAGAAATTTATCCATGAATTCATTATTCAAACGATTACTTGAATAAGTGTTGTAAGAGCTGATTTTAATAAGGTTGTCTTCATTAATGGTGTCTTCAAAAACAAAGTTCTGTTCTTGCGCCATGGTATATCCGCCAATAAATAATATGATGCTAAATATCCACTTCATTACAAGCTCAGATTAATTTGAAGGTTAGATCTTAAATTGAAGTCGATTAATGAGGATGCCTGAACTTTAACATTAGCAGCATTATCAGATGATAAAGAGACAATGAATGCCATATTCTTAACGGCGCCAAGATTTTGAAGTGTTTCTGCATCTAAGGTAAACGTGACTAAACCAGATGTTGGAGTAGTGGAGTAATCAATAGCGTTATAGATCCCGTTTAACAGATCAGAATCACCTTGAACGGTGTTGATCACATTGTCATTCTCATCTAACAAAAATAACTGCGTACTTGCACTTAAGGGAAACCCATTGGTGTAATCTAAAGTAATAGTTGCGCTTTCTCCCGAAAAGCTAGAATTATCAGTATATGAGAAAGCAAAAGTATCAGTCAAAGTAAGCGCATCAGCAGCAAAGCTCAAAGGAAACTCGGCATCTAAGTAAAGATCAAGAGTTGATCCAGGAAAAACTTCATCTGCGCCACCTGTAGTATTTCCAAATGGATTGATTAGTAATTCATAACCTAATTGAATAGAGTCTGATAGGTTTTCAATAAAATCTGTGACATTTGAATTAGAATTATTAATACTTAAAGGGTATTCTGAGGGCACATAATCATACATTCCGCCAGAAGCTGGGTTTATGTTTAGGCTATTGTTCAAATCAGGAAAGTTTAAATCAACTGAATTATTAGTTTTAGTGTTAATACCCTTTACCAAAGTGATTTTAGATTGTGCAATTAAGTTAAAGCCATTCAAAACTTTTAAATTTAGCTTTAGCGAATCAATATCAATAGTTCCTCCTAGAACCTTATCCATAAAAGGTAAAGAGATTCCTACGGTATCCGTGAGGTTATAAGAGCCAAAGTATCCTTTGACGTAATCAGGTACTAAATCTCTGAACGTAATGTTGTACGATATACTGTCTTGATTTGTCACATCAAATGAATTCACCGTTTCATTAGATCCTACAACAATATCACCAGAAATTGTATTAATTAAATTCCCGCTCACACCCGTCAAGTCCATGTCAAATCCTTTCATATCAACTATAGCAGTTGCCAATGATGGATTGGTTAGCGTACCAGGATCCATATAAAATTCTCTTAAAAATGGAACGCCAGCATCCAGGATTTTAGGAAAATTAAAAGTGATTTTTGTTTTACCGGGCCATGTATTGAAAATTTCCATTTCAATTTCGCCTTCTTTCACAATGACTCTTTTCAACTCAATTTCATCTAAGTTGTAGGCTTGATCATAAACGTCACCATACGTAAATGCAGGGTTTACTGTAACAGAAGATAAATTAATAGCCGTTTTCTGATTGATAGTCGTATCGGGTAAATCTATTAAAGTATCGATAGAAAAACTGTAGACAACATCTGAATAGATAATAGATAAATAATTGTCAGAATTTGTAGTTAAATTTTCTTGAGGCACAAAGTCATCCAAGGTCAATTGTCCATGAATCAACGGTGCCGACCAGTCTGTAGACCATTGCGTAGGCTCTTTCTTACAAGCAGTTATGGCAAGGCAAATTAAAAGTATTCCGACTAATTGCTTCATAGATAATATAATGACGAAATTAAGGATTAAATCGTTTGTGAAAACGTTGATTGAATAAGCTTTTCACTAAAAATCGTTGAAAAGCTGTTAGTTTTGCATTATCCTTTAGATTTGTAATTAATGATGACGAAGTACCGCTTATTAAATAATGAAGAACTGGCAAGCTTTGAAGACGAGTTTGTAAAATACCTAGTTGTGAATGGTATTTCAGCTGATGATTGGAAGGCCATGCTTGAAAAAGCTCCAGAAGATGCTCAGAAAATAGTAGATGTGTTTTCAGATGTTGTTTTCGAAAAAATTATGAGAACATCAAAATTTTTTCGAATCACCAGAAAAACCTATGTTCAAGCTATTCAGTGTAATCAAGATAAAATGATCATGGTTGCCATTTCCACTAAAGATGAGTCGCTTGATTTAACAACGATAGATTGGTCATCAATTACAGATTATTCTCCTTTTCATATACACAAAGCAGAAAAGCAATATGAAATGCCTAGAGAAGAAGAGATGTTTAAATTAACAGAATTAGGTTATTCAATAGATGATGGAACTTTATTCAAAGCCATGATTCTTTTAACTGTAGATTAATATGGAAGCAAGAACAGTAGATTATTCAAGAACAACCATTACGGAATTAATGATTCCTTCTTTTGCCAATTTTTCTGGTAAGGTTCATGGAGGAATATTATTGTCTTTGATGGATAAGGTGGCCTATGTGTGTGCTTCTAAACATTCAGGAGCGTATTGTGTGACGGTTTCTGTGGATGGTGTAGAATTTAAAGAGCCGGTTGAAGTGGGGGAGTTAGTGAGTTTGTCAGCGTCTATTAATTATGTTGGAAATTCTTCAATGATAGTAGGAATCAGAGTCGTTTCTTTAAAACCTAAAACTGGAGATGAGAAACATACCAATTCTTGTTACTTCACTATGGTCGCTAAAAATGAAGATGGTTCATTAATGACCGTCCCCAAATTGATTTTAGAAACCCAAGAAGATGTTCGGCGATTTTATGATGGAAAGTTGCTTAAGAAGATGAGAAGACAAATTTCTGAAGTATTGCATAAAGAAGTGAAAGACCTTTCTAACGATCAAATGATTGAGACATTGTCTGAAGACCGCTGTTTGGTTGGGTTCCGTAAATAACTGTAACAATATTGCCTATCAGGCGTTATGTAATTGTAAACACTACACAAGTGCTGGTTTCAGCTGCATTTAGTTTAGTATTTATTTATGTGGTTTTAAAAGGAGTTTATTCGGAGAGTCGGATGAACTCTTTTTAGTTAACAGAATGCGTAAGATTGAACCGTATTTAGGATTTCTAGTTCTTTTTCAATTTCGCCAGCAGCTTCCTTCTGGGCAATGGCAATAATCACTTGACAAGTCCCCATAAATTTTAACGCTGTTTGACTTTTCAAAGAAACATCATAAATTGGCACATTTAGTTTTTGCGAATTGTTTGTAACCCATTCAAATGGAACTTTTTGGGCGATTAGCAGCTTTGCTATTTGTTTGCCTTTTTTTCCTGCACCCCAAATTACCAAGGTGTTTTCCGAATTATAATCGCATTCTAAAAAGTACTTTACTTTCATCTCCAAAAATCTATTGTCGGCATAATTTGGGTCGTTTCTGGATGTTCTTTCAGGGTAATCTCTCCAGAAATGAAGCACTTCCTTAAGTCCAATGATTTGTACCCCTTGTTTATAGGCTTTAAAGCATAAATCGTAATCTTCTGGGTAATTTAAGGATTTAAAACCTCCTAATTTCATGAGGCTTTCTTTGTTCATGAGCCAATTCGGAGAAGGTAAGACACATTCTCGGTAAATACTGTCGTAATGATTTTGATCATCAGTCAAACTATTGAGCCAACTTTCATAGTTTGCATATCCGTCTCCAATTCCTTTTTCAGAAAAATACCGAACCTTAGAAGTTATAATGGCATTAGGATGTTTTTCTATGCCCTTAAAAAGAAGTTCAAGTTTGTTTGTGGCCATGACGTCATCAGCATCCATTCGGCTAATTAAGTGACCATTTGCCTTTTCAAAAGCTAATGAAAGTGCAGGAATGATTCCTTTTTCTTTGTTTTTGAATATTTTGATTCTGTTGTTGGATGATTCATATTGTTTAAGAAGCTTCAATGATCCATCTGTAGAAAAGTCGTCAACGGCAATTAATTCCCAATTTGTAAAACTCTGGTTTATAATTGAATCAAGGCATTCTTGAAGATAAAGTTCTGCATTATAAACTGGCATTAGAATGGAAATCATGCAATAAATTTAGCATTAATTGATTCAAATAATTGGATGCTCTTGACAAATAATAAGAAGGTCACAGTTAAAAACTTAAAACATAGGATTCGGCATCATTAATGTAGACATTAGAAGAAAAGAAACAAATGAAAAAGTCACTTTTAATCCTGTTATTGTTTGTCGTTTCTATTACTGGTTTTGGTATTGGGGATGCAGAGTATTCGCAGAGAAATAGGGCAGTAGCTAAAACTAAATTGAGTCATAAAAAGCAAGACTTAAATGGACATTTGGTGGCTCATGAGCAGTTTGTTTTTGTTAAATATGTGCAAGAAGAATTCGGATTCACGGATAGCTCACTTGAAATTACGAGCGGATATGAAAATGCGACCTATAGATTTCATGCTTACGAACTAAAGGATTCAAAAACCCTGGCAAAGTATCGCCGTTTGATAGGCTCACAATTATACTTGCAAAATTATGACGGAATGTCTGCTCAAGTAGTGGTAGAACGATTAGTAATCGTTTATGACGAAATGAATGAAGCTCCTTATTTAGCGGCTCAGATAAATCAAGTCGACTTTGAAGATGTATATTATTCTTGGGTTTCTACCGAAGAATCGAAAAATGAGTTTAAAGAAATTGAATTGAGTGAACAAGATCAACTTGACAAGATTGATTTCGCTAATAAATATGGTTACGGATATGGCTGCGGCTCCCAAATTTCAGATTATGATTATCAAGAAGATTACATTGAGGTTAAAGAGTTTAAAGGCTCAAGAGGAGAAAGTTACTTGGTGGTACAAGAATCTGCGTTAGCAGAGTGCGCAAGTATCGTTTCTAGTCACTTGACCCTATTTAAATTATCTCCGAATGGAAAAGGGGAGATAATAGCTTCTGGAGAAGTAGGGTTGTTTTTTGTCAGTTTAGTTGATTATAATAATGATGGGTTGCTTGAAGTTTTATTAGGGTATTTTTCATCTGCGCAGCTATTACAATCTGATGCTAAAGGGTATAAGGAATTACAAGAATTAACCTGGAGTGTGGACGGTTGCCCTTGTTGAGCTTGAGATTTGCTCCTTTAAAATGAATAGGTTACTTTTGCTAGAGTACGATTAGCCTATTAAAAACTTGACCACATATCTTTTTGTCTTGATTTTCAGTTCAATCTCATCCGTGAGCTTGGCGAATGACGAGAATGCTGAAAAGAATGATTGGTTAGTCAAGTTTTTGTCTAAAGACTTAACAACTGCAACGGCAGACATTACCACAGAAAATCAAGGAGATTATCTTGAAAAAGAATGGCTCAAAATTCATTTTGATTTTGAAACGAAGGTTTATGCTATTGATCAATACATTCAATATGAGTCAGATTGGGCAACGTTAACTAATAATGGTGCTGATAATCCACCAAAAGTTAAAGCTAAACTTCCGGGGTCTACTCTGAATCCTTGGACCAAGAAAGGAGATAAAGGAATTTTTGAAGAAACATTAAAGAAGCAAGTTCCAAATTGGCTTGTTTTTAATCAACTTCAAGGTTTACTAAATACGATTGCCATTTCTGATTATTCTCCTGCTCCCAATGGTATGTTCAGAGATGATGAGTTGAAATACCTCAAGAAAATGTACAAGTCTAGAGAGGTGAGCAGTATGTCTGTTTGGCGTCAACTGGCTTTTGATGCTAAGGGCAATATTATTGGCGTATCCTCAGATTATTTAAAGGGAAAATTAAAGATTGAGGCTGAATATAACTACGTGTCAGTATTTAATACCAATAATGAAGAAATTAAACTTTCTCCTGTAAAATCTGAATTACCGGCTATTGTTTCTGCTGTTTTAATTGAAAAAGGTAATGATCGTTTAATTGTCTTGAATTCAGAATTGAATTTTATCCTTCATAAATTCTCAGCATTAATTTTTCCTGATCCTAATAAAGTGAAGATGGATTACTTTAAAGTCTTTGATAGTAAAGTAAAAAAAGGGTTAGATCGATTTGAAAATAGACTAGCCACGAAATGAGTAGAAGAAAGCTAAAAACTTACCTACAAGAACTTTCAAAAGAAGAGCTCGAATCTCAAATTTTACAGTTGCACGACCGTTTAAAAGAGGTGAAATCATTTTATAGTTTTGTGTTCAATCCTAACGAAGGGAAGATGTTGGATGAAGCGAAGTTCAAGATTTCTAAGGAATATTATCCTCCTGGAACGAGAAAACCTAAGAAAAGAAGATCAGTTGCTCAAAAGCAAATTAAAGAATTCATTAAACTTGGTGTCGAACCAGGAATTGTTGTTGATTTGATGATTTATAACATGGAAGTCGCCATAGCTTTTAATGCAGAATTTCCTTCAAAGCAAGATGCATTTTACGCCAGCATATTTAAATCATTTAAAGAAGCTTTGACATACATGGATGCTAACGGTATTTCAAGAAATTTTGTCGGAAGAATTGAGAAAATCATTGATCATGTTTACGAGCAAAGATGGATTAATCGTTCGGCCTTTGAAGACGCCATGGATGTGCGCCAAAAATAAAAAAGGCGAATCAATGATCCGCCTTTAATTTTATTTAAGATTGCCGATTTGATTTACTCAATAATGGTCATCTCATTAATTAAATGAGTTGCTCCGGCATACTTATCAATAACGAATAAAATATATCTGATATCAGCTGATATAGTACGTTGAAAGTCTTTTTCAAAAGCGATATCTCCACTCATGGCTTCCCAGTTTCCGTCAAATGCACATCCAATTAATTCTCCTCTAGCGTTCATCACTGGTGAACCAGAATTTCCTCCGGTAATATCATTATTTGAAATGAAATTTACCCAAAGTGTCCCGTCTTTACCGTATCTACCGTAATCTTTAGCTTCATATAATTCCTTTAATTTAGCAGGAACAATAAATTCTTCACTTTCAGGATCTTCCTTTTCCATTAATCCATCAATGGTTGTGTAGTAATTGTAATCTTTACCTTGTGCTGAATAATCAAGGATATTTCCGTAAGTCAGTCTCAACGTAAAGTTGGCATTTGGGTAGAATTTCTTTTTAGGATACATTTTACGTAAACCTTCAATGAATAAGCGGTTAGCAGATGTCAATTTTTGTTGTGCTTGATTTACTTCTGGACCATACATTAGCTTTCTGAAGTTATCTAACATTGCCATGTTTAGTAAGAATAAGTCATCCGTTTCAAGAACTGACTTAGTTGGGTTTCCAATGAACTCTTCGTATCTCACTTTATCAGTGAATACCGAGTTTTTAAAAGCCTTAGCAATCATTTCGTTCCACGAACTGTACTTGTTTGCCATTGAATCCATCATTTTGTCATGTTGATCAGCCGGAACATCTTTGTCATACATCTCAAACATAGAACCTAACAGCTTTTGCTCTGTAGCAGCATGAAATGCTTCCCAATGTCCTGTTGCATTTTGAGCTAAAGCTCCAGCAATTTGTTTAATCGCATCTTCATCCAATTCTTCAGCCTGTAGCATTTTGAAAAGTCGGTAATGTGAAACCATGAATTTATTAATGCCAATAGAATAGACAGACTCAAAATAATAAACACTCGTAGGGTTTACTTTATCTAGCACTTTGTGCGCATCTTCCATGTCTCTTAGTACGTTCCCGTATCTAGGATTTCTTTTGTCAGGATCTTCTGCAATCCATTTCGTAAATTCAGCTTCAACTGCCTTCTTCTTGTCTAAAACACCGTTCTTTTTTAATTGCTCAGTTTGACCGATAAAATATTTCCAGTAGTTACTTACTTGCGCGTAAGTTGAAGCATATTGAATTCTTACGGCATCACTAGCATCCATTTCTTCTTTCATCAACTTCAATTTCTCTCCTCTAATTTTCACTCTACTTGGTTGATCTTGAGTAATAGCATTTTCAACTCCATGAGAAGTTAAATATCTATCCGTTGACCCTGGATATCCCATAATGAAAGAGAAATCTCCTTCTTCAATTCCTTGAATGTTGATTGGCAAGTGATGTTTAGGTGCATATGGTTGGTTATCCATTGCAAAATCGGCAGGTTGGTTGCTTTTGTTTGCATAGATTCTAAACATAGAAAAGTCACCAGTATGTCTAGTCCACATCCAGTTATCTGTATCTCCACCATATTTACCAATAGCAGAAGGAGGTGCTCCAACTAATCTGACATCTCTAAAAACTTCATTCACGATTAGGTAAAATTCGTTTCCTTCATAAAATTCTTCAACGTATGCGGTGTATTCAGTTCCCTCAATCGCTGCGGCAGCAATTGTTTGAGAAATCGTTTTAATGGCGTGTGCTCTCTCATCAGCATCCATTCCATCTCTCAATACAGCTTTAACCTGTTTGGTAACATCTTCCATTTTAATCACAATAGATGCTGTTAAGCCTGGAATTGGTCGTTCTTCTTGATAGTTTGCTGCCCAGAATCCATCTGTTAAGAAATCGTTTTCTGGCGTAGAGTTTTCTCTAATCGCATCATAACCACAATGGTGATTTGTCAACATTAAACCTTTTGGAGATATAATCTCTGCAGTACAAAAACCTCCCAATGAAACGATAGCATCTTTAACGGATGGTTTTTTCTCGTTGTATAATTTTTTATAAGACACCTCTAAGCCGGCAGCTTTCATGTCTTTATAATTGTTTTTTAATTTGAATGGTAAAAACATTCCCTCATCAGCAATAGCTTGGAAAGAGATTAGGGAAATTAAAAGGATTGCAATTTTCTTCATTGATTAAATTTAAAGGCACAAAAATAGCCGTTTAACTTTGATAAGTGTCAATTTTCGTACCGATTTGTACAAAAGGCAAAAGTGCGTTAAGAATGGTTATTTTTTGATGAAGGTCTGAGAACTTGATTGTTGCTCAGTTATCAGTTGAATGATATAGCTACCGTTTTCTAAATCAGAAACATCAATTGTGTGCTCTGTTGATTCTTTGATCAATTGGCCATCAACTGCATAAACTAATGCAGTGTACTCACCATCAAAGCTAATACTAATTGTTTCAGAGGTAGGATTTGGGTATACAGAAAACGAAATAGGTTCCTCAGTTGGGATGCTGGTAAAATCAGAAACTTCAACTTGAACATTGTCCAATTCTAGAATGTAACCGTTTGTAGTGTAATTACAAAAAGCGACATAAACGTCTTGATTGGCATACCCAGCTGTATCTAAAAGAATACTTTTTCTATTCCAGATATAGTTTTCATCCGTTACATTTAATAAGGTATCTGTGAATGATCCGATTAATGAATCAGTAGAAGAAATCAATACGTAATAACTATCTGGGTAAGATGCATCAACAGATCGAGCTTCCCAACTTAATTTCGTGTGTGTTAATAAGCTTTGCTTTGGCAGAATGATGTAGTCTTGAGCTGCGCCACCATTGGTGTAGAATGAGGTGCTGGCAGCAGATGTATCTGTAGATGTTTGGTAAGAAATCCATGCATCTGTAAATGCTGCAACAGCAGCTTCTGGTGTGTTTCCGTCTTGATTCACTACTGCCCAGTTTGATGGGATTCCATTGGTGAAATCTTCAAAAAGGATAGTGGTTTGAGCAAAACTCAATGTGGATACAAGTAGGGATAAACTGCAAATTATTCTTAGCATGCGTAAAATTTGTTCAAAGTTAACGAATCAAAGATGATTTAATTGGGTTTTAACAGAAATTAGGAGACTTATTTAAAAGAGATAGTAAAAAGGTCTTCATCATCTTTCTTGTATAAATGATGTTCTCTTGCGAATTTTTCCAAGGCTCTAGGATCATCCAAATCACTCAAGGCGATTTTCAATTCTTCAATATCTTTTTTTCGTTGTTCAATTTCCACTCGTAATTCATCTGAATTATTCATTCTGTTTCTCAAAGCAAAAATGTCCGTATCATGCAATATGATAATGTATAACAGCACCACAATTGAGGAGATGATGTACTTATTTTTTAGATATGGATAAACTCTCTTCACGCTACAAAGGTAGCTATTAGCGCAACTGACTTGATAATGGTGTGACGCTAAGTTTCAACAATTAAAAGTGAATCTATGCGAAATCTTTAAACTCTTTCTTGACCTTCTTAGAGCCTATGGCAGCTGTGATATAATCTGTACTTAATAAGGGAGATCTTGCCGGTGAATATTCCCTGCCGTAGTAGATGATTTGAATATGCAATTTATTCCATGCTTCTTTAGGAAAGAGCTTTTTAGCATCTTTCTCAGTCTGAACAACATTTTTGCCATTGGTTAAGCCCCAGCGAATCATTAATCTGTGAATATGTGTGTCTACAGGGAAGGCTGGAACATCAAAAGCTTGTGCCATCACGACAGATGCTGTTTTATGACCTACGGCCGGAAGTTCTTCTAAAGCTTCAAAATCGCAAGGAACTTCACCATTGTGTTTGTCTATTAATATTTGAGATAAGCCAAAAATTCCTTTTGATTTCATTGGTGAAAGCCCGCAAGGTTTAATGATTTCTTTAATTTCCTCTACCGACATTTTTACCATATCATAAGGATTATCAGCTCGCTTAAATAGGAGGGGAGTAATTTGATTTACCCTAACATCTGTACATTGAGCTGAAAGTAAGACCGCTATTAATAATGTATAAGGGTCTTTATGATCTAAAGGAACGTCAACTGTTGGGTACAATTTTTCCAACTCTGTCATTACATATTCAGCTTTTTCCTTCCTGGTCATCTTCTTTTAATTTAAATCCGTTTGCAATAAAACCAATGAATTCTTTAAATACTGACTTTTTAGTGAATACTTCCTTGGCGATTTTTTTCTTTTCTTTTTTTACTTGCTCAGAATTCTCAGCTTGTACTTCTTTTACGTGAGCTCCTAATTTTGAGGGTTGTTCTGGTTCTGGCTTTTCTACTTTTACCTCTTGCTTCTCCTGCATAACTTTGCCATCTTCAGCCATCTCCCGGTTCTCAGGGTCATATCCTAAAATTGAATTTCCCCGTTTAAAGTATTTTTGAGCCCGTGTCATATTGCCCATAGATTCAAGGGCTAATCCCATATTGTTATAGGTGATTTCGTTTTCAGGGTCAAGTTCTAAAGAGCGCTCGTAATCTTGAATGGCACCTTCCATGTCTTTCAATTTCGTTTTAAGAAAGCCCCGGCATGAGAAAAAGTAGGCGTAATGATCATCCAGTTCAATGGATTTATTCATGTCAAACATACTCAGCTCAAACTGATGTAAATTCAAATAGCACACAGCTCTTTGGTTGTAATGAAATGGGTTTTTATCATCTTCTTCAATTGCTTGAGTGAAATGAATAATAGCGCCTTTGAAGTCATTTTCATTAACTTTGGCAACACCGAGTTGAAAATGTTTGTTTTCTTCCATTTTACAAATTTACTGAATTCTATGTACCCAGCTTACAGAAAATATAAAGACAGAGATGTATGGTTTGAAATCGTTTCGCCCGACCTGTTTTTTGAAGTAAACAAAATAGGAGAAAAATACTTGTTGACAGAAACTAAAGCCATTCAGTTTCCAGAAAAATTAAGAATAACAGATATGATGGACTGTCTTGACGGCGCCTGGGAAAAGATTCCGCAAGAAACTTATAGCGAAATTTTAGAAAAAGTAAAGTTCTAATTCCATTCAACTCTGTTTCCTCTATCTGCCGATTTTAGTTTTTCAGGAATTTGACTTAAAATGCAGGCCTTCATGGCTTCAAGAGCTTGGTTTTTAACAAAAAGACGATTGGTGACTATGCTAATTTCTCTTACTGGTTTTAAGCTGTCTATTGCTCTTACTCTTTTCTGTTTGGCTGGACTGAGATCGTTTACTGCGAGTTCTGGAATTAACGTGATGCCGCCTTCTTTATCCACCATTTTTATTAAGGTTTCTATAGACGCTGATTCGTATTCAAATGGTGTTGTTTTCGCATTTTCTTTTAATTCGCACACGTTTAGTGCTTGACTTCTAAAGCAATGCCCTTGGCTTAATAGCCAGATATTTTCTCTTGCTAAATCTTTACTGCTGATGGATTTGTTTCCAAATAATGGATGTTTGTCGTGGCAATAAATCAAAATTTCTTCAAAATAAAGTACTGTTTCTTTCAAGTTTTTATGAGGAACTGGGGTAGATGCAATTCCTAAATCAATGGTTTCTTTGTCTAGAGCATCCACAATTTGTTCCGTTAACATCTCAGATATCTTCAGTTGTACCTCAGGAAATTGCTTTGTAAAAGGTCCAACAATTAAAGGGAGTAAATAAGGCGCAACAGATGGTATAATACCGATTCTCAATTCACCAGAAACTTCATTCATCTGAGATTTAATCAATTCATTGATCTTAGAAGATTCTGAAAGTACCACCCTGGCTTGTTCGATAATAGTTTTACCAAGTTCTGTCGCCACAACGGGTTGTTTAGATCGATCAAAAATAACAATGTCTAAATCACTCTCCATCTTTTTAATTTGCATAGAAAGAGTAGGTTGAGTTACAAAACATTTCTCGGCAGCTATTGAAAATTGACCGTAAGTATCTACTGCTATTAAGTATTCTAATTGTACAAGACTAAACATAATCGATTGGATTTATAACAAATATAGAAATATAGCTTAGGTCTATTAGGTATTCATCAAGAAAATAGCAAGATTTGTGACATGTTAAGCAAAGAAGAAGCAAAGCAATACCGAATTGATTTTTGGTCTCATTTGGCAAGCCAGATGGAGAAAATGCGAAATCCGCATGGATCAAAAGTTGACTGGATGAACTATAATACGGGAATCAAACATCTGTATTTTAGAATGGAGGCGGATGAAGATGGCGCCAGGTTATGTATTGATTTACAGTTCCCTGATCCAGGTATTAGAGCTTTGTATTACGAGCAGTTCACTGAATTTAAAAACCTCATTGAAGGATTTTTGAAAAAGATAGAATGGAAAGAAACGCATGAACATTGGAATGGCAAGACCATTTCGCGTTTAGTTATTGAAAGAAAAGAATGTCACCTGTTCAATAAAAGTGATTGGGACAAAATGCATTTGTTCCTAAAACTGAATTTTGCCAAGCTTGATCAGTTTTGGTGTGAGTACGGTGAAGTCTTTAAAAATTTGAAATAAAAAAAACGCTCTTGAAATTTCAAGAGCGTTTTTCAATTCTAGTGTGTTCAATTATTTTTGAACGTTGAATTTTACTTGAGACGTTTCGTTATCTAACGTAATCTGTGCGATATACTGTCCGTTTGAAAGGTCAGCAACATCTAACTGAGATTGGTTTAATCCAGTAGTTGTTTCAAAAGAAGAAGTTAATACTTCTTGTCCCATCATATTGTAAATTGCAACTTCTGCAGTTGAGCTTGTTTTAGCTGAAAAGTTTAAGGTCAATTGTGCTTGTGTTGGGTTAGGGTATACAGAAAGTAACTCAATTGAAGTTTCTTCTGTTCCGGCAAATGTACAAGCTTGCTCCTGAGGATTAGCTCCTGAAGGCAAAGCAGCTTCTAAATCAGCTACCGAGTTCAATGGCCAGATATCATTCGCAATCATCTTGTTGTCAGGCCCAATTAATACGTAAGTTGGGTATGCAGAGATTCCGTAATAAGTATCTACAGCCGTAGATCCTCCCTCAGAAGAAACTGCTGGTGCATGGTGGAATGTTCCTCCATAAGAAGCTTCAAAAGCCTCTACTTCAGCATCTGAATCTGTTCCGTTGTTAATCGAGATAAAGAATAAGTCTCCATCATTACAACCGTACTTATCATGTGCTTCGTTAAAAATTGGAGTTGTAGATTGACAAGGAGGGCAAGTATCAAAGAAAAAATCTAAGTATACATATTTCCCTGAAGCGGTGATATCGTATAAAGAGTAAGTATTTCCATCAGTGTCTGTCACTGTGAAATCGTCAACAGTCGTTCCATTTGCAATAGAAGATTGTCCGAAAGATAAAGCTGCACCAGTTAAGAAAGCAGCAGAAAGTAAAGTTTTAAACATACATATAGGTTTTTAAGATTTAACCAAATATACATTATTCTGCAATTCGAATCCTAATGATTAATTCAAGAACTATTTGATTCCTAAAACAAAAAAAAAGCGCCTCTCAGCTAAGCCGAGGGACGCTTTCAATTTAATTAGTTGAATTACTAATAGTATATATGTCTTCTCACTTTAGCGATATATTTCGCCATTCTGATTACTTGTTTTGTATATCCGTACTCGTTATCGTACCAAGTATACAATACTACGTTTTTACCATCTTCAGAAACAATAGATGCTGGAGCATCAAATACTGAACAGCAAACATTACCAATAATATCATTAGAAACCATTTCAGGGTCTACTGAGTAATAAATTTGATTCACCAAAGCGCCGTTTAATGCTGCGTCTTTGATAGTAGCATTTAACTCGTCAACATTTGTATTCTTTCCAATTGAAAGGTTCATGATTGCTAAAGATCCGTTTGGAGTAGGTACACGAACTGCATTTGCAGTTAATTTATTCGCCAAAGAAGGAATTACTTTAGTTACTGCTTTACCAGCTCCGGTAGATGTAATTACCATGTTAATAGCCGCAGAACGACCTCTTCTCGGTTTCTTGTGCATGTTGTCCAATAAGTTTTGATCATTGGTGTATGCGTGAACTGTTTCAATGTGCCCTTTTTCAATTCCAAATTTATCATTGATTACTTTCAAGATAGGAGAGATGGCGTTTGTTGTACAAGAGGCTGCTGAAAATATGTGTGTATTTTCTAAATCTAAATCAGTATGATTTATTCCGTAAACTACATTTGGAATTTCTTTTCCAGGAGCAGTTAATAAAACTCTTGAAACACCTTTTGCTTTTCTGTGTCTTTCTAAAGCTGTTTTATCAGTAAATACGCCAGTATTATCAATTACTAGTGCATTACTAATTCCGTGAGCTGTGTAGTCAATGTCTTCAGGATTTGAAGCTTCAATCATCTGAATACGTTGACCATTGATGATCATGCATTTGTTTTCAGCATCCACTTCAACGGTTCCTTTAAATGCTCCGTGAACAGAGTCATTTCTTAAAAGGGCCGCACGCTTAATGATTTCTGCCTCTGTAGCTTTTCTAGTCACGATTGCTCTTAAACGCAATTGTTGCCCTTTACCAGCTTGTTTGATTAATTCTCTAGCGGCAAGACGTCCAATACGCCCGAAACCATAAAGAACAACATCTCTAGGCTCGAAAGATTGTCCTGAAGAACCAATCACATTGGCCAATTTACTTTCTAAGAAAGCGGCTTTTGAATCAAAAGATTCATTCTCTTGGATCCATTCGTAAGCTAATTTTCCGATATCAATTTTCGCAGGTGGTACATTTAGCTTTCCAATTTCTTCAGCTAAAGCAGCTGTCGTTTTTGTAAAGATTTTTTTTCCAACAACTTTCTCAGCATAGTCATGCAATTTTAAGATTTCAGTGGTTGTTGTATCTAAAAGGTGATTTCTGAACAAAACGAGTTCAATTCCTTTGTCATACAATAATTCACCTACGTGACTTGCTAGTTTAACTGCTGCTTTTTCGTTGTCAATGTAGCTTTTCAGTTCTTTTTCGTAACCTACGGCTGATTCCATATTGGTAGTTTTTTTGATCCTCAAAACAGAAGAGGATAATTTTTTATGCAAAGTTAATCCGTAAAAAATGAAATTGAAATTTTAGGGCATAAAAAAAGCCATTCAAAATAAATGAATGGCTTTTCAATAATGAATTAGGATTTTAACCTAAATATGCTTTTAACAATTTGTTTCTTGAAGTATGTCTCAATCTTCTAATTGCTTTTTCTTTAATTTGTCTAACACGTTCTCTTGTTAAATTGAATTTAGCTCCAATTTCTTCAAGTGTTAATCCGTGATTCATTCCAATTCCGAAGAATAGACGAATAATTTCTCTTTCCTTATCAGTTAAAGTAGAAAGTGATCTTTCAATCTCTTTTTGTAAAGATTCTGCCATCAATTGCTTGTCAGCTTTCGGAGAGTCACCGTTGGCCATTACATCCATTAATGTTCCACCATCTTCAGAAGAGGATAGGGGAGCATCCATTGATACGTGACGACCAGCCACTTTCATACTCTCTTTAATTTTATCTTCAGGTACCTCTAGTACTTCTGCTAATTCTTCAGCTGAAGGAGGTCTTTCGTACTCTTGTTCTAATTTTGAAAAGGCTTTGTTGATTTTATTTAAAGAACCAACTTGGTTCAATGGGAGACGAACAATTCTTGCTTGTTCTGCTAAAGCTTGTAATATTGATTGACGGATCCACCAAACGGCATAGGATATAAATTTAAATCCTCTTGTTTCGTCAAATTTTTGAGCAGCTTTAATTAATCCCAAATTACCTTCATTAATCAAATCTGGTAATGTCAACCCTTGGTTTTGGTACTGTTTTGCCACTGAAACCACGAATCTTAAATTAGCTTTAGTTAATTTTTCAAGTGCCTCTTGGTCACCTTGCTTGATTCTTTTAGCTAATTCAACCTCAATTTCAGCAGTAATAAGTTCCTCTTTACCAATATCTTGTAGATACTTATCTAAAGATTGACTTTCACGATTTGTTATTGATTTTGTAATTTTTAACTGCCTCATTCTTATTTTTCTTTTTGAGTTTAAAACAAATAGGGAGCAAAGGTACGCTAAACTATCTCTCGTGTCAAGCGCAAAATGATCCTATTATCATTTTTTTCTATCTTTTGTATAACTGCAATTTCGAAGAAAAGGTTACAGCTACCATTTTATAGACGGATGTAAATTTAAAATATGCTAAGCTTTATTATTCATTTCCAGCAACATAGTCAGAAAGATATGCGAAAGCAGGAGTTAGCTCACCTTGCAAATTAGTTTGACTAGCGCGTTCAATAATTAAATCAGGATCTTCTCCAAATAATGCCGGAAAAACTTGATTAATCAGTTCATTACCGAAATCTGCAGATGCATCCTTAGGTAATTCACATGGTAAATTATCCACCGCCATTACGCCAATAGCTCCTTCTGCGAAAAAATCAACTTCTGACTCTGTCCCAGGATCATAACCATATAAAGGGGCTGCAATGGTAGACGGTCTTAAGGTAGATGCTACCGGTCCGTCAATGTCACACGAAATGTCTGCAACAACAGAAGTTTTAATTCCTGGTTCTTTCAAATCATCTCTTGTGAAAATGAAAGGAGAAGAAGACGACCAATAGTGACATGCAATGTACATGTGTGCTGTTTTTAAGTAGCGATCAAAAGTTGAAACATGTCCTTCGCCTGACTTGTAGAAAGCTGCCTTATCAAACGCTTCGCCATTGGCTTTTGCGTAATAATGCTCAACTTTCAAGTGGGTAAATACTGCCTCATCAAAGTTTTTAGCTAAAAACTCTTGCGGACTTACTTCTTTAATACCAATACTCTTAAAGATTTCTCTAGCTCCATTTCCAACTCTTCCAAACCCTGTAGCCACCACCTTTGTTCCAGCTGGTAATTTAATTTTCTTTAATTCAGCTTCTAGTTCTACACGATCTTCACACTGGTTCGCTGGTTTTAAATCATACAAACCGTGCTTTTTACCATAAGCTAAGAAACCGTTATAGCATCCAACTATTCCCGCATATCTACCAAAGCCAATGATTCTGTCATTCTTTTTATCTTTAAGAACTTCGTAATCAATTAGTTGAATATTCTTTTCAAGAATGGTTGCTAATAACTCTCTGTTATAAGGCTGCTTCTTGAACGTGTGAGAGAAGAAGAAATATTTTTTATTCGGAATTAAATCCTCTTTATTTACTTCTTTCACTCCCATTAAGATGTCGCAATGAGATAAATCTTCCTGCACGGGTATTCCTAGTTTGGTGTACTCTTCATCTTTGATAGCACGCACAGGAGAAGTTTGAACCGTAATTTCAACATTAGGAAATTTGTTCAGTACTTCAATACATTGGGCAGGGGTAAGGGGAACTCTTTTGTCAGGCGGATTTTTGCCTTCTCTAATTATCCCTACTTTGAATTTTGACATTGGCAGTAGTATTTCGCACAAAAATAGTCATTTATCTATATTCTGATTGAAAAAGTGGATGTAAAATACTATCATGATAAAAATCAATTATTATCGCCGCAGAGTTTTGGTAGATTCTCTTGGTTTATCGTATCTTTGATGCCCGCTTAAAAAAGCTTTTTGAGTTGATGAGCGGGAAATAGTTCTTTGGGGCCGACTTGGATTTGACTGCAATAGCGGTAGGTATACAAGCATGTCGAGTAACGCACTTATTCTCGTAAAACAGTGGTGTATCAAGAATAATTGACAACAATAATTCTTACGCGTTAGCTGCGTAATTTAGACCAAGTCTAATTACCTTAATTCCACCCGAAGTATAGTAAGGGGAACTAACTGCTCACTAAAACCCCGCCTGATGGTTTTGGATTCTGAGTATCATGAATTGGGATAGTTTTAGCAGGGTTGTGATGTTAGAATGAAACTAATCGCAACTTAAGCTGTAGGTAGGGTGTTTGTGCTCAGTCTGCAGTCTAACAATTAATCACAAAATAAACATGTAGAAACTATATAGACCCGTTGTTAGGACGAGGGTTCGATCCCCTCCGGCTCCACAAAATCAGATCCCGAAATTTCGGGATCATAATTTTGTGAGAGTCCCGATTTCATTCGGGGCTCTACAATCCCAGATAATTTCTAATTTTCCCAATTCTCCCTTTGTAAATCTTTCGTAAATCAATGTAAAAGCTGATTTTTGCTTAGGTTTATGTCCTAGATTCGAATGAAACAAAAAAAATAGAATTATGAAACAAGTAGTATTTTTAATCGGATTTATGTTCGTTGGACTTTCATGCCAACAAGAAGAATTAAGCGCTAATGAAGATACCAGCATTGAATGTCAGGTAGATTCAGACAACATGAACAATACAATCAAAGAAAACTTTACCGTTGACTTTGGCTTAGATGAAAACAACTCAATTGTAGCAACCATTACCCCAGGAGAAGGAGCCTATTTCGCATCACCTGAATCAAGAGATCTTTTAAAAGGTTATGCAAACTTAGAGGTAGAACAAAATGACTTTATTCATGTGGATGATGGTTTTATAGAGTCTCCGGCGTCTGAAAAAGTTTATGATTCCTATTCAAAATCTTATATTAATTGGGTGTATGATCAAACCTCATATACTTACGGAACTTGCCGAAAAATAGGAGAAGATTTTGAAGTAGGAGGTGTGTTAAGTTTTGTCATTGAGCCGGAATGCAGCAGGTATGAGGTAGCCTTTATTCTGAAAAATAAGGAAGGTGAACTTTCAATAGAAAAAACAACAACAGAAATTCATAACCTTTCTAATTAATTCCTTTCTGACTGCAGTTTTTACTCAGAAATTATTAGTTTCAAGAAACTTAAATTTTACAGAATGTCAGAAAGAGATGTTGAAAAAGAATATTCAAACGAAGAGTTTGTAGAAAAATTAAGAAGATTAGCTGATTCTATTGATAAAGGAGAGAACTTCAGGATTTCAATTGCTGGAGAGGCTATTTACGTTCCTGATGGAGCTAAATTCACCATAGAACACGAAAAAAGTGATGGTGATCACGAAATTGAGTTCCAGATTAAATGGAGTGACTAATTGCAAAAAGAGATCTAATTTGAAAATAGGTCTCTTTTTTTATCCTAACCTTGAGATAGGTAAGGTGAGTGTGAAGATTGATCCTTTTCCAAGCTCAGATTCTAATTCAATTTTTCCTTCATGCAGGGTGGCAATTTTATCAACTTGTGCAAGGCCAATGCCTGTACCTTCATATTCTTCTCTTGAATGCAAGCGCTGAAAAATTAGAAAAATTCGTTGTTGAAATATTTCTTCAATTCCGATTCCATTGTCCTTTACAAAGATTTTGACTTCTTCATTTGTTTTGATCGCACCTATTTCTATTTCAGGAGAACAATCCTGCTCAGTGAATTTTAGTGCGTTAGAAATGAGGTTTTGAAAAAGGAGTCTTAGTTCATCAGGACGTCCTATTATAGAAGGGATATTACCCAATTTTATTTTTGCATTTTTTTCTTCAATTGACAACTGAAAATCATCCAGAATCCCCTGAAAGAAAGCATTCATATTGATTTTAGACTCTTCTGAGTTTTTGCCAAGTCTAGAATAATCCAGTAAACCGAGAATTAATTTCTTCATTCGCAAATTCGCAACATGAATTCGATCCATATAAGATTTTCCTTCTTCATCAAAATGAATACTATATTTTTCGCCGATTAGCCCGATAAAACTGGTTATAGTTCTGAGCGGTTCTTGTAAATCATGCGAAGCGATATAAGCGAATTGTTCTAGTTCTTTATTCTTTTCCAACAACTGTTCATTCTGTTTAGTTAGTCTCTGAGCAGTATTAAGTTGTTTCGAAATATCCGTTAAACTGACCCGGTAATAGTAGGCGGAACCCTCTTCATCCATAACTAAACTAGCGTTTAATAAAGCATCAATAAAGTCATTGTTAGCCGTTTTAAGTTGTACCCTGAAATCTTTGATAATTTCAGGTGATTCAGAAGTGATTTTGTCTAAAATGAGCTCGTTTGATGTGGAAGTAAATATAGAGGAGGTATCTTTATTTAGTAATTCTGATTTGTCTTTGTTAATTCTGGTTGCTAGCGTTTGGTTGCATTGAATAATGTTCATTGTTTTTAAATCTAAAGAAAAGTGCATTTCATTTGCCTGTTCGTATAGATATCGATAGACCAACTCACTTTCTTTTAGCAGTTGTTGACTATTTTTTAGTTCAAGAGTTCGTTTGTCAACTAAAACCTCCAGCTCTTCTTTAGAATTGGCTATAAAATCGAAGCTTCTTCTTGCTGTTTTCACAAGCAATGCGCAGATCCAAATGGCCATTAAAGAAAATACAATATTGAGAATTTTAACCTCAGTAGCTACTTGTTCTGAATTGCCATAAATAGATGAAATAATTATGAGAACAGTACAAAGTAATCCTGCATAAATGGTTGTGTTTTTCCAAGGTATAATCCAACTGTAAAAAATCACAATAGTGTATGCTACACCTGTAGAGATGTTGTCAGAAGCATTAAAATCTATGGCGAAAACTACGACCGTTAAAATTGCCGCTAGCACTAATAATATAATGTTTTGAACGGTATTATTCATTGTCCGCTTTTAATCGTTGAATTTCTAGTTTCAAAGCTTCAATTTCTTGATCCTTTTTCAAAATTAAACTAGGAGCGGAGGTATTAATGTCTTTTTCATGGTTTTTAGAGGTGATATCTAATAATTTTGGCAAATCCCGAATCAATGCTAATACAGTAACAATACTTACGAGTGTAGTCAAAAATTTCAACAAAGCAGCTAATCGATAAGCTGGCCACCAAAAAATAAGTGCATCAAGTATGTGTGTCATTCCGCAAAGCAAAATAAAAGCACCAAACAACCAAAAGACTGGTAAAAAAGGAATATTAGGTCTTTTTTGAATAAAAAGGATAATAATGACTGGAATAAAGAAGTAGGCGAGCCAAATAGCTACATCACTCAAAATATAAAGCCAGCCGTGAAAACTAGACCAAGTACCACAAAACCAGCGTGCTGGCCAGTCTGATGTTGAAAATAAATTTGCGAAAAATTCAGTAAATTGATTCATAGCAGTGGTTTAAAGCCTTGAACTTAATGATTTTCTAAGCCTTTTTACTAGGTATAAATACTGAATTCACAAGATTGGTTCAATTTTTGAATGCTAAATAAGCTGTTATATTTGTAAAACATTATATGGATATGTATAGAGTTATAAATCTTCTAATTTTTGTTTGTTTTACGAACCTTCTTGTTGCCCAAAAGGTTAGGGTAGAGAAGGTTAGTCAAGAATTTGAGCGATTTAGAAATACAACTGATTTTGATTATGTCCATGACGATTTTGATTCTTCAAAAATTCAATGGGTAGCAGATTTAACTGTAAAGTTTGATACGGTAATTCCTGGAATGTTGGGTGAATGTTTTTTGGAACTGAAAGAAAAGTCAAATCGATTCGGGGCCAACGCATTTAAGGTAAATAACAATGATATTTTTATTTACGGAAATGAAAAATATATTTCGATCAGCTGCTTTTTTATAAGACAAGAAAATCGTGCAGAAAACATGGCATTATTCAATGAAAATTCAATTTATTTGTTTGGGTTTTTAGCTTATCATACTGAGATAGAAGGGTATGAGGTAACTTTAAATGAAGAGGAAATGATAATAGGTGAATTGAGTTTCAGAAAGTATGAATATGAAGACAAAGAAGATGTTAATCTATTACTTGGTTCTAAATCACGGGGAGCATATGAATCGGTAAAAATAGAAGAAGGTATGAAGCCCAAATTTTATTATTTTAATATGGTAAAAGGGTCGTTTAAAAATGCTTGGATAGCTGAATACGATCTGTTTTATGGTATTTATCTTTCCAAAATCCTCATGAAAGCATCATAATGAGTTTAAAAAGAGTCGATTATCGATAACTAGATTATATTTGCCCAAATTTTAGAAAATGAGAATATCTCTATTGCTTTCTGTATTATTATTGTCCTTCAAAGTTAGTGCACAAGACTTAAATTATACGCCAAGTCAAATGTTACCAGGAAACTGGGTGGGTATAGATATGTACCAAGATGATGATACTTATGACGGCAGAAATTACTTTTTACCAAATGAAGAGTTTTTGATCATAGAACCAAAAAGTATAAAAATTTACTTTTATCCTTACTCTAAGAGTGATGAGTTTGAAGTAAAAATCACCGATAATAAGATTCTTTACACAGTGGGTAGAAAATACCTGGAAACAGAGTATTCTTTCACCAATGCTAATTGCGACACCATGATTTTTAAGATGCACTTCATCAACAAATCTTTTGTGAAGATGTATTCACGTGTTACCAGTACTAATGAAAGAATGGAAGTAGATTTTGCAACACTAGCAGAGTTGGATCAATTTGGTTTTAATCCATCAGCGGTCACTCATTTATTTGAAATTGATACGTTTCATACAGAGTATTATTCTGGGTTTGAGAAGTTAGACTCATTAGGCTTTAAACCTTATCAATATATTCAGTTCATGAATGATGCTGAAATGGCTATTGATCAGGGAGAGATTTTGAAATTTTCAAGAATGTATAAGACCATAAAATTCATGGTAGCTGGCGTTCAACATGAGTTTCGAATTGAACATTGCGAAGGAACTCAGAACATTTCTATTATTCCAGTAAGTCTTTGTAATTGTTCGGATATCGTTATTCCTTACCTGACGGTAAGTTGGGCTGATCGTATTAGAAAAGATATGCGTGAGAATAGTTTCAAATACAGAAATTAAATTCGTGAAGGTTAAGCTCTATAATGCTTAGCTCCATTTTCGTTCGCTAAACGCTCACTCCAATTACCCTTCGACAGAAGCTCAGGGTAAACTGCTCCATTGTCGTTCGCTAAACGCTCACTCCAATTACGCAAACATCATCTAGTTGTTCTAGGTCGCCTTGCCATTCTTCAATGTGCATATCTAAGATGTCATGCTGACGAATCATAGGCTGTTTATGATATTGAACAAGAAGTTCTTTAAATTTAGAATACTTGAACTTTTTACCTTTAGGTCCACCAAATTGGTCTGCATAACCATCAGAGAAAAGATAGATGCAATCGCCTTCTTTAAGTTGAATAATGTGATTGGTATATTCCTGTTCAGTTTGTCCAGATCCAATAGCAATTTTATCTCCTTTAATTTCTTCTAACTCTTCTTCTCTCAATAAGTAGAGCGGATTATAAGCTCCTGAAAATTGAAGTTCTTTGCTCACTGTATTTAGCGCGCAAATAGACATATCCATCCCGTCTTTAATATTCGTTTCTTCAAGATTATTTTGAAGCGTTTTATAGACAATTTTATCTAACTCAAATAATATGTCTGATGGTTTAGTGATGTTTAACTCATTCACAATTTGGTTCAAACTGTTATGACCTATTAAACTTAAGAAAGCTCCAGGAACTCCATGTCCAGTGCAATCTACAACCGCAAATAAAATGGTGTCACCCACTTGTTCAACCCAGTAAAAGTCACCTGAAACGATATCTTTAGGTTTAAATAAGACAAACGAGTTGTTCAAATAACTTCTTACTTTTCCAATACTCGGAAGGGTAGCATCTTGAATTCTTTTCGCGTAGATAATTGAATCTGTAATGTGCTTATTCTTTTCTTCAATAATCTCTTTTTGGTGATAAAGTTCAGCCGTTCGCTCTCTTACCTTATCCTCCATGTTTTCATAAAGTCTAGCGTTTTCTAATGCCGCAGCAATGGTCGTAGCCAAACTTCTTAAAATATCCAAATGATATTCAGTATAAACGTTTTCTTTAAAGCTTTGAACCGTTATCAATCCAATAATTTTCTCTTTCAAATAAAGAGGAAGATATATTATAGAAGTGGAATCTTTACCAGACACCGGTGCCTGTATTCCTTTGATGTAATTTTTGTACTCATCAGCATAATTTGAAATCAATATTTCTTCTCTTCTGTTGAAGCAGTGCGTAGCCAGTCTTTCATCTGATAAGTAATAACCAAAATCAGGCATACTTTCACCGTTTTCTATAAACCCTGGCATACTAATATATTGCTCTTCAGGGTCATAAATTCCAATTCCAAAGCAGGTCGCATCCATTAAAGTGTTGATGTTCTTATACACCCTGCTAATGATAGTTTCTATCTCCAGTGATTCTGCAATATCTTTTGAAATCTGACTCAGCAATTTTGTGTTTTGGTAAGCTTGGTTGATTTCTTCAGTTCTTTCTTTGACTCTTTCTTCCATGCCTGCATATAGGCTAGCATTTTCAAGAGCTGAAGCAACACTTACTGAAAGTGCTCTTAAGATGTTCAAGTGGTTTTCAGAATATGAGTTTTTCTCGAAGCTTTGCACTGTGAAAACCCCAATTTTATTTCCTTTTGAAATTAAAGGTAAATAAACCATAGACTCTGGCATTCCACCTTGCGCAGCGCTATAATCTTGCTCTAAATATTTTTGATATTCAGTTTTCCAGTCGTTGATTAATATTTCTTTAGACTCGTTAAAACAAATGGTAGAAATCTTTTCTTCGCTAAGAGAGTAGGAGAAGTTGTCTAATTTTTCTCCGTTTTCCATGGCACCTGAAAAAGTCAAGTCATTACTTTTTTCTTGGTAGATACCAATACCAAACACAGAAGCATCCATTAAAGCATTAATGTTACTGTAAACTTTTGAAATGATATCTTCAACAGATAGTTCAGACGCGACTTCCTTACTGATTTTTGATAATAGCTTCGTGTTCTCAAAAGATCGTTTTAAATCTTCGCTTTGTTTGACAACTTCTGCAGTTCTTTCAGCAACTTTTTGCTCCATCACCTCAAAACTTTTTGCGTTTTTAAGTGCCAGAACAGTATACTGAGCAAGTGTTTGCATGATAGATAAATGGTACTCGTTGTAGGCGTTCTTTTCAAAAGTTTGTATAGAAATAACTCCTAAAACTTCATTTTCATCACGTAATGGGTAGAATATTAAAGATGCAGGCATTTCGCCGTCTAAAACAACAATTTCTTCAACCCATTTCTTAAATTCTTTCACGTTATCATTGATAAGAATGGGCTCATTCTTTTTGATACAAACAACAGAATAGTTATTGTCGTTGTCCATGGTTGCTTCCATGTAATCTAAACGCTTACCTTTTTCGTATTCAAAAGGGTAGTCAATTTTATTTTCTTCTTTGTTATGGATTCTCACACCGAATACTGTGGCATCCATTAATTGATTTACATTCTGATATAAACGTTCAAAAACACTTTCGAAATCTAATGTTGAGATTAATTCTTGACCAATTTTATTTAAAAGCTCTGTGTTTTTATAAGTAACTTCTAGTTCTTTAGTTCGCTCTTGTACTTTCGAGTCCATTTGCTCGTACAAACTAGCATTGTCCATTCCAATACCTGTATAAATGGCAATAGACTTTAGCATATTTACTTGGTAATCTGAATACGAGTCCTTTTTAAAGCTTTGACAGGTAATGACACCTATTTTTTTACCTTTTGCCTTTAACACTAAGTATATTAGGGATGAAACCGACCTTCCTACCGTAGGTTCAACATATTTATTAATGTATTGTGAGTGTTCTTTATCAAAATCGTTAATGATAATGTCTTGATCATTATTGAAACATACACAGGCCATTCGGTCCATGTCATTTAAATCATAATCAGCTCCGTCTAATCTAATTCCACTTTCAATATAGCCTGGAAATGCAAGAGAATTGGCTTCTTCATTATAGATTCCTATTCCAAAGCCTTCAGCATCCATCAATTCATTGATGTTTTTGTATGCTTCTTCAATAATAGATTCAACGCTTAACTGAGAAGTAATCGACTTCCCTATTTCACTAAGTAACTTTGAGTCTTCGTATGTTTTTGTGATCTCTTTTGTTCGCTCAGCCACTTTTTCTTCCATCACTTCATAATTTCTAGCATTGGATAATGCCAAAGAAGTGTATTGAGCCAGCGTTTTAACAATTGTTAAATGATATTGAGAATAGGCGTTAATTTCAAATGATTGGGCACTAATACATCCTATTACTTCTCCATTACTTTCTAAAGGATAAAAGATCAATGAGCTCGGCAACTCTCCTTCAACTACGAAGATTTCATCCACCCATTTTTTATACTCTTTTAGATTGTCATTAATCAGAATCGCCTCATTCTTTTTCATGCAGATGGCCGAATAGTTGTTCGGATTATTGAAATCTGCTTCACCTCCTTCAAGACGCTTTCCTTTTTCGTATTCAAAAGGATATCGAATCAATTGATTTTCTTTATCTAATAAACGAACACCAAAAACGGTGGCATCCATTAGTTTATTTACATTTTGATATAATCGTTCAAAGACATTTTCAAAATCCAAGGTTGAAATAAGTTCTTGACCAATTCTGTTTAAAAGTTCTGAGTTTTTATAAGTTTCTTCTAATTGTACAGTTCTAGATTGAACCTTTTCTTCCATTCTTTCATAAAGGCCAGCATTGTCAAGGGCAATTGAAAGGTATGAAGCGAAACTCTTCAAGATATTGAAGTGATGCTTACTAAAAGCATGCTCCATATCGGATTGTGCATACAGAATTCCTATAATTTCTTCTTTTACCTCAAGTGGTAAAATAACAACAGATTCAGGAGCTTTATGCAATAAGGATTCTCCACCAAGAATATAACTATCTATTTCATCTTCATACTTATTAATATGAACACTTCTTTTCTCCTTAACAGTTACATTAGAAAGTTTTTTATCATCTAGAGAATACTCAAAATATTCATCTCTTTTACCGTGATCAATTGCGAGTTTAACCTCCAATTTATTTTCTGGGTAATTACAGATTCCAATAAATATCCCCGAAGCATCCATTAATGAATTTATTCGCTGATAAATAATTTGGAAAATTGCTTCAATATCAAGGGTAGAAGTAATTTCATGACCTATCGAGCTAAGGGTTTGAACATCTTGGAAATACCGTTCTAATTGAGTGTTCTTTTTTTCTAGCTGCTCTTTTTCCTGTTGAATTTGATCAATTCGACCTTTTAACTCAAAAGCTTTTATTTTCTTTCCTTGACTTTCGTTGTAATGTTCTTGTTTTGCTTCATGAAATGCCTTAAAGTGTTTTACGAATAAGGTTAAATTCCCCATGTCTTCATAAAGCTCAGAAAGCCCTTCGTGAGAAAGGTATTGAATTTCAAAAGAATCAATTTCAATTCCAATAGCCAAGGCATCTTTGAAGTTTTGCACCGCAGATAAATTATCTCCTGCTTTGCTGTATGCTTGGGCGATATGGATTTTTGTTTGCCCCATACCATCTTTAAAACGCATCTCTTCTCGCAACTTATATGCGATATTGAAATGTTCTAAAGCTTTCGGGTAGTCTCCTTGTTTAGAGTAGAGGAGACCTATTGCATCATTAGCGTATGACAAGGTCTGCTTTGATTCGTTCTTTTCAAGAATCTTCAAGGATTTATTCATGAAGATCAATGCCTCATCATACCGCTCTAAATTCATGTGAGAATTGCCTAAGCCATCATAGATTCGCGCTACTAATTTTTGATCATCACATTTTAAAGCAATTTTTAAAGCTTTATTCAAAGTCTCAATTGCCTTTTCGTTTTGATCAGAAGTGTAGTAGGAGGTACCAATTCCATTTAAAGCATTCGCTTGACCTGCAACATCATTAAATGATTTCGCGATATCGTAAGATATAGTGGCGTGCTCTAATTGTTTTTTACTATCACCTAAAAGGTAAAAAACAATGGACAAGTAGTATTCAATTTGAAGTTCTTGCGAGAAATCTTCACATGCATGAAGGTTTTCAACTGCTTTAAAACAATAGTCCAATGATTTCTCATAATCAGATTGCCAAGTATAAGCTGCTCCTAAGTTACCATAAGCCCAACCAATTCCCTTTTGGTAATCCAGTTCTAAAGAACGTTCTAAACTTTTCTCAGCTAATTCAATAGTTTTAGCAGGATCTGTACGTACAATATCCCAGGCCTCTCTATTGGCTATATCAATGGTTTCTATGGCTTCAGCTGTTTCAATCATTACCAAAATGGCTCGACCTTCAAATATAACTTTTTTTTTCGTGAAATTTACATGCTCTATAAGTTAAGTGTATTAATCTGATAAGTAGTTGCTTACAAAGGCAAAACCGCTTTTGGCATACCTTTTGAATTATCTATTCTGTAAAATATTTGTTTGAAGTTTATAACCTTTTAAAAACTAAAGCCGTAATAATTCCCAGACAAAGCAAAACAAGATATTATGAACTTAGAACAGATTAGACAAAACGTAATCAAAGCTGCTCAGAACAAGTTGAACAGACATAAAAGTTTAGGGTCCAACACAAATCTATCTATAAATCAAGTAGCAGAATTGTTGGATATTGTATCCGGAAGAGCAAATGAAATCCCTGTCTCGGCAGATCAATTTATAGGTAATTATAGTTTAAATTAGAATTTATTCTATTTGGTTAGACGAGCCGTTTCAGTATACTGGAACGGCTTTTTTTATTGATGTATAACGCCAGAGCCCACTAGTTCGTCATTTAGATACCAAGCGGCAAATTGCCCAGGAGAAATTCCTGACATTAACTCATCAAAAAGCAGATATAATCCTTCATCCTCTTTAAATAATTGAACGCCCACTAATGGTTGACGATATCTTATTCTAGCTAAATATCTAGTTGATTCGCCATTTTCTAAGGTTAATGATTCTCTCACCCAATGAATGTCTTCATTTTTAATAAACAGTGCTTTTCTGTTTAAACCTGGATGATGATCTCCTTGGCCAGTATAAATAATGTTTTCTTTAACGTCCGTTCCAACAACAAAAAGTGGGAGGGGAGTTCCGCCAACTTTCAATCCTTTTCGTTGACCAATGGTGAAAAAATGAGCACCATCATGCTGTCCTACTACTTTTCCTAAGTACTTTTTATAATCAAACGGAATTGATAATTCTTTATAATTGTTGCGTTGAATGGCTTCCTTGTAAGCATCAAATTGTTTTAAGTCATCCGGTAACTCAACAATATCTCCTTTTTTTACTTTTAATTGTTGCTGTAAAAATGTTGGCAACTTTACTTTACCAATGAAACACAATCCTTGCGAATCCTTTTTCTCTGCTGTTACCAAGTCTTGTTCTTTAGCAATTCTCCTTACTTCTGATTTTTGCAATTCACCTATGGGAAACAATGCTTTAGAAAGTTGTTGTTGAGTAAGTTGACAAAGAAAATAACTCTGGTCTTTGTTGTCATCCAAGCCAGAAAGTAGAGCAAATTCACCTTCCTTTTCAGACTTTCTGCAGTAATGACCAGTTGCAACATAGTCTGCTCCAATCTTTTCAGCTTCTTTTAGAAAGATGTCAAATTTTATTTCCCGGTTGCATAACACATCAGGGTTCGGGGTTCTACCAGCTTCATATTCTGCAAACATATAATCCACGATTCTTTCACGGTATTGTTCGCTTAAATCAAGTGTTTGGAATGGAATGCTAAGTTTTTGAGCAACCAATAAGGCATCTTGACTATCGTCAATCCAAGGACATTCATCAGAAATCGTCACCGATTCGTCATGCCAGTTCTTCATGAAAATTCCAATCACATTATATCCTTCTTCTTTTAAAAGATAAGCTGCGACACTAGAATCTACACCACCTGAAAGTCCAACCACTACTGTTTTCATGTTGCAAATTTAGCCAATATCTGGTGAATTGGTATTGGAGATCCGTGAAAATATAATCTTCAAGTTAACATTGTTTAACTTCCTACTTTGGTGTAATTTTTGTTACTTTATTCTTTGAATGAATAAACTGCTATTAATATTCTTTTTGAGTCTGGGACTAAGTTCTTTTGGTCAATCTCCAAATTATCAAGATTCTTTAATTACTGTCAAGGGAAAAGTGATTGACAGTATTTTTAATGTTGGGTTTTATAACCTTGTAGTCATCAACAAATCTGTAGGTAAAGGAATATTTGGTGAATCAGACGGAACATTTTCTATTACGGTCAAAAAGAAAGATCAAATTGGTATTTCTGTTGTTGGATATCAAACTATTTATTTATCATTCAAAGATTCTGCCTATCACAAAGTGAATAATATTGAAGTTTATCTACAACCCCTTGAATTCTCTAGTGAAGAAGTCATCATTACTCCTATAAAAACCTTAGATCAATTAAAAGAAGAACGTGCCAATATTGCTAAAAGTGAAGTGCCTGTTGTAACAGTTACAAGTGCTATTTCATCTCCAATTACTGCACTTTATGTCGCTTTTTCAAAGCGTGAAAAAACAAAGCGAAAAGTAGCAGAAATGGAATTCCAAGATCAGCAAGACGATATTGTAAAAGAAATTTTAAGATTATATGTTCACAATGACATTATTGAGTTGAATAGTGATGATTTTGAGGAATTCGTAACATTTCTGCATCTAAACACTGAATTTCTAAAAACAGCCTCTGATTATGAGTTAATTACTTATATTCAAGAGAAGTTTGAACATTTTCAAAAGGTAAAAGAAGGTTTTTAATGAACTCTTTTGATTGAAAATTGTAGTTCACCTAAACAAAATAATATGAAAATATTTTCGCTATTACTGACGCTTTATAGTGTTTCAGCATTTGCAGGAAAAGAATTAAGATTGGAACAAATGGATTACATAGTTCAAAGCGATTCAATAGATACCGCTATTGATTCTGGATATTTCAGATTAAGTGGAGAGGTAAAAATGTTTTCCAGTTTAAGTCCTTTAGAGGCTGTCCTATCAGGTTGCACAAGTTCAGGCATTTGGACGAGAACAGATACAGATGGAAAATTTGATTTATTACTGAAATCAACTGACTCTGTCATATATTTTTATCTAGATGGTTGGACAGAAGTTGTAATTGAAGATTATGACTTTAAGGAAGGTCATCATATAACAATGGATGTCTACATGAATCAGGTTAGAAAACCTGGGCAAGAAATAATGGTTCGCAAACCTGTCATGTATTTATATGCCGATCAAAATATTGAAGGAAGCATCAAAATAAAACCTCAAGGAGAGCTTACATTTAGTTATCCAACTTATGATAAAAGTTGGGAGTTTGAACTGAAAGAAGACCAATTATTGGTTGGAAACCAGGAGTACCCATATCTGTTTTGGGAGGCCAAGACGGATGATTTGAATTATAAGTTTAATAAAATTTCAATTGAAGGTGCAATTGTGAAAACCTCAGAATTAACTAGTTTTTTTGAAACTAAACTGAAAGAAATGGGGCTAAACGCTATTGAAATGACTGACTTTATTACCTATTGGGTGCCCGCTTTGAGTGAAAAGGAATTTTGTTTTATACAATTTTTGGTAGATGAAGATTATGATTCAGAGATATGCTCATTAGAAATGAATCCAGCACCAGAATCGAGTAAAAGAATTTTTCTCTTAGCATCCCCATTAGATTCTCCTGATGTTGGATTAAAAGTTATTCGACAAGACCTTAGTTCATTTGAAAGAAATGGTTTAACACTAGTAGAGTGGGGCGGTTCGATTATAGATTTTTATCGATTAGGACATTAATTTGAACCTAATTCAAGGTTTGTTGTAAGCAAATAAAATCATGATTATGAAAATTTTAGTTGCTAGCATATTTTTGTTGTTAAGCCTATCGGTAGAAGGTAAATCATATTTACAAAATGAATATGTGATTCAGTCTGATGTATTGGACAACTCTGTGCCTCACGGTAAGTGTTTAATCACCGGTCAAACAACCTATCAAATGAGTCCACTTGCTGGAAGTATGATTTCTACTTTAAATGGCAGCTCTAAAGCATATTCAGATTCATTAGGTAACTATTCTTTGCTAGTTGATGCGAGTGACACAAGTATTTTCTTTTTTCACATGAATTATACCGAAATGGTTATTTGGAGCTATCCTTTCCAGAGCCAGCATCATGTGGTAATTGATTTTTATGCCGGATTTGACATCATGAATATCAGTGTTGACAAACCTGTTATCTATTTGTATTCAGAAGAAGATTTATCTGTTAGCTTAAATGTTAATTTTTACGGAACAATAGATTTCTCTTATCCCAAGTTGGATAACCAAACATGGAAAGTTGATCTTAAAGACAATAAAATTGTGCATAAAGGATTAGACTACCCTTATTTATTCTGGGAAGGTGAAATGCAGAACCTGAATTATCAAACGAACGCGAATAATGAACTATGCGGAGAGTTTGTGGCAAAATCAGATGTGATTTCCTTTCTAGAAGCAAAATTATCTGAAGCAAATTTTAATTCTAATGAAAAAGCTGATTTCATTACGTTTTGGGCACCTAAAATGATAGAAAACGAATACGTATTTATCCAGTTTTTAGAGGATGATTCTTATTCAGCATTGATCGCCGATTTAAAAGTTAATCCACAACCAGATAATACTAAAAGATTATACATGCTGTATACGGGTTATGAATCGATTCCTAAAGATATACGATTCACTAAACAATCCTTGAAGCCTTTAAAAAGAGAAGGTTTTACTTTAGTTGACTGGGGTGGAACTGAATTACCCATTAATTTAAATTCTTTGTAATGAACAGGTTATTAATGTTATGTGTGCTTCTGGTTCTAGCTTCAAATTTGTTTGCAGAATCTTTGCCGAGAGATTATTGGCACGTTATCAGTGATCAGAAAGACGATTCTGTCAAAAAAAATACCTGTTTGGTAACTGGAAAAGTGGCGTCAGTATACTCAGGTAGTCCGGTTGTAGGTGGAGTGATTTCTAATCTCGACAGGTCTTCAAATACAAAGACAAACCTGTTGGGAGAGTTTTCGCTGGTGCTTTCTTCAAAGGATACTGCCATTTTCTTTTACCACCCAGAATATTCAGAGATTGTTTGTTGGAACTATAATTTTCAAGGCGGTCATCATGTCAACATGAATTTTGTTACCTCAGAAAAACTTGAAGATGGCATGATGATTATGGAAGAAAAACCTGTAGTTTACCTGTATTCAGATAAGGATTTGTCAGTTAATTTGAAATATTCAAATGCGGCTGACTTTACCTTTTCTTACCCAACATATAATGAACAAGGTTGGGATGTATCTTTAGATAATAATAATATGACCGTGGACGGAAATTCATATCCTTACTTGTTTTGGGAAGGGTTTTCTTCTGAAATAGCTTTTCAACGTAATGAAATAGGTGTTCAAGCAGACTTTATAAATACGGACTCAACGATTCAATATCTAGAAGGAGCTCTGGACTTATTGGGATTCAATTCAACAGAAAAAGCTGATTTCATAACGTATTGGGGTCCCAGAATAATAAATCATCCTTACGCACAAATTCAGTTTATTTCTGATGATAGATATGATCAGTTGATAGGTGAAGTGATTTCAAGCGTTGAGATAGATTCTAAAAAGCGTGTTTACATGATTTTTCAAGGATCGCAATCAAGTAAATCACCACCATATTTATTCAAACAAGAATTAAAAAGTTTTGCAAGAAAAGGGTTTACATTGGTAGAGTGGGGAGGTTCTGAATTAGCTCCAATAAAACAACTTTAATTACCTTTTTTTGCTAGATAAACAAAGGCAGGAGGGACGTTTATGGCAACAAACCCCATTTTTAATTTTCCAAAAGTTTCTGTCAACAATTTCTTTGCGTTTAGCGAATATTGATATTGAACATAAGTTCCGCCTTCTTTCAATGCTTCGTATGATTGGCTAACAATACGCTCTTTCACTTCTTTAGGAATTACTGTTAAAGGAAGCGAGGAAAGTATAGCATCTACCTTTTCTATATTTCGCTCTTTTAACACATCTTCAATTTCATCCGCAGATCTATACAACACTTCAATTCTAGGGTCATTAAATCGATCTTTTAATAACTCATAAAATGTTTCATTTAGTTCAAGCAAAATAATTTTAGTCGTTGGCTTGGCTCTTTTCAGTAACTCTACTGTGAATACACCTGTACCTGGACCCAATTCAAGAATTACATCTGCATTTTTAAAATCAATTTTATTACACATTGATTTAACTAAAAAACGAGAACTAGGAGCTACCGCTCCAACCTGTTTACGCTCTGAAAAAAATGTACTTAAGAATCTTCTGTTGTGTCTTTTTTCAGGCATTAATTATTCAAGGTTAAAAGTCCATTATTTATCGTTCCAATTACAGCACCTTTTAATGATTTATCAATGATTGGTGAGTTGTGAGATTTTGAAATAATCTCATCTTTTCTTAGAACGTATTCTTTTTCAGGATTGAATAGCGTTAAATTGGCCATTTGTCCTACTTTTATTTCGCTATTCTCTAATCCAAAGATAGATCTTGGCTTGGTGGAGATGGCAAGGATTTTAGTCTGTAAATCTAATTCTTCAATTTGGTTTATTGTTGGATATAAACTCTGTACTCCGATAACACCAAATTCTGCAAGATCAAACTCTAAATCTTTACTTTCTATGTTTTGAGGTTGATGATTGCTACAAATTGCATCAATGGTTCCGTCTTTCACTCCATTAACTAAAGCTTGTCTATCTGCTTCAGTTCTTAACGGCGGAAACACTTTCATATTAGAATCAAATCCTAAGTTTTCATCTTCGGTATAAACCAAGTTAATGGCATGAACATCAGCCGTTATAGAAAGACCTGCTTTTTTCCCTTCTCTTATCAAGTTGACAGCTTCAGCAGTAGAAACTCCAGAGAAATGCAAGGAACCTCCTGTATATCTTAATAAGTCTAAATCTCTTTGAACTCTAATGAATTCAGATATGGAAGGTACACTCTTCAGACCAGTCATCACAGAAACTTTTCCTTCATTTACAGAACCTTGTCCAAATAAGGAAGAGTCAAAAGGGAAACTGATGATTTTACCATCAAAATTCTTAGAATAGAGTAGAGCTCTATACATTATACCTGCGCTAACATCATGAAAAGCATCTGTAAATGCAACAGCACCGCTATTTTTCATGTCATATAATTCTGCTAATTGTTCTCCTTTTAATTTTTCACTTATCGTTCCAAAAGGATAAACATCTACGCTAGAGAACGCAGCATTTTTTATGACATATTCAATTTGTGTTTTATTGGATAATGCAGGTTCTGTGTCAGGCGTAACAGAAACGGCAGTAAATCCTCCAAATTCTGCTGCTTTTAATCCCGTATTAAAATCTTCTTTGTGTTCTAATCCTGGATCACAAAAATTGACTTTACAATCATACCAACCCTGAGATACATGAAGGTTTGCTTCAGTGATCTCATGATCTACTTCTTTTGAAATATTTTCAGCAATTTCAGAAATAATTCCATTCTCAATTAGAATATCCACTTTTGCTTGCGTCCCATCTAGAGCTTCAGATACAATCGTGCATGACTTGATAAGGATTTTCATTTTTTATTGTTTAGCTTTTCCAAAATTTTAAAAGAAGTACCTCTGAAAGGATAAAAACTAAGCCCAAAATTAGAAGAATTCTCCAGTATTCTTTAGGTTTAAACGTATTAATTTCAATTTTCCCAGAATCATTAATATCCAATTGTTTCGCTGTTTCCCATCCAGCATTGACAAAATTATTTTTAACCTCTTCAGTCTCAAATGCTTCAACATTTGACTCAGTTCTGTTGTAATTGAACGCTACAATTTCATTAAAATCAGAATTATTAGTCAAGTCATAAGTTCCTGAATGTTTTATAATATCTTCTAAATGATTAAAGGAAATTTGTCTATTAGTTGCTCCATTAATCACCTGTGGAATGGCATCTGTACCATATTTCTTATTGATCAAATGAATTGGGTTTTTCTCATCAATATCAGTGTTTAACGGAAAATTCGTGAGTTCACCTATGGTCATATAAAGTGGCTTGTTATACGTAGCAGTCTCAGCAATCCTTAAAAAAGTGGCAGCAAATAAGGCGTGATTTTGAAAATTCGTGTAACGCTTATCCAATGGTGAAGATATTAAGAACATTCTTCCATTGAAATTAGAAGCATAGAGTAGGAATGGGGTGTTGTTTGCGTTTGATCCAAAAATTGAAATGTAATTGTTTTCAGAAGAAATCATCATGCGGTACGCGGCATTTAGTCTGGGGAACTTATAATTGGAAGGATCACCTTCAAAAACACCATTGTAAAGAGGGTCATTAAAATTGAAGTAATCTAAGTTGTAATTCATAGAATCCATTACCCCAAGTGTTGGCAATTGATTTTTAGACAAGAATTTATTATAATTAGCTATTTCAATGCGGTCGCCAGGAATAATAACAACGGTTCCACCTTCTTGAGTTACCTTTTCAGCCAAATCAGAGACTCCTTCAGGAATTTTATTAATGTTTTGGAAAATAACCAGTTCTTTGCCAACAAAATCTTCTGAGCTAACATTAGTTATAGAAGTTGTAAGACAATTATAATAATCATCTAGTAGATACAATTGCTCAATATTCTTGACTTCATATTGATTGCTTGTGATATGTAAAATATTCACCTGTTCTTTGATCTCATAAGTAAAATAAAAGGCATCATCAAAAAACAGCTGTGTAGTTGTTAGTTTTAGTTCACCTGATTTTAATCCTGGAGTTCTATCCGTAAAAGTGATGGTTTCATCCGTGAAAGAGTTTGCTGGAACAGAAATTCGTTTCGGACCAGGATTGTTTCCATTTATTGATAGACCTACTGGTAAATCGTTCAAATCTTTATCGGTTGCATTTTGCACCCTGAAATGAAGTTCCATTGGTGTATTGACTCTATGCACAGGTGACTCAAACCAAACTGAATCGATATAAATATTTCCTTTCTGTTCAGAAACTGATTGATAATAAAAGCTTGAAATCTCCTCTCTTTTCCAATTACTTAAATCATTTGTGCTCTTTTGAAAGTCTGAAAACACAAAGATCCGTTTATTCGCTTCTTCTTCAGATGCATTTAGTAAATCACTTTGTAAGTTTAGAACCGTAAATAGAGGAGTTGACTGTGAAGAAAAATCAATCTCCTTTATCATTTCTATGACCTCTGATTTTGAATAAAATCGTTGATGTTTTGATAGTAAGTCACTTGTGATTAAATTGATTTTCTCATTCGCTTCTAAAGATTTAACCAATTCAATTGACTTGTTTTTAACTTCGTTCAATAAATTACCATCTTTTCCTTCTGCCTGCATGGAATAGCTATTGTCTATGTAAATAGAAGTCACATTCACAGTTTGATTAGAATTCGTAGTCGGAATAAAGGGTTGAGCAAAAGCTGTTACTAAACAAAGGATTAAAAGAATTCTACTAAGTAATACCAGCAAGTGTTTTAATTTATTACCGGATTTAGAATCCTCAGTTACTTCCTTTAAAAATGAAACACGTGAGAAATAGACAGTTTTGTACCTCCTAAAATTAAAGAGATGAATAATGATTGGAATAGCAATCAAAAAATACGCCCATAAAAAGTTAGGGTAAACAAAACTCATGAAACAAATATCGTTTTTTTTAACCTAAAAATTAGAATTCAAGTTCATTATTTACACTCATTCCAAAAAGTGCAAAATCATATTTACAAGGGTCTTCAGGACAGAACTCCTTTAAATGGGTCATGAGTTCTTCTAAAGCTTTCCAATCATTAGCGTTTCTAGTGATTAATCCGAGCTTTCTTGCTGATATTCCAGTGTGAACGTCTAGAGGAACATAAAGGTTAGACATTTTGTGTTGCTCCCATATTCCAAAGTCAACATTTCTTTTGTCTTTTCTTACCATCCAACGCAAAAACATGTTCATTCTTTTTGCTGATGAACCTTTATCAGGATTTGCTAAATGTTTCTCAGATCTTTTTTCATGTGGAACTGTAAACATGGTGTTTCTAAAGTTTAGAATAGACGCTTTTGCGCTTAGTTCTTTATCAAAAACTTGTTCTAATCCTCCTTCATTTTCATAGATATGCTTTAGGCCTCTAAAAAAGAAGTCAAGGTCCACAGCATTAAAAGTTCGGTGAACAAAATCAAATTTTGAGAAATCATCATTAGAAAGGATAAATTCTAAAGGCTGAAATTCCATCAATTCAATTAAACGTTTTCCATTCTTTATGATAGACTTTCTATTGCCCCAAGCTATTGTAGCTACTAGCAATGCAACAATTTCGATATCCTCTTTCTTGTTAAATCGGTGTGGTAACTTAACGGGGTCATCTTCAATAAATTCTGAAGTATTGTATTCAAGAACCTTTTCGTCTAAATACCTTTTTATTTCTTCTGAAATCATTGAATTAAAAGTCCGTCTTTCATTTCGAATTTTACATCTGCCATAGCTGCCAATTCTGAGTTGTGCGTGACTATTACAAAAGTCTGATTAAACTCTTCTTTTAATCGAAAGAAAAGATCATGTAATTCTTTTGAGTTGACAGAATCTAAATTCCCTGATGGTTCATCTGCAAAAATAATCTCCGGCGTATTAATCAATGCTCTTGCAACGGCTACACGTTGTTGCTCTCCACCAGATAACTCTGAAGGTTTATGATCAAATCTGTCTCCTAATCCCAAAAAATCAAGTAATTCTTGTCCTTTTTTAATGGCATCAGATTTATTTAAACCTCCAATTAACCCAGGTAATATTACATTTTCAACTGCTGTGAACTCTGGTAATAGTTGATGGAATTGAAAAATGAAACCTAACTTTTGATTTCTAAACGCAGCAAGTTTCTTTCCGCTTAAATCAGAAAAATACGCTCCATTCAAAGAGACGGTGCCGCTATCTGGGCGATCTAAAGTTCCAAGAATTTGCAATAAGGTTGTCTTTCCAGCACCTGATGCGCCAACAATACAGGCTATTTCCTTTTTTCTGACAGTCAGATCAATGCCTTTTAGGATTTCTAAATCACCATATTGTTTGTGGATATTTTTTGCTTCTAACACTTCGTAAAATTAAACAGATTTGCCAAATTCTCAGTATTTTTGACATATGTTTGAATCTGATGATCATATTTTCCCTGCAAAACCTGAATTAGTTAAGGAGAATAAAAAGTCAACCATTACAAAGTTTGCCTTGTCAGCACTTCTTTTTATTGGTCTGTTTCTGTCATTGTTTTCAGATAATTATATTTTCATTCTTGAAATAATTGGTATTCTTTTAATTCATGAAATTGGCCATCTTATTTTCATGAAGAAATATGGATATAAGTCGCTGAGCATGATTTTTATCCCATTCTTAGGAGCTATGGTAGGAGGAGATACTAAAGAAACCACTCAGAAACAAAAGTTTATCATCAGTTTGATGGGACCGTTGCCTGGGATTTTGATAGGTTCAGGCTTGTTTATTGCTTTCATTTTTAACCCAGAAAACGAAGGTTTGCTTGAGTTAAGCTTGTTATTCATCAGTATAAACCTTTTAAATTTAATTCCTGTTGACCCACTTGATGGAGGACATATTGTAGAAGCGCTTTTGTTTCCTCAAAACGATACCATCAAAATGTATTTTACGGTCATTAGCTCTTTCATCATTATAGGAACCGGATTTTACTTTGACTTTGTGATATTAACGCTTTTTGGATTTTTTATGGCTTTTAAGGTGAGAGGGTTCCAGAAATCACAAAGGATTTATGAAGGTTTAGATGATATTGATTTTGACTATGAACGTGATTATAACGATTTAACAAATAAAGATTATTGGACCATCAGAAGGGTGTTTTTAGAAAACAACCCTAAAATCCAAGACATGATTCCATCTGAAATGACGCTTTGGGAAAACGAGCGTTTAATTGTAGATCAGATTAAACAATTGCTTAAGATGAAAGTAAGACTTGATCTTACTCCTGTTAAAAGTATCTTGCTTTTCTTAATTTATTTAATGGTTATAGCTTTTCCAATTTTTTTACTATCAATTAATTGGCACTTAATTCAACCTTACCTTGCTCCAAATGGACTTTAAAAAGGGAGATACCGTAAGTGTTATCCATGATTTGATTGAAGGAACAGTATTTTCAATTCAAGATCAAGAGGTTACAATTGTAGACACTGACGGCTTCAACCGTATTTACAAATCCAATGAATTAAGTCTAAAAAAATCAGCTCTGGACTACAAACTTTCTGATGACTTTCAAGAAAAAGAGATTCAAAATAAATTGAATAAATTTTCGACACAAGGCAAACCATTAAAAAAGTTTGAAATTGATCTCCACATTGAGGAATTAGTTCAAAGTCATAGTGCTATGACAAACCATGAAATTTTAATGAAGCAAATGATGGTTTGTAAAAGTTTCGTCCAAAATGCAATAGCAGCTGATAAAAAAAAGATTGTATTGATACACGGAAAAGGAGAGGGTGTTTTGAAATCCGAGATTTATAGTTTCCTTAAAAACTTGCAAAGTCACCATGATTACTACATAGAATTCCATGACGCACCCTATACAGAATACGGTATGGGTGGAGCAACAGAGGTTCTGTTTAAAAAGAGTTAATCGATTTAAATATCAGATTTATAGCAATATCCGTTCGATTTTTATATTTTCGTGAGTTCGTTAGGTAATAAATTTATTGCCAACGAATTAGGAGAGAAGCACGTCTTATCCTTGAAAGCCTTATAAAATGAAAAACTTGAAAAAACTACTTTTCTTAGCATGCTTTTTTGTTAGCTTGCAATCAACCGCAGGTGTTTTATTAGTATCCAATAACAATGATTCAGGAACGGGTTCTCTAAGAGACCAGATCCTTGCAGCAACTCCAGGTGACACGGTCCTAATTAATGTAAGTGGAACAATTGAGTTAGCTGCTCAAATTGGAATGAACAATATTTCAAATGTTACCATTATTGGAGCTTATCCAGCACATACAACTATCACTCCACAAGCTGGATTTACAGGAAACATGTTTTATGTTCAAGATTGTGCTAACCTTAGTTTTGAGAACATAGGTTTTGAGGGAATTGCATCCAATGTAAATGCTTTTGAATTCTCAAATAACGCTACTGGCCCTGTCAGTTTCAGAAATTGCCTTTTTGAAAACTGGAACGGATCTGGCGCAATGTATGTGGCTTCAACGGATCTGAATTTGATTAACTGTTCATTCTTTAATAATTCTAGTCTACTTGAAGGTGGGGCGATTTATGTTGAATCTGGAAACTTCAAATCAGTAAACTGCACATATTCAGGGAATACCTCTTCAGATAAGGGTGGAGCAATTTATTTTGGGAATAACACGACCCCAACCCATTTAATTAACAATACATTCGTTTTTAATGATGCCCCTGCGGCTGGAGCAGCTGTATATGCAGATGTGAGTGCAGGACCAATAATCATGTTGTTAAATGCTATTTCAGACAATGGGATAACGGTGGAACAATTTACCACAATCTCGGGCTCTGCTTTCCAGTCTGATGGCGGTAATATATTGAACTTTAATGGTTCAGCTGAAGATATCAGTTGGATGGCAGCCGCAGGAGATAATTCTGGAAATTTAACCATGAGCTTTCATTCACCTGAGGTTATAGATGGATACGGCTTAAAATATTATACCATTACAGATATTAATAGTGCTTGTGTGGATATTTCAATAACGCCAGCCTTCGTTACTTCTCCTCAAAACGACTGCAGAAGAGCCCCAAGACCTCTTACTGGTGATGCTGGTCCACTAAAGGATGCTGGTGCCTGCGAGTATACACAATTGAGAGTAATTTCCAATGGAAGTGATGAGTTTTTTCCCGGTTCTCTTCCGTGGGCTATTGCTCAAAACTTTGATCCAGTAAATTACATTGAATTCGATATTCCAATCATTAGTTTACCTACTATAATTTCACCAGATCTACTTATGAATGAAAGTCAATTTACAACCATTGTTGACGGATTTTCTCAAACTAACAGTATGATACCAGGGCCTGAGGCAACAAATAACCCAGGTGTTTTGGGAGCAATTATCCCAATTACGGTGCAAGATGCGAATAGTTTATCTTACGGAATTCAATTTGGATCACTTGCATCCGAATCCTCAGTGTCCGGACTTAGATTTACGAATTTCGTAAATTATGGTATTGATACGGATGGTTGTAATAATTTAGAGGTTTTCGGTTGTGAGTTTGGATTAAATGGTACCACAACAACTCCTAACGGTTCGGCTGGAATTCATATTTCAGGATCTTCAAATTGTGAAATTGGAGGCGTAATGCATTGGAGAAGGAATGTATTGAGTGGAAATGGGAGTAGTGGCGATCACACAAATATTTTGATCGATCCTGGAAGTGATGGAACAAGAATTGCAGGAAATATAATTGGATTAACTGCTGATGGTTTAGGGAGTGTTCTGGGAATGCCTACAAGCTCAGGCGGTATTTTAAACCGTTCTAGCAATATTTCAATCGGTCATAATTCTACTAATGGCGGGAACGTAATTTCCGGTTTTCCTGATTACGGTATTCAAATTTATGGTGGAAATGATACTAAGATAAGAAACAATATTATTGGTCTTGATTATGAAGGAGTTACTGCTTTTCCCAATTTTAACGGAGTCGTTTTAGACGGTGTTTGTACAAACGTAACCTTAGGAGGTGTTCATAATACGAAGAGTAGAAATATCATTGCAGGAAACCAAAGTGCTAATGTTTGGGTCACCGGAGTAAATTCATGCAAAATCATTGGGAATTTTATCGGTGTAGATATCTCCGGAACAAATGCTGTTTCAGGCTCTAATTATGGAATAGAAGTGAATGGACTGACAGTGAATGATCTCACAATCGGTGATTTAGGCGCTAATTCTGGAAACGTAATTTCAGGAAATGGCATTGGAATTAGGTTTATTACATCTTCTGGTGCCAGTTCAGTATTGAATAATTACATAGGCTTAGATTATACCGGAACAGTTGCTATTCCGGGGCAGCAATATGGCGTGCAAATTGATAATGGAGCTTTTCAAGTAGCCGTTGGTTTACCTAATGAAGGAAATGTGATTTCAGGTCATTCTAATGCTTCAGATGCAGGAATAAGAATTTCTTCTGGGGCGAATAACCATTTTGTCCAAGGAAATAAAATAGGAACAGACGTGTCTGGTGCATTCGCAATAGCTAACACTGTTGGAATTAAGGTTCTTGGGAACAACAATAATTTAGGAGGAATTTTAACAAACAATGAAGGAAACCTAGTTTCAGGAAATTCACAATACGGCTTTGATGTTGCGGCAGGAACAGGTAACAATATTGAGGGTAACTTAATTGGAACAGATGTTACCGGAACCACTGCAATTCCTAATCTTTTAATTGGAGTGAAAATATTTAGTGCTAATAACACAACCATTGGTGGTGCCGGGGGTAGAGGTAATATTATATCAGGGAATACAACTGGAAATGGTATAACTTTAGACGGAACAGGTACTGGAACAACGGTTCTAGGTAACAGAATAGGTACTACCGTAACAGGAACAGCTGCTCTGGCAAACAATATTGGAATTATTTTGAATGGCACACACAATGCGACAATAGGCTCAGGACCAACTGAAGAAAATTATATTTGTGCAAATACTTTAGGGATTGATATTAACTCCCCGTCCAATGTAATTGATGGAAATTATGTAGGAATTGGAGTTGGTGGAGTTACAGCAGGTATGGGTAATGGAGAAGGCTTAAATGTTTCAACTGCTAATAATATTATAGGTCAAAACGTATCTTATATAAACGTATTCTCAAATAACACAGGAAATGGGATATATTTAGAAGGGGATGGTGCAGACAATAATCAAATTAATAATTGCCTTGTAGGTTACAATGGCTCTGGAGGAGTAGCTGGAAATGGAGGTCACGGTATCATAGTTAACGGAGGAGATGGAAATTATTTTGGGAATATTATTCAAAATAGTATTGGAGCTAACACAGGTAAGGCAATGTTTTTAATGAATAATGCTAATTATAATGAAGTTATTACCAATAAATTTGGAAATACTGACGGAATTGCAGGTAGTGAGAACGCCGACCATGTGCTTGTAGTTGAAGGTTCAGACTTCAACATTATCGGATCATTGAGCTTAGGTTCTGGAAATCATTTTGGCACAACTCTTAGCGGCTATTACGCAATAGAACTAACTGATGCAGATAGTAATAAAGTTAGAGGGAATTTTATCGGTATTGATGCTTCAAATAATAGCTTTGTATGTGGGGTTGGGATAAATATTGTGAACAATTCGAAGGGTAATGTGATAGGAAAAGATTGGAATGGTTTCGGTGAAGGAAATGTTATTTCAAATATTGAATATCAATCAATGCAAGTGTTTCAATCTAGTAATGGAAATATAATTGCTGGAAACAAATTTGGAACAAATGTATCAGGTACTTCAGTATCGCAAAATCAAATGGGAATTGTTATTGGTCAAAATAGCCAATTCAATCAAGTAGGTGGAGATAAAACTTTAGGACTTGGAAATTTAATTTCGGGATGTTTCGAAGGTGGAATATCGATTTCTTCAGACTCAAATTTTGTCTATGGAAACAAAATCGGAATGGATATTTCAATGTCCAACGCATTTTCAATTCAAGATGATGGTGTTAGTATTGAAAACGGGGCGCAAGGCTGTATAATCGGAGGAGATAGAGCCACTTTAGGGAATTATATTGATGGGAACATGAATACTGGTATCAAAATCAGTGACTCACCAAATAATCAAGTTTTGGGAAATATAATTGGAGGTGTAGCGAACAGCACTCAGGTTTATGGGGTTGAAATTACAGGTCCTTCATCTGTAAATAATGTGATTGGATCTAGTCCTTTATCTGACTTGGGCAACTTTATTTATGGACATGATGCCGCTGGTTTATTCACTTCAAATTCTGCTTCCGCCAATATTATTAAGTGCAATGTAATTGGCTTAGACACGACAAATAACCTTAGCTATTTTCAATATGCTGGAATCCAAACGGCCTCTAATTCTGGTGTTAACGTGATTGGAGAAAGTACTTTAGGTAATGGAAATGTGATAAGTGGAAATGATCTCGGAGTATTGATTGATGCTTCTTCTAATCAAGTTATCCAGAATAATATAATAGGATTAGATACGACTGGAGTAAATTCAAGACCAAATACTGACTCTGGAGTATTAATTGTAAGTGGCGCCTCAAATAATACAGTTGGGGGGACAGGAGCATTAGAAGGCAATTATGTTTCAGGTAACACTACTGGTATTAAAATAACTTCTTCGGGATCTTCTGATAATGAAGTTTTAGGAAATATAATTGGCTTAAACCTTTCTTCAATTGCTACTCCTAATCAAGTCGGAGTGATGATTGAGGCACAGGCCACTAATAATTCTATTGGTAATTCAACTATAGGCAACAATATTTCTGGAAATTATATAGGAGTTGGGATAGAAGGAACAGGAACTACAGCTAACAAAGTGGTGAAAAATTTTATCGGTGAATCTGCTGCAAACACTTATGGTGTTGTCATTTTCGACAATGCCTCAGGTAATTTTGTTGGTGAAGGAACTGCCGCAACAAGAAATATTATAGTCAATAACGACTCAGTTGGGGTTGCTATAGTTAACGCGACAGGAAATAACATAATTGGAAATTATATTGGTGTTTCAGGTGATGGTATAACGGCAAATGGAAATTTGTTAGGTATGTTTTTACAGGATGCTGATAACAACCAAATTGGAAATTTTGGTTCCGAAGAAGGAAATCTTGTTTCAGGAAATTCTATTGCAGGAATTGCCTTAAATCAAGGTTCAGACGGAAATACTCTAATGAATAATTATGTAGGAACAGATTTTACAGGAAATTCTTCTAACGCAGCATTAGCAAACCCTTCTGGAATTGTTTTATACGGAGCTTCTGGAAATTTCATTGGAGGTGACTGGAATAATAACGAAGGAAATGTCGTTTGTGGTAATACTGACTTTGGAATTCATATAGATTCATCTGTTACCAACGAAATCATTGGAAATAACATAGGTTTGTCTAAAGACAATGATACTTATATTGGAAATGGAATTACTGGTATTTTGTTCACAAACGGAGCTGATGCTAATAATATTGGATCAACTACTAACGGCGAAGAAAATGTGATTACGGCAAATGCCAGTCACGGAATTAGAATAGTTAATTCTTCTGCTAATAGTATTGAAGGAAATTTTATTGGAAATGACGATTTAGGTGGTGGAGGTGGAGTTTCAAATGGTGTCAATAATCAACTAGTTGGAGTATCGTTGGATACTGGAGCAGTTTCAAACAATATAATTGATGTCAATGTAATTTCTGGTAACAGCAATTATGGGATTGGTTTAAATGGGCCTGGTTGTGAATTAAATACAATTAAGGGAAATCACATTGGATTAGATGCGTCTGGAAACATAGGTTTACCAAATACCCAAATGAACATTTATGTTTCTAATGGTGCTTCACATAATACCATAGGAGGGACTGCAACTAATTATATTGGTGGAAATGTCAATACAGAGCATATTAGAATTTTTGGTGTTGGTACCGATTCTAATACCGTAAAAAATAACTATATAAATTTTGCATTAAATGGAATTACAACCTTCTCGGCGAATAATGGTGTATCCGTGCAGAGCAATGCTAATGGAAACACAATAGGAGGTAATGGCCCGAATGATGGAAACCTTATTGGAGGGTTAACACAAGACGGAATTGAGATAGATAATTCAAATTTCACAACTATTTTAGGGAATACCATAGGTCTTGATTTAACTTCTTCTCCCGCACCAATTAGCGGTTCTGGAATTAACTTTTTTGGAGGAGATAATAGTTGGGTTGGTGCTGAATTAGTAGGATCGGATTCTGCTAACGTAATTACTAATTGCAATACTGGAATTACTGTTCAAAATAATGGTGCTAATGCGGCTCTAAACAATGCCATTAAAGGAAATTCAATTTATAATAATACAGAGCAAGGTATTGATTTACTTGGAGACAACTTAGTGATGCCAATTGATACTAATAATTCAAATATATTTATATCAAATCTAGGTATTGATAGACCTGAGATTATATCAGGATGGACATGTGATGATGGAAATACACATTTAGGCTTCAAATTTTATGCTTCGAATATGATTATGGGATACTCTATTCAAATCTATAGAAATCCTTCTCCTGATTTAAGTGGTTTTGGTGAAGGTGAGGAGTATATCGGGAATTATGTTTTTAATCCAAACGCTCCATATGATACAGTAGATGTTGACTTAGGTATAGCCTTAAACGTTGGAGATGTAATTACGGCAACAATTACTGGGGTAACAGATAATACTTCCGAATTTTCAGAACAATTTACGATAACATCTGCGCCAGTATATAACCCACCAACTACAGTTACAGAATCATGTTTAGGAGCAGATAACGGTGAAATAGAAATATTTGCAGACGGTGCAATAGAAAGTAGCATAGATGGTGGAGTAACCATATATCAGCAAGTTGATGGGGATACTATAATGGCTCCTGCTGGAACTTATCAAGCGGACGTTATGTATGTGAATGGCTGTATTCAATCGCAAACAGTCGTACTTCCAGCTGGTGTACCTTTAGATTTTAATTATACAGTGGTTGATGATACTTGTGGGCTTGGATTCGGGTCGATTGAAATTGACACTGTTATCACAAATACCAATGGCGGATCTGGAGATTACTCGTATTCATTCAACAATGGCTCAGCTTATTTAACCGATATTGACACAACTGGTTTATTAACCGGAACTTTTGATATAGGTCTTGTCGATAATACTTTAGGGTGCTTTTCTAATCTTGATCAAATCACCGTTGGAAACATTACTGATGTTGCAGATGAATCTTTTGATTTTGATTCATTCTGTCCAGGTGATACACCAGTTCCTTATAATGTTGCTACTGGAGGTGGAACATGGACAGTTGATAATTCAGGAGGTATAAATGCAACCACCGGTGAATTAACCACTTATGTTGAAGGGCAAACGTATAACATTACTTACGAAGTTGGAATTTGCATGGAGCAATCAGTAGTTTCAGTAACTGCAAATGCACTAGATGACGCCACATTCACTTACCCAGATTATTGTCTAGGAAATACTCCAACCGTGACACCTGCCTTACCAGGCGGAACTTTCTCTATTTTGAGTGGACCAGGAACAAATATAGATGCAGTATCAGGTGAAATATTTGATGTAGGAGGAGAGTATGACGTTCAGTACACCACAAATGGTCCTTGCCCTGCATCTTGGAATGATACTGTTTTTGTTTTTGATGCAATTGTTGCTCCAGCTATCTCTGTATTTGATTCTATTTTCTGTGTTGATGAAGTAATTACAGCAATGACTACACCAGGTGTAACAGGAGATACTTATACATGGTTTGATGATCAACTGAACGCATTAGGTTCCGGAACATCTTATACTCCAACAACACTTAATCCGGGTGTCAATGAATTCTTCCTTAATTCTCAAAATGTGAACGGATGCGTTTCAGATTACTCCAGTATCAATTACATTTTATCCGATACTTCTCTAATGTATGCTGGACCTGATGCCGTTGCATGTATTGGATCTGACATCTCTCTTTCTGCTGAAGGAGGAGTCTCTTATTTATGGACCGCGAGTACTCAAATTATAGATGATCTAGATGAACAGTACCCTGTTGCTAACATCTCTTTTATTGAAGATTTTTATGTTACTATTACAGATGAATATGGCTGTACTAAAGTTGACGTATTGTCTGTTACTTTAGATGACCCAGCGAACTGTAATGTTGAAGTGTATAATGCTTTTAGTCCAAACGGAGATGGTAGCAATGATGTTTGGCTTATTGATGGAATTGAAGGTTTCCCTGTAAATACAGTTAAAATTTACAACAGATGGGGAGATGTTATTGCTGAATTTACAGATTACAACAACACCACAGTTGTTTGGGATGGATTGAGTAAATCGGGATTAACGGTTCCGGCCGGTACATATTTTTATATCGTTGAAGTTGGAGGAACGCAAAACCAAGGAGGTTGGTTACAAATAGTGAAATAGATTGAAGTTAAGAGGTAAACATATCGTTTTAATCATTCTTGGGTGCTATATGAACCTGAGTTACGCTCAAACTATTGAAACTGTTGCTGGTTCAGGAACTGAAGGTTATTCTGGTGATTCTGGTCCTGCCATCAATGCTGAATTAAATCATCCTTGGGCTATTCGAAAAGACGCAAACGGTAATTTGTATTTTACGGATGTTGGAAATCATTGTGTTAGAAAAATAGATGCCAATACAAACACAATTACAACTTTTTTTGGAACAGGATCAAGTGGGGATGGACCAACAGGTAGCTCTGCCCAATCATATGCTCTAAGTTCACCTTCAGCAATGACAATAAGCGGTAACGAAATGTTTGTTACTGATTATAGCAACCATAAAATATATAAAGTTAATTTACTAGATAATTCAGTTGATGTCTTAGCCGGAACTGGCACCGGTGGTTACACTGCGGATGGTAATGCTGCTGTCACTTCCGCTATAGATGGGCCTCAAGGAATTGCTATAGGAACAGACGGTTTAGTTTACTTTACTGAATCAGCAAACCATGTAGTGAGACGGATCGAAACAGATGGAACCCTTTATACAATAGCTGGAGTAGCCGGAACTAACACTTCTACTGATGGTCCAGTAGCAACTGCCACAATTAATTTTCCATTTGGCTTAGCAATAGATGCACAAAATAATGTCTATGTAGCTGAAACAATTGAATCAAAAATCAGAAAAATAGATCAGACATCTGGCTTAGTCACAACTTTTGCTGGAACTGGCAATTTAGGTGATGCTTCAAATGGAACAGACGCTACCTTGGCCGATATATCTACTCCGCATGAATTAAGTTTTGATGCTAACGGTTCATTGTATTTTGCTGATAATGATAACAACAAAATTAAAAAGATCTATTATGCAGATAATAAGATATATACAGTAGCCGGAACCGGTACGGCAGGTTATTCCGGAGATGGGGGAGACCCCTTGCTGGCGAATATGTCAAACCCTTTGGGCATTTATGTGGCGTCCAATGGCGATATATATTTTTCTGACTTAGATGCTGACGTGATAAGAGTAATTCAGGAATGTGAAGATCCAGATATCCCTCAAATTCTAGTATCAAATGACATGTTTAATATTAATTGCGGAGAATCTGTAAAATTAAGTATAGGTTCGGGTAGCTTAAACTCAGCAACAGAATGGAAATGGTATGCAGGATCTTGTGGAGGAGATGAAGCAGGAGCCGGAACTATGATTGAGCCAAGTTTACTGCTGACTACAACATTTTTTGTTAGAGGAGAAGGACAATGTACAGTAGAAGGTCTTTGCGATTCTGTTACCATTACTGTGAATCCTTGTGATACAATAATGAATACGGAAAATGAAAAAATTAATGCGTTTTCACCGAATAATGATGGTATAAATGACTTTTTATTTCTGAATGAAGTTGTACCAGGTGTTTCAAATTTTGTGCAGATTTTTAATCGGTGGGGAGACCCTGTTAAAACTTTTAGTAATTATGACAACGAAAGTATCGTATGGTACGGTACTGACGAATTTGGAAAATCTGTCGGTGGTGGCACATATTTCTATATATTTGAATCGGATAATACCCAATCTACAAATTGGGTGATTATCGTAAAGTAAAAAGGATGAAAAAAATTCTGTTTTTCTTGACATTGGTTATTGCAGGTCACGTAAATGCTCAGCAAGACGCAATTTATAGCCAATACATGTTTAATCCATTTGCAATCAATCCTGCATATGCTGGATCGAGAAATTCTTACAGTGCAGTGCTTTTACATAGAAGCCAGTGGGTTGGAATGCCAGGTGCTCCTACTACACAAAGTTTTGCCATTCACGCTCCTTCCACTAAAACAGGTTTGGCGTGGGGCTTAAATTTCGCTCATGACAATATTGGACCAACCAGAAACATCATGTTTGCTGGAACGGGAGCCTACATCATAAAGTTTGAAGATAGTAAATTAGCTTTTGGATTAAGGGCAGGAATTTACAATACTGTGTTTGACAGAAGTATGCTAAATTTCAAAGAAGATAACGACCAACTAGATATAGGTGGTACTGAAGGAGCTATGGTTCCTAGTTTTGATTTTGGTGTATATTATTATAAAACGAAGTTCTACGCAGGTTTAAGTGCTAATCACTTAACAAAACATACTTTTCAATTTGATGACTTTGAAGATTCTGTAACAACTACTATGTCGCTAAGAAGGCATTTTATGTTAAACGCAGGATATGTTTGGGAAATCAAAAAGAACTTCATGTTAAAACCTTCATTCATGTTGAAAGTAGTGCCGGGTGCACCTGCTAATTTAGATGTGAATTTATCTGCTCTATTTTATAAAAGATTCTGGTTGGGTGTCTCATTAAGAAACACTTCAAGCGTTGTTATCATGACAGATATCAACATAACAGACTTTATGAGAGTTGGTTATGCGTACGACATAAATTATAATAAACTCGGAAACTATAATAAAGGCTCACATGAAATATTTTTAGGTTTTGATTTTAACCTGAAAAATTCACAGTCTATTTCACCAAGATATCTTTAGTACATGTTAAGAGTTTTATCGATATTATTTTTCAGTATTGCCTTTAGTGGTTTTGCACAAACCTATCAAATCATTGAAGTAAGTGTGGAGTGTGAATCTAAAGCAATTGAAGGTTTAAATTCAAAGGGATCAGATTTTTGTCCTGTAGTGTTTAATGATGCCTTTTACTTCACATCTTCAAGAGAATATGACTTGGTTAACATAGGTGAAAACAACTGGAATAAGCTGCAGCGCCTTAATGTTTTTGAAGGAAAAATAAAAGGGGATTTATCTGAAGAAATCAAGGTTAAAGGAGTAAATCTGGTTTCACAAAAAATTATGACTGATAATCATACAGGTCCAATGTGTTTATCGGTGACTGGAGACACCATGTTTTTCACACAAGTTCAACCAATAGCAAAAAAGAGAAAATCAAGAAAAGATAAATACAGACCACAACTTTATATGTCTATTAAAATTGGAAATGACTGGGATGATCCGGTTTTACTTCCTTTTAGTGACGATAAGTTCTCATTTGGACATCCTTCTTATGATTCAAAAAATAAGCGATTATATTTTGCTTCAGATTATACCGGAAGCAAAGGAGGGAAGGATATATTCTATTCAGAAATCAAACAAAGTCAATGGGGCACGCCACAAAACGCGGGTAACATAAATACTGCTGCTAATGAATTGTTTCCACATTACGTTGATGGATTTTTATTCTTTTCGTCAGATAGATCAAATGGCCAAGGCGGTTTAGATATCTTTTGGAAACTTTTAAGACAAGAATTAGATGAGCCCAGACCAGCAGTAGGACTAAATGGTCCTCAAGATGATTTCGGAATCTTTGTATTACCGGGAATGAACGCAGGGTTCTATTCAAGCAATTCGGATGGATCAGATGACATCTTCTATTTTACAATGGAAAAGAAAGTGACTGTTAAAAATGAACTAGCAGGTAAATTTACTTACAGAAATATTAATGGTAATCCAACTGGATTGCAAGTAATGGTTGTTAATGAAGATGACGAAATGCTTTTTGAGACAACAACTAATGAAAAAGGAAACTTTAAATTCTCTAATATTGATTATGACGGGAATTATCAGATCAAAGCTAAAACGGAAGATGATTTATACTTAACTATTTTCGATAAAGATGGTAATCCAGTTACCGACTTAGTAACAGATGAAAACGGTTCTTTCACCTATAAAAAATTAGGGTATGATTCTGGTGGAACTCTAGCCTTGATCCCAGAAGATATGGTAGACATGACTTTAAACCAAGGTCATCTCTCTGGACAATTTGTTTACGAGAAAATTCCAGGTGAATATCCAGGACAGCTAAAAGTATTGTTAGTAGATGAAGACGGGAATATGAAGTTTACAACGTTTACAGATGAAAACGGAAACTTTGACTTTAAGCAATTAGATATGGATGAGAATTATCTTCTTAAAGTTCCTGAAAACTCAGATGATTTAATCTTACTCATATTTGACAAAAAAGGGAATGTTGTAGCGCAATTGAAAGGATCTTCTGAAGGTAATTTCAACTATAGAAAATTAAAAGCAGACTATTCTAATTCATTGAAAGTTATTGAAGAAAATGAAGATATGTTTGTTCTAGAATCTCAAACTATTTCTGGATATTTTGAATACAAGAACTTGAAAAATGAATTCGAAAATGGACTCAAAGTTCAGGCTTACAACGAAGATGGATTATTGCTGGAAGAAACAACTACAGATGACAAAGGGAAATTCAGATTTAGAAATTTACCTGTAGATGATAACTTACTGTTCAAAGTGAATGAAAAAGATGAGAATCTTGAATTAGACGATTTCACACTCTACATTTTTGATAGAAATGGAAAGAAAATTGCACAGCTAAAAAGAGGTCAGAATGACTACTTTATCTTTAAACCTCTTGGATTTGAGAATACCGATTTAACTCAAATCAAAGAAGATTCTCTGGATATTACAATTCAAACTTCACATGATATCGTGACTGTTTATTTTGACTCTAACAAAAGTAATGCAAAGAGTGCTGATCTTAAATTCTTATGGAAACTGTACACTGAATTGAAAGACAATCCTTCTTTAAAGGTTGAAATCAATGCTTATGCGGATGCAAGAAATTCAGACGAATACAACTTAATATTATCTGGTAAAAGAGGGGATTGGGTAGTAGATTACTTTGTGAAAAAAGGAATCTCTAAAAACAGGTTCATAGTCAACGCCTATGGTGAAGCTGGTCTTATTTCTTTAGATAATGATGCTCTAAACAGAAGAGCTGAAATTAGAGTGTACTAAGCTATTTCTTAAAGCGATTATTTTTCAATGCTTCATTCAATTCTTTGAAATCTAAATTTCCGTTTACAGATTTTAGATAATCAAATATAATTAAAGACTTCTCTAGTTTTTTTTGTTCGCTTTTTACTTTGCCAATTAAATGTAAGAGGGTTCTTTGCTTTCCAGCAGTCAAGGCATGAAAATATTTGTCTGCCTCTGGGTCCTGAAAACACAATTCCTCAAAGAAGTCGGGAACTGCCATGCCGTATTTACTTTCATCTTTTTTCAATTGAACGAACACTTCATCACCTTCAGAAAGTTTGTTTTTCTTTCTAAATCCGGCATTCATCATTATGTAATAAGTGCCGTCTCCTGCAGACATTAAAGCACAATGCACTTGTTCTGACTCGTTTACAGTACAAATTATACGTTTATCGGTATCCTTAAACGGTTCCACAATATCATCTGGCACTACAATCCTATAGTTCCACATCAAACTGCTGTCTTGAACATTTCCTAAAGTGCCTTTGAACGAATATTCCATATTATAAAGATGCAAAAAGTTATTTATTTTTAATCATTCCTATATTTGAATATGCTTGATAGTTTACAGCTTCAAATCCGAGATTCACTCATTCAAGATGGTGGTCCTTATTATCATGAATTTGAAGTTGACAATTTTTTCAGAGAACCTTGGAATGCCTATTCCTCCCTCGTTTTTTTTGTTCCAATAATATTTTGGTTACTCAAATTAAAAGGGGAGTATAAACAACATTTAATAATTCTTGCCATATTACCTTTGCTATTTCTCAATGGCCTAGGATCTACTTTATATCATGGATTCAGAGATGTTCCGTTTTTTCTTTATCTTGATTTTCTTCCAGCTAGCGGCATGTCTGTTTTGTTGTCAACTTACTTGTGGAAATACATTTTAAATGACACACTTAAATCGATTCTCGTTGTGGCAACATTTTATTGTGTTGGTGGTTTTTCATGGTATTTCACCGTTCAAGTGAAAGATTTGGAAGAAATCGGACCGAACATTGGATACTTCTTTGTAGGTCTTGCCTTTATTACTCCAATAGTTATTATTCTCAGAAAAACAGCTTTTTACAAATGGAAACATGCAGTATTTGGTGTCCTGTCTCTTGGAATTGCGCTTTTGTGTCGTTTGCTAGATCATCCATCAGAATTGTTCTCTGAACATTTACCTCAAGGGACGCATTTTCTCTGGCATTTATTTACAGTTTTAGCGGTCTTTCAGATTGGGTTCTATGTTTATTACATTGGCAAGTTAAAGAAAAGTTAATTTTGAACTTATTATATATGTTTAAACATATATTTTGTATCTTAGATTAAAATTTCCGATTATGAGAACTATTAAACAAATCGTACCTGCCTTTAAAATCAACATGGGAGGAACTATATTGGATCAAACATTACCCTATAGAGGCGTTGATCAAATTGACCCGTTTCTGTTGATTCATCATTGGTCAGATCAGTTAAAAGGAAATCAAAACCAAAGTGATGTAGGAGTGGGGCCGCATCCTCATAGAGGTTTCTCTCCCGTGACTTTTATATTTGAAGGTGGTGTTCATCATAGAGATTCTTTAGGTACTTCTGAAGTTGTGTATGCCGGAGGAACCCAGTGGATGAATTCTGGATCAGGTATCGTTCATTCAGAAAGACCAGCAAAAGAATTGGCTGCAGAAGGAGGAAAATTTGAAATTATTCAATTTTGGATAAACGCTCCAGCTAAAAATAAAATGGATGAGGCAGATTATCAACCCATATCCAAAGAAGAAACTCCAGTAATTATATCTGAAGATAAGAAAACTGAAACTTTCGTAGTTGCAGGAGAATTTAATGAGGTTAAAGGTCCAGTAAATCCATATTCAGAAGTATTGATTCTAAGGAGTAACATCAAAGCAGGGGGAAAGCTAAATATCGATATCCCAGAAGACTTCAATGGTTTAATCTATCAATTAAATGGAAAGATTAAGTTTAATAACGAGACAGTTGTAGAAGATAAAGTGATGTTACATTTAAATAATGATGGTACGTCAATTGCAGTAGAAGCATTAGAAGACACACGATTAATTGTACTGTCTGGTAAGCCAATTAACGAAGAGTTAAGCACTTACGGTCCGTTCGTTATGAACACCGAAAATGAAATTAGACAGGCAATTAATGACTATCAAAACGGAAAAATGGGTATATTAACCGAAGAATTTGATTAATATGAAAAGAAGAAAGTTTCTAGTTTACAGCATTTTAGTTGGTGTGGGAATGATTTTCACACCGCAATTAGCAACCGCATCTGATAATATAGTTATCCCATTACCAGAAGCTGAAGAACATGTTAGACATGGTAATTTGAATTTGCACTCTAATTCAGGGTTGACTTTACCCAATGGCGTTTCTAACGTAAAGTTTCAACGATTCTATAAAAACGGAATCATACAAAGTGATGACGATCTTTGCGTAGTAACTTTTGAATTTGAAAATGAAACCGTAATCGTGCAGTTTAAGTTTTCAGAATTATGCGAAAAAGGATATCTGAATTGTGAAAAGAAATCAAAGGGATCATACAACGTATTTACTTTGATCTAGAAAAGCTGATATAATATAAATTTTGATGAAAAGAGAGGACTTTCAAGTTCTCTCTTTTCTTTTGTTTGCCTATTTTTAAAGCTTCAAATTAAGCACATGTTAGAGAAACTTTCTAAAGAATTAAACATCAGCCTAAAACAAGTTGAATCAGTACTTTCACTATTTTCTGAAGGCTGCACAGTTCCTTTTATTGCTAGATATAGAAAAGAAGCAACTGGAAATTTAGACGAAGTTCAAATACTCGATATAAAGAACAGAAACCAATATTGGATTGATTTTGATAAGCGTAAACTTGCAATCATTGCTTCGCTGAAAGAACAAGACAAGTATTCTCAAGAGATAAAAGCTAAAATTGAGGGAGCCAACTCATTGGTAGAGTTAGAAGATATCTATGCTCCTTTTAAACAGAAAAGATTAACAAAGGGTCAGAAAGCAATTAAAGCCGGGTTAAAAGGATTAGCTCTTTTAATCAAACAAGAAGAATTTGATTTTAAAATTGATAAAGAAATTGAACGTTTCTTAAATAAAGATATTACTACTGAGAAAGATGCAATTGCCGGAGCGATTCATGTTCTCTCTGAATGGATCGCTGATGATGAAAAATTGAGAAGCCGAATAAGGGATCAATTTGAACGGTTTGCCACCATATCTGCCAAAATTAAGAAAGGTAAAGATGAGGAAGCCGCAAAATACAAAGACTATTTCAACTATTCTGAACGAATTGAACGATTAGCGGCACATAGGACGCTGGCCATTTTGAGAGCAGAAAAAGAAGGTTTCTTAAAAGTACAAATTGATGTTGACAAGGATAGAGCGATTGAAAACATTGATAGGGCAGTTGGTCGATTTTATGCAGACAACTCATACCGAGATAAAGTTTATCAAGAAGCTTATAAAAGATGCCTTCAACCAACTTTTGAATCAGAAATAAAAAGATCAATAAAAGAGCAAGCAGATAACGAATCAATTAAAGTGTTCGCTGAAAACCTCAGACAACTGCTATTTCAATCACCATTAGGAGCTAAGCCTATGTTGGCTATAGACCCTGGTTACAGAACAGGGTGTAAAGTTGCGGTTTTAAGTGCTTCAGGTGAATATCTAGAAAACAGAACAATATTTCCACATGCCCCTCAAAAAAAATCTAAAGAAGCGGCACAAGTGTTAAGAAATTTAGCTGAAAGCCACAAAGTTGAAGCCATAGCCGTTGGAAACGGAACAGCAGGTTTAGAAACCGAAAAACTATGTCGTTCTATTTTTAAAACATCCGATATACAGGTCTTTTCAGTAAACGAAGCTGGAGCAAGTATTTATTCAGCATCCTCAATTGCTAGAGAAGAATTTCCAACGTTAGATGTAACGGTGAGAGGGGCAATTTCTATCGGGAGAAGACTAATGGACCCATTAGCTGAATTAGTCAAGATTGATCCGAAATCAATAGGAGTGGGGCAGTACCAACATGATGTCAATCAAACTCAATTGAAAAATAGTTTGGATGAAGTTGTGGAACATTGCGTAAATCACGTTGGTGTAGAGTTAAATACAGCTAGTTTTCCGATACTTTCACATGTTTCTGGACTAAGCTTGAATTTGGCTAAAAACATTGTTAACTATAGAAACGATATTGGTGGTTTTACAGAGCGAAAACAACTAATGGATGTTCCAAAAATGGGAAAAAAGACTTTTGAACAAGCCGCAGGCTTTTTAAGAATCGAAAAAGGTAAAAACCCTCTAGACAATACAATCATTCATCCAGAGTCCTATAAAATTGCCAAAGAAATTTTAAAATCTGCAAATGTTGAAATAAGTGAATTGGGCAAAAAATCAATTGATTTAGATGATTCAGTTATTGCTACTCTAAAAGAAAAACACGGAGAATTTACAGTAGATCAAATATTAAAGGAATTGCAACGACCTACTAGAGATCCAAGGTCCCCACTTAAAGAATCAAGATATAATGACATTGAATCATTAGAAGATTTAATGCCAGGCATGAAATTGAACGGAACGGTGAATAATATCACAAATTTTGGAGCCTTCATTGATGTCGGAATCAAAGAATCTGGCTTAGTTCATATATCAGAGCTGGCAAATGAGTACGTTTCGGATGTGCAAGCTTATGTAACTTTAAACCAGCAAGTAAGTGTAAAAGTCCTTTCTGTAGATAAAGAAAGACGTAGACTTCAATTGAGTATGAAGTAGTTCAGAAAAGTTTCCTAACGTTAATACCTCAAACTTGACGCTAATCTTAAAAATTGACACGTTGGGAAAAGAATGTCAACGCTCCGACTCAATCCACTGATTAACAAATATTTAATTACATAAATTATCATTGAAATCATTTTATATTTGACACAAATCGTCAAGTAAAATGAAGTTTTTATACATCTTAATAGCCACATTTTTTTCCTTGAATTATTGTGGAATAGCTTTTACGCAATGCGTTACTACAGTTGCTAAATCGGGAGGGAGTTTCTCCAATAATTCAAGTGTTGGTGCAGTAGCTTGGTCATCTACAAGTAATGTAAGTTCAGATGATAATATTGAGGCTACTGCAAGTGCTTTAGTTTTAGGAGATGTTTCTAATTATCTGCTGGTGCAGGATTTTGGATTTTCAATTCCATCTTATGCAACAATTTGCGGAATTTCAGCTACAATTTCAAAAAAAGGAACCGGTGTTCTTCAAAGCGTAGAAGACTTTTCTATTCGGCTTTATTCTTCAGATGCATTCATTGGTGACAATAAAGCGGGATCAGGAAATTGGCCAGGTTCAGAAATTTCACAAACCCATGGAAGCAGTTCTGATATGTGGGGAACAACGTTGACCTATTCGGAAATTAATAGTGCAAGCTTTGGAATTGGAATAGCGGTGACCTTAGAAGGTTCTATAGCTTTACCAACCGCAGAAATTGATGTTATTCAACTCTCCATTTCTTATGATCCTACTTTACCAATTGAACTAATTGATTTTTATGCTCAAGACGAGCTTAACAGAATGGTCGCATTAAACTGGTCAACTGCATCTGAAACGAATAATGATTTCTTTATAGTAGAAGAATCAATGGACGGGATAAACTGGACTCAGGTCTTAGAAGAAGATGGTATTCATAATGCTACAACCCAAACTAATTATTCGGTACAAATTAAAAGGTCTTCACCTGATGAGATGTATTACCGTTTAAGTCAAGTTGATTTTGACGGAACGAGAGAAATTCTTGAAACGACACATTTAAGGGCTTTAGAGCTCCCTCAAACGCTTGTGTATCCGAACCCAAGTAAAGGCGTATGTACGATAGCATCCAATAAAGCTATCCATAGCTATAGGATAGTAGATGTTAATGGTCAGACTTTAAAAGAAGAGTTTTATGAAGAGGCTGTTTTAAATGTGATCACTAATGTAGAATCGGCAGGTCTATATTTCATCCAATTAACATATGAATCAGGACAAACAGAGCGAATTAAATACGTAGTACAATAATTTTTCTATCTTTATTTAAAGAAGAAAAATGGACAGTTTAGAATTAAAAACTACGATCAATGCCAGTGCATCCGTAATTTACAAGGACTGGTTGACATCTAAAGCACATAGTGAGTTCACAGGAGGAGAAGCTGAAATTACCGCAGAAATAGGAGCAGAATATACAGCATGGGATGAATATATAACCGGAACTATCTTGGAATTAACACCCAATCAATCTATAAAAATGTCTTGGAGAACCTCTGAATTTGCTCATAATGAGGAAGATTCTATTGTAGAAATCGTATTAAATAATATTTCAGATAACGAAACGCAACTTATTCTAAAACAAACTAATATGCCTGAAGGTACTCAGCAAAAATACACGGATGGCTGGAATGAATTTTATTTTGAACCCATGTCTGAATATTATAATAATCAGCGATAAATCATTACTTTTAAAGTAAAAACTACTATGCCAAAATTACACATTGAAAAGTCAATTTTAGTTGACAAGCCCATTGCAGAAATTTACAATAAGTTAAATAATTATAATCACTGGACGCCCTGGTCTCCATGGATTATCACTGATCCTGACGCGAAAGTGACTATCGCTGAAGATGCCAAATCTTATGAATGGACTGGACCAGTTACCGGAGATGGAAAAATGGCAATTTTCAATGAAGTTGAAAACGAAAGAATTGACATTGACTTGACTTTTTTAAAACCATGGAAATCTACTGCAAAAGTTTGGTTTAGGTTTAAAGAAGAAGGACAAAGCACGAGAGTTTATTGGGGAATGGACAGCAGTTTACCTTTCTTTTTATTCTTCATTAAAAACATGATGACTGCCATGATTGGAATGGATTACGACAGAGGTTTAAATATGTTCAAAGAATACGCAGAAGAAGGTAAGGTTAATTCAGAATTGACTTTTGAAGGTCATAAAACGTTCAACGGTTGTGAATATGTTGGAATTAAAACGTCAACAACAATAGATAAGATATCTGATGCCATGAAAAAAGATTATACCATTCTAATGGAGCATATCATGGATAAACACCAGGACAAAGTTGCTGGAAACGCATTTTCTATTTACCATAAATGGGATCCTGTAAAGAATATTGTTGAGTATACGGCAGCCGTACCAGTATCAGGTGATATTGAAATGCTTCCTAAAATGATTAAAGGATCTTACCCAAAAACAAAGGTGTTCACTGTTCATCACAAAGGACCTTACAAGCATGTTGGCAACGCATGGTCGGCGCAATACGGCAGAAAGCAAGCGAAAGTAATTGATGTCAATAAAAAGCTGCATCCAATTGAGGAATACTTGAATAGTCCTACAAATACGGCAGAGAATGAGTTAGAATCAAAAGTTCATTTCGCAGTAAAATAATTTTAGCAATTATTAACAAGCCGATTCTTTGAGTCGGCTTTTTTTATCCCGATATTTCTGAAAACTACTTTATGAAGATTCAATTAACCCTTTTGATTTTAACACAATTAAGTTTTTCTTCAATAGCCCAAGATTCAGTCCTTTATAATTCATTTTATTTTGATGAAATTACCTCGGAATATGATGTCCAATATGGTCAATCAACTACACAAGGGGGAGTGGTTCAAGAACTAAAAATGGATATTTATCAACCTGCATTGAGCGACAATAACCAAAAAAGACCTCTGATAATTCTAGCACATGGAGGATACTTTATTTTTGGAGACAAATCTAGTTTTGCGAAAGAGTGCGCTTATTTTGCTCAATCAGGTTATGTGGCTGTATCTATAAACTATAGGTTGATAGATGTAGAAGGAGATAGTATCATAACTCCCAGACATGCAGTAATTGATGCTGTAAACGACATGAAGGCAGCCGTACGGTATTTCACCAAAGATGCCGCGAGCGAAAACAAATACAATGTTGACATAGATAACATTTTTATTGGAGGTTATAGTGCAGGAGCCATAACTAGTCTGCATTATGCATATGCTAATAAGGTAATGGATGTGCTTCAAATGGGTGGTGAAGAATTGGTAGAGTACGTTAAGGAAAATGGCGGATTTGAAGGTCAAAGTGGAAACCCAGGATATCCCATGAAGGTTAAGGGCGTAATAAATATTGCAGGATCCCTTCATTCGGCTGATTTAGTCAACAAAGGCGAACCAGCACTTTATAGCGTTCACGGAACTTCAGATGTAACAGTTCCCTTTGAAACTGGGTTGACTGGTGAAACCTTAGTAAAAACAGAAGGTTCTGGTTTAATCCATAAAAAAGCGAACAAAGTTGGGGTCAAAAACTTGCTTCATAAAATGCCCGGATTAGATCATTCTGCCTTTTATTACTGTGATGAATGTTTAGATGAAATGCGTCAGTTTCTGTTTGAGTTAATACAGAAATAATCATTCTATCACAGTCTGCTAAGCATTTTAATTAGTTTATTCAATATCAAAATACTACCTTTGCAGTGCAAATGCCAAGACGAAAAAGCATTTGAAATCAAAAATAGTGAATGGCAAGATCAAGTGAAACTTTCGGTAAGAAAGAAAAAGAAAAGAAAAAACAGCAGAAAAGAAAAGAGAAGGAAGCTAAAAAATTAGCAAGAAAAGAAGCCGAAAAAGACGGTGGACTAGATGCAATGATGGCTTATGTAGATGAAAATGGTGTAATCACTGATACTCCGCCAGATCCAAACGCTAAGAAAAAAGTAATCAAAGCTGAAAATATTCAGTTAGGATATAAAAAAGAAGATTTACCTGAAGAAGATCCTATTCATGAAGGAAAAGTTACATTTTTCAATGATGACAAAGGATATGGGTTTATCAAAGATAAAATTAACCAAGAATCTTATTTTGTTCATATCAACAATACTCAAGAGCCTATCGGTGAGGGAGACAAAGTGTCTTTTGAATTAGAACAAGGAATGAAAGGTCTTGCTGCAGTTAAAGTAAAAAAGATTTAAAATTAAATCGATTTCTTCATGGCGACTTTTAAAGATCTAGGATTATCTAAAGCTCTAGTCAATGCAATTGAAGATCTAGGTTTTCAAACGCCAACACCAATTCAAGAAAATGCCTTTTCCTTGATTAGATCAGGAAAAGATGTTGTAGGTATCTCTCAAACAGGTACAGGAAAAACATTGGCGTATATGATGCCTTTGTTGAATGACCTTAAGTATTCTGAGCAAGTGGCTCCAAGAATCTTAGTGCTTGTGCCCACACGAGAGTTGGTTACTCAAGTTGTTGAAAAAATTGAAACATTTACAGCTTATAAAACGGTAAGAATTTTAGGAGTTTATGGTGGAGCAAACATCAATACTCAAATGCAATATGCACAGCAAGGTTGTGACATAATTGTTTCTACGCCAGGAAGGTTGTATGACTTAATCTTAAGTAATACTTTAAAGGTTAAACATCTAAAAAAGATCGTGATTGATGAAGTAGACATCATGCTCGATTTAGGTTTTAGACCGCAATTGACTAGTATTTTTGAGCTTCTACCTGAGAAAAGGCAGCACATCATGTTCTCCGCTACAATGACGCAAGAGGTAGATGAACTGATACAAAATGTGTTTGTGAGTCCTGAAAAGATTGAAATTGCAGTAAGTGGAACTCCCTTAGATAATATTGAACAACAAGGCTATGAAGTAGCCAATTTCTACACCAAAGTAAACCTACTTAAGCACTTAATTCAAGACAAAGAGAATTTTCAAAAAGTCCTTGTGTTCTGCTGTAATAAGCGAATGGCTGATCGTCTTTACGATAATTTAGAAGAAGAATTTGGAACCGAATCAGCTGTAATTCACGGTAATAAATCTCAGAACTACAGATTTAGGTCAGTAGAGCAATTTGACAACGGAGAGAAACGCATTTTGATTGCTACAGACGTTATGGCTAGGGGATTAGACATAGAGAACATCTCTCATGTAATTAACTTTGATGTTCCTGATTATCCTGAGAATTACATGCACCGAATTGGTAGAACTGGACGTGCAGAAAAACTGGGGCAAACTATTTTGTTTCATACTAAAAAAGAAGCTCATTATAAATCGACTATAGAAGAGTTGATGGACTATCAAATTCCAGCATTAGACTTTCCCGAAGATGTTGAAGTTTCTAGAGAATTGATTCCAGAAGAAAGACCGGCAGAACACGGTGTTAATGATCCAAACAGAAACCGCTCGGCTAAGAAAAAGGAGTCTGGAGCAGGGTTTCATGAAAAGAAAGACAAGAATAAAAAAGAAAACCAAGGATCTAAATATCACCGTACAATTAAAACTAAGTACAAGAAGCCTAGAACTAAAGGTGATAAAAATGCAAATCGTAGAAACAAAAAGAAATAATACGCTTATCTAGCTATTTCGCCTTCACAAACATTTAACATTTAGTCTTGGTTAATATCCTTATTTTTGCTGACTAAATGAATATGAAGACACTTTTTTCCGCCCTATTTTTATTGTTGTCAATTGCTGCTTTCAGCAACAAGACATCATCTGAAATTTATAAAGATTTACAAAAGTTGCACTCATTGAAGCGTGTACTTTATGTTGCTGCGCATCCAGATGACGAGAACACTCGAGCATTGGCCTGGTTTTCTTTAAGTCAGAATGCAGAAACGGCTTATCTTTCATTGACTAGAGGAGATGGTGGTCAGAACTTGATCGGGGATGAACTGAGCGAAAAATTAGGAGTACTTAGAACGCAAGAGTTATTAGCGGCTAGAGGCTTTGATAAAGCACATCAGTTTTTCTCTAGAGCAGTTGATTTTGGATATTCTAAATCGGCAAAAGAATCATTGGAAAAATGGGGGAGAGAGGCCATTTTATCAGATGTTGTCATGACCATCCGTAAATTTAAGCCAGATGTCATTATCACAAGGTTTCCACCAGACAAAAGAGGAGGGCATGGGCACCATACTGCTTCGGCAATGTTAGCAATTGAAGCTTTTGAGAAAGCAGCTGACCCTAATTATCTACCAAAACAAGTAGCAGAATTTGGCACCTGGCAAGCAGCATCTATTTATTGGAACACAAGTTATTGGTGGAACAAAGAGATTGCAGATAGTGCTAAAGGAAATGACAACTACTTTCAAGTAGACATTGGAGAATACGATCCAATTTTGGGACAATCATATAATGAGATTGGCACCTTAGCAAGATCTGAGCACAAATGCCAAGGCTTTGGAGCAGTGATTGAGAGAGGAGAGCGAATTGAGTATTTCGAACATTTAGGAGGAAAAAAGATTCAAAATGAGTTTTTTGAGCATAAAAATGAGACTTGGTCTGATGTTGTCAATCCAAAGTTTGCTTCTGAATTTGAAACAGTTCTTAAAAACTTCAATTTTAAAGCTCCTGAGAAGAACGTTTTTTCTTTATTACGCATTTATTCGATTTTGAATGAATCATTGCCTGAATCCTATTTAAAAGAGCAAAAATTAGCACTATGCGAACAAATCATCCTTGATTGTGCTGGAATCTACATAGAAGTTACTGCAGATGATTATTCATTTTTGAATCATGAAGATTTAGAATTGAAATTAAACCTGATTAATCGATCACCTTTAGACGTATCCATAAGTAATCTGAAGATCAACGGAGAAAAAGTAACGGATATCAATAGCACAATTGGCGCTAATAGGAGTATTGAAGAGAAATTTACGGTTAAACCAAACACTATTTTATCTGGACCCTATTGGTTAAGAAACGAATTTACTGATGTGTTTGATATTGAAGGAATGCCAGAAATGGGACTTGCTGAAGGGCCAGCTACACTGATCGCATCCATCACTTTTGCAAAGGAAAAACACAGTTTTGAATTTGATGTTCCGGTAGAATATGTGTGGAGAGACCCTAGTTATGGTGAGCGCAGACGTGATTTAATTAGAACGCCAGAGTTTACGGCCAGCTTTGATGATAAGATAGCCATAATGAACAAAGGGCAAAACAAAAAAGTCAGAGTAAAAGTGCATGCATTTAAAGCAAATTTGAATGATGAACTCCTAGTCAATGTGCCAATAGGCTGGAAGGCAAGCCCTTCTAAATTTGTGATTGACATGAAAGAAAAGCATCAAGAACAATGGTTTGAGTTTGAATTATCAGCAGATACCGAAGCGCAATCAGGTGAGCTAAACCTTAAAAACTCAAAGGGAGACTTGATTTACAGCTATAACGAGATTGTTTATGACCATATTCCAACACAAACTATTATAAATCCTACCAAGTTGAAATGTGTTAAACTAAATGCTGCCATTAAAAAAGGAAAAATCGCATATATAACGGGGGTTCAAGATGCCGTACCAGTTGCTATAGAACAGTTAGGTTTTGAAGTAGATCAATTCTCAGTAAAAGATTTGGCAACCTTAAGTTTAGATCAATATCAATCTGTCGTTCTTGGAATTAGAGTATATAATGTTGAACCAACTTTATTCAATTATGATGAAAAACTGTTTGCCTATGTTGAACAAGGCGGTAACTTGGTCATGCAATACAATACTGCTTCTAGAGAACTAAGGGAACGAACTTTTGGACCTTTACCTTTTAAATTATCGAGAAATAGAGTTACAGAAGAAGATGCAGCGGTAGAATTCTTGACTCCAGAACATCAAATTTTGAACAGTCCAAACAAATTAGAGAAGGCTGACTTTGATAATTGGGTGCAAGAAAGAGGATTATATTTTGCAGATGAATGGGACAATCAATATGAAGCTTTGTTTTCTTGGCATGACCAAGGAGAGGATTCTCAAACTGGTGCATTAATAGTCGCAAAACATGGCAAAGGTCAATTTGTTTATACTGGAATATCGTTCTTTAGAGAACTTCCAAACGGAGTAGAAGGAGCGTATCGATTATTTGCTAACATCTTAAGCTATCAGCCATGAGTGTAGAAGAAAAAGATAAAACGAATTGGAAAGCTTGGTATTGGGGCTTAATGATCTTTTTAGCCTTACAGATCACAATTTATTTATTGATTACTAAATCTTACGAATAATGGCGTGGTTTGATTGGACAGTACTTCTGTTGACATTATTAACCATTGTGCTTTACGGCTCATGGAAAACGAGAAAGAATAAAGATTTAGAAGGATACTTAAAAGGAAACAACTCAGAAGGATGGATGACCATTGGATTATCTATTATGGCAACTCAAGCCTCTGCGATCACTTTTTTATCTACACCAGGACAAGCATATGAAAGTGGAATGGGATTTATTCAATTCTATTTTGGATTGCCTCTTGCTATGATAATCATTTCCGTATTTTTTCTCCCTATTTACTATCGATTAAAGGTCTACACGGCTTATCAATACCTTGAAGAGCGCTTTGATCAAAATGTTAGAGCATTTACCGCGTTCCTATTTCTTTTGGGAAGAGGTCTTGCAGCCGGAATCACAATTTACGCACCAGCTATAATACTTGCTACGCTCTTAAAATGGGATTTAACTTTGACCTGTTTACTCATTGGAGGATTGGTGATCGTTTACACAGTATCAGGTGGAAGTAGAGCGGTTTCCTTGACTCAAAAATGGCAAATGGCAGTGATAATGGGAGGAATGTTCTTGGCCTTTTATTACGTTTTACAGAGTTTCCCTGAAAGTGTAAGTGTATCTGAAGGAATAGATATCGCCGGTCAAATGGGGAAAATGAATATCATAGACTTAGATACCGACTTATCGAAGAAATACACTTTAATCTCAGGATTAACTGGTGGACTATTCTTGTTTCTATCGTATTTTGGAACTGATCAATCTCAAGTTCAGCGCTATTTAGGAGGGAAAACCTTAAAAGAATCAAGGCTTGGATTAATGTTTAATGGATTGATGAAAATCCCTATGCAATTTTTCATATTGTTCATAGGAGTCATGTTATTCGTTTCGTTCCAATTCAATAAGCCACCTATCGTATTCAATGCCGTGACTGCAGATATTACGGAAGAACAGCATGATTCCTTATCAATAATTGAAGCGCAATATGACTCTATTTTTGATTTAAAGAAAGAAGGTTTAATCACGTTAACTGATCAAGACAAGCCAGATTATTCTTCAATTGGAACCTTTCAAACACAGCAAGATTCATTGAGACAAGAATACAAGGCTAAATTAACTGCTTATGATCCTGGATATGAAGAAAAGGACAGTGACTATATCTTTTTAACTTTTGTACTCAACTTTTTACCACCGGGATTAATTGGATTACTGTTAGCAGTTATCTTTTCAGCAGCCATGTCATCTACTGCCGGAGAACTTAATGCTTTAGCATCAACGTCAACCATTGATTTCTATAAAAAGTTTTGGTCTAAATCTGACAGTGAAAAGAAAGATTTAAGAGTGTCTAAATTATTGACAGTGGGATGGGGGATATTAGCAATTATAATTGCATTAACAGCCGGTATGTTTGAGAACTTAATTCAGTTGGTTAACATTTTGGGATCCTTATTTTACGGAACTATATTAGGCGTATTCCTAGTGGCATTTTTCTTTAAATCAATTAAGGGTAAAGCAGCTTTAGCCGCCGGAATAACAGCACAAATAGTCGTGTTAAGTTTTCATTTCGCTACTGTGTATTTTCCAGAGCACTTTCAATTGGGTTATTTATGGTACAATGTTATTGGTTCAGCTATTGTTATTATTGCAGGATTATTGTTTCAAAAACTATTTGGAGACACTTCGCCGGATGATGAATTGTTAGTTGATAATCCTATATCAGAATAAAAAAAAGAGGTTGTGAAAACCACAACCTCTTTCTAATTTTATTAATGCTAAAAATCTACTTGCTCCATTCAGCGATAGAGTCTTTGTTCATTTTAACGTAATCATTGTTTCCTGCTTTATCCGCAGATGCCATAGAACGTTTAGCAGTAGCGATAGCTTCTTTTTTCATTCCAAGTTCAGCTTCAATTAAAGACTGTTTTCTTAACATCCAGAATGCTTCTTCACCTCTCATCTCAACTGCTTTTTTAATCCACTCATGCGCTTGTTTTAAATCTTTACCTGTTTCTAAGTAAAAACTTGCAGCAGAGTAGTAGTCACCTGAGGTTGGACCAGCCATAGTCGTTTCAATACTTTTAGCTGCTATTTCATTTGTTGGAGCTTTGATTTTAACTGTCACTTTCGTTTTTTCCCAAGAAATATTTAAATCAGCTTCAGTACCATTTTTAATATTATCAATTGAAATAGTAAATGACTCTACCGGCTCAAGCGTAGACTTTACCTTTACCTTTACTCTTGCTACTTCTAAAGAATCTACCCATTTTGAAGGTGTTCCCCAAATTTCAGTTTCTTCATATAAAATCACATCCCATTCCGCTTTATTAGGAACAGTAAATAGTGCATAGTTTCCTGCTGCTACGTCTTTTCCACCAAAACTGATAGAAGTAGATGTTGAGAATTGAACCGCTTTGTTTGCTCCTGTTCTCCAAACTCTTCCGTAAGGAACCAAATTTCCAAAAATCTCTCTTCCTTTAACTCCTGGTCTTGAGTACGCAATTGATATATCAGTTAATCCAACTGTTTGCTCAACTTTCGCTGCAGGACTAGGTTGTGGTGTTTTTACTTGAGCATTGATAGATGCAGACATCCCTAATATCAATCCTAATGCTAATAAACTTCTTTTCATTTTATCTTGTTTTTGTTTTTTGCTTTGACGTTTCGTTTTTCAAAACTTTACGCAAAGTTAGAAATCTTTTATTTGTTCCAACATCTAACTTTTCAACAGGTCCTTAACTAGTTTAAATGGTATTTTTCTATGCAACTATTCTTGATCTTTTTCCGTTTTCTGTTTTAAATAATCCTGTTTATGAAACGATTACCAATTTTAACCTTTTCTGCCCTTTGTTTATTTTCTCTTCATGAATCTACTGCTCAAACTATATTATTTGAAGACTTCAATTCATGCAGTGTCCCATCTGGATGGGCCAGTTCTACAAATGGTCAAGGTTGGGAAATAGGCACAACTACTGCTTTAAGTGGTGGAAGCTTAACAATTCCTTCAAAAGGTAGTTGCGTTGCGGTGTTGAACGATTCTGAAACAGCAGGAAATGATGCGAATAACGATTTCCTAGTTTCTCCAATGTTTGATATTACTGGTATTACCGCTTTAAACTTCAATTTCAATGTTTTTATTCCTGAAACAGGAAGCTATATGAATATTCAGTATTCTAAAGATAGCGTCAATTGGTCAACTGTTTGGAGTGGTCTTTACGAAATGCAAACAGCAGGATGGGAAAATAAAGAAGTCACAGCCGGACAGCAATTTTTCACAGGAGGAACAGAAAGATGGATACGTCTATCTTACAAGGATTATAACGTTAATACGATCGGTGTAGCAGTGGATGATTTACACCTTTTTGTTCCAGATGACAATGATTTGAAACTTGTGGCAATCAGAAGAAACGAATGGTCACTACTAAATGAAAATCAAGACATTAAAGGAGGGGTGTTTAACAATGGATTAAACACAATATCTTCTTTTGATTTGAATTGGCAACTTGATGCTGGTACAATCAATACAGAAAATTTTTCTTTCAACTTGGCACCTACATACACGAATTATATAGAACAATTAGATGCCTATGCGCTAAATACAACAGGTGAGCATGAATTAAAAATATGGGTATCAAACCCTAATGGAATGACAGACAGCAATCCTAATAACGACACGATTACTATGACAGTTAATGGTGCAAATTGGCTTCCTGAAAAACGAGTTTTACTTGAAAAGTTTACACATACAGAATGTTCTCCTTGTGTAGCTGGTGATGAGCACTTAGAAATTATGCTAGATGATCATCCGTTTGTTACGGGAGTATCAATTCATGCAGCAGGAACAGATCCTTACACGATTCCTGACGGAGATGAATTGGACAACACGTACATCATTGCTCATCCAGCATTTATGGCAGACAGAAAGCTTTTATACACCAACGTAGGGTGGTTTGGATATGATATTGATCAATACTTGGGAGAAACAGATGATTTAGACTTAGCTGGGAGTGACGAACAGGCGGCAAGTGTAGAAATTGAAAAAGTTAGTTTTGATGAAGGAACTAGAGAATTGCAATTTGATGTGGTTGCCACATTTTATGGCGACTATTCTAGTGAAATGGGCATCAATGCCTATATAATGGAAGATAGTGTAATCGGTTATCAAGTTGCTGCACCAGACCCTAACAATTACCCTCACAACCATGTATTAAGAGAAATGCTAGGCGGAACTTGGGGCAATGATTTCAACATGTCAGACGTTAATACTACGGACAATACTTATCGTGAGACCTTCGTTTACACAATTCCTTCTGGCTATGACGAAGATCAAATAACATTCCTTGGATTGATTCAAAAACAACACTCGAGCATCCACAAAAGAGATATCATCAATTGTACGCCTGCTTATCATATTGATGAAGGAATAACTTTGGCTGTAAATAAAGACAACATAAATGAACTTAAGGTCTATCCAAACCCTGCAAACAATGCAGTATTTATTAGTATTCCGCAAACTGCGGTTGGATCTACAACTGTTCAGATAAAAGACCTTTCAGGTAAAACTATTTATACTTTAGAAACTGCATCCAAATCATTATTGAAAGTAAATATTGAAGACTTCACCAAAGGAATTTATTTGGTAGAATTAACAGATAGTCATCATCAACGCTTTATTCAGAAGCTAATCGTACAATAGGATTGTTAAAATCTTGTTGGTGTATTTTTGGAAAAACGTAACCAAAAAGAAATGAGTGTATTACATTGGTATACCAAACCAATTTAAACATGACCAAAATTTACACTTGCTTAGCATTGCTATGTGCTTTTGCTTTATCGAAACCAACTTTCTCCCAAACTGATTACACCTTTGCATTGACCGTATTCAAGAAGGATCAAAGTCCTTATTCAAACTGTCCTATTTCTATTGTTGAAACGGGTTCATTCAAACGGAAAACATTCAAAACCAATGCGAACGGGCAGGCCGTTATCAAAATTGATAGTGCAGGTAAATGGATGCTTAATGTAGGTGAAATGAGGAACTATAGAAAGTTCACTTTGGCTGAAGGTAATTCTGGCTCAGGTAAAGCCATAATTACATATGATGTAGACAGGTGGAATAGGTTAAATGCTCCTCCTACAGATAGAGGACAATATACTATTGAAGACATTCCTCAACGATTAAATTATAATGCAATGCCAGACAAGTCGCACGAATTGTTTGAGTTGCAATTACTTTCTGAACGTAAAAAACCATTCTACGGAATCCCCGTTAAGTTAGTCTGCTTTGAAACGGCAACATCATATAGTGCATACACCAATGAAGAAGGAATAGCACGGTTTAAACTACCTCTAAATGCATCATTTACTATTGATATAGACGGAGCTGAAGATTTTGATTATCATGATACAAGAGATAAGCCTTATCGCATAAGGGAAACTATTGAATATTCTAGGTTGAACTTTGAAGAAAAGGAGAATGAAGAAGGTCAAATAGAGCAACTCTTCAAAGAAGAACCAAAACCAATATCCAACCGAGTAATGGTAACATTAACCGTTGTAGGTGGTGATAAAGGTGGGATGCATGAAGACATCTACATAAAAACGGATTATACCAATGAGGTGTATCATGGCAAAACCAATGGCAATGGACAGGTGGCTTTTTTACTTCCAAAAAAGAAAAGCTATAAAATAGATTTCGACTATCAAAAAGATGCAGATGTCATTGATTTAGGACATTTTTTCGGAATAGGGTACATGAATCAAACCATAGCTTACGAACCAGATCCTAGGCTACAATTCCCGGAGCGCTATTTACCCTCAAAAAATGAGGTTAGAACATACGACATCAATAACTACAACCCAACTCAATATCCAGATACTGAAGATGAAGAGCTCGTGAATGTTCATGTTAAATGGGGGAATAATAAAATCAATTCTGGTTCTAAAGAAGCTTTGTTGGAGTTAGGTTTCTCCGTAAAAGAGGTGAAAAATAAAAGCGAAATCTCTAAACCGTTGAACATCTGCTTCGTTCTGGATAAAAGTGGCTCTATGTCAGGTCCCAACATAGACCTATTGAAAAGTGCAATGGTTGATTTCATCAAAAAATTGAGACCTGAAGATAGAGTAGGAATTGTGTATTTTGATACAGAAGCCGTCTTAGCCTATGGTGGCGAAAAATTAGACCAACGACATTTAAATGATATTGTTGCAGCATTAGAAGCTGGCGGTGGAACTAGCATCTATGAAGGATTAAAATTAGGATATGAGCAGGTAGCCAAACACAAAACAGAAAACACGGTTGATCGTGTGATACTCTTAACAGATGGTTTCGGCTCAAAACCGGTAGATTTTATTCTAGAGCAATCTGAAAAGTACTTTAAAAAAGGTATTTCAGTGTCAACAATAGGAGTGGGGCAAGGTTATAACTCTGCATTGTTATCTATGATAAGTAAATTCAGTGGAGGATTGGAACATCAAGCTTTAGAAAGTGAAGGCATCACAGCTGCTATGGATAAAGAATTTGAGAGTCTATTATATCCTATTGCTACTGACCTAAAGGTTAAAGTAAAATACAACAATAGGGTAATTTATAAAACGCTTTATGGAGTTCCAGAAGCTAAAAACACTGATAATATGGTGCAATTCAACTTAGATAAAGTTTATAGTTCGTTAAACCGAATGGCTTTAATGAAGTTTAAAATCGAAAATCCAGACAAAGATATCGACAAGAATAAAATAAGTATAGAGGTAAGTTATTTTGATGAACAGAAAAAACAACCCGTAAAGATTGTAAAAGAGACACATCTAGAGTGGACAGACGAAACAGATGCAGAATTAATAGCCGATAAGGCATTAAAAGAAACTTATTCAATAGCTGTGATTAATCAAGCTTATAAGGTGTTGGCAGACCTTTGTGATGGATTAAAATATGACGCCGCCAAGAAAACCATAAATCAAACCATCAAATCTTTAAAAGAAATTAACAAGGACAAGTACTCAGCAGAATTGATTCCAGTCATAGAAGAATTAAGGGGATATTTAAAGGCTTTAGATAGAGCGATTATAAATGGTGTGAAATAATTAATGTTGGTATTAAACCTTATTCATCTTATCTTGTCATAGCTTAAAACGAAAACATAAAACATGACATTTAAAAATAGTATTCTTTTAGCTGGATTAATGATGGCTTCAGCAAGCTTCGCTCAAAATACACAAGAAAAGCATCCACCTAAAAATCCTGAACAAATCATGAAAGATTTGGACAAAGATAAAGATGGATTGATCTCTTACAAAGAAGCGAAGGGTCCGTTAAAAGATGGATTTAAAACAGTAGATCTTGATCAAGATGGTTTTGTGAATATGGAAGAACTACAAAAGGCACCTAAGCCAAAGCATCCGCCAAAGCAAGGCGCAAATCCACAACGTTAAGAATGAAAACTGCCGAATTTTGGATCAATCACCTTCAAATGGACAAACATCCTGAAGAGGGCTATTTTAAAGAAACATACAAAGCGAGCGAAGTGGTTACCCTTGAAAATGGTAATCAACGTTCAGCTTCTACAGGCATTTATTTCTTGTTGACATCAGACAATTTTTCTGCTTTTCACAAAATAAAATCTGATGAAATGTGGCATCACTATCAAGGTTCCGCCATTTCTATCTATATCATTCATCCTAACGGTGAACTTGAATTATTAAAAATCGGAAATAACATTGACAAGGGGGAACAGTTGCAAGGAATGGTTCCTGCTGGATGCTGGTTTGGTTCTAGAGTAGAAGAGCCCAACACCTATTCTTTGGTTGGGTGTACAGTTTCGCCGGGCTTCGAATTTGAAGATTTTGAAATGGCGAAAAGAGATGAGTTGATTTTAAAATTCCCTCAACACAAGGAAATTATTATGTCGCTAACACGATAAAAAAAAGCCACTTTAAATAAGTGGCTTTTAATATAATTATGGTGGGTTAGCTTATTTTAAAGAACAAGAATAACCATCATTTTCTAAATTTTCTGCTCGATCATCTGCTTCAATAGGTCCGTCACAAACCTCTTTGGTATCTGTTCCACCTATTCCATCTCTTTGACATTCGTAACATTTTTGGCATGAAACAAATGATAAGGTTAATACTGCTGTAAATAATGCTGCTTTAATCGTTTTCATAGTATGTGTTTTAATTATTAATTTCTGAATTTTCTAAGTTCCAAAATCAATCCAAAAACTTAAACACTTGATAATCAGCAGGAATTTAATTATTACACTGTGTCATTGATACCCAATTTGAGGTGTTTATCCCCAAAAACGTAACATTTTAGATAAAACGAGCGGTAGATTATTAAAAAAATAAAACAACAAACTAATGAGTGACAGCAGGAGAAGCCAGCCGAACTCTAGAGATAAACTTCAACAAAACTAATTAATAATCAAGATTTTATGTTGTTTATCGGATTGGTAAGTCTACATTTGCGCAACAAGAGATAACAATCACGTTATCTTAAATAAATTAATATAATGAATAAAGGAACAGTAAAGTTCTTCAATGACGCCAAAGGATTTGGTTTCATTTTAGAAGATGAATCAGAGAAAGAACATTTCGTACACGTATCAGGATTGGTAGACGAAATCAGAGAAGGAGACAAAGTTGAATTTGAACTTGAAGAAGGAAAAAAAGGATTAAATGCGGTAAAAGTAACAGTACTTTAAGCCCCACTATATAATTTTTATACCTAAAGGACGCTCATTTATGTGCGTCCTTTTTTTATGTCCTTTTGTAACCTAGCCTTATCCAATCGTTAGAAGTATAGAACATTTCAAACTATGCTTATGCGAATTCCACGTCAATTTCAAACAATCGTATTATTAACTCTTTTGACAACCGGATCTAATACTGTTCACGGACAAGAACCAGAAACTGTACCTATAGAGTTGAATATCTTTCCAAACCCTAATAGAGGAACTTTTTATATTACCATGCACAGTTGCGAAGCTTATTATGCCAAACTCTATGCATTAGATGGTAAATTGGCCAGCACATTATACCTTCAAAATGGTTTGAATTACATTTCAATTGATGTTCCTTCTGGACTTTATATTCTCAAAGTAGGGGAAGAGGAGGAGGTTTCGCAACACTTCAAAATTGAGATCAAATAGTTGGTAGGATTTTTGTTGCAGTCTCAGTAAAATGATCGCAATGAAAAAATTACTAATTAAATCTGCATTCGCAGGTGTGTTATTGTTTGGCATAACAAGTTGCCATGAAAACGAATCTTATTACTGTTATTTAGTAGAAGGAGATCCATGGGCCTGGGAAAATGATACTTTGGGCACGTATGATGAGGCTTTTTGGTTTTATAAAAAGCAATCAAAACCACAAGATGAATGCAAAGTAGATCGTGCAGATTTAATTATTGCCAACCAAGGTGACCCCAACTATTCTTGTGACTGTATTTGCGGTTGGGAAGATGATTAAATGATCAATCTTTGACAAAATACATCTTTAGAATCCCTTTATTTTTGGCTTCCACTTCACCTCTAAATTCAAAGTTGAATTTGTCTTTTGCATGCGTATATACTTCTTCTGATACGTTGATTTCTCCTGGCATACCTGATTGCTCCATTCTAGCAGCTATATTGACAGCATCACCCCAGACGTCATAGGCGAACTTTCTTGTTCCTACAACTCCCGCTACTAAAGGACCACTGTGAATACCAATTCGCATACTTAGAGTTGCCAGCGCTACCGTTTTATCATCCTCTTGGGCTTTTCTAACAAAAGCCTGTAGTTCCTTCGCACAATTGATCATGTCTTCAATTTGATTCGGGTTTTCTTCTGGAATACCACTTACACACAGGTAAGCATCTCCAATAGTCTTGATTTTCTCAATAGGGTATTTATCAATAATCTTATCAAAATTGCTGAAGTAATAATCAATAACCGTTACCAAGTCTTCTGGAGACCTGCTTTCTGAAAATTTTGTAAACCCTTTAAAATCAGTAAACATGATGGTCGCCATTTCGTATTTACTCGGAATAGTTTTACCATTTACTTTTAATTGATCAGCGATTAAAGGCGGCAGAATATTCAACAATAGTTCTTCTGACTTTTCTTTTTCTTTGACAATCTGATAATTTTTATTCCTCAGCGTTTTGTTGTTTTTCTTTTTTCTCGAATACCCTAGAAAAACAAAGAGCATTACAATAACAACTAATAAAATGGTAAACAACAAAAAGTTTCTGCGGTATTTAGAAGCTTGAATTTCTTTCAGGTGTTTCTCTTTATCAAGCTCTAATTTTGAAATGTCCAACTGTGATCTCATTTGCTCAGTTGTTAAGGAATCTAATGCTTTTCCCTGAGCGGATATTTCTTCTGAATTTTCTTGAAGGTTTACGTGTAATCCGCTCACAGAGTCTTTAAGAGCTGAAGTCTGTTCAAGACTTTGCTTTTTATACAGTTCTGTAAAACTTTTGTAATGTGAAAGCGCTTCTTTATAGCTGATCACATTATCCATCATTTCAGCCAATTCAATATGACAAGCCATTTGAATACTAAGATTTTCCTCAGCTTGAGCTTTATCTAAGGCAGCTTCTATTTTTTTAATGGCCTTGTTCTTTTTTCCGTCCTCCCTGAGTTCAAGCCCTTCATTATAAAGATTTGAACTACTTTGTGAATACAAGGCGTTAGCACTAATAAAGAATATCAAGAGGAAAGTAGAAATAGCCTTTTTCATAGCGTATCTAATCTAGAAAAAATAATCTAGACATGGCCGAATAAATTTTACCAAATCTGAAAATTTGACAAACTGTTATTCCTTCTAGAAGTTGGCTTTTGCATCCCGCCAGACAAAGCAAATACCTCAGTTGAAACAAAGCTGTGTAGCTCATCTATTAAAATTTGTCCATCTCCATTTAAGTCAGCTTTTCTATCTTTCAAACCGTTAATTAAGCAGTAGGTGAATAATCCATTATTCCAATCTGCTCCTTCTATGGCAAATTCAAATCCACCAGACGAAGAAATAACTGTTGCTCCTGTCCCTTTTCGCAAATCAACAAATAACTTTTTACTCAACTCAAAAGCACTCGTACTTTTAGTTTTGTTTACGGCTGATCCAACTGACCTGAAGGTTACATCTCCATTTTCAGTAGCAGTAATGGTGCTGTTTTCTGCGATATCTTCTTTATCAAATTCTCCTCCATGACAAGCATCCAATAATAAGAGCTTATTGATGGGCTGAATTCCATCTAAAACTGCTTCTAGTTCACTATATTTTATGCCATTTTCTTTTGGATTGTTAAAATTCATATCATGCGTAGCCAAATAATAATCATAGTTGGCGTCCAATACGCCATGACCAGCTACAAACAGAATTACTTGATCGTCAATACTGCTCCCTTTCAGAAAAGCGGTAATCTCTTTTAAACTTTCATGCGTCACTTGCTCGTTTACTAGGGTTAAGGTATTGATATCACCATAAAGTGAATCTTTTGATTTGAAAAGCTTCGCAATATCTTTAGCGTCTTTTGCTGCATAGGTCAAGTCATAAGCCGATTCTTCATATTTGCTAACTCCAAGTGACACGATATACAAATCTGACTTAGTTTTGCCTGCAGAAGTTCTCACAACTAACTCTTCTTTGATGCTCTGTGCTCCGGCATCATTCATCACTGCTACTTTTATATTATTGATTCCGTTTTTTAATGGAACCTTAACGGTAGTAGAGTAATTCTTCAACTGATTTTTAATTGCCATACCTTTACTTCCGTAAATGGGCACGTTATTGATCCAAATTTCCAACCGGTTCAAGGCTGACAATTCGCTGGACGCTTCAATATTTAGCTCAATTTGATCTTGATCTGTTAATAAAGCGATATCCTCTATATTCTTAATGTGGCAAGTGGGTAAATCAAACTTATCATCTAACATTTCTTCTTGATAACCTAATTTCTCTAATCGTTTTAAATAGGCACTATGATAAGCTTTAATAATAGTAGAATCTGCATAGCCTAAACGTTCAAGGACAATATCTGGTCGATTATATTTCAAGTCAAACTGCTCAAAACTGTAGCGTCTATCACCAATTTTAAATGCCAAGAAGTCTTTTACATCTTTAGTTGAAAAAAAATAATTGTCTGGTGTAATAAAAACAGGAGTTCCGTTGGGCGAACTCACCAACCAAACCTCTCTTTCTCCTTCAGGCATTTCGCTATTCCAAAAAATGATCTTCTTGCTTACCTCTTGTCTTAAATCATTATAAAGTTGAGCTCTGTTCTTTTTTAGTGTTGCTTTACCTTCGTAAACATACTGTAACTGGTAGCGATCAATATCATTTTCATAATCCCATCCTTCGTTAGTAAAGGGCAAAGGAAATTCTTTAAAAAAGAAAGTAGGCAAGGTCATGGGTGTGAGTTTGGTTTTTACGATTTCATGGTCTTCAACCCCTTGTTCTGAATAATAGTCATAGAGAGCTGGATTGGATTCTTTAATTGATTCTAAAAAAGCATAGAATTCAGAGAAATAGGTTGTTAGACTGCTGTACTGAGTGTAATTCTCAATAAAGCGTTCATAAGCCGCTTGAGAAAATTCTTGCTTTAGTACTTCATCAACAATATGATGACCAATTGTGTACCGTTGCCTTCTTCCGGTTGTTTTTGGTTCTGAAAATTCACCGGTCTTTAAGTTGATGTATTGCGAGCGTGCAATTTTACCAGTTTCAGGATCGCCGGTGGCAAAAGTATAATAATGCATCCCTTGATATTCACCTACAAAAATACCACCTGAAACAACCGAAGTGGAATAGAGGAGGTGTTCATTTTTATAGTCGTACCAAGTGACCTCAAATGCCTTATCTTCTATAAAATTCTCAGGCAATACGATTAGCCCATTATCCAATAATCTGAAACTTGGACATGTTTTTAAACTCTTCATTTTCGGAGATGTCCAAATCAAGTCGCCATTTTCTACATTGAAAATCAAAACTTCAGTATTCATTGCCATTGCTATATGCTCAGCATTAGGACTAATTGAAATGAACCTAAAATCTTTCCAATTATCAAAGTAATATTGAGCGATTTTATTTGATATCGGTTTACTTTTTTCCTGGATATCTTTTTGCTCATCAGAGTTTTGGGTTACTTCGTAAAAAGAAGATTCGCCTAAGCTTATAGCAATCTTTCTATCTTCCCAATAAAGATGTTCTGGATCAGCTTCGTTCGTCAACACCATTAAGTCTTGATCAACCGATCCAAATCCCTCACTTAATACAGTGTAAGCATGCGAACCAATTTCTAAATACTCATTGCTCCAGGAATCGGTATCTAGAAAACCTGAATTTAAAAACTGCATTTTACCCAAGTCAAAACTGCAATACGAAAGTCGGTAAGCCTCATTATAAGTGAGTGCATAGCGATCTCCAATATAACAGCTATTTGGTTTGGTATACTCTGAATGCGGCAACAACAGCTCAATTTGTGGTGTTTGAGTTAATCCTGAATGAAGTATAAGCAGCTGGAGTAAAAGGAATAATTTCTTCATGTTTTTAGGCAATTAACGGTAAATTCTAACATAAGAAGAGCGGTTTAAAAATATCCAAGAAGCCGAGAAAAAAACGGATATCCCTGTTCTTTTAAAACCTTCATTGAATGCAGCAGTCTCATCTTTTGACTTCCATTGTTTATTGGTTACATCCCAAGTGAACTCAGCTATAGAACTCAATACCAATCGATCAAACAGGACTATTCTTGGAGCAAAGGACACATTGAAATCGAAGAAAAAATTACGATATCTTAAATCATTTTCATTTAAAAATAAACTCCCAATGCCGTAATTAAATGATACAGGGAGGGCATATTGAAAATAACGCACTTGCTTTAAGGTTCCCAATGTATTTAGGGCTATTGGAACGATAGGCATACCAATTCTAAATCCATCTAATTTATAATCTACATTGTCGGCTGTGCTCCAACGCTGTGGCAAGTAATATTCCACACTTATAGGGGCCATTTCTTCTTGATAATTCGCTGGTCCGCCAAGTCTCAATCCAACTGTCATTAATTGTACACCATATTCATTGTTAAAGTGCGTATGAAATGCTTTCTTTTTTGGAAGTACATACCCAAAAAAAGGTTGAACAGTAACCCATTCAGAATTATAGGTGCGTTTATATGTGGCAGAATCGAGTTGAAATTTGCCATCTTCAGTTTGAGAAAGGGCAGGGGACACAGTTAAAAAAATAAGTGCCAATATGAGAAATCTTATTGCGGGCATACTTGCGTTCAGTAAGGGTTATCCAAAAGTAACTTAAATCATCAACTTATTAAATAGTTCTAAAGTCTTTTTTATTGATGGTTTAAGGTATTAAAGTTTATTTTATTAAAGTAAAATCTTTAATTTAGATTAGATTCCCTATCCGAGATTATGAAAGTATTTTATTTAGCATTATCCATAGCATTGCTGGTTACGATTTCTTGTAAAAAAGTTAAGTTCAACGAATTACCAGCTTCAGAAATAACAGATTATGACCCAATAAATGCAACTAAAAAGCAAGACATCCTGAATTATTTAACTGAAATTGGAGAATCTGATTCATTGATTGCCGGACAGATGATTGGTATGGGGAATTTAGGAGACCCCAATTATGCGCCTGAAGATTTTACAGGACTTAACAAAAAACCTGGCGTTTTAGGAGTAGACTTAGGATGGTTCACTGACTTTTCACAGCTTGAGCCAAATTTTGTTGAGAATATCATTCAGCAAGAGAGCGAGGGAAGTTTGATTACCATCAGCATGCATATGCCAAATCCTTTCAATAGAAAAGAAGGAGCCGACAAATATCATAAAAAGCGGTTTGACTACTCAGAAGTATACACTGAAGGAACCGCTACAAACGAACGTTTTAAAGTATTACTAAACAATGCGGCCAATGTCCTTCAAGAACTGAAAAATGATAACGTAATTGTATTATGGCGTCCATTTCATGAAATGAATGGCGGATTTTTTTGGTGGGGGAGTGATAAGAAATTTCCTGAACAAGAAGAGTTTAAAGAATTGTGGATATACACCTATAATTATTTAGAAGTAGAGCGTCAACTGGATAATTTACTTTGGGTGTATGGTCCTAATTATCAATACGACAATATCTTAAAGCCTACAGACTATTATTATCCGGGAGATGAATATGTGGATGTGGTTGGATTAGATTATTATGCCAATGATTTATCTGACATTAATATGAATAATAGCATGAGTAATTTAATGGCCTACAATAAACCGATTTGTATAGCAGAAATAGGTAAAGGTGTGAATCAAGAAGTAGCAATGAACGAAACGGATAACCTAATTTATTTAGGACTTAAAGAATATCCAGTTGCCTATTTCCTTGTTTGGAACAGTTGGCCAAATCACTACGGTTCTATCATAGACAGTAAAAATGCTGATGAACTTATGAATCATGAACTGATCATTTCACAAGACGAAGTGAGCTACTAGGCTCAATTCTGTCTAACGCTTAATAATCAGTTTTTTACGTAAAGGTTCCTTTTAAAAAGCACAACAAAATCATCCTTTAGGACGACAAACTAATCAACACATCTTCATAGTTTTGTTGAAATCATTCAAACTAAAACAAATGAAGTACATTACGATTTTATCAATGGCTCTATTTTTATTTTCTTGTGGAGCAGGTCAACTAGAAAATTCAGATTTAGAAGAGAACCTGTTTTCTGAGAACGGGATTTTTAATAAAGTAAATCAAGGAGATTCTTGGAGTGAAGTAAAAGGATTAGCCGGAGAATATTGGGAAATTCAAGATGATCCAGGATCAAACATCTTTCAATTTAGAAAAGACATCCACATATCAAGCGAACAAATTTTGGTGAACTTCTTATTATTAGAAAATGAAGTTGCAGGTATTGGAGTTTCAATAAGTAGCGTAAACATTGGTAAAGTTGGCTTATTAATTTACGCAACAGATTTAACTAGAATCTACAGAGAGAAGTTCAACGTAGATTTAGAAAACCCTGATGGAACAACGGTATCTTATAAAGAGCATTCCTTTCATTACTCATTTATTGAAGACCTAGATAGCGAAACACCTTCAATTCAGGTGTTGTGTTTTGAGAGTTAATGTTCGTATGTAGTATTTTCAGAAAATAGAACAGTAGAGTAATTTTTTGAAATTAGGGTTTTGATTTAGCTCAAAACCAGATTTATTGTTTCGTAACTTTTTAATTGAAAGCTATTTATACGGGTATAATTTAAAATTATTCAAAATGATACCCAGCATTTTCAAAATCACTACAATTGTTTGTGGTTTAACGCTTTCATTGTCATCTTTTGGTCAAAACCAGGCAAAATCAACACATCCTGACATTACTGTAGAACAGCAAGAAGACGGATCAACACAGCGAATCTATCACTTTTCAGAGCATACCAAATATGCCATCATACGAAAAGGTGACCACTTCAACCTACTTGAAGGCCAAGACTACGAAGTTGATATCACCAGTCTAGTTCCAGGTGTATATTTCATTCAAATGCAAGATAAACAAGGAAATAGCATAATAGATAGATTTACTTTGGATTGGGAGTAGGGAGGGGGACTCGAACCTACTCATGATAGCTAATTATTTAAAAATTAAGTATTTATACTTAATTATATTTTAAATATTTTAGATAGGTTTGTATCCCAATTTCCCTATAGTAAGATGAAACATTTAATAATCCTTATTCTTTTATTCCCTTTTATTGGGTATTCATTTCCTTCTGATTCTTTAGACATCATTGATATTAGCACAATATCAAATAGTTCTACGAAAATATTACCATTTGATCGACCATTCTATATCAAAGTACCTGCCGAGAAAGGAAAAAAACTCATAGGACTAGACGTTTACAAAAAAAACAGTAGAGGAAATTATGCCAAATTCAGTTGCACTGAAAGAAAAAGAATGAAGGCAATATACGGCATTGATAATGTTTCAGAATACATTTATACAGAAGGCAAAAGAAAGAAAAAACACCGTCTGATGTACATACATCTAACCGAAGATTTTACAAAATCTGATAAAAAATTTCACTACATAAAAATATTTCCACTTAACCCTGCCACAGAATATGAGTTTAAAATAAATTATTTAGAAAATGAAAAACTCAGAAAAGACTCACAGTCAGCACTTGATACTTATACTAATGACGTGTACTATGACTCATTACTTGAGAAAATTGACACTCTAAACTATCGATATAATAAGCTGAGTTCTTTAGTTTCACAAAAAAAACATGAACTGGAGAGCAATAATTATTCGTTTACAGGAAGAAGGAAACTTAAAAAGAAAATAAAACTTGCTGAGACTAAATTAAATCAAATAGAAAAAGTTCTCGTTGATTCTATTGGTGCTGTGGAATTTAAAATTTGGATAGAAAAAGTACACGGTGATAAATCGCTGGCAATGCAGTATTTATATCGATTTGATTCGGTTAATGTGAAGTATTCTTATGATAATGAAGAATTACTTTCGACATCTATCAATAAAGTGTGCCTTCTTGAGCAAAATCTAGAAAATTTTAGGGTTAATATTGAACCAGCTATTGATTGTTACTCCAAATTAATTTTGGATTTATCCGCTTGTGACAGTTGCGGATATATGCCACAATTCGGAAAAAAAAGTTACAACCTTAATAAACTAGAACTTTTAGTTACGCAAACGGACTTAACCCTATCAAATGTCAGTTCTGGATTAATTCCTATAAACTCTTCTAACAATGACGATTTAGTGAATACAGATGATTTCACCAAAAGACATCAAAATATTGAAGCAACCATTGAATATCTTGAAGAAATTTCCGCAATTGCGTACGCTTTAGGTTCTTCTGAATGTAAAGATCTTACCAAGGTTCTTGAAAGATTACAAATATACGGTTCTAAACTGAAGGAAATTGGCCTAGAACAGAAAGCAAACAATGAAAAAATTTTAAACTACAAACTAGGTGTATCTGGAATTTTACCATTCGGTCGTTATACGCAACAAAGCACCCATGGAATTACAAACGGTGGCACAACAGCTGAATCTAAAGGTAAGTTCATTGCAAGACCTGATATTGGAGTAGGTTGGGTTTCAAATGGTTTAGTTCCTCAAACGCAAAATTATTTTAATACCATTGTTCCATTTTATGGAGTTCGTTTTAATTTTAGACCACTCGACCCTAACTATCCCTATAGATTAATTATCAGAAAATCAATTCTTCACAGGTCTTCAGTTAATGTATCTTTTTCATTTACTTCAATTTCGAATGGATTAAATAGGTTTGATTTATACAAAAAGATCAATTTCTTATTTGGATATGGACTTAGGTTAAACAACGCTATGAATTTATCTGCAGGTGCAATTTTCCATCAGCGTTTAGACCCTAATCCTTTTGTGTCAGAAAGAAAACTTGGTGTAATGCCATATATAGGAATAACTTTCGATTTTGAAATATTAGAAGCAATCAAAGACATTAAAGATGTATTTAAATAATAAAGTAAAAGTTTTAGGGCTGTTGTTAACGTTATTCATAATGACAGCTTGCTACAAGGCAGACGACTATTTGTACAATGTAGATGAGATTATGTCTAATCTGAGTGTAGAAATGAACGATAGCACTCTTTCAGCTAATGGTGTTGACTCTAAAGTAATTACCTTTAAATTCCCCTACAATGCTGATGATCAACTTACAGATCTTTTAGTAATTGCGTCAAACGGAACGTTTAAGGAATCTGATAATGACTCAATAAAAGTCAATTTCACTAAATTGGATGCAACTGAGAAATATAAATATTCTGAAGTGACCTTTGTGTCTACAGCAAGTGTTTCTGATTGTATTCTTAGAATAGAGGTGCTGAATCACTTTATGAATGATACTATTCGATTTGAAAACGCAAGACCAGTATCTATAGACGTTTCAAGTGATATTTATTTTCTAAAAAACGACACCATTTCTGAAATGACTTTAGGCACTACAGTCTTGAGTACAAATGGAGTTGCTTCTTCAGGTCAAAAAATAGTTTTAAGTGTCAATGAAAATGTTGGATTCTTTAATACTAATTTGGTGACATCTGGAAGTTCAGGAGGCGCAAATTTTAAATATGTTTTCACGGATACTTCGTTTGTGGGCCCTTTAACTTTTACGGCGAAAACAACTACTGTAAATAATGACACCATATCAGGAAGTAAAACCATTAACATTATTGATTGAATTCCAGGAAAAAACTTCATTACTTAAAACATATCCAAACGCACGCCCTGAACTTATTCAATTAGAATTAAACCTAATTCCAAAGGAAGGGGAGAGCAGTACTATACATTATCTCGGTCTTTCTTTTAAGTCAGCTTTTAATCTATTATTTTTTCGCTTTCATTCCTTTAACAAAATTAATGATTGAAAATGCCATAAAACCAAGTGCAATAATAGCTGCAATAATGAACACTATCTCCATCCAAAGCACCAAAGTCAATAAAACCCCAACTCCTAACATCAGAAGTGCTGACACGAACCAAATCCACCCTTTTCTATAGAAACTTTTCTTCGCTGATTCCTTATTCTCTTTACCGGCTTTGATATAAAGAAGTAAAGACGTCATCAACAAAGCAACACCAAAAAATATAGCGACCAGAATAAGACTAGTTAACCCACCCAAAAGTATAACGGCAATAAGGGCACCGAACAATAGTACAAGACTAGTGAACAAGGAAATAGTTGCAATACTTTTTGTTCCAACAATCGTGCTTTTTAGTTTTGATTTTACATGTAATTTCTCACGGTTCAACCACAGGTTTTCTGTTAAATCATTTTCTTGAACTTCATTAGGTAAGGACTGGACATTCTCCGTTTCGTTCAGTGTTAAAACAAGTATTTCCCGCTGATCTTCTTGAGATACACTTTCAATTTCTATTGCTGTTTCTAAAAGAACAGATGGCTCGCTTTCATGTGATATATCGGCACTTAAAAAAGAGTCTATGTTCAACACTGCTTGGTTACTTTCAGGTTCCTTATTGTCAAGTATTACATCAGTATTATTAGATTTCAACTGCTTAAGCTTCGTGTGTTTCTGCTTATTAAAACTGCCTTGATTCATTCCACAAGAGCCCAAAACAAGAGCTTGAATAACGATTATAATTCCAAATATTTTTTTCATTCTTTCTAGATTTATTATACCAAAAGTACAATGTGGTGAAAGCTTTTAATTATTGAATATTACCATGAAAAAAACCGAGTTGCGATTATCGCAAATGAGCCGAACGAGGATATTGGCTTACTGCAGAGTTCCAAAAAAGCCCTTTTTCTTAAAACATATCCAAACTAACACTTTGAACTTATATAAATAGAATTAAACCTATAACCAAATAATTCCTAATGGCTGGGGAAGGGGCAAAACTATCCTTCACTTTGATCATTCTTTTTCTTTTCAACCAAGCTTTGCATATCCGCCACTTTGTCTGTTTCATCTACAATCTCATAACCCAAGATGGTTTCAAGAACATCCTCTAAGGTGAGCACACCGGTAACACTACCATACGTGTCTTCAACAATGAACATATGATCTTTATGGTCTTTGTGGCTTTTAAAAAAGTCTGCTAACAGCATGTCCTCTTTTACTCTAGAAAGAGGTCTCAGTAGTTCTTTAACTTTAACATCCACTTGCTGAGCCACCATTCTACGGAGTATATCATTCTTTAACACCATGCCCACAACTTCTTCCTTATTACCAGCAAATACTGGGATGCGTGAAAATTGTCGGAAGCGCTCGCTTTTGAATATTTCATCAAGGGTATCATCTTCAAAGACAGAATATAACACAGAACGTGGTGTCATAATATCAAAAATTGCTGTCGTTGGTAAATTCAATACGTTTTGAATGACATTTGTCTCAGATGGATTCAGTGCTCCTTCTTCTTTAGAGGCCAATGTTAAAGCCATGAGGTCTGCTCTGCTTAAGACACTCTTGTTTTTATCATTCTTCATTTTTTTTGTGATCAGTTGACTCAGCCAAACGAGTGGAAAAAGAATGAACATTAAGCCTTTTAATAGCCTCACAGTAACAGGAGCTAACCTTTTCCAATAATTAGCACCAAGGGTTTTAGGAATGATTTCGCTCAACACAAGAATTGCCAGCGTCATTACTGTCGCAACAATAGACTCAGCAGCCACAGTTATTCCTAAAAAACTCATTTCAGTATTTCCAAAAACAATAGTAGCCTGAGCACCAACACCTATGGCACCAACTGTATGTGCAATAGTATTCAAAGTCAAAATCGCAGACAAAGGTTTATCAATATCCTCTTTAAATTCGTTTAAATCGTTGAATAAACCAGGCTTTTTCTCCCGTTGTTGCCGTATAAAAGAAGGGGTGATACTCAAGAGCACCGCTTCAAGTATAGAACATAAAAAAGAAAAAGCAATACTTAAAGTCAGAAACAATAGTAGTAATCCCATAATTCAATTCTAATTTGATTTTTTGTAATAATATGTGCAAATCTTATGAAAAATAAGAGAAAAGTCTAGGAAACTAGAGTTAACCTGAGATATTTCTATGAAAAAAGAGCGTATTGTAATTTTTTGAAGTGTTTAATTATCATACAAAATGGCTTTCTTCTTGAAAGACAGCTTAACCTATGCGCCAGCGATAATTATTCTCCATGGCGCAAGAATTTCAGATGTGCTATTTAGTTCAGAAACTGTTTTCTTTCAATTGCCTACATGAACCTTATTCTTCGGCTAGGCAGAGTGGGTGGGGAATACGTCTTTTTAACTACCTACAGCGTACTTGGTTAATTTCCATTTTTAGTTTATTATCAACTTCATATCTGTCTTGAGATCACCATTTAAATGATAAGATACACTTTCAATGTGTGTTCTACAGTTTCGGCCCTCCACTTCATAAGAGAAATTACTAATCGTATCAGAGTGTAGCATTGAATCAACTTGCAATATGTAATTGTATTCAAAAGATTCATCAAGATCTACAAACACAGAATGATTGTTCAAATCATTTAATTGATATACTATAAGTATATCAGAATCAATAGGGTTCAATTTACTTTGGCGGATTACTTCCAATTGATGCGATCCTGTCAAACCACTATAATCAACCGAGAGCCCAATAGCTAAATCAACTTTACAACATGAAGTGATAAACAATAGAAAAGTCCCAATTATGAAAATATTTTTAATCATACACCTTTTCACGTTTTCAACATCTTAATGGTTTGGTGAATTCTGACTTATAGTCTCAAAAGGAAATGTGCACTAGAAAATTAACGCAGACAAAATATCTATGATAATTACCTAAATGACTGGAATCTGTGACTCTTTAGGGAAAGCTTCTTTTGACTTATAATATGACCTAGCTTATGCGCCGCCCTGAGCGAAAAGAAATGTAGCCGAAGTGTTAAATAGCTGGGAGAGGGCAGGGAAGGGCAGTTTTCTTCGCATTTGAAAAATGCGTATTTATACCTACATTTTATTCATATATTTTTAATACATTCATTGGCTACTTGTTTAGATGAGAAACGTAAATCAATTACGTAGACAAAACCCATTTTGCAATTACTTTATTTGGGATAAATTATGCATAAAAAAACAGAATATTTTTTAGAGATTTTAGAATCTCTAGAGTCTAAAACAGAGGTTATCGAGAAAATAATCGAAGAACATGAGAAACTGAAAAAAATGTTCATAGACAAAGGATATGAAATTCTTGATCAGTCAGGGCATATTCAAGGAAACCAGGTGTTTCACGGAGAAGATGCTATTTTTGCTGAGCACTATTATCCAGATGTACACGCCATGAAACTAGGAGTAACTACAGGTTGGGTGCATAACATGAATAAACCTTCAATCATGACTATTCTAAAGCCAAAAATAGAAGAGATTCTAAAATCTAAAAGATAAAATGGCAGGAGCGAGAGATTATAAAGAAAGTGATATTAAAAGACTTTTTGCGTTTTCAGGCAATCAATGCGCTCATCCTCATTGTGAAAGAATGATGATTGGTGAAGATCAGATCACTGTTGTTGGAAAGGTTTGTCATATAGAAGCCGCTAGCAAGAAGGGCCCACGTTTTAATATAAGCATGAATGATGATCAAAGGCGAGACTTTGAGAATTTGATTTTAATGTGTGATGAACATCATAGTATCATTGACAATCCTAAAAATGAAGGAAAGTTTCCAAAAGAATTAATTAAAGAATGGAAAACTGAACACCAAAGAAAGAATATTTCAAAAGCCATTGATATTGATGATAAACTTGTAAGAGAGGCAATCAATTCCATAAGTAACAGTATTATAAATTCAACTGAGATCGTTAATTCAGGTAACAATAACAGAACTGAAATTCATAATTATTTTAATGAACACCATAACGATTCTGAGGATTTCTCTATTGTTCAAGAAATTTTTGAACACGCCATTAAGATGGCTTCAATTAGTCCACATACAAAGGAGGTTGATGATGGGAAATTAATTCATATTCTTGAGAAAATACATCTAAATTTCACGTCAAAGGAGGATATCAAGGAGGTCCGAGAATACTTTACAAGGTCTATAAATAAAAAGAATGCAATTGAGCGGTTCTTGAAAGACTTGGATAGTGAAACTCAATTAGATTTAGAAGGACATATTTCAATGAAATACAATGAACTAAAAGGGCAAATGCCTAATATTGACATATTAAGAGAACTATTTCAATTATTTATTCCAAAAGGCAAAGAAAAAATGCCTGATTATTCAAACACTGCAAGAGCTTTTGTTCTTTTGTTTTTTGAGGATTGCACTATCTATGAAAAAACAGCCTCTGAAAAATCTACTAACAAAGATTTATTTAGTGATTTATGATTATCCCTACTAAACATGAAAAATTAACTAACAATGTCGTTGTGGTAGGTGCAGACGTACTGCACGCTATACGTAATGAGCCGTTATCTTTAGAAAAGATTTATCAAGAATTGAGAAAAGAAAATTCAGTTAAAATTGAAATTGTTTTTGACGCAATACTATTTCTTTGGCTAATTGAGGCAATCAACATGGAAGGGAATATTGTTTCCAAAATAAAAAAGTCTTAGATGTTTTTAAAGTATTTATATAGCGAGCCTGCAGGTCTTTTTGAGAAAGTAGAATTTCGAAATGGAATGAATATCATTTATGGTAAAAAAGAAGAAGGCCAACCCAAAAATTCTTTAAACAGTATCGGTAAATCAACGTTGCTAGATTTCTTAGATTTTTGTCTGGTTTCATCTCCAGTTAAAACTCACAATCCTCGCCTTAATGCGACAAAGAAATACTCTTCAGGCTATACCATAGTTTTAGAATTTGAGGTTGATAGTAAAGACTTCATTATCAAGCGTCCAATTGATGATCCAAGAATAATCGAGATTAGTTCCGGAGAAATTACTAAAACATATAAAGATAAGGACCTTAAGATCCAGTTGGCTAAGCTAATATTTCAAAGAAAAGCCTATGATGGACAATTTGATCCCTCTTGGTATAGGTCTTTAATCACATTTTACTTAAAAATCCAAAAATTTAAATCTGAAAAATTTACCGATCCAATCAAGTATATCCGAGAATTATCAGAAGTAGAACTCAATGTGTATCACTTTTACTTAATTGGTTTTAATAATAATCTAAGCTTCGAAAACTATAAACTAAATGTTGATCAAAAGAGGCTACAGCCAACAATCAATGAAATAACAAATTTCGTAAGTGAAAAGTATTCATTAAATGATCTTAAGGAAACCCAGAATGAAATCAACAAACTAAAAGTTGAAATTAGGAAAATGGAGGCTGCAATTGCAAAATTTGAGCTCGGGGATCAATATCAGGATGCAGAAGAAAAAGCCAACGAATTGACGGGTAAAATCAAAGACTTTTTATATCAAAATCATCTTGACCGAGAGAAAATTAAGGCATTTGGAAACAGTTATGAAACTAATGAAGATGTCAGCACGAGAAGAATTACTAGAATCTTCAAAGAGCTTGATGAGGATTTTGGAAAAAAAGTTAGTAAAACCATTAAGGAAGCAATCGCATTTAGAAAAGAACTTTCGGAATCACGAAAGGAGTTTTTAAAAGCAGAAATAGAAAAGCTAAATGGATTTGTAAAAGAAAGAGGAACTAAAATTGATGAGTTTGAAAAAGAGAGAGCTAAGTTATTCTATTTCCTTTCAGCAAAGGAGGCAATTACAGATTTGACAGAAGCATTTTATAACTTAAGTGAAAAAAAGAACAATTTGGCTGAATTAGAAGGCAATACAAAGATCCTTATGGATTTGACTTCTGAACTAACACAGATAGAAACTGAAATTAATAAGCTAAAAACACAGAGCATTGAGTTTCTTAAAGACATCAGTGAACACCTAGTAGAATTTTTCGAAATCTTTTCTAATATTTTCAATCAACTTTATCTAGAACAAGAGGGAAACTCGATTTTTTCTATAACTGAAAATTTCAAGAAGAAATCAATTCTAGAAATATCCGTTGCTATGCCAGATATGTATGGCAAAGGGAAAAATCAAGGTAGGACACTTGTCTATGATTTAGCTATTTTAATTAATTCATTGAAACACGAATCTAGATTCCCTAAGTTTCTTGTTCATGATGGTATTTTTGATGGAATGGATAAATCTCATTTTATATCGACATATGAAATGATTGAAGAATACGCGAAAGCAGGGAACAAAATTCAGTATATCACAACTATAAATGAAGAAGGTACGTTAAATGATAAGTTTGGTAATTCAGATTTATTAACACCAGAAGTCATTGAAAAGAAATCAATTGTGGTATTGACACCTAGGAGAAAATTACTTGGCAAAGACTTTTAGAAAACTGCAGGGTGTGTAGGCCAGAAATGGCGTGTGGTCGGCTTGAGCGTGAAATTATTGAATATTTCTAATTCAAAAGATTTTACAATCACCTGAGCTGGTGAGCGGCTATTTATTAGAAGAACAAGCGTAATGCAATGAAGCGCAGACATAAGGTGTATTATAAGCCTTAGCAAGACGCCTTACCAATTTCAATTGAAACTCAGAACTTTCTAGTTATCTATTTACTTGCAAGCTAATTTGCGCGTGCTGAGTGCGCCAGAAAATTAGCGCTGACATAGTATCTATTATAATGTCTTAAAAGACAACAACCTATGACTTTATAGAAAATGGCTATTTTAGCTTATAATATATATTATGTTAAATAGAACATTCCTTAACTCAACTTTTGTCGTACTCATTGAATTGTGGTTATTATCACAAAGAATGTGATTAATTTATTATTTTGTGAAGCTCTTAACACCACATGCGCACTTTTCAAAATAAGAACTCTACCATTATCATTACAGATGATGAGATTTTTAAACTCATTTATGGGTCAGGGATTCAAATCGAACTTTCAGATGTCAGAGAAGCCGTAAAAGTTTACGAAGACTATGCTAAAGGTCGCTCATTAAAAGTTTTGGTTGTATTTGCGGATGACACCACCATGACTGCAGAAGCACGACAATCAGCAGAAATTAAAACAGCGAATTCTTTGGCAGAAGCTTTTGTACTGAAAACACTAGCTCAGAGCATTCTATTACGCTTTTATTTACTTCGAAGAAAGTCTTTACATCCTATTAAAATTTTTAAACAAGAAGATACCGCGGTGAAATGGCTACAGAGTATTTAGAAATTCTAAAAATTCCCTGTCCAAAAACTTTTTGTGTATTGTCATTTCTGACTTCATCAGTAAAGTCCGGTGTTGTTTTTAAACGCAGGCTTCTGGTTTGAAAATTTTTACTAATTTAAATTCTGAATTTAAGAAACGCTACTTATGCTTGATATTCAAAATGAAAAATCTCATGTATTCTCTGATAAAGACAATGTATTCATTTGTGAATACAAAGACAACGTCACCTTAGAACCTGAAGACATTCAAGTTGTGGTTAAAAATTATGACGAATATGCTGGAGAAAATGATCTAAAGGTCATGATTGTATTCCCTAAAAATACAACTGTTTCAACGGCGGCACGTCAAGCTGCTGAAGTTCGTGCACGTCCTGCTGAAGCTGAGGCTTTAGTGATTGAAAGCACAACACAGCGAATTCTATTCAAGTTTTACAAAAGATCAAGACGGGTCAACTACCCTATCAAAGAATTCTCAAACCGTGAAGCTGCCTTAAGATGGTTGCATAATCGTTAAAGATTAGGGTTTTCTTATTTTTTTGTAGCTTTAACTTGCCCATGATTAAAGAGAATCCCCGTAAAATTAAGCGTAAAAACTTTGAGGCCCAGCTCATTGAAGAAAATGTTATCTATTTCTTATATCATCAAGATGCTGTTATAGATGTTGATGAAATTAAAGAAGGGTTTAGAATTCATGAGGAATTAGAATTAGGTCCTGATATATTACGAATCATTGAATCTGAAAAATACGGCACCATTACTAAAGCCGCCAGAGAATGTGTTCAAAACGAATCAAAACCGGCTAAAGCTGAAGCTTTCGTAATTCCACATTTAGCGCAGAAAATTTTATTCAACATATACACTAAACTGCGTAAAGGGAACCATCCAGTAAAGGGATTCGACACATTCAAGGAAGCGAAAAAATGGATAGATGGCTTTAAATAAAAGTAGCCCTTAACACAAAGCTAAAGGCTACTACTCACAGGGTTTATTTTTGGTTATTTATCTTCTTTCTACTTATTTTTCTCTTTTTCCTTCTCTTCTTTCATTTTACTTTTCTCAAATTCTATTGCTTCTTTTTCATCTCTGATTTCGTTTTGAATTTCTTCGAACAACAAGTTCAATTCCTCCTCCAGGTCATTGAATAACTCTGCATTTTGCTCATCAATTTTGGCTAATACATTGTCAATTTTTGTCAAATTGATATCTTCTAACTTCACTAAAAGGTCATCTTCTAAATAGGCAAGCTCCTCCTCCATTTCTTCTATTAACTGCTCAAAATGTTCAACCGTTTCTTCATTCAAGGTATCAGAACTTTCCAAGAACTCATAAATTCTAGGACTGAAGAATCCTTCATCAAACTGATCTTCATAATTATCGTGACACTTTGATTTATGTCCAGAGCAGCATCCTGTTGAATTCATTGGCTCACCAAATCCCATTTCATTTGCTTTACCAGACTTATCTAAGAACCATCCAAAAATAATTTCTTCCTTGTCTTTTTGGATATCATCAGCCGTTATCGTCATGTTTTGCTGATTGTTGCGCTGTTTAATCTCTGCATGAATTGAGATTTTAATCAATTTGTTATTCTTGATTTTTGCGTTGTAATTTAAAGAGATTCCAGCATTTTCTGCAGCTTCTTTCATAGCCTCTAAATCTTCCATGCTCGTTTCAGCATTGATTTCAAATCGTTCAGAATACGCTCTGATTTTCTCATCTGAAGTAGATACCGTAACTGAATCATCCCACATAGGTACGCTTACTGTAAACATTGGCTCAGGTAGCGCTATCGTTAGCGGATCAATCAGTTTAATTTGAGGTTGCTCTACTCTACTTACATCTTTATTTTGCTCTTGAACTGATTCAGTGAACACAATGGTTTTAGTAGATAAATTATTTTCTTCTTTCGGTGTAGGAACAAGCACTTCAGCGTTTATAAAATTGTCATTAGAAGTTGTTTCATTCGTATTCACATCACCAGTATAAGCCGCAACACCTATAATTGACGCGGTAGAAATTGTTGTAATTGCACTGAACATAATTAGCCATTTTTTAGTTGATAATAATTTCAAAACTCCTTTCGTGGCTAAAACGCCTCCAGCAGCTAGCAAAGTAGCTTTCAAGAATCTTTTCTCTGTTTCTTCGTAAGAAACCCTGGTTTCAGTTGAACGTGCTTGTTCAAACAAACCATCAATATTTAATTGATCTTGATTCATCTTGTTACTCCTTCCCTTTTTTCTGAATGAATATCACTCAACACTTCACGTAATTTCAATCTTCCTCTTCTCAATCGTTGTTTAACATTTGATTCAGAGGTTTTTTGAATGGCAGCTATTTCTTTAATGCTAAATCCTGTAATCTCAAAAAGAATAATACTTTCTTTCTGATCTTCAGGCAATTTGCCTAAAGCTAGATACAGCAAATGAACGTCAGCATTTTTATCTGCCAGGTTTGAGTGATCTGAAACGATAAACGCTTCATGATTCAACTTAGTAGTTTCGTTCCTTTTTCTATTTGTATTGGCCAATACACGTACACTAATACTGAATAAAAACGATAGAAAAGCATCTTTTGACTTGAGCGTATCAAATTTCTCATACGCTCGCATCAACGTCTCGTTCATTAAATCGGCATATTCCATCTCCCCATAAACTCTTGCACGACAAAATCGTTCAAAGCGCTCGTGGACCGGCTTATAAAGACTTAAAAATTCGTTTTGCTTTTTCTTATTCATGCTTCATTCAGAAGTATACACTAGTTAAGTGTCGCAACTTTGAATAAAGTTACACCAGAATTTCACTTTTTATAAAATCATTCAAAGAAGTTCCCATTTATTTCATCCTTTGATTTTAACGAATGGTCGATTTTATTATGCACGCATAACTTAAGGCATTAGATTTGTAATCAGTTATTTATGGACAACATAATCATATACAACAAATTTAAAGCGACCCTTAGGTCTGATGGTATTTTATATTACCAATACAGTTCGGACACAACGCTTGATTTAACAGATTTTGAAAATTCCGTAGATGCCTACATTCATTTTTCAAAAGGTAAAACTTTAAAAGTTTTGGCAGAATTCCCTGAATTTAGTTCAATAACTGTTGAGGCCCGAGAATACCTGCAAAAACGAGAATTGCCTGCTATTGCTGAAGCTATAGTTTTCAAAGGATTGTCTCAAAAAATATTATTTAATTTCTATAAACTGTTTAGAACTCAAAACTATCCCATCAAAGGGTTTCAATCAAAAGAAAATGCCTTAAATTGGCTTTCTAAATATTAATGATTGGATTCAAAAACGGCAATAATTCTGGATATTTTATTTGAAGATGAGTTTTTAATTGCGGTCAACAAGCCCAATAAGCTTTTAATTCATCATTCACATTATTCTCGTAACATCCGAGAAATAAGCTTAGCGCAACTGGTTAGAAAACATTGCGGTCACAAGATTCACCCTATCCACCGGCTTGATCGCAAGACTTCTGGTATTGTATTATTTGCTAAATCTCCAGAAATAGCTACTTTATTACAAAATCAGTTTAAAAATCAAACGGTGGAAAAGAAATATGCAGCCTTGATTAGAGGATTTGTGACAGAAAGTATGAGCATAGATTCACCGGTTAAAAATAAAGAGAATAACACTTACCAAACAGCCGAAACTCTTTTGAATCCTATTGCAACCTCAGAAATTAATAGAGCTGTGCTCCCCTATTCTACTGCCAGGTATAGCTTGGTTGAGTTGATTCCTAAAACGGGTAGAACCCATCAATTAAGGATTCATATGAATAAAATTGCTCATCCCATAATTGGTGACCCACAGTATGGCAACCGACATCACAATCATGCTTTTATTGAATGGTTTGGACATGACAGACTTTTTCTACATGCGAAAAGTTTACGATTTGAGCATCCCAAAAGGAAAGAGCGCATTTTGATCCAGGCCAACTTCCCTGAATTCTGGCAACAAAATCTGAGTGAATTAAACTTTACAGTTTCTTTAGATAGCAATCAAATACTGAAGGATTCACAAGCTTAGCCCATTTCTCCTTGTCATTGTACACTTCAAAGACATTAATAGTTTTTACAAAAGGATAGCCTAAACGTTCGTACCAATTGGCAAGGATGATTTTAGATTCAACTTCAATATTTTCTGCTCTCAATACTTCTATTCTAATTTCACTAGCTCCGTTAGTATAGGCAACTTGTTCAACCGCTTTGATTAAAGCTTTTCCAATTCCTTTTCCTGAATGATTAAAGTCAGCCCCTAAAAGACTAAAGCTGTAGGCATTATCTTCTAATTTTAAACAATGTACACCACCAACTATTTCGTTATTCAAAAAAGCGACTAAAACTTCACCTTTGTCCACTAACTCTTGAAATTTCACTTTCGATACTCTGACATAATTCTCCCCCCACACTTCTTTTTCAGTCTGAGCATAGGCATCTATGATAATTTGATAAAGTTTATCAAATTCGCTGGGAGAAAGAGAATAATCTTTGGTTGATTGAATTTGTAGCATAAAAAAAGCTCCATTCGTTTAGGAATGGAGCTTCAAAGTTAACAGGTATTTTTCTTAGTTCCCTTGTAATTCGGCAACTTTTGCTTTAGCTGTTTTGAATTTCTCTACATCACCAGCTTTACCGTAAGCATCTCTTAAGGCAATCCAGTAAGTCAATTCTTCTGGTTTTGCTTCAGTAGCTTGCTCTAAGTAAGGAACAGATTTCTTAAAGTAATCTTTTGATTCAGCAACCATCTTATCATAGTTAGGGTCACCAAACTCTAATTTATTTGCTGCATTGTTTACATCAGCACCTTTGTTGAAGTATAATCCTCCAATTGCTGATAATGAGTTTACATCTTTAGGATCCATCTCTAAGGCTTTTAAATATTGCTTTTCAGCATTTTCAAAGTCTTCCATGTTTTCGTAAATCGTTCCAGCAGTAAATACTAAAGCCACGTTGTTTGGATCTAAAGCAATTGCTTCATTTAAAGCCTCAACAGCTTGTTCTTTTCTATCAGTATCGATATAGATGTTGACCATTTCAATCAAAATCTCTTTATTTCCAGGATATTTCTGAACGTATTTCTTGATCATTTTCTCAGCATCTTCAAGTCTTTCTTGCTTTTGCATAGCTTGAGAAAGGTAGTAAACAGATACACCTGGCTCATATCCCCATTCTGCAGTCTTAGTGAAAGCTGACTCAGCATCCGCCCATTTTTCGCCATTGTAAGCAGCAATTCCGCCATAGTAATAATAGCTAGAATCACTAATTCCAAGAACATCTCCAAAATCAGCCGCCATTAAAATCATCTGAGAAGCCTCATCCCATTTCTTTTCTTCATACATTTTAAGTCCCATTTGAAACGACTGGTCTCTTGACATACCTGCAAATTGCTTTACATCATCAGAGTAACGTTCCTTAGTATCCACTTCAATTGATCTTTTCAAAGCAGCTAATCCATCAGTTTTAGCTTTTGCTGGGTCGATAGCGTTTAATCTATCTTCTTCAGTTTGGTTTACTAAAGATGAAGCTGTGAAATAAATCATTCCGTAATACATTAAGGTCTTAGGATCATCTTTTGTGTCTTCATGAACAAAGGATTTATCAATGAAATCTTTAGCGTCTGCTAATTCTTTAGCTGCTGCATCCATGTCTCCACCCATTAGGTTAGACTTAAAATTTTTCCATGCGATACCTGCACTTGATGTATTTCCTTTTTGCGAGAAAGTAACTGAAGTAATTGCTACAGCTACAAGAAGTAATAAACTTTTCATTCTTTGTTTTTATGTGTTAATCTATTGATGCGGATTAATTATCAAATCCATAAACATCATTTCAATTTTTGTGCCATTAATTTAAACTTTAAAAAAAATGACCCTGAATTATATCCAGGGTCAAATTTAATGAAAGCCATTGAAATATTATAATGTAGAGCAAATTACTTACTCTTCTTCATCAGATTTCGAGTCATCTGTACCTTCAGCACCAGAAGTTTCTCCTTCGTCTGTGATGATTGGATTTCCTTCTTCGTCTAACGCTACTTCATCCTCTTCGTCTCTATCTCTATATACTTTAGCAACTGCAGCAATTTCATCACCACCTCTCAGGTTTATCACTTTAACCCCTTGAGTAGCTCTTCCCATTACTCTTAATTGCTCAACGTGCATTCTGATGGTAATACCTTTTAAAGTAATGATCATTAAATCATCATCATCCGTTACGTTTTTCATGGCGATCAAATCACCCGTTTTATCTGTAACGTTGATAGTTTTAACACCTTTACCACCTCTATTAGTAATTCTGTAATCGGCTACTTCAGAACGTTTACCGTATCCATTTGAGGAAACAACTAATACGTTAGCATCTTCACTTTCAACGCAAATCATTCCAACCACTTCGTCTTTATCAGAAGCTAAGGTTACCCCTCTTACTCCAGAAGCTGTTCTACCCATTGATCTAACTTTTTCTTCGTTAAATCGGATGGCTTTACCAGATTTCAAGGCCATCATGATCTCATTCGTACCATTCGTTAATTTAGCCTCTAATAACTCATCACCTTCTCTAATTCCAATAGCGTTGATACCATTTGTTCTAGGTCTTGAGTAAGATTCTAATTTCGTTTTCTTGATTACACCTCTCTTCGTACACATTACTATGTACTTATCGTTGATGTATTCTTCGTCTTTTATATCGTTAACCGGAATGTAAGCCTTGATTGAATCATCTTGTTCTATATTGATCAAGTTTTGTAGAGCTCTTCCTTTTGCCGATTTAGCTCCTTCAGGCACCTCAAAGATTCTCATCCAGAAACATTTTCCTTTTTCAGTGAAAATCAATAACCAATTATGGTTGGTTGCAACAAATAGGTGTTCTAAGAAATCTTTATCTCTTGTGGCAGCACCTTTCGCTCCAACTCCTCCTCTACTTTGAACTCTAAATTCTTGTAATGCTGTTCTCTTAATATATCCTGCATGCGAAATTGAAATCACTACTTCCTCATCTGGAATCAAGTCTTCAATTCTCATTTCATTAGCAGAGTATTCTATAATAGAACGTCTTTCATCACCGTATTTTCCTTTTACATACTCTAACTCATCCTTGATGATTTGCATTCTTCTATCTTCATTAGCAAGAATGTCTTTCAAATCAGCAATTGTTTTCATCAACTCTTCGTATTCAGCTCTTAACTTGTCTTGTTCAAGACCTGTTAACTGACGTAATCTCATTTCAACGATTGCCTTAGACTGAATTTCAGACAATTCAAAGCGAGTCATTAACTTCTCTCTAGCTTCATCAGGGCTTTTAGAGGCTCTGATCAATTTAATTACTTCGTCAATATTATCCGAAGCAATGATAAGCCCTTCTAAAATGTGTGCTCTTTCTTCAGCTTTTCTTAACTCATATTGAGTTCTTCTGATAACAACTTCATGTCTATGCTCCACAAAATGATGGATCATATCTTTCAAGTTCAACATCTCTGGTCGACCAGCAACTAAAGCAATGTTATTAACTGAAAATGAAGTTTGTAGCTGCGTATATTTAAATAATTTATTTAAAACAACATTTGGAATAGAATCTCTTTTCAATTCGTAAACGATACGCATACCGTTTCTATCCGACTCATCTCTTAAATCAGAGATTCCAGAAATCTTACCTTCATTAACTAGATCGGCAGTTTTCTTGATCATATCAGCTTTGTTCACCTGATATGGAATCTCGGTAACAATGATTGCCTCTCTACCTTCTCGAATTTCTTCGATAACGGCTTTGGCTCTCATTACCACTTTTCCTTTTCCAGTTTCAAAAGCATCTTTTACACCTTCGTAACCGTATATAATACCACCTGTTGGGAAATCTGGTGCTTTAATGTGCTCCATCAACTCAGCTATTTCAATATCTCTGTTGTCAATATAAGCCATAGTTCCATTCACAACCTCAGTAAGGTTATGAGGAGGCATATTTGTAGCCATACCCACAGCAATACCAGATGCACCGTTACACAATAGATTAGGTATTTTTGTAGGTAAAACAGTTGGTTCTTCTAATGAATCATCAAAGTTTGGAGCGAAATCAACCGTTTCTTTATCCAAATCTGCCAACATCTCTTCAGCAATTTTCTGAAGTCTCGACTCTGTATAACGCATTGCTGCCGGACTGTCACCGTCAACAGAACCGAAGTTACCTTGACCGTCAACCATTGGATATCTTAAAGACCAAGGCTGCGCCATACGAACCATAGTATCATATACAGAAGAATCCCCATGTGGGTGATACTTACCTAATACATCCCCGACAATTCTTGCCGACTTTTTATACGGTCGATTTGAAAATACACCTAAATCTTGCATTCCATATAAAACCCTTCTGTGAACAGGTTTAAATCCGTCACGAACGTCTGGAAGTGCTCTTGAAACGATAACTGACATTGAATAATCAATGTAAGCTGACTTCATTTCATCTTCAATGTTGATTTTAATTATTTTTTCTCCTTCTGCCATTTTTTATATTTGGTTCTATTATTCTTTTTAAATAAATCGGTTCTCAAAACTCACATTAACTGTAAGCAAACATATCTACATCATTGAATTTTACTGAAAATCAGCTATTTATTTCAGCTGTTATATTGTTCAATAAAAAGTAGGCGTTTTCGAAATAATTCAAGAACCGAAATTACTCAATTAAAAAGGATTTTTTGTCATGTCAATCTGTCGACTTATCAACAAAAAATGGCATAAAAAACTCTTTATTAACAATCGGAACAGATTTTGTTCATCTTTAGTTTGAAATTGTGATATTTATCAAGTATTTTAGGTGAGTGTTGCAAGGTTTAGTAACATTTTACGGTCTAAATTGTTGATACTATTAGAGATAGGTAATAATAAAGGCCAGATGATTCCAATTATAAAAATCATCTACCCATAATAAAGACAGTTAATTATATGAATGCAAACTTTTCAGCTAGAGCAAAAGACGTTCTTTCTTTTAGTCGCGAAGAAGCACTTAGATTAGGTAATGACTATTTAGGTGTTGAGCATATATTACTCGGAATCTTAAGAGAGGGCGAAGGATTCGCTATTAAACTCTTAAATGAATTCCAGGTAGACTTGAATCAAATTAAAGTTGAATTAGAGAAAACACTAAAAGAAACGCGCGTAAAAAGCATCACAGCGAACAACATTCCGCTTGTTAGGCAAGCAGAGAAAGTTTTAAAGATTACTTATTTAGAAGCCAAATTGTTTAAGAGCAACAAAGTTGGAACAGAACATATTTTATTGGCCATTTTAAGAGAAGAAAACAATATTGCAACACGTGTACTGAACAAGTACGGTGTTATTTATGAAAACGTAAAAGAAGAACTAGAAGCAATGATAGAAGAACAAAATTATCCAAAGGCAGAATTCCCAGGTGACACTTCTGACGAAAGTACGGGTGAAGGCGGAAGCTCTAGCTATGGGTCAGGTGGAGCGAAACGAGCTGGTGACAGTAAATCAAAAACTCCAGTTTTAGACAACTTTGGAAGAGACTTAACAGCAATGGCCGAGCAAAACAAGCTGGACCCGATTGTTGGACGTCAAAATGAAATTGAGCGTGTGTCTCAAATATTATCAAGAAGAAAAAAGAACAACCCTATATTAATAGGCGAACCTGGAGTTGGTAAATCAGCAATTGCTGAAGGTTTAGCTTTAAGAATCGTTCAGAAAAAAGTATCTCGTGTATTATTTGGAAAGAGAATCATCTCTTTAGATTTGGCATCATTGGTTGCCGGAACAAAGTATAGAGGTCAGTTCGAAGAGCGAATGAAAGCGGTTATGAATGAATTAGAGAAGTCTAGAGACATTATCTTATTCATTGATGAGATTCATACTATTATTGGTGCTGGAGGAGCTTCAGGCTCTTTAGACGCATCAAACATGTTCAAGCCAGCTTTAGCGAGAGGTGAAATTCAAGTAATTGGAGCAACTACTTTAGATGAATACAGACAATACATTGAAAAAGACGGAGCACTTGAAAGAAGATTCCAGAAGGTATTGGTTGAGCCTACAAGTATTGAAGAAACGGTAGAGATTCTAAACAATATTAAGGAGCGTTATGAAGATCACCATTCAGTTGATTATGAAGATGACGCTATTGAGGCATGTGTTAAGTTGACGGACCGCTATATGTCTGACAGGAACTTACCAGACAAAGCGATTGACGCTTTGGATGAAGTTGGTTCAAGAGTGCACATCACTAATATTAATGTACCTAAAGAGGTTGTTGATTTAGAAAAGAAAATTGAAGAAATCAACGTAGAAAAGGCCGAAGCAATAAAAGGGCAACAATACGAGAAAGCTGCCGAGCTTAGGGATACAGAGAAGAAATTAAATGATGACTTAGATACTGCTCAAAAGAAATGGGAAGAAGATACTAAGGCGCATAAAATCACTGTAACTGAAGCTCACGTTGCTGAAGTTGTTTCAATGATGACCGGAATTCCTTTACAAAAGGTATCAGAGTCTGAAACAGGAAGAATTAAGAATCTTGGAGACCTGATTAAAGGAAATGTAATTGGTCAAGATGATGCTGTTGCCAAAGTAGTTAAGGCAATTCAACGTAACAGAGCCGGATTGAAAGACCCTAACAAACCGATTGGATCATTCTTCTTTTTAGGACCAACTGGTGTAGGTAAAACGCAACTTGCAAAAGTATTGGCGAAAAACCTATTTGATTCAGAAGAAGCTCTAATCAGAATTGACATGTCTGAGTACATGGAAAAATTCTCAGTTTCTAGATTAGTTGGAGCACCTCCGGGATACGTTGGATACGAAGAAGGCGGACAATTGACTGAAAAAGTTAGACGTAAGCCCTACTCTATTGTTTTATTAGATGAGATTGAAAAGGCGCATCCAGATGTCTTTAACATGTTATTGCAAGCATTGGATGATGGTCACATGACAGATGGTTTAGGAAGAAAGATTGACTTCAAAAACACTATCTTAATCATGACATCTAACATTGGTGCTAGACAATTAGCTGACTTTGGAACTGGTGTTGGATTCGGAACTAAATCTCAAAAAGAACAAGAAGATGAGAACTCACAAAAAGTGATTCACAACGCCTTGAAAAAAGCGTTCTCTCCTGAATTCTTGAACAGAATTGATGATATGATTGTCTTTAACTCTTTAAGAAAAGAAGACATTCACAAAATCATTGACATTGAATTAAAGAAGTTATACGGAAGAATTAACGACTTAGGATATACGATTAAAGTAACAGCTCCAGCTAAAGATCATATCGCTGACAAAGGGTATGATGAAAAGTTTGGTGCGAGACCTTTAAAAAGAGCTATTCAAAAGTTCATTGAAGATCCATTAGCTGAGGAAATCATTAATTCAACCTTAGTTGAAGGAGACACGATCAATATTGATTTAGATAAAAAGAAAGAAGAAATTATCATCAGTATCGATAAGGGAAAGAAAAAATCCGAAAAGAAAAGCTAAACAAAAAGCCGCTAGAAAACTAGCGGCTTTTTTTCATGTCTAAAGCTCTAACTCCTCCATTTCTTGGAGATTAAAGTGTCTTTTAATAAGAAAAGAAAACAAATAAAAAAAAGGGGTATCTAACAGAGCAATCAGCACCTTAAACAAGAATAAGCTACTTACCGTCACAAAGAAACTCGACCAATCTAAGGCGCCAAAGAGCGATAACAAGCTGATCACCATCACCGAATCCACCAATTGAGAAGGCAGAGTAGATAAATTGTTTCTAAGCCAAAGTTTCTTTCCATTGGTTTTAATTTTCCAGAAATGAAACAGTTTAATATCTATTAGTTGTGCAAGCAAATATGCCAACATAGATGCAAAAACGGCAACCCCAGTCAATCCAAACACCTGGTGAAATGTTTCGTCATTAACTGCAGATCCTGACATAGCAGGAATATAATCAGCAACCATAGTTAAACCCATCACGAGAATTGCGCAAACTAAACCTATTTTAACCACCATGTTGGCTTTTTTCTGACCATAAATCTCAGAAATAATATCGGTTACCAAGAAGGTTAAAGGGTACGGAATAAGTCCAACTGACAATATTAGGGTATAATCATCCGCTAGATCAATTTGAAAAAACTTCAAAAAAATCAAGTTACTCAAAATGAACAGACTAATAAAAACACCTGTCAACAGTAAGTAAAGCAGTAAAGCTTGGTTTTTAAGTTTTTGACTCATTCTTTTTAAATATAGCGAATCCAATAAAGGTAAATAGGAAAGCAAGTAAGATATTGGCTAATGAAAACACTTGCCAATACCAGTAATCAGCAACGGCAACACCTAAAGTGGTCGCTGCAAAAACAGCCGTCTGATGCCAAGGAACAAGTGACTCCAGCATAGTACCAGTATCCTCTAAAGACCTTGACAAGACGTTTCTATTGATATTCGCTTTATCAAACTTTTCTTTAAAGGCATCACCAACTATAAAACTAGTTGCGTATTGATTAGAAGTCATTGAATTCGTTATTCCTGTTGAGATTAATACAGACCTTATGAGTCCCCCTTTACTTTTTACAAAACCAAATAATCGATCAACAATCACAGACATGGCATTGATTTTTTCAATAGCACCGACAAAAACGAAAACAATGATTGAAATGATTACCGGCTCTTTTAAACTGTATAAGCCTCCTCTGGTGAATAAATCGTGAACGTTTTGTGATACCACAAAAGATAATTGATCTGTTTCAAAGCCTGTCAACAAACTGCTCAACACCAGGTCCACACTAAAATCTTGAAAGACAAAAGCCAAGGCTAATGCAATTAGTGATGAAGTCACCAATACTGGTAATGTTGGTAATTTTTTAATTGAACCGTACAACACTACAATTGGAGGCAGTAAGAGTAACACGTTAAAATTAAAAGCCTTACTTGTTTCAGATAAAGTTTGTTCAATAACTTTTGAATTTGAACCTAAAGAAGCAACAGGGTATATCCAACTCATTAACCCGTAAAAAGTTATCGCGAGTAATGCTGCAGGTAAAGTAGTGTACAGCATTGATTTTATGTGATTTAAAACATTTACTTCAGTAGCCAAAGCTGCGACATTAGTTGTGTCAGATAACGGCGAAAGCTTATCCCCAAAGAAAGAACCGCCAATTATTGCAGCAGCTGTAATGGGTAAATTTGCACCTACTGAAATAGCCACTCCCATCAAAACCACTCCTATTGTTGCAATAGAGCCCCAAGAAGTTCCTGTCACTGTTGAAAAAATTACCGGAACTATAAAAGCAATGACGTAAATGAAGTCAGGATCAATAAGGCTTATTCCGTAATAAACCAGCATAGGGATTGTTCCACATGCTATCCAAGAACCAATAATGAGCCCAATTGCTAGTAAAATCAAGAGCGTTGGCATGGCAGTAGAAATTTTCGCTACAATAGATTTAGAAATTTCATCCCATGAAAAACCTAGATATTTAAGCTGGACGCATGCTACTACACTCGCAATTAAAAAAATAAATTCTAATCTAAACGGCTGAATTTCAAACCAAAGAGGAAATAGAAACAATCCTGCAATAATTAACAACAGGAGAGATCCTACTGGAACTAGAGCAGTTAAAAATGATACTTTATTTTCTTTGAATTTTGGCATTTCAGATAAGCCAAAGATGATTAATTTAATTCTATAAATTAAATCTAACTCTTTATTCTTTTTCGTTGCTTAGATGCCCAGGAGAAAAAACGAGCCAATTCTTTATGTTCTAATAAGCTATGTAAAGTATAGAACTTGAATGCCAATTCTTTTAGTGGTATCCTCCTATGAATAGCCTTATGACAGTCCTTACAGCACCATATCCCATAAAAAATCAGGTTCTTATCGTGATGCAATTTTTGCACTTTTCTGTCTTCGTGAAAGCGCTTTGGAACCAAATGATGAAATGTCAATGATTCCTCACGATTACACAGTTGACAAGTTGCTGTTTTATCCGGTTTCATATGTTAATAACACGCTATTTGTCAGAATAGTTTGAGAAGCCTAGAGAATTTGACAAAAGTCAATTATATTTGTGTTTTCAATTCAAAAATCCAAAAGAATGAGATTGGCACAAATCGCACGAAAAGTTAAGACTAAACCCGCAGAAATTAGAGCCTTTGTTAAAGATAAATTTAACGTTGAATTGGATAAGGATCCAAACATTAAATTGGATGACGAACATGTTGACGCCGTTCTAGAAGCCTTTAAAATAGAGGAAGTTATTGAAGAGGTTAAAAAAGAGGCGCCAGTTGTTGTTGAAGAAGAAATTGAAATTGATCCGAACATTGACACCGACTTAGAGAGCTTAAAAGAAGCTGCAGAAGAAGTGGTTGCTCAAGCAGATCCCATTGAAATTCCGGAAGTAAAAGTAGAAGCAGAAAAAGCTGAACCTAGTAAACCTGCTGAAGAAGTTATCGCAGAGGAGTCTTCAACAGAAGAAAAAAAGGCCGTTGCTATCAAACACCAAGAAGAAACTGAGGAAACTGAAGTTGAAGAAAACCCTGAAGCATTTATTCCTAGAGAAGTTGACGAGAATGCAGAATTAATTAAAGCAGAAGTTGATCGATTAGAAGGACTGAAAGTAGTTGGAAAGATTGAATTAGAAGACAGAGAAACTAAAAAACTGATGAATGAAGAAGTAGAATTACCCTCTGCTGATTCAGTTGAATCAGAAATTGACGTTCTGGATGGAGATGTAGACACGTCTGAATTTACAGATTTAAGCACAGATGTTAGCGAAGAAGACAAAGAAGCACTATTTGCAGAGCTAGATGCCGCTATGGAGGCTAACAATTCTGCTAAAGTGAAGAAGGTCAAAAAAGTGGTGACTGAAGAAACAGAAGAAGATTCTATTTACAAGGATAAAAATGGAATCTATCACTTCACTTCAGAGCAACGAGCGAACAGAAAGAAAAGCATGGCAGAGAAAGCCATTAGAGAGAAAGCGCGAATCCAAAAGGAAAAGAAAGCAAGACACTACCAAGAACATGTTGCACCAAAAGTAAAAGCACCTACTAAAAAGAAAAAATCAAATCAGAAGAATACCAGTTCTAAAGACCAAGAAAAAGCAGCTCAAAACGAAGCTAAAGGACTTTGGGGTAAATTCTTAAACTGGATTAACGATAGAAACTAAAACAGATGGCTTCAAGCTCCGAACTTCATTCAGAATTGATGAATCAAATGATTCATCAGCTTGAAGACTTTGCCTTATTCCTAATTGATAAAAACGGCATTATCATTTCATGGAATGATGGTGCTGAAAATGTCACCGGTTATACTAGAGATGACGTACTCGGGCGAAATGCATCTGCACTAATAGGCGATTTTTCTGCCAATCAAGAAACCATAGAAGGAAGCATAAATGAAGCCATTCAAAAAGAAGTAGCACATCACGTTGGATGGCGCGTTCACAAGACGAAAGGTTTGTTTTGGGCAGATATAAAAATCACACCTTTAAAGCATGATGATGGTTCGATTTTAGGTTATAGCATATTAGCTAAAGACATCACTGAAGGCAAGAATCAAGCAACTAAAAATGAAGAGCTTATCCAAAAACTTCACGCAAAAAACAAGGAACTAGAAGAGTTTACCTATATGATTTCCCATGATTTACAAGAGCCTTTGCGCACTATCAGGAGTTTTATAGGAATACTGGATAGCAAATATAAAGATCAACTCAACGAAAAAGTAGTCACTATCACGTCTACAATCAGCAGAGCATCTGAACGAATGAATGGATTGCTTTTAGACTTGCTAGATCATAGTAGAATTGGTAGAAACAAGGAAAAGCCATTAATCAATTTAAATGATTTATGTGAGAATGTGCGTTCAGATCTAAACTCATTAATCACAAGAAGCCAGGCAAGTATTAGCTGCCCCTCTCCTCTTCCTGATGTTGAAGCCAATCAATCTGACATGCAAATGTTATTTCAGAATTTGGTTTCAAATGCAATCAAATTTACAAAACCGGAAAATCATCCAGAAATTGAAATTTTATTTGAAGATAAAAAAGAACATTATCAGTTTTGCGTATCAGATAAAGGAATAGGAATAGCAGAAAATCAGCAAGAAAGAATCTTTATCATATTTCAACGCCTTCATGGTAGAGAAGAAATAGAAGGCAGTGGAATTGGATTAGCACATTGTAAAAAAATTGTAGAGCTGCACAATGGTAAAATCTGGGTTGAATCTGTGCCAAACGAAGGTTCTCAATTCTACTTTACCCTACCAAAATCTGCTACTTCAGAATAACCAGCGGAAAATCTTGACCAAAACTGTAAGAAGTTGGATATTGAGGCGAACCTCTATATTCTTGGGACAACTCAGGCACCCTATCCTCTACATAAGTTTTGATTTCATTCACTGTTACTTTATGATCACCGTTATCAGAAGAACCTTCAACCACCTCTAAAAGTGCATAAGTAAATAATCCATGCTTTAAGTCCCCTACTTCATTGGCGTATTGAGCATCTTGCGAAGCCGTTAAAAAGAATGTACCTGTACTTCTCGCCAATTGAGCTAAGGCCTTTTCTCGTCCATCTCCACGAGTAGCAAAACTCTCTAATGCGCCGCCAGAATGACAAGCATCTAAAACGAAAAGTTGTTTTTCAGCAGAGATGGCCACCGAATATTGCATTAACTCTCTAGCTGACACTGCTTTTTCATCAAGCATGGTTTGATCTCCATAGAGATTAACAATGTCATGAGTTACAATGTAAAAATCCTGCTTCCCCACATCATCTGCCAAACTCATCACACCATGACCAGCATAATAAAAAACGAAAACATCTTCTGGACCTATCTTTTCTTTTAATTCTTCAAGTACTTTTTCAATTTCAAGTTTAGTGGCCTTGCTATTATTTATTTTATACTCAAAAACTTCATTAAATAAGCTATCAGCTCCTTTTACTAAAGCCTTTGAGAAAGCGCCAGCATCATTTACCGCATAATCTAGGTTGTACTGCGGATTTTTATATTCATTGATTCCAACCGAGAGAATATATAAGTCTGTTTTGGCCGCTTCCCCGTCAAACTTGACCAAAATTTTAGTTGGTGAAGATTCTGTTCTATTTTTATTGATTACTGAACCTGATATCAAATTATCTCCGTCAGACAAGGGTATTTCATAGGATTTCATATTCTTCGCTCCGCCTCTAAAAACTAATTTTTCATTAAACATCTCTGACACGACAAGCTTACCGTTATTGTAAATCCTAACCTCTTCTAACGCTTCGTCTTGAGAATCAATCTCCAAACTCAATGGTAAACGATCTCTTTTCCATTTATATGTTGAATCTGCATCTACCGGAATTGATCTTTTTGAAGTTTCAGACAAGTGAAAGGCAAGTGTTGGACTTGATTCTATATACGAATTGATCTCACCTCTATCATTAAAAGACTCCCCATTATTCATTCTATTTATCAAACCTGGAGAAAAGTATTTATCAAACAAAGACCCGACTGGCACAACATCCATTCCTGACACGTAATTCACTATGCCTAATGCTTTTGAGGAACCATCAAAATAACCAGCAGGTGTTGTTGAAATCCATTGATTTCTTGAAATTTGAATTCTGGAGTAATCTTCAGATTTATTGTTGACATCCCATACTTTTAACTGACCTTCTGCACTTAAAGAAATCAATTTTCGTCCTTCATCTGTAAATTCCAAATCAGTTACAGCATCTGTATGCCCAATTAACTCAGCAACAATGGTGTTATTGACTGGATTCCACAACACAACTTTATTATCTGCACCAGCTGACGCTATTAGATTCGACTCCTTTGACCAGCTCACTGCATAAACTGATCCTTTATGTTCATTCAATCTTGCTACTTGCATTCCCGAATTAACGTCCCAAACCTTAACTTTTCCATCCCAACAAGCTGATACAATCATTGATCCGTCTTCATTGAAATCAAAATCTCCTACTATATTGGTGTTCCCAATAAGATTTCTAAAGCTCTCAACAGCATCACTTTCCCAGAATTCTAATCGGTTATGCAAGTCACCGTTAACGATATACAAGTCATTAGGGGTAAAATCAACTTTATACGGAGCATTCCCCCCTAAATCTTTCAAATAATAACCTCCCTTTACCAGGTCCCAAGTACCTATTGTTCCGTCCCAGCTTGCTGAAACTAATTTTGTTCCGTCTGAGTTATAGGCTAAATCAAATACTAAATTCCTATGTCCTTCTAACTTTTCAATGGCTTTACCAGTTGAAATATCCCAAATAATGATATCCCTATCACCTCCAGAAGTTGCTAAGGTTTTTCCATCCGGTGAAAAGTCAAAAGCTAACACGACTTTAGAGTGTCCTTTGAATTCTTGAACAACTTTCCCTGTTTTGATATTAATCATTTGGGCGATAGAATCCACCGAACCAATAACAACATGCTCTTGTGTTTGATCCAGCGCAAAGGCCCTTCTCATTGAAACGTACTTTAATATTCCAGTATCCGTCCAGTTTTCATAGCTATATCTTAAACCATCATCTCTATCATGATTAAGATAACCAGCCAATGTGATTTGTTTCCTACCTGTTTTGAGATTGTAAACCACTGCAGTATTGTTGTCTCCTGGTAGGGTTAACAACTCACTATTAGCGCTGATTTGAATATCAAAATAGTCCAAATTATCGTGCTTGTATTCAAAAGTTACTTTTTTAGTTTTGAGATTTACGACTACAATAGTGTTATGCACATTGATTACTAAATGTGAATCATCAGGAGTAAATCGCATGACATGAGGTCGATATTTTTCGGAGTATAAGGAAGCTATTTTCTTTCCTGATTGGGCATCCCATAATATGGCATCAATTTTATTAGACATGGTCACCAAATATTTACTATTGTGACTCCAAATTTGTTTAGTATGGCAACCATCACACTTTTCATCTGAATCTGGATCAGTTAAATCAGCAATTTCTTTACCTGTAGTTGCATCATATATTTTAGCAAATTGTTTGGATGAACTTAAAGCAATCTTACTTCCGTCAGGACTATATTCCATTCCGTAAACTTTATCGAAAGGAATAGACAACAAGGTGTCATTTGTTTTTAAATCGAAAACCTCTGCTCCTTTATAAGATGATGTATTTAAAACAGTTAATCCATCCGGAGAAATCACTCCTTTTTGATAAGCAGCCGCATAATTTTTATAGTACTCACCAATCAACTCTCCACTATTTCTATCATAAATAATTAACCCGTCACGGTTAGTGGACAAAATGATTTCATTACCCGAATAACTAAAATAGGCCTGTCTTACTTCATCTCTTGGCGATTCCCATGAATGCACAATTTCTCCTGTTAGGGTATTGTACAATAAAATACTTTGATCAGCAGATGTTGACAAGATTTGAGAACCATCATCACTAAAAACGGCTGACCAAACCGGAGCGGTGTGTTTATTGTAAATCCTTATTTGTTTGCCAGATTGTAGATTCCACAAAATAATGCTGTTATCATAACTTCCGGTAATGGCATATTTGCCTGATGGATGAAAATCAGAGCAAGTAACATATTTTGAATGTCCTTTTTGCAGAACAGTCTCTAGGCTTTTCTCTTGAGCAAACCCGAAATTGAGAACAAATGCAAATAGGAAAATAACAAAGCGCTTCATTTCTAACTATTTAAAAGTTTAAATAAAGATAAGAGATAATTTCTCTACCGCCTTAAAAGTGTTGTAATAGATTAGTCTATTGCTGCTTTCAAATCAGAGATGGCATTTTCAATTTCTTGAATAAGCGCTTCATTTACTACTTTGTCATTTTCAAAAGAATCATAAAAACCACCTACAGTTAGGTTTGATACAATTTTGGCACCACCATAACCTAGCATTTTGCCTACTAAGGCTTGCGAAGAAGCAGCCCCTCCTTTACCTGGACTCACTGAAGCCAGTAAAACTGGTTTATCCTGTAGATACTTAGCGCCCTCTAAATAGGTCGCCCCTGTTCTACTCAGCCAATCCAAAATATTCTTGAAAAATGCTGGCGGCATTGAATTATGCTCAGGGGTTGAAACGATTACTGCATCAGCAGCTTGAAACTTTGCCACCAGATCTTTTATCTTTTGATGTGTACCATAATCATTCTCTAAATCAGATGAATACATGGGAGGTTCAAAATTTTCAAGATTAAGATAGTTGATATCAGGGTATTGACTCGCAATAAATTTTACGAATTGCTTATTGATAGATTTGGAAGAATTGCTGCCTGCAATGGCTATAATATTTTTCATGATATTCGTTTTTTATTTGACGTAAACCTAAAGCATATCTTTCAGATAAACCAATATTCAATTTTGATAAAGCTATAAAGGAAATTGATACTTAATCCAAATTCATAGAGAAGCCTGCAAAAACAATATCATCTGTTTGTGAACGCTTTCCTTTCCAATTCTCATGAGTTTCTTCAACTATTTCAAGTTGCTTTGCAATTGGCAATTCATGAATTTGTTCTATTAACTCTATGGTACGTTTTCGATTAAACTTTCTATGATTAGGTCCTCCAAATTGGTCAGGATACCCATCAGAAAAGACATAAAACTGATTCTTTTTACCTAAATGTATTTCCCTTGTTTCATACTTCGAATTATCAAACTCTGAACCTATTGAAAATTTATCCCCTTGAGTAATCAACATATTACCATCAGTGACAGCAATCAGGGGTCTTTTAGCTCCAGCATACTTAAAAGTTTTTGCTTTTTTGTTCAAGACGCAAACACTCACATCCATTCCGTCATTAATTTGAATTTCACGTTTAGATGAAAGTGAATTCTTGATTCTTTCATTCAGCTTTTGAAGAATTCTACCAGGATCAGCCTCTCCTTCTTGAGAAACTATATGTTGAATCTGATTGATTCCAATAACGGTCATAAATCCACCCGGAACCCCATGACCAGTGCAATCACCTACAATTAGAATCAAGTCATCCCCTATTTGTTCTGTCCAATAGAAATCACCTGAAACAATATCCTTTGGTTTAAAATAAAGAAAATGATCCGGCAACAATCCGTTATGATTCAAATCTAATGGTAAATGGGCATCTTGAATCATTTTAGAATAATTGATACTGGATGTAATATCTTTATTCTTAACGACAATTTCTTCTTTAAGCTTAGATTGTTGAATTGCAAGAGCCAAGCCATTCGCAACTTCTTTTGCCACTTCAATGTAATCATTCAAGGTTGCTTCATCTTCTATATCATTCCTGAAACATACATTAAATGAACCAATCAACTCATTGCCATAAACCAATGGCGACATCACGCTCAATGTCACCCCTTCTTGAATCAAAATTTCATCTGTTTTTGACTTGACTTTTTTCTTTTTAATGTTGGTAACTATAGGACTTCTCTTTTCATTCAACTCGTTTAAAGCACTGAAGTCACTCAAATTAAAAACACGGCTATCTGTTAAAGACAACTCATTGTTTTCTTTGGCTGTATAAGAATAGAACGTTTCATGATTATAATCAAACAAGGCCAAAGAAGATCTTAATATTGGCAACTCTTGTAAGGTTTTATTTAATGTATTGTAAATGATATCTTCTGAACTTTCTGAGGTTAAAATTGTGTTTTCAATTTGATGGATAACACCTAGCCTACTGGTCAATTTTTGAAGTTCAATGTCTTTCAATCTTTTTTCGGTGATGTCTTCTGTTATTCCTGATAGCATTATGACCTCTCCATTATCATCCAACACTTGAAAGGTTCTAGAATGTACCCATTTACATTTTTTACCAACTAAAACACGGTAAACTTCATCAAACTCACCTTTTCCGCCGAATTGAGAAAAAGCCTGAACCACTCTTTCTTTATCTTCAGGGTGAATAGGTTCAGACCAACTTTTTGGGTTTTCTTTTAAAGTTTCACCTGTGTATCCAAACACCTTTTGATAACTATCACTGACAAACAACACTTCTTTCGTATTGAAATCAGAAAGCCAAAAAACTTGTTTTATAGATTTAATTAGGTGTCTAAAGTTTATTTCACTTTTCTTAAGTTCTCGTTCTTTTACACTTAATTTTTGCAGTGCGTCACTTAGCACTTTCTCTTGTTCTTTTTGCTCGGATAGATTTACACCCAGCACAAAATACTTCTCAACTTCACCTCTTCTATTCTTTAATGGAATAACATCCACTTTTGCATGAATTTTTTGATTGTTTTTGGTGTAATGAATTAGCTCTCCACTGAATTTCTCACCCTGTTGAAATACTACCTCATTAATTAATTCAGCTACCTTAGATTTTTCATTGTGTAAAACTACTGACGGAAATTTACCTATAACCTCTCCAGGCTCATAACCGAAAGTCTTAAGAAAGGCTTCATTCACCCATTCAATACCGTTTTCAACATGTGCGATTATGACGTAATTGGTTGTATTACTTGCCACTAAAGAAAGCTTCTTTAACTCCTCTTGACTGCTCTTAAAATCCGTGATATCGTTACAAACTCCTGAATTCCTAACAACATGTCCAAATTCATCTTTAATTGGGTAGGACTTTTCATTAATCCAGCGAACTTCTTTGTTTATAATTATTCTGTATTCAATGTCATAAGATTGACCCGAATCAACCTTTTTATTAGCCGCTGCAACTATGTCATAATCTTCTTTTACAACATATTTATCTTTGTGACTTTTTCCGTTATAGAAAAAATCGGCTGTTTCACCTAGCACATTTTTACAGGCCGGCGAAATGTATTCATACTTTCTTGCATCAATGTTATACAGATAAAATACATCAGACAAAGTGTCGTTAATCGTTCTAAACTTGCTTTCACTTTCTTTTAATTCGTCCAATACAATTTTACGATCCGTAACATCTTGACCAATACCCAAAACCCTGTTACCCTCTATTCTGACATTTTTCCAAAGTATCCATTTTACATCACCGTTTTTCGTAATAAATGGCTGGAATTCACTGTCCAGAGGCGAAGATTCTCCTCGAGCAACAATAGCCAGCCCTTGTTTCATTTTGGTATATTCTTCTTTTGTGAACCCTATGTTCATATACCAATTATCTAACAACACTTCTTCAGGAGAATACCCCAATATTTTGTTTATTGAATTCGAAACGTAAACAGTTTCACCCTGATCATTTGCGATAAACACCAGAGCATCTACTTCGTTCACAATTTCATCTGACAAAGCCATTCTGCTCAATGATTTCAATCTTCCCAGAATTGTTAAATAAATAACCCCAAGTGAAAATACGATACTAATAAAATAAGGTCCTGGAGCAATTAATGGATTATCTAATAAGAGGTAAAAGCTAATACCAAAGCTCAAATAAAGAATGCAGTACAAAGTATATTGCTTTAACTTTGTGAAAACGACAGGAGCAGCAGCATTCAATATAACGGCATCAATTAAATAAACTGGAGATAAGTCATTTTTGTAAGCAAAATAAAACAGAAAGATGGTAAGACCGTAATAATAGATTAACGAAATGGTTGGAAAAGATTTTTTTACTCGCTCAATTTTATATGAAGCAATTAAGGGAATTAACATCACAGTTGACACTGTTATTCTTAACCAAAGTGGGTCGAAAATTGAATCAACTGCTTGAGATCTAAAATAACCCAAGACTGGAGCAGCAAGAGCTGCTGCTAAAAATAATAATCTCAAAACACTAATTTGCTTCGAACTATAATTACTAGTTTCTTCTTTTTTAGATTTATCTCTAATGAAATAAAATATGACAAAAACTAGAATACACATGACAGAAAAAAACAAGACAAACTCAAACCAGGCTTCTTTCCAAAAAGGTTTTTGATTATTTATTTCTTTCGTGAGTTGAACTATTTGCTCCTCCTTATCTGCGACATCTAATTCAGTTTCTACCTGTTTAGCTACTTTAAGATTTTCGGCAGAATTTATTGAATCGTTTAATTGGGAATATCTTTTATGATAAAACAATGATTTTTCAAAATTGCCGTTTTTTTCATAGATTTCAGAAAGTCCGAAATAGGAATCTTTTTCCTGTACAAAAGCTTGCTGTTTCTTTGCTGTACTTAAGCTTTGTAAAAACAAATCTTCAGCTTCAGTGAGATTATTTTTCTCAATAAGCAATTGAGCCAAACTCATTTTTGAATGCATTAAGCCAAAATCATCTTTAATAAATGTTCTAATTTCTATAGATTTCTCAATTTTTTCCTGGGCTTCTTCTAAGTCCCCTTTTTCTTTTAAACTGTTCCCAAGATTTGCATAGGTCATTCCCAAGCCATGCTGATCATCAAGTTTAACTTTGATCGCAATAGATTTTTCATAAAGTTTTATTGCAGTATCATAACTTTCTAACTCATGATATACCTGCCCTAAATTATTATATGTCATTGCCAAGCCATATTCATCTCCTAGAACCTCTTTCATATCAATTGACTTTTGATAAAATTCTTCGGCCTTAAAAAACTGATTTAAATCTTTATAAACGTTACCAATATTGTTGTAAGAAACTGAAATAGAAGCGCTGTCTTGCTCAGCTTTACGCAGCACCAATGATTCTGCGAATAGATTTAATGCATTGTAAAAAAAACCTTGTTCATATTCAATTACGCCTAGGTTGTTTTTAGCGCTTGCAATACCTAACGGAATTTCTGCCATTTCATAATAGAGCAAGGCTTCTTCAAAATAACCTTTACAGCTTTTAAAATTTCCAGAGTAATATGAAAGTAAGCCTAATTGATTAAAGCTTTTTGCTGCCCATTCATATTCTTTGTTTTCAACAGATAAGATGCTCGCATTATTTGCCAACATTTCAGCCTCTTCTGCATCAGTTTGCTGAAGAACCTGAGAGGTATATAACATGGTTTTAATTCTTGTTGTATCCTCACCATCACCTTCTATAACCGCATACAAACTATCTAAGTTCTGCGAATGAGACGCAAAAGCAAATAGCATTAGAATTATTGACAGCAGTTTTTTCATGAATTATAGCTGTCAAATATACATCTAATCCAAAATCAATCTTTACTTAAATAAACTTCTTCGATAAGTTGCATTCTAAATCGGTTAAGTGGTTATTTTTTTCTCTTTTCTAAGCGATTAAGCACATCTCTAAATTTAAATCCTTTTGCTTGTAAAAGAATGAGATAGTGAAAAAGTAAATCTGCTGATTCTGAAAGGAACAATTCGTCATTTGAATCTTTCGCTTCAATTACGACCTCTACCGCTTCTTCCCCTACTTTTTGGGCTATTTTATTAATTCCTTTTTCAAATAAAGAGGATACATAAGAAGTCTGTTCAGGCTTTTCTTTCCTAGACTTTATCGTTTTTTCTAGATACTCAACGGTCGTTAAAGTTGGATCTCCCCAACAAGTAATTGTTCCTTTGTGACAAGTTGGTCCAGCTGGATTCACCTGAATCAACAAAGAATCATTATCGCAATCATTAGCTATACTCACTAGGTTTAAAAAATTACCGGACTCTTCCCCTTTGGTCCATAATCGTTTTTTAGAGCGGCTAAAAAATGTGACTTTTTTCGTTTCAATTGTTTGATCGTATGCGTCTTGATTCATATACCCCAACATGAGCACATTCTTCGTTACAGAATCCTGTATTACTGCAGGTATTAAGCCTTCTTTGTTTAATTTTAGTTCCATCCTTATCTTTTTATAATCTTACTGGTATTCCTTTATTTTTCAAATGTTTTTTCAAATCCCTAATTTCAATCTCTTTGAAGTGAAATACGGATGCCGCTAAAGCTGCATCAGCCTTCCCATCAAGAAACACCTCCTCAAAGTGCTGAATTTTTCCGGCGCCACCTGATGCAATAATTGGAACATTCACATTTTCTGACAACATCTTAACCGCTTCAACTGCGAAGCCAGTTTTTACACCATCATTGTTCATAGAAGTAAATAGAATTTCACCAGCACCTCTAGACACCGCATCCATTGCCCAATCTTTTAAAAACCAATCAGTTTCGGTACGACCTCCATTTAAGAACACTTTCCATTGACCATCAATTAGCTTAGCATCAATTGCCAAAACTATGCACTGATTCCCAAACTTTTGAGAAAGTTCATTGATCAATTCGGGTCTTTTCACAGCAGCACTATTAATAGAGACTTTATCTGCGCCAGCATTCAACAGCGCATCTACATCTTCTAGCTGAGAAACACCTCCGCCTACGGTAAATGGGATATTGATATTTGCTGCAATTTGATCTACCAAATCAAGAAGCGTCTTTCTTTTCTCATTCGTAGCTGTGATGTCCAAAAAAACGAGTTCATCTGCCCCAAATTTTGAGTATTCTTTTGCCAATTCTACCGGTTCTCCAGCATCTCGCAAGCCCTCAAAATTGACACCTTTAACCGTTCTCCCATTTTTTATATCCAAGCAAGGAATTATTCTTTTAGTCAACATAACTTTGCAATTGTTTAAGGCTGATTTTATTTTCATAAATGGCTTTACCTATAATCACACCATCTACATTTATTTTTTTCAACTCCTCAAGGTCTTTAATAGAACTTACTCCACCCGAAGCGATAAGTTTAATGTCTGAAAATCGTTTTAAGACTTCTTTATACAGGCTTATAGAAGGACCTGAAAGCATGCCGTCTACTGCGATATCTGTAGAGATTACTTCCTTTATTCTTTTTTTCACATAGCTTTCAATGAATTCAAAAACATTGAACTCAGTTGCTGTTTTCCAGCCATTAATCATCACTTGTGTATCTTTCACATCTGCTCCGAGAATGATTTTTTCAGGAGTATAATTTTCAATCCACCCAAACACTTGAGCTGCATCAGTTGCTGCAATTGATCCTGCAGTAATTTTTTGCGCTCCACATTCAAAAGCAATTTTGAGGTCATTTTCGGTTTTGACGCCTCCGCCAAAATCTACCACTAAATTTGTTTGAGTACATATTTGCTCTAGTACTTTTGTATTCACAATTTTCTTTGATTTCGCTCCATCTAAATCAACTAGGTGCAAGTACTTTATTCCATTATCTTCATAGCGTTTGGCCATTTCAAGAGGTGAATAATCATAGGTGGTTTGCTCACTGTAGTCTCCTTGTTTAAGCCGTACACATTTTCCATTTATGATGTCTATTGCTGGTATGATTCGCATATTTTTATAAAGTTTTTTAAAATTGTTAATCCTTGCTCTCCGCTCTTCTCTGGGTGAAATTGACAACCATAAAAATTGTTGATTTGTGAAGCTGCCGAAAACTCTACGCCATATTCTGCAGTTGCTATAGTTGAATTATTTAATGGCATGTAATAACTGTGCACGAAATAAGCATAAAACGGCTCTTCGGTTAATCCTTCAAAAAGAGTGTTATTATTGCATTTTATGAGGTTCCAGCCCATTTGAGGTACCTTCAATTCTTCGTTAAAGCGTGCAACATCAACAGGAATTATTCCTAAGCCTTTCTGATTTCCTTCTTCAGTGAATTGCGCTTGCAGCTGCATCCCCAAACAAATCCCTAATACAGGTTGAGATAATTCAGGAATTATCTTATCCAGGCCTGCCAACTTAAGATATTTCATGGCATTGACCGCATGTCCAACACCTGGAAAAACTACTCCTTGAGCTTTTTTAATCTCCATTTTATCTTTTGTAATAATGGGTAATATGCCGATATTTTTAAAAGCATAATAAACAGATTTGGTATTTCCAGCACCGTAATCTATGATGGCAATTTTCATAATAATCCTTTTGTGGTGGGTAAAATCATTTTCTTTTGATCTTGTTTTATGGCCATTTTTATAGCTTTAGCGAAACATTTAAAAATGGCTTCTATTTTGTGGTGTTCGTTTCTTCCTCTAGCTTTGATATTCAGGTTACATTTCGCAGCATCACTGAATGATTTAAAGAAGTGAAAGAACATTTCAGTGGGCATATCTCCCACTATTTCTCTGTTAAATTCGGCATCCCACTCTATCCAACTTCTACCGCCAAAATCAATCAAGACTTGTGCAAGACAATCATCCATAGGCAATGCAAACCCGTAACGCTCAATTCCAATTTTAGCACCTAAGGCTTTTTTAAAGCTCTCTCCCAAACTAATAGCCACATCTTCAATCGTATGGTGTTCATCTACATCTAAATCTCCTTTCGCGTTGACAACTAGATCTACCAAACCATGTTTTGCTATTTGCTCTAACATGTGATCAAAAAACTTTAAACCTGTCTTGATTTCTGACTGCCCTGTTCCATCAAGGTTTAAAGCAACTGATATTTGGGTTTCTGTTGTAATTCTTGAGATTTCATAAGAGCGATTAATTGCATCTAAAAAACCTCTGATTTCAGTCCAATTGTTGCAGTTCAAGGCCAAAGAAGATTCTAACCCTTTAGGCACCATTTCCGAGTTACCAATTAAAATTCCTTTAGCGCCTAAGTTTTTAGCTAATTGAATGTCTGAAAATCGATCTCCTAATACAAAAGAGTTTTTTAAGTCATATTTGCCCAAAACATACTTTTGTAACAAGGCAGTTCCGGGTTTTCTAGTTGGTTGATTATCCGCTTCAAAAGTTCGATCTATAATTATTTCATCAAAAACAATCCCCTCGTTTTTAAATGCTTGGAGCATTTTATTCTGTGCCGGCCAAAATGTTTCTTCAGGGAAAGATTTAGTTCCAAGTCCGTCTTGATTCGTCACTATAACCAATTCGTAATCATATAATTCCGAAATCTTCTTCAAGTTTGAAAAAACACCCGGTAAAAATTCCAACTTTTCAAGTGAATCTACCTGAAAATCTGTTGGTGGCTCTACAATCAAGGTGCCATCTCTGTCTATAAATAATACTTTTTTCATTTTAAAATTCTTTTAATCGATTAATCAATTCTTTGTTTTCTTCTGGAGTTCCAACGCTTAGTCTTAAGCAGTTTACACAACCATATTGATTGGTTCTATTCCTTACTACCACTCCATTAGCACATAAGTATTCATACAACTTGTTCGCATTATCAACTTTTACCAACAAAAAGTTGGCCTCTGAAGGGTAGACTGTTTGGACTATACTAATCTTGTTGAGCTCGTCTTCTAACCATGCTCTTTCATTAAGTATTTGTTGAATTTGAAGATTAAGTTCAGCCTCATTTTCTAATGCTTTTAACGCTAAAGACTGAGAGGCACCATTCACATTGTAAGGAGGTTTTACTTTGTTTAAAATAGCAATCAATTCTGGTGAGGCCCAAGCCAAGCCCAACCTTAAAGAGGCTAACCCGAACGATTTTGATAATGTCTGTAAAACAACAAGTTGCGGAAACTTACTTAACCTATCAGTCCAGCTTGATTGATCTGAAAAATCAATGTACGCTTCATCAATAATCACAATACCGTCAAAAGCGTTCAACAGCGAATCTATCTCTTCTGAGCTGAAAGTATTTCCGGTTGGATTATTTGGTGAACATAAAAATATCAGCTTCGTCTTTTTGGTACAAGCGTCCAAAACTCGTTGAACATTCAAGGAAAAGTCTCCATTAAGCGCCACTTCAATCAATTCTGCATCATTTATAGCCGCAGACACTTGATACATACCATACGAAGGTTTTAAGCCAATTATATTATCGATTCCAGGATTACAAAAAGTTCTGATAATTAAATCTATTAATTCGTCACTTCCGTTTCCCAATATCAAATTTTCGCTTTGCATACCTTTTAAATCGCATAATCTTTGTTTGAGTTGATTTTGATAGGGGTCTGGATATCTATTGTACCCGGATTCAAATGGATTTTCATTAGCATCCAACTGAATACAACCATCTAACTTAAACTCATCTCTTGCAGACGAATAAGGCTTGAGTTGCAAAATATTATCTCTTACTAGTTCTGTTAATGCTTTCATTGTAAACTTTTTAATCTTAATGTCACAGCGTTTTTGTGCGCTTCTAGCTGCTCAGCTTCAGCCATTAACTCTATAGTAGCACCTAAATTTAGGATGCCCTCTTTAGTGATTTCTTGAAAGCTAATTTGCTTTTGAAAAGCCGCTAAGTTCACCCCACTATATGTTTTTGCAAATGCTGAAGTAGGAAGCGTATGATTGGTTCCTGAAGCATAATCACCTGCACTTTCAGGCGTGTAATTTCCAATAAACACTGATCCTGCACTTTCAATTAACGGAAGGATCTTGTCATTATCATTTGTGCACAAAATGAGGTGCTCTGGCGCATACTCATTGATTACTTTCAGGTTAAAATCAAAAGAGTCAGAACAAATGAATCTTGAATTCTCCAATGCACTCGCTGCAATTTCTTTCCTTGGCAATTGTTGTAATTGTGATGTAATTTGCTCTTGAATTTTATTTATTAAATCCAAACTAGAGGCAATGCAAATCACTTGGCTATCTTCTCCATGTTCTGCCTGTGACAGTAAATCAGCTGCTACAAAACTAGGGACGGCAGAATCATCAGCAACTAGCATTAACTCTGAAGGACCTGCAGGCATATCAATTGCAGAGCCATACTCCTGCGACATCATTTTAGCTGCTGTTACATACTGGTTTCCAGGACCAAATATTTTAAAGGTTTTTGGAACAGATTCAGTCCCTAAACTCATAGCAGCTATAGCTTGAGCACCCCCTACTTTTACAATTTTTGTGATTCCACAAAGATTGGCAGTATACAGAATTACAGGATTAATTTCTCCTTTTGAATTTGGAGGAGTGCACATGATCACTTCTTTACATCCAGCTATTTGTGCTGGAACAGCTAACATGAGCACCGTTGAAAATAATGGCGCCGTACCTCCAGGAATGTAAATTCCCACTTTTTCGATTGCTCTGCTTTCTTGCCAACAGCTAACTCCTTTTGATGTAGTGATTTTAACTGCCGCAACTTGCTGGCTTTTGTGAAATTTTTCGATATTCGACTTAGCTACTTGAATTGCACTCTTTAACTCATCAGAAACTTTAGAAACTGCATTTTCAATCTCCTCTTCTGAAACGATTAAATTGTCCAAATCAACTTTATCAAAATAGTGCGTATACTTTTTCAGAGCTGCGTCCCCTAAACTTTGTACTTCATTAAAAATTCCTTCAATAATAGGCTTCAGTTGATCATTACTAATTGAAGGACGCTCACAAAGCGACATGACTTCATTTAAATCTTGACTATTTACAATTTTCATTACAATATAATTTTCTCGATTGGTGATACTAAAATTCCCTCTGCGCCTGCATTTTTAAGCTGATCTATAACTTCCCAAAAGTCGTTTTCATCAATTACAGAGTGTAAAGAACTCCAGCCAGGCTCAGCTAAAGGCAGAATAGTTGGTGATTTTAGCACCGGAAGAATACTCGCTACTTCGTTTATTTTTTCATTTGGAACGTTCATTAAAATGTACTTTGAGGACTTTGCTTTCAGTACTGCTTTAATTCTAAAGTCTAACTTTTCGATCAGCGCATTAATTTCAGCATCTGCAGACTGCCCTTGAACAAGTACCGCTTGTGATTTTAGGATGATATCCGTTTCCTTTAATCCATTTTTAAATAAGGTTGACCCAGAGCTTACGATATCACAGATGCCATCTGCTAAGCCAATGTTAGGAGCAATTTCAACTGATCCTGATATTATGTGGATATCGGTTTTAATGCCCTTTTCTTCAAAAAACCGTTTCGTTGTGTTTGGATAAGAGGTAGCGATTTTTTTATTTTCGAAAAAACTCAGATCTTTTACATCTTGTTCTTTTGCAACGGCAATAGATACTCTACATTTTGAAAAACCCAACTGTCGGATAACTTGTAGTTCACTCTCTAACTCATACAAGAGGTTCTCTCCAATGATTCCTAGGTTCACTACCCCATCTTCAAGATATTTGGGAATATCTGAATTACGTAAAAAATAAACTTCTAAAGGAAAGTTAGTTGCGGATGCTTTTAACTGGTCTTTGCCGTTATCAATGTTAATTCCACATTTCTTAAGAAGGCCTAAGCTTTCTTCTTTAAGTCTTCCTGATTTTTGGATTGCAATTTTTAAATTCTTCATTTTTTGGTTTAATTTGTCTGACTAAACCAAGAATGTCCCTAAAAAGAAAAACCGTCTTGGCTGAGCCAAGACGGTTTCGATAATATTTAGATTTTACACATATCAATTCCTTCCTGCCAGCGAGCAAGTATGAAAATGATGATGTAATTGTATAAAATTCATTGTTTTATTTCTGAGACAAATGTATGGCATTATTTCCTTAAAATCTGATTAAAAATTCAAAAAAATAAAACAACCTACTTAAACGCCTGTAAATCAAATATTTTTATCGATCCATTTTTTCCAGAAAAGTAGATTTTATCTTTGGATATTTGAACTGAATAGAACTTATCGTCCATAAATTTGATCCAATTTTCACCTTTATTCTTTGTGAAGTAAGTGCCCGCTCTTCCTGTTGCAACAATTAAAGATCCGTCAGTATTTGAATCTATTCCTGAACAATATCCATCCAAGCCTTTAGAAATATTTAGCCAAGTATCGCCAGAATCATTGGTGAAAAAGCAAATTGAATCATTAATAGATGAATCAGAATAGCTGCCTCCAATTATCACTCCTTCTTGTTCAGACCAAAATGTCATGGCATAAATTCCAAAAGCACCGCCTGATTTCATTGGAGTATTTTTAATTTCCCAATTTACACCTTGATCATAGGAACAATAGAATCTTGCGGTATCTGCACTCCCGGTCCCAATATAAACTGTATTTGAACCCAAAGTAGCTATCCCTGCCCCACTTGCTGCAAAACCCGCTTCATTTTCAAGTGCCATTGGAATCTGGCTAAAGTCTATGGATGTCCATGTTTTTGAAGAATCTCTAGTTCTAATAATTGTGAGCTTGTTATTCACAGGATCTCCGAAGCCAATTCCGGAAGAATTATTCCAAAAGGATATTCCATCCATAAAAACACTATCCCTTTTGAAACAGTTCACTAAAGAGTCATTATGAAGAAAATAGCGCCAAATTTCTCCTTTATTTCCAGAATTCATAAAAACGATTGAACCATCATCTAAAATCTCTGCATCTCTTAGATCTTCCATTTCAGGAATAACTCCTTTTTTAATGGACTTTAAATCTTGGAAAACTTCAAAATCTCCATCATGACCAGCAATCACCATTAAACCATCATCATTTACCGCTAATGCTCTAGGATGCTTCGGTGTTCCTTCAGTTTTTTGATACAATAAATACTTGCTTGTTGAATTACAAGAAATCACTAAGAAAAACAGGAGTAGACTAAAAAAGACTGGCTTGAGAGTCATCTTCCTCATCTTTAATTGGGTTCCCTTTTTTAGGCTTGGGTTTTTCTTCAGCATCCCCAGTCAAATCCCATTCCACCTCCACAGGTCCTTCATCAGATGTTTTCTCTACCTCTTCATTTGAATTCTCTGTTTCATCTTCTTCAGATTGCTTTTTCTTTTCGGGCTCAGGCCATGGGACATCACCTTCAATTGGTCCGACCAATGAAATTTCTTTTACTTTCAACTTTGTCAGCTGATTTCCTTGAGATTTCATCCCTTTCACATCAATAAACTCATTTAACCTCACCTCTTTATCCGGAAGGTTTTTCGTCTCTTTTAGACGTTTATTAAACTCTATATTAACTTTTGGCTCATATGCTGTAGATACAGCTTCAAGTCTAGAACCTTCACTATCAGAAATAAACAATGTTCTTTTTTCTGATTTGGTTTCAATCAAGAATCTTTTTACATAATACATATCCTTTTCAGCATCATAATAAACAGCTGAAATTGGCCTTTCAGGATGCCACTTTTCAATATGTATAAGATTGTCGGCGTATCTATTTGCTACGTCAAAGTTGGAAAGTTTGTATTCACCAGTATCGTATAGTGTTAAGATCTTGTCGTCTCCACTAAATTTACCTAGTAGCTTTCCTCTTTCATCAACATTTAATCTGCTGACAACATCATCCCACCATATTTTGGTTGCGGATAACGTTGATTCACCCACTTCTTTTTGAACCACTTTAGAAACAATCTCTTTGGTCACTCTATTTCCTCCGGATCCTCTTCCTTTAATCAAAAGCTCTCCGAAATCAATATCAAATCTCACTCTCTTTAAATGTGGTCTTGGACGTAACTGCACATTCACAATTTCTCGTTCTCCGTTAGGATGATAAGAGAAATAATAGAGTTTAGACCCCTTATTTCCTTTAGTGAGATCATATTCTTTATCCCTAGTGATACTTTTGACAGCAAAACGCTTCATCATTGTTGGTCCACCTTCACCACCATCTCTATAGATTAAGTGATAAATGGTTCTAACATCTCCTTTTTTCCATACCGCACAATGAATCATTCCTTTACCAACAAATTTTTTGTCAGCAATTCTTGTTACCATCATCTTACCTGACTTGAAGAAAACGATTACATCATCTAAGTCACTACACTCTTTTACGAACTCTGCTCCTCTTAGATTCCAACCGATAAAACCTTCTTCTTTGTCTACATATAATTTCTTATTCGCAACGACAACTTTTCGTGCAGCAATATTGTCAAAGGTTTTGATTTCAGTTTTACGTTCTCTTCCTTCAGAAAACCTTTTCTTAAGGTCTTTGAAGTAATCAATTGCAAACTCAATCAGATTTTCAAGGTTATGGGCTATTTGTTTTAATTCATCTTCTAAAGATTGAATAAACGTATCTGCCTTATCTGCATCATGTTTAGTGATACGTCTCATTTTTATCTCTAAAAGTCGCTTCACATCATCATCTGTCACTTTACGTTTAAGATGTTTAATGTGTGGTTTTAATAATTTATGAGTTACCTCAATTGCTTCTTCATAAGTTTTTCCATCAAAATCAATGTAGATTTTGTTTTCTATGAATATCTTCTCTAAAGACGCGAAATGCCATTGTTCTTCTAACTCACCTCTTCTGATTTCAAGCTCTCTTTTTAAAAGATTTACCGTTGAATTAGTGGTAATTTTCAATATTTCATTGACACCCAAGAACATTGGTTTGTTATCTACAATTACCGAAGTATTTGGAGATATCGACATTTCGCAATTCGTAAAGGCGTAAAGTGCGTCAATAGTTTTATCTGGAGAAACACCAGGAGCTAAGTAAATTAAAATCTCTACTTCAGCAGCTGTGTTATCTTCAACTTTTTTAATCTTAATTTTCCCTTTATCATTGGCCTTTAATATGGAATCAATCAAAGATCCAGTTGTTGTTCCGAATGGAACTTCAGAAATTTTAAGTGTCTTCGTATCTTCTTTTGAGATTTTAGCTCTTACTCTAATTTTACCTCCACGTTGACCTTCATTATAATTTGAAAAATCAGCCATTCCACCCTGAGGAAAATCAGGCATTAAATTCGTTTTCTTACCTCTAAGAACGTCTATCGAAGCCTCAACCAATTCAATAAAATTATGCGGCATGATTTTACATGCCATACCTACTGCAATCCCCTCAGCTCCTTGCGCTAATAACAATGGGAATTTAACGGGTAAAAGTTTAGGTTCTTTATTTCTCCCATCATAAGACGGAAGCCACTCAGTTGTTTTTGAGTTGAAGACAATGTGGCTAGCCAATTTAGATAATCGCGCTTCAATATATCTAGGCGCAGCGGCAGAATCACCAGTTAAGATGTTTCCCCAGTTTCCTTGCATATCAATGAGAAGATCTTTCTGCCCCATTTGAACCAAAGCGTCTCCAATTGAAGCGTCCCCATGTGGATGATACTTCATGGTGTTACCAATGATATTGGCCACTTTATTATAACGTCCATCATCCATCTCTTTCATAGAGTGCATGATTCTTCTTTGAACGGGTTTAAACCCATCCATTAAAGCGGGAACTGCTCTTTCTAGAATTACATAACTTGCATAATCAAGGAACCATTCTTTATACATCCCGGTTATGGGTGTAATACCATCTTCTAGATTATCAGATTCTTGATTTTCGTTAGGCTCTAAATGCTCGTCTTCTATATTATCGTTGTTCTCTTCTGACATAATTTCAGTGACTTACAAAAATAATCAGATGTCTCTCAAAAAAAACGAGAATTTTAAGGAGTTATCAACAGATTGTTTTGAATTTATTTTTTTGAACCTACGAAGCCAGAAATCACAACTGCAGTTACGACCAGCAACAAAATTATAGCCGTATTTATTAAAGATGACCAAATTGAAGATTTAGCAGACACTTCTTTTGGCTCATTACTAGGAACTTCAACATTCGATACCACTTCTACTTCAACGCCCTCCATTAATTCGTCATATTTCTCTTGATAGGCACTTGCTTTTTCTTGATCATTTAAAGCAGTGTAAACTTTTGATAGCACTTCAAAATTATCCGCTTTTTCTTTCTTCAGGTTTAGTTCTTCAGCAATTTCTAAGCCTTTTAAACCATGCCTTTCTGCCTGCTCAATATCCTCTATTTCTATATAAATTTTTGCCATTTGCGAATGCGTATAAGCCACCCATCTATCATCTTTCAAACGCTCAAATTTTCTGAGCGCCATTCTATATTGCTTCAGGCTTTTATCAGCATCCTCAGTCAAGTAATAATAGTGTGCAACTGTGACTAACGCAGCCTTAGAAGTGTTCTCAAAGTTTGACTCTGTTTCAATTCTCACCACTTCTTCATACATTTCAATTGCCTTGTCTTTCTCTCCTATTTCTTCATAAATATTACCACCGTAAGCAGAAAGATCTGAAATCAATTGCTGATCATTTTTATCTCTAGCTAAAGTGATTGCTTGATTGTTAAAATCTAACGCTTTTTCATATTCACCTAAGGCAGCATAAGTTGAAGTATAACCGCGATAAATTCTTATTAAATAATCAGTTGAATTCATTGGCTTGGCAATTTCATAGGCCTCATCAAGAAAATCTACACTTTTTTGATAATCTAAATAATAAGCAAGATTTAAATAACCTAAATCACAAGTCGCCTCTAAAAGACCAGCATCATAATCAATTTCTTTAGCTAACTCCCTGGCTAATACAGCATATTCATTCGCTGTTTCGTAATCAGAAATTTCTAAATAATCATTGGTCAAGGTATTGTAGACATCAACTGTTGATTCATCATTTTTTTGCAAGGTCAGTTGTGCAACTAAAGAATCTAAACGAAGGGAATCAATTTTTTGCGAAAAAGCGGAATTACCAATAATCAAAAGAGAGGCAAAAATTAAGCTAACCATGACGCGTCTTTTCATAAATCACAAATATGGATTAAATATAACAAAGTTTTAAAGAACTAGTTGAGAAGTGATTAAAACTAAAAAGTCCATTCCCGAATTAGGAATGGACCTGCCATCTTTGATGCGATCATAAACATGATTTTGATTAACTGGCGATTAATCGATTTAAATCATGAAATAATGATGCCAAAAAAGCAGGTATTGATTAAACTGAATAGGTTGGTGATTAAACGGTATTTAACAAAAATATAACTATTCAACAACTTGAACCCAGCCGGCATAAGACTCACCAGCATTATATTCTACCGTAAAATAATAGGTGCCAGCACCAACTCTTACGCCATTATAAGTTCCGTCCCAAACTATGGTTTCATTGTCGTAGTTATTGAACTCTTGGATCAGATCTCCCCATCTGTTAAAAATAGCCACATTATTTACAGGGTAGTCAACAAGAAAATCGAGGACAAAATAATCATTCGTATTATCTCCATTAGGAGTAAAAGCATAATGCTCAGCTGGAGCTAATACCGTATCAATTATGGGCGGTTCAACATCACAGTCATCACCAATAAATGCATAAACGGTATCTACAATTGTACAATACTCTTGTTCTATTACTACTGCATATTTAGTGTCAACTATAGGAAAAACTATATTTGAAGCCAAAAATGGATCATCTACACTAGCCAACCAATTATAAGAATCTCCTCCTGTAGCTTCAATTGTGATCAAATCACCAGGGCAAAAAACATGAGGACCACTCACGGAGTGAGGATCAGGCGTATCCATATAAACTACCTCATTTTCAGTCAAACCATACCAATCAAGCAGAGTTCCAGTTTCTGCAGTATTTGGAACTGCATTCACTATGTAGTTATACGAGCCTTCTGAAGCTAAATTTATCGTATGCGTCAAATCTAATATAAATGTATCAGGTGAAGCAAAAGTACCTGTATGCTCTGCGTAACCTCCCCCCGTGATATTTCCTGAATTTAGTAATACTTGAAAAGCTGGATTAACCGCAATACCATCAGTTACAATATATTTTATTTGATAATTATAACTTTCTCCTTTACATAGGGTATCTGGACCAATTAAATCAATAATATCAATATCAACTGGAACAAAAGGAGAGCCATATAACTGCCCTTCAGACCCACCAATCCAAGCAAACTCATTATTCTGGCAATGCACTCTGTAAAAAGCAGTAGTATTTGAACTGGACGGCGAATCTTGGGTCCAAGTCGCACCTCCATCATCTGTTTGAAAAACATAATTATTATCTCCCACAACTACTCCGTGAGTTCCATTCCCAAAATGAATGTCAAACATATTCTCCGTTGTCCCTACTAAATCAGGATAAGTCCAAGTACCTGAAACATATTTACAGCAATATCCATCTTCACCTACTGCAACAAATGAATTGTTAGAAAGGGCATGAATAGAATACAAAGTAGAAGTTGGATTAAAACCAGAAAGCAATGTCCAGTTAGCTCCACCATCTGTTGTAAAAGCTAATTCATTAATACCTGAAATAAATCCAGATTGATCATCCGCATAGGAAATACCAATAGCCTCAATCATAGGTACAGCAGCAGAGTCCCATGCTACCCCAAAATCATCTGTCCAAAACACCCAATCGCCTGCAGTAAAAGCAATTCTATCATCACCATTTGTCATGTCATTGGCTAATCCAGCAAAAGTTTGATAATTATAAGTCCAAGAGGATCCTGCATCTGTTGAAACATAAACTCTACCAGATCTAGTTACCAACATTGCATTTTGACTAGGTAAATCTTCCATGTAAATTCCTTTAATCCAGTCAGATTCAGTTAAGGAATTAACTTCAGGAATGGTAGCGGTTTGCACCCACGTTTGCCCATCAGTAGATCGCAAAACTTTTCCGTTTTCTGTTCCAGCAATCCCGTATGCATTCCCTGGTCCTGCAACATATATCGCATCAATGGGGTCTGTAGTTGTTGAATTTTGTTCGTACCAAGTGTATTGAGCCTTCGCACCTATTGCGCTCAGAATCAAAAATATATAAAGAGTAGTTAGCCGTTTCATTGCTGGCTAATTTAAGAAAGTTTTGCGAGCAAAAGAAATCAAAAACTCTTACATTCTGAAAAGTTATTAATTGATCGATTTTCTTCGTTAATATAAATACCCAAATTCAAGCAATACTCACTGCTTCCGTCAGGTGTATACTCAAGAGAACCTTCATAGCCCCCTGAGCTGTTAATTACCGCCGAATCAAGCTTTGCAGGATAAGAATTGACTAAGGCCTCCACTTTAATACCGGTTGGTTTTAAATCTGGAGCATAACTTGCCGGAATTACATATTCAATCCGAACTTTAAAATCATTATTTGAATTTGTGTAAGTATAAACATCTTCATAAACAAACCATTTGTCGCCAGCATAATCTTCATCAAACAAGCTGGTGTTAGCCTCATCTACTTGTGAAATTTTCTTTAGGCAAGATGTCAACACAAGCATTGCGCAGGTATAAATCAAAACTTTTTTCATCCTACATTAAATATTAATTGAGCTCCAAAAGGCGAAACTCTCATGGTGAATTTATCTTTAAACGGACTTTCCGAATTAAGTTTTGGTTCAGTATAATTCTTCTTAAACCTCCTATAAGTAAATATGGTCGTTCCAACTGAAAGTGCTGTTAAGGTTAACGAAGTATAAAATCCTGCTCTTAGATTTCCATACTTTTTATTTCCGGTTTGAATGCGGTTTTTATAATAAACAGTTTCTGAGTATGAGGGAGCAGCATGATAAGAATCTATATCTGTTAATACTTGCTTTCTTGTGTCATAAGCTAAAAGCATGTACGCTGAAGTTGTGACTCCTGCAGCTAAAGAAACAGACAAAGGTAAAGTCAGTGACTTGTGAAACTGCATCCGATAGTTTTTGTAGTCTGCTTCAAAGGCCTGGCGTTCATTAGAAATTGCCATTTTTACATACTTTTCGGTCGTTTTTCCTGCCTCAACATTGAATTGAACCTCCGTAGTAATATATCCCGGCGACCACACCTTTGCGGTATGAGGTCCAGCAGCTAAATCAGTTTTGTATTTTTTTAAATAAGTGGTATCATCAATAACAATTTCAAAATAACCATTGTCCACATCTACTAAAAACTTAACTGTTCCTTTTTCTTGGGCATTTAGGTTTAATGAAAATACTAAGGACGCAACCAGAAGGCATACTTTCAATTTTTTCATACTTCAAGATAAAAAATTCAGGTTTTAATTTAAAGATGAATCCTTAAACTGCACGGTTGATTTATTCAACGGTTGGCTCAACAGCTTCTTCCACTTTCAGGTTATCAATAATGAAATCTTGACGCTCTGGCGTGTTTTTCCCCATGTAATAACTGAGCAAATCTTCAATTTTTGAACCTTTAGAGATATGAACAGGATCTAAACGGATATCTTCTCCAATAAAATTCTTGAACTCATCTGGAGATATCTCTCCCAACCCCTTAAATCGCGTAATTTCTGGATTCTTTCCTAGACTATTTATGGCATCTAAACGTTCTTCTTCATTATAACAATACCTTGTTTTTTTCTTATTTCGCACTCTGAACAAAGGCGTTTGTAAGATATAAACATGCCCGCCTCTCACTAATTCTGGAAAGAACTGTAAAAAGAAGGTCAACAACAACAATCTGATGTGCATTCCGTCAACATCTGCATCTGTTGCTATTACAACTTTATCATAACGTAAGCCTTCAATACCATCCTCAATATTTAAAGCAGCTTGCAATAAATTAAACTCTTCGTTTTCGTAAACGACCTTCTTCGTCAATCCAAAAGAGTTTAACGGCTTTCCTCTTAATGAAAACACGGCTTGGGTGTTTACGTCTCTTGATTTAGTTATGGATCCACTGGCCGAATCTCCCTCCGTAATAAAGATTGTTGACTCTTCTTTACGATCATTTTTCGCATCATTAAAGTGGATACGGCAATCTCTCAGTTTTTTATTGTGAAGACTAGCCTTTTTAGCACGATCTCTTGCCAATTTTCTAATACCAGATAGTTCTTTACGTTCTTTTTCAGATTGCTTAATTTTCTTTTCAATCAAATCAGCAGTTTCTGGATTTTTATGTAAAAAGTTATCTAACTCAACCTTTAAAAAGTCGTTAATGAAAGCTCTCATTGATTTTCCACCCGGCTCAATTTCTTGTGAACCTAACTTTGTTTTAGTTTGAGATTCAAAAACTGGCTCAATTACTTTTACAGAAACCGCGGCTACAATAGATTGGCGAATATCAACCGCATCATAGTTTTTACCATAAAAATCTTTAATCACCTTAGCAACTGCTCCTCTAAATTCTGAAAGATGTGTTCCGCCCTGTGTGGTGTGTTGTCCGTTAACGAAAGAATAATAATTCTCTCCATAACTTCTAACATGCGTAAATGCTACCTCAATGTCTTCCCCTTCTAAATGAATGATTGGATACAACGGATCACTTTCCATATTATCTTCTAACAAGTCTTTCAGCCCGTTTTCAGAAATGTACTTTTCATTATTGAAATAAATGGCTAAGCCTCTGTTCAGATAACAGTAATTCCAGAATAACTTTTGTAAATATGGAACTCTAAACTTATAATTTTTGAAAATGGTTGAATCTGGAATAAACTCGAAATAGGTTCCGTTTCGTTCATCTGTTTTCTCTAATTTATTATCCTCAATCAATTCACCTCTTTGAAAGACCGCTCTTTTGATTTCGCCATCTCGCATTGATTCAACAATGAAATTTTCTGAAAGTGCATTCACCGCTTTCGTACCTACCCCATTCAATCCAACTGACTTCTTAAAGGCTTTTGAATCGTATTTACCACCCGTATTGATTTTAGATACGCAATCAATTACTTTACCTAAAGGAATCCCCCTACCAAAGTCACGAACTGATGCATACCCATCTTTAATTTTTACATTAATTCTGCGACCGTTACCCATCACGAACTCATCAATAGAGTTATCCATGATTTCTTTAACTAAAACATAAATTCCGTCATCTGCTGCTGCACCATCACCGAGTTTACCAATATACATACCAGGTCGCATCCTGATGTGCTCTTTCCAGTCTAAGGATCGTATATTGTCTTCGGTATATTTTGTTTCTTTCTCCGCCATCTTCTTTAAAAATTAATTAAGGGTACCTACAAAAATAATGCATTGACTATGAAAGCCGTAAAGATGCAGGAAGAGAATATTAACAAAATTGATTTAATAGATTTCATAATTCATATAATATTAGGACCAGTGATGCGTTTGTTTCTCATTCGAATGCGTATTTTTGCTCGACTTGAAAATCATTTTACACATACTTTTATTGTTCGTAGGAACGATTGGCTTTGCGCAAAACGTGAAGTTGAGCGGAATTATCATAGATGAGGACAATGAGGGGATTAAGGATGTCTCTATCAGAATTGATGGTTTACAAGGTGTTCAAGCTTATACAAACGAAAAAGGGTTTTTTGAAATCTCAGTTCCGCCCAATAAAGATTACATTTTAAGAATAGTTTTTTCAGGAAAAGAGCCCTTGGTAGAGTCTGTTAACATGGGAGCTGAAGACAAATTTATAGGTAAATTCAAATTGATCCAAAACCAGTTTGGACCGGTAAGGATAGAGTATATCCGACCTGGAGAATTCGTTGACCGTTTTCCACCTGTAGATTTAAATAGACTACCCTCACCTTCTGGTAACTTTGAAGATCTAATCAAAATTGCAGGTTTGGGAGTAGCTTCTAATAACGAGTTAACTTCCAATTATAACGTAAGAGGCGGGAATTATGATGAGAACCTAATATACGTCAATGGCATTCAAATTTACCGTCCGTTTTTGGTTCGATCTGGTCAGCAAGAAGGATTAAGTTTCATTAACTCAGCCTTTGTTGAAAACATTTCATTTTCTGCAGGAGGATTTGATGCACATTACGGTGATAAATTATCTTCTGTTTTAGATATTCAATACCGTGAGCCTTTAAATTTTGGAGGATCTGCTCAAGCAAGTTTCATGGGAGGGCAAGCGCATCTTGAAGGCACATTTGCTAAAAAACGAGGAAACTATATTACTGGGGCCAGATATAGAGCCAACTCCTATTTATTATCAAGCCTACCTACAAAAGGGGATTATAACCCAACTTTTTTCGATTATCAATTGCTAACAAATTACTATTTGAATTTCAATAGCGCGGATAGTTACACCAAGCTTTTTGCTCTAGGCCACTACTCTACGAACAATTATAGATTCGTTCCCACGACTAGAGAAACGAGCTTTGGAACAGTGAATGAAGCGTATCAATTACGGGTGTTTTTTGAAGGGGAAGAAGAAACTAAATTCAAAACCTTCACCGCGGCAACTGGAATGGAATGGAAAAAAAACAAGCAGTTTAAAATGAACTTTGTTACTTCTGTGTTCCACTCAATAGAAAGTGAGCATTTTGACATCTTAGGTGAATATTGGATCAATCAATTAGAGACCGATCCTTCAAAAGAAGAATTTGGAGACTCTACTAGTAATGTAGGTGTTGGCGGATTTTTAGATCACGCCAGAAACGACCTAAACGTATGGATTGGAAACGTTTATTTCACCGGACAATACGATTTGAAACGAAAAGAAAAAGAAAACAAATACAACTTAAAGTCAAATACCTTTTCAAGTCTTAAATGGGGAGGAAAAGCGCAGTACGAGCAGTTTACAGATGAATTAAGTGAATGGCATTTAATCGATTCAGCAGGATACTCAATTCCCTTAGGATCTTCTGATGATATTGAATTACAAGAAGTAATAAAGCAAACTAATTATGTTGAAAGCTTCCGTTTTACAAGCCATGTGCAATTCTCGCAGAATTGGATCGTAAGAAAAAATATAAAAGTCGATTTAAAAAAGAAGTTTAGAACTGATTCTACGAAAGAAGTACTTGAAATCTCAAAAGAAATTTATAACTCACCAGCAAAATTCAGCCTGAACATAGGAACTAGAGGAGGATACAGAACTTACAATGATGAGTATTGGGTAACACCTAGAATGAGCATTACTTATACGCCAAGGTCTTACTTAATCAAACAGGATTCAACTGTAGCTAGAAGAAATGTCAAGCTACGTTTTGCTTCAGGTTTGTACTATCAACCTCCCTTATACAGAACCATGCGAGGGATACTCGGAACGTTAAACCCTGACGTGGTTTCACAAAAGTCATTTCATAATGTTTTTGGTGCGGATGTGTTCTTTAACATGTGGAACCGACCTTTCAAGTTTGTAACAGAGGTGTATTACAAATATATGTGGGACGTTGTGCCTTACGAAATTGATAATGTTAGAATCAGGTATTACGGAGAAAACTCAGCAATAGCTTATGCCTATGGTATTGACGCCAAACTCCACGGAGAGTTTATTGAAGGTGTTGAGTCATTTTTCAGAATTGGCTTATTGAAAACAGCTGAAGACATTTTAAATGATGATTATCAAATGTATTTCAACTCAGATGGTGACACGATTATTCCGGGCTACACATTTAACGATACCCCTGTAGACTCTGTTTTACAAACACCAGGATGGATACCAAGACCTACAGATCAACGTCTAACCTTCTCTTTATTTTTTCAAGACCAAATGCCGAGAGCCGAAAACTTTAAAGTATCTGTTAATATGACCGTTGGAACTCCCCTACCTTACGGTCCACCAACTTATGAAAGATACAAAGACGTGTTACGATCAAATGCATACATGAGGGTTGACTTAGGATTTATGTATGACTTCATCAATCCGCAGAACAAAGACAAGTTTAAAGAAAAGAAAGTGTGGGGTAAATTTGATCAACTAACAGTTTCATTAGATGCTTTTAACCTTCTAGGTATCAATAACATTATATCTTATCAATGGTTGCAAGATATTAGTGGAAGATATTACGCTATCCCCAACCACTTAACCGGAAGAAGAATCAATTTACGTTTGATTGCAAGGTTCTAATTTTTTTCTATTTTAGAATAAAAATTAGTCAATTGGAAATTCATTATACATCTAGTATTCAGATTATTTTGCGTGATGATGGAATTGTCATAACAAGACCTATTGCCGAAATGAGTGAAACCATTGAACTAGAACATGCCATTGAAAATATTCAGAAGATTCATGAGTTAAAGGGAGATCGCCGATTACTGATGATCGTTATGAAAGACGGTAAATTTTCACAAGAATCTAGGCAATTATTCGGTAACACTAATGACCTTGTAGACAAGGTGGCTTTAGTAGCAACTAATTTGGTTTCTGAAGTTGCAAGTAATTTCTTTTTAGGATTCAATCAACCAGAAATCCCAATCAAGCTATTTAAAAATGAAGATGACGCCCTAAAATGGCTAAAATCAGATGACTTAGATTAAATTTTGATCAATATTCTGATATGTTATCGGTCTTATCCACCTTTTTATAGCATCTGGACCCACTGCTGTAAAACGGGCATCAGTAGAAGCAGGATATGGTCCACCATGCGTCATTGCCGGAGAAACCTCCACACCTGTTGGTACGCCATTAAAAATTATCCGACCGACCTTAGTTTCGTAAATATCAATTAACGCTTGAAAATCATTCAACTCACTTTCTTTAGCTATTAAAGTACCAGTCAGTTGACCATCTAACACCTTCATACATGCTAGCAACTCTTCAAAACTTGCACAAGTAACCAAAACGGCAAATGGTCCAAACACCTCTTCTCTCGCCTTCTGATTAGAAATAAACGCTGTGCCCGATAGTTCAACTACACTTGGATTGACTAATAAATCGGTTATAGTCTGATCTAATTCTTGAGGTGCCAGTTGACCTGCCAAATCGCAAAACGATCTCTTAATACTAGGATGCAACATGTACTGCGGAGCTTTTTGCTTTAACTCAGCTTTCAAATCAGCTTTGAACCAATCGTAATCCTCAGATTCAATAGCAAATATCATTCCTGGACAAGTGCAAAACTGACCATTTCCGTTGACCAAAGAATCGGCCAACATTTTTGCCCATTTATGATGATTCTGTAAAGAATGTTCTGAAATGACAACAGGATTGGTACTCCCCATTTCAGCAAATACAGGAATAATATCCTTTCGCTTGGCAGCGATATCATAAATCGCTCTTCCGCCTGAAATCGAACCCGTGAATCCTATTCCCTTAACTGCCGAGTTCATAATTAACTTTTCGGCTATTTCGTTTTGTTGGATGTTTAAATTTGAAAACACACCATTTGGCATATTCGTGATAATTGCCGCCGCTTGAACACATTTTGCAACCAATTCTCCTGTTCCCGCATGCATAGGATGACTTTTTACAATCACAGGACATCCAGCAGCCAAAGCACTAGCTGAATCACCTCCAATAGTTGAATAAGCAAAAGGAAAATTTGAAGCCCCAAAAACAACAATTGGTCCAAGCGGAACAGTTGATTTTACTAGTGACGGTTTAGGATTCCCTTCTCTATTTGGATTTGCTGGATCTACAATTTTTTCAGGCCAATTATTTTTGACCAAATCAGCATAAGTTTGAATTTGAAATATCGTTCTTGTCAACTCTATTTCTGCTCTTTGCTCTGTTAATCCAGATTCAGCCTGAAAAACAGCAATAAGTTCTTCCCTATTTTTCTCTAAATACCGAATAATAGTCTCCAAAAACTCAGCTCTTTTTGCCCCTGAAATCTTCCGAAACGCAGGAAAAGCTTCTTCAGCTAACAGACATGCTTTTTCTATTTCAGAATCATTTGCATCAGTGAAGATCCAGTCATTATTGGTAAATTTTTCAGGATTAAATGTTTTAAATTGATTATCCCCTACTTTAGAAAACTTATTTCCCACAATATTGACTCCTGCAATTTCCATTTCGTCTGTTTTCTTCAAATTTATTAAAAGGAAATTGAATTGCTCAATAAATGAAGTTAATCAGATGACATCAATTTATGGCATCATTTTTTCTATTACTCATTTATAAAAAAAAATTTAATTTAACGCCCTATGAAAAAGTTTAACACCTTGCTTATTGCACTTTTAAGTCCATTGTTTTTTTGGGCGCAACAAGGTGTAAAAATTGATCAATACGAAGACCTGATTCATTGTTACAGTCCAAACACAGGTACCTGGAGCAGCCAGTCATATGAATGCTCTGATTCTTATGTGAAAGTGATCAGTTTTGAAAGTGGGTATTATTTTATTGACACTTATGACGATTTCGTTTATGCCTTTTCAATCAAAACTGGCACTTGGAGCGGAGCTCATTATGAATGCAGTGACAGTTATGTAACGGTATCTAATACTAAGGACCTACTCTATTTCACGGACACCTACGAAGACCAGGTATTTGCATTTTCAAGTAAAAACGGAAATTGGGCGTCTATGGGTTATGAATGTTCGGATAGCTATGTAGAGATTATCGCTTCAGACAAGTATATTTATTTTATTGATACGTATGAAGATAAGGTTAATGCCTACAGCCAAAGGAAAGGATCATGGTCTTCAGCAAATTACGAATGTTCTGATTCATACGTAGAAGTTAAACAAGCTAAAGGAACCTTATATTTCATTGATACATACGAAGACAAAGTATTTGCTTTTACCCACAAGAAAGGAACTTGGGCTGCAGCACACTACGAGTGTTCTGATAGCTATATCAGCATCATAAACTCAAATGGATGCTTAGCTTTTGTTGATACTTATGAAGATAAGGTATGGGCTTTTTCTAAAAATAAAGGGCTCTGGACCTCTCAACATTATGACTGCAGTGATTCAACTATAGAAATTAAGTTATTAGATGGTAATTTCAGTTTTACAGACAGCTATAACAGCAAGTGTTATACTTTTTCATACAAGGTTGGAAATTGGAGTGGGGTTTAATTTTAAACATCCTTTTATGACTTATCAACAGCCGACTCAACAATTCAATTCCATTCTTATATTTAGAAAAAATTAAACCAATAATACTATGAAAACGAATGCTTTATGGTTGCTACCCGCAACTTTATTATTCACTGCCTGTGGTGGCGGAGAAGAATCAACAGAAACTGAGCCAGAAACAGATGCTGCACCGGTTGAAGAATCTATTGCTTACGGCGATTTTATGTCAACAGAAGAAGTTAGAGAAACTGAACGTATTGGGAGCTTAGAAGAATTCAATGCCATTGAAGATAAATCTAGCGTGATTCGTTTTGTGTCTTCAGAATACAATGATGCTTTTCCAAATGAGTTATTAGATGCTTACAACCTACAAGTATTGTCTTTAAACGTCCAGGGAGATCTACCTGATGATTTAGGAAAATTTAAAAATTTAACTACCCTAGATTTAAAAGGAAAAATGACTACCCTACCAGAGTCATTAACTGAACTTGAACACTTGAAAGTTGTCTCATTGGACGGTTGTAAAGATTTAGATTTTAATCAAGCTATGGATGTTTTAGTTCAATGCCCAAACCTTGAGTACTTAAGTTTGGCTTATATGGGATTAACTGAAGTTCCGGCAAATATTGGAGAATTAAAAAACTTAAAGCATTTAAGATTAGGAAACAACCCTATAACGACCTTGCCTAAATCATTCTATACATTGCCTAACTTATCTCACTTGAGATTAGGGAGTAATGAGGGTATGGATTATGCTGCAGTACTTGCTTCAGCTAAAACTTTACCTGCTTTATCGACTTTGTGGTTACAGTACTGTGGATTAGATGCATTACCTGCAGATTTAGCAGAATATCCTGCATTAACGAAGGTAAATTGGAGAGAAGAATGGTCAGATAAAGATGCTGATCAAATTATTGCTACTTGTGACAAAGAAGGAGCTAAGTTTGACAACTTTGATGTCAGCTGGAATAGCATGTCAGGCATGTTATATGACGTTTACTAGAAATACTTAAATAGATTTAAAAAGGGAGCTTTTGGGCTCCTTTTTTTTTGTTTTAGTTTTATTGAATGGTAATTTTCAAATGTTGATAGTAGATATATTTGATTTGTAGCAATGAATTAAAGCACGGATTACAAATCCGCATTAACGGTAAAGTAAATAAATAGGATTTTTTAAAAATTAATAATAATTGGAAATTATGTTGCAATGGATGATAAACATTATATTTTGGGAAGATGAAAATTTGGACCAAGATTTTGAACAAGAAATTAATCAATTAAATGAAAAAATAGAAAGTAGTCTATTTTCACAATCAAGGAATAAAATTTACAGCGTAAACCAGACATATTTTTACAGTTCAGGAGGAGGGACTAACAGAAAAGGAACTGGGTTTGACTTAGATAAATACTTATTAGAGAAGATAAAAGTTATTTCCAATAATGAATCACATGGAATTTTTTATTTCATAAATCCTGACGTTGATGATGATTACAATTTATATGTTTTGAAGAAAGGACAAATTATAGAGGCAAAAGACACCTTATTTTCTCCGTATGAAGATTTAGTAGCAGAAGATTGAGACTTTTCCGTTGAATAATTAATTTCCTGCTTCGCAGAAGCTCTGCTACCGATTCTTTTATGATTGCTGGTCTTACCTCTTATTTTTGTATTGAATAAAACAATCCCGTTCGCGCGGATTTGCAATCCGTGCTGAAGGGGTTATAACTTTTATTTCATTGAAACTTTGATTCTGTTAACTCTGAATAATTTGGGTCTTCTAAAGAATATTTTACTTTTACTTCATTTCCGATCAGTTCGTTTTCCATTGACAGCAAATATTGAGATACTTGTTGACTACCAAAATATTTCTTTTCATTTACCACAAAGCTATAATAAACATAAACCGCTGAATTTAGGGGTGATATAGAATCTAATCGACCTGTCGTTACTCCAAATTCTTTTAATTTTTCCTCCTTAACAGCAGAATGATACCAAGAAGTTACGAGCCCTGATACAATAAATAGTATAAAGAATATACCTGCAATTTTTTTTATCTTTTTACTTATAATCATTAACAAACTTAATCAGTTAGCACAGATTTGCAATCCCTGCTTTCATTTAACCTTAAACTTCCCTTTAATCGGCAAGAAACGACCAACGTTTGCTTGATATCTTTTGTATTCAGGGTATTTTTTTGCTGTAATTTCTTCAGAGAAATCAGAACTTCCTTTGAAGAGTAACACTAGCAACAAAGCCCCTGCTATTGACCAGTTTATTACATGACCAGTGGCAATTATTGAAAAAAGATAAAAGACAATCCAAACTGCTTGTTCTGCCATATAATTTGGATGCCTCATATATGCCCACAAGCCATGATGCGTGAAACCGATTTTATATTTCGGTTCTAGTTCTAATCCTTTTCTTCTTTTTTCCCATTTCGCTTCTTGGTAATTGTATTGCTGCTGGTCAGCAATAAACTCAATTACAACAAAGAATAAAAACAAAGCTGCAACGAAATAATCAGTGATTCCCAGTGCCATGCTACTTCCCATAGACTTAACTGTGGGCAGGGTCATCATCAAAATTAACCCCATTTGATAAGCAGAAATAAAAAGTAAATTAAATAACACCCATTTCCATTCTTGCTCAAAACCTGGTTTAGCCCTGAGCAAAGACCAACGATAATCTTCATCACCTGTCCAAAACTTCCAACTGTAACCACCACGTCTCCCAAAATTGTAGGTTAATCTCACTGCCCAAATGGTAATTAGAACAGCCATCAAGGTAATACGCGGCTCAAAGTCAGCATATACTGCAACTATCCAACCATAAGCTATAGGAATAGTACTCCATAACTTATCTACTTGACTATAATTTTTAGTGATTGTACTCACAATAAAAGCGACTGCCGCGGCTATTCCATATACCCAGAGCAAGGTTTTCATGGTTAACAATTGTAAAGCCGTTAAAGGCTCATCATAATAGAAAGTCAAGATCGGTACTGCGATCAATGTAAAGACTAAAAAAAGAGCTATTTTCCACATCATGTTTTAAACAATTACTAATAAAAAAGGTTAAATTTATTACTTACCAATACAAAAATTAGCAAAAATATTCCCAAGCAAATCATCTGAAGAAATCTCACCTGTTATCTCACCCAAAAGATTCATAGTTTCGCGGATATCCATGGCTAATAAATCGCCGGTGATTTGCATTTCCATGCCTTGTTGGATTTTGAGAATGGAGGCTTGACACTTCACTAAAATATCATAATGCCTGACATTGGTTACGATTACTGAATCATCAGAAGCAGTGGTTTCATAATCTTTTACCAACATACTTTTTAGCCCCTCTATTCCATCTTGCGATTTGGCTGAAATGAAAACACCTTTTGACTTTAGCTTTTCAAATTGGTTTAAATCAGCTAAATCTGTTTTATTAAATAGGCAAACCAACTTTTGATGCTCCTCTATTACATCTTGCTCAAATTTTTCAATTTGTCCAATTACGTTGTCTTCAGTTTCTGAGGATAAATCAACGAGTAACAATACAATTTTTGCTTTGTTAATTTGCTCGTAAGAGCGCTTAATTCCTAAGTTCTCAATGACATCTGTTGTTTCTCTAATTCCCGCAGTATCAATGAATCTAAATTCAACTCCATCTAAAATCACCACATCTTCAATCACATCTCTCGTGGTTCCTGCAATATCTGAAACTATGGCCTTATCTTCATTCAACAAAGCATTCAACAACGTAGACTTACCCACATTGGGTGGACCAACTATGGCAACTGGCACCCCATTTTTAATGGCGTTACCAAAATCAAAACTCGCCACCAAGGTATCCACTTTTGATTGCACCAATTTCAACAATTCTTCTAATTGTGTTCTATCTGCAAATTCAACGTCTTCTTCAGAAAAATCTAATTCTAACTCAATTAGAGAAGCAAAATTCATGAGTTCTTGACGTAAGGCGGATATTTCTGTAGAAAATCCGCCACGCATTTGATGCACTGCTAATTGATGGGCTGCTTTTGAATTAGATGCAATCACATCTGCAACGGCTTCTGTTTGCGATAAATCCATCTTTCCGTTAAAGAAAGAGCGCATAGAAAACTCACCAGGTCCAGCCATTCTTGCTCCTTTTGAGATCAAAAGTTTTAAAAGTTCTGATTGAATATAAGGCGAGCCGTGACATCCAATCTCTATTAAATCTTCGCCTGTAAAAGAGTTCGGGTTTCTAAAAATCGTGACCACCACTTCGTCTAAAATGTTGCCCTCCTTTTTAATGGTTCCGAAATGAGCTGTATGTGACTTTGCATCTTTCAGGTTTCTGGAAAATATAGCAGCTATAATTTCAAAAGATTTCTTCCCAGAAAGTCGAATTAATGAAATAGCACCAATCCCTTGGGGAGTTGACAAAGCGCAAATAGTATCTTCTGGATTTTCAAAGTTCATCATTCAAAATTAAGGAGTTAAAACAAGATATTTGAAATAAATTAAATGTTATTTCGATTTGACTTTGTTTTAACGAATCAAAAACATATTTTTGAGCTCACAATAGCAAATAATTATACATATGTCAGTATTAGTTAATAAAGATTCAAAGATTATCGTTCAAGGATTTACAGGTGGTGAGGGAACTTTCCATGCAGGTCAAATGATTGAATATGGATCAAATGTAGTTGGAGGAGTTACTCCAGGAAAAGGTGGTCAATCTCATTTAGATCGTCCAGTTTTCAATACAGTTGCTGAAGCAGTTGAAAAAACTGGTGCTGATGTTTCTATCATTTTTGTTCCGCCTGCATTTGCAGCAGATGCAATTATGGAAGCGGCCAATGGTGGAATTAAAGTAATCATTGCTATTACAGAAGGAATTCCGGTAAAAGACATGATTAGAGCAAAAGATTACATCTCTGCTTATGACTGTACATTAATTGGACCTAATTGCCCAGGAGTTATTACTGCTGATGAAGCTAAGGTTGGAATTATGCCAGGATTCATCTTCAAAAAAGGAAATATTGGAATTGTATCTAAATCAGGTACCTTAACCTATGAGGCAGCTGACCAAGTAGTGAAGGCTGGATTAGGAATTACAACTGCTATCGGAATTGGTGGAGATCCAATTATTGGAACTACAACAAAAGAAGCGGTACAATTGTTAATGAATGATCCTGATACTGCAGGAATTGTGATGATTGGAGAAATTGGTGGAAATCTTGAAGCACAAGCGGCTCAATGGATTAAAGCTGATGGAAATAGAAAACCAGTTGTAGGATTCATTGCAGGAGTTACAGCTCCAGCAGGAAGAACTATGGGACATGCCGGTGCAATTGTAGGTGGAGAAGATGATACAGCAGAAGCTAAGAAAAGAATTTTAAGAGAGAACGGTGTTCACGTTGTTGATTCTCCTGCAGAGATTGGTAAGAAAATGGCAGAAGTTTTAGGCGTTAACGCATAATCTATTATATATAATTTTAAAGCCTTTCTTCGGAAGGGCTTTTTTTTGACCCCTACCCCAAATGCCAAAGAAAATAGACGGAGCTGAAATCAAAATTTTAGATCAAAGCCTCATAAAAACTACTTATTCTGACAACTCCATTATCAATGCTACTCATTTGGAAAGTATGCGATCTGAATACACCAAAATATCTGGTGGAGAAGACATGAGCCAAGTCAGGTTACTAGTTGTTTTTGAAGGAGGAATTGAAGTTTCAAGAGATGTTGGAGAGCGTTATTTAACTGAACGTGTAAGACCAAAAATTGGTGAAGCATTGGTCGCAAAAAATCCAATTACTGCTGAATATCTTAAAGGTGCAAGTGCAGTAATGAAAACCTCACATCCAGTTCGTTTTTTCTCAGATGAGGAAACTGCTAAAGACTGGTTGTTATCATTGTAACATTCATTCATGTGCTGAAATTATAAGGATTGAATTAGCCTTGAATGCCTAATTTATATATATGAAACTTATTGGAACCTTACTGATTTTGATAGCAACAAATGCTATTGGACAAATCGTGAACATTGAAAACAAACGATTAGATGAAAAAAAAGAAGGATTTTCAGGAAGTGCTGAATTGAATTTGAACTTCACCATGAACACCAAACAGCTGCTTCAAATTGGAGATAAACTGAAACTGGGATATTCTAAAAAAAAGCATCACGCTTTAATTATTACTGACCACTCTTTTGTAAAGTCAAAAGATGATGACTTTATTAATAGAGGATATGAGCATTTGCGTTATGTTTATCAATTCAAAGATTCTGGACGCGTGAGTTTGGAAGCCTTTCAACAAGGTCAATTCAATAAAATTCAACGAATTAATCTACGCCTTTTATTGGGAACCGGAATTCGATTCAACGTGTTGGATCAAAAGAACTATCAATTGAACTTGGGAACAGGTTTTATGGGAGAATACGAAGAATTACTTGATGGAGGAGGCTCTTCAAATGATGTGTTATCCACTTCTTATTTCTCGTTTGACGGACAGTTTTCTGAAAATGTGGGAATGAACTCTATTTCCTATTTTCAACCAAAATTTATTGACTTTGGTAATTACCGATTCTCAAATGAAACTTATATTCGTTTTAAAATCAACAAATACTTGAGTTATAAGGTAATTTATTCGATAACGCATGATTCTAGAGACATTCAAGATGTGCGTAAAACCAACTATAACTTGAGAAATTCGTTGACCGTAAAGTTTTAATGACCATAGAATTTCAAACCGATCGCCTTTTATTAAGGAAGTTTTCAGAAGAAGACGCAGCAGCGTTTTACCGTTTAAATGCTGACTGGGATGTCATGCAGTATACAGGAGACAAAGCTTTTGAGTCAATAGCAGAAAGTCAAGCGTTCTTAAAACAATACGACCCCTACAGTTCTAATGGATTTGGAAGATGGACAGTTCTACTAAAATCAAATAACGAAGTTATTGGCTGGTGTGGTTTAAAAAGGCTAGATGAAAATACGGTAGATTTAGGTTATCGGTTTTTCAAGCAACACTGGAATAAAGGTTATGCAACTGAAGCAGCTAAAGCCTGCTTAAATGAGGGATTCGAGAATTACGGATTGAAAGAAATAATTGGAAGAACAGCCAAACTCAACTTAGGTTCGATAAGGGTTCTAGAGAAAATTGGAATGTCTTATTTTAAAGAAGCACCTTGCGAAGGAATCGAAAATTCAGTTTATTATAAAATAAATAAGAAAGATTTCAAGGGATAAAAAAGCCAAACACATGAAAGCAACTTACGATATCGCATTGTTAACAGAACGCAAATATGTTAATCCAACAGTAACGGATTGGTATATGGACCAGGTTTTAGAAGAAGATGGTTTAGTAAAAGGTGCTTTAGAAAAGCTAGGTTACTCGGTGATTATTGTAGATTGGGCTGACCCAGAATTTGACTGGAGCTCAGTCAAAATTGCCATATTCAGAACGATTTGGGATTATTTCCACCGTTTTGACGTATTCCAAGCTTGGATGGATAAGGTAAAAAACCAAACAACCTTCATCAATTCATTTGACCAAATTTTATGGAACATTGATAAACATTATTTGAATGATTTATCAGAAGACGGTATTCCTGTGGTTCCTTCTCATTTCATTGAGATGGGTACCAAGACAACCTTAGCTGATTTGCATCATAAATTGGGTTGGAATAAATCTGTCATTAAACCCTGCGTTTCTGGCGGTGGACGACATACTTACTTGCTAAATTCTGAAAACTGGGCCGAACATGAAGCCATTTTCCAAGAATTGATTGCAAAAGAAGCTATGATGTTACAGCCTTTCATGAACAACATCACAAGTAAAGGAGAAGTAAGTCACATAGTAATTGGAGGAAAATACACGCATTCGGTATTGAAATTAGCTAAATCAGGGGATTACCGCGTTCAAGATGATTTTGGTGGATCAGTGCATGATTACACACCAAGCTCTGAAGAAATTGCATTTGCTGAATCTGTTGCACTTGCCTGTGATCCAACTCCAACTTATGCCAGAATTGATTTGGTTTGGGATAACAATGATCAATTGGCTGTTGGAGAAGCAGAATTGATTGAACCTGAATTGTGGTTTAGAAAATACCCTGAAGCTGCAATTGCTCTGGCAAAAGAAATTGACAAAGAATTTAAAGCTCTAGCTTAAGAAAACGAGCGGTCTCAGTTTTATATTTTTTCACGAATTGCTCAGGAGTCCCGGTTCCTACAATCTCTCCTCCATTAATTCCGCCATCTGGCCCTACATCAATGATATGGTCAGCAACTTTAACGATATCTAAATTGTGCTCGATTACTAAAACAGTGTTCCCCTCTTCTACCAGTCTTTGTAAGACATCTAGCAACATTTTAATATCATCAAAATGCAGCCCTGTTGAAGGCTCGTCTAATATGTAAAAAGTTTTTCCGGTAGATTTTTTAGACAATTCTGAAGCCAATTTAATTCGTTGTGCCTCACCTCCTGAAACTGTTGTAGATGGTTGCCCTAATTTGATATACCCCAGTCCTACAGAATTTAAAGTGTCTAGTTTTCGCTTAATTTTCGGAATTGATTCAAAGAATTCAGCTGCATCCTCAATGGTCATCTCTAACACATCATTGATATTCTTGCCTTTAAACCTAACTTCTAAGGTTTCTCTGTTGTATCGTTTTCCCTGGCATTCTTCACATTCAACATAAACATCTGGCAAGAAATTCATTTCAATGGTACGCAACCCTCCGCCTTTACACGTTTCGCATCTACCACCTTTCACGTTAAAACTGAATCTCCCTGCTTTATATCCTCTAATTTTTGATTCATTGATAGATGCGAATAGATTTCTCACATCTCCAAAAAGTCCAGTGTAAGTGGCAGGATTTGATCTTGGTGTTCGCCCAATTGGAGATTGATCAATATCAATTACTTTATCAATATGCTCCAGACCTTTAATCGCCTTGTAAGGCAAGGGTCTTTTTACTCCATTATAGATGTGTTGATTTAAGATTGGATATAGGGTTTGATTAATCAAAGAAGATTTTCCCGAACCAGAAACTCCAGTAACACAAATAAATGTTCCTAAAGGAAATTTTACGGATACGTTCTTTAAATTATGACCTGAAGCACCTTTTAATTCTATGAATTCTCCGTTGCCTTTTCTTCTTTCTTTTGGGAGTTCAATTTTCAAATCCCCCTTTAAATAGCCAGCTGTTGTACTATCTCCACCTTTCAACTCTTCTAAAGTACAAGCTTGAACAATATGTCCACCGTGAATTCCTGCTTTAGGACCGATATCTACAATAAAGTCTGATTCTTCCATCATTTCTTTATCGTGTTCAACGACAATAACAGAGTTACCTGCATCTCTAAGCCTTTTTAATGACTTAATCAATCGTTCGTTATCTCGTTGGTGCAATCCTATTGAAGGCTCATCCAAAATGTAGAGGACATTGACTAACTCAGATCCAATTTGTGTTGCCAACCTAATTCGTTGTGCTTCACCACCTGAAAGTGACTTAGAAGACCGGTTTAAGTCTAAATAATGTAAGCCAACATCCATTAAAAAAAGGAGTCTATTATTGATTTCTTTTAATATCTCACCAGCAATTGCTGTTTGTTTTTTGGATAATTTACCCGGTAAATCTGCAAACCACTCTTGTAATCCTGCTAAATCTAGCTGCGCTAATTCACCAATGTTTTTTTCTGCTATTTTAAAATAATCAGCTTCTTTTCTAAGTCTCGAACCATTGCAAGTATCGCATGGCTTTTTATCCATAAAACTCTCTACCCAACGCCTAACAGCTGGAGACGGAGTTTCTTGGAATTGTTTAATCAAGTAATTTGTAATCCCTGTAAACGAGTAATTTTTATTTAATCCATCAACCCGCAGTACATCTTCAAAACCATACAACAATTTGTTCATGATTTCTTCTGGAAGGTCTTTGATAGCTGTCTTTAAACTATATCCGTATGCCTCTAAAATAAACTCAACTTTAGATGCAAACCAATTGTTTTTCAGCTTACCCAGAGGTTCAATTCCACCGTCTTTAATGCTCAGTTTATCATCTGGCACAATCTTCTTCAAATCAATTTCTGAGATAATTCCTAAGCCATTACATTTTTTACAGGCCCCATAAGGAGAGTTGAATGAAAACAGGTTTGGCTCTGGTTCAGCATAAGAGATCCCGGTTGTTGGACACATCAGAAAACGACTGAATTGTCTAAATTCTCCGGTATCGTGATTCTCAATCATCATAACATCTGAACCGTACTTCAAAGCAGCTTGAACGGCTTGCGTTACGCGAGATTTATGTTCTTCTGAAACTTGAATTCTATCTATGACAATTTCGATATCATGAATTTTATAACGATCTAATCGCATTCCTGCTTTGATATCAACTATTTCGCCGTCAACCCTTACTTTTGAGTATCCTAGCTTAGAAACCTGCTCAAATAATTCTCTGTAGTGACCTTTACGTCCTTTTACTTTTGGAGATAAGACGATTATTTTTTCACCAGCATATTTTTCAATAATCAAGTCAATGATTTGATGATCGGTGTACTTGACCATTTTCTCACCCGTATTATAAGAGTAGGCTTCACCTGCCCTTGCAAAGAATAATCGCATGAAGTCATAGACTTCGGTCACTGTTCCTACGGTAGATCTTGGTGAGCGATTGACCGTTTTTTGTTCAATTGAAATCACAGGACTCAATCCAAGGATTTCATCCACATGGGGTCTTTCTAAGCCACCTAAAAATTGGCGGGCGTAGGCAGAAAAGGTTTCAAGATATCTACGTTGCCCTTCAGCAAAGATGGTATCAAAGGCTAATGATGACTTTCCACTTCCGGATAAACCAGTGAATACCACTAATTTATTTCTCGGAATTTTCAAATCAAAATCCTTCAAATTGTGCTCTTTCGCACCATAAATCTCTATAAATTCTTCTTGTGAAAAGCTTTCTGCCATCTTAAATTGAACTGGTCAATAAAGTTAGCAAATATCAAATCGTTTGGCTATTTCTTTTGAGATTCTTTTGCCTTTTTTGCGAGCGAAAAGAAGATAACTAACATCATCACTACATATAACCATATCAGTATCAAGCTTAAAGAGCCATGATGAATAAAATTGGCCACATTATAAGTAAGCATACTTGAAATTATTCCGAACACTATAAAAACTAAACCAACTTGCTTGTCTGTTAAACCAAGATAAGATAGCGTGTGCGTGGTGTGATCTTTCCCCCCAATCATTGGCGATTGTCCTCGTCTTAACCTTCTAATAGTGACAAAAGTTGTATCAATTATAGGCGTTGCAAATGCAATAAGAACCAAGGTTAAATTCGAAAACACCGAATAACTTCCTTCTTCAATGCCAGCATTCCACAAGAATTTTATGGAGAAATACGCCAAGAACATACCGAGAAACTGCGAACCAGTATCCCCCATGAACATCTTAGAAGGGTTCCAATTAAACACTAAGAATCCACAAAGAGAACCTAAAATGGTAATTAATAGGAATAAATCAACATTGTTTGTCAATGAAAATGGAAGCGAGATGCCCAGAATGGTTAGAATAATAAAAATGGAAGCTGTAGTTGTGATAGAATCCATATTATCTAACATGTTAATAGAATTCATTATTCCAACTACCCACAGCACAGTCATAGTGTTATTTAGCCAAGTATGTTCAAATAACTGAATAGAAGAATTTGTATTAATTAAGATCACGCCACAGAGTATTTGACAGCCCAATTTAATAAGTGGTTTTGTGTCATAAGCATCATCTGAAAGACCTAATAAAAAGGCAATATTTATGGTGAAAAATAATCCTAACAAGGCTTTATTTTGAAAGACATCTGCCTGTCCAAACATAATGGCGTAAATCATGAATCCTAACAAGAAACTGAGGTAGAAACTAATTCCACCCAAAGATGGTTTAGACTCATTACTCCAACGAATTGTTAAGTGATTTTTATGCCGAATACCTAAAGACCTGGCAAATTTCAAGAAAAATGAATTGATGATGGCCGATAAAATAAACGCGCCACCAAAAAAACTAATCAAATTCAATATGGAATGTAAACTTTCTCTCAAAATTCAAAAGGTGAATCAAAATTCTTGAATTTTTGGGCAATTTTATCTTTATCAGAAACTAAAGGGTCAACAACACCCCAATCTATATTTAAATCTTCATCATTCCAAAGCAATGCATCTTCAGAATCGTAATTGTAGACGTTGGTACATTTATACGAGAAAATTGTATCATCTTCTAAGGCAACAAATCCGTGAGCAAATCCTGAAGGCACCCAGAAAACTTGGTTTTCTTCTCCGTTTAATTCAACGATTTCGTGCTGACCGTAAGTTGGTGAATTCTTTCTGATATCTACTGCAACATCAAGTACTTTACCTTGAATTACCCGAACCAATTTTCCTTGATCAAAAGGAGGTTTTTGAAAATGTAAACCACGTAAAACATGCTTAGATGAAGAAGACTGATTGTCTTGCATAAATTCCACCTGATCAATGTTTTCGTTAAAAAATGGTTTATTGAATGATTCAAAAAAATAGCCACGGTCGTCTTTAAAAACTCGTGGTTTGAATAATTTCAACCCTTTAATTTTAAATGTTTTTACTTCCATTATTTTTTCCAGAATTGCCACTTCTTTTTAGCAGGAGCTTCCTCAGTATAGTATTCGCCATAACCATATCCGTAGCCATAGCCTCTCTTTTTAATTTCTTGCGCATTCAATGCAACAAATAACTTTGAAACTTTGTTTGTTTCAACCAATTCTTTTACCCTTTGCGTGTAAAAACGTTTAGAATAGTTTGCTCTGAAAACATAAATTGGACAGTCTGCTTTATTCATCACACTTACCCCGTCAGAAACGATACCAACTGGTGGATTATCTATGATGATTATATCATAAGTTTCTTTAAATTCTTCTATTACTCTGCCCAACACATCCCCTATAATTAGTTCTGAGGGGTTAGGCGGAATAGGACCAGCCGTGATGTAATCTAAACCTTCAAGTTCAGAATTTTGAACGCATTCTTTCCAATTTGTGCCATGCGCTAAAATTGAACTCATACCAGAAGCATTGTCCATTTTGAAGGCTAAATGGATTTTTGGTTTTCTTAAATCCAAATCAATCACCAGCACTTTCTTTCCTGACATAGCAATGATTCCGGCCATATTAACCGCTACAAAGGTTTTACCTTCTCCTGAAACTGAAGAAGATATGGCTATTACATTTGGTTCATTTTGTTTCAAAATGAATTGCAAATTAGAACGAATGTGTCGGTAGCTTTCTGCCAAGGCAGATTTAGGGCTTTTATGAACCATCAATGTTGAATTCTTCTCAACCGACTCTACTTTTGGAATGATTCCTAAAAACCCAACAGAAGATGGCATTAACCTTTTTAATTCTTCTGGCTCATGTATATCGTTAAAAGTTAAATAACGAATTAATAAATAGATGAGACTTAATAAAATAGTAAGCACTACCGCCACTATATACACTAATTTTCTATTTGGGCTAATAAGTACAGCCTCAGTAGGCGCTTGAAGTACCATGTTATCCATGGTAAACCCTGCTTTAGAAATGGCATACTGTGTTTTCTTTTCAATTAAAAGCGTGTAGTACTTCTCATTTAGGTTGAACATTCTATTTAATCGTGATAATTCCATTTCTTTTTCTGGAATTCCATACAATTGGCTTTCAACTTGATAAATACGGTCTTCTAAACTTGATTTCTTGAATTTTAATTGATCTTTTAAGGTTGAAATCACTCTGAAGATGTTGTCATTTTGCGCATCAATATTTCTATTGAGTTTTTTCATCTTATCATTAGATTCAGTTACACTATAACCTAAATCCTCTTTGTCTACTAACAATTGATGCAGCTCTTCTAACTCTTCAATTAACATAGTTTCATATGGCGTTCCAGAAACCGCAGGCATTACCTTATAAATTTCAATACGATCGCTTAATTGTACAGAACGCTCTACTTCTTTAATCAATTCTAAGTCGAATTCTATTTCGAGCAATTGCGATTGAAGCATATTACTGCGCTCCATTATCTTGGTGGTAATATATTTTGGATCAGTAACAGAATTGCTGTCTTTAAATGATTGTATCGCGGTTTCAGATTCTTTCAGTTGAACAAAAACGGTGTCCAATTGAGAATCAATAAAATCTAAGATACTCGCAGAACTTTGTCTTTTCTTCTCCAAATCATAGTTAAAGAATGTGTTTATAACTGAAGACACCACGTCTTTACTCAATTTATGATTGTTCGATTTGAACGAAACTTGAATCGTTTTCGCCTCTGGATTTAGTGCAAAAACCTCTAAATGAGGATGCAATTGCGTAGTTAGCGTAGAATAATTATTGAAAACGAAGTATAGACTATTCTCTTTTGAAGAAGTTCTGAAGCGATCTTCATTGCTGACTTTAAATATTAAATCAAAATAATCATTACTAACAACCGAGTTTGGAGTAACATCAACTGTCTGATCACCATCTACAGAAGAAAATTTTAACTTGATTTGCTCACCGGAATTCTCTACAAATATTTGTTTACCGATAAGTGAACTGTCCTTTAATTCAAGAATAGTTATGTGATAACTGGATAACAAATACTTTTCTTCAGTAAGAATATCTCCTTCTGAAAAATAAGAAACCTCTAAATTTAAATTTTTAAGTGCCCTTTCTAATAAAAAGGTAGATCTTAAAAGCTCAACATCTTCAGAGAGCATATTTTCTTGCTCAAAACTTTCAATATCTAATATACGTTTACCTTCATCTTGAGAACTACGTTGAATAATTGCTGTACTTTGATAAACTGGTTTTGTATATCTGAGATAAATAAAAGAAACAGACAAACTAACCACCAAAAGAATGACCGGAACTAAAAAATTTCTTTTTAGAACAGTTGTCACCAAATTTACGTCTAACTCAGTATTGAGTCGACTTACGGCAGATTTATTTGACTTATTATCTTCCATTTATCACGGGCTCAAAATAATGGCCACTACAATTGCTGCACTTGAAATCAATGAAACTATAGGTGCAACTTCTTTTAATATTTCTTTTCCTATTTCTGGATCCGGCTCTACGTAGATGTAATCATTTGCTTGCACAATAATATCAGCATATTGCACACCCTCAATAGTAGACAAGTCAATTTTATAGACATCTCTTTTTCCTTCCTCGTTTTTTCTAATCAATTTGACCTTATTCGCTCTTCCTCTTTCCGTGATTCCACCAGCCAAAGCCAAGGCTTCAAGTAAGGTAACATTATTATTAGCTAGATAAAGAACACTAGCCTCTCCTCCATTTCCTGGAAAGACAATAACCCTTCTGTTAGTCACTGATAATTGAACAAAGGGGTCAACATAATTGCCTTCGTATAGTGTTTCCAAATACAATTCTGCTTCTCTAATTGTCATTCCAACTAAATTGACATTACCAATCACTGGCAAATGAACCAAAGAGTCATTCTGGATAACGTAGTTCAATGAATTATTTGGATTGAATAATTGGTTTTGATTACCTCCTTCTGAAGTTGCAACATCTAACACCTTAATTCCATCATTCGTGAAGAAACGTAATTGTAGTATGTCATTTCGATCTATTCGATAATCAAGCTTCGTTTGATTCAAGGTATCCACATCTGCAAAAACATAATCTTTATCTGTTTTTAGCATCAGGTTACTATTAATACCGCAGCTTTGAATTAATCCTACTATTCCAATTACCGCTATAAGCTTGATATTCTTTAACATTCTATACCTTTTTTCTTCAAAAGTTCATTGTACAACTTAGCTACATCAGAACATAGTCTGTTGTAACTGAATTCTTCTCTTACGTGATTCCAGCCATTTTGTGACATTTTTTCACGTATTTCTTTAGATTCCGCGAGAAATTGTAGTTTTTGAACATACTCTTTTATTGAAAAACCCTCTACAACAATTCCTGTTTCGTTTTCAACTAATATATCCTTAACTCCGCCAACATTTGTTGAAATAACGGGAACTCCAGCAGCCTGAGCTTCAATCAAACTAACTGGCGTTCCTTCATTTAAAGAGGATAACGCAACAACATCCAATCCGGCAAGTGCAAATTCAATATTTTTAATCCAAGACGTGAAAATGAATAACTCCTCTCCTACTTCTTCATGAATTTCATTGCATCTAGATTTTAACTGATTCATCAATTGACCATCACCAATGATCACGAATTTTAATTTTTGCTCAGAATTTAGAGCTAACTGTCTTGCAGATTCTATAAATAGGTCATGGTTTTTTATTGGAGCCAATCTTCCAATTATTCCCACTGCAACAACTGATTCAGGTATTTTATACAATTCCCTAAATTCTGAGCGCAGGGCTTCTTGATCGGTTCTAAATTTACTCAAATCAAAACCAAGCGGAACAATGTGAGCTTTTTCATCAGTGACTATTCTGAATTTATTTACAATCTCTTCTTTTTGAAGTTGAGAAATCATGAGCACAGCATCTGATCTTTTTGCCATCCAACGCTCCACATTTTTGTACAGTGAAGTTTTAACTTTGCCAAAATAAGAGTGAAAAACGTGTCCATGAAAGGTGTGTACAATTACTGGTACTTTTTCTTTATGAGCTGCAAGTCTTCCTATGAATCCAGATTTAGAGGCATGGGTATGCACAATATCAGGTTGAAATTCTCTAATGATTTGACGGATTTTCTTGAGCGCTTTTTTGTCTTGTGACCAATTAATTTCTCGTTGTAGCTCATCTACAATTTCGAACTCAACATTATATTTATCTAAAATAAAGGTAGAATCTCCTTCATGTGCTTCATGTTTACCACCAATTAATTTAGTTTCAAATTTTTCATCCAAAAATGCTGTTAAAAAAGTGGCATTATACGTTGGACCGCCCAAATTGAAGCGATTGATGATTCTAAGTACTTTTATTTTTCGCATTCAATCATATTTTTTTTCCACCAATGCTGAAAAATGATTAATGACCATACCAAATAAATGTTGTCTCCAAAGCGTCTAGAATTAACTTCTCTAACAAGATCTGTAATTCCGTCCATTTTAAAAATCCCTTGTTCTGCAATGAATTCTTTAGAAAATAAGTCTGAATTAAAAATGTCAGCAATTTGAGGGCCTAGCCATTCTTGTAAAGGAATTTCAAAACCTCTTTTTGGGCGATAAAGTATTTCAGGAGGTAATTGATCTTGAAAAGTTTCTTTTAAGATTCGTTTACTTTCTTTCTTATCTAATTTAAATTCTAAAGGAAGTGAATTGGCAAAACCCACCACTGATCGATCCAGGAATGGAGTTCTGACCTCTAAAGAATTGGCCATACTCATCAAATCAACCTTCTTTAACATATCGTTTGGCAATACATTTTGCTGATCGGCTATAAGTGAGTCAGAAACATCTTGAATCATATAACCTTCCCATTGGATTTCTCTGTAGTGCTCACTTTTTAAGATATTCACAACGGCATCTATTGAAGTAAAGTGGCACCAGTGCCAGTATCTTTTTTCAATAGGAAGTTTCAGACCACTATTCATTTTCTGAACTTTTCTGCTGATCTCACCGAACTTTGTGAATCTATTTTTTGCAGCCGCCCCCAGTAACATATTTGCTCCTTTTATCAAGGTTCTCTCCCTATTTGACACAAGTTCAGAACGCAAAAGTGCACGGTGTTTATTGTATCCACCGAATAATTCATCCGCTCCATCCCCACTCAAAGCAACCGTAACATGTTTTTTGGTTTCCTTTGCTAACAAATAAGTTGCAAAAGCCGAAGAATCTGCAAAAGGCTCATCAATTGCATTTAAAAAATTATCAAATTCTTGTTCAAAATCCTTTTTTCCTAAAATGATCTCATGATGATCGCTACTTATATGGTCAGCGACTTTTTTTGCGTATCCAGATTCATCAAAATACTTATGATCAAAACCTATAGAAAACGTTTTTAAGTTATTATCATATTTTTTGGCAAGACTGCAAATCACAGAGGAGTCAACCCCTCCAGAAAGAAATGCTCCCAAATCAACATCAGCCACCATTCTTTTCTCAACTGCCTGCTCTAACAAGCTTTGAAGTTCAGTTTTTGAATCTACATAAGTCAATTTAACATATGGATTCCTTTGAATATCGAAGTAACATTGGATTGAAACCTGACCTTCTTTAATATAGCCAAATCTACCGGGTTTAATCTTATAAGCTCTCTCTAATAATGTATGAGGTGCCGGGACATAAGTCAAGCCCAAATAATGATTAATGGCATCTGCAGAAATAGATTTATCGATATCAAACTTAAACAGTGTGTTCAGTTCAGAAGTTAAAATTATTTTATCTCCGTCTTCGTACAAGGACAGAGGTTTAATCCCCATTGCATCTCTCGCGAACAACATTTCATTTGTATCATTATCATATAAGACAAATGCAAAAAAACCATTGAGTTTTGGTATAATTTTATCTCCAAACTTTATTAAACTATACAGTAAAACTTCTGTATCAGATTCGGTTCTCCAATCAATCTCATCATCACTTAAATCCTCTTTTAAAGACTTGTAATTATAAATTTCTCCATTAAAAATTAACGTATATCTACCTGAACTGTCAGTGAAAGGTTGATTAGCTGTTGGTGCTGTATCTATAATGGATAACCTTACGTGACCAAGACCCACATTGGTATAAGTTTTGCTTTCTTTATTGTCAGGACCTCTATGGTGCATAACAGTCAAGGCCTCATCCATTTTTTCAAATTGGGATAATCCAGTGTTATTTTTTGCCCATATGCCTAATATACCGCACAAAGTTTCTAATTTAGAATCTACAAATATAAGGTCTAGGTAAGCTAAACATTAAAAAATGAAGCATTTAATTTTAACAGTACTCACGAGTTGCATATTGGCAACCAATTTTGCTCAGGAAACCACACAAAAACCGAATAATGTGGTTCAAACCAAAGCAGAGTCAATCATGACTTTTACAAAACTTAAAAATGCTGCTTTTAGTTTTTACGCCATAGATATGTCTACTGGAGAAGTTATTGGGGATTATAATTCAGAAATGAGCATTCCTAGTGCTTCTACCATGAAACTTGTTTCAACCGCCACTGCATTGCAAAAGTTGGGCTCAGGATACCGATTTAAAACTAAAATTATGCATTCTGGTGAAATAGACTCTACCGGTACATTGCATGGAGACCTTTATATAATTGGAGGTGGTGATCCAACTTTAGGATCTAAATATTTCACAAAGCATGATGAAGAAAGAGATTTTCTAACCAGATGGGCAGATTCTTGTTACGCCATGGGCATCCGAAAAATTGACGGACATGTCATTGCAGATGCCTCAATATATTCTTATCAAGGTGTTCCTGCTGATTGGGTGTGGGCAGATATGGGTAACTATTATGGAGCTGGGCCTTCAGGTCTTACCATATTTGACAATATGATGAAACTCCACTTTAAAACTGGCGAGAACGCTGGCGACTCTACCTCCCTAGAGTGCGTTACACCGTATATTCCTGGAATTAAGATTAGAAATTACGTAAGATCTGCAGACTCTAAAAAAGACAATGCTTATGTATATGGAGCACCTTACTCATCTGATTGGTTTGTAAGAGGATCAATCCCTAAACAAAAAGATGATTTTGAAGTAAAGGCAAGTATGCCAGATCCTGAACTTGTTATGGCTTTAGAAGTAGATTACGCCTTAGAACAAGCTGGAATAGATGTCATGTATATGCCGTTAACAAGAAGAGAATTATCAAGAGAAAAAGAGTTTAATCTGCCCGAATTGAAAGAGATTTACATTCACAAATCTCCGTATTTAGGAACAATTATAAATGTAACCAATCGTAATAGTATCAACCTTTTTGCAGAGCACATCCTTTGTCAAATTTCAGTGAATAGTTCAGGATATGGAAGTACTTACAACGGTGCCCAAATTTGCTGGAAATATTGGAACAATAAAATCGGAGCTTCAGGATTAAATATGACTGACGGAAGTGGATTAGCCAGGTCAAATTCACTAAGCGCGAAATTTTTAGTAGATATGCTTAAATATATGCACAGACAGAAGTCTGGTAAAAAATTAAAACAAAGTATGGCGTTAGCCGGTAAACGCGGAACCATGTCTAGAATGTGCAGAGGAACAACAGCACAAGGGAGAGTTTATGGCAAAAGTGGTACTATGACTCGGGTAAAATCTTACGCCGGATACATTGATTCGAAAAGTGGAAAAAAGATTGCGTATGCTATGATTATCAACAATCATAGATGTTCTAACACACAAGTACGCAAGTACTTTGAAAAAATCATGATTGCACTATCTGTGTATTAATCCAATCTACGGTAAAATCTACTACTTCATTCAATTCCTCTGGTAGTTGATCTGATTTCCAAGGGTGGTTTGAGCCAAAGGTGTGCTCAGTACCTTTTATAATTTTAACCTCTGTTTCTGTCCAATTCGCGATTGCTAACCCTTCAGATACAGAAACTGACATATCCATGTCGCCATGAATCTGAACAAAGGGTTTATTCAATGTTCTACAAGCATTTTCAATATCAAGCCGATCTTTATTTTCAATGAAATCTTCATAAAAAGAAAAATAATGAGGCATTTCTTGTTCAGTTCTTCCGTTCCACACAGTTTTAATTCCTTCTACTTTCCATTCGTTCAACTCATCACCTTCAGGAAACCTTGAAGCAATATCAGAAATACCAGCTAAGGAGATAATTCCGTCTACTTTTTCATTATTCGCACCTTCTAAAATACAGACCCCTCCCCCTCTACTGTGACCCAAGAGAACAATTGGTATATCCAAGTTCATCTCATCATGAATTAATCGATACGTCTCTTCAATAATGATTTTTAAATCATTCAATTCCCAAGAATACCTATTCTGTCCAAAAGCATCTAAATCATCAAAATCTATTGGGTTTTCTGTAGTTCCACCGTTATGACTCATATTGAATTTCACTACTCCAATCTCCTGATTAACAAAAGATTCAGACATTAAACCCCAGGCTCCCCAATCTTTAAATCCTTTATATCCGTGAACAAAAATCACTACCGCTTTATTAGAAGGCTTAATTGTACAGTCAAAAACTGACCAACGCTCATTACTCCCTTTAAATTTCTTATTCTTGAAATCAATCATAAATTCTATCTTTGTACCTATAATTCTTGAACATTAGAACAACGCTAATATATCTATTCTTAATTACATTTGCTGTCGGGATTCATTCTTGTCAGGCCTCATTTGGTAATCGATACGAAAGAGGAAATCTAGAAATCTTTTACCCAAATACCATGGTTAATTTTGTAGAGCCATTAGCAGATTATTTTGAAGAAAACGACTTGATTTTTGACGCACCTCAAAGTATACAGCTGGGAAGCTCTGAATTACAGGATGAAGAGCCTACTCTTTTTCTTAAAATGGTGCAAAATGATGCCCATCAAGAATTTACAGAAGATGAACTTAAGAATGTTCAACTTCTAGAAGAAGATTTACAAGAGAAAATTTTTGGAAACGCAAATTTCAAAATCATTCTTTGCAACGGAAATTTTATACCTATTGAATGAAAATATCAGCATCCATATATTCTGACAAAAAAACTGAAACAATTCAAGAAACTATCAGTAACCTGAATGCAAGCCATGTGGACATGATTCATGTAGATTGCAATGATGATTTGAATGTTTTTTTCGATATTGAAACGATTCAAAATAATTCGCATATCCCTATTGATTTGCACATTATTACTGCAGATGCTAAAAGATTTTATCCAGCTTTAGAAAAATTTGATATTGAATATGTGACCTTTCAATACGAAGATTTAACGGATAAGAAACTTGAGATACCAAAAGAGTTCACTGGGCAGCTAGGTCTTTCAATTACATCAAATACTGACATTGAAGTTTTTGAAGATTACAAGGATGAGTTTGACTTCATTTTGTTTATGGCAACCATTCCTGGACAAAGTGGTGGCCAATTTGATAAGACGAATTTTAGAAAGATTAGAGCATTTCAGCAAAAATATCCAGACAAAAAAGTACACGTAGATGGCGGAGTAAATGCTGAAGTAAGTTTTATCCTAAGAAACATGGGAGTTTATGCTTCTGTTTCGGGGTCTTACCTATTCAATTCAACGAACATCAATACAGCTTTATTGAATTTAAAACTCAACGAAATTGAATCACATTTCTTAATCAAAGATTTTATGCGTGATTTAGATGAATCACCAGTTATTTATAAAAAAGATTTGAGCTTTAAAAATGTGTTGAATTCCATTGAATCAGGTAAACTTGGTTTTACTATGGTAATTGAAGAAGACCATAGCTTTGTAGGTATTATCGGAAACGCAGATTTGCGAAAAGCCTTATTGGCTAACCTTGGTAATTTGGATCAAATAGAAATAGCGTCTATGATCAACAAGTCGCCGATTACCATATCTGGATCTTACACCGTTTATCAATTACTACGTTTTATAAAGAAAGAAAGCAGAACAATTGTCTATCTGCCAGTTTTAGACACTAATAATAAAGCAATTGGAAGCATCAACTTCCTCAACCTGATTAAAGGAGAATTATGATCATACATTTAAAAAAAGAAATCGGACTAGAAAGAGCGAACGTAATCGCAGAAGAAAATAATGCTTTCTTAATAGATCGTCCGGAACATTTTGAACTTATCAGTTCTTCTGGACAAAAAGAAATTGATGTTAAGTATTCTTCTGAAGTACTAAAAACTTTCACGTTTGACAACGATATCCAATTGGCTTCTCGAAAATACATTCAAGAAACGCGAGAAGTTAAAATTGGAGATGTGACTATTGGCGGAAACAGCAAAAACACATTGGTGATAGCTGGACCATGCTCTGTTGAATCTGAGTCTCAAATTCAGGAATCTTCTGCCCTATTGTTAAAAAACAAGCTGACTACTTTACGTGGCGGCTGCTACAAACCCAGAACATCTCCCTACTCTTTTCAAGGTTTAGGCTTAGAAGGTTTAAAACTTTTGAAGAAAATGAAAGAAGAGCACGGTTTAAACGTAATTACTGAAGTTAGAGATGCCACCCATATTCAAGAAGTAATTGAGTATTCTGATGTGATTCAAGTTGGAGCCAAAGCCATGTATGATCAAGGAATATTAAGAGCATGTGCAAAAACTAGAAAGCCCGTATTAATAAAAAGAGGATTCGGAACTACTTTACAGGAATTCGTGCAATGTGCTGAGTTCGTGCTGTCTGGGGGGAACGACAATGTTATACTATGTGAAAGAGGAATAAGAACCTTTGAAACTAAGACAAGATTTACGTTAGACCTATGTGGTGTTTCTTTTTTAAAAGAGCATACAAATTTACCCGTAGTTTTAGACCCATCACACGCAATGGGTCATGCTTATGGAGTTCCAGATTTAACTAGAGCTTGTGTTGCCATGGGAATTGACGGTTTGCTCATAGAAGTTCACCCCGACCCAACTGTGGCTAAATCAGATGCATCACAACAATTGAACCACCAGCAATTTGAAACATTATTAAGTACTTTACAACCAATAGCAGGAGCTGTAGGAATGAAGATTGTCTAAAATTGGATAAATTCAAGAAAAACAAATTATGAATATTTACAATTCAAACATTTTGCACCTCTGTGATCAACAGGGCATTTCGGTTACTGAATTTGAGAATATAATTTATATTCCTAAAATTCGAATAATGGATCCCACTCCTAACGAATTGGTTAGAATTGCCGAATATTTCAACCTGCCGTTAGATGTTATTGTTTTAAAAGATTTGAAACAAACGCAGAAATTTGATAAATCAAAATTCAAGCTGGTCATTTTAGATGTAGATGGCACCATGACGGACGGAGGCATGTATTTCACTGAAAATGGCGACCAAATGAAGCGTTATAACGCTAAAGATGGTTTGGCCATTAAAAGGTTAGTTAAAGAAGGAATTGTTTTTGGAATTATATCTCACGGAAAAAAACTTAAAGTAGTTCAAGACCGAGCCGACTTATTAGGGATTCAAAAAGTATACGTTGGAAGCGAGCCTAAACTTGGAATCTTGAATGAATGGTTAAAAGAGCTTGACATCAAATTAGAAGAAACAGTTTATGTTGGGGATGATTTAAACGACATGGACATTATTGAAGCCGTTGGTATGTCTGCTTGCCCAGGAGATGCCGTGGCTGGAGTAAAATCTAAAGTTGATATTATTTTGAGAAAGGATGGCGGACAAGCATGTATTAGAGAATTAATAGATGAGTGGCTCAGCTAAAAAACATTTAATCGTAATTGCTGGACCTACAGCAATTGGAAAGACATCTTTAAGCATTCATTTGGCGCAAGAATACCAGTGCCCTATTCTATCTTACGATTCAAGACAATTCTATAAAGAAATGTCAATCGGAACGGCAAAACCAAGTAAAGTTGAGTTGGAACAAGCCGAACATCACTTTATCAATTCACATTCCATCCACAAGTTGTACACTTCAGGAATGTTTGAAACTGATGCGCTTGCAAAATTAGATGAACTCTTTAAAAACCATGAAATCATTATAGCAGTTGGTGGATCTGGTCTTTATATTAATGCGCTTTGTTATGGGATAGACGACATTCCTACCGATAGAGAATTGCGAAAAGTTATTCATAACGACTGGCAAGAAAAAGGCTTGGCTTATCTTCAAAAAGAAGTAGAATTGTTTGATCCAGAATATTTTGCAAACGCTGACATGCAAAACCCAAGAAGAGTTATGCGGGCAGTAGAAGTCATTCGTTTAACTGGTAAAACCTACACTTCATTCAGAAAGAAAACTAAGAAAACCAGACCTTTTCAAACAACTTGGATAGGCTTAGAAGATGAAATGCCTGCTTTATATCAACGAATCAATGAAAGAGTGGACGAAATGGTAAATGCAGGGTTAATTGATGAAGTAAAATCTTTAGAAGAATTCAAATCGCTTAAAGCCCTACAAAGTGTGGGATATCAAGAGGTATTCCCCTATTTAGATGGAGAATATGACAAAGAAAAAGCAATTGAATTGGTAAAACGAAATAGTAGACGATATGCCAAGCGTCAATTGGCATGGTTCAGAAGGAATGAGGAAATTAATTGGTTCCATTCTTCGGATAGAAATCAAATAAAAGCCAAAATTGAGGAAAGAAATAAATCAATTTAAATTTTCGAATTTCAACAGAAATTATAAATTTGTGTAACTAATCTAAAAAGGGAAAGATGAACGAGAGAAATGATGAAGTTTTTTCAAAACGTGTTAAAGCTGGTAAAAGAACCTACTTTTTTGACGTTAAGACGACTAGAGGGAAAGACTTGTATTTAACTATCACAGAAAGCAAAAGAACTGGTGATTATGATGGTAGACCAGAATATGAGAAACATAAAATTTTCCTTTATAAAGAAGATTTTGAAAAATTTGGAGAAGGAATGAATGAAGCTCTCGATAAAATCAAATCTCTTTGGGACACTGGTGAATATAAAAAGCCTGAACCAAGAGTTGAAGGCGCTGAACAAGAAGCCGAAGTAACATTTGAAGAATTATAAATAAAAAGCCCTCCGATTACGGAGGGCTTTTTTTGTACTGTAAAGCAATCCACTTATCTTTGTACTATGAATCAGTACAAGAAGGTAGCCTTTTACACATTGGGTTGTAAGTTGAATTTTTCTGAAACCTCTACCATTGCAAGAAACTTTGAAAATCAAGGATTCGCAAAAGTAGATTTCAATGATACTCCTGATATCTTTATCATCAACACTTGCTCTGTTACAGAGAATGCAGATAAGAAGTGTAGAAGTGTTGTTAAACGTGCCTTGAAAGTTAATCCGGATGCGTTTGTAACCATGATTGGCTGTTATGCTCAATTAAAGCCTACTCAAATTTCTGAAATTCCGGGTGTAGATTTAGTTCTTGGTGCAAATGAAAAATTCAATATCATTGACCATATAACTGATTTAGAAAAGAAAGAAAAAGCTGAAGTAAGCGCCACAAACATTAAAGAAACCAAAGATTTTATTCCATCATTTTCGTTTGGAGACAGAACCAGATCTTTTTTAAAAGTGCAAGATGGCTGTGATTATTTTTGCACCTTTTGCACCATTCCTTTAGCTAGAGGTAAAAGTAGAAACGCTTCTGTGGCTGAAACGCTTGAAGAAGCCAAAAAAATTGCAGCTACTGATGTAAAAGAAGTTGTACTTACCGGAGTTAATATTGGTGACTTTGGTCAAGGAGAAGGTGAAAATTTCTTGGATTTAATCAAAGAATTAGATCAGGTTGACGACATTGATAGATGGCGGATATCCTCAATAGAACCTAACTTGTTAAGCAATGAAATCATTGAATTCGTTGCTAAATCCAACAATTTTGTTCCACATTTTCACATTCCACTGCAATCAGGTTCAGACCAATTGTTAAAAGCCATGCGAAGAAAGTACCTCTCATCATTATACACTGATAGAGTTGCAAAAATCAAAGAACTTATGCCTGATGCTTGCATTGGCGTAGATGTTATTGTTGGGTTCCCAGGTGAAACTGAAGAAGAATTCATGAAGACAGTTAATTTCTTGAATGAGCTAGACGTATCGTATTTGCACGTGTTTACATATTCTGAAAGAGCGAATACAACAGCTAAAAAGATGGAAGGCAGCATTCCAGTTAACATAAGAAGAGAGCGCAGCAGACAATTACAGATTCTGTCTGAGAAGAAAAAACGTCACTTCTATTCTACTCAAATTGGAAAAGAAAAAACCGTACTTTTTGAAGCTGAAGAGAATGAGGGTACGATTTTTGGATTTACAGAAAACTACGTAAAAGTTAAGGTTCCTTATCAAAAAGATTTGGTAAATCAATTAATACCTGTTGAATTGAGTGAAATTGATAGAGATGGAATTGTGAAGGTGAACATGACAACAACAGCTATTTGAGAATATTAGTACTTATATCAATCTTATTTTATACGCCTGTATTTTCGCAGGCAGATCACGGAACGTTTGACACCGTTTTCCTTGATGCCAAATGGAAAGTGACGAATTATCGTGAACTGGCTAAATACTACAGACACACCGAACTTGACCCGATAGACTCTATATTAACAGTGCATGATTATTTTATAGAAAATAACCAGCTGCAAATGATTGGCACTTATCATGGGGAATTGGATAGAAACAATCAAACAGGTGAGTTTAAATACTTTTATTCATCCGGAATCATTAAGGCTATCTACCAATACAAAGCAGGATTGGTGAACGGAGATTTAAAAAGATTTTATCCAAATGGAAAATTAAAAAGCATAGAGCAATTTGATTTAGGTGTGCAAATAGACACGATTTACAACTTTTTTGACAACGGTAAACTTCACAAAACAGAAGTTTTAAATAGTCAACATGACAAATCTGATCCATCTAAAAAATACATGCGAACCAAACTGATAAACTCATACGACATCAACGGTGAACAGCAAGTTGATAATGGTAACGGTGAGTACTCTGAATACTATTTGTCTGGTAAAAAAAGAATGAGCATTGAATACGAAAACGGTTTTCCACACGGGAAATGGATTTATTATTCGGGCAGAAAAAACAAAGCCTCTTGTAAAATGACCTTTAAAGAAGGGAAGTTTATTAAAGGAGAAATCTTCGAAAACGGTAAAAAAGACATCTTTTCATCATTGAGCAGAAAAGCATATTTCCCTGAGGGAATAAGAGGTTTAGACAAATATTTAAAAGACAATATAGGTGGATGTCGAGATGATATACTTGACAAAGAAATATTGATCATGGTTTCTGTAACCACTGAAGGTCATGTATATTTTGAACAAGTAATATCCGGAAACGTTAGCCCATGTCAGTTAGAAGAAATTCAAATGCTGGTTAGAAACATGCCTAAATGGATTCCTGCCATAGAAAACTGCAAATATATTGAGGCCAATCAAGCTATTCGTATTCAATACTAAAAAACCCTGACTACAGAAGTAATCAGGGTTTTGATTTTATAAAAGTTTTGTTGCTTATTTTTCAAATTCTGCAACCGTTTTGTCGATAATTGAAATACAATCTCTTAATTGTTGCTCGTTCATTACTAAAGGCGGAGCGAATCTGATGATATTTCCATGAGTTGGTTTCGCCAACATTCCGTTATCTCTCAATTTCATACAGATATCCCAAGCAGTAGAACTGTCTTCAGAATCATTGATAACAACGGCATTTAGTAAGCCTTTTCCTCGTACTAATTTTAAGATGTTATACTTTTCAACCAACTTCTGTACTTCTGATCTGAAAATCTCACCCAATTCTCTAGCTCTTTCTGCTAAATTCTCTTCAGTTACAACTTCTAAAGCTGCAATTGCCACTTTACCTGCTACTGGATTACCTCCAAATGTAGAACCGTGTTGCCCTGGCTTAATCACTTTCATAATTTCGTCATTCGCCAAAACTGCTGAAACTGGATACGCTCCACCAGACAAGGCTTTTCCAAGAATTAATATATCTGGAGAAACGAAAGTTGATTGTCTTTCACATTTGTTTCCACAGCTGCAGTTACCACAAACCGCCAAAAGACTACCTGTTCTTGCAATTCCCGTTTGAACTTCATCTGCAATAAATAATACACCTTTCTTTTCACATAATGCTTTTGCTTTAGCTAAATAGTCTTCAGCAGGAACATAAACTCCAGCTTCACCTTGAATTGGTTCAGCCATAAATCCTGCTACATTCTCTTCTTCTAAAGCCTTCTCAAGTGCATCTATATCATCATAAGCGATTTTAATAAATCCAGGTGTATAAGGACCAAAGTTCTTTCTTGCATCCGGATCATTTGAAAAAGAAATAATCGTTGTTGTTCTTCCGTGGAAGTTGTTTTCACAAACAATTATTTTCGCTTCGTTTTCTTGAATCCCTTTAACTTCGTAAGCCCATTTACGACATATCTTAATTGCCGTTTCAACAGCTTCCGCTCCAGTATTCATAGGTAATACCTTATCAAAACCAAAGTAGTTCGTTACAAACTTCTCATAAGGTCCTAAGGCGTCATTGTAAAATGCTCGTGATGTTAAGGTCAATTTGTTTGCCTGTTCTGTCATTGCTCCAACAATTTTTGGATGGCAATGTCCCTGATTCACTGCTGAATATGCAGATAAAAAGTCATAATACTGCTTTCCTTCTACGTCCCATACATGAACGCCTTCACCTCTTTCAAGAACTACAGGAAGCGGATGATAGTTATGCGCTCCATGCTTGTCTTCTAATTGCATTAATGCTTCAGAAGATAAATTTTCCATTGTTTCCATTTTTTAAGAATTAATGATTAATAAAACAGGCTCATCACGGAGAGTGCCCATCCTTTCCTCATTTGGGAGAGAAATCATCCAGAATTACAAATATAATAAGGATAATCGATTAAAAAAATGGTCTTAGCTATTCTCTTTTGTATCTGTCAATTAGATTTCCCCATATGCAGAAATCATTGGAATATTTACATGACTGGCAACATATTCACTAATGAAATTCCCTATCTGTTGGGTTGAAGAGTAATTGCTTTCAACTAGATCTTTGCCTACTACCCCTTTATCAAAACTCAAACTAACCGCTTGCTGAATCACTTTCTCTAATTCAGGATAACCCAAGTGTCTGAGCATCATAGCTGCTGAAAGTATGGTTCCAACTGGATTTGCAACTCCCAATCCTTTTGCTTGTGGATAAGACCCGTGAATTGGCTCAAACAAAGCCGATTGAACACCAATAGATGCTGAAGGTAATAGACCTAATGATCCAGCAATCACTGAAGCCTCATCAGAAATGATATCACCAAACATGTTAGAAGTTGCAATCACATCAAACTGAGATGGATTGAGAATCATTTGCATTGCAGCATTATCAACAAATAGAAAGTTGAGCTCAACATCTTCATAATCTGTTGACATTTCTTGAGCCATTTTACGCCAAAGCCTTGATGTTTCCATAACATTGGCCTTATCAATTAGCGTTAACTTCTTAGAACGGCTCTGGGCAGCTTTAAAAGCTAACTTTAATATCCGGTAAATCTCTGTCACTTCGTATTCACAAGTATCCCATGCAAATGACTCATCTTCGTTTGTTCCTTTATTTCCAAAATAAATACCACCTGTTAACTCTCGATAAATCACCATATCCACCTTTTCTATGATCGCTGATTTTAATGGTGATTTTTCTATCAACTGCTTGTAAGCTTTAATAGGTCGAACATTTGCGTACAAGCCAAGTTCTTTTCTAAGTTTTAACAAACCTTGTTCTGGTCTTACTTTTACGGATGGATCATTGTCATATTTTGGGTCACCAATGGCGCCAAACAATACAGCATCCGAATCTTTACAAGTCGCTATGGCTTCATCCGTGATGGCTTCACCGCATTTTTCAATGCTCTCACCGCCCATAGCAACATATCTATAATCGAATGTTAGGTCTGTTGAATTTGACACTGCATCCAACACTTTTATGGCTTCTTTAATGATTTCAGGCCCTATTCCATCCCCTTTTATAACGGCAATTTTGTATTTCATAATATTGAATTGATGTGTTCATTAATTTCAGCTTTCATCTGAATGAGATAATCCAAATCATCCAAACCGTTGATTAAGCATTCTTTTTTGTAGACGGATATCTCAAAACGTTCTCGCTTACCAGAAACTCTCAAGATCAGCTCTTGGGTTTTTAGGTTCACTTCTAATTTGGCAGATGGCTCAATCAAAATCTCCTCCTTTATTTCTTCGATAAAGCCTTCAGTAACTTCAACCGGAATGATGCCATTGTTCAATGCGTTTCCTTTAAAAATATCAGCAAAGTAGGAGGATACAACTACTTTAAACCCATAATCTTTAAGTGCCCAAGCCGCATGTTCTCTACTCGAACCGCAACCAAAATTTTTACCTGCTAATAAAATTTCGCCTGTCCATTTTTTATCGTTCAGTGGAAATTCTTTAACTGGATGATTGTTTTTATCATATCGCCAATCCCTGAACAGATGATCTCCAAAACCTTCGCGATTTGTGGCTTTTAAAAACCTGGCTGGAATAATTTGGTCCGTATCTATATCATCTAAAAGAATTGGAACCACTGAAGAAACTACTTGAATTATTTTTTCCATGTTAATTTGGGTTAATGATTTTACCTGCAATTGCCGCAGCTGCTGCCATTACCGGACTTGCTAATATGGTTCTAGCTCCTGCACCTTGACGTCCTTCAAAATTCCTATTTGAAGTGGATACACAGTATTCACCTTCCGGTACTGTATCTCCATTCATAGCTAGGCATGCCGAGCACCCTGGCTGTCTAATCTCAAAACCTGCGTTGGTAAATACCTCCATTAAACCAGTGCTTTTGATTTGTTCTAGCACTGCATTTGATCCGGGCACTAGCAAAGCTCTGACATGCTTAGACTTCTGCTTCCCTTTTATTACGGCTGCTGCAGCTTTAAAGTCTTCAAATCTACCGTTAGTGCATGAGCCAATAAACACGTGCTGAATTGGTAAGTCTTTCAAGCTTTTTCTACCTTGCAAGCCCATATAGTGTATGGATTTTTCAAATGAGGCAGATGTTAAAGTTTTGATTTTTTGATCAATACCTACTCCCATTCCAGGATTAGTTCCAAAAGTTAAAGTCGGCTCAACTTCCTTCGCATCAAAAACTACCACCTTATCAAAAGCTTTTTCACTGTCAGAAACCAAATATTCAAAGTCGATCATATTCAGATGTTGACTATACTTCTTTGATTTTAAATAGTCAAAAGTCTTTTCGTCTGGAGCAATGAGCCCACCACGTGCCCCCATTTCAATACTCATATTACAAACTGTCATTCTCCCTTCCATTGAAAGACTTTGAATTCCTTCTCCTCCAAACTCAACAAAATAGCCTGTTCCATAATCAGAACCTAACTCTTTGATTATGTGTAAAATTAAATCCTTTGACGTAATGTTTTTATTTAACTGATTATCAATCCGGATGAGAAGTGTTTTTGGCTTTGCAGTAAGCACCGATTGTGAAGCTAAGACTTGCGCAACTTGAGAAGTTCCAATGCCAAAAGCAATGGTTCCAAATGCTCCATGCGTTGATGTATGACTGTCACCACATACAATCGTCATTCCCGGCTGTGTCAACCCTAGCTCAGGACCAATTACATGAACGATTCCGTTATTCTCGTGACCTAAACCAAAAAGCTCAATTCCATGCAGCTTACAATTCTCTGTTAGCGCATCCAATTGCCTTTTTGAAAGCTCGTTTTCTACTGGTTTATTTTGATTTTTTGTTGGCACATTATGATCAGCTGTAGCTGTAGTCAAGTCTGGACGCATCACAGAATCACCCTTTTGTTTCAACATTTCAAAGGCTTGCGGACTAGTCACTTCATGAATATAATGACGATCAATACTTAAAACTTGAGTTTGAGCATCAATTTCTTTTACTAAATGTTGATCCCATATTTTGTCAAATAGTGTTTTCATTTTCTCCCTGGTTTAAGTCCATTCGCATTAAGAATCATTTTCAATTCTTTATCATTCACCTCTTTTAAGCTATCAGCAACCCGCAAGAAATACTTGTAAACTGAGTCTAGTTCAAGTTTTGTCAATTGAAATCCCACAAGCTTCGCTCTATAAGCCAGCGCTGCCCTACCACTCCTTGCTGTTAACACAATTGAAGACTCATCTACTCCAACTTCTTTTGGATCAATAATTTCGTAAGTATCTCTTGATTTTATAACTCCATCCTGATGAATTCCTGAAGAATGCGCAAAGGCGTTAGACCCTACAATTGCTTTGTTTGGTTGAACTGGCATCCCCATTAAATCAGAAACTAACTGACTCGTTTGAACAAGTAAACGAGAATTAATTCCAGTGCTATAAGTTTGATACTGCGGTTGTTTGAGAATCATCACCACTTCTTCTAAAGAAGTATTTCCTGCTCGTTCTCCTATTCCATTTATCGTGCATTCAATTTGACGCGCCCCGTTTTCCAAGCCAGCAATGGCATTTGCTGTCGCCAAACCTAAATCGTTATGACAATGCGTAGACAAGGTTGCCTTGTGAATCCCTTTAACATTCTCTTTAAGGTATTTTATTTTCGCTCCATATTCTTGAGGCATACAGTATCCCGTAGTATCGGGAACATTTAAAACAGTAGCGCCTGCCTGAATCGCTTTTTCGCAAACTTGGGCCAAAAAGTCGTTGGATGTTCTGCCGGCATCCTCTGCATAGAACTCTACATCCTCAACATAGCGCTTAGCGAACTTTACAGCTTCATAAGCACGCTCAATGACATCTTCTCTGTTGGAATTAAATTTTCGTTGAATATGGACATCTGAAGTACCAATTCCCGTGTGTATCCTAGGGTGTTTTGCTTTACTGATTGCTTCAGCAGCAGTTTTTATATCTCCTTCAACAGCCCTTGACAAAGCACAGACTGTCACTTCTTTTATCAGTTTAGAAATTTCCTGAACAGCCTTAAAGTCACCAGGACTTGACACCGGAAATCCTGCCTCAATAACGTCTACACCTAAATTTTCTAAATGTTCTGCAATGACTAATTTTTTATCTGTTTCCAGCTTACAACCCGGAACCTGTTCTCCATCCCTTAGGGTGGTATCAAAAATTTGGACCTTTTCTTGATTCATGAATTCTAGATTTTGACAACAAAGCTAGATTCCATACTCCTCTTTAGAATTGAATTGTATATTTGTAACCACTATTCAGCAGGTAACATTTTATTGTAAACCCTATAAAATACTGAAATTTCAGACTAAAATAAACCAATGCCTAAATCAATAAATAATAATTTAACTGATCTTATTCACTCGCTTTCTAAGTCTGAAAAAAGACAATTTAAATTGTATACAGGTCGGTTACCAAGCAATGAAAACACGAAATATCTTGAACTGTATCATTTGATAGAAAAAAACAGGGACATCACAAGTCAAGCTATCATTAGCAAAAGCAGTATCACTAATAGACAACTTTCAAATGTTCGGCAAAATCTATATGAACATTTATTAAAATCATTGAGACTTTCTCCTCACCTGCAGACCACCCCTATTAAACTTAGGGAACAGCTTGATTTTGCTACCATACTCTATAACAAGGGGCTTTACAAGCAAAGTTTAAAAATCTTAGACAAAGCAAAGCAGTTAGCATTAGGTTTAGATGAAAAAACAATGGCCTACGAGATCGTAGAATTTGAAAAAGTAATTGAATCTCAATTTATTACAAGATCATTAGACAGTAGAGCTGACAATTTAGCTATTTCAGCAAGAGACCTCAGTATTCAAAATGTACTTACAAGTAAATTATCGAATCTATCATTGCAGATTTACAGCTTTCTTCTTAAAAATGGATATGCTAAAAACGAAGACGATTACTTGAAAACGCGTACCTACTTTCACTATCATCTTCCAAAATATAAAAATTCGCATTTAGGATTTAGAGAAAAACTATTTCTTTATATGGCAAACCTGTGGTATTCTCTAGTAATCCAAGACTTTTTAAATGGATATAGATACGCCACAAAATGGGTGGATTTATTTGAAGACCGACCAAAGATGATCCTGGCCTACCCTGTCCATTATTTAAAGGGTAAAAACTATCTGATAGAATCTCTTTTTTATTTGAGATATTACTCAAAATTCAAGCAACAACTCACTGAACTAGAAGCCATAACCGAAAACGACAAAATCATAGTTAACAGCAATACACAAACCTTGGCATTTTTATATACCCGTTACAATCAATTAAATCAGCACTTTTTGACAGGTAATTTTGTAGAAGGATTGGCGTATGCATCCAGAATTGAACAAGAACTGAAAGGATATATAACGAAAATTGATCCTCATCACCTGATGGTGTTTTATTACAAAATCGCAAGCATATATTTTGGAGCAGTCAACTACAAAGCCTGTATTTTTTATTTAGATAAAATTGTTTTCAACAAGCAGTTAGGCATGCGACAAGATTTACTTTGCTATTCGCGCTTATTACGCTTAATTGCTCATTACGAAGACGGACAAGATGACAACTTGGAAGAATTAATAAGAAACACATTTAAGTTTTTGATCAAAATGGATGACCTGCATCAAGTACAGGCAGAAATTATTGTCTTTCTTAGAAAACTGGGAGATATTTTACCATCTGAATTGAATCAAGCATTTGAAGATTTGCATAAAAACTTAAAAGTATTGGAAAATCATCCTTACGAAAAGCGTTCTTTCCTATATTTGGATATTATTAGCTGGCTTGAAAGCAAAATCACCAACAAAGGAATCCATTTAATCATTCAAGCAAAAGCGAAAAAATTAAAATAATCGACAATCAATTTTCATACAAAACAATTCAGTCGCCTTCTGAAAGCTTATTAAAAGAAAAGGGCTCTAAATTCTTAGGCCACGTTATCCCTGTAAAATCAACAGAAGATGCTAAAGCACATATTCAGAATTTAAGAGACCTACACCCAAAAGCCTGTCATGTTTGTTTTGGATGGCGGATTGGCACAACAAGCCTTGAAGAGCGTTCTTCTGATGACGGCGAACCATCTAACTCTGCTGGGAAACCTATTTTTGGTCAAATTGTGAAGTATGAACTCGTTAATGTTTTAGTTGCCGTTGTTCGATATTACGGCGGTGTGAATCTAGGAGTTGGCGGCCTAATCTCTGCTTACAAAGGAGCGGCTGAAGCAGCCATTAAAAATGGTTCAATTATAGAAAAACACAAAGAGACAGAACTAAAAATTTACTTTGCAGCTGAAGACACTGGCGAAGCCATGATGCATCTGAACCGAGCTAACGCATCAATCCTCAATCACTCAGTTGACCAAAAAGGACATTTCGTTCAATGCTCAACCTTATTATCTTTGAAAGAAGATTTATTATCTACCCTAAATCAAACCAATAAGTTTGATATCGAAATAATTACATGAAAGAATTAGAAAAATTAGTCGCTGTTAGAGGTGCCTCAGGAGACGAGGCAGCAATTAAAGACTATATCATCTCTTACGTCAAAGAAAACCAATCTAACTGGAAAGTTCAACCCCAAATCATTGAAGGACGTGGGTTTCAAGATGCGTTCATCTTAGTTTTTGGAAAACCAACAACTGCAATCTTCGCTCACATTGATACTATTGGCTTCATGGTTGGATACGACAATGAATTGGTCAAAATTGGTGGACCAAGAGTAATTGACGGCATGCAATTAGTTGGTTCAGATAGCCAAGGCGAGATTGACACTGAACTTATGCTAATTGAAAACGAAGATGAGTCTACTACGGTTAAATGCCTCTCAGACAGACCGATTGATCGTGGAACCATTTTAACATTTAAACCCAATTTCAGAGAATCAGAAGACTATATCCAATCCCCATACATGGATAATCGATTAGGAGTTTGGAATGCCCTGAAAGTTGCTGAAACACTAGAAAACGGTGCAATTGTTTTTTCTACTTACGAAGAGCAAGGCGGTGGATCAGTTGGTTTTTTAGGACGATACTTAATTGAGAACCACGAAGTTTATCAAGCCCTTATCTCTGATATCACCTGGGTTACCAACGGCATCCATGCAGGCAAAGGTGTTGCTATCTCACTCCATGACAAAGGCATTCCAAGAAGAAGATTTGTAAATAGAATTCTCAATATCACCAGAGAAAGTGGGATTCCTTTCCAATTGGAGGTAGAAAGCGCAGGAGGATCTGATGGAACCATGTTACAAAACACCGACCTTGCTTTTGATTGGTGCTTCATTGGCGCACCTGAACAGCACGTTCACTCACCTGACGAAAAAGTACATAAAGCTGACTTAAAAGCAATGACTCAATTATATATTGAGTTGATGAAAAAATTATGATAATTTGGCAATCCATTCTTGCTACAATTGGCTTCCTACTTTTGATAGCACCCTTTATAGGTTTGATCTTAGATCTTAAAAAGTCTAAGAAATTTGTGACTGCTCTAAGTTTTGCTGGAATCATAATCATTGTGCTCAGTGCCATTTCATTTTTTAATTTCAGCATAAGCACCATAGTCATATTAGCCTTTAGCATGGTCCCAATCTTATTCCTATATGTCTTTTTAGCCAATAAAATCAATAGAACCGCTGAAAGCATTTAAGAAAGTGATAATGATATTTTAGATTGAATTAAAAAGAGAATAGAATTCTTATATTTAATTCATGGAAAAACATGCTAGCGTACAAGATTACATTGAGCATCATACAGATAGAAGAGCAGAATTAGTGCTTCTCAGAGATATTCTTCTTGAAACTGAACTAGAAGAAACTGTAAAATGGGGAGCTCCGTGCTACACACTAAAAGGCAAAAACGTTGTTGGTCTTACATCTTTCAAAGCTTATACGGGGCTTTGGTTTCATCAAGGGGTATTCTTAAAAGACCAACAAAAAAAACTAATCAATGCACAAGAGGGCACTACCAAAGCCTTAAGACAGTGGCGCTTCACTTCTATTGAAGATATTGATGTTGAATTAGTAAAACAATACGTTCAAGAAGCTATTCAAAACCAACGAGAAGGCAAAGAAATTAAACCAGTTAGAGCCAAGAAAATTGATATTCCGGAAGAATTAAAATCAGAATTATCTCAAAATAATGTCCTCAATGAAGCTTTTCGTTCGTTGACACCTGGAAAGCAGCGTGAATACTGCGAACATATAGGTTCTGCAAAACAAGAAAAAACAAGATTAAATCGACTTGAAAAAGCAATACCAATGATTTTAGATGGAGTTGGTCTAAACGATAAATATAAATAATGGGATTTTGGCATCAAATATCAAACTTAGGAGTTGAACAAGCAGATTTATCAGATTGGGAAAAGAGAAATCTGAGATTCATGAACTCCATGACCTTCATTTTAGCATGCGCTATGGTGTTTTTGCTATTATGGGAGCAACTTTTGATATTTTAGAAGCCCTACCCCAACCCAGTGCTGCGTTTTGTGTCACACTTCTATTCTATCTTGTAAGGAAATTCACACCACACATTATCACCAAAATTTATTTTTGCATTATTCCACTTTTTATTATCGCTATGTTTGCCATCTCTATAGTTGGAGAGGTGGGCAATGATAAATACTTCATGATTGTATGCGGCATAATCCCTCTAATTGTGTTTCGAGAAAAAAAGTTTTATGTCCCATTTTTAATAATCAATATTGGTACATTTTTCATTATTAGCTGGGCACAAACTTTCGTTCCACCAGTCACCACTCTTCCCGATTCACAATTAGAGATTTACATCAACACCAATGCTGTTGTCATTTTCATGTTCGTTTTCTTTTTGTTAAGCCTATTCAAAAAAGAGATTTTTGATTATCAACTTAAAACACAAATTCAAAAAGAGCTAATTGAAGAACACAGTAATGAAGTAAGGCAATCTATAGAATATGCGAAAAAAATTCAAGATGCTATTCTTCCTTCAGCAAAGCTAAAAGAGCAACTTTTACCCAACAGTTTTATCCTTTATGAACCAAAAGATATTGTTGCTGGAGATTTTTACTGGATGGATCAAAAAGATGACTTGATTTTGTTTGCAGCCGCAGATTGCACCGGTCACGGAGTTCCTGGAGCAATGGTTTCGGTAGTTTGTAACAATGCACTACATGCTGCGGTGAATGAGTTTAATTGCAAAAGACCTGCTCAAATTCTCGACAAAACGAGAGAATTAGTCATCAGCACCTTTGAAAAAGCAGATCGGAAAGTTAAAGACGGCATAGACATTGGCTTATGCGCATTCAATAAAAACACCCTTAAACTTCACTTTGCTGGCGCGAACAATGGGCTTTACCTTCTTAGAAATGAAGAATTGAGCGAAATAAAAGCGGACAAACAGCCTATTGGTAATTTTGAACAACCTAAGCCTTTTAAGGAGCATACCATTCAACTTCAAAAAGGAGACATGATCTACTTATTTACAGATGGTTTTGCAGATCAATTTGGTGGTGAAAAAGGTAAAAAATACAAGTACAAACCTTTCAAAAACTTCTTGACACAAATTAAGGATCTACCTCCCAATGAACAATCTGACTTAATCAGTAATGAGTTTCATAGATGGCGTGGAGACTTAGAACAAGTGGATGATGTTTGCATAATAGGCGTGCATTTTTAAGGTTCTTAACAAAATAAGGCATTTACTCACAATTAAGCAATAAGTGCTCCGATATTCTATTTTCGGTTCGATTTTTGCTAATTTCATATTGTGAAGCTACTACTACCCATCATATTCGCATCTCTCCTTTTCGCGCAAAATGCGCATGCGGAGAAGATTATTTATTTAGTGAGGCACGCTAAGTCTAGTCATGACAATCCTGACCTGAAAGACTTTGATCGTCCCTTAGCTAAAAGAGGACATCAAGATGCAAAAATGATGGCTGAAATTTTAAAAAGAAAAGGCGTAAACCCTGATTTAATTATTTCAAGCCCCGCAAGGAGAAATCAACAAACTTCGGCTTATTTCAAAGACGCACTTTATAAAGATTATTATAAAATAGAACTAGATTCTTCTATCTACCGCTGCAACCCAATGACTTTGGTGAATCAAATCACAAAAATTAGTGATAAAAAAAATGAGGTCATGATTTTTGGGCACAATCCTGCAATCACACGAGCAGCCAATTATTTTCAAATTGACACCATGTTCAGTAAAGTTCCGACAACAGGAATAGTTGCCATTAAATTCAAAACAGACAGCTGGAGCAGAGTGAGTAAAATAAAAGGAAGACTGATCTTTTTTGAATACCCTAAACGACACGTAAAAAAATGAGTCAAAACCCATCAGGCGATCAAACCAACAACCCTCTTCACGGCGTAAAGCTTCAGCACATGCTCGACCATTTAGTCGCCGAAATAGGCTGGAAAAACATGGCAAATGAAGTGGATATCAATTGCTTCAAATCTAACCCATCAATTAAATCAAGTCTCAAGTTTTTAAGAAAAACCCCTTGGGCGAGAGCAAAAGTAGAAGCACTTTATCTAAAGTTTAGAACGGTTTAAAAAAGACCTCCCCATTACTGGAGAGGCCGTGATAGACAGGTTTATATTAGCTTTGAAAAGAAGCCTGCCTACTACTTCGTTCTTAGTTTTTAACGAATTTAAAGTCTTTCAACTGCTGCTCTACCGATACTCTTACCACATAAACTCCCGCTGGCAATTGAGACACATCTATTTTACCCATAATGTTTGTAGAGTTCATTACTTGCTCTCCTAAAAAGTTAAATATCACTACTCTATCCAAATTTGCATTTTCGGGAACATTTAAAAAGACCATATCGTTTGATGGATTTGGATATAAAAACAATTGGCTGAGATTATACCCCCCCTCAATACCAACCCCTCCAGAACCACCTGAACCACCAGAACCGCCTCCTGACCCACCAGATCCACCTGAACTTCCAGAACCACTAGTTGCAGGATTACACAAAGATAAATTCAAGGTGTCAGCCAAAGGAGTTCCTGATATCACACCTGAACCTGGAGAAGACTCCATATAATCACCTGTAATCTCCCAAATAATTACTCCTGCTAGATCATTATCAACGACATACTGCCCTTTTAGACCGATTGATTTCTCGTTGTCGTATGAAACAAACGTGTTTAAACTACCATTCCCAGTCAAATAAGGAACTTCAGCCAAAGAATCCCAATGCTCTGTGAACAATGACATATTTGAAACTATGTTATAATACTGTGGACTTCCTTCATCTGCACTGAAAGTTCCATCATCTGTAGCTCCTGTAGTGGGAACGTGTAAACCTGGTGTTCCAGTTGTTTTGGCAGTTCTACCATAGAATGCCACTCCCAAATTAATCATGTCTGAAGGTACATTGTGATCATTAATTAACCTTTCAATTGCACTGTTGCAGTTAAAAGTTGGATCACCCTCTGCTGGCGTATAAAGTGGTGAATTATGGTTTGTACTTGGACTAAAAGCTCCAAAAAAGTCATAGGACATTAAGTTAATGAAGTCAAGAGTAGCAACCATTTCATTCCATTCAATATCATCCATTCTATCGGAAGCTGCACCAAAAGCAGCCGTCAACATAAGGTCTTGATCAATTACATCAAGAGAATCTCTCACTTCTTTTAAAAGCAACGTATAATTTACCATATCAGCTGGTCCACCATTATGAGGCTCATAACCAGGATACTCCCAATCTATATCAATTCCATCAACATCATACATCCTTATCACTTCATTACACCAATGAGCAAAGTTTGCTCTCTTAACAGGATCTGCAGCAATTGCGGGAAAATCGCTTGACAGGGTCCACCCTCCTATTGAAATCAATATATCGGTGTTATTCATGTGAGCATGATGAACAATTGAGGTTCCTGGATTGTGATAATCTGGGTTTCCTAAATCGTAAGCTGAATCATAGCCAGCAGGAGCTACCCCCCAATTAATACTTCCCAAAAGTAGATTTTTATCCCCCCAGGGATCCGTTATTTGAATCTGGCCATCCGGCAAAGGGTATAAAAAAGCATAGTTAATTATGCTATACTGATCATAGTCTATAGTTTCAGGTCGAACCAATTTGTTTCGATCATACCACTGCCAACCCGGGTAATAGCCTATAACTTCTTTACAAGTTCCTTGCGCACTTGAAATAAAAGGAGCGAGATTGAAAAATATCGCTAATGCAATTAGTTTAAAAGATTTCGTTTCCATAATAAATTGATTTGTTTTCTATGTTTAAATGAGAGTGCAATGTTGCCACGTTTATCACAGTATTCCCAATAAAACTCTAGTGGATTGATCAATTCATAAGTATACACAAGTCTTTAACCAATTGATAATGTTGACTTTAAATAGCTTCTCCTGAAATAGGAAGGAGTAATACCTGTTTCTCTTTTAAAAGCAGAATTAAATGATGAAATATTACGATAACCTACAGTAACGGCAACTCCTTCAATACTATAATTTTCGTAATCAGGATTAATCAGCAAGCTTCGTGCTTCTTCTATTCTTAGTTTATTTACAACTGACCTGAACGACTCACTATAAATCTCATTTATACCCTCTGAAACGTAAGTTCTGTTGCTATTTATTTTTTTCGCGAGTTTTTCTATACTGAGCTGTGCGTCTGTGTACAATTTTTTCTGTTCCAATGCCTCTTTAATCTTCTTCTTGAGCTCTTCCGGAACCGTAGAATGCTGGTAGTTGCGTTTTAGTTCAGTTTTTTTAGTTCGTGAAGCTTCTGCCAACTTCAAATTTTGTTTTACGAGTAGCTGATTCTTTCTACGTTTAATACCATATAAAAAGGCAATTACCAGAAGTAATATTCCTAATACAATAGACAACACTACCAACTCTAACTTTCGTGAGTGAGCAGCAAGCAATTTTTCTTCTTGAGTCGCTTTTTCACTTAAAAACAACTCTTTCTGATGCTTCATTTCTAGTTCGTTTTTAAGATCTGAAATATCCTGATGACTCAGCACGTGCTCTATACTATCTGAAACCTTTAGTGTTTCGTAAGCATCTTTGACCTTTCCGCTTTTGTTATAGGCAAAACTTAACTGGTCCAACAATGAAGGCAAGACCCTAATAACTTCAGCATCCAAAGCAATTTTCACTGCTTCATTGAGAACAAGTGATGCATCATGATACCGACCCAAAATATTATATGAACGACCCAAATTTAAGGAGGCCGTTGTAAATTCTGACGGAACCAGCCTTTCCTTGTCCTCAAACACTAGTTGCTCGTAATAAATAATTCCTTTTTCAATTTTATTCTGGCCTGAAAGAATATGTCCTAAATTATTTTGCAAAGAAAAATGAAATGCATCTACACCTTCATCCTCCATTTTTAAAGCCTTGTAATAATAAATCATTGCGGAATCCGGAACATTCATAATTGCATAGGTATTTCCTAGATTTATAAATCCTCCTTTAATAGCTACAGAATCTGAAGTTAAGATGAGGCTCTCAAAAGCAACCTGGTAATAATCACGTGCCTCTACTGGGTTTCCCATCCCGAAAAACACATTTCCGGAGCATGTATTTAAATATCCTTTTAATCTATTATCTCTGCTAAACTCTGGAATCTTTCTGAAAAATTCAATTTTGCCAAGTGCCTCTTTAAGAAGCCCTGCCTGAGTTAACAAAGTAACCCTAGCTAATTCGTTTAACAATAACTTGTAAAATTCATCATTTCGTATTAGTAGCTCGGAATATACTTTTGCCAAGCTATCACAATGATCAAGAGGCTTACCTGACTCTAAATAGTAGTATTTGAGTTCATACAAATTCAAGTCAGAATCTTGTTTTTTAAAAACACTTGGTAAATCCTGCGCTATTGCAACTTGAACTGAAAATACAGCTAAAAATAGAAAGAGTAAGATTTTAATATTTGACGGGCCATTCATAAACCAAACGTATAAAAACTAGCTGCATTAATAAAATTTCATCAAACGATTAATAGTATTCCTAACTAATTCAACGCCTGCTCAATATCCTCCCAAATGTCATCTATATGCTCTAATCCTGCTGAAATTCGAATCATACCATCTGTGATTCCTACCGCTAAACGATCTTCTTCTGATAATTTAGCATGTGTTGTTGAAGCGGGATGAGTTGCAATAGATCTTGAATCACCTAGGTTTGCCGTTAAACTAAGTAATCTCAACTTATTCAGAAACTTTCTACCTTGTTCTAGTCCTCCCTTTATTTCAAAAGTAACTAGTCCACCACCACCAGACATCTGCTTTTTCGCAATTTCATATTGAGGATGAGAAGGAAGAAATGGATACTTAACAAAACTCACAGCACTGTGTCCTTCTAACTTTTTAGCCAATTCTAATGCATTTCTATTATGCCGCTCGACTCTCAAACCCAAAGTCTCTAGGGATTTTGATAAGACCCACGCGTTAAAAGGAGAAATAGATGGTCCCGTATGTCTTGCAAAGCCTTGAATTTTGCCAACCAACTCTTCAGAACCTAAGATAACACCTCCCATGGCTCTCCCCTGTCCATCAAAGTATTTTGTGGCTGAATGAATTACAAGATCTGCCCCAAAATCTATGGGTCGTTGATTAATAGGAGTAGCAAAACAATTATCAACAATAAACACTAGCCCATGCTTCTTAGCAATTGTATTAGCTGCCTCTAAATCAATGATATCAACCCCGGGATTAGTAGGCGTCTCCAAATAAAGGACTTTTGTATTCGCTGTGATGGCATCTTCCCAAACTGACAAATCATCAAATGGCACATAATTGGTCTTAATTCCCCACTTTGGAAAAATCTCAGTGAACAACCTATGAGTAGACCCGAAAACGGAGCGAGCGGACAAAATCTCATCACCACTCTCTAACAAAGCACCAAAAGTGGAAAATATTGCAGACATCCCTGAACTAGTTACCCAAGATGCTTCAGCACCTTCTAAATACGCCACTTTATCTCCAAATTCAGTCACGTTGGGGTTTGAATACCTACTGTAAATATACCCATCCTCTTCTTCGTTAAAAGTTGCCGCCATTTGCTCGGCACTTTCAAAGGTGTAGCTTGAGGTCATATATAACGGAACAGCATGCTCTTTAAATTGAGAACGCTCTATTTGATCTCTAATTAATCTCGTTTCTTTTTTCATTTAACTATTTTTAATTCAAAGGTATAAGTCATGTTATCAAAATAAAAACTTCAACCTTATCTCCCACTAAAATGGGAGCCTGTTTTTTGTAGCTGCAAAAATAAAAGTACCTAAAAAGGCCCCAAACAACACTATTAGGGCTGGCCATAAATTCAGACCGATCAACGCATACAAAGGACCAGTACAAGCACCAGTAATCCCCCATCCTAAGCCAAAAAATGTTCCTCCAATGCTGTTGGCATACTTTTGAAAAGGTTTCGGTTTCAATTCTAAAACTTTATACTTCTTAATAAATTGAACACCAATAAAAGCGGTTATTATTCCAGAAAACATCACACCATACATGTGAAACGACTGAAAGTGAAACATCTCAACAATCCTAAACCAAGACACCGCTTCTACTTTAACCAGAATGATAGAAAAGACCATTCCATAAAGGATAAATTTCAAGTTTTTCATAGCAATACAGGTAAAATGAAATAAACGGCGATTAATCCTCCCACAAAAAAGAAGATAGTAGAAACAATGGATGCTTTAGACATTTGCGCACACCCCATTATAGCATGACCAGCTGTACATCCGTTAGCATACCTAGCTCCAAATCCAATCATCAAGCCTCCCAACAATAAGACCAGCATAGACTTCAACTCAAAACTGTACAATTCAGAAGGAACCAAGCCTTCTTGAGGAGAAACATTCAAAGACTCTAAGGTTTTAATAGTGGCATCTGACACATTTACAGAATACAAAGGCACCAAACTAAAAACAACAAAGCCTCCAAGAATTAGCCCCAGCGAGAACCAAATTTGCCAATACGTTTTTTCTACGTTTTTGAAATAATCAAATTTGATCGGGCTTAGTTTAGCGCAAATCCCTTGAAAACTTGAGGAAATTCCTAATTGCTTTCTCTCCAGTAAAAGCAAAGCAATTACGAACAATCCGATTAATGGACCTCCAACCCACCAAGGCCAGGGATCTATAATTATTGACTTATAAATTTCTTTCATGATTTCTTTAAAAAAGTTGAATACTATATGTGATAACACAGGTAGGCTCAAGAATTTTAGCCACTGAACAGTACTTTTCAAGACTTAAACTTACCGCTCTCTCCACTTTATCCTTTTCTAGACTCCCTTCTAGTAAAAAATCTAAGTGGATAGAAGTAAACACAGCCGGGACATCATCTGATCTTTTTGCATCAATTTTAACCTCAAAATTAACCGGTTCTATTCGCTGCTTTTTCAGAATGAGCAACACATCTATTGAAGCACATCCCGCTAAACTAGAAGCCAACGCCTCCATTGGTCGAAACCCAAAATTCTCTCCGCCTATTGCCGCTTTAGCATCTAGCCTCAGATTAGCTCCTGCCTCATTAGTAGCCTCAAAGCCAAACATGCCTTTTATTCTTTGTAACAAAATCTCCATACCTAAATTGCTATTGTTTCTTGTTCCATCTTTTCTCTTTTAGACAGAATGATTGGTCCATCCTCAAAAAAGGAAATGAATACACCTGGATGCTCACGATAAAACTCATGAGTAAAAGCACTCATATTAATCCTTCCAACTTTATAAGCATATCCCGTAGAAGTAAATTCCTCTTCTATTTCATTAAAATTGAATACTTTTAATTCATCTATATTTTTTGAGGATACAAAGGCCTTTATTTCAAAATCATGGGCTAAACTCAATCGGTTTGAAACGGCTTTTTTGTATTCGTACTGATACCCAAACAATAAAGCCGACACATCAGAAAGCACAGCACTTGCCGTAGGAAAACTCCCTGCCCCTTTACCAGTAAACAATTGTTTATCAGCAAATAGACCTGTCACTTCTACCCCGTTAAACTCATTATTGATATCAAAAGCGAAAGAATCTTCTTTTACAAATATTGGAGCAGCTACTGCAACTACTTTATCTTCAATTCTTTTTGCGAAAGAAACCAGACGAAGCCTTAAGCCTTTTTCTTTAGCAAATAATATATCCTCAGCTTTTACATGTCTAATACCTAGGTTCAATACTTCTTCAGGTCGAACAATTAAGCCAAAAGCATTGTGAATGAGAATTTGCAACTTGAATTTTGAATCAAATCCATCAATATCTAAAGTTGGGTCAGACTCAGCGAATCCAGCATCTTGCGCATCTTTTAAAATCTCATCAAAAGACTTTAATTCATTATTTAAACGCGTCAAAATATAATTAGAAGTACCATTACACACCCCTTGAATCGAACTCAAACTATCGTTATTATAATATTCTTCCAAGTTTCTGATAATTGGAATTGAACCACATACAGCAGCTTCATACAAAAACGACACCCCGCACTCATTTTTTATCTCAATCAGCTCTTCAAGATGTTCAGCAATTAACTTTTTATTCGCCGAAACCACATGCTTTCCTTTTCGCATAGCAGATGTCACAATTTCAAAAGCTGCTTCAGCATCATCAATCAACTCAACAACTACATTAATTTCAGGGTTTTCCAAAATATCTTTTTTATCAAAAGAGAACTTTTCTTTTTCAAGACTTCTTTTTTTAGTAGGATCTTTCACTACTATTTTCTGAATTTCAGCATTCAAAAGCTCACTCTTATTAAGCACCTGATAAAGCCCAGAACCTACACAACCAAAGCCAAAAAGACCGATATTTAATTTATTACTCATGCTATTTATTTACTTGTTTTGTTTTTAAAACTGTTGGTCGATTCCTTTTGAAATCGTTGTATAAAAAATCTTTAATTAACTCATTTAGTTGCTCAAATTCTATCAAAAAAGCATCATGACCATAAGGCGATTTGATTACCCCTAATTCAGCTCCAGTAATATGATCAGCTAGGAATTTTTGCTCAGTTAATGGAAACAGCAAATCAGAATCTACACCAATCACCAAAGTCTTAGCTTTAACAGCAGAAAGCACTTCAGAAAACGAAGACCTACTCCTGGAAACATCATGTGAATCCATGGCTTTAGAAAGATAGAAATATGCGTACGGATTGAATCGATCAATAAATTTTTCACCTTGATAATTGACATAACTTGAAGCTCTATGACTAAAAGCACTTCTTGAACTATCACTTTGTTTAATGGTAAAATCATTCGCAGAACGGTAAGACAACATTGCAATTGCGCGAGCCGCTTTCAAACCAGCTTTCCCTCCTGTTTTTAACCCAAAAGTTAAATCAGCTTGAAGCGCTAAGCGCTGCGATTCGTTAAAAGCGATTCCGTAAGGAGAATGCACTGCATTGGTTGCCACTAAAATTAGTTGATCAGCAAATTCTGTATCGATTATAGACCATTCCAAGGCTTGTTGCCCACCAAGAGATGCACCAATTAGGACATCCACATTTTTCACATTCAGATACGCAGCCAACAGTTGATGCGCCTTCACCATATCTCTAATGGTTATGAAAGGAAATGTTAATGGCTCCTCTAATTCTCCCGCTCCGGTAGAACCATAACAAGAGCCCAAAACATTTGCGCAGATTACTCGATACTTAGATAAATCAAACAATGTTGAATCAGAAAACAAACCTGCCCACCACTGAGTTGCTTCAGCATTTCCTGAAAGTGCATGGCAAACCCAAATCGTTTTTTTAGCAAAGGGATTTCCAGAGATTGTATAGGCGATTTTAATTCCGTTTAAAGCTTTGCCTGACTCTAATTGAAATTCATTATGATGGATAAAATAGTTATTCATTATTATTCTTGTTTATTGATGGATACTGCGTTTCTGAAGAACTCAGAAACAAAAATTACTAGAAAATTAAATTGACTAGCAACAACAATTTGACATAGAATGCCAACAAGAATAACACATTAGTGACTTAGCGTCAACACTTACTTTTTTAACTTCTTTAGAATTTGTCTTCATTTTGCAATTCTTTTATATTTTCCCGAAAATCCGGGACAGGAATTGGCACCGTTTAAGTCCTTCTTAAGGTTGCCAGAGGGTCATAGAGCCTGTCTCTTACCTCTTCTTTATAAATCGAATCACAAGTTCACGAGAACCGCGATCGACATTGCAAATGTAAGTTGAAATAAATTAAATCTGCAAGAAAAAAATGAAACTAATTTTGATTTCTCAGTAAAATCAGGTATTCCAAGGCATAAAAAAATCCGTTCCAAACTTGTTGAAACGGATTTTAAATTAGATTTTGATGTTCTTATTTTGTAAAAAGTAGCTCTCTTAATTTTGGTAATGGCCACATTTCATCATCTACCATAATTTCTAATTTATCAGCATGGTATCTGATATCATCAAACATAGATTTAATTTTATCACAATAAGCATAAGCTTTTTCTCTAGAATCTTCTAAAACGTTAGCTTTTTTACGCTCATCAATCATGATATTTACTTTATCATTCATAGCATTAACATGCTTAGAAATAGATTTAATAAAGTTGATTTGCGTTCTTGCTGCTTCTTTACCTTCTTTTGCACCTAACACATTTATCAATCCTTCAACGTTTTTAATCAATACATTTTGGTATTCAAGCGCCGCTGGCATCAAATGATTTTTAGCCAAATCTCCCATCACTCTTGATTCGATTTGAATTTTAAGGATATAATTTTCTAATTCAATCTCATGTCTTGCTTCTAACTCAACATCCGAAAGAATATCTAATTTATTGAATAAGGCTTTCGTCTCTTTTTCGTTCCACACATCTAAAGCTCTAGGCGTATCTTTTAAATTAGATAAACCTCTCTTTTTAGCTTCTTTCACCCATTCTTCTCCATACCCGTTACCCTCAAATCTAATTTTCTTAGACTCTTTAATCAACACCTGAAGTTCTTTTAATATCGCTTCATCTTTCTTTTCACCTTGATTAATTTGCCCATCAACATTCTTCTTAAATTCAATCAGCTGATTTGCAACAATCGTATTTAAAACAGTCATTGCATGCGCGCAGTTTGCTGTTGAACCTACTGCTCTGAACTCAAATTTATTTCCGGTAAACGCAAAAGGAGAAGTTCTATTTCTATCGGTATTATCCAGTAATAACTGTGGTATCTTTCCAATACTTAATTTAAGCTCTGTCTTTGCCTCAGGCGTCATTTTCCCTGCCTTGATACTTTTCTCTAAATCATCCAACATTTTAGACAATTGCGTACCTATAAACACTGAAATTATAGCAGGAGGTGCTTCATTAGCCCCTAATCTGTGATCATTTGAAGCAGAAGCGATAGAAGCTCTTAATAAATCTGCATTATCATGAATAGCCTTAATGGTATTCACGAAGAACGTCAAAAACTGCATGTTAGATTTAGGATTTTTTCCGGGCTGTAATAAATTAACTCCCGTATTAGTTCCTAACGACCAGTTATTGTGCTTACCTGAACCATTGATTCCAGCAAATGGCTTCTCGTGCAACAACACTCTAAAGTTGTGCTTTCTTGCTACTTTCTCCATCACATCCATCAACAATAAGTTGTGATCATTGGCAATATTCACCTCTTCAAACATAGGTGCACACTCAAACTGGTTTGGCGCAACCTCATTGTGACGAGTAGTCACAGGAATTCCCAACAAGTGAGATTCATATTCAAATTCACGCATAAAAGCAGTTGCTCTTTCAGGAATAGATCCGAAATAGTGATCATCTAATTGTTGACCCTTAGCCGGAGAATGACCAAACAAGGCCCTTCCTGTCATCACCAAATCAGGTCTTGCGTTAAACAAAGCGGTATCCACTAAGAAATACTCTTGCTCCCATCCTAATGTTGCTCCTACCTTAGTAATGTTCTTATCAAAATATTGGCACACATTTTTAGCAGCCACTTCAACTCTATCCAATGCTTTTAGCAAAGGCATTTTATAATCTAAAGCTTCCCCTGTATAAGCAATAAAAACAGTTGGAATGCACAAAGTCTTTCCTATAACAAAGGCTGGTGAAGTTGGATCCCATGCCGTATACCCTCTTGCTTCAAACGTGTTTCTTATTCCGCCATTTGGAAAAGAAGAGGCGTCTGGTTCTTGTTGCACCAATAAATCACCTTCAAATCTTTCTATTGCTTTTCCTGGACCAATTGGTTTGAAAAAACCATCATGCTTTTCAGCCGTTGTTCCGGTAAGTGGTTGAAACCAGTGTGTATAATGCGTAGCTCCTTTAGTTATCGCCCAATCTTTCATTGCTGTTGCAATTTGATCGGCATGTGTTCTATCAACAGTTGTCCCTGACTCTACTGCAGATCTTACAATTTTATACGCTTCATCAGTTAAACACTCTCTCATTTTATCTAAATGAAAAGTATTTTCACCAAAATACTCAGAAACTCTTCTGACTGGAGTCTTCATGTGTTGTGGCTCTCTGGTAAGTACTTCATCAAAAGCTTTCGTTCTAGAACTTGACATTTTTATATTTTTTATAAATTTTAGACAAAGGTACCTATAATTTAGGGGGTAAAATCAAGAAAAAGCACTTTTTTATGAACAGACCCCCTATTTTTCAACTACCTATTCAGGAATTATCTAAAAACCCTAGTATTCATGTCTGTTTTACAGAGAAAACAAATCGCAACAGACAAAACGTCAGAAAAACCAAACTAAACATGTCATAATGGCGTAAAAATAGACGTTTTATCGGATTGGTATCGGTTTTGACCTAGACAAAACAGAATTTTAATAAAAACCGCCCTTTAAATAGGAGCACAAAAAATAAAAAAAATGATGTTACAGAAGTTAAATAACGGACAAGAAGTATTGGGAAACGGGTTTGAAAAGCTTTTCAATGAAATCGTTGGATTCCCAGAAAAAGGATTGAATTTTTCTAAGAAAATGAACTTTCATTTGCCTAAGGCAAATATTATCAGAAAAGAAGATTCTTATGAAATTCATTTATCGGTTCCAGGATGGAAAAAAGAAGATTTTTCAATAACCGTCCAAAATTCAGAATTAAAAGTAGGCGCAAAAACGACTATTGAAGAAACAAGAGAGGAGCACGATTTTACTCACCAAGAGTTTAGCCAACGATCTTTTCAAAGGGTATTTAATTTAGCTGAAGACGTAGAAGAAAATAAAATTTCAGCTACATATGAAGATGGAATCCTAAAGCTTTCGATTCCAAAAAATAAAAAAGCAATTGACAGAGAATTAGTAAAAGAAATTAAGGTTTCATAGGTTGCTTACATGTACGTAAGCGTTTTTTTCATAGTTCAAATAAAAAAGCCAAGCATTTAAATGCTTGGCTTTTTTTCCTATAATTAGAATCCTTTTTTATTTATTGAGCTCATCAAAAGCATCTTCAAGCTCATCACCCAACTCATTCAAACCTTCTTCTAAATCTTCTTCTAACTCACCGAACGCATCTTCCGTTTGTTTCACAGCCTCTTCTAACTCAGCTTCCATGTCTGGATTTGACATTTTTTCAAAATCGGCCATCACTTCACCTACCGCAACAGTAATTAATTTAAGTGAGTTTTGATCTGTTTCGTTGAAATTCAAGTGAATACTTCCACCATCTAAATTCATTGATAAAGTCAAATCCTTAAATAAAGCAATCATCTCGCTTTGATCTTGCAATTCTCCAACGTTTGCTAATTTCGCAAACTGAACATACATCCCTATTGGATTCACATTTATAACGCCATTTGGATTATTAATCTTAACTCCTTGTCCAGCTGCAATCAAATTAACCCATGCCGTATCATTTGAAGCAAACATGATATCTTCTCCTAAATAAATAAGTGCTTCATCAATTTGAACAACACCATTCTCCCAAACTTTAATTTCTGGCATACCTTCAGCTTCAGCACCATCTGTGCTTTGAGCAATCATCATCTCTTCCATTTTAGACTTGATGTAAGAATTATCTTTTAATCCTAATGCAAATCCAAAAATTGGCTCGGTAGATTTCACTTCAAAAGGATCACCATACCCAAAATCAACTGTTCTAGAAACCTGTTTGACTTCATCAATCATATACACAAACTCACCAGAAGTTGAATTTCTCAAATCCTCAATAGAAAGCCCAACCTTCTCGGCATCCTCCTCCATGTTTTCATATTCTTCAGAAAACATATTCTCAACATAGTTCAATGCACCTTCCACTCCAAACTTATAAGAACCTGATAAAATTGGATTTTCAGACTTACCATACGTCAACATTTTATCTGAAGCTCCTTCTTCTCCTAAAAACGCCCATTGCTCTCTTAATTCATCTGACAAATCAGAAATAATCTCAAAATCTGCACTTCCATTATTAAAATTAATGAACATATCCATTGAAATTCCTTCATTCAATTCTTTCATTTTCTCCAGCTCCTCTTCTTCACCCATAGACATCATTGTCATATAGTCGTAAAATCCTTCTCCATCATAATGCATTGCTATATCGGCATCTTTAGTTAAAAATGTTTTCCAATCTTCATCTATCTCACCTTCTGTTGCTGCGTTGATGATTGCGATATTCTTATCTACCATTTTCTCACCTTCTTTACCTCCTTTACCCGTAAACATTGCAGCCAGATTAATTGGAATTGAAGAAATCATAGCCATATCATCATTCCAGACCAAGCAATAATGCTCGCTATCTTTAATGGCGTAGTTCATCCCATCTTTTTCTTTAACTTCTGCATTTGCCTCAGTTTCTAAAAGGCCTTTAAACTTCTCTTGGTCGTTTACTTTGAAAATCCCATAAAAATTAGGCGTAAAAGACTCTCCTTCACCAACAATTACCTGAACATCCGTTCCGTAATCAATACCTGTCAACTCAACATCTAAGAAAAAGCTAATCACTTGATAATAAGTAAAAGGAATCGTCCCTTCTTTCATGACTTCACTCTTATCCATTAAAGTTTGAAGATTCATTGAAGCCACAAAGAATGGCGAATCAACTTGCTGAATCATTGCTGAAACTTTCTCTTCTCTAGTTCTTTCTTTACCGCATGAAACAACCACTATGGCTATTAATGCTAGAGCAAATGCTCTTCTTAAATTTTTCATTTAATTCTATTATCTAATTTTCAATTCAAAGTTAGTCAAAAACGTTGTACGTTTTGCATGGTCAGTTATCTTTGTAAACAAGATGCACATGATTGAACCATATTATAATTGGCGGGGCTTATATATAGCCTCTGAAGACATTCAATCTCCATTCTATGAAAGAGAATATTCAGAATTCGAGTTTACCGATTCGATTTACAACTATTTAATCCATCCTCAATGGGACAACATTGGCTCTTCAACGTTATTCATCAAAATACTTTTTGCTGATTATGATGAAGGTTTTTGTGTCATTGAACTATTTGGAGAATGGAATGATGTGGTAGAAAATGACATAATGGTTTTCAAAAGAGATATCCTTGAAATATTGATGCAATGTGGCATCTACAAGTTTATTCTTATCGGTGAAAATATTTTGAACTTTCACGCAGAAAGTGACGATTATTATGAAGAATGGTTTGATGAAGTTGAAGATGAAAATGGATGGATAGCCATGCTAAACTTGAGGGAACATGTACTAGATGAAATGAAATCTGAGAGTTTAGATTCTTATTTTGTGCTAGGTGGTGAATTAGAAGATATGAGCTGGCGCACCATGACTCCACAACAATTCTACAAGAGAATAAATTCCTATGTTAAAAAGAGAATTGGTATTTAGATAAAAAAATTATCTTCGTTTCACCAAAACTCAATTATGAAAAACGTATTGGACAATGCTCAAAGAGCCAAAACCGCAATCACTTGTTTCTATATTCTTTTAGGCTGCTATGCACTCATGCTAGTCTCTAACGTGATGGAATATATGTTATTGAGCAAAGGCAGCTTCGGAATAGCTGAAGCAAACTCTAATGATCAACGACAACTTTTAATCACCTTATTATCCATGATAGCTCAAATTGTCGTTATTGTGGTATTCATTCAATGGTTCAGAAGGGCTTATCATAACTTACATAAAGCTGGAGTAAAAAACCTGAATATGACTGAAGGTTGGGCTGCCGGTGCATGGTTTGTCCCTATCATGAGTCTTTTCAAGCCTTTTCAAATCATGAAAGACATCTGGATTGAAACTAAAAAATATGTTTCTAGAAAATCTTCTACCTTGCATGAAGAAACTGATCAAAATAGTTCTACAGATTTGAGTACCGTTGGATGGTGGTGGGGAACCTGGATAGCTTCTAGTATTAGTGCAAACATATCAGCTCAAATAGCAAGACGCGCCTTTACTGTTGAGCAATTTATGAATTCAAATATGTTGGCTTTATTTTCTGACATCACAGGTATTGTCTGCATTTTCTTAGTGATTAAAATGATTAAAGAATCACAACAAGACCAAAACAAATTTTTAGAAGCATGGAAAGCAGGAGAAGATGAATCTACTTTCGAAATATCGTCTTCAGATGACATTTTAGATTAATCAAGCGATCAGCATTTCAACCACCTTCTTATCTATTGGAAAGGTGAATTCTTCAACTTTCAAGGCAGTTATTGGAATCCATTCAAATATTTGCTCATTGAATCCTAAGGTCCTTTTCTTCTCGGTAACAATCTTATTCAGCTCATTACTTTCTACTTTATAGTAAAATGAAATCAATTGATCTGAACCTCTATAGGCAGAAATCTGAAGAAAATCATTTACGAAATAAAAATCCTTGACTTCAATCTCTATCTCCAATTCCTCTTGAAACTCTCGCTTTAAGCAATCTTTGATTCCCTCACCAAACTCCAATCCTCCACCTGGAAATTTCGTCATCTCAACCCCGCTTCTTCGCTCATGAGTAATCAATACGTGGTCATCATGTATCAAAAGACCGTATACTCTGAGGTTGAATGAATTAAGTTCCATAAGTGTGAAATTTTCAAAATCAAATATAGAATCTATCTGCAAACTAGTATATTTGATGCACCGAGTAAATTTGACAAATTATGGCTATCAAAGCATCTGAACTAGAATTCAACAAAAACGAAGACTCAATTAAAATGCTCATTTCTGATATGGAGAGCAAATTAGAGAAAGTTTATGAAGGAGGAGGAAAAAAGAAAATTGAAAAGCATCATGCAAAAGGAAAACTTACTGCAAGAGAAAGAATCGATAAACTAATTGATCCCGACACAGAGACGATTGAGATTGGAGCATTTGCTGGTGAAGGCATGTATAAAGAGCATGGAGGATGCCCAGCAGGCGGTGTGGTGATAAAAATTGGATACGTTAGCGGAAGACAATGTATAATCGTTGCCAATGATGCCACCGTAAAGGCCGGTGCATGGTTCCCTATTACAGGTAAAAAGAATTTGAGAGCACAGGAGATTGCTATGGAAAACAATCTTCCGATTATATACTTAGTAGATAGCGCAGGTGTTTACCTTCCCATGCAAGATGAAATTTTCCCAGACAAGGAGCATTTTGGAAGAATCTTTAGAAATAATGCGGTCATGTCTTCTTTAGGCATTACTCAAATCGCAGCTGTTATGGGCAGCTGTGTCGCAGGCGGCGCCTATTTGCCAATAATGTCAGATGAATCATTGATAGTTGATAAAACAGGAACAATATTCCTTGCAGGCTCCTACCTAGTAAAAGCAGCAATTGGTGAAACGATAGATAATGAGACACTCGGAGGAGCGACTACCCATACAGCAGTAAGCGGTGTATGTGACTATAAATCAAAAGATGATGCCGACTGCTTGCAAACCATTAGAAATTTAATGGATAAAATTGGAGCAGCAGAATCTGCAGGCTTTGATCGTAAAAAACCTAAAGCTCCGAAAGAAAACGAAAATGAAATTTATGGCTTGTTCCCAAGAGAGCGTTCAAAGCCTTATAATATGAAAGACATCATTGCTCGATTAGTTGATGATTCGGATTTCACAGAATATAAAGAAGATTATGGAAAAACGATTATCTGTGGCTATGCTAGAATTGATGGATGGAGCGTAGGAATTGTGGCCAATCAGCGAGAAGTTGTCAAATCAGCAAAAGGCGAAATGCAGTTTGGAGGCGTTATTTACACAGATTCAGCAGATAAAGCTGCGCGATTTATTATGGTCTGTAATCAGAAAAATATTCCCCTGGTCTTTTTGCAAGATGTCAGTGGATTTATGGTAGGATCTAAATCAGAACACGCAGGAATAATTAAAGACGGAGCTAAAATGGTGAATGCCATGTCAAATTCTGTCGTTCCTAAATTCACCGTAGTCATGGGGAATTCTTACGGCGCTGGAAACTATGCTATGTGTGGGAAAGCTTATGATCCGAGACTCATTGTTTCTTGGCCTACAGCTGAATTAGCAGTAATGTCTGGAGCATCTGCGGCTAAAACTTTAACTCAAATTGAGGTGGCATCACTTAAAAGAAGTGGTGAAGAAGTAGATGATAAGGTTCAAAAAGAGCTTTATGATAAAATAAAAGCGCGTTATGATGAGCAAATTTCTCCTTATTATGCGGCTTCTAGAATTTGGGTAGATGCTATTATCGACCCATTAGAAACAAGAAAAGTAATTTCAATGGGAATTGAAATGGCGAATCATAAAAAAGCAGACAAACGATACAACGTAGGTGCCCTGCAAACCTAATGAAACTGTTTAAAGCCATATTGCCCTTTATGGCATTTGCCCTGCTGTTTATTTTTACCGGATTAATTCTTGTTTTCATTACTGATAAATTCGAATTACATGTAGCTATAAATCAACAAATAGGCGAACCTGCCAATTCGTTCTTCAAGTATTTCACGCACATAGGAGATGGATTAACTGCTGTAATTCTAATTGTCATTGCAGCACTATTTACAAAACACAAAATTGCCTATGGCATTTTTGGACTGGCAACTCTGGCAATATCTGGCTTACTTGCACAACTCTTCAAACGTCAAGTTTTTTCAGATGTTTTAAGACCCTCAGGAGTATTTAAAAATGGTGAAATTGAATTCATTCAAGGAGTTGATTTACATGCGGCCTATTCTTTTCCATCTGGCCATAGTACAGCTTCTTTTGCCTTATTCGTATTCTTGGCTTTCGTTTTCAGAAAAAAGCGTTATGCCCAAGCAATATTTGCCATTTGTGCTATACTAGCCGCTTATTCTAGAGTACATATTTCTCAGCATTTTACAGAAGACATTGTTGCCGGAGCTTGTTTAGGAATTCTCACATTTTTTGGAGTGTATTACTTAATGGGTAAAATAAACTACACGAAAACAATTCAAGTAAATGAATAAGCTACTTGTCATAGCGTTGTTAGCACTACTTTACACGAATTTGTCATTTGGAGAAAATATGCTTGACAGTCTTAAACGACAATATCAGCAGCAAAAAGAACTGAATGACAAAACGTTAACCGCTTTAAAAATTGCAAGCAAACTCAGGAATGTTGATAATGAAAAATCAAAACTGTACGTAGATAGAGCTATTAATCACTCAATTTCTGATGGCAATCAAACCAACCTGGCTCACGCATACGAGCTAAAAGGGTCCATCTTAACCGGAATGGGGCAAACGAAAGACGCGCTTGAATTGCTTTTTGGAGCTATAAACATTTACGAAAGTTTAGATTCTACCAAGCTCATCTCCACCTGTTATAATACAATCGGAAACGCCTATTTAGATTTAGATGATATTGAGAAATGCACCAAATACTATAATCTCTCTTACGACTATGCCATTCAAACTCAAGACACCGCCGTAATTGCAGTGCCTCTTGTCGGTCTTGGAATAGCGCATTCTGAAATAGGTGAATATCAACCAGCGCTTAAATACTCGCTCAAAGCTGCTGAAATGTTTGATAAAATCAAAAGACTTGATGCATACTGTATAAGTATGGCCAATGCTGCTAGTTATGCTTTTGAATGCTCAACTCCTGAACATGCTGATTCCCTTCTAGATTTAGCCAAAGAAGCTGCAAAAAAAATTGAAAGTAAGTATTTCAAAGGTGAAATCATGTTGATGGAATCTGAATGGATGTCTGAAAAAGGAGAAATAGATAAAGCGATTTCCTTGGCCGAATCTGGTATTCAGCTAATGAATGAAATAGACGCCAGAAGCAACACCATGACCGCTTTAGGTTATCTGTCTTCATATTATGAACAATCTGGAAATTATTTAAAAGCACTCTCAGCCTTAAAAAAGCACATTACATTGAAAGACAGCCTAAATGAGCAAAACAAAACCGAAATTGTTGAAGAGTTGAACACAAAATACGAATCGGCAGAAAAAGAAAAACTAATCAACGAACTCAACGCACAAAGTGAGCTTCAGACTTTAGAGAACGATAAGAATAAGCTGATACTTTATATTGTAGTTGGATGTTCATTACTCTTGTTTGGGGTATTAATTTTTGCATTAGTCGCGAATTTCCAAAAGAAAAAAGCAAACGCGCTATTGAGTACACAAAAGGCAATAATTCAAGAAAAAAACAATGAAATCTTAGACTCTATAAAATATGCCAAACGAATTCAAAACGCCATTATTCCTTCAGCGGAAGCAATTGCCAAAAATTTAAATGAGTCTTTTGTGCTCTATCAACCAAAAGACATTGTAGCGGGAGATTTTTATTGGATGGAAGTTATCGGTGATACAGTTTTATTGGCAGTTGCTGATTGCACCGGTCATGGTGTTCCAGGAGCCATGGTTTCAGTGGTTTGCCACAATGCATTAAATAGATCGGTTAGAGAGTTTAAACTAACATCTCCCTCTAAAATTCTTGATAAAACAAGAGAATTGGTTGTAGAAGCCTTTAGTGAAAACCAGGCTGGTGTTAAAGATGGAATGGATATCACCTTGTGCGCTTGGCATAAAAAAGACAATTCTATTGAATGGGCAGGTGCTAATAATCCACTTTATTTAATTAGGGCAAATAACAGTTCAGAAATTGAAATTGTAAATCCAGACAAGCAGCCAATAGGAAACTATGAGACCTCCCTACTCTACACCAATCATAAACTTAAGTTAACTAAAGGGGATATTTTTTATCTCTTTTCGGATGGCTACATGGATCAATTCGGAGGAGAAAATGGTAAAAAGTTTAAGTATTCAAACTTCAGAAATTTGCTGCTAAAAATTAATAAGACCCCAATGCCTAAGCAAGGAGAAGCATTGGTAAACACTTTTCAGAATTGGAAAGGAGAATTAGAACAACTAGATGATGTTTGCGTTATTGGCGTTAGAGTTACATGAAACAAGCTTTAACCACCATATCAATTTTAATTACCCTAAGTCTTTTAGGCCAAACAAATATCGATTTGTCTGGGATTGATAGTGCAAATATTCAAGTTTACAATCATACCAGTAAAGAAATGGTAACCAATGAAAGTGATGCCGGCTGGGTGCTGTTAGGGCAAAAAACCTTAAGCTTGAAACACATCAATAAATTCAAGGGTATTTTAACTGACCCAGCTAATTTCTCTGAAGATCGAGCGCTGCTGACGCATGACAATGTGCAAGTTTACTTTTACTCAAAAGGGAAATTAATCTTAGATTTTCACCTTTCTACTTTTACTAGAAATATGTTTATTGAAGACGGCAAAGTACACCGCACTTGGAGCATTACGCCTGCTGCAGAAAAGAAAATAAAAAAACTGTTGAAAAAGCTGAAACTTTATAAGCTGATAGATCCAGCAATGAGATTCCCAAAAGTAGACTAAGCCTCTTTCCTAACTACGTAAAGTAATTCAGTTTTTGGAATTCTATAACGCTCAAACTTCTCTTTGGGCAATTCTTCAGAATAATCAACAATCTCCACTTTAAAACCTGCTTCTTCTAATCGTTTAGGATAATTTGTTCCATATAAACGAACGTGATCATATTGCCAAAAATGCTTTTCGCGCTCTTCTGGTGAAGTAATAGACCAATCTTCATAAGTTGTGTCTCTTGAAGAATCAATGGGCACTTGCATAATTCCCCATCCTCCTGGCTTCATAATACGATACAATTCTTGCATGCATTTTAAATCATCTTTAACATGCTCCATTACGTGATTGCAGAAGATCACTTCATATTGATTATCCTCTAAAGGAATATCGTGCAAATCAAAATGCATATCCACAATTGGAGAAAGTAAATCTCCTGTTTTGTAGATTAAGTTTTTTTGATTTTTAAACTTTTTATGAAAACACTGTTCAGGAGCAATGTGCATAACAGTCAAATCTTCTTTGGTAAAGAAATTCGACTTTTCTTTAAGATACAACCACATTAATCGGTGACGCTCTAATGTCAAATCATACGGACAAAGCACGTTTTCTCTATGGGCTACATTAGACCCATAAGACAAAAATTTTCGAAATGACTTCTCACAGACTGGGCATTCAACGTTATCGCCCTTATAAAAAGGAGCTGCAACAACTCTAAAAACATAGCTTAATCTAATCAACCAAGGTCTTGGAATTGTGTTCAATAGCCACTTGTAAATTTTCTTCATTTCTTTAAGTCTAGGCAGCAAAGATAAAAATTCTACACCTTCAGAACATCTAAACTAAAACAAACATTATTTTCTTTTGGTTCTCCAAGAATATCGTGGACAGAGGAATTAACGTAATTGCTTTTTTATTTAAAGTTTGATTATCTGCGGTTTATCGTGGAATAATAGCTGAACATAGAAAAGTTAAGTTAATCTGTCAAACCGTTATGATTGCAAACTGTTTTATTAAGAAGAATTGACTAAATTCAGCTTTCAAATAAAATTAGTGGAAAAACAATTCAAAGATTATCTTTTTTCGAATTCAATCGATTCAATCATAGTATGTGATCCGAAAGGGATTATTATGGATGTGAATCCCGCTAGTGAAAAGCTCTTTGAGACATCTAAAGATGAATTAGTGGGCCAGTCAATGATAGACTTATAATTTGACCAAGAGCAAGCAAATAATGTTAAAGAAAGCTTAACAAAAATCAACAAATTTGAAGGTGAAATTTTAAATCAAACGCCTAAAGGCAAGGTGTTCTGGTCTTATCTATCAGCTAATTCTATTTTTAATGAAAACGGTGAACAAATTGGAACCATGGGAATTTCAAGAAATATCACCGAATATAAAGAGTTAGAAAAAAGCTCAGAAATAATTGTAAATAGCGCTACCGATTTAATTTACACAACGAATTACCAAGGTGAGTTAACCTTTCTAAACCAAGGTTTTGAGAGAATGTTGGGACTCGATCCAGTGACAAGTTTAGGTGCGAGCTTTATAGAATTCATCCATCCAGATTGGAGAGATGAAGTTCAAGCACACTATCAGGAAACATTTGAGAGTAAAAAACCAAGTACTTATTTAGAGTTCCAGCTAATAAAATCAGATGGCAGTAGCATTTGGGTTGGTCAAAATGTGACCACCAGGTTTTCACTTGAAAATAGAAACAAAATAGAAGGATTCTTTGGTATAGTTAGAGATATTTCAGAAAGAAAAGAAACAGAACTTTTACTTGCACAGAGTGAATCAAGATTTCGGGAGTTATTTGAAAATTCAAGTGATTTAATTCAAGAAATAGATGCTACGGGTAACATAAAATATGTCAACAAAGCGTGGCTAGATACACTAGAATATTCAGCAGAAGAATGTGAGACTTTAAACCTATTTCAAATAATACACCCTGAAAGCACTGAACATTGTCAAGATTTATTTCAAGCAATAATGTCAACGGGGCAATGTGAGGTTGGCCGACCTAGTTATTTCATGAAAAGTAAATCAGGGAAGAAGGTTTATGTTGAAGGAGCCATCACAATTAAAAAACAAGACGATCAAATAGTTGGTATTCAATCATTCTTACGTGACATTACTCAACAAGAAATAACAGCACGTAAACTTCAAGAAAGTGAAGAAAAACTTAGAATAATTAGTGATACTTTAAATGACGTATTCTTTTTATATGATATTAAGGCACAAAAATATCAATACATATCAAAATCTTGTGAGAAGATATTAGGAGCAGATCAAGACTTTTTTTATTCGGGTAAAAGCCACACAAACACGTTTGTTTTGGAAGAAGATCGAAATGAAACTATTCAGAATCGAATCCGTGTAGAAAATGGAGAGTCTTATTCGCAAGAATATAGAATTCTCGTAAATGGTGAAATTAAATGGATCAACGAAAAATCCTTTCCTGTTTTTAACGATCAAAATGAATTGATCATGAATTCTGGCATTTGCCGAGATATAACTAAAGAAAAAAATCTTTCTGAATTAGCGGCACATCAAAGTTTAGAAATAACACAAAGCATCAATTACGCAAAGAACATTCAACTTTCTACCTTGCCAACTAATCTAGAATTCAATAAACTCTTATCTGACGCATTTGTTTTTTATGAAGCAAAAGATAATTTGAGTGGAGACTTTTATGTGGTTGATGAAATCAACTCGAAAATAGAGGGCAATATGAAGGCAATAATTGTAGCAGATTGCACAGGACATGGAGTTCCAGGTGGAATTTTAAGCCTGCTTTGTAATGCACTTTTAAAAGAAACTTTTAGCCACAAGGAAATCAATAGTCCTTCTGAAGCGCTAGATTTTGTTAGAAATAAGTTAATTGAATTGTTCCGATACTCTGGCCAACAAGACATTCAAGACGGAATGGATGCTGCATTTTGCGTTGTTAACGCAGCCAAAGATGAATTGAAATTTTCAGGTGCCAATTTGAACTGTTACATATACCGAGACAATGAGATCATAACCTTGAAAGGTGACAGACAACATGTTGGAAAATCTTTACAAACTAAAGAATTTACCACTACCACATTTAATCTAAGAAAAAATGATACTATCTATCTATTTAGTGATGGTTTCATAGATCAATTTGGTGGACCTGCAAGTAGAAAGTTTATGAAAGGTAAGCTACTTAGAATTCTAGGTGATATTTATACCCAACCAATGGAAAACCAGTTAGCAAGATTAAAATCTGAGTTTTTCGATTGGAAAGGAGATATTGAGCAAACAGATGATGTAACCGTTCTTGGTTTCAGATATTAATTCTTGCATTTATTTATGAATCAAGACGTATTTTTATCTCAGCCAATTGTTGAAGTTGAAAACTACAAATTAAAGCCAATTGATTCATCTGATTTAAAAGAAATTGAAGAGCTGTGCTCTTATTATCCGCCTGAAAGAAGGATTTCTGCAACTGACTTATTGGAAAAAATAAATCAAGAATACATTGACAAAAACGGCATTAACTGGGGCATTTATTTGAAAAACGAACTCATTGGAACCATTGGATTCTACAGAGGTTTTGATAAGTCAGAAGGTGAACTGGGCTATGTCCTTAGATCCGCTCACAGAAACAAAGGAATTGGTTCGATTTGCGCTGAAGCAATTGTTAAAATAGGCCTTGAATTAATGGAACTTAAAGCTATAGAAGCTTACACAGCAATTGAAAACTTAGCTTCGCAAAAATTACTAGAAAAAGTTGGATTTAAGAGAATCAAACACCCAAATAAAAAAACTGCTGCTTATAGAATTGAAGTCTAGTATAAGAGAATCTTTTTTGATTTAACTCCTTTGGTTCCGTCCGATACTTTTAAAATATACAATTGCTTTTTTAAATCAGCTACATCTATGCTGGATTGACCATTTAAATGGTAGTTTGGAATGGTTTTCACCAATTTCCCTTGCAAATCAAACATCTCAATCTTCACATCACCAGCGTTGCCGATTAACTGAATATTGGATTCATTTTCATTGTAAAAGCAATTAAAATCTATTTCATCAGAGGCCATGCCCGCCCACGCATTTCCTTGAGCGATTATTATAATGTATTGGAGGATGAGTGAATCTTCACGGTTATTAACCGGAAAAACATTGAATCGCATGGTATCTGTATGTGCATATGATTGATGACTTACCCCTATAATCAACTTATTTGCAAAACCAATTGGATCTAGCATCACAAAATCTGCCGAATCTACTTGACTTACATCTGGGTAGTTTTGATTTGGGTCTGCAAAATTCACTATCCATAGTGATGGCCAAGAATCAGGAAACATAGGAATCCATCTCATGTCCACATCTTGTCCAGAATTATTGAAGATTTCAAGGTAATCATGAACTGATCCAAAATCTGTTGTTTTTGAAATAGTTAGAACGGTATCTTCCACTCCCCAAGTAGGCGTATTCACTTGTGAATAACAGACCATATTGAAACTTATAAATACAATTAACAAATATCTCATGCAGTGAATTTAAGCAGAATTAAGAGTATCCTCAAACAAAAAAAGGCTACATCATTGAAATCGTAGCTTCAATTGCCTGCTGAACATTATTTCTAATCTCCAGAATATTTGCATCCATCATATAACAAGGTGCAGAAACTATTTTATTCTTAATATCTAATTGAATTTCATTTATTGTTCGCATATGAGCCTCTGCTCCTACTGCTTCAATTCCGGCATTAAAACCGTTGATATCATAAGGTGAAGATGCTTGGTCTGAACCTAAGGTTAAAAAAGGTTTAATTCCTGAACCTTCAAGTGCTTTAGCAACAACTACCGGACTTACGCACAAGGCACAAACTGGTTTTCCAACATTAATCATATTGACCAACATTAGTTTAATTTCATCATCAATTTCCCCTTCAGGTCCGTTAAACGCCCATTTTGTAAAATTCTTTGCAGAACCAAATCCACCGGGAATCACCAACGCGTCAATATCTGCCGGAGAAACGTCTTTTACTTCTTTCACATCACCTCTCGCAATTCGTGCCGCTTCAACCATCATATTTCGTTCTTCATCTTGTTCTTCACCTGTTAAGTGATTAACCACGTGATGTTGTAGTTTATTCAAAGCAATACATTGATATTCATGCCCTGCCTCAACTATAGCCAGCATGGCCATTGTAGTTTCTTGAATTTCTGCGCCATCATAAACCCCACAACCTGATAATAATATTCCGAATTTCATTTTATTTAGATTATTTGAACACTAAAATTAAGTAATTTTAAACAGTGTCAAAAAAACTAAAAGATAAACCACTAGTATTTTATGATGGTGATTGCGGATTTTGCAATTCATCTGTTCAATTTATACTTAAAAAAAGACGAAAAGACGTCTATTTTGTGGCTTTACAATCTGATTTAGGAAAGAAAATATTGAATGCGCATCAAATTGAAATTCAATTGGACACTATTTACTTCAAACACAAAGGTAAAATATACGATAGATCTAGCGCCGCATTGAGAATTTGTAAATCTTTGAAGTTTCCCTACTTGCTTGGTGTTTGTTTTTTAATTGTACCCAAATTTATACGAGACGCTATTTACAATTCGATTGCAAAAAGAAGACATAAATTAAACGCAGGATACTGTGTAATTCCGAGTGAAAACGAAAAGAAATTCTTTCTAGAACTGATTACTTCTTAGGGCATCCACCGCAGTGTCTCCCCTTTTTCTTATATTTTTTACAGCACTTTTTCTTCTTGTCACAAGTTGACAACAAATCTACCTCTGAAAGAGTAGGATTAAAAGACTGTATAAAATTGAAATCATTCACACAACAAAGATGTTATTTAGAATGATTCTATGCAATACCTTTTTTGTGGTATTTGATCAAAAATTGAAATTAAGCATACATTGATTCAACTTGTTGTTGAATCTTCGCATCATTCAAGTAATCGTCATAGCTCATTAACTTATCTAAGTTTCCACTTGGAGTAAACTCAACAATTCTCGTTGCCACAGTTTGAACAAATTCGTGGTCATGAGAAGAGAATAATATTGTTCCAGGGAAGTTGATTAAGGCGTTGTTGAATGCAGTAATCGACTCTAGATCTAGGTGATTAGTAGGTTCATCTAAAATCAGGAGATTTCCTTTTCCGAACATCATTCTAGACAACATGCATCTCACTTTCTCTCCTCCAGATAGTACTTTTGCACTTTTTAAAGCCTCTTCACCTGAGAATAACATTTTACCTAAAAATCCTCTCACATAAACTTCATCTCTTTCTTCGTCTGTTTCTGCGTATTGTCTTAACCAATCAATAAGACTATCGTCCGTTTGAAAAAATTCAGCATTGTCTGATGGTAAATAAGATGTTTTGATGGTCGTACCATAATTATACGATCCAGAATCTGGCTCTGCAATTCCTGTAATGATATCAAAGAATGCTGAAATAGCAACTGAGTTCTTAGAGATAAAAGCAATTTTATCACCATTAGATACATTCAAGTTGAAGTCTTTGAATAATACTTCACCCTCATGCATTTTCGTCATACCTTCTACGTGTAGAATTTGATCACCAGCTTCTCTTTCTTGTTCAAAAATGATTCCTGGGTATTTTCTAGATGAAGGTTGAATATCTTCTAATTGTAGTTTGTCTAATAATTTACGTCTACTTGTAGCTTGTTTAGATTTTGACGCGTTGGCTGAGAATCGAGAGATAAATTCTTGCAATTCTTTACGCTTGTCTTCCATCTTCTTGTTTTTATCGGCCATTTGACGACCAACTAATTGAGAAGACTTGTACCAGAATGTATAGTTCCCTGTAAACAAGTTAATTTTTGAAAAGTCGATATCACAGATGTGGGTACAAACAGTATCTAAAAAGTGTCTGTCGTGAGAAACCACAATCACAGTATTTTTAAAATCTAGTAAGAAGTCCTCTAACCACGAAATGGTTTTGATATCCAAATCATTGGTAGGCTCATCCAGTACCAAGATATCTGGATTACCAAATAAAGCTTGGGCTAATAATACTCTGACCTTATACTCTGCAGGCATATCTGCCATAGTCGTATAATGTTGATCTTCTTTAATACCTAGGTTGCTTAATAAGGTAGCGGCATCTGTTTCAGCATTCCAACCATCCATTTCAGCAAATTCTGCTTCTAATTCAGCCGTTCGCATTCCATCTTCTTCTGAAAAATCTGGTTTTGCATATAAGGCGTCTTTTTCTTCAATGATTTTCCAAAGTGTGGTGTGCCCCATCATTACGGTATTCAGAACTGAATACTCATCATATTCGTATTGATTTTGTTTCAATACTGCCATTCTTTTACCCGGCTCTATTGTTACACTTCCTTTTGTTGGATCTTGATCACCCGTTAAAATTTTAAGAAAAGTTGATTTACCAGCCCCATTTGCACCGATCACGCCATAGCAGTTTCCGTTAACGAATTTCAGGTTAACTTCATCAAATAAAACGCGTTTTCCAAATTGTAAAGAGAGGTTATTGATTTGTATCATAATGACTTTTCTAAATTGTGTTCAAATTCCTTTATTTATCAAAGAATGGGCAAATTTACAATCTTCAAAATCAAAAAAAGTACTTTTATTTAAAAAATATTTTGTTTTATAGAAAATGAGTATATATTTGCACGGTAATTAATATTTAAAAGAAAGTAAAACCAAGTTATGAAATTAAGAACTTTATTAGTTGGAGCAGTAGCAGGATTAGTGTTGACTGCTTGTGGTGGAGGATCGTCTCCAGAGGATACAACAAAAGCATTTGCTCAAGCTTTAGCTGATGGTCAATGTGAAAAAGCTATGGAAATGGCTGTAGACAATGCAAAAGAAACTGTTCAAGGATCTATCGATTCAGGATGTGAGTCTTACGAAACTGAGATCAAATCAGTTAATTGTACTACTGAAGGTGAAACTGCAACTTGTACTTGTCAAGAAACAAGAACAGGAATGGAAATGAACTTCAACTATGATTTAAAGCAAGTTGATGGTGCATGGAAAGTAGCTAGCTACCAAAAAGATATGGGATTAGATTTAGGTGGAGAAGGAGAAGAAGAAGCTCACTAGTCTAAACTAACATTTTTAAGAACCCGTCTAGGCTCAGCCCAGACGGGTTTTTTATTTCAAGTATTTAAACATGAAACCATTTTTTGCCATTTTATTTATCGTCCCGTTGATTTTCACATCTTGCAATGGTGATGGAAACTCAGATGATGCTGAAACGACAGTTTATGTCCACACTCCCCCATCACTTCCTGAAGAAATCTATGAGAAGTTGGCTCCAGGAGATATCATTATCAGAAAAGGTAACGGTCCGCTTTCGTACCATTTAATGAACAATACAAAAGAAGATTATTCTCATTGTGGAATCATTGTGAAAGAAGGCGAAGAATGGAAAGTAATTCATACCATTGGTGGATCTGCCAGTGAAGAGTCTATTGATGGCATGCAAACGATAGATTTAGATGAGTTTGTGGCGCATGCGGCTGACTCTAATTTATTTATCTGTCGTCCAATTTTTGTAGATTCAGCCGGACCAAAAGTAGCGGCAGGTGCCTATGAGTATTTAGAAGCGGGTGCTCCTTTTGACCATAGTTTTAGTTTATACACCCCAGAAAAACTTTATTGCTCAGAGTTATTATACTACATCTTTAAAGATGTGGCCGGTAAGAATATATTTGAGGTGATAAAAAAGCATAAGTCTTATATTTTAATGTTCGGAACCTTTTTTGACGAAGAAAAGTTTGAACCAGTATTTCACTTAAAACCGAACAAAAAAGATTGGTATATTTTACATGAGGATTAAATCTTCAATTGAAGAATTCCCCTGTAATCCACCAGTGTGAATAGCCAAAATGGTTGTTCCTTTTTCAAAATGATTGGCTTTAATTAGTTCAAAAAGACCAAACATCATCTTTGCTGTATAGATATAATCAAGGTTTAACTTATAAACGGACTTAAAGTCCTTCATAAATTCAATTAATTCAGGAGTATGCTTTGCATATCCACCAAAATGGTAATCTGTTAAAACCTGAAGGCGCTTTGTTTCTTCATTAATATCTTCTTTGTCTAAACCAGCTTGAGACAGCAAGAACTCAACATTTTTATTTAAAAAGTCTCCCCCTTTAAGAGCGGAAACTCCATAAATAGTTTCTGTTTCAGATCCAAATAGTACGCCTGCCAAAGTTGTTCCTGTACCCATTGGTAAAAATATGGCATTTACCTGATCCTTTATTTCTGATAAAATTTCTGTGCAACCCAACATTCCATAATACCCAAATCCACCTTCTGGTATAATTAAAACATTCCCATACCTGCGTCTCAGCTCTTCTTGAAAGTATTTTTCTTCTTTTAAATCGTACTCTTCTCTTGAACTAAAAACTAAGCGCATTCCATTTTTTGCAGCATTTTGTAGTGTAGGATTTGCGTTTTGATTGAGTTCATCACCTCTAATCACTCCTATTACCGGAATCTTCTCTAAAGCTCCCATTGCAGCTGTTGCCGCGATATGATTTGAATACGCTCCACCAAAAGTTAATAAGGCATCATATTTTCCTTGGTGAAATTTCTCAATCCACAACTTCAACTTCCGCCATTTATTACCAGAAATTTCAGGGTGAATTAGGTCATCTCGTTTTACAAGCAAATTAATTCCATGCTCATCAAGGAAAGCGGACGCTAACTTTTGTATTGGGGATGGTAAATTCAACTTCCTTTTGGGGTATACATAGTGACGCCATTCTTCTCATATTCTTCAATCATCACGGATAAAAATCCAGCTGCGTCAACTAATAAAGTTTCTGCTTCTCCAATTTTCACTTTTTCAAGAACTCCTTTAGATTCAAACAAAGGAATTAAATCATCACATTTTCTTTTTTTAGACCATTCAGGGTCGTGAACTTTTGTCTTCACCTTTAGTCGCTTTCCAGATTCGTCTAGCACTTCAAATTCAAAGGTTTCAGGATAATACACTGGATATTTAAACTCAACAGCATCTTCTAAGGTGTGTAAGTTTGTTCCGGCCATAGCCAATGTCACCCCAACATAGAGAATCTTACCTTTTTGTTCTGAAACTTTGTAAAAAGGACTCTTCTCATTATATGGCGTTAGTTGATTGAAATGATCTTTAATGAAGTAATCCGCGTTTTTTCCGAGTGCTGAAACAGGTTCAGTTGGATGCAAACTTCGCTTAGATCCTGGCCAAGTTCTGAAGACCTCTGTGATTTTACCGGTCTTTGAAGGTGAATTTAAAACATCAAAAAAAGGAGTATTTCTAATATAGTTCAGTTGGTAAACGTTATTGGGAGATGTTGGCATTAATAGGGTTCCATCAGGTCCTACAGCTTCAATCAATGCTTCAATAAACGTACTCGCACCATTTTCTAAAAATCCTATTCTGCTCAAACTTGAATGAACAAGTAAAACATCTCCTTTTTGAATGCCAATCTCCTTCAGGTTTTGAAGCATTTGATCTTTAGAAATAGATTTACCTTCTAGCTTTTGGTTTTCTAAGGCTGAATTTCGAGCTGCTTTTTTTCTTTTTCTATTCCAATTGAGTGCAAATTCAGGCGTACATTTTCTGATAAAGTCTTTTAAACTCATCCTTTTACAAATTTGTAAGTGATTGTTCCAGACTGAGAATTAGGCGCGTTACTTCCAAGATTAAACCTTGACTTTTCTGCATACCTCAAAGCCTTTGAAATCATACATTCATCTGCTCCTCTTGATGCTCCTGAGTTTACAGAAACAGATTTTACATCTCCAGCTTTATCTACTTTAATGTCAATTACAACGGTTCCGGAACTATTACAAGTATAGCCTGGTTTTGGTAAAGAAAATGCTTTACGATTGGGAAGATCAAATGAAACCATCACTTCTCCTGCAACGGCATTTGAGCCATTGGTTTTAATATTATCCTTATTGATTCGATCAGTTGGGTTGTTGTCTTTGTTTTTATCTTTATCCTCAATGTTTGCAGTAGAATTGGGGTCACCGTGAGTGGCAGCCCATTCTTCAAAAAACTGTTTTTCTAACTCTTTGGCTGAAGTTTCATCAAAGGTTTCTAATTCTTGTGTTGAATAATCTTCAAAAGCTTTATCCCTAGCATCATTCGCATCTGCAGACATATTCAATATTTCTTGAGAAGTTTCAGTTTTAGGAGGAATATCTAAGAGCTCCATCATCTCTTCATCAAACTCTATCTCATCCAACGGAATAGGTATTTCAACTCCTTCATCTACTAGTTTGTAAGGCTTCTGAATAGTTGCAAAATTAGCATACACAAAAACACCAATATGAATAACAATAGTACCCAAAATGGCAAACTTATAGCGTTCTATATATTCTAAAAAATTATCCACTATTCTTCTCTGCGTATAAACCTATTTTCTTTTAAAAGATAATAATAAAGGGCTGTCCCCTCTTCTATTTTTACGACTTTCTCTTCAATTGGTTCAATGTTTTTGTATTTAGGAGCGAGCAAGGTATCTCCTTCTGAAGAAATCAATCCAAATTTCCCTAAATTCTTAAACAAGTAGAGGCTGTCATTTATTTGTCGAATATCTTCTTGATATGGCTCAATAACATATTCACCTTTGGCATCAATTAATCCGTAAAATGGTTCAGTTCTTACAATTGCGTTTCCTCCTGAAAATGACTGTGCAAAATCAAATGTCGGTTGTATAACCACTTGACCTTTAGTATTCATATATCCCCACTCTTGATTTTTGCTAAATGCAATTAACTCTCCAAAGGGACCTATATCTTCAACTTCTTTCTTCATTAATTTCGTTCCATTCGTATCTAATAGATTATATCCTTTTTCAAATTTCACTTTGCAATAACCATTGTGAAACGTGGCTAAAAGCTTATATTCAGGATACGTCTCAAACCAATTTTGGAAAACTAATTTACCGGTGCTATCCACAAAATTGAACTCATCATCTAATTCAACTATTGTAAAACCATTTTTAGGTTTACCTATATAATCATATTTTACTGGAATAAGTGTATCTCCTTTGATTGATAGTACACCGTAATATTCATCCTGCTCTACTAAATAGTACCCTTTTTTGAAAGGTTTTAAACTTTCATATTTAAATGGGAACAAAGTCGTTCCATAGACATCAATCAAACCGTAATAGTCATTTTTAGAAACAACAGCTAATCCTTCTTGAAAGTCATAGGCTTCAGTGTATTGAGCGGCTAATCTGGTAATTCCCTTTTCGTCAAAGTATCCAAATAATTCATCTTTCTCAAAATAACATAAACCATCTTTCAACACACCTAAATCTTCATACTGTGGATTAATAATATAGTCTCCATTTCTATCAATCATCCCAAAAAGCTCATCCACTTCTACCAAGGCAAAACCTTTATGAAACCTCAAGGCATCATCAAACTGCACCGGAATTACGATTTCGCCAAGCTTATTGATATAGCCGAATTTATCATCTTTTTTAACTACGGCATATCCTTCTGAAAACCACTCTACCAATTCAAATTGATAATTTATCAAGACCCCGCCTGACTTATCTAAATACCCCCATTTCTCATTAGTCTTAACTGGAAAAAAGACCTTATCCGCCATATTGGACTCTTTTAGTAGTTCATTTTTGTAGGGATAGTCAGGATACTCTTCGCTGAAGGCCAAAATGGATTCAGAAGAATAATTTTCTTTGATTTTTGCATTATACAGATGCTTCCAAGCATCTTTGATGTTTCTGTTGGACGGAAATTCAACAATAAAACTTCTATAGGCTTCAACCGTTCCGGTCGCGGTAGCCATTTCGTAAATTTTATCTTCTGCTTGCCCCACATAAGGACTTTCTGGGTGCTGATTTACGAAGTTCACATAATCTATAAAATTATTAGAGAAGGTCTTTTCAGCATACAACGATTTGTGATAAAGCGCACTTACTTCGCTGGCCATTTTACTTTGTGGATAAGCATTTAAGTAGGCTTCATAATCAGCCGAACCACCTGCAGAAACAGCCTTTTGGAAAGCTAATCGATCTCGTTTTACGATAGCCGAATCAATATGATCTGACCATGAATTTTTATCTATAAAATCTTGATAACCAAAAACAGAATGTACTTCAACTGCCCTTTCAAAATACAGGGTAGAAATTTCTTTTCGTTGCATTAATATTCGACTCGAATCAACTCCCACTTTTAGATACTTTTCTTTCAGCCGTGCTTTGGTATCTGCAAATGTTGACAGTGAGCGTTGAATCATGGTGTGAGCTGAATCTAAATTTGAAAATGGATTGTCATTTCTGGCATAGATAATACTCAATCCATAATAAGCAGGAGCCGGATGTTTCTTGATACTTTTTTCAAATAATCTTTTCGCCTCAAAATAGTTATAGATTTCTAATGCTTCAAAGCCCTTTTTTATTTTAAAAGCTTGCGCATTAAATCCCGCCAAAAACAGCAGGCACAATAAATATTTGAGTATGATTCTCATTCTATTACAAAATTAATCTTTTCTATATTTCTAAGCTCTTGAAATCCTAATAAGAAAATAATTAGAATAAAACCTGAGAATATTGTGCCACAATTAAGCGATACTTGTAAATTTGCACGCTTACTCTAACGGTAAATGGTAAAAATTGCTGACCGCATATTATTTTATTTAATACTTAAACCACTCTCCTACTTTCCTTTAGGTGTGTTGTATTTTTTCTCAGCGATAGTTGGGTTCTTAACTTACCACATGGTAAGGTATAGAAGAAACGTGGTCAGAACTAATTTAACCAATGCATTTCCTAAAAAATCTGAGAAAGAAATCAAGAAAATTGAGAAAGACTTTTACAAGCGATTTGTAGATTTCATTTTTGAAAGTATCAAATCGGTCAGTATTAGTGAAAAAGCTCTGCTTGCAAGAACAAAAATCAAAAATCCTGAATTTCTAGAGGGGCTTTACAAAGAAGGTAAAAATATAATTGTTGTTTGTGGGCATATTAACAATTGGGAATATTACTCACTGAGTCTTCCAAAACAAACGAAGTACAAAACACATTCGGTTTATCAACCTTTAAAGAACAAGTTTTACGATCAAATCTTATATAAATCACGTTCTAGAAACGGAATGCGATTAATTGAAACAAAACAGTTAATTCCGTTTTTCAAAGAAGAAACAGATGAAAAAAGGTTGGTTGTTATTGTCAACGATCAGTCTCCTTCTAATAGAGAACATGCACATTGGAACACATTCTTAAATCAAGAAACGGGCTGGAACACTGGTCCTGAAAAATTAGCTCAGAAATTTGACTACGCAGTAGTTTTTGGACATGCTAAGAGACTAAAACGTGGATATTACGAAGTAGAATTTGATATGATATCAAATGATGCTCCTAATTCAGAAAAAGGCGCTATCACTCAGCAATACACTCAATTATTAGAAGAGTTAATTAAAGATGCCCCTGAAGCTTGGTTATGGTCACATAAAAGATGGAAACATAAACGTCCGTCTAACATTTAATTCTTAAATTCAGTGATATGAGTGCGATTCCTTTAGCTGAACGAATGCGACCTCAATCTATAGAAGATTACGTTGGTCAGCAGCATATTCTAGGTGAAAATTCCGGATTAAGAAAAGCAATTTCGTCAGGAAACATTCCTTCAATGATTTTTTGGGGACCACCAGGTGTTGGTAAAACGACTTTAGCTCAAATAATTGCAAACACTGTTGATCGTCCTTTTCATGCGTTGAGTGCTATCAATTCGGGAGTTAAAGACATTAGAGAGATTATAGCAAAAGTGAATTCCCAAGGATTATTTGGTAATAAAAATGCCATTTTGTTTATAGATGAGATTCACCGATTTAGCAAATCACAACAAGATTCTTTGTTAGGAGCAGTTGAAAAAGGAACCATTACCTTAATTGGTGCAACAACTGAAAATCCTTCTTTTGAAGTGATATCCGCTCTTTTATCTCGTTCTCAAGTGTATACTTTAAAACACCACTCAGTTGAGGAGCTCACTGGCCTAATGAATAGAGCTTTAGAAACTGATTCGATTTTAAAGTCCAAGAACATTGAATTAAAGGAGACTGAAGCCTTGTTAAAAATTTCAGGTGGAGATGCTCGAAAACTATTGAATGGATTAGAAATGGTGATTTCTCAGTTAAACGGAGACCCCATTGAAATTACCAACGAAAAAGTGACGTCTGTTCTTCAGCAGAATATCGCTATGTATGATAAGGATGGCGAACAGCACTATGATATCATCTCGGCTTTTATAAAATCTATTAGAGGAAGTGACCCGAACGCTGCTATTTATTGGCTAGCAAGAATGATTGAAGGAGGTGAGGATCCAAAATTCATTGCAAGAAGATTAATGATATCAGCTGTAGAAGATATTGGATTAGCGAATCCAAACGCGTTAATGATGGCCAATTCGGCTTTTGATGCCGTGAATAAGATTGGTTGGCCCGAAGGTAGATTAGTATTATCGCAATGTGTAATTTACTTAGCTACTTCACCAAAAGGAAATGCATCTTACATGGCTATCAATAAAGCTCAAGCTTTAGTTAGAGAAACCGGAAACTTACCGGTGCCGTTGCCCTTGCGTAATGCTCCAACTAAATTAATGAAAGACTTGGGATATGGTGAAAACTATAAATATTCACATGATGGCGCGAACAATTTCGTAGCTCAAGAGTTTTTTCCTGAAGAGTTGAAAGGAACAAGTTTCTATAATGCAGGAAGCTCAAACAGAGAGAAGGATATTGCTGCCACGATTAAAAATTTGTGGGGAGATAAGTATGGGGAGTGAGAAGTTAGGAGTGATGAGTTTTGAGTTATAAGGTATAAGTGATGAGTGATGAGTGATGAGTGATGAGTGAAGAGTGAAGAGTGAAGAGTTAAGAGTTAAGAGTTAATAATTAATAAATTTAATTTTACGTATGTTCGAGTGAATTGAACGCAGTGAAATTTGTATCGAGAACATGAGTAAGACTAAAGCTTGGATAGGTGCTATGAGGTTGCGAACGCTTCCTTTGTCTTTTAGTGTGATAATTGTTGGTAACGCACTTGCCTACGGTTACACAGGGGCACTTTGTAAATCGGCATGTAATTTCTCATGGGGGATTTTTGGTTTAACCTTGTTAACGACACTCCTACTTCAGGTACTGTCAAACTTAGCGAATGACTATGGTGATGCAAAAAAAGGAACTGATAATGATCAAAGAGTCGGGCCTGAGAGGGCAGTTCAAAGCGGTTTAATATCTCTTGCAGAAATGAAGAGAGCCGTGGTCATCAGTTCTGTTCTTACTTTCATTTCTGGACTATTTTTACTGTTTTATGTTTTTAAAGACAGCATTAATCTTTCATTTTTTGCTCTTTTGATTCTAGGCTTATTGGCCATTGCTGCCGCTATCAAATATACCGTTGGTAAAAAGGCCTATGGATATCATGCCTTGGGAGATTTATTTGTTCTCATATTTTTTGGTTTCGTTGGAGTAGGCGGAAGTTTTTATCTTCAAACTGTTAACATCATTGAAGAAGCTGAGTTATGGCCTGTTCTTGTTTTTGGTTTTATGATGGGAGCACTTTGCACAGCTGTCTTAAATTTAAATAATATGAGAGATCATTTAAATGATGCGGCTGCAGGAAAAAATACGCTTGTAGTGAAACTTGGATTATCAAAGGCAAAAGTTTATCATTTCATTCTGTTTTTCATATTTTGGTCTCCACTTTTGATGGCTTGTATTATAGCTATGTCAAAGGGCTTATTCGAATTTCTTGGGCACCCTGCTGTCATTCTAACTATTCTATTGCTTATTTTTCATTTAATTCACCTAAGAAAGGTTTATTTTATAGTTGAGCCTAAAGACTTCGATCCAGAACTCAAGAAAATAGCATTATCTTCATTTTTATTTTCGCTATTTTTATTTTCTACTTATTTATCTTAATGAGAATCGATATACTTACCGTTTTACCGCAGTTATTAGAAAGTTCTTTAGGAGATTCAATCATGAAGCGCGCTCAAGAAAAAGGACATTTAGAAGTGCATCTTCATAATATCCGTGATTACTCTAATCAACGGCAAAAAAGTGTTGATGATTATCAATATGGTGGTGGCGCTGGAATGGTGATTATGTGTCAGCCCATTGCAGATTGTATTGAAAAACTACAAGCTGAGAGAAAATATGACGAAATCATCTACATGACACCAGATGGGGAGCGTTTAAACCAAGTAATTTGTAATCATTTATCCACTTTTGAGAACATCATTATTCTATGTGGTCATTATAAAGGAGTTGATCAACGAGTAAGGGATTTATATGTCACAAAAGAAATCTCAATTGGTGATTATGTGCTTTCAGGAGGTGAATTAGGCGCAGCAGTATTAGTAGATGCCGTGGTTAGATTGATTCCGGGAGTTTTAAATGATGAAACCTCTGCCCTCACTGACTCTTTTCAAGACAACTTATTAGCTCCACCAGTTTACACACGTCCAGAAGAATTTAAAGGTGTAAAAGTTCCTGAAATATTACTTTCTGGAAATACCGCTAAAATTGAAGAGTGGCGAAATGAGAAGGCATTAGAACGCACAAAGACCAGAAGGCCTGATTTGTTGGATTGACTAGATGGTTGTTGTTCCCTTGGAAAAGCTCAGGATGGGTGTTATTCGGGGTTTGAAACTGGAAACTGGAGACTCGTGTTTCTATCCTTCACTGCGTTTCTGATGGCGAGCGTGGTTCGTGGTTCGTTGTTCGTTGTTCGTGTTTCGTTCTACCGCTGACCGAGCGTAGTCGAGGTGGAGGTGTTTCGTTTTTCATTGTTCGTTGTTCCTATTTCGTTCTATCGTTGACCGAGCTTAATCGAGGTGGAGGTGTTTTCGTTTTTCGTTAGCCGAGTTAATCGAGCGTAGTCGAGAGGAACGAGTGGACGTTGTTCGTGTTTCGTGTTTCGTTCTACCGCTGACCGATCGTAGTCGAGGTGGAGGTGTTTTCGTTGTTCGTTTTTCGTTGTTCGTTGTTCCTATTTCGTTCTACCGCTGACCGAGCGTAGTCGAGATGGAGGTGTTTCGTTTTTCGCAGCTCACTTTTGGTTGTCTCAAAATCTTTCTACTTGTCATTTGCCTCATCATTCTCATCTATAACAAACTTGAATGGGCAATGTATACCTCACTCTGACAGGTTTTCCATTAATTTCTCCTGGAACCCAATTAGGCATTTTTTCAATTAACCTAACACAAATGGCATCTACATCAGTATTAATTCCCCTAATGCACTTAACATTTGTAATTTCCCCATCAACTTCTATAATACATTGAAGGTAAACATTTCCTGAATAACAAAAATCGGCGAAAGGTAGCTTTAAATTACTTGAAATAAAACTCATCATAGCTCCTTCTCCACCGGGGTATTCGGGTTCTTTTTCAACAAGGTCGTGAATTTTGTCAGAAGCATCAACCGAGTCTGGAAGGGAGCCACAAACATTTAGAATCACTGCATTCGTATCTAACTGCAAGGTGTCAGTTTGGCAAATTACTGAAAACGGTAACAATAGAAAGAGGACTAAAAAGCGCATAAAATAAAACCAACAAAAACCGTGCTATTTATTATGTTTCAACAATTGCTTTTGACGTTTCTTTTCAGCGCGTAATTCTTTTCTTGATTTGTTTGCTAATTGAAAATTGATAGGCAACGTGTATCGAACATTCATTTTCTTGCCCTTTTGTTCACCAGGAACCCAATTGGGCATCATTTTAACCACACGAATTGCTTCTGCATCTAAAGTCGGAGAAACGCCTCTAATCACTTTGACATCTCCTAAACTCCCATTTTTATAAACTATAAATTGCACATAAACTATTCCTTGTTCACCTTGTTTAACAGCCGTTTCTGGATAATTCACATTATTTTGAATAAACAGAATCATAGCCGATTCGCCACCAGGAAATTTTGGCTCAACTTCAGCAAAATCCATGATATGGTCATCCTGACCAATTGAACAAAAAGTAAAAGAAAGTAAGACTAAGCTGAGTAAAAAACGCATTAACTAAGAGAAAAAGTAATAGGAAGTGTATACCTGACACGCACTGTTTTACCTCTCATTGAACCAGGCTTCCAATCTGGCATCATTTTGACAACTCTTAACGCCTCTTCATCTAATAATTTATTAGCACCTCTTCTTACCACTACATCTGAAATACTTCCATCCTTTTCTACTACGAACTGCACATAAACTTTTCCCTGAATCTTGGCCGCCTTCGCTTTTGGAGGATATTCCTTGTTATCATTGATAAAATTATCCAATGCATCAGCACCTCCAATAAATTGAGGCATTTGTTCTGGCATGTCATAAATCATACCTTTTTTAGTAGAATCAGTTGGAACATCAGCTGCCATTGAAGCATTTACTGAACATATCGTTAAAAAAACGAAGAAAGCAAATTTTGAAAACATAGTTTGAGCGATTAGTATATCCCAATTTAAGCTATTTTTTTGAAGCATCATAATTCAAATTGGTCTTTTTAGATAGAACCGAATTTTATACATCTGAATTAAATTATTCGCTAGACTAATATATTTATGCGGTATTTAAAGAAAGAATTTTGGTGAAATGTGAAAAAGAGATTAAATTTATAATCGTGAGAAAGTTAATTTATCTATCTGCAATTTTACTGGTTTTAACTGCCTGTAAGAAAGATCCCATCCAATATACGTTTGATGGTAAGATTACTGAAAGTGTAGGTGGGAATGGTTTGTCGGGCGTATCTGTTTCCATCTATCAAATTCCATTTAGTAGCTCTGTAACCAGTAACAACTATGTTCTGGCTGGATCTACCACTACAGATAGCGAGGGTAACTACTCTATCACTTTCGATCGAGAAAAAGTTACTGAATTCAAAATTAATCTTGATTATGACGGCTATTATAAAAGAGACATTAATCTGAATTCAGGCGAGATTTCATCTGAAAACAACAATACGACTAATTATGAAATGGACCCGAAATCTTGGATTAAATTCAACATCAATAATGAATTTCCAGCAGATCAAAATGACGAATTAAACATTCTACTATTGAATTATAGAGAAGGATGTCAAGACTGCGCAACCAGTGATTATTATGCTTATGAAGGTATAGTAGACACCTCAGTGGTATTTGGTTCAACCGGGGCTCAATACTTCAACTTTACTTATATCTACGTTGGAAACACTTCTTGGTCTGATTCAGTTTATATGACACCGTTCGACACGGTAAATTATGCAATCAACTATTGATATTTAGGCATTTATCGAATAAATTAAAATTTAAGGCTTCCCTTATATCTTTGAATTATCTTTGCGCAAATTTTAATTGCAAAGATGTTAGAATCTATCCGTGGCTCAAAGAAGAACTTAAAAAATGAAATTTTCTCAGGTTTAACCGTTGCTTTAGCATTGGTTCCTGAAGCAGTTGCTTTTGCCTTTGTGGCCGGAATCGACCCACTAGTTGGTCTATATGGCGCCTTTATGATGGGACTTATCACTTCAATTTTTGGAGGAAGACCTGGAATGATTTCTGGAGCAACAGGAGCCATGGCAGTAGTAATGGTTGCATTGGTAAAAATTGGTGAAGATGCAGGCGGACACGGACTTCAGTATTTATTCTTGACTTTATTATTGGTTGGATTAATTCAAATTTCTGCTGGTTTATTCAAACTCGGAAAATTCGTGAGATTGATTCCACATCCAGTAATGATGGGATTTGTAAATGGACTGGCTATTGTGATTTGTATGGCTCAATTTGGCATGTTCAGAGAACCAATTTTAGATGCTGCGGGGCATAAAATCCCATTAGAATCTGGTGTTGGTTTTGAAACTCAACTATTGCAAGGTGGTGATTTTTGGACCATGATTGGACTCGTTGCCTTGACAATGGGTATCATGTTTGGATTACCTAAGTTGACCAAGAAAATTCCTGCCGCGTTAACGGCAATTGCAGTAGTTGCCGCAATAGTTATTTTTGGAGGAATGGATGTAAGTACTGTCGGATCTTTCATTACGGATGGATTACCAGATGGCCAAGTAGGAAGCATAGACGGTGGATTACCACAATATCAATCAGATTTGTTTACGGCGGTTCCTTTAAATTTTGAACTTTTTAAAACCATTTTTCCTTTTGCATTGATTCTTGCTGCAATTGGGTTAATTGAATCGTTAATGACTTTGAATTTAATAGATGAATTAACAGAAACAAGAGGAAATAGCAACAGAGAATGCATAGCGCAAGGAAGCGCAAATATTGTAAATGGATTTTTTGGAGGAATGGGTGGATGCGCCATGATTGGTCAATCAATCATAAACATTAACTCAGGAGCAAGAGGCAGACTGTCTGGAATAATAGCAGCTGTAGCCTTGTTGATGTTCATTCTATTTGGTGCTAAATTAATTGAACAAGTACCTATTGCTGCCTTGGTAGGCGTTATGTTTATGGTTGTTATTGGAACTTTTGCATGGTCTAGTTTCAGAATCATCCGTAAAATTCCACTTTCTGATGCTTTTGTACTTATTCTTGTATCAGGAATGACCGTTTTATTTGATTTAGCGATAGCTGTAGTAGCTGGTGTAATTGTTTCAGCGCTTGTTTTCTCTTGGGAAAATGCAAAACGCATTAGAGCAAGAAAATCAATTAAAGAAGACGGAACCAAAGTGTATGAAATTTGGGGACCACTCTTCTTCGGTTCAGTTTCTGCCTTTGTTGAGAAATTTAGCGTTCATGATGACCCTGAAAAAATTGAAATAGATTTCATAGAATCAAAAGTATCTGACCATTCAGGAATTGAGGCTATCTATAACTTGGTAGAGCGGTATGAAAAAGAAGGGAAATCAGTGAAATTAAAACATTTGAGTCCTGATTGTGTATCAATTTTGAAGAAAGCAAGTCCTAAATTTGAATCTCTAATCATTGAAGATATTGATGATCCTAGGTATCATGTAGTGATGGATATAGAGGAGATTTAATTTACCACAATCTCCAGTCTGAATCAATCACCTCTGCCCTATTCGTTGGTCTTTGTCTGCCGTTTGTGAGAATATATACTTCTTCTCGGATGTAGTTACTTAGCTCGCTAACCATAACTTTTCCATCTTTATTCAAGTCGGCTTTTAAATTTTTCAAACCATTGAGGAACGAATAGGTAAATACTCCATTATTCCATTTATCTCCTTCAATTGCAAATTCTAATCCGCCAGCAGATGAAATGATTACAGCCCCTGAGGTTTTCCTGATATCGGTAAACAATTCACGCATGAGCTCATAGCTATTACTTAAGCCCATTTGTTGGGTCGCCTCAGATTGTATCGCCCTGAAGGTAATATCTTCAGTAGATTCATTTGTCAATTCATTTTCGGCTACAACCAATTCATCTTTATCAATCTCACCACTATGACAAGCATCTAACATCATTAATTTTCTTCTAGCGGGAATTCCATCTAATAAATCCTCTAAAACTTCATAAGGAATGCCGTTTGAAGCTGGGTCTTTAAAATTAAGATTATGCGAAGCCAAGAAATAATTCAAATCTGCATCCAACACGCCGTGTCCAGCATAAAACAAACAAACCATGTCATTCACTGTGGTTTTTTCTAATTCCTTTTTTAGATTCTCGATATTTTCAGTTGTCACTTCTTCATTTTGGAGTGTTTTAACTTCAATGCTTGAGAAATAATCATTGTTTCCTGAAAATAAATTAGCAATATCACTAGCATCTTTAGCTGCATAATCCAAGTTATAATTGCTTTCTAAATATTCAGAAGCCCCAATTGAATAAAGATACAACTTCGGTTTAACGTCATTTTGCTCGTAATTAATGGTAACAGAATGTGCAATTGATTCTACCCCTTTCTTATTGAGTACACTTACCGAAATTTCATTCTTTCCGTATGATAATTCTAATGGGATAGTTCGTTGGATGTTTTTAGTCTTTTGTGATGACACGTCTAAGCCTCTTTTACCATAAATTGGAACTTCATTCACTCTGACAATGATTCTATCCAATTCAAATTGTTGATCAGACAAATTAACTTCTAAATCTAAGTGAGCTGCGGCGGTAGAAATTGGAAGCTGGCCTTTATTATCAATTGATGCTGTTGGTAAATCAAATCCGCCATCTAGCATCTCTTCAGAAAACCCCATCCTTTTTAAACGTTTCAAATAAGCCTTATTAAATGGTTCAATCAAATCCATATTTGAAGCTTCAAGACTTTCTATAATGATGTCTGGTCTGTTATACTTTAAATCAAATTGCGCGAACGGAAACACTTCTAATCCTTTCACAAAATGAATTAATCTTTGGGCACCTTTAGTTGCATAATAATATTGGTCGGCATTAACGATTGCAAAATCTTTTGCTCCTGTACTTATTAAACTGACCATTTCTGTACCTTTTTCCAAATTCCAAACTCTTCTAGTTCCGTCTAATGATGAAGTAATTAATCGTTTTCCGTCATCAGAAAAATGTGATTCTTCTACATATGATTTATGACCTTTTAAGACAAACTGCTCTTGCTTTGTATTCAGGTTAATGACATGCACGTAATTTTCATTTGAAGTTGTGTAGGTCAACCATTTGTGATCATTACTTATTTGAGTTCCTGAAATATAGACATCTTCAACATTTTTCTCATAAAAAAGTGAACCTGTCACAGTATTCCAAACCGAAAATTTCAATTGCTGTTTAATTCCGTCTGTATGAACTGCCTGTGTAGTAAAAATAAATTGATGATCTTGAGAAACATCTGTTACATAGGCGCCTAGTTCCAGTTTTTCAGCTGGAAAATCTGACTTTGCCTTATTGATTAAATCATATTTAAAATAGCCATATCCAGCAGAATCAACTATCACAAAGTTAGGGTCGGCAGTAAAAAAAGCTTTTGTGCAGTTTTCAAAACTATGCAGTTTATCACCTTTTACAGTGTTATAAATATGAACGGTATTAGTTGTACCGCCTGTTGCTGAACCGTTTGACTTCATTTCTAAAAAAGAGAAATAATTGCCATCTGGAGATATATCATAACCCAAGGTGGATTCTTTTGAATACACCTTTTTTCCAATCAATTTACCCTTCACTAAATCCACCAATTGAAATTCCTTTGCTTCTTTTTTAAACGAATATTTTTCACAGATTAGTTTTGTTCCATCATTTGATGATTTAAAGTTTACGAAATTTTCAACTGCTATGTCATGTACGTTTGGAAAGTCCCAAATTCTAACACCATCCACTCCTGAAGTCACTGGTATGTGGGTACCCGGAAAGAAAGATACAGATCTTCCAGTAAACGGCACTATCTTCAGATTTGAAACAACTCTTCCCAATTCAAGATCGAAAATTCCATTACCATTGAACAAATATTTTGAATCTTCACTAAAAGTAAAATTACCGGTAAGTGTCGTATCTAACGGTCCAACCTTCGTTCCTTTAGACTCAATATAAACTTCATAAATGTATGGCATCACTGAAGTTGCGCCAAGGGTATTTTTTATTTTATGGTAAATTACCTTTGATTTTCCATCAGGAGATTTAAAACTGATATCTTTCATTTTGGTAGTGTACAAATGTTCAGAAAGTATATTTCTCAGTTTAGGTTTGTACACGTAATTTGTATAATCCATTGGTGGACCTTGATTGAAGGTGGACTCACCTGTTGCCACTTCAACTGAAAAATAATCATTAGAAAAACCCATTTTAACGATTACATGAGTGCTTTCTTCATTAAAATAGATGGTATCTGCCTGTTTTAGTAAGTCGTTAGAGTACATCACATTTCTGAGTAATCTACCAGTTTTGACATCCCACAATGAAATAGAAGTTGAGTACGTTTTAGCTACGAATTTTTTGTTTGGTGAGATGGCTAAGGTAGTGGCCCAATCTAAACCAGCTGCAATAACAACATCCACTTCCTGTTGCGCTTGAACAGGTTTTATCGACAATAGCAGCAAACCAAAAAATAGAAATTTTAACACCTTCATATTTTATTGAAACGAATGTACGATTAAAGATATAAAAATTACTGAGGCGAATTATGTGTCATCTAAACCTTTTAGAGGTTAGTAAGTAGAAAAGATTCTTTTGTCGAAAATGAGCCCTATAAATTTGACTATGAGTAAACTTGGTTGTAAATTGTAGTACACCCCAATTCTAATCCTATGCAAAACCTCATTTTAGAAGGATCAGAAAAAACTCCACATTTCTCACTACTCACTAATGGAGACATTAGCTTTGGAGGGATATCCATGCCCGAAGATGCAGCAAGTTTTTATTTTGAAATAATGGACTGGATTTCTGATTATTACAGAGAACCTTGTCCTGAAACGATTATCACTGTTAGCTTTCGATATTTAAATTCGAGTAGTTCAAGTATGATTTTTAAGATATTCCACATGTTTAAGCGGCTGCAGGACAGTGGTAAATCTATGATATCCTGTATTTGGTATTATGAAGAATCTGATCGTGGTATGCACGACTATATCCAAAGAATTAAAAATCATGCAGACAATATTCAATTCAAAATAAGACCGAAAGAAAATATCTTAGGTTAACCTATTCTATTTATCCAATAGACTAAACCGTTTTAAATTAAAAGTCTACTTCTAACTCTTTAATTATCAACAAAATAAATCCACCTAAAACTTTTAGATTGGATTTAAATGACGTAGCTTTGCACAAAATTTTGCTATGGAAACCATTATACAATTGGAAACTTACCTTGTTAAGGGAGGAATTAAAACGCCTCATGTAGAATTAAATCCAAACGGAAGATTTAAACTGAGTGGCGTATCTACCCCTTTAGACGCTGCAGAATTTTACTATGATATTCTAGATTGGTTAACAGACTATTTTAGAGATCCAGCAGAAAACACAAATATCCTCATTGAATTTTCTCACATCAACTCAAGTTCAAGCAGCATGTTATATCGTGTATTTCATTTATTGAATCGACTACAAGAAACGAACAAAAGCAGGGTAAGATGTGTATGGGCTTATGACGTAGAAGATGAATTTATGATCGAATTTATCGAGTCGATTAAAGAGATGGCAACAGGAATTATGTTTATTACTGAGCCAAAGTCAATTGAATTTGAAATCTAACTTCTCGTTAACGGCATAGTTCTGAAAAATTAAAAAGCTAGCGGCTCCTACAAAATAGCAAATCCCATCCAAATAATCACTGGTATAATTAGCAGACAAGGTTGGCAAATAAAGCTCAAAGTAAAGCGTCCACAAGGTTGTCATGAATAGGATAAACGACCACGGTAATTTATTATATTTACTACTAAAGCGTACCAACAAAAACCAAAGAATAGACAACACGATAGGCATGCAACAGATATCAGTGGCATAATTAGATAGCCAGCCAAGATGTTGATTCAAGATATATTCACTTGCTATAACAAGTAAATAAATCATTAGGGCTGACAAAAAATATAGATTAAAAAATTGTTTCATTATGCATTTGCTAATGCAGCCATCCAAGCCATCATTGCTCCTATTGCACCAATTACCATAAAAATTGAATACAGAACGTAATACATCCACCTAACCAGCAAATATTTAGAGTTTTTGGCTTTTAACATAAGCACCTCACTTTTAGAAGGCACCCTGTTTCGTTCTTCTTCAGCTTTCTTTTCTTCTTTAACTTTGTCTAGCGCCCTTGGGGAAAGGGGTTCTTGACAAGAATTACAGTAATCTTCATCCTTATTCCAGACCCCACATTTAAGACATTTTCTTTCAATCATAGTACAAAAAAAACCCAGCCTTTACATTGAAAAGCTGGGTATAAGATTTATTTTAGAGTTGATTTAAACAACCTTAACATTTACTGCGTTTAAACCTTTTTTTCCTTCTTGAAGCTCATAAGTCACTTCATCATTCTCTCTAACTTCATCAATCAATCCAGAGATATGAACGAAATGTTCTTTTTGCGACTCATCATCAACGATAAAACCGAAGCCTTTGCTCTCGTTGAAGAATTTTACTTTTCCTTTATTCATTATAATTTATTTTTATCTAAAGTACGGATAAATTTATTTATTGAGAATTAAGATAAAAAAAGGGAACAAATAAAATTTGTCCCCTTAACCCTTAACCTGTAATCGTCATAATTGATCCGTTTACAGTCTTATAAACGAGAAGTGTATGAAAAGGTTTCACTTTTGTTTGATACTAATTTTAAAACCTTCAAGATTTCTGGATGAAATAGTGCCAATTATTATTTAATTTCAAGCGCTTTGAAACTTAAATCAATATATACATCACCTCTCATTTGGATCAGTTTGCTCATTTTTGTAAACTTTTTTTTATTCAATGGTGCCAGCAGTCTGAGAAACGAAGAACCTAGAAGAGCTATGGTGGCGATTGAAATGATGGAAAGTGGTGAGTACATGATTCCGCATTTACACGGCCAAACTTATTACAATAAACCGCCTGTTTATAATTGGGTGCTTTCCGGATTTTTTAAGGTATTTGGATTTAATGAATCAGTCGTCAGACTTCCAGGCATACTGAGCTTTATTTTAACTGCTTGGTTTTTGTTTAAAATTACGGCGTCTTATTTTGATAAAAAGACGAGAATTCTTTTTTCATTAATGTTCATTACACTGGCCGATATGCTGTTTCACGGAACGGTTAATGCAGGTGAAATAGACTTGTTCTTTTCATTATTGACATGTGTTCAAGTCTATTTAATATTTTACTATTTTGAAAAAGAGAAATGGCTCCATTTATTTGTGATAAGCTATCTTTTTTGTGCGATAGGGATCTTGACTAAAGGACTACCATCTCTAGCATTTCAAGGAATAACCCTATTAGCATACTTCATTTATAAGCGAAGGTTCTTAACCCTGTTTTATTGGCAGCATTTTCTTGGATTAACAATCATGTTATCAATTGTGGGGGGCTATCTCTATTATTTTTCACTTTCAGAAAACGTAATGGCATTTATAGGGCAACAAATAAAAGAAGCGGCACAGCGAACCGCTGCTGAAAAGCCTTTGATCAAAACTATCTTGCACTTATTTAACTTCCCCGTGCTCATCTTAACCAAAACGTTTCCATGGTCACTCTTCATTTTTCCGCTTTGTTTTAGGAAAGTTAGAACGGTTTTCTTACAAAATAAATTACTCAAATTTTCTTTAGTATTTCTGTTATCAAATATTCTGATCTATTGGATTTCACCAGACTTTAGGTCACGGTATGTTTACATGTTCTTTCCTTATTTGATTTTATTTTATGGTTTTTGCCTTGTGCACTTAAACCTCACTCCGAGTTGGTTTGGCAAAACAATTAAATCAATTTTAACTGTCGGAATGTTTGGTGCGTCTGTAGCTGTGATTGTTTTGCCCTTTTTCTTACCTGAAAAAAATGTATTCATCTTTTCACTTTGCACGTTAAGTGGAGTGGCTATTTTTATGTCGGCTAGAATTGGTTTTAAAAGTGAAGAAATTTACCGCTTCTCCTTGTCTCTTGTTACGATCATGTTATTGGGCAGATTTGTGTTTAACATAGCGGTATTACCTCAAATGAGTTTATTAGATCCCGAGCAAAAGTATGAACGCGTGGTTGCTGATATCATTGAGAAATCTGACGACAAGATGTTGTATTTCACAGGGCCGCTAAAAGAAAACACCCGCGATTTATCAATTTTTGGCGAAGAATTTAGTGAGGTACAATACGAAATTCCGTTTGAACTCCCCTACCAAGTTCCATATTACTATTATTTGTCAACCGGAAATGTTTTAAAGTATATTCCAGCACCTACTGAACAAGGAGTGTTTCTTGTTTATGATCAATTCGCTTATTTGGTGGAGGGTCAGAAAGAAATACTTTACAGGTTTGAAATAAATCATGGCAATAAAGAAGTCTTACTTTTTGAAGTCAAAAACTAATTACTTTACCGTTCGTTCAAACACCCATTTTTTCGTAAAATAATTAAATAGGAATTTGAATCCGATACTTATCAATTTTGCTAGCATGATGTATTTCCCCTGAAAGACATCATCCACCAAGAAAGAAATTAAAAATGCCCCCAACAATAAAGCAATTAATGAAAAGGTTATGGATAGCGCAAAAGCTGCATAGTTGTTTCTTTTATTTTGAAAAACAAAGTTCTTCTGAAAATAAAAATTTGTACACATCCCAACAAAACCGCTAATCAGCTCAGCTTTAAAGGGCTCCATTATAGGAGAAAGTACGAAGCTAAATAAACAAAAATCGACTAAGGTTGCAACTAATGAAAACAATGCAAACTTTGACATTGAAACGGCAAATTTCTTAACCAGTTGAAACAACTTCTTCACCTTCTATCCTTTAAACTCAATCAACTTAAAATCTTGATCTTCTAGCACTCCGTAGGTATAGTAACTGATCCAATCTCCAATATTCACATACTTAGATTTTTCATTTAGGGGATGTTCGATCGGTAAATGTCGGTGACCAAATAAAAACAGGTCATAATGCTCAGACTTCAACTTCTCTTTGCAAAATTGAATGAGCATTTCTTTGTCTTCACCATAAAAAGTGGCGTCTTTCTCTCCTGTGGCTGCCCTACTCTTTCTAGAAAGTAAGTTAGCTAATCCTATACCAAAATTGGGGTGCAATCTTGCAAACATCCACTGACAAAATCGATTTCTGAAGATTTTCTTAATCATTTTATAAGAGCGATCGCCTGGACCTAGTCCGTCTCCATGCCCTATGAACACTTTAATTCCGTTCACTTCTCTTACAACCTCAGTTCGGTGCATTTGAACTCCTAATTCTTTGGGGATATAGTCGAAAATCCACATGTCATGATTCCCAATGAACCAATGTACAGGAATGCCAGCATCAGTTATTTCAGCTATTTTACCTTGAATTCTAACAAAACCTTTAGGAATGGCTCTTTTATACTCAAACCAAAAGTCAAAAACATCTCCAAGCAGATAAATTTCATCTGCATCTTTTTTTACTTCATCTAGCCAACGAACAATTTTTTTCTCACGTTCTAAGCTGCTCTCATAATTTGGAGCGCCTAAGTGGAAATCAGAAGCGAAATAAATTTTTTTGGATGCCATTTAATGACCAAAGATAGCTTTTAATTGATTTTCAAGTGCAACGCCTCTCAGGTTAGTTCCAATGACTTTACCTTCTGCATCAATCAACACGGTGAAGGGAATCCCTTTTACCGCATAATCTCTCGCAGCTGCGTTCTGCCATTTTTTCAAATCACTTACATGATTCGGCCACACCAAACCATCTTGCTCTATTGCTTTTTTCCATGACTCAAGATTGCTGTCTAAAGAAACAGAATACACTTCAAAACCATGATTTTTATAGTGATTATAAAGTTTTACTACGTTAGGATTCTCTGCTCTACAAGGCCTGCACCATGAGGCCCAGAAATCAATCAGTACCACTTTACCTCTTAAATCAGAGAGCTTCATCACTTCTCCTTCCGGATTTTTAAGTGCAATTTCTTTCGCCTCATTTCCTGGATTTAAAAAAGCAGTGGCATCTTTCTCTTTCTTTAAATTCAACATGTATGCTTTCATGTTTTGCACCGTTGGCGATTGTGGAAAGGTTTGCTCTAACTGAAGGACTACCTTTTGGTATAATTCCCATTCTTTATTCTGGTCAATAGCGTTCAAAGCAACTACTGTAGCAGGTGTATTAGCGTAAAGATTAATAAACTTGTCACGTTTTTTATAAAACGATTGTGCAATTGGCGCAAAATAGGCATTCAGTTCGTTTCCTTTAGGCGGATTCACTTGTGCTTCTTTTCGCAAAGAATCTTCAACTTTTTTAAAATCACTCAGTGCAATTAAGAATCGATTCATTTCTTGTGATTCTTCAGACCCCACTATATTGGTTAATTCCAAGACATTCTTGATATCTCCATAAATCTTAATGGTGTCATTGCCGTGAAGAATGACATTCAGAATTTGATTGCTGCTGAATTTCAAGTAATAATAGTCTGGAAAAGGCAAATCATAAGTAAAAGCAAACTTTCCGTTCTCGTCTGTCTTTACATTTTTTAAAGGCTTGTTTAAGCCGCCTAAGTTTTGATTACCAAAAGCAATCGTTTCATTTTTCGCTCCAACAATTTGCCCTGAAATAACTGCAGTACCGAATTTTACAACTTCTTGCTGTGGAAATGTAACAGAGTATGTTTGTCCAAAAACTAGGATTGAACTTAAAAACGTAAGGCTTAATAGTATTCTTCTCATCTTCTTTTTTTATCCTAAAATTTCTTGCAATTTTTGTTCCAAAGCAGGTCCTCTTAAATTCTTATCGATTATTTTTCCTTCCTTATTAATTAAGAAAGTGGCCGGAATAGAGTTAACACCATAAACTGCGGCTGCAGTAGATTCCCAACCTTTTAAATCAGAGACGTGATTTGGCCATGAAAGGTTGTCATTCTTGATGGCTTGAACCCATTTGTTTTTGTCAGTATCTAAGGAAACAGAAAACACTGTAAAACCTTTAGATTTGTATTTTTCATAGGTTTTTACCACGTTTGGATTCTCCATTCTACATGGTCCACACCATGAAGCCCAAAAATCCAATAACACTACCTTACCTTTTAAATCAGACAATTTCATTTCTTTTCCATCAGGATTTGGATAAGCCAAATCAGGAGCCAGATCTGCATTTGGATCTTGCAATTGCGCGATTTGCGCTTGAGTTGAAATTATACTTTCATCAATATATCCAGGATAATCTGAATATGGGTACTTCTCTTTCATGGCAGCTGATACTTTTTCAAAATAAGCGAAATCATTCGTATCAAAATTCTGAACACCAGTTGGCGGATAAAATTCTTGTAACATAATCCATGATACAGGAGAAGCTGAATTTTCATTAATGTAATTTACCGCGTACTGTCTTTGTTGCAAGTGCAAATCACTAAGTTCTGCATTTAATTCCAGCACCTTCTCTTCATTTTCCATGGCCTGGGCGGCATCAAGATTGGTGTACACTTCGTTTTGAGTTTTATGCTGTTCATTGATAAAATTCCAATACGCTAAATAATCTTCAGAATTCTGGTCACCTGAAAGCTCATAACTACTTGATAAGCCCACATAGTTACCTTTTATCATGATGTCCCCAGAATTTTCATCCGGAAATAAATAAACCAACTCATGACGTTCTCCGATATCTAAAACGTACTCTCTTAATTCTTTTGTTTCGCTGTATAAGGTGAAGTTGTTATCAATAATAGTCGTTGAATCTACCAATGACTCTTCAGCTCCTTCAAACACCCAAAGCGAGACTTTTTCACCACTTGCCCCGGTTATTTCTCCGGATATTTTAACACCAGCATGCTCCTGCTCTTCTGTTGTCTCTCCACTTCCACCGCATGATGTCGCGATTAAACCAATTAAAAATATTCCTATATTTTTTTTCATTATCCTGCTAATTCATTAATTAGTTTACTGGCCGATTTAGGATCTGCCTTACCTTGACTTTTTTTCATGAGTTGCCCCATCAAGAATCCCATCAACTTCTTTTCTCCATTCTTAAATCGTTCATGCTCTGATGGGTTTTCAGCTAAAACTTCTAAAATTAAGGCTTTGATACTATCCTCATTTGAATCTTGAATCCACTGATTTTCTTCTGCAATTGTAAGCGCATCTTTATCACTTTCAAGCATAGCTGGAAACAACTTTTGAGAAGCTAAGTTATTGGAGACTTTACCCGAATCAATCAAATTGATTAACCCTGCAATTCGCTTTGCAGAAATTGGGAATTCAGTAATTTGTATTGCTTTTTCATTCAAGTAAGACTTCACTGAGCCCATTAACCAGTTGGCTGCAGATTTGTAATTCTTCGTTTCAGCAATTATATCTTCAAAATACAAGGCTATTTCTTTCTGATCAGTTAAAATTCCGGCATCATACTCTGATAATCCTAAGTCTTTAATGTACTTATTAATTAAGAAGTTTGGCAAAGGCGGCATGTCTTCTCTTACCCTTTGAATGTGCTCTTGAGTAACTTTTATCGGCTGTAAATCAGGTTCAGGAAAATATCTGTAGTCGTTTGCTGCTTCTTTTGAACGCATTGCTGTGGTCGTTCCTGAAACGGCGTTGAAATTCCTAGTTTGTTGGCTCAACACTTCTCCATTTTCAACTGCTTCAATTTGTCGATCAATTTCAAATTCAATTGCGCGTTGAACGTTTCTAATCGAGTTCAAGTTTTTGATTTCAGATCTTACACCGTATTCTTTTGCATCTTTCAGCATAACAGAAACGTTGGCATCACATCTCAATGAACCTTCTTCCATGTTTCCATCACAAATGTCAAGGTAGCGCACCAATTTTCTGATCTCGGTCAAGTAGTTGTATGCTTCTTGAGAAGAGCGAATATCTGGCTCAGATACAATCTCTACCAATGGAACTCCTGCTCTGTTCAAGTCTACCAGAGTATTGAACGGGTCTATGTCATGAATACTTTTACCAGCATCCTCTTCCATGTGAATACGAGTAATTCCTATTTCTTTTGGATTTCCATTATCATCTTTAACTAACACCTTTCCTCCAGTACATATTGGCGTTGTGTCTTGGGTAATTTGATATCCTTTTGGTAAATCTGGATAGAAATAATTTTTTCTTGCAAAATGCTGTTCAGGAGCGATATTACTATCAACCGCTAGTCCCATTTTTATTGCAAAGTCAATCGTTTTTTTATTCATTTTAGGCAAGGTACCAGGATGCCCTAGAGTAATTGCACTCACATTCGTATTGGGCTGTGAACCATATTCATTCTTATCATTTGAATAGGCTTTTGATTTGGTTAACATTTGTGCGTGAACCTCTAACCCAATAACAACTTGGTATTTGTTTTTTATTTCTTCAGATACTGCCATTAGTTTCTTGCTATCAATTCTTTTATCAATTTTGTCATTATCGGCTCAGATTTCATTGCCGTTTCTATAATTTCTGGAACATTCACTGCTTTCAAAGTTTCTGGTGTACACATATCTGTAATTATTGACACGGCGAACACGGGAATATTCATGTGTCTTGCAACAATAACTTCAGGAACAGTTGACATCCCAACAGCATCTCCTCCAATTATTCTAAGGTATTTGTACTCCGCAGCTGTTTCAAGATTCGGTCCAGAAACACCACAATAAATACCTTCTTTTAAATCGATTCCTTGTTCTTTAGCAATTTCAAAGGCTGTTGCTCTTAAGCCTGGGTCGTATTGTTGATACATATCTGACCAACGCTCGCCTAGCTCATCCAAATTTTTGCCTCTAAGAGGATTGTCGGGAAACAAATCAATATGGTCATTTAATACCATTAAATCTCCTTGCTTAAAGTCAGGACTTAACCCTCCTGCAGCATTAGAAATATACAACTGTTGAATACCTAAAAGTTTCATCACTCTAATTGGAAAAGTGACTTCTTTCATGTTATAACCTTCATAGTAATGAAATCTGCCTTGCATGGCAACCACTTTCTTTCCTGCTAAATGACCAAACAATAATTTGCCTGAATGTGATTCAACCGTAGACACAGGAAAATTTGGAATTTCATCATAAGATAACTCATCTGTTATCTCCATTTCATTTACTAAACCACCTAAACCGGTTCCTAAAACAATCCCAATATCAGGCTTTCCTCCAATTTTTTCATGGATGAATTCTGTTGTTTCAATTATCTTTTTTAACATATGAAAGTACCTCTTTTTTAAACGCTTCTTCCCTGTCCAACTTAACTTCTATTGTTTGATAAACCCAATTGTATTTAGAAGTCTGTTCTTCAAACTCACTACACATCAAACGCATGGCGTCTTTTTCTGTAGTTACAATTACTGGATTTTCACCTGCAAATTTATCAATAAAATTGTGAATTTCATTCAGTTCTTCTTTGCGAAACTTATGATGATCAGGGTATTTAAAATGTTTTAACACTTGATTTTGACTGGCAAGAAAATCTTCAAATGGTTTTGGGAATGCGATACCAGTTACCAGCACAATATTTTCACCTGTTAAATCAACCGTTTCTCCACTGAAAGACTTGACTTGACCGTATTGAACAGAAGAAAAATATAAGGCTTGGTTTTGATTGAGTTTTAACTTTTGCTCAAACCTTTCTTTTTTCTCATTAGAAAGTTCAGGACATTTGGTTACTATGACAATATCCGCCCTGTTCTTGCCAGATTTACCTTCTCTAAGATTACCAACCGGCAAAATGAAATCACTGTGAAACGGCTGGTTATAATCAGTCAATAAAATATTTATATCTCTGTGAATTGCGCGGTGTTGATATGCATCATCCAGCAACAACACCTCAATATCGTCATGCTGTCTGAATAAATCCATTGCTCCTAACACTCTATCAGCCTCTACCGCTATTTTAATTTCAGAACCAAACTTTTTGTAGAACTGTAAAGGCTCATCACCTATTTGCATGGCCGTAGAACTTTCATCTGCAATCACAAAACCTCTCTCTCTTCTACCAAAGCCTCTTGATAGCGTTGCCACCTTGTAATCCTGCTTTAATAATCTGATTAAATACTCAATATGAGGAGACTTTCCCGTTCCTCCCATAGAAAGGTTACCAACAGAAATACTGACAACATCAAACTTAGAAGCCTTCATAATTTTCCAATCATAAAACCTATTCCTGATGGCTGTAATACACCAATAAATGATCGAAAATGGAAAAAATATGAATCTTATAATGCGCATGCACTACAAAAATAAGGTTCTGATTAGAATGGTGCAGAAAATGCCAAATTAAATACGAATAATAAGATGTAATATTTCATTGTCCTTTAAAAATTGAATATCAAGAAGAATTCAATTAGTTTAGTAAAATGAAAAAAACTATTCTTTTGTTGTTACTCATTGTCTCTTTTCAAGGCTTTACTCAGTTAGAACTGGACAAAAGAAAAAGTTTGTTTTGCCATGCGAGAGAAGGCCTTTCATTGAGAATAGCTCCGAATGTAACAGCTGAAAAAGATACGATTATTAGCTACATGGATGAAGTAAAACTTATCTCTATTCAAGATTCTATTTTTAGTATTAAAGGATTTTCTGGATCTTGGTATCAAGTGGATTACCAAGGACATAAAGGTTTTGTTTTCTCAGCTTACCTGTCTACAATAAAGATAAAAGTGAAAACTGGAAAACATATTTATTTGAAAGATTTTGCTTTTGAAAACTGGAATCAGACAGATGGCGATAAAAATTTTGAAATGTCAGACGATCAGAACAAACGAATTGAAGCTCAATTCGGCGCAAATAGATATGACTGTGCACCTGGGGGATATTGTGATTTAGATGAGAATCTATATCTAACAGGAAAAAACGTTCAAGAATTATTCATCTTATTTGCTTCTTATTTGATAGACTACAATGAATACAACTTTGATCGTAAAAAATTCAGTTATGAAAAAGAGGACGAAGCGTACAAATACAATTATTACAAGGAAGTTAAAAACGGGTTTGACCTAGAAATCTTTCAAACATATCGCTTGAATAAAGATAATTCTTACAAGTCAATTTCTATGGGTTTTGACTGGGAAGGTGGCGGTGGCACTTTAACTGTCTCAAAATGGACTGAGAATATGCTACGTGTTTCTCAAACGTATTACTGTCATTAAAAACGATTATTTCAAAGCAGCAATCAATTCTTCAAAGTTTTTCTTCAAAACTGCTCGCATATGATTGGCGCGCTTCTCATCAAACATGCGTTCAGTATCATCCATATAAAGATTCTTATTGCGCTCTAGTTGCAGTGCATGGATGTTTTTTTCTGGATTCCCGAAGTACCTAGTAATGTGCCCCCCTTTGAAAGGGTCATTGTGGTTTACTTGGTATTTTGATGAAAGGTTTTTAAGTGTAATGTCAATAAACTTTTTATCGGCCGATTTTTCATCATTATCCCCCAAAATCATCTCAGGAAAAGCATTTGGTCTAATCGTTGGAACCAATTCACGAATTGAATGAGCATCCCATAAAATCACTCGACCAAATTCTTTGATGCGTTCATCTAAAAACTCTTGTATTTTCTCATAATAGGGCCAGTAATAATTCTTAAGTCTTCGTTCAACTTCAGTTTGGTCAGGCTCTTTTCCTTCTTTATAAATGGGATTTCCTAAAAAATCTGTCGTTGTAGTTAAACCTGTTATGATTCTGCCGTCATTATAAAGTGGAGCACTCTCAGGATCTCTGTTTAAATCTATGGCCCATCTACTGTATTTAGCATAAACTGTAGTGATTCCCATTTCGGATGCAAAGTCGTATAAATCTTGTAAGAACCAATCCGTATCGTCTACAGATGCTACTTGTTCTGGAAGATAATCATCCACTATTTCATCTGGGAAAGCAGTTCCACAATGTGGAATGCTTAAAATAACAGCTACTTTTTTAGCAGTAGCTTCTCTTATGTAAAAAGGAGCATCCATTAATTTCTTTTCCAAATCAGCTCCGGAATTTCTTTATCCTGCTCAATAATTTCAGCAGTTTTTAGGTGATAGATTACGTTTTCTATCATCTTATCAGAAACCCAACCATGAATCGCCCATTCAGTAGAATTGAACCAACGCTCACAGTCTTTCATTTGTAATCCGTATCTGTTTGCTGCAATTGCAATTGCATCACGATTCTCCATGAATTGATCACACTGGTCGTGAATAACACGAAGCATTCTAATAATTTGTTCAGGATACTTTTCTAAAATCTCGTCTCTAGCAGCAATTACAAAACAAGGCCAAGGCGTTCTATACTCGCCTATTCTTCTCAATTTACCAGAATCAACATAAGGTTTAGTCGTGTACTTCTCCCAGTAAAAAACATCTGTATCATTTGCCGCTAAAGAAGGAAGCGCACCTTGAATGTCTTTAATTACTTTGAATTGTTCTTTATCTAATTTGTGCCCGGCACTTTCTGCGTCTACAATAGCCATTAAATGCGATCCAGAGCCAAATCTTGAAATTGCATAATTCTTATCGTAAATATCTCGGTAATCTTTTAAGTCATTATCCACTCCTGTATGCACCCCCCATGTTAATGGTGTGATAACATATTCAGAGATAATTTTAGCTTGGTTACCATTAATGATATCTGCAACCATTCCTTCTGTTAACAAGATACAAACATCTACCTCATTATCTCTCAAAGCCTTAGTCATTTGACCAGTTCCGCCTCCAAAATCTGTCCACTCTAACTCTATCCCTCTTTTGGCAAAAGCACCATGCTCTTTGGCTAGATGAATAGGCAAATTGAAATGTTCGGGCACACCTCCAATTCGTATTTTTACTGTATCCATGGCGGCGAAGTTAAAAAATTATCTTCCAAAACTATCATTAATTAAAGGTGTATCGTTCATATTTAAATGAACCTTTCATGGTGAAGAGCGTAAAAGAGCTTAACTTTGTATTGTTACCTTTTTATTTAAAGGCGTTATTTGACCAATGAAAGTACTCTTAACCATAGTAAGCCTTGTGCCAGTTCTTGTATTTGCTAAGCAAATAGAAGTGGATACTTTTTTGGTAGCTGAAGAAGCCAGAATTGGTGCCATTCTAACTAGTTTACGTGCTACTAATGATGACGCCGAAAAGGAATCCATCAACATTGATTTGGAATCAGAAATGGAAGACTTACTGAGTTATCCTGGAGTTATGGATTATCCATTTTCAAGTTGGACGAGCATGTCTACCATCACTTCACCTGATGGTGCTTTTAGAATTTTCAATTGGAACATTGAAAGCAAAGACCTAAGACATTCTCACTTTTGCTTTGTAGTTAAACCTAAAAATTCTAGGGAAAATCAAGTTTACAAATTCAAAGAAGACAAAATCACATTGTCTCCGAGACCTGACATGACTTTAACACCAGACAGATGGTACGGCGCGCTTTATTATGATATTATTCCGGTTCAAAAAGGAAGTAAAACCTATTATACTATTCTGGGATACAGTGGTAAGGACCGAAGCTCAAATATGAAATTATTAGACGTATTCTATTTTAAAGGAAGAACCTTGAGAATGGGATACCCAATGTTCCAAGAATCTAAAGGCTCAAAGCGTTTGTTGCGTAGAGTATTTTTTGAATATTCTGAAAAAGCCATAGTTTCTGTTCGATTAAATGAGAAGTTAGGCGGAATCGTTTTCGATCATTTGGTTCCCGAACAAAAAAATTTAGAGGGCATGTATAGCATGTACATTCCAGATATGACTTATGATGCGTATAAGCAAGTAAATGGATCTTGGATGTATATTGAAGATGTTATAGCATATAACGAAACCTATAAAAAATACAGAACTTGGCATCCTTCAGAAGATGGCGACAGCAGTGAATACGATCTTTCTCAGAATTTTTGGATTGATCCTGTAGATAAAAACTCGCCCGTTAACAGTGGGTCAGATGCTACTGCTCCTATTGAAGATGTAAGAGACTCTGACAAAAAGAACGACAGAAAGAACAAGAAGAATAAAAAGAACGCTCAAAAGCCGAGAAAATTCAAATTGTTCAAACGCAAGAAAAAAAATCGTTCAGCAATTACTCTTTAGAAACGGTCAGTTTTTCTTCATAAATAAATTTCTTTTGAACTGATTCAAACGGCCGATATACATAATAGACTTTATCATCAATAATTTGAATTCTATCAACGTATTTAAAGTACAGTTTGAATGATTGCTTAACATGTCCTGAATTCTTATCTATTTCACAGAGATATGAATAGCCGCTTTTTTCAAATAGCGCATAAATTTTTCCATTTTCTTGATCTTGTATTAAAGGTTGTTCCCAACCGGACTTTCTAGATTGTAAGTGATAAGATATTCTTGTTGAATCAACAAAACCCTCTCCTGCCCTGTACTTGAAGAGTTTGTTTTTATAATGATCAAACACATACAAACTATCTTCCCCTCCTTTAAACAGAGGCGCATACACAGGATTGTAATAGATGCTATTCGCAAAAACTGTGGCTCCAACCCAAATTTCTTTGTCAATTCCAGTTTCTATTTGTTTCTGATGGGCCCAAAGTTTTGTTCTTACATCTACATATTTATACTCCGCTCTATAAAATTCCATCATGAAGGTGTCTTCTACTTCTAAAATGACATTATAGCTAGAATCTGATCGGTTGAATTCATAATAATCAAAGGCTGGATATACCTCTGAATAATTTGAAAAATAAATATTGTCGCCTATGGTATCAATGATTGGAGCAACATACTTAAAATAATAATCTCTATCTTCTAAAAAAACTCTAAACCTAGACTCTGCAACCCCCACTAGATAGATTCGCTCTTCACAAATCAGGTGCACATTACCTCTAAAATCTTTGTTTAATTCTACAGCTTCTCCTTGAATGTAGTATTTATCCAGTTCCTCTCGGTTTTCATCCATTAATTGCAGTACTGCTCCTTTTCTAAGATTCTTCTCATAAGTCAATAAAATCATTTTACCATCTTCTAAAAACTCGAAATCCTCTACACTTACCTCCAAACCAATTAAGGTATCTGGAACAGTAGGTCGAACGGTTACGATATTTGTAGTTCTATCTGGCATCACAATCTCGTATGAAATTTCACCTCCTTTTTTCAAAATCTTTTTCTCTAATCGGCTGTTTAGTGTGATGACATAAGGATCAAAAGCAATAGACGTGAATTTTAGAGAATCTTCTGTTCCTGCTTCATAACTCATTGAGAAATCACCTGACCGATCCGTTTTCATTGGTTTTAACTTAGAATTGGTAAAAGCAATAGTAACATAAGGAACGGGATCTCCTTCAACATCAATTACTTTTCCTGAAATCGTGATTTTTTGTCCAAACAAAATTATAGGACATAGTAATATTAATAGTGTGACAAAGCGCTGTAGCATAATGAGGTGTTTCTTTTATAGATGCCTCTACCAAAAGTATTCCATAAATTGGTTTACTTTTATCGGGTGTTAATTTTCTTCGAATATATAAAAAACTACTTCAAAGAAGGGTTCAATTACAAAGCTCACATTGGGATTGCAATCTTTCTCGCTGCATGTTTAACCTTTAATTACACCTATTCTTTTGCAGACCAATCTAACTTTTATGATTCGTTTATTCATGTTTCCTACCGAACTTGGCCATCAATCGCTTATTTGATTCTTTTTTATTGTTTCGCTTTTTACGGTGCAATTGCAATTTTAAAATTGAGCAATAAGCACTCTAAAATCAACTTAAAGTATATCCTTTTCGGAACTATTGGGCTAATTCTCTTATCAGTTGATTGCAGTTATTACTTGATGCAGTTTGCTAAATATATTTTGCCTGAAAACATCTTTATCAGTTATTGGATGCACCACTGCATTAGCAATTTATCCTCATTTATTACGGTAATAATACCAATTTACATTCTTTATTTTTTGACCAAAACATTCCGACCTGAATTGTTTGGCTTTGCACTAAACGGAGCCAAAACAAGGCCTTATTTCTATTTAATTCTATGCATGATTCCTTTGGTTTATTTGGCATCATTAAGCAGTAACTTCTTAGAAACCTACCCCACTTATACAGATCGTTATGAATACGCAGCCATAGGTTGGAGCCAATGGCAAACAGTAGCCATTTACGAGTTATGTTATGGATTTGACTTCATTTCAGTAGAATTATTTTTTAGAGGATTTTTGATTGTTGGTCTTTCTAAATTAATTGGAAAAGAAGCCATTTTACCAATGATCACTGTCTACTGTTTTTTGCATTTTGGAAAGCCTATGGGAGAAGCAATTAGCTCAATATTTGGCGGATATATTTTAGGGATATTGGCCTATGAAAGTCGTAATATATACGGAGGTTTAATAGCGCATCTCGGCGTAGCTTGGGGAATGGAATACTTGGCTTATTTACAAACCTAATGCCAACCCTTTTTGAACTTATAACGTTATTATTGTTGAAAGCTTTTAATACAAGCTTAACATGAATAAATAATTTAAATCGTATATTTAGAAAAGTGATAACTGCTTTAACATATGGAGTCAAAATAAGTGTAGAGAGTATCTATCGTAAGGATCTGTCTAATGCTGAGAATGGTTTATATTTTTTCAATTACCGAATTGTGATTGAAAATAAAAACGATTTTGACATTCAATTAAAGACGCGTTATTGGTTCATTTTTGATTCGTTAAATCCTGCAAGAGAGATTGAGGGAGACGGAATTGTTGGTGAACAACCTATATTAGAACCAGGCAGAAAACATGTTTATGTTTCTGGTTGCGATTTACACTCTGAAATTGGCTACATGAAAGGACATTATGTCTTTGAAAAAGTAGGTTCTTCTGAAACTTTTGAAGTAGCTGTTCCTAAATTTGACTTGGTGACGAAGCCAAAGTTGAACTAATCTCCAAATGCCTTCTTAAAATTTGATTATTTTTGTTCCAATATTTATCGGAATTAAAAATCAAGTTTTTTATGCCAAATGCAATCTATAATACTCCACTACCTGTTAATGAACCGGTTAGAGGATACGCACCAAACTCTCCAGAAAGAGAAAGTCTACTAAACAAATACAAAGAAATGAGAGCTCAAGAGCCAATTGACGTACCTATGTATATAGGTAGTCAAGAGGTTAGAACTTCAAATAAGGTTCCAATGAACCCTCCTCATAATCACCAACATTTGTTAGGTCACTTTAATATGGGAGATGCTTCTCACGTTCAAGCCGCAATTGATGCCGCTTTAGCAGCAAGAGAAGAATGGGCAGCATTGCCTTGGGAACAAAGAGCAGCGATTTTCTTAAAAGCAGCTGATCTTTTAGAAGGACCATTTAGAGATAAAATGAATGCCGCTACTATGTTAGCGCAATCAAAAAATGCTATGCAGGCAGAAATTGATGCAGCCTGTGAGTTGATAGACTTTTTTAGATATAACGTTGCTTACATGCAGCAAATATATACTGACCAGCCAGGATCAAATCCAGGCATGTGGAACAGATTAGAGTATAGAGGACTAGAAGGATTTGTTTTTGCAATCTCTCCATTCAACTTTACTTCTATTTGTGCCAACTTATGTGCGGCTCCAGCAATGATGGGTAATGTGGTTGTTTGGAAACCAGCAGACTCACAAGTTTATTCTGCTCAAGTGATCATGGAGCTTTTCAAAGAAGCAGGTGTTCCTGACGGTGTGATCAATATGATCACTGTTGATGGACCAGTTGCTGGAGATGTAATTTTTAAAGATCCTAATCTTGTTGGTTTGCACTTTACAGGATCAACAGGAGTTTTCAGACACTTATGGCAAGAAATTGGAAACAACATAGCTAACTACAAGTCTTATCCAAGAATTGTAGGAGAAACTGGTGGTAAAGATTTTATCGTAGCTCATAAATCAGCGGTTCCTAAGCAAGTAGCTGTTGGAATTTCAAGAGGAGCTTTTGAATTTCAAGGACAAAAATGTTCAGCGGCGTCTAGAGCATATATCCCATCTAATATGGCAGATGAAGTTTTAGCTGCGGTGGTTGAAGACGTAAAGTCATTTAAAATGGGAAGCCCCGTTGAATTTTCAAACTTCATTAATGCCGTTATTGATGAAAGAGCCTTTGATAAAATCGCTTCATTTATCGATTATGCAAAAGAAGCCTCAGATGCAGAAATTTTAGTGGGTGGAACTTATGACAAATCAGAAGGATACTTTATCTCTCCTACTGTGATTAAAACAACTAATCCAAAATTCAAAACACTTTGTGAAGAGATTTTTGGACCAGTAATGACGGTATTTGTTTACCCTGAAAATGAATGGGAAGAAACCTTAAAGTTAGTAGATGGAACTTCTGAATATGCTTTAACTGGCGCAATTTTCTCTAGAGACAGATATGCAATCAACCATGCATCTAAAGTTTTAGAAAACGCAGCAGGAAATTTCTACATCAATGATAAACCAACTGGCGCAGTTGTAGGACAACAGCCTTTTGGAGGATCTAGAGGGTCAGGAACAAATGACAAAGCTGGTTCATACATGAACCTTTTAAGATGGACTTCTCCTAGAACAATTAAAGAAACTTTTGCTCCGGCAGAAGATTACAGATATCCTTTCTTAGGATAATACACACAATATTGTTACTAATAAAAACGTCTTCATGCGCTAGAGCTGGAGACGTTTTTTTATTTTTACCTCCAGCTTAAAAAGCATCCTCAAACTCATGTCAGAACAGGAGAAAATAATAGATATTAAACGCTTGATTCAGAGCAAGAATCCAAAACTTGCTAAATGGATTCCTAGTTTCTTGATTCGATATTTAAAGAAAACTTTACATGAAGATGACGTTAACAAAAGTTTGAGGGATAATAAAGGCGTAAAAGCCATTCCCTTTTCAGACTATGTTATTGAAAAATTCAATATTCAAGTTAAAGTTCATGGAATAGAAAATGTTCCAAAAGAGGGTGGAGTTATTTTAGCTCTAAATCATCCACTTGGAGGAACTGACGCCATGGCTGTTGTGACAGAATTCAAACACATAAGAACAGATTTTAAGTTTGTAGTGAATGATATCCTCATGAACATTGATAATTTAAAGGATATTTTTGTTGGTGTCAACAAACATGGAACCAACACCAAAGAATCCCTGAAAATACTGAATGACTTATTTGCTTCAGACCAAGCTGTATTTGTGTTTCCGGCTGGATTAGTGAGTAGAAAAAGAAAAGGAAAAGTAGAAGATTTAGAGTGGAAGAAAACGTTTATAACACGGTCTAAGAAGTTTGAACGTGATATTATTCCAGTTCATATAGACGGAGAACTCTCCAAGTTCTTTTACCGACTTTCAAACTTCAGAACGAAAATTGGCATCAAAGCTAATTTAGAAATGTTGTATCTTGTAGATGAATTGTATCAGCAAGAAAACAAAGTGATGGACATCACATTTGGTGCCCCAATTCCCTATTCTACTTTTACGAAAGAGAAAAAAGATATAGAGTGGGCGCAATGGGTAAAAAGCAAAGTTTACGAATTGAAAAAGTAAGATGTCAAAAGATATTTCACATATAATCCCTCCAATTGATAGGGAACTTTTAAAACAAGAATTAACAGAAGACAAGTTGGTCAGAAAAACCAATAAGTTAGATAATCTTGTGTATATCCTTAATCATCACAATTCACCCAATGTTATGCGTGAGATTGGAAGATTGAGAGAGCTGACCTTTACCTTAGCGGGAGGAGGAACTGGTCAAGAAATTGATATTGACGAAAAAGATACAGCAGAAAATTGCTACCAACAGTTAATTGTATACAGTCCTGAAGATGATGATATTATTGGTGGATATCGCTTTTTTAATTGTGCAAAATCAGTAGATCCTCAACAAAAAGAACTGTCAACTGCGCATTACTTTAATTTTTCTGAGCAATTCGTAAAAGAATACCTACCCTATTCTATTGAGCTTGGAAGGTCTTGGGTAAATCCTGCCTTTCAACCGTCTAACAATCCAAGAAAGGGGCTTTTTGCTTTGGATAATTTATGGGATGGATTAGGTGGAATCGTGGTAAAGAATCCACACATGAAATACTTTTTTGGTAAAGTGACCATGTACACTTCGTATAACGAAGAAGCTAAAAGAGCAGTTCTAGGCTTTATGAAAACCTATTTTCCGGATAACGAAAAGCTAGCCTGGCCAATAAACCCAATTTATACAACGGTTGAACAACACGAAATTGTTGAGCTGGTGCAAGGACTTGATTTTAAGGAGGGATTAAAAGTTTTACAAAAATATTGCCGCGAGCGCGAAGAAAATGTTCCGCCATTAATCAATAATTACATGCAACTTTCTCCTACAATGAAATCTTTTGGAACAGCTCCAAACCTAGATTTTGGAGGGGTTGAAGAAACCGGAATTTTAATCTCATTGGCAGATATCTACGACTTTAAAAAAGAACGTCATCTACAAGGTCTTTAGATTTTAATCTAAAAATGCCTTATTAACATATGAACGGTAATTCTTATTGAGTTAGTGGCAACTATAAAGCCATATAATTTCCTATTTTTGTAGCAAAATTATAAGATGCGTAAATTAATTGCTTTTGTTGCTTTAATAACCGGAACATTATCATTCACTGCTTGTGAAACAGATTTCAGTTTAAATGGTGATTATGAAATTCAACCTATTGTGTTTGGATTAATTGACCACACGGATGATGTACATCTTATTAAGATCACCAAAGCATTTTTGGGAGACGGAGACAATTTAGTTTATGCTCAAAATCCTGACTCTAACTATTTTAATCAAGTTGATGGTAAGGTAATTGAGTTTTTAGATGGAGAGGCTACAGGACGTGAGTGGGTGTTAACAGATACGATTATCGCCACAAAAGATGCAGACGGTTTGTTTTATGGACCTGAACAAAAAATTTACAAGTTTTATGCGGATGATTTAGATTCTTCAGCGACATACAACCTTGAATTAGAGATTGAAAACGGTGCGCATCAAGTAACAGGAACAACTGAATTGATTAGCCGATTTAAAACTTCAAAATCAGGTTTAGAAATTTCTCCTGTATTTAAATTAACCTTCGCGCCTTCAACTGTTTCTGAGGATGATGATTATTCTAAATGGGTATTTGGAATCACAGAAGGTAAGAATGCCGCGGCATATACTTTCTTTTATTCAATGAGATATCAAGAAGAGTATGCAGATGCAAGTACTCAAAACTTTGAAATCACACATAATTTTTACGAAACAGAACAAGACAAGCCACAAACGCCATCTTCTCAGCAAGTAAATGTAGATGGGCTAGACTTTTATACTTGGGTTGAAGGTGAGATTTTGCCTGATCCAAATGTGGTAAGAAGAAGATTTATTGGAATTGATTTTAAAATTGGTGTTGCTCATTACGAATTTCAACAATACATGGATGTATCACAACCCGTTACAGGAATTGCTCAAGTACAGCCAGAATTCACGAACTTGACAGGAGCAAGAGGTTTATTTTCATCTAGAATCATCATGGACATCAATAACTTCTTATTGGATGGAAATTCAATGGAGCAATTATGTGTTGGATTACATACAGGTGGCTTAGCTTTCAAATCTGATTACCCTGAGCATATGGGTGAGAATTTTTACGCACCTTGATTCGAGGATTTTACTGCACCTTTATTATAAGTCTGTTGCTTGTTTCTTGCAATAGCTCAGAACAAGTTGATACTTCTGAAAATATCGTTGAAAACAATTTCATTGATGGACCTGGGCTAAATGTCGCTTTTCTTATTATGGATGGCACTTACAATACAGAATTAACCGCCCCTTTAGACATCTTCCATCATACTAAATTCAGGGAAAACATTGATCCTATGGATGTGTTCACCATTGCAGAATCCTTAAATCCCATAACAACATTTGAGCAATTAACCATTACACCAGATTTTTCATTCCAAGATGATTACCCAGAAATTGACATCCTAGTTGTACCAAGTGCTGAACACCATTTAGGTAGCGATTTACACAACGCAAAACTGATCTCATTTATCCAACAAACAGACCAATCCGCTCAATACGTGACTTCGCATTGTGATGGCTCTTTTCTATTGGCAGAAGCAGGATTACTAGACAGTATTCATTGTACCACATTTCCCAATGATATTGATGAAATGAAACAACGCTATTCCTCTCCTATCATCCATGACTCCGCGCTTTTCGTTCATGATGGCAAGTACATCACCTCTGCCGGAGGAGCCAAATCATTTGAAGCTTCACTTTATTTGGTGGAATTACTTTACGGAAAAGAAAATGCCAATCAAATCGCGGAAGGTATGGTGATTGACTGGGATTTAGAATCGATTAAACATGTAATTGTTGAGTGAAGTTGAAATTTTCTAACTATAACCCAATACCTGGTGTCAGAAAAGTAGACGAAATTTTTAAACGATTTCTCAATTGAATTCAAGGAAAAATTGAACCATTGAATTATTGCATCATTGATTCATTATTTCCATTCCTTCTCGGCTTATTTCAACTACGCTGTGCCACCGCTAAAGCTAAGGCGACACGCGGTCAGCACAGGCCGCTCGAACGGCGCTATAATTAAGTTTTTTTTAGCAATAACTTGTTTTAGAAATTCGGACGTAATTGGTGATCTTTGTAGAAGTCATTGATATGCTGAACTGCCTCTGCAGGATCATCAGTCATAATTAAGTAATCCATGTCTGCTTCAGAGATATTTCCTTCTTCTCCTAACATTACATTTCTTACCCAATCCACCATTCCTGACCAATATTTAGTTCCGAAAAGTACTACTGGCCTTACCTCAATCTTTTTTGTTTGCATTAAGGTAATGGCTTCAAATAACTCATCTAAAGTTCCGAATCCACCAGGAAACGTAATAAATCCTTGAGAATACTTTACGAATTGTACTTTTCTCACAAAGAAATAATCGAAATCTACCGGGTGATTTACATATTGATTACAAGATTGCTCAAACGGCAATACAATGTTTAATCCTACTGATTTACCTTGAGCTTCATCCGCACCTTTATTTCCTGCTTCCATTATCCCTGGTCCACCACCAGTAATTACTCCGTATCCAGCTTCAACCAATAATCTTGACGTTTCTACAGCTTGCTGGTAGTATGGATTATCCGTTTTAGTTCTTGCTGAACCAAATACTGAAATACAAGGTCCAATTTGTGCCATCTTCTCATATCCCTGAACAAATTCAGCCATAATTTTGAAAATTGCCCAACTATCATTTGTTTTTATCTCGTTCCAATTCTTATTCTCGTTTGTCATAGTAAGTGTGTATTATTTTGCGGCTAACAAGATACTAATTTTTAAAGGACCTCCGCTCAAAACTTATAAATAGCCAAATGTTAATGGAGATTCTTTTCGCAAGTAGATAAGACTTGGATTTTTCTAGGTATTTTTATTACGTGAATATTCGAATTGAAAAAGGAAAAATAGAACAAGCTGCATTATTAAATCAGTTGGCAAAAACTACGTTTATTGAATCGCATGCGCACAGTTCTCCTCCCAAGGATTTTAAGGATTACATGGATCGTCATTTTACCATAGATCATTTGAAGAAAGAATTAGCAAATCCAGCATTTGAATACCGTTTACTTTTTACTGACGATCAATTGGTAGCCTACTCTAAACTGATTATCGATACACCTATTGCAACAGTAAAAACTCAGAACATTGCAAAATTAGAGCGTATTTATCTTTCAGAAAAATTCTTAGGCAGTGGATTAGGTAAAACTTTGTTTGATTATAATGTGGATTTAGCAAAATCTAACAATCAAGCTGGAATCTGGCTATTTACTTGGGTTGAGAATCACCGTGGAATAGCGTTCTACAAAAAAATGGGATTTGAAATTATAGGGTCATATGATTTTCAGGTATCTAAAACTCATTCTAACCCCAATCATCAGATGTTTTTAAAATTTTAAGCATGCACCAAGAATTTAGAGCACTTTGCGAGCAATTGGATTTAAGTAATGTCTATGTAATAGACGATAGTATTTCTAAAAGTGATTATTGCCTTTTAGATCTGTCAACAACTAATCCTGAATTACAGTCCGTAGATGTGAGTACTTCAGAGACATTGGGCGAATATGTGAACTCAGTAATAGATAAAAACCAGTCCAAACTTGCTTATGGTGGCTATCTTGAACAACGGAACATCTATCAAAGAAGTGATTATTTCAATGAGCAAGTTGACCCAAATGATGAGCGTAACATTCATTTAGGAGTCGATTTATGGGTTACTGCAGGAACACCCGTACTTGCTGTATTGGATGGAAAAATTCACAGCTTTCAAAACAATATCAATTTTGGAGATTACGGACCAACTATTATCATTGAGCACAGGTTTAACAAGCTCACATTTTACAGTCTTTACGGTCATTTGAGTAAATCTTCTCTGACCTCTTTAAAAACAGGTCAACACGTGCAACAAGGTGAGGTCATTGCAACATTAGGAACCGCAAGTGAAAATGGAGATTACCCCCCTCATTTGCATTTTCAAATCATATTAGATCTACAAGGTAGAACTGGAGACTACCCTGGTGTTTGTAGTAAGAACGATCTTAGTTTTTACAAGAATAATTGCCCAAACCCTGCGCTGATTTTGGGGATTTAGGCTACTCAAAAACACTTCTGGCCAACCTGAAGGTATTGGCATGGGCATCAATAATATCTGCAATATTTTTTGAATATCCACCACCCATTGCCACGACAACAGGTAAGCCATGTCGTTTTACTTCGTTAAAAACAAATTCGTCTCGTTTCTTGCAGCCTTCTTTTGTCATTCCTAGTCTTCCCAATTTATCAGTGGCGAGCACATCAACTCCACTCAAGTAAAAAATCACTTCAGGATCAACTCTTTCAATCAATTCAGGCAGTGTATCATACAATAAATTCAAGTACATTTCATCTTCACAGCCATCCGGCACTCCAATATCTAAATCCGACTGCTCTTTTTTAAGCGGATAATTATGCTCACCGTGCATACTAAAAGTAAATACGCGATTCTCAGTGCGCAGAATATGAGCCGTACCATTTCCTTGGTGCACATCTAAATCAACAATCAAAATTTTCTTCACGCGGTTTTGATACAACAGCTCAGTTGCCGAAATAGCGAAATCATTGAACAAACAAAATCCCTCACCTCTATCGGCATATGAATGGTGTGTTCCTCCGGCGATATTCAAGGCCACGCCATCTTGCTGTGCAAAATCATAACATTGTAAGGTGCCGCCTGTGATGTGCCGCCCTCTTTCTACCAACACCGGGTGAAAGGGAAACCCCATGGCTCGAATCTCTTTTTTTGAAAGGGTTCCGTTTTTCAACTTTTGCCAAAACTCCTGGCTGTGCGTTCTTAAAATTTGCTCTTCTGTAATTGGGACAGGTTCAAAGAAGTCACTTTTTTCAATGGTTCCTTCATACAATAACTGTTGCGGCAGTAATTCATATTTATCCATTGGAAAGCGGTGCTCTGCGGGCAAATGCACATATCTGTATATGGGACTAAACGCAATTCTCATTTTGAATTGCAAAGATAAGTGATGGCTTAATACATCACAGACTTCACCCCTGAAAGTTTGGATTGGATTCCAGAATTGTATTTAATTTGAATTTTATAATGGTACTCGTTATTGATATTGAGGTCCTTATCTTCAAGTACATTCACATCTTCTCGTATCGTTTTATACAACCTGAACTTTCCATCAGCTTTTGCTCGATAAATTTTTATAGCGTAAATATCTTCCGCGCTTTTCTCCCATTCTAGTTTAATCATTTGAGAATCTCTCAGAACTTCAACTTTTACAAATTCTGGAGCCGGCCGGTAACCGATTTCGTATTTTATATGTATTGCTTTAGATTCAGAAGTATTTCCAGATTCATCTTCTGCAATCAGTGCGTATTGATATGAAGCCCCCACCTTACCAGTCACATCTAAAAGGGTATCCTTTTCTTTGTGAAACTTCAAAACCGTGTCCACCTTTACCTTTGATTTTCTTATCAAATATTGCTGTTTCAAATCTTCGCTACTTGAATTATTCCAAGCTAAATAGATGCCTGATTCCTTTACCTTGTATGCCTTTATTACTCCAGCAACTGGCGCTATTGTATCTGGCTTCATCAACAATACACCTTTAGTTAATGGTCCATTATTGAAATTCAAATCCACTGCTCTTACCTTGTAATAAACTTCATTCGTTAATGATCCCAAATATAACGTATCCGAAAATTTACCGTTTTCAGCAAAGGTTCGAGTAACTTCTATGTATTCACCTTTCTCTGAGTTTGAACGAAACACTCTGTACCCCCTGATATCTTTATCTTCAGGTGCATTCCACGTTAATTTTGCTATTCCCAAAGAATCAATGACTCCGGTTAGTTCAGTACACTTTCCTGGTGGAATTTGATCCAATGAAAAGTGATAATAAGGATAGGAATAAGCTGAATCTCCATCTACTGAAAGAGCTATAACCTTGAAATAATGCCGGTCTCCTGAAGTTAAGCTTGCCTTGTAATTAAAAACAAAGTTATTGTCAGAAGCGCTTGTGCGTTCAACTTCTGAATAAGGCCCTTTGATGCTGTCAGATCGAGTCAAAATAAACTCCCCTATTTCATCTTCAGTATCTGATTTATACCAACCTAATATCTCTCGATTAAAATCTTTCATTTTAACGGTATCGATTACACAAATTCCATTCAATCGTTTCTGTATATAGACTTCGGCAATATTCGATTTTGCTCCTTTATCACCGAATTGATTCATTGGTTGAATCTGATAGTAATACGTTTTGCCTTCAACCACGGCAGAATCTACAAAATCAATGACCGTCTTATTTTCTTCGTATTGAGATGTAAAGTAAAACAATGGTGTTTTATTCAGAACTTCAAAATTTTGTTTGTCCTCTGATTTTAGAATCCAATATCCACCGTAAAATTCATTCAATTCTTTCGCTTCCCATTGAATAAAAGCTTCTTTTAGATCGACCCTACTTTCTGCTATTAATTCAGTACAAGCTACATTTTTGCTCATGTCAGATGTTTTTACACTGACTGAGTTGGAATTACTTTTGCCATCTTTGGTTTTAATTTGATAACTGTATTCACCTTTAGGTAGATTTAAATCTTCATAATAAACACCACTTAATCTTGCAATTGATTTATACGGAGAGGCCCCTAAGGTAAGAATGGCAAAAGGCATTTCTAGCAATTCTGAGGGAGTGGCTTGCGAAAAATCAGAAACGTATTCGGCCAAAGCCACTTCAAAAGAATCCTTTGGTACAAAACTTGATTTTCTGGTCTTAAACGGCAAAACATCTATGCTTTTACTGCCATCCGGACCCGTTCTTATAATTTCATAACCATTTTTCAATCCATCAATTAAGATAGCCACTGAAGTTGGCGCCCACCTCAATTGAACCGTGTCTTTTTTCACAAAGGACTTCAAAACAATAGGCTCTTGCTGTCCGAAAGTAATGGACAAGACAAACATCCCCAATATGGCTAAAACTTGTTTCATTAATTTACAATCTGGCAATCGGTTCCGGCATCAAAATCCATGGTGATATTGAGATCAAAAATATTCATAACATTTGCCTGAAGATTGATTCCTCCGTATACGTATGATGGCTTAGGGAATTTACCCTGCAGTAACATAGCCATTGAAGCAGATATTATCGGAAAATCTGCTTTTGGCTCTTCGTTAACAATACGCATAGCACCTGCAGAAAAACCTCCATACGCGTATAATTGCCCGTTCATGTACCAATAATTTGCACCGAATGGACCAGTAGTTCCTTGACAATGGGAAGTTTCTGCGTATTTATAAAGTGTCATGTCAAATCCAGCACCTAAATAACCGCTAGCATAAGCATACCAATTTCCGAAAACATTTTTAGGGTCTCCGCCTAAACCAACATGGAGATTTGCTCCCATACCTATACCATTTCCACTTGCTATTTGTACATCATCCCTTCCCGCATTAAAGCCATTTAGAACAGAAGAAACTTGAGGTGGGGGCGCTGGCATTGGCGGTAAATCTTGACCAAACATAAAATATGCGTTTGCAGTTGCAAAGTTTAAGAAGTTAACTGAACAAGGATTTGAGGGAGTTCCAAGGTGGAAAAACCATAATGGTTCTGAAATATACAGTTGCGCCCAAAGATCGGCGGTTATAGCATTTTGAAACTGGGCGTTCATTGCCATTTGCATATCAAATATTTTCTCTTGATTGTCATAACCGATAGCCACGGTTCCTTTAATATAATTGGGATTAACGGCATCTTTTCGTTGTTTCTTAGTAATCATATTGTAAGCATCACCTGCCAATAAAATACTCGATAGCCCTCCATTTGCGTTAAATTGAACTCCGAATACAACTTCACCATGAAGAACTTTTTCACTATTGTAAACATATCCAACTCCAGCACTAAACCCTAAACCAATTGTCTCATCAGGTACGTAAGATGAAGACATACCATCATTTCCAGACAAATCAGGTGTGTTGGCTGCAACCATTATATCATCAACAGTCCTTTGATCCTTCATGTGCCAAGATAATCCGCCAGATAATGAGGTCAATCTCAAATTACCTAAGTTAATTCCTTCACCTGGCATAGGTGCCGTGACATCCACCGCCCAATATCGATAAGAATTTACTTTTCCAAATGCACAATACATGGAGATTGGATCGTCCAAAACACTCGTCAATTCCATACTGGCCTCTCCGATAAATCCATTCCCCCATACCGGATCATCTTTTTTAAATTTTACGACACCAGTTAAGGCAAAAGCATTTGTTTGAGCATTCAATGCTATGTCATGAATATTAAAAGATTCGAATTCAAGTTCAGGCTTTCCTTGAGTATTATGTGCAAATTCTGCTTTAACTTCAAATCCTCCAACTACAGAAAGACTGTTGGTTGTTGTAGTATCTCCACCTGAAGAAGTTTGAGAAGATTCATCTTTACTAAAGTTCAAACCAATGCCCGCTTTAACCCCTAGTAATCCATCAGGGTATACACCTAATTCTAACTGATTCAAAGCAACACTAAACCCGCCCATTGTACATTCTAATGGTGAAATCAAACCAAAGCTTCCGTTTGAAACATAAGGTTGTTGAGAATTTATGGTCACCGTTTGAAACTTTATCCCCTCAAACTTTGCATTTTCTTTATCCAAGGTCCAATCTCCATTTAGAACAAGTTTAGGCTTAAATTTATTATTCTGCAAAGTCATTGATAACACAGAGGTAGAGTCAATTTTAAGCGTAGAGTTTAAAGCAGATGCAGTCATATCTTTATCCGTATTCACGGCAAAAGAATAATCAGGTTTATTCGTTTCAGGATTTTTTGAAATACAAGCTTTATATTCAAGCGAATTATCATCCATTACTGGAACACTGATTTCACCATCCATCTTTCCTGTTGTTAATGAATTAGTCGTGAAGCCTAGTTCCAACTTATCAATTGAAAAACCCCATTTTCCATCCGTTTCACCATCACCTAAATTAAGTACGTTATTTGCTCCAACAAATCCCGTCACACCAGCATCATCAATAAACATATCTTGAGCATATAACTCAGTCGGCTCGTCATGCGCGTCCATACTTTCTGGCAGTTTGACTTCAAAGTACTTAATGTGAAAACCTTTCCATAATTTAATATCACCAGGGTACATGGAATTGTAAACTGCCGGTAACGTCACACCTGCAGGGTTTTCCACATCACTCATATCAACTGATGCTTGAGTAACAGTAAACTCAAAATCTTTTAATCCTGAAATCGTAAATGGCGTAAAGTCGACCTGTGCTACCATGTTATGAAGATCTTGTACGTTAACGTCAAATTCTGCTGTTACTGTTGAATCATTTCCATTTTGAATGGGCTCTACTGGTTCTAAAATTCGCCCATTCAACAAGAATTTCCCGTGAAGATTGACAGATTCAAAACCATTACACCCCCAATTCACATAACACGAGCCATCATCTGGTAAGAAAAGTTGAGTATTTGGCCCTAAGTTTATGAGATGTTCGGAAACCAATTGAAGCTTAGCTTGCTCACCTCCCTGAACACCTTCAGGATTAAATTTTATATTCTTAGCTGCAAAAGCGATTTTTTTATCTCCGTCAGGAAAGTCAATGGCCATGTATGCTGAAAAATATGCACCGTCCGGGAGAAAATAGGCACTATCTATGCAAATAATCATTTTAGATTCTCCCACATCTTGTACTAAGCCAATTGGTAATGACGGAGCGGAGTTTGGATCAAATCCTCCAATTTGTTTTTCAGGGTCTTCAACAGCTGAGCACTTTGCTAAAACTTTATCATAGAAACTTGACTCTTTTACAGTTCCGGAATCCTGAGAATATGACGAAAACGAAAAGTAGGTATTTATACCTAAAATAGCTACAATCAGTGACATCCGCTTGGCAATCAAAGATGTTTTGCTATTTTTGAACATAATTCTGTTTAACAGATGTCAAATATAATAAAAGGAATTTATATCACATTTTTGGCTTGTTTTTTAACCTTTGGGGTTAAAGGGCAAATGTTGATAGATGGCACCAGTAATTTAGATGTTGATGGTGAAGTCTACAGCGTTAAAAAAATAATTGCCTTAGGAAACTACTATTTTGCTGTTGGTGATTTCACGACAATGGGAAATGAAATGGGGCTTTATAATTTATGCGTCATAAATAAAAATACCTTAATACCTTTACCTACTACTTTTATCACCGAAATTGACGGACCTATAAAGGATGTCGTATACTATCCTGACTTTACTGGATTCCCAACAGGTTATCTGTATATCGCTGGTGATTTCACATCAGTTAATAACCAACCTCATGACGGAATTGCTCGGTTCGCTGTTTCAATTCAAATTGGGAATGATTACAACGATTTTACACTGAGTTCATGGGACCCTGGCTTTTTCTACTCATCTAATTTTGATAACCCAGGTAAAATTCATGATCTTGAGATTAAAGGTGATACAATTTTTGTAAGTGGAAATTTATCTGGTGTGAATAATTTAAGTCTGCCTGGAGATGAACGTTTCGGAATCACCGCAATAAATCCTGTCAATGGAAGTGACTATGGGATTTTCAGTCCTAATCAAGCTTGTAACTATACATTGTCAACTGGGAGTGGAGCAAATGGAGGTCTGATAACGCATACAGCAATTTCAAAATATCACCTTTTAGGCTCAGGGTCAATGGATGCCTCCGCTCAAGGAGGAACTTTTATGCGATTTGATTATGATGGTTGTATTGATTTGACTTATCCAATTCAAGAAGGCTATTTTGCTGGCGCTGGCGGATGGTTTGGTGACGGAAGAGACATTGAAGTTGCTCAAGACACTATTTATGGAGGAATTGAAGAAGTAGCATCAACTCAACTTTGGTTTGACATTGAAAACGGCTATGGAACGAACATGCCCGTTTTAAACAATCCACAGCAAAAAGATTATAACCCACCTCCTCCATCAGGGTATACTATTGAATATACAACCATGGCCTCTTACCAAGATAAATTTTACGTAGGACGCAATGTCACTGGCACATCATTATTTATTCCTACTATTGCAGGACTTGATTCTACCGGAGTAATATGGCAATCCGCGGTAATGAATGAAAACTTTTCAGATTATAAAGCCGAACATTTATTTGTTGCAGACAATATTTTATTCGGTTCTATTGACGGCTCATACACTGTTGTTGGTGAACCGCGACAAGGAATGTTCGCTTATTGCTTAGAACCTGAGGCCGCCCAACCCTTCACAGCTTTTGACACCACTGTTTGTCAAGGACAAATTATAAATTACTCGTTGCCAAATAGTCAGTATGCTGATGGTTACGAATGGACTTTTTCAAATTCAGATGTAATTTTAGATGGAGGTGTCCCTTATTCAATCCCTCAAACGACAACTGTTTCAAATATTAATATCGAATTTCTAGAAAGCTTCAGCAACGGTACATTGACGGTAACGCCATTTTCAACTTGTGGCGGCCTTACATGGAATAATAACAGAGTTTATGGCAAATCACAAAGCCTTAACATCCACCTAAACGACCTACCGAATATTAACCCATTATTTCCAGATACAGTAATAAATTGCTTGAATAACACAATTACCCTTATCGGCAACTCTGATTCTCTTGGAGTATCATATTCATGGAACAGAGAAAATAGTCCCTATGGCACTGACCCTGTTGGGCAAAATTTACCAGTAACACAAGGAGATATTTATTATTTAAAAATTACCGGATCTAATGGCTGCATTAATCGTGACACGATTAGCGTAATTATGGATACAATTCGACCTAATTTTGATCCAATTATTCCAGAAATTCTGGGTTGCAGCGACACAAATTATGTTTTAGGGTTTTGTAATAACGGAACGGACACCACCTCATGGTGGCAAGCTACTGGGAATGCGACAATTCTACCAAACCCACTTGAAGTTAGTCTTATAGGGCAATATAAGTTTTACACTCAATTTGCTTCAAATGGGTGTACGGACAGCATAGCTATACTAGTTGAAGATGATTTATCCGTACCTAACCTTAATGTTTTTGGTTACGATTCAATCTCCTTAGACCCAATTGACACATTAAATTGTTATGCCCCTAGTTTGAACTTACAAGGCATCTCCGATACCGCAAATACGGTTGTTAATTGGACTGATATGACTGGCTCTACTTTTTATGGGGAGTTTCAAAACATTATTGCCGGTGGGCTCTACTACTTGCATGTAATTGACACCAGTAATAATTGCACAAATACAGCCACAGTCGTTATTGATGAAAATTTCACGCAACCCACTTTAGCTTTACCTACTGATGTTACAAGTTTAAATTGCTCAAATGATTCCCTCGTTCTGGATGGCTCTACAAGTAGCTCAAACACCACTCTTCAATGGACAGGTCAAACCATCTCCCCTTCTAACAATCCTTTAACCATTTACAATCCCGGAACATTCGTTTTTACGGTCACCTTGGATACGAATGGATGTTCATCAGTTGATAGTTTAACCATTATTCAAGATAATTCAATTGACGTCATTGTTTCAAATGATACTGCCGTTTGTAACACAGACAACGTCTTAGTTACTTCAGATTATGTTGGTAACATTACTGGTATAACCTATAATTGGGATAACGGTTCTACTTTAAATACATCAACATATATAGGTGGTACAGATTCTATTGCTATTGTTGAAATTAATGGTGATGGTGGATGCTATGGAACAGACACCGTGAGAATTGATACTCCACCGTCTCCTATTGTCAATTTTCAAGCTTTTCAACCTTGTGGATCTGGCAATGACGGCTCTATAGTTGCTTCACCTATTTCAGGTTGGGGACCGTTCGAATATAGTATTGATAATGGTTTAAATTATCAAACTTCTACCGCACTTACTGGTCTGGGTTTAGGCACCTATACTATCTTAGTGAAAGATACGATTGGTTGTGAACATCCTTTTACAGCAGCAATTGATGTTACAAGTGCTATCGCTACTCCACAATTCTTATTCTCTACCTATAATTTCCAAGGCGATACAATCATTATTCTTGATGTATCAAATCCACCGGCCGACAGTGTTGATTGGTTTTTTTCATCTGAAATAATTGTGTTAACCGAAGACGACACTTCTGCCCTTTTAATTCTTCCAGACACTGGAAGCTTTATTGTAACTATGGATGCTTGGTTTGGTACCTGTCTTAGCTCATTAACCAAAGAGGTTTTTGTTTCTGAATTTGATTCTACAAATGCTGAAGCCTTTTATTCTAATGGTATTAAATCAATAGAGTTATATCCAAACCCGAATGATGGCACTTTCACGATTAATGTAGAGTTTTATGTTGCTCAAAATGCAGTTTTAGACATTTACAATATGGTACCTACTAACTTTGAACATCTAGAATTTGTAGGAACTGATTTAATTTCACAAACCATTACCATGCCGCTTGAAGCTATGAGCGGTGAATATATCATTAGAATAATTTCGGATTATGACAGTGCGTATATTCCTTTTACCTTGATAAAGTAACTTGAATAATTATCGCCTTTATATCACCCTTTTAATTTGCTCATGCACGCAACATTTGTTTGCTCAAAATTTGGACAAAATAGGTCAAAAAGATGCCGTGAAAGTTTCTGGTGGTATTAACTTTAACACCATTACTTATGCACAATCGGGGTTATTTGCTCCAAGCCGAGAACCTTTCACATGGTTTGCATCTGGTAATATAAATGTTTCAATCTTAGATGTTGCATTGCCTTTTACATACACCTACTCCAACCAAGGCGGAAAATTTACTCAACCGTTTAACAGAACTGCCATTCATCCGCAGTACAAATGGTTTAAATCTCACATTGGTGTCGTAAGCATGAGTTTTTCTCCTTACACAATGTCAGGACAATTATTTTTAGGAGGTGGTGTAGAACTAACTCCCGGAAAGTGGAACATCCAATTAATGGGAGGACGCTTAAGAAAAGCCGTTGATTACGACCCAATTGAAAATAATTTAAATTCAATTTCATATAAGCGTTGGGGCTACGGCTTAAAAGTGGGCTACGAGAACAAAGGTTTTGGAGGAGAAGTCATTTTATTTAAAGGAAATGATGATCCAAGCTCACTGAATGTAATTCCTTTTAGCTCAACTATAAAACCACAAGATAACCTTGTAATTTCTTTTAAAGGTAAAGCTCAATTAACAAAAAAAGTGAACGCAACTGCCGAATATGCGATTTCTGGGCTGACGCAAAATTCAACAGAGATAAATGATTTAAACCCTGCCATGCAGCATATTTTTCATAAAATATTGAATGGAAATGCAACGACTGATTTTTTCAATGCATTTAATACTTCCATCAATTATGCCAGCGACAAAATGAATTTAGCGTTTAAATTTGAGCACATTGATCCGGGTTACAAAACTTTGGGAGGTTATTACTTCAATCAAGACTTACAAAATTTCACGCTCGCACCTTCTTTTACTTTATTCAAGAAGAAAGTCAACATTGCTTTAAATACTGGATTCCAAAGAAACAATTTATCCACTCTTGAGTCTTCCACAACAAATAGATGGATTGGAAGTGCAAACGTAACTTTTGTACCAGGTAAAAAATTAGTGCTAACCACGACTTACTCTAACTTTAGCACTTTTACAAGAAATCGACCAACGATTGACCCTTTTTATTATCAACCGGCAGACACTTTGAATTTTTACCAATTGAGTCAAAATGCTTCGGCAATGGTATCTTATACGCTTGGTGATGGTGATATTAAAAATGTATTGCAATTGGTTTACAATTATCAAGAGTCAACCAATTTATCTGGTAACATAAGTCAAGGAGGTGTATTTGGTTTAGGAATGCAAACTTCAGCCATAGGAGTTCCGACTCACGTGCACATGGCAAACCTAGCCTATTCGGCGCAATTTTCTAAAATTAGTGCAAATTTCACTATAGCTGCTAATGTCAATCAAACATATATTCTTGACCAAAACTCTACTTTCATAGGGCCAACTGTTAATTTTCAAAAAAGCTTGTTTGAGAAGAAAGCTAACTTAGGATTAGGAACTACTTATAATCGACAATATTCAAATGCAGACTTGACTTCCAACATACTGAATCACAGAGTTAGTTTTGGAATTTCTCCGAAATTTAAGAATGAAAAGATTGGGCAAGTGTCCATTTCTGCTAATGCGAATTTAATGCAACGATTTGCAATTGCAACAAATCAAGTAAATGTTCATGAAATGAATGTTTACGTCAATTTGAGTTACAGTTTTTAGATGAGGAATTGGATTAAAAATAGCATTTTATTTTTGTTGCTAGTAATCGCAACCATAGGTAAGTCTCAAACTTATCCTGTGAATTCTTTTGTTACAATTTCTCCACCCTACTCCTCTTATTTACCAGATTATTCAGATCCGACTAATAATCAATTTAAAATATTACTAACGCTCACTGATTTTGCGGTTCCATCCTATCAAGTAAAATTGAGGATACGAATAAATGGTAATGGTTACTCAATGGTAACCACTGATATTACCAATCAAATTCCAATTACTCTTTCTCCCGGTATTCCGGTTGAAATTACAGGCGCCGATTTAGCTCCTTATTTATCCTCACAGAATTTAACTTTTGAAGGACTTTCCTTTGACGAATATGAAACTACAAAAGTATTACCTGGCGGTCCTGCAATGATTTGTGTTGATGTTATAGACCATAATTCGGCGAATCAAACCATTATTGGAAATCCTGCATGTGCTACACATTGGTTTGAAAAATACGACCCTCCGCTTATAAACTTACCACTTTGTGGGTCGGAAATTACCCCTACTCTGCCACAACAAATATTATTTAGTTGGACACCATTATCTGGAGCCTCTCAAAACCTCTTTCAAACAAATTACGAATTTGAATTGTGGGGTCCTTTTGAACCGGGGATGGATCCTAACCAAATAGTTAATCAGACCCTACCTTTTTACACAGAGATTACTAATAACTCAATTTTAAGTATCGGAAGTAACATCCCTGATTTACAAGTGGGTAAAATGTATGTCTGGCGAGTTACTGCGAGTGATTTTTCAGGTAGAGATCTCTATGTAAACAATGGTATGACAGAGGTTTGCCATTTCGTTTATGGAAATGTAGCCTCCTCAATTCTTGGAAACATTGAATTGGATCTGAATTCAAACGGAACTGCAAAGCGTCAAGGGAAAGCATGGTGGAACGTTTCAAGTGATTTAGAATCATACGTTCTAGAGTTAAGGAAAACTGGGGATGAAAATTATGAGTGGTTCCCATATTCAACTAATGAAGGAGAGCTGAAAATAAACAACCTTGAGCCTGAAACTGAATACGAATGCAGAGTGAAAGGAATGCTGGGCGGAAATTCAACAGAATGGAGTAATACTTCAGTTTTCACCACCTTACCAAATGAGGAATATGTCTGTGGGTCTAATGCTTTACCTCCGTCATCTCAAAACATGATTCCACTCGACTTTTTACTCCCAACTAATATTGTTCAAGTTGGTCAGTTTGAAATGGAGGTGACATCTGCGGACGGCACTGGGACACCAGGACATTTTTATGGCTATGGAAAAATCAATATTCCATTCATGTACATCAATTTAAATGTTGAATTTGATGATTTATTGATTGATGAAAACATGATGGCGAGAGGCGGACAAGTTGACGCGATTACTCAAGGTGTTGACGCCTGGCTTGAAGGTCAATCTACCGAATACGTAGACGGAACCGTAGAAAGCATTGATTTTAATACAGAAGATTCAACAGTTGTGGTTTACTTAGAAGATGGTGAACCATTAGTTTTTGATTGGCCAACTGATGGTCCTATCACAATAGTAGACGACTCTGGTTTAATATACACCATCAATCCTGACGGAACTGTTACAATAACAGGGGCAATAACTTGGGATAACGATAATCTAGATGCAACAGCAAATCATCAGGTCATATTCAAAGCAGCAGATGATCAGAAATATGGTTTTGATGAATTAATTTATACCCAGTGGACAGAAAATTATCCCTGTATAAAATTATCCGATAATTCTAAATATTTCATTCCATGGAAATCTGTTGGAGCTAGTGAAACCGATAAACTAATTGCTGTAGTAATTGATTCTGCAGACAATCCAATTTCAAATCCAACATTTGTAGATGAGTTTGGAGGGCAAATATCTGCCACATCTTTAGGAAATAATAAATGGGAACTTGACTTAGGTATTCAAACCGGCCTTTCAAAACGCATTTATGCTTATGACAACCAAGGTAAAAAAGTTGGAAAGTTTAATTTGATCATTTACGGTTCAAAGAATAAAGATTTAGTTGTTGTTCCTTTAAACAGTGCCACTGCTCCAGATCAAGCTACCTTAGAAGCAGATATCAATGATATTTTTGACCAGGCATACACCTTTTTTTCAGTAGACAAAAAAGACAACTGGACTTTTGATTATGATGTTAATGATGATGGACTTGATTTAGCTTCAGATGATGATAATGATTTAGATCGTTACTCCGAAGAAATGAAAAGCATTAGAGATGCTTATTTTGAAGCGCATCCTGACGCGAATAAAAACGCTTATTACTTATTTGTTGTACCTGAATTTTCTGACCCAGGACAATTAGGTTATATGGTTAGAGGAAAAGCTTTAGGTTTTATCAAAGCTGGAGCGTCTAACAAAACATATGCACATGAACTAGGTCACGCTTTAAAATTAGAACATACTTTCCCGCAAATTGAAATGGCAGCCACGAATAACCTCATGGATTATTCTGACCATGACAGTTCTATCCATTTAACAGCAGTGCAATGGAAAGGATTGCAAGAATTTAGTTTTGCCTTGTCGTTTTTGGATAATATTGAAGATGGAGGGTTAGTAACTATAAGTGATATTAGCGTTTTATCTCCTTTTAAAAATGTAGACGGAACATACACTTTCTTAGCAAAATCGGGGAAACCGATTACATTGCCTGCGAACATAACAAAAGTTACCTTTTCAAGTTTTGAAGATGTTTGGAAAAAAACTGGTAATAGAGTTAGTCAGATTGGGACTCTGAATACATTTACAGTAAATGATTCAACTTTTATTAGTAGCAGAAAGGGTGAAGAATTTAATGGTTTTAAATATAAAAATCCAGGAAGCTCAACAACATATTATTACAGTGATATTAATACTAGGAAACATAAGATTAAACATATTATAGCTGGACTACCTTGTATAAAATCAGGAGACAATTACCACTTTTATATTTACCTTCTAGATAAAACTTCATTTCCTGAAGCTCAATCAGATTTCAATTACACAACATATTTTGCAAATGGTACCCTGATGGATAATGAAAAGATGATCAAAGCATTCAGTAAAGTTACAACCCCAAATGGCATACTAGTATCCGCTACCGTTTCAGATTCATATTCAAATGAGTTAAAGTCTGTTTTGAAACACTTAAATGGTGTCCAATGTGGCTTAGACTTTATTTATGCAAAAAAATCTTCTTTTATCCTAGAAGATGACCCTGATCTTTATGATTGTTTTGAAAATATGTCGCAATTGGCTACAAATAATTTTGAGGAAGAAATAATTTATGAATATAACATCTCGACCAGCCAACAGGCAAATGCTGAAAATATTGATGATGTCCCTGAACACTTATGGAAAATAAATTCATCTTTAAAAAGATCAAAGAAACTTTATAACCTTATCATTTCATTTTCTGAGTTAATTTCCGAAAAAGAATTAACCGAGGAAGATATGTCTGAACTCAGATTTGATGAGCTTTTCCATAGAGCAATATCAAAAATATGGTCATGGTTGTATGAGGAAAAAGACGGTACTAATTTCACACAAGATCAAGTCGATTGCATACTTTCAAAACTAAATATTTCATTCCGGTTAGAAATAATTAAAATCGCCTACGAAACAGTTTACTTCGGTCATCTTGGTTCTGCAAAAGAAAAAATGATTGTAGACTTAATCAGAACTACTCCAAATAAAGATGATTTTGATGATTTAATGGGATTATTGAAATCAACTGAAAATGGCACACCTATTTTCTGGCGAATATATGACGATTGTAGCGGACAACAGATAGCAGATTTTGTCTTAAACGTCACTCTAAAGATGCTTGAATTCAAATATTATGAAGGTGCAGAAGATGATATATTTGGATATTGGGAAAACCCTTATGCAATCAACGCATATGGACATCAAACTCCTAACTTATATCCGATAGCTAGTTTAGGAAAATTAAGACTAGAAAAGGACGATCTAGGTTTTACACATCAAAAGTTAAATTATGTAGTTAACAGAGACAATCAAGCATCATATAAAGGAAACGAAATAACGTTAACTTATTCTGAATTTTGTAAACATTGCAATGAAGAATTAAATGTTCAATACGCTTCTGGAGGGTATTCTGTCTCTAAAAACATGTTTGAATGGGTAAGGCTAGATATTAACTCAAATTTTCAATTCAGACACCCTTATTTAGGTCGTAACCTGAAAAAAGGTGACTTTATTCTTGTACCCGCTTTCTACGCTTATTGGCTAGTTGACGCCCAAGATTTTGTCGATAATACTGCGGTGGTAAGAAAATTAATTGCGGTTGCAGCATCTATTTTATCTGTTGCAACAATGAATCCTGGGCCACTATTAGCTCTTGAATTAAGCTGGAATGCAGCAGAGTTAATAGTTGCTAACTATGAAGACGATATTCTTTCATCTGACAATGAAACTGCAAAAGCTTTTATTGAATTTTATAATTATGCGAGTATGGCTGCAGGAGGTTATTTCTTGGTCAAAGGAGTAATAAGTGTCTCTAAAAATCTCTATTTCAAAGTTCAATCTTCTACTATAAGAAACAGAATTAGCGCATATAAAAATGATTCTCAATTAAGTTCCTCAGGATACGCTTCAGAACTAGAACCTCTAAAAAGGTATTTTAATTTTATTTCCAAACATCACACAAAAATAAAAAACTTCAAAGCGGAAGATCTGAAAAACTTACGACAAATGTACTATGAGGCGCATTTTAATCAGTTTGGTCTTGATTTAAAAGAGGTAAGCATTCATATTGAAGATGGTGTAGCTGGAGATGCTATAAAAATTGTTGACGGACAAGGCGCAAAGGCTGAAATTGGAGGTATGCAATTTTCTGATGAATTTTCTGCGCCTTACGCACAGTTTGAATCTGGCAGAATTATTGAACGAGAAATTGTTTCAAGTGATGAAATTTTAGGTGAATTAGATGGCATTACATACAATAAGTCTGGAGACAATGTAGTTAAAGGAGATGGAAAAATTCAAATAATAAAGAATGAAGCAGGAGAAATAAAAATTAAAATATTAGAAAGTGGTTTAGATTATGCGACTTTCGCTTCCAAATTTATTAATGACTATCCGTTAATTCATGCATGGCTAGTTTCCAACACTGTTCCTCTAGAGATTTTGACTAAATTAGATGATTGGTTGAAGAATGGTTTGACTACTCGATTGATTAATTTTCAAGCAGATTTGTCAAGCCTAAGTCAAACTTTTATTACCAATCCAAACTTGATTGATAGTTGGATACTATTAGATAATTTAGGAACTTCGTTTGTAAAATCTGATCCAGATCTTTTAGGAGTTTTTCATAAGCTATCTTTAAACAATAGGAATTTAGTTAAACAATTCACAGATATTGATGCTAATTCTACGCTATCTAAGTTTTTAAGAGACTGTAAAAATGACCCTGAATTTATTATATACATCAATAATCCTGCAAATGAATTAGAAGTTAGAGGTTTTCTTTCACACAAAGAGGGCATGATTACTCCAGAAGAAAATAAATTAATTTCTGAAATGCTAAATTCAACAGATGAAATTGGTCACGAAAAAGTCAGAGAATGGCTAGAATATGGAGAAAGACAAGCAATTTTCAAATCTAATAGAGAAGCTGGGAATACTTTTGGAAACTTAATTAAGAATCAATTGAGTAGTAAAACCTCCAATGCTTATTTAGTATTAAAACAGAAACTTGCAAATTTGGGCTTAAATTTAGATGATTATTCCATATACGGCCAGGTACAGCTTTGTTTGAAAGGGGATTGTTTAAGTAAAGGAAATTATTGGATACCAGATTTTATGTTAGTGGTTGAAAGAAATGGTCCAAACGGTAAATATTTAGAAACTATTATTGTGGATTCTAAATTATCCGAAAGTACCGGTTGGACAAAAAATCAAAACGCAGCAAATGGAATGTCTGAATGGGCAATTAAGTCCGTGCATCCTGATGCCTTAATCCATGGAAGTCCTGTCAATGGATTCTCTAAAGATGCAATTGTTTCAAAAAATGGTAATTTTATCAAAATATATAACGAATCTGGAATTTTAAAAACAGATTAAAATGAAATTTAACAAGGACATTTTTGATTCTTTGGTTCCTGCTTTTAAGGATAAAGGGTTTACTTACGCAAACTATTCTTCTCACAATGGCGGTTTAGATTTTTTTAATTCAAATACAGTAGGTGACCATAGAATTACAATAGACCTAGGAACAACTAAAAAAGGATTTGTAAATATTTACGGTAGAATATCATTCAAAGAGATAACTCAAACCCTGCAAGAATTTGGTGAACTGAGACTAGGTATTTATGAACCTATAGTTATCAACTACGACCTTTATCAAAACAAAGAAAATTGGACAAGAATCTTCAAACGATTCGGTTCACTCCCTCTCAAAACAGAATCAGACATCAAAAAGTTTGAAGATGAAATAATAGAACATGTAGAAGAATACATAATACCTTTTTTTAATAAATTTCCAGATTTAAAATCTGTGAATGACCAAATTTTGAGTAAATTAACATTTGAAGAATTCCCTAATTATATACCTGGCAATTGTACTTTCAAAAGTATGATTATTATGAAAAAATTCAACAATCCTCGCTACTCAGAATATTTATCAGCAAAAGAAAAAGAATATCAATTCTATGTCAAACAAAATGCAGCAATGTGGCAAACTTCATATAACGGTTTTAAAAAATTAATTGCTTTTTTAGACAAATAGAGTCCCCGCTGCGTAGAAGTTGCACTACTGCGAAATTGTCATTTGCCCCCCCCGCACCCGCACGAATCCTTTCGTGTGGGATAGCACCAATTCGCCGACATACTTTAAATACTAAAATACCTAGATTCAATTCTATGTCTAGAAACTATAATTCCCCATTCGAAAAGTAAATGAATAAAAAAAAGCAGCTCCGTTGAAGAACTGCTTTTTAAATCTTGATTAATATTCTATTGGGGGCAAGTAGTTTCAGCTTCTCTGATCACCTTCAATAATACTTGAAAGTCACGCATCAACAAGCTTTTTTTCCAACCCTTTTCTTTTTTTGCCACTTTAGCTGTCAATTCAGGACAATAATCAACGTATTCGTTAATTGTTTTATCAATTTTCTTTACAGTTACTTGACTAATGTATACCTCTTTCCTTTTGTGATAAGCAATTTGCTCATATTTAGAACCTTGAATTCTACCTCCAACAATTTTAAAGCCAGCAATTCCTTGAGCTGCTTGACAAAATTGATATAAATTATAACCAGGTTCTTCAGCTATAAGCAATGCCATATGAAAAACCGTAGCATCTTGTCTCAATTTTATAGGATAAAAAGTCCCTCTTCCTTCAATTGTGAAAGACACTATTTCTTTAGCCTCTTCAAATTTCATGGCTTTATCGTTTCCAGAGGTGCCATAGTAATAAATTATTCTGTCACCATATTCTTTATAAGAAAATATTCCTTCGTGTGATTCGCCATTTACTAGAACTAATTTTCCTTTTTTCTTTTCGTGGGTAATTTCTGAAACCAAAATACCTTCTTGCCCTGGGGCAGGTTGAGCGTATCCTAAACTCTTAAAAATCAGGGCTAAAAATGCCAGACTCATTATTTTTTTCATGCTATTTATTTTTTTCAAAAACCAAATATACCAATTCTTTAAGTCGAAAAATTGCGGAAATTACGTATTCTTCTGTTAGCCTAAAGCTACCATCCGAATAGCTGCGAAAAGACAGGCCGTATGGTGTATGCGCAAACATGGATCTCTTCGCTACGCAGCAGTTGCACTGCTGCGCAATTTTCACTTCATTCATTATTTTAAATAAATTACCCTAAAACCAGAACAATGGTTATATTCATCTTCTTCAAAATATTTTGATCGAAAAATAGTTTTAAAAGACGCATTTTGTTTACTTCTGATGCTGAGATCAATTTTATGAGTAATGTAGCACATAAACAAAAGCGCAGCAGCAAAGCTGCAGCGAAGCGGGTAAGCTAAAGTCAGCAGTCTCTGATTTAATCTCACTTAAATAAAAACTATGAATCGATTAGATTTTAAAGAAGCCATTCAACAAGAATGCATTCTGCTTGAGCAAAATGGATTCGAATGCGCAATTGTCCCCCGCTCCCGCACGAATCCTTTCGTGTGGTACAGTTATAACTCGCTGACTTGTTTTTAATATTAAAATACTTAAATTCAATTCTGTGTCTAGAAACTACAAATTTCATAATCCTGAAGCTGCTTACTTTGTAAGTTTCGCTGTTGTTGAATGGTTAGACGTATTTACACGAAATGAATATAAAAATAGTTTACTTGATAGTTTGAGTTTTTGTCAAAAGCAAAAAGGAATGGAAATTTTTGCTTGGTGCATCATGACTAATCATGTGCATCTAGTTTTTAGAAGTATTGGAGACCAACCTCCTGAGCTTTTACTTGGGGATTTTAAGCGTTTCACGAGTAATAAAATTGTAAAACTTATAAAAGAAAATCCTCGAGAAAGTAGAAAAGAGTTCTTATTAGAACGCTTTAGTGTTGCAGCAGAAAAAAGTTCAAATGTTAAGCATTACCAGTTCTGGAGACATGATAATAAGCCTATTCAGCTATGGAGCAATAAAGTTATTTCAGAAAAAATACGCTATATTCATAATAATCCAGTTGAAGCGGGATATGTTTTTAGGGCGGAAGATTACAGATATAGCAGTGCAGTTGACTATTCAGGAGAAAAGGGATTGTTAGATGATATAGTGGTGGCAAGTATTTGATATGGTATTCCACACGAAAGGATTCGTGCGGCAGCGTGGGGGCTTGATTGATGACACATACAATATAATTCAAAAAAAATACAATCCTAATGGTGGATAGAATTAAAGAATACCTCCTTGTAAAAACAAAAGAAATTGGATTTATTCAAGATGTTAATTTCCAACGGGGGGAAAATGATTTCAGATTAATAAGAAAAAATGAAAACTTCATAGATTATATCATATATAATGTCTCAAAACTAAAGTCAAAGTCACAATTTATTTATGCTGTACGCAAAACCTTCCCGATTTTAGAAGATTACTTTGACTGTGATGCATTGAAAGAAGTTATACATTTACAAGAAGAGAGATATTCTGTTACGCTAGGGCATGGCAGTATTGAAATAACCGAAGGACAATTTGGAGATGAATGTAAATCAAAATTGAATGAAATTGTTAGACACGTAAAAAATTCATTTTCAACATATGACTGGGTAAATGATATGATTTCTTTGAATAAGTTAGTCAATACACCTTTCAATAAATTGGAATACCTATGGATGCCACCAAAATGGCTTTATAAAATTAAAATTGCCGATTTAGCTAATGATTTGGAAACTCGAGATAAAATTTGGGAATATACATATTCTTATTATCAAGAATTGTTAAATGGTGATGACAATAACTTAAAGGCAAAGCAAACAATTACTTTTTTAAAGGATATGAAATCAGCCTTTCTCACATAATTGCTACCCCCCGCTGCGCAGTAGTTGAACTGCTGTGCAATTCTCATTTAATTCCCCCCACCCCCGCTGCGTAGTAGTTGCACTACTGCGAAATTGTCATTTGCCCTCACTCCCCCGCAATCCCTTTCGTGCACCAAATCACCAATTCGCTGACATATTTTAAACACTAAAATACCTAGATTCAACTCTATGTCTAGAAACTACAATTCCCCATTCGAAAAGTAAATGAATAAAAAAAGCAGCTCCATTGAAGAACTGCTTTTTAAATCTTGATTAATATTCTATTGGGGGCAAGTAGTTTCTGCTTCTCTGATCACCTTCAATAATACTTGAAAGTCACGCATCAACAAACTTTTTTTCCAACCCTTTTCTTTTTTTGCCACTTTAGCTGTCAATTCAGGACAATAATCAACGTATTCGTTAATTGTTTTATCAATTTTCTTTACAGTTACTTGACTAATGAATACCTCTTTCCTTTTGTGATAAGCAATTTGCTCATATTTAGAACCTTGAATTCTGCCTCCAACAATTTTAAAGCCAGCAATTCCTTGAGCTGCTTGACAAAATTGATATAAATTATAACCAGGTTCTTCAGCTATAAGCAATGCCATATGAAAAACCGTAGCATCTTGTCTCAATTTTATTGGATAAAAAGTCCCTCTTCCTTCAATTGTGAAAGACACTATTTCTTTAGCCTCTTCAAATTTTATGGCTTTATCGTTTCCAGAGGTGCCATAGTAATAAATTATTCTGTCACCATATTCTTTATAAGAAAATATTCCTTCGTGTGATTCGCCATTTACTAAAACTAATTTTCCTTTTTTCTTTTCGTGGGTAATTTCTGAAACCAAAATACCTTCCTGCCCTGGGGCAGGTTGAGCGTATCCTAAACTCGTAAAAATCAGGGCTAAAAATGCCAGACTCATTATTTTTTTCATGCTATTTATTTTTTTTCAAAAACCAAATATACCAATTCTTTAAGTCGAAAAATTGCGGAAATTACGTATTCTTCTGTTAGCCTAAAGCTACCATCCGAATAGCTGTGAAAGTACGGGCCGTATCGTGCATACTCAAACATGGACTTCTTCGCTACGCAGCAGTTGCACCTACGCCCAATTTTCACTTCATTCATTTTTTAAATAGATTACCCTAAAACCAGAACAATGGTTATATTCATCTACTTCAAAATATTTTGATGGAAAAATACTTATAAAAGACGTATTTTGTTTACCTCTTTTGCTGAGAAAAAATTAATGAGTAATGTAGCACATAAACAAAAGCGCAGCAGCACAGCTGCAGCAAAGCGAGGGTGGATCCGTTGAAATTCATTTTTATTTAAAGGAGGATGGCACTTTGGGTTCATTCTTTCCTAAAAAATATTAAACCAATGAAATATCATTTTACATCAAATGAACATTTTGACACAAGATCTAAAACTCTGAAAAAGAACCCCTTGATCAATATTGAAGACTCTATAAAATATGGTTGGTTCTTTCAAGATGAAATACAGAACCTCTCCTTAAATATTAATTATTTAAAAGAGATATCGGAATCTTTAGAGGAATTAATTAAAACTGAAAAAAAAAGTATCGAATTTGGTTATGAGGCATATTTAATTGAATGCAATAACTTTGAAGCCAAAGTTTTTGATATTACGGAAGGTAAAAAACTTGAAGCTTCCATTCCATTTAAAGAAATTTATGAACTGATCAAGGACTGGTGTAATTATTGTCATAGCTTTAATAAAATAAGCTGATTTTCTCCCCTGCTCCACCACAAATATCTTTTCGTGTGACATAGCAATACCCCACCCCACCATAGTTCCACTGTTACACAATCCCAAACCAAATCCCCATCTCCCCCATTGTTAATTTCTTTTTTGCCTAACAATCCAACAAAACATTATCTTTATTGGCAATGAAATTTGGATTCTTAAAACGTTGGAAATTTTGGAGAAGATTAATCATCTGGTTAATCCTTGCTCCTGTCCTACTCTTCTTCACAACAGTGCTTATTGTGTATTGGAAACAAGACGCTATTGTTCAAGAATTAATCACCACCCTCAATGAAGATTTTGTTGGTGAAATTGAAATTGACGATTCACACGTGAGTCCTTTTGAGAATTTCCCATACATTTCTATTGATTTAGATCATGTCAGAATTTATGAAGACAAAGAGAACCACAAAGACCCCATAGTTGATATTGCAGATGCTTATGCAGGTTTTGACTTGTGGACCCTGCTATCAGGGAACTATGACATCAAAGTGTTGGAATTAAAAGATGGTTATATACATGCCGTCCAAGATGAAAATGGTGATTTGAACATCTCAAAAGCTTTAACTGCGCAAAAACCGGTAGAAGATCTTGAAGAAGAGTTCCATATCCATTTAAAATCTATTGAACTTATAAACATTGACATCTACAAACTAAATGAAACCAATGGCTTAATGGTAGAATCGTTTGTTGAACATGCCGATTTATCTTTCAAAACCAATGAAGAACATGTCTTGGCTGGTGTCAATGCGCAATTAGAGATGAATGTCATTCAAAATGGTGACACTTCTTTTTTCAAGCACAAACATTTTAACATAGATGGAGAAGTAGAGTATTTGAAAGCAGAAGACATGATCATGATTTCTAAATCTACCTTAGAATTAGAGCATGCCACCTTTAATGCTGAAGGAATCATTGATGTAGCCAACGAATTTGACATGGATATTGCGCTTTATGGAGACAAAAAGAACTTTGAATTGTTCATGGCCATGGCGCCTGAAGAATTAGCTCCTACGCTTGCCTTGTATGATAATGCAGGTGATATCCGTTTTGATGTTCAAATTTCTGGTAAAGCCGCTGATGGCAATGTTCCTTTTGTTTATGCCACATTTAGCTGTGCCAATGCGCACTTTGAAAATAACCTCTCGCATAAAAAAGTTGATCAGCTTAACTTTTCTGGTCACTTTACCAATAACGGGTTGCCAGGACCAGAGAATATGGAGTTTTCTTTAACTGATTTCTCTGCAAAACCTGAAGCTGGAGATTTTAAAGCAAACTTGATGGTCAAAAATTTTGCTTCTCCTGATATAGACTTGAGTTTAGACTCTGACTTTGATCTTGAGTTTTTAACAAAGTTCATTAACGCTACTGATTTTGAAGATATCTCTGGTAACATTAAGATGCACATGAAATTTCATGACATCATTGATTTGGCGCATCCTGAGCGTGCGGTTGAGCGCATGAATGAAGCTTACTACACTGAGCTGTTGATTGAAAATCTTGGATTTAAAACCTCCTCTTACCACTTACCTTTAAAGAACTTGAACATGAAAGTGACGGTTGAAGGACATGCAGCAGAAATTGAATATTTCAAAGCAGAAGTGGGAAAATCAGATTTAGATATTTCTGGGCACATTTCCGATTTACCAGCCATTATCCACCATACTGATGATGAAGTAATTGCTGATTTAATGATCAAATCTAAATTGATTGACATTGAAGAAATGACCACTACTGACAAGGAAGATAACAAGCCTGTTGAAGAAAAAATTGACAACCTTAATTTAAAACTCAAATTTGTTTCATCTGCACGTAATTTCACCGAGTCGCCTAACTTGCCGGTAGGTGAGTTTTTTATAGAAGACTTGTATGCTAAACTTGAGCATTATCCGCATACATTTCATGATTTTCATGCCGATTTATTTGTAGAAGATTCCAACTTCAGGGTGATTGATTTCTCTGGAATGATTGACAAGTCTGATTTCCACTTTAACGGTAAATTATTGGATTATGAAAGATGGTTGCAAGAGCATCCGAAAGGAGACACAGAAATAGAGTTTGATTTGACGTCTCAGCATTTGCAATTGGAAGATTTATTCTCATATAAGGGCGAAAATTACGTTCCAAAAGATTATCAACATGAAGAATTAACCGGACTTAAACTGCACGGATCAGTAGCGCTACATTTCAATGATGGCTTACAGTCTACAGATGTTAGTTTAACAGAAGTAGATGCAAAAATGAAAATCCATCCCCTTAAATTTGAAAACTTTAACGGACGCGTTCACATAGAAGATGAGCACTTAGTAATGGAAGAATTGGCCGGTGAAATTGGCAAGTCTAAATTCTCAATGGACATGAACTATTATTTCGGGGATGATGAAAGTATTCGTAAGAGAGATAACCATTTCGGTATCAGGTCTCCACGATTAGATTTAGACGAATTATTCAATTACAATGCACCAAAAGGTCAATTGGCAAGCGATCCTTCAGAACATGAAGACGTTTGGAACATTTATGAACTCCCCTTCTCTACCATGACCTTTGACGTTGATATTGACCATTTAAATTATCACCGATATTTCTTAAATGATGTCCACGGAAGGTTTAATACTACTCCAGACCATTACATCTACATAGATACCTTGAGAATGAAGGCTGCAGGTGGTAAAATTGAATTGTCTGGATATTTTAACGGATCAGATAAAGACAAAATTTACTTTAGTCCTAACTTGAAATTAAAAGGGGTTGATCTAGATCAATTGCTTTTCAAGTTTGAGAATTTTGGACAAGACCATTTGGTATCAGAAAATCTACACGGAAAAATCACGACCACAATAACTGGTAAAATGCATGTGCATGCAGATATGGTTCCTATTTTGGATGATTCTGAGGTGCACATGGATGTGCTTATTCTAAACGGTCGTTTGGTGGATTATGCACCAATTGTAGATTGCCAAGCGTATTTTGTAGATAAGAATGTCAGAAACGTCAAATTTGATACCCTTCAAAACCATATTGATTTTAAAAACGGAACCATCAACATTCCAAATATGACCATTAATTCTACACTTGGTTTTATGATTATATCCGGAACACAAGATATGGATTACAACATGGAGTATTACATTAGAGTTCCGCTAAAACAGGTGTCGGGAACAGGATTCAAAGCCTTGTTTGGTAAGAACAAAGAAGAAGCAGCTCCTGATCAAGAAGATGAAATTCAATACATTGACCCTGAAAAGAAAAGGGCTTATGTAAATATCAAAATCGTTGGTGATGCTGACGATTACAAGGTCACCTTAGGTAAAGACAAGCGGAATAAAAACTAGAGCAGTTTTATTCAGTTGAGAAGGTAATTGAAGAAAAGGATATTGAGTAACAAGAGTGCTCATTCAAAAAACAAGATGGACTTCAATATCAGGTAACGGCCTAAAATTTATATCTTTAAACATGAATAAGTATAGCTTTATCATCCTCACGGCTAGTCTTTTAATTTTTTCTTGCAAAAAAGAAAAAGATCCCGGCAACTATAAAATCGAAGTTAAAGAAACCGCTGAACTTTCAGATAGTACAGCAACTTTGGTTTTATACCTTGAATATCCTGACAATGTGCTTGACGTGCAAACTCAATTAACTTTTGGGATGAATAGTAATGGCGATAACCCTGAACAATTCGATTTTACTTTTTATGATTCAAATGTGGGAACAGGTGGTCTGACACAATTGGCAGACTTTGAAAATCTTTTCGCTAATCAAACTTACTACGCTCAGGCTCAAATTACCTCAGCAGATAACGACATAGATATTTGGTCTGAAATTTTCTCATTCACCACTAAAACTTTGCCTCCACCAGATTGCAATGTTCCTACCAACCAAATGGATATTGATGGATATGTAGAAAGCATGTCGGCATTAGAGTTGATTCAAACCACCGCAGGATCTGTGGTTTATAGAACAACCTGCTCAATTGGCAACATTGATTTCTCTTTTGAAGAAGAACCAAAAAGCGGAATCTACAAAGCAACTGATGACCTTTCTGATTTTGGATTTTCTGATGAAAAACTAGTGTTAATTGGTGGATATTTTGATATCATTTGGAATTGTTATCATTCTGCAGATAACTTTGAGCGCATCCATGTTGAAAATAATAATGGCAACATTTCCATTACGCTTTGTGATGTCAATTTTTCACCACATGGTGGCACCTGCACTAGTGACAGACCAGTTACCGGACAAGTACAGATGTAAATAAAAAAAGAGCAAGACAAGCTTGCTCTTAAAATCATTCCATAAGTTTTGGGTAATTTTTTAACCATCAGAATGTCAGACAAAATTACGCAGAATTACAACTTATATTATTGCGGAAACTACGCATTTTTTTCGCTCTCAACAATTTGATAATTTATTAACAGAAACGGCTATAAACTAATTGATTAGTTATCTTGTTGTCTTTAAAACCTCAACATGAAACCATTTTTGTACCTGAAAATCGCTAGTATAGGTCTAGTAGCTGTCGTTCTTTTTGCCTGTAATAAATCATCAAAATGGACAGCTTCTGCTGCCGCATCAAGTATTACTTATAATAGCTTAGCTGTTAATGCGAACTATGATATCACCGGTGCTAAAGGAGATGTTGAAGTAGGTTTATGCTGGAACGACACCGGCAATCCGAACCCTGACCATGAAAGTGTTACGGAAATTATTAGTACTTCAACTTCTATAAATTATGAAGTGGAGAATCTTTACGCCAATCATGTTTATTATATCCGCCCATTTTTGTACCAAGATAATGGAACGGCCCTAATTTATGGAGATGAACTTGCAGTTACCACCGGAGACATTCCAGCCTTTGACAATTGCACTTTAACAACAGGTGAAGTGGATAAAGGCGGAACCATTTACAGCATGGGTAACCTAAGTAGCGTATTGAACTCAACTTCATTTGAAATGTCAGTGACGACTTCAGATTTTGATTTTACTTTTCATTTTAAAGAAGAGCCACATTCAGGAATCTATTTACACGACACCTCTCCGCAATATTTGCAAGATTTTCAATGGCACATGACTGTGCAAGTTTTTGATGGTGACAACTGCACTTACTATGGCACTAGCGATCAGCCCCTTCATGTTAAAAATGAAAATGACGTGATCACTTTATCTTTCTGTGAATTAGAAGTCACCACTTCAGGAACATGTACTTCTACTCTTTTATTATCAGGAGAATTATCAGGAAATTAATCCTCAACAATTAGTTTTTGGATCCGCTCAATTTGGGCCTGTTTGTTTACTTCTCGTAAGCGGTTAGATGTTTCGGTATAAAACGAATGTGCCGTTAAAAACTGAATCTGCAATTTATTCCAAACATTGCTATCAGACATGATTCCCATGGCTTCAAGCTCTTTAAACAACTTATTAGATGTTGGAATAAAGTCAGTTCTTCCCAGGTAATCTAAATCAGAATCGCACATGATGCGTTGCAACAAATTCTGCGGATTTGGCGGCATCTCTGTTGCCATTATTATGCTGCAAATCTCTTCAATCTGCTCTTCAGAATAGTTGTATTCTGTTAACCATTCTCGAGCAATCACACAACTGTGTGCTTCATGTCCTTTAGATTCTATTGTATGCCCAGTATCATGGAAAAGCGCAGCCGTTTTTAACAATAAAATTTGATGGTCAGAAACTCCTTCACCGTATCCTATCAATTCAACTTGGTTTACAACATCAATGGTATGGGTATAGTCATGATAATAAAGATGCTCAGGTAAATTATCGATCAAAAACTCAATCACCTTATCTTCCAAATCATTGAATTGCTTCAAGTGATATCTGAGAGTAAACTCTGAGTTAGGTACAATGCCCACTTTACGATCTTCTGAATACTGCTTTCTAATTCTGTTCAACTTATAAAGCGCCATTGAACCTCTGTACTTAACAGGTAGATCCCCTGAATATTCACACAAAAAGTATCCTTTCACAATCTCATAAGTATAGTCAGACAAATGAATTTGCCCTACCTCACACATGGATGCAATTCTTGGAACAGTATTGATAACTTCTCCTGTTAAACCGTAAGAAGTCTTTTTCTTTTTTGATTTATCCTCTTCTACTGTGCCGTTCCCCGAATGAATTCCTATCCTCAAATTCCAGAAGTGATCATTGTCTTCAAGGTGTTCAGCTTTTAGATTTTCTATGTAATTTCTGATCTCTAAAGCTGCCAAACAGATATCAACAGGATTTGTAGACCTCTTGTCTTTGATCCCGCCTGCACAGATATAATCATCCCCAATAGTTTTAATTCGCTCTAATTTATGTTTACGAATAATTTCATCAAACTTGATGTAAATTTCATCTAGCTTATCATACAACAACTCTGCATCTTCCCCTTCTTTGATGTTTTTGAAACCGGCAAGCTCAATAAACATTACAGTGATCCCCTTCTTCTTGACCAAAAACTTAGATGCCCCTTGTGCTTTTCTGAGTTGCTTGATCTCTTTTTCAAGTTCTCTAACTTGTTTCACCAGAGCATCCTTGCGTTCATTCAAGTACTTCATGTTCTTGTTCAAACGCTGGTTTTTCTCCAGTAAATCTTCTATTGTAATATTCTTTTCTTCAACCATTCTAATTCACTTTGCCAGAATCCTTTACTAAAGATAATAAATTGTTTGTGCTTATAAAATTCAGAATACAAAACAAGACATAAAATGAAGGATTTGGAACAACTGTGAGAATAAAACATATAACCTCTGGAGTTAAGGCATAAGATTTAGTTTTTCAATGGTGTCATATCAATACCTAGAAAATCTACTCCAAAATCTGAGCTATTTTTCTAGTAGAATCAAATTGTTCAAGAACGATTTTAAGAAAAACCGTAATTGGAATAGACATAATCATTCCGGGAATGCCCCAGATAAACCCCCAGAACATGAGCATAATCAAGACCATTATTATATTAATCTTGAAAGATTTCCCCATGTAAATGGGTTCAAGAATAGAACCGAATAACACTTGAACTAAGGTAATGGTAAGAACGAAAAACGCTAATGAACTAGAAGGCTCTAACTCAACAAAAGCGAAAATTGAACATAAAATCACTGTAATGAAAGACCCCACCATCTGAATAAAATTAATCGCAAAGGCAAAAATCCCCCAAAAAATTGGGAAACTCACATCAAAAAAATAACAGGCTATCCCAGTTCCAATTCCTGTTCCAAAACTGACTAAAAACTTAACTCGAATAAATTTTATGATATCTTTTTCAATTCTTCTAAAAATTTTGACTGAAGAAAACTTTGATTTAATAATTGTTAAATTCAATATTTTCTCAAAATTGATAGATTCTGACAACCACAAAACCACAAAGAACAATATCGTTAAACTTTGAGTAATTAAATTACCGAACAATTTAAGTGCAGGTCCTGAAAGGCTCTTAGTCATTTCACTTGACAACAATGATTGTTTTGTAATAGCTTCTTTAGACTCAATTCCAAAATAGTTTTGTACGCCTTTAATTCCATCAATCAACTTTACCTCAGCTTTGGATAAAAAAACATCCTTAGTTTCCAAAATCTCCCGACTTGACATCCTCAATAGAAAAATAGCACAACTAGCCATTGCTCCAATCAAAATTATGACAATGATAATGCTGAAGACTTTATTTACCCCTTTGCTTTTCAACCAACGCATTATGGGCAAAAACAGCAACGCTACAAACATGGAAGATAATAGCGGGACAAAAATAAAAGACATTATATGTAATAAATAAAAAACTACAGGTACTACTAATATTAGTAGAAGTCTGTTCGTTGTTTTAATATCAATATTGGATAGCATTTTACTTTTAAGTTCAATAAGTTGATTTTAACTAATCAAATTTTTCCGTGGCATCAATCAAAAAGCCTCTATTCAAGTGCTAAATAGAGGCTTTAAATTAGTTGTTTATTTTTTTTATAAGTGTATAACCTCATCATAAGCAGCTGCTGCCGCTTCCATTACCGCTTCAGATAATGTAGGATGTGGATGAACTGTTTTAATCAATTCATGACCTGTAGTTTCAAGTTTTCTTACTGCAACTAATTCAGCTACCATTTCAGTAACATTCATACCAATCATGTGTCCACCTAATAACTCTCCATATTTAGCATCAAATACTAATTTTACGAATCCATCATTTGCTCCAGCAGCTGAAGCTTTACCTGATGCTGAGAACGGGAACTTACCAACTTTCACTTCGTATCCAGCTTCTTTCGCAGCTGCTTCCGTCATTCCAACTGAAGCCACCTCAGGTGAACAATAAGTACATCCCGGAATATTTCCGTAATCTAACGCTTCAACATGCATTCCTGCAATTTTCTCTACACAGATGATTCCTTCAGCAGAAGCAACGTGTGCCAATGCAGGACCAGGAGTAATGTCTCCAATTGCATAGTATCCCGGAATGTTCGTTTGGTAGAAATCGTTCACTAAAACTTTCCCTTTGTCAGTAGCAATTCCAACAGACTCTAATCCAATACCTTCAATATTCGTTTCAATTCCGACAGCAGATAATACGATATCGCAATCGATAATCTCTTCACCTTTTTTCGTCTTCACTTTTACTTTACAACCTTTTCCTGAAGTATCTACTGATTCAACAGAAGAGTTGGTCATAATTTTCATTTTTTGTTTTTTGAAAGAACGCTCTAATTGCTTAGATACTTCTTCATCTTCTACCGGAACAATAGTTGGCATATATTCTACGATAGTTACATCAACGCCCATTGTCTTATAGAAATAAGCAAACTCTACTCCAATCGCTCCAGATCCTACAACCACCATAGATTTTGGCATTTTAGGTAGTGTCATAGCTTCTCTATACCCGATAATCTTTTTACCATCTTGTGGCAAAGAAGGAAGACTTCTTGATCTTGCTCCAGTAGCCAGGATGATTCCTTTAGCTGCTGTGTGATCAGTTGCTTTTCCTTTATCGTCAGTCACCTCAACGACTTTTCCAGCCTTCACTTTACCAAATCCGTTAATGACATCAATTTTATTCTTTTTCATTAAGAACTGAACCCCACCAGACATTTTATCTGCCACTCCTCTACTTCGCTTAACGATTGCTTCAAAATCAGCTTTTGAATCTTTTACAGTAATTCCGTAATCCTCAGAATGAGAAATGTATTCAAAAACATTAGCACTTTTTAAAAGAGCTTTTGTTGGGATACATCCCCAATTCAAACAAATTCCACCTAGCTCTGCTTTTTCAACAACAGCTACTTTTAATCCTAATTGAGAAGCTCTAATCGCAGCTACATAACCACCAGGTCCACTTCCTACTACTATAATATCGTATGCCATATCTAAATTTTTCTTGCAATAAATTGAAGCACGAATTTAACGAAATCTCTATAATATATGAATGGACGTTCCTTTTATTTTAATTTTATACTTTATTTCAAACTATGCTGGGCAGACTTTTTTTCATTAGCTTTCTCTTCACCTTAATCTTAAGTTCTTGTGGAACAGCAAGACTGGGGGCTCCGCAAGAGATATCTATTAAATATGATACTAAAAAAGACGTGCATTATGGAAAAACAATTCCCTTTTCAGTATATGTGAAATATGAAAAAGGGGCGACTAAAGATGTGACCAAAAAATCGGAAACAACTTATGTCATTGAGGGAGGTAGAATTTCAGGTGAACAAATTATTGTCGAAGATAGACCGCTAAGTTTTGAAGTTGACAAGGTTGTGGTTAAAGCCACTTATACTTTAAAAGATGAAAAGCTTGAAAAAACTATCACCATTCCTTTTAATTACAAAGGTGATTTAATCATTGATTTTAGTGGTGAGGATGGCATGGACGGTGAGGATGGCAAAAACAGGGGAAGCGCTCTTTTATCTCGAGATGGCAAGGATGGAGATGATGGCGGGGATGGCGAAAACGGTGGAGATGGAAACACGATTTCAGCATACATCTACAAAGACACGATCAATCACTTTTACAAAATTAAGGTAAGCAATATAGATGATGGCAAAAATTACTACTACAAAACAAAGGATTTCAGTCATAAGATAAAGTTTTTGGCAGATGCCGGTCATGGCGGTGATGGTGGTGATGGAGGCAATGCTGGTGACGGGAAAGATGCTAAAGTAAAAGAAGATAAAACGAAAGATGCCGGTGATGGTGGTGACGGTGGAAACGGTGGAAATGGCGGAAATGCGGGTAATGCCGGAAGTGTTTTTGTTTTTATCCATCCCTCAGCCTACTCCCTCAAAGAAATCATCTCTGGATCTTCAAACCCAGGAATTCCAGGAGTTGCAGGAACCGCAGGTGAAGCAGGAGTAGCTGGTACTGTTTTAGAAGGACAAGAATATAAACAAGATGGCGTTCCGGGTGTCCCTGGTTTTGCTGGTGTTCATGGTAGCGTAGGTTCTGGAGTCATGATTTCTGTTGAAGATTTTGATATCGACTTTTAACTGAAAAATCTACCCGAAAAAACTTTAGTTGCTTTTTAACTCTGTGATACAACAATTTTTTAGACATTTTAACTAGCTGCTTCCCCGGATATCTTTGATATCATTAACTTTACTGCACTAAGAACAAACGATCACAATGAAATATACCATTTTCTATAAAAATCCTACCACACAATACATTCCCATTCGGGCTAAACTAGATGTTTCTTCAGATAATTTTGTTGAACTTCAATTTCCATGTTGGCGTCCCGGAAGATATGAAAGAGGCGACTTTGCCAAGAATATTCATGGCTTCAAAATTTTGGATGAAAATGGTAAAAAAGTTGAGTTTTTTAAAGAATCTAAAGATAGTTGGAAAGTAAATTGCGAATCAGCCAAAGAATTGACGATATCTTATAAGTATTTTGCAGCTGAGCTTAACGCCGGTAGTACTTTTATGGATAATGTTCAACTCTACGTAAACCCAGTTAATTGCCTGATTTACAAAATAGAGAATCAAAACAAACCGCACGAACTTCATCTTGATATACCAAAAGAATTTCAAATTGCTTGTGGTAAACAATTTGAGAATAATACGGCTGTGTTTGATAGTTATCATGAGTTAGTGGATAGCCCTTTTATTGCATCTGCTTCTATGACACACCTAAGCTTCACCGAACAAAAAGTTGACTTTCACTTATGGTTTCAAGGAGATGTGAAATTGGATGAAGCCAAAATCATAAATGACTTAAAGAGATACACAAAGTCTCAAATTGAGAAATTCGGCGAATTCCCTACTTCTACTTATCACTACTTATATCAAATTTTAGCCGTTCCAGCTTATCATGGTGTTGAACATTCAACAAGTACGGTAATTGCATTAGGACCATCATACAACTTAATGCACAGTTTATATGACGACTTTTTAGGAGTAAGCTCACATGAATTGTATCACACATGGAACGTTAAAGCTCTACGTCCTGCAGAAATGTATCCTTACGACTATTCAAAAGAAAATTATTCTCGATTAGGATATGTTACAGAAGGTGTCACTACTTACTTAGGAGATTTGTTTTTAGCTGTGTCCGGCGTTAAGGACTGGAAATGGTATAAAAAAGAACTTGAAACCCTACTTCAAAGACATTTTGACAACTTCGGTCGTTTCAATTATTCAGTGGCAGAATCTAGTTTTGACACTTGGCTTGATGGGTATGTTGCGGGCGTTCCCAACAGAAAAGTATCCATTTATAATGAAGGAGCTTTGTTGAGCCTTGCAATAGATTTAAAAATTAGAACTAATTCTGCCAACAAAGCATCTATTCATGATGTCATGTCAGATCTGTATCAACAATATGCAAAAAAAGATAAAGGCTATACAGAAAGGGAGTTTAGAGGAGTTGTAGAACAACATGCCAACGAAAATTTGAAAGACTTTTTCGCCAACTATTATTACGGAACACATTCCTTTGAACCAATTTTAGCTGAAGCACTAGAACAATTAGGGCTAGAGATTAAGATGGATAGAAACCCTTCATATTCTGCTAACATTTTAGGTACAAAATGCTTGGTAGAAAATGGTAAAACCATTGTCAAGAAAGTCTACCCTGGCTCTGCTATCGATCTTGGAGGCATTATGTTAGAAGATGAAATAGTTTCAATAAATGGATTCCGAGTAAACGGAGACTTAGACAAATGGGTACACTATTTTGAAGATGATCAAATTGAATTGGGATTGAACCGCGCAGGCAAAATGATGTCCATCACTTGTCCAAACACAAATAAAAGCTACTTCCCTACTTACAGCATTGTAAAAGTAAAGGCTCCAAGTAATCTTCAAAAACGAATTTTCAAAAAATGGTGCGGATCTGATTGGGATGCCATCTAATTCTTTATTTTTGATACATGCAGGTTGACCAATCTAAATTAGAGAAAGTTGTTGCGGTAACCATTCCGCAAAAAATCAAGCAATTGATTTTGGGTAAAGAACGTCCTAACTTACTTACGAGAGTATCTGTTGGTGCCGGCCTTGTTATTTGGGTGTATTTATTTTCTTGGCATTTACTGACATTTTTATCCTTACAAATGATGTCGGGCTTAAAGCCAGGATGGCGTAGAGATGTCGTTCCTGCATTTCATAGGGTTGGTAGCAAGTTATATGGCTACGCAGATACGGTAAATATGCTTAGCGTCCATGCATTAGTCCAATTCTTAATGTACTTCATGATTTTATTGGGATTGATTTTAATCTGGAGAAAAAAGAAACTTGGCTTCCTACTCTACATCTTTGGTGCGATTGGCTCTTTAATTGTCACTACAATCATCTTAGGTTGGGATTATCTGATCAACGAAACCACACCTACTGATTTTGTGCTAATTATGGGATCAACCTTATACTTTGCAATTGGTGCATGGTGGTTCTACAAATGGAAAGAAAGAGGCAAAAAGGATGAGGAACCTCAACAAGAAACTCCAGAACAACTGAGTACAGAAACTACTTAATGCTTAAGGATCTTCTCTGTATATACGCTCTCACCTATTCGCAGACGAAGTAAATAAATCCCTGTTGGGACTGCTTCCATTTCTATCACGCTTTGATTGTAATGATTTTGCTGAATAACAACTTGCCCTATTTGATTATAAAGTTCTAAAACACCTTCTCCATTCATTTGAACCTTTAACATTTCGCTCACTGGATTTGGGAAACTTGCCAATTTTTGAACTGCAATTTCTTCATTTGATAAATGCGTCAACAAGTATTCACAATCTTCTCCTGAAGGGTTATAAAGGGTAAATGAATCATCCTCAAAACATTTGAACGTAATTCCATAATATTCAGTTATTACATTCGTATCACAAGTCTCTACACCTGGAAAAGTGTGAAAGCCATAATTTGAACCTATTTGGCCAAAACGTTCAACAAAAACTCCTCCAAATCGGAGTGATGACCCAGCTGTCGTCTCAAGACTTATGGTTCTATAAGAATTTGAATTAATAATTACTGTGCCTGTATCTACAACTACAACAAATGAACTGTCGTCACAAACTGGATCGCCATTGGAGTTTGTGCTTCCAATTTGCCATTGATCTCCTATAGATGCACCAAAATCGAAGAGTGTAAAAAACTGATCATCCTTCCAATAGAAAACAGTATCGCCGTTTACATAGGTGAAATTTGTTGATTTTAAAGTTGGTCCAATATGATGCATTTGACCAAATTGATCTGTTACGAATTTTGACTGATAAGATTCAATCACCTGACAGTTTTCGCCATTAATTAATGAATCTTGATTGTACTCTAATTTAAAGAAGCCTTCTTCAGCAACTCCCCAATAATCATAATGCCAAGTTGCGTTTTGATCTATCCATACTTGAGAGAAACTACTGAAACTCATTGCTAGCAGCAGCATTGCGTATACTTTTTTCATAATTGTGTTTTGGTACAATTAGAAACGAAAAGAAAACAAAGAAGGTTTGGAGATCAATTAAGATTCCACGGCAATCATTGAAATCTCTACATTCACTTTTTTGGGTAGACAGTCCACTTGAACAGTTTCTCTGGCAGGAAAATCGGCCGTAAAATAAGAAGCATAAACTTCATTTACGGCAGCAAAATCGTCCATATTTTGAAGGAAAATTGACGTTTTAACCACATTCTCAAAAGTCATACCTGCTTCAGCTAACACTGCTTTCATGTTCGCCATTACTTGATGCGTTTCAGTTTGAATATCATCCATCACTAACTCTCCACTGCTAGGATCTAGCGCAATTTGACCAGAGGTAAATAACATCCCTCCTACTTTAACTGCTTGCGAATAGGGTCCGATTGCTCCCGGAGCCTTAGTTGTAGATATTACTTTTTTCATGTCAATTTTAATTAGGATGTATAACTTCGCACCTAAATTAAGCATTCAGTTGAAAATTTTACTCATAGATAACTACGATTCTTTCACCTATAATTTGGTGCACTATCTAGAAGGTCATGATTGTGAAGTCACAGTATGGAGGAATGATGAAATCAACTTTTCTCAAATATCTGAATTTGACAAAATTGTTCTTTCTCCTGGCCCGGGTTTACCAAAAGAAGCAGGGCAATTAATGCAAGTAATTCAACACTGTTTCAATCGTCAACCAATTCTAGGTGTTTGTCTTGGTTTTCAGGCTATAGTTGAGTTTTTAGATGGTGAAATTTACAATCAAAACCTTGTGAAACACGGTCAGAAAGAGCTTTGTGAACTGGTTGGAACTTCAAAACTGTTTCAGAACATACCCTCTAAGTTCAATGTTGGACTTTACCATTCTTGGGCAGCAAGAAAAGAGAATTTTCCAGAGGAATTGAAAATTACTGCCTATTCAGAAAATGATGTGATTATGGCATGTGAACACCAAAATCTGCCAGTATGCGGCGTTCAATTTCACCCAGAATCTATTTTGAGTGATCACGGACGCGAAATTATCGGCAATTTCTTAAAGAATTTCAAGTAATAAGCTGTACCTTTAATGTACAAATCCAGCTACAAAGTAGACTTGTGATTTTATTCCGAAAGGGAGCCCATATGGTACAATTTGGTTCTTAGTACTTTATATGTTAGTGTGATCTTAGTTGCTCATAGATGACAGGCCTCAACGCTACTTAGGTAGTACATTCACAGAATGATAACAGAGGATCTCAGACCGGGCCGGTAACGCTATCCGTGTTTTTAGAAGAATTCCGATTCTTAAACTGTATGGGTCTTTTTTTTCCTCACTTTGTTCGGTTGGTGCGTATCGGCTAAGCCGATACTTTTGGTTCTTGGATATTTTTAGCGTACTAAAGTTCACAACATCCAACCACAAAAATCTTTTGTCTTTAATCTTTAAGTGAACTCGTCTTGGCAAAGCCGAGAAGAGAGAACGATCTTAAGTCTTTAAGTGATTTCACCGAGGCAAAGCCGAGATGAAAGAACAATCTTCAAGCGAACGCAGTGAGCACCCTATTTCTCATAAGCACAATTCTGAACGGCACTGCACTTTTCAAAAATTAGGTTATCTAAAATCAACAATGATGCTAAAGCTAATTGACTGTAGTTCTGAGAAGAATTTCCGAACTGGCCATATTCTGAATGCCAGATAGTATCGATTAGTTGCTGACCTCCTGCTTTTGGCTTAATCACATTCACCATTAAACGGTCTACATTTCCGGCTCCAGCATGGTAACAATGTAATACGAGCAATCGGAACCATAACTTATACTGTTCCTCTCCCTTTACTTCTATTCCGAATTTTCTCATGATCCGTTTTGCTTCTGGAATACAAGCTGTTCTAATCAAATGTGAAGATGCCATAGCCGATTTATCAAAATCTTTTCGCTCATCTACGTACTTGTCTACTCTTAAGCCGTGATTTCTGGCCACTGATTTCATTATTTGAAACGGTCCTAATGCTCCTACATTTGAATACGCTAATTTTCCTGGACTCTCTATCATTAAGATGGCTTGTGCGTACCAAGGATCAGTATCGTTATCAATAAAAATGTTCACCCCTTTTGAAATACTTGGAAACACTTTATCAAACTGATAGAAATCGTTTTTACCCGTTGTCATGAAAATTCGCTCATCTTCTGGTAAACCATTTTCTTTTCTCAATAAAGCTCGGTGTGCTTCTTTTTCATCATCTGATTTCTTATTCCATTCTTCTAAAGAAGTAATCTCAAGAATTTGTCTAGTTGCTCTTACATTCAAAATTGATGTTCCAGGTGACATCTGCATTACAAACTTCCAAAAGTTAGGCTGCGCAAGGGTATCCCATCTTTCTTCAAATAAATCTGGAGTTTTGACAAAAGTCAGCAACTCTTTAGAATCTTCTATCTCAACTTCAACTAGGTGTTTATCAAATTTCCCTTGAGAAAACGAAGTTACGGCTGCTACTAATCCTATTATTACTGCTATTGAATGCTTTAATGTCATGTGTTGTAATGGTTTGAATTTGCTAAAATAGTATACAAATGGCATGCCTTTAACTGAGACCTACCTAAATTATCCTAAAATGAATGTTAAAAGCTACTGGTTTTTGTTGGATTAGCTTACAGCGACATCATAAAGTAAACACCCTATTTATTATTTGTTGAAGTCCTGATATTATTAACAAACACAGCTTTAATTGGACACAAAAAAAGAGGAAGACATTTCTGTCTCCCTCTCAATTTAACTCATAGAAATTGTCAATTACTCAACAATCAATTTTTGTACGTTCGTTGTTTCTCCAACAGTTAATTTAACTGTGTAAAGACCTGCTTCTAGATCAGCAGTGTTAACTGGTAAGTTCATAGCTCCTGTTAACTGACCGTAATCTTTGTTTAATACAACTTTTCCATTAACGTCATAAACTTGAACGATTACTTGCTCATTGTCTAAATTACCAACAGTAATTACTGTTTCGTTCGTTGCTGGATTTGGATACATTTCAAAAGCATCCATTTTTGACAATTCAGTTACTTCAGTTACTACTTCAGTTGAAGATACGTATCCATTTGTTACTGCTTCATCAATCGTTGTATATCCTGCGTTTTCAATCGAACCGTTTGGTGCAATCAACATGCCTACGATATGCATGTTATCTTCATCCCAAGAATCATCTAAAGTGATTGTAAAGTTTACTGTATGCACATCAGCTGCATTTGTAGAGGGGAAAGAATTTACGTGACCAGTGTAAGAAGGTAATATAACTCTTCCTACGTGATCATAAATCATTTGTGCAGCTGGAACTGGATTTGGTAAAGATTCGTATCCGCCCATTGCTCCAGATCCACCACCTGCGTAAGCATTTGATTGAGCCCATCCTGCTCCTGTTCCTGAAACACCATCTTCAGTTAATACCATTGCTAATCTCCAAGTTCCTGTTTCAGTTGATTGCCAATCTGCAGTTACAGATACTTTTAATTCTCTTGTCCATTCATCCCATTCAGCTCCATTTGTAATGAAAGCAGCTGGAGGAAGCACAATTCTCTGAATAAAATCATTTTCCATAGCTGAAGGATCAACATCTGCTCCTCTATCTACTAAAGAAGAAGGGTATCCGCCAATAGCAGTTCCAATTCCTGTATCATAAGGCTCATAAACCATTGGGTCACCATTATGTACTGCAATTCCTGCCCAATAACCGTCATAATTATCTGCCATCATATCCATAAATACGGCTCCTCTAGGACACCACTGACACCAAGTACCTGTTGCTTCTTCACCTACAACAATTTTTCCTGCTGCCGGTACAACTGGAGTCACTGAAACGGATTTAGAATCATCTGCTGCATTTCCATCAGCTCCGTTTCCGTTTACATTAGAAATAGTAGCCGTCACATCATTTGTTCCTCCTACCAAAGTAACCCCTGAAGTAAAAGATACCTCATAAGTTCCCATTGAAGCAATGTTCACCCCTGTTACATTCTCAGTAATTTGAGTGCCGTTATAATCAATTTCTAAATCAAAAGAAGTGATTGCTGTAGTTCCCAAGTTTCTTACTGTAACCGTTGGCATGATATCGGTTCCAGCTAATCCAGAGATATCTGCGATATATGAAACAGCTCCATTTTCAGTAGGTAAAGCAAACGGCGTGTATGTATAATTGAAATCATCCATGTAGAAAGAAGACAAGTTGTTTCCTCCATTGGCAGCATTTACTGGGAAAATATCAATTGTTGCAATTTGCCCTTCAACCGCTTGAAAAACACCAACTGATGATCCATCAATTAATATATCCCAAGAGTTCGTATTCAAATCGACATCAATTTCAAGGTTAAACCAAGTTGCTTGCGGATAAGTTGTAGACAACCACACTGAAGAACCATCATCAAAAGTGATTGTTCCGTCATTGTGCATTTGACAATTGAATGACCAAATTAAACCAGGAGTAGTGTTTGCTTGAAAGTTAAAGTAAGCACCTTGCCCATTATCTACGTAAAAGTCAGAATCAAAATTGAAGTGACCTGTGTTATGTTCTCCTCCGAAATCAACAATTACATCTTGAGGACCTCCTGTAGCAGAGGTAGACATAAAGTAAATTGAATTGGTTCCGCTAGAAGCTTGTGCTGTTGAAACTTGAACATCTTCTGCTCCACCTGTAGCGCCTGACCAAGTTGACCAATCTGCTGAGTTGGTTCCCATATAAGAACCGGCAGCCCATCCTTCAAAGTCTTCTGAAAGTGACTGTGCGTTTGCAGACCCTGCCACGGCTAGGCAAAGTAATCCTGCTAAATAGTATCTCTTTTTCATGTTGTTTATTTTAAGCAAACAAGATAAGGAAGATAAATGGTGCAAGAAAGAATATAAGCGTCTTAAATTGGAATTCTACCGTTTAAAGAATTGTGAAATTTTTGAAAGTGGTTTTCTGATTAGAGTAAATGTTCCTGGTTTTAATCCATTCATCTCCCAAGCTTTTCGGTCTTCTTTGTTGGCATTAATACGGTTTTTTAAAGAAGAATTACTGGCGCCACCTTGTCGCATTCTGACAATTATTTCAGGAAGATATACCACTTTAATTTGGTGTTTATGGATGACTCTAAGCATAAATTCATAATCGGCAGCTGATTTTAACTCAAGTGAGTAGGCTCCGAATTTTTCGTAGATTTCTTTTCTGACGAAAAATGTCGGGTGCGGTGGCATCCAACCTTTTTTAAAAGCGCCTGACTCATACTTGCCAGACTTCCATGTCCTTGTAATCCTATCGGTATCTTCTTGATCAACATAAACCAAATCTGCGTAGCTCGCTTCCACTCCTTCAACAAAAGTTTCAACCACTTTGCTCAACACATTTTCATTGGAATAGAAATCATCTGCATTTAAAATTCCAACAATATCGCCAGTAGCTAAAGCAACGCCTTTGTTCATCCCATCATATATTCCTTTATCTGGTTCTGAAATAAACGTATGAATTTGATCGCCGTAAGATTCAACAATCTGAACTGTTTCATCTTTTGATCCTCCATCTATTATTACGTATTCTAAATCAATCCCTTCTTGAGACAAAACTGAATCAATGGTATCTTTTATGGTAGATGCAGCATTGTATGCCACTGTGATAATTGAAATCTTCACTAAGCCTCTATTTTTCTTTCAATGGTTTTCACTGCTGGATTCCCTCTATAGATATAATAAGGTGCTAAATTTTTAGAAGTCACTGAACCTGCCGCAAGTAAAGCATGTGATCCAACCGTTACGCCACCGGTCACAATTCCTTTGGCTCCAACCCAAGCCCCATCTTCCAAAACAATTTTTCCGATCATTAAATCAAAAGCTACTTTTTTAAAATTGTGATTTCCGCATAACAACAACGCTCCTTGTGAGATACAACAGTTATTTCCAATGATAACATCATCCAAATTATCAATCCAAACATCTTCGCCTATCCATGAATGATTTCCTATTTCTAATTTCCATGGATACTTCACGTTGATTCGTTGCTTAAGTACCACTCCTTTACCTATTTTTGCGCCGAACAGTCTTAAAATAAACTTTTTCAGACCACTGAAAGGATTCATTGGGTTGAGTAAAAAGACCGCATTAAAAAAGTACCAAACGGCTCTTTTTAACTTGCTTCCTGGTCGATACCAATCATTATTAAACTTGGATAAATCAGTTTCCATCTAAGAACAATTTACGATTAGCGTCTATCACTTCACTATCTGAAATAACGTCTCTAAAATAATTATAACTAGCTGTACATTGGGCGATATATGAGGTAAAATCAAGGTCTACCGCCTCTTGCATAGCATTCACCAGATTATCAAAATTCTTTAAATCTATGTCCCATCCTAAATTCTGAACATGTAAATTTTTCCAAGGTGTATTTCTTGAAATAATAACGGGACATCCATTTGACCAAGCCTCTACAATAGCATGACCATAGTTTTCATGTTTAGTTGGAAGTACTAAAAAATCAGCATTTATATAAATCTCAGGCAACAAGGTTGGCGAGACCACCCCTTTGTAATTGATACTTAAGAGTCCTTCTGATTTAATTTCATCTTTAAACTGATCAAAATATTCTTGATCTTCAATGTTGCCATAAATATCAAAAGAAGTTTCTGTCTTTAATTTTAGCTGTTTCACTGCTTGAATGGCCAAATGCAAATTCTTTTTCAAGGCAATTCTACTCACAAAAATGAATCGAACCGTTCCTGTTTTCTTTTGATTTAGAATGGTATCTAACTTCAACTTTTGACTCACAGGAATATTCTGTGCAATGTGCACTTTTGCCCGCTTTCCAAAGTTTTTGTAGATTTCTTTTTCCTCTTCTTCTGTTGATGCGTGCCACTTAACTTTCTTGTAGACCCCTAAAAGTTTAGAAATGAGTATGAATGACTTTTTCTTTCCTTTTTTAATATCTAAGGCGCCTTCTCCTAGCATTCCTCTTGGTGCTAAAACAACAGGATATCCTTTTGCTCTGGCTGTTAACAAAGGGAATAAGGTAAACTTTTTAGAAAACAAAGAGTTCAGATAAATGAGGTCAGGATGAATCTCTAAAATATTTCTTCTGATTGCAGAATAGTTCAATAATTTCTTATCTAAATATTTCAAGAAGATACCATCATGATCAAACCATTCGTTTAAAGCTACATTTGGATAAGGTTCATCTTCTCCTAAATCATATGCAGAAGTCAGAATGTAAAATTCATAGTCTTCTTTTAGAGCAGAAACTATATTTACCACTGATCTAATCGGTCCGCCAGCTTTAAAACCAGGTTCATACCAATCAATACATATTAAAATCCTTTTTTTATCCATTAATTTCGTTGGCTTTAATCCAATCTCCTAGCACTACTAACGGCCAAACACGTGACCAAGTTACACGTTTATTTCCGTTTAAAAATTGCTTCCACAAACTATCAACGGCATTCGCATTCAATAACTTCAAGTTCTTAACGGTTTCAATTCGCTCTTCACAAAATTCACGGAGCTCATTTTTCATCCAATGTTCGTAAGGCAAAACAAAGCCCATTTTTGGTCGATTATACACGTTTTCTGGAAGCAAATCACTGAACGAATCAACTAGCAATTTCTTTGGACTGATTGGTTTCTTATGGTAATCAGGAATACCTAAAACATATTCAACGAATTCATGATCTAAAAATGGAACTCGAAGCTCTAAAGCTGCAGCCATTGACATTTGGTCCGCATCTTTGAGTAAAACATTTTGCATATAAGTTGATATCTCTGCTGCTGAAATTCGTGATAATGGATGTAGTTTCCAGCCATCCGTTCCATATCCTACCAATTTGTGCGGAATCTCAAACGAAGCGTTTTTAGGAAGGTTTGAAGTATTCATTAGTTTACTTACCTGATCATCCATCAATACCTGACGATAAAACTGATAAATAAACTCCATATCATTAAACTCTTGTTTCAATATGGCTTTGATCTTGCTAGAAGCCACTGTCCCTTTAAAAGAATGATATAGATTTGCGAGTGGTTTTCTAGCGTAAGCAGGAAAACTCATCAACCATTTTTTTTGTTGAATCTCTCCTATTTGATTAAAAATAGAATAACCACCAAACAATTCATCTCCTCCCAAACCACTCAATGCCATTTTAATTCCGGCTTCTTTCGTTTTTCTTGACACGACATAGGTGTTTGGTCCGTCACCACTAGGATGATCCATGTTTGACAACGCATCCGGAATCAATTCTGCAAATTCATTACCTGATAATTCAATTTCGTGATGTTTGGTCTTGAATTTTTCAGCAACTTCTCGAGCGAACTTAGCTTCATTAAATTCATCTTCTTTAAAAGCAATGGAAAAGGTTTCTACAGGTTGTTCTTGCACTTCACTCATCAAACCAACAATGATAGAACTATCTATGCCTCCTGACAAAAACGCACCAAACGGAACGTCCGCAATCATTCTTCGTTCAACGCTCTCTCTTAATTTAGATTTTATAGTTGCTTGTGTTGTTTTTAAATCATCTTTAGAAACTCTGTAGTCTTCTACTATCCCCCAATACTTTTTAAAAACAACTCCTTCAGTCTCGTTAATGGTCAATGATTGTCCAGGCATTAGTTGAAAAATGCCATCTATTAATGTATAAGGTGCATGAACAGTTTGAAATCTTAAGTAATCAACTAAACTATCTTTTCGAATTTCTTTATCAATTAATCCTGTCGCCAAAATCGACCTTACTGAAGACGAGAAAATAATCTCTTCATCAGTTAACACATAATACAACGGCTTAATCCCTAATCTATCTCTACAAATGAAAAGTTCTTTTTTCTCTAGGTTCCAAATCGCTATTGAAAACATCCCATTGAAAGAACGTAAGCATTTTTCTCCCCACGTTTGGTAGGCTGCCAACACAACCTCAGTATCGCTATCAGTTTGAAACGGATAATCTGATAATTGCGCTTTTATTTCTTTGTAATTGTAAATCTCCCCATTAAACACCATCACCAACTTGCCGTCAGCTGATTTAAAAGGTTGATTAGATCGCTCATCAACATCTATTATTGAAAGTCTTCTGTGACCAAATTGGACAAATTCGTCTCGGTGAACGCCTTCTGCATCTGGCCCCCGCTGAGCCAATCGCTCGTTCATTTTAACTATTAAATCATCAGATCTTTTAAATCCTGAAAACTCATAAATTCCGTTAATTCCACACATAAGCTACACACCAATCAATTTTCTGAATTCTTGGTTTTTTATCATCCGTTCTATCCCTTCTTCAAGTGGACGTAATTCTCTACCCAATATTTTTTGCATTTTAGTGTTATCCGGCTGTCTTCTTGTCATATCACCATCCTCTAGCGGTGGTAAAAACACGACCTTAGATTCGCTCCCGGTTAACTTAATGATTAATTCTGCGATTTCTAAAATTGAATAAATTTTAGCTCCACCAATATTGACAACATCATTCACAAAAAGATCCTCATTTAAAGCTTTTACGGTTGCCTCAATATTATCCTCTACGTAACAAAATGTTCTCGTTTGAGATCCGTCTCCATAAATTGTAATATCCTCATTCTTTAACGCCTTCGCTAAGAATTTACTAATTACAAAATCAGTGGTTTGATGGGGTCCGTAAGTGTTGAAAAATCTAAATACAGTATACTCTAAACCATATTCTTGATAAAAAGATTTGCAATAAGCTTCTCCCACATTTTTTACAACGGCATACGGAACTCTTGAGTTTAAAGGGGTAGTTTCTTCATTTTGTGGAATACTCACTGGCTCTCCGTAAACCTCAGAGCTGCTTGAAAAAAAGAAACGTTTTACACCTGAGTTTTTAGCCAACACCAACATGTTCTTTATCCCTTCAATGTCCTCTAAAACTTTAATAGGATTTTCTTGAGTTCTCTTTACTCCAACTAACGCGGCATAATGAAAAACGTAATCAAAACCATTCGCCAGCATAATGTCTGACATTTCAGATCGATTATTTGAATCGGCTTTGATAAACTTAAAGTTTGAGGCAGATGTCGGTAAATTATTTCTATTTCCAGTTGATAGGTTATCCACCACTACAACCTTATTATTAGGATCATTTAAAAGTCTTTGAGTTAAGGCGCTCCCAATATTTCCAGCTCCACCAGTAAGTAGTATTTTTCGCATAATTCTGAATTCAACTGATAAAGTTAAAATTTCTACTTCAGTTCAGAAAGAAATAATTAAAAAGGTTCAATCATTGAAATTGCTATCTTTAAAAACTTCAAAAGGCATTTAACTCATCAAGATTGGAAAAAGACAACAATCAATATAGGTATTCTTTTATTGCATTAACAGTATTGTTTTTCATGTGGGGATTCATCACTGTAATGAATGACTTTTTAATCAACACTTTTGCCGAAATATTTAAGTTAAAACCTTCAGAGTTATCCTACATTCAGGTCAGCTTTTTTGGTGCGTTTTTTATCATCTCATTGCTTTACTTTATCACCACAAATGTTCTAAAAAAAGACCCAATTAATAGAATTGGTTATAAAAACGGCATGGCCATCAGCTTATTAATATGTGGATTAGGATCGGCTAATTTTTATTTGGCTGCCGCCTCAGAATCTTACGGACAATTCATTGCTTCATTGTTTATTCTAGCCACCGGAGTCACTTTATTGCAAATTTGCGCCAACCCTTATGCCGCTATTTTAGGACCTGAAAAAACAGCTTCAAGCAGACTCAATTTGGCACAAGGGTTAAATTCATTAGGTACTACTATTGGACCGATTATTGGAAACCTTTTAATTTATGCTGTTTTCGTAAAAGATTCTAAATTGGATGCCATAGGTAAGGCATATTTGCTTTACGGAATCATTTTTATTTTAATGGCTGTTGCTGTTTTATTAAGTAAAATGCCAAAGATTCAAGAAAAAAATGAAGGTTTTTCTGGATTCGGAGTCTTGTCTAATAGGAATTTGAGATTCGGGATTTTGGCGATTTTCTTTTATGTAGGTTCTGAAGTAGCGATTGGAAGTTACTTAGGTTCATTCGCTAAAGACCCTTCAATAATGGGAGCATCTGAGCAAGCAGCCAATTCATTTTTAGCTTTCTTTTGGGGTGGTTTAATGATTGGTCGATTGATGGCAAGCACCTCTCTAAACACCGCATATTCCAATCGACAAAAAAATGTCAGAATGCTTTTGACGAGTTTTCTTGTTTTTGTAATGATTTGGATAGTAAATGGTATTGAAATCAATCCTAAAAATGAATCAGGAATACTAGCATTTAACCCTATTGCCTTGGAAGAGTTGTGGGTTTATATCGTATTTCTAATGATTAATTTTATCGCCTTTAATTTAGGAAAAGGAGTTGCCAGTAAAATGATAGTAATTTTCTCGTCAATAAATTTACTTTTAATCGTTTTAGGAATCATTACAAAAGGAGAATTTGCATTTTGGTGCATTCTCGGCACTGGTCTTTTCTTTTCAATTGGTTGGTCAAATATTTTTACTTTAAGCATAAGAGGATTGAAAAACTTAACTTCTCAAGGCTCTAGTTTACTAGTTATGGCAATAGTTGGAGGGGCTGTTCTACCTTATGTACAAAGTTTAATATTTGAAAAATACAACGTTCAAATGTCTTTTATTATTCCGGCAATCGGAATGATTTATTTAATATTTTTTGGTCTAAATGGACATAAAAGAAAAGAAGATTTAAAGGTGTAAAATTGACCTTTTTTTGTTAAATTTGTATACTGAAACGCCAATTAAACCTAAGAAAACCGGCTTATGAATAATTATCTGGGAATAGATATCGGAGGAACAAATGTTGCATTTGGAATCGTAAATGAAGAAGGAGAAATAATCTATTCAAACAATCTTAAAACAGAAAATTTTAGTTCGACAGTTGAACTTGCAACTAAAATTAAAGAGGTAATTGGTTCAGAAACAAAAGAAAGCTACAGCCAAGTCGGTGTTGGAGCTCCTAGTGTCAACGTCAATTCAGGCAATATTGAATATGCGCCAAATTTAACTTGGGGAGACATTGTTCCACTAAAAGAGGATTTTTCACAAGTTTTTAATTTACCAGTTACCATAATCAATGATGCAAACGCTGCTGCGCTTGCAGAAAAGCATTACGGAGAGGCCGCAGAATTAGAAAATTTCGCGTCAATTACTTTGGGAACCGGTGTAGGATTAGGAACATTTTTGAACGGTAAGCTCACTTATGGAACTAACGGATTAGCGGGTGAACTTGGACATTTTGTTGTAAGAAGAGCAGGTAGAGAATGTAACTGTGGTAATTTAGGTTGCTTAGAAACTTATGCAGGTGCAAATGGAATCGTTTTAACGGCTAAAGAAAAATTAGAATTCTCTAGTGGTGGTTCTGCATTGACTGCATTGCCTCCTAGTAATCTTACACCCCTTGAAATTTTTAATGCAGCAAGAAAAGATGATCCTGTTTCTTTAGAAGTTGTAGATGCTGTTTGTCATGATTTAGGATACGCCTTATCAAGTCTTATCAATATGTTAGATGTTGAGCACATCTTTATTACTGGTGGAATCGCACAATCTGGGAACATTCTTAGAAGAAAGATCGAAAAACATCTAAAAAGCTACGTACTTCCTAACTTAAGAAGTAAAATTACGCTTAAAATCTCTAGTTTAAATCAATCTGGTGCTGGAATTTTAGGTGCAGTTGCTGCAATCAAAGAAGAAGAGAAAGTAATCTTAAGCTAATGTGGCTTAAATTTAAATGCCTTTTTATTGGGCTGGTGCTAAATGCACTGTCATTTGGGCAATCAGAAGATTTATCTAAAGTTGTCAACCCATTTATCGGAACAGGTGGACATGGTCATACCTACCCTGGACCAAGTATGCCTTTTGGCATGATGCAGTTATCACCTGATTCTCGATTAACCGGTTGGGATGGTTGCGGTGGCTATCACTACACCGATAAAGTCATATATGGATTTTCACATACGCATTTAAGCGGAACAGGAGTCTCTGATTACGGAGACCTACTTATCCTTCCTTTCACTGGGAAATACAAATGGAACAGCGCCTACAAGAAAACATTGGATGACGGTTATGGATCTAATTTCACGCATCAAAACGAAAATGCACATGCAGGGTATTATGAAGTGTTGCTTGAAGATTATAATGTAAATGTTCAATTAACAACAACAACTAGGTGTGGTTATCATAAATACAGCTTTCAAGAAGGAGATAATCGAAAAATCATCATTGACTTGGAGCATAGAGATGACCTAAAAGATTCTGACTTGATATTCTTAAATGATACAACCATAGTTGGCAAACGAATCTCCCAAGCTTGGGCAACAGAACAACATTTTTATTTCGCAATTAAATTCAGTGAAGCCCCTACCAAAAGAACCTTTAAAAAAAATTCAGAGGGTAGAGCGTCTAAATTAATTTTAGAATTTGGTGATGAATTCCCTATTCTAGGTGTGAAAGTTGGAATGTCTGCGGTTGATATAAACGGAGCGGTTAAAAACTTAAAAGAAGAAATGCCGCATTGGATATTTGAAAAGTATAAAGAGGAAAATGAAAAAGCTTGGAACAAGGAATTGAGTAAAATTCAAATTGAAGAAAAAAATAAAGATCGAAAAACCACTTTTTACACAGCTTTGTACCATTCTTATTTAAATCCAAATACATTTTCTGATGTGGATGGCAGGTTCAGAGGAATGGATATGCGAATTCACCAATCTTCTAAATCTACTCAATACACCGTTTTTTCTCTTTGGGATACCTTTAGAGCAGAGCATCCACTTTTCACAATTACGCAAGAGAAAAGAACGGCCGATATGATTCAAACCTTACTAAATCAATATCGACATGGTGGGATATTACCCATTTGGGAACTTTCTGCAAATTATACAGGATGTATGATCGGTTACCATGCAATTCCGGTTATTGTTGATGCTTATGTTAAAGGATTGAGAAGCTTCGACACCCAATTAGCCCTCAAAGCAATGATGCATAGCGCCGACCAGCAACATTTGGGCCTAGAAGCTTATAGAAAGCAAGGATTTATATCTTCTGAAAACGAATCAGAAAGCGTTTCTAAAACGCTTGAATACGCTTTTGACGACTGGTGCATTGCTGTTTTCGCGGATTCTCTAGGCGAAGACACGATAGCTCAAAGATTCTATCAAAGAAGTCAATATTATAAGAATATTTATAACCCAACTTCCACTTTTATGCAACCACGATTTAACGGAGGTTGGAAAAATAACTTCAAACCAAATGAGGTAACTTTTGATTACACCGAAGCGAATTCTTGGCAATACAGCTTATTTGTTCCTCATGACATTCTTGGAATGATTCAGTTAATGGGTGGCAAACAAGAATTAGAACTTTGGCTGGATGATTTGTTCACCACTTCTTCTGATACAGAAGGTAGAGAACAAGTTGATATAACAGGTTTAATTGGTCAATACGCTCATGGAAATGAACCAAGTCATCACATGGCATATTTATATAATTTCACCCAAAGTAGCTGGAAAACTCAAAAATACGTGAGACAAATTTTAACAACATTATATGCAAATGATCCAGATGGTCTCAGTGGAAATGAAGATTGCGGTCAAATGTCAGCATGGTACGTGTTGAGTTCTATGGGCTTTTATTCCCTCACTCCTGGATCTAACATCTATGTCACGGGAGCACCACTGCATGAGAATTATACGATTAATTTGGAAAACGGTAATCAGTTTAAAATGAGAACTGAAAATTATGCCACAGAAAACGCCTACGTAAAGTCTATAAAGCTTAACAATAAACCTTTAAAACGAAATTACATTTATCATCATGAAATTACTCAGGGAGGTGAAATAGTTTTTGAAATGAGTAAAGAGCCACAAGACTTTTATGGTAACAGCCCATTTGTTAAAGTGAAAACAAACCCACTTCTACCCGCTCCAATATTTGAAAAATCTGAGAAAGTATTTACTAAAAAAAGAAAGGTAGAGATTACAAGTGCAGAAACAGTTGTTGCTATTAGATATACGACAGATGGCAGTATACCAAATGAAAACAGTGAGATATACAGCAAACCAATTAAAATAAAATCATCCACAAAATTCGTTGCTAAATCTTTTGGAACAAAAACAGAAAGCTTGCCTATTTATGCTGAGTTTCATAGAGCCAATACCAAATGGAAAGTCAAGTTGAATGAAAAATATTTAAATCAGTATTCTGGAGGATCAGACAGAGCCTTAATAGATCAAATTAGAGGGAACACTGATTTCAGAACAGGTTCATGGCAAGGTTACTACGGAAATAATCTAGATGTTGAAATAGATTTTAAAAAGAAAAGAGACATCAAAAGCGTGCATCTCAGCGTGCTTCAAGACATCAAATCATGGATTTGGTTCCCAAAAGAAGTTCAATTTTATTCATCTAAAAATGGAAAAGTTTGGTATCCCATTAAAACAGTATCTAACTATGAGTCTCCTGAAAAATTTGGACATTTCATCCAAGAAATTGGGTTTGAAAAAGAAATTTCCACACGTTATTTAAAGGTAATTGCTGTTAATTATGGCAAATGCCCCGAGTGGCACCCAGGAGCCGGTAACCCAGCATACATCTTTGCTGACGAGATTATTATTCAATAGAATATTTCAATATACCTTTTTTTAGGTATTGTGTTAACAATACTTGCTGAGTACATTTGTCAAAAAATTATTTATAACCATTCTAAATAAAAAATTGAACAAATGAAATTAGCCCTTTCAACTATCATACTAACGGCACTAGTTATAACATCTTGTAAGAAAAAAGGATGTACAGATATTGACGCCCAAAACTATTCAGAAGAAGCTCAAAAGGATGACGGATCATGTACTTTTTATGATGTTCCTTCTACTTATGAATTCACAGATGAAAACAACAATAGCACTGTTTCTTATTCAGGACAAACAGATAGATTAAATCAATTAGAAGAGTTAACTACTTATATGAAGTCAGGAACTGCTGGAATTATATCTGCTAACACAATGAAAGATATGTTCTATAATGTAAACGACAACGGTAACGGAAACTTTAGCTTTTCCTCTACAAAACAACTCGGAAACAAATGTTTGTTTAGCGACACAGCAGACTTTAATGGATGGATGACAGATTTAGCTGCTGCATCAATCGAATTCGCATCAACTGCATCTAATGGCCAAGCTGGAACACTTTCTTCAGGAACATCAACTTATTTATTTGATGCAAACGGAATCGAAAAAACTCAATTGATTGAAAAAGGTTTAATGGGTGGTGTTTTTATGTATCAAGCCCTTAATGTATACTTCGGTTCAGATAAAATGGATGTTGATAACGCAACTGCAGTTGATGCTGCTGATGGCAAATACTATACAACCATGGAACATCACTGGGATGAGGCATTCGGTTATTTCGGAGCGCCAATCGATTTCTTAACTTCAACAGAATCATTTAGATTTTGGGCAAAATACTGTAATGCAAGAAATGCTGAATTAGGATGTAACGCTACAATTATGAATGCTTTCTTAGCAGGAAGAACAGCTATTGTAAACAATGACCTAACCGCCAGAGATGCTCAAATCACAATTGTAAGAGAAACATGGGAAAGAATTTCAGCTGCTCAAGCCGTTGCATACCTTGAAGGTGCAAAAGATAACTTTGGAACTGACAATGCTAAGTTCTTACATGAATTATCAGAAGCGTATGCTTTTATTTGGGATTTAAAATACGCCCCTACTTCAACAAGAACCATTACAGATACTCAAATTAACACCTTATTAGACACAACTATTGGTGCTAATTTCTGGGATGTTAACACTATAGATTTAACAAACGCTATCAACGATTTAAATAGCATTTACAACTTCTAATATGAAAAAATTAGGCTACGCCTTTTTGTCCTTACTTGTTCTAATTGGATGCAATAAGCCACCAGAACAAACAGATTTTGATAGAGGTGCCATGTTAACTAACATGAGCACTTCTATTATTGATCCAGCATATAGTGCTTTAGGAGCAAGTTTAGGGCATTTAAAAGCAGATGCTAACGCTTTTGTGCAATCCGCATCTATCACAACTTTAAACCAGTTAAAGTCTACGTTTAACCAAACCTACCTGGATTTTGAAGCCTGTAAAATGTTCAACTTCGGGGCAATAGAAGATTATGCTATCGTCACTGCAATGAACACTTACCCTACGGATACTACAAAAATAGCATCAAACATAAGTTCAGGAACCTATACTCTTGGAGCCTTAGAAAATTTTCAAGCCATTGGTCTTCCAGCAATCGACTATCTCTTGTTTCATGCTGATGAATTAGAAATAATCTCTGAGTTTACTATTGATCTTGAAGCCAATAATCGTAAATCATATCTAATCGATCTCTGTAATAAAATGGATGAAGAGTTTGACTTAGCTTTGAGCGGTTGGGAAAATAGCAAATTAGATTTCGCCGCAGCTGACGGAAATGATGTAGGAAGTTCAACATCTTTACTCTTCAACGCTTTTGTAAAGGATATTGAATTGGTGAAAAACGCCAAAATTGGAATTCCAGCTGGATTTCAAACTGCTGGAGAAATCCTCCCGCATTACATAGAAACTTATTTTTCTGAACAATCCATTACCCTGGCTGTAGCGAACCTAACTGCGCTTCAAAATTTATTTAATGGCAAAGATGGCCTTGGATTTGACGATTACATCAGAGATGTGGAAGACAATAGCGTAGAAAATTCCTTGGCAGATCAAATTAACGCACAATTTGAATTATGTATTTCTAAAATTAATGCAATCGAATCCCCCCTTTCTGAAAAAGTAAATTCAGATCATGCAACAGTTACTGAAGCCTATAATGAAGTAAAAACGCTTGTGACATATGTAAAGACAGACATGTCTTCTATACTTGGTTTACTCATTACTTTTCAAGATAATGACGGCGATTAAAAATGAATTTATTCAAAAACTGGCATTCCGAAAAATCAGCAGCACCTTTAGCTGTTTACCGCATATTTTTTGGTCTGCTCATGTTTTTTTCTACCATCCGTTTCATTTCAAAAGGATGGGTTGAGTCACTTTATATCGAACCAAAATTCCATTTCTTTTATCATGGATTTGCCTGGTTACCTTACCCATCAGAGAACTTAATTTGGATATTATTCATAAGCCTAATACTGACCTCATTACTTATCACCCTAGGTCTATTTTATCGATTTGCAACAGTCCTTTTTTTCGCATCTTTCGTCTACATTGAGTTATTAGATAAAGCCAACTATCTCAATCACTATTACTTCGTTTCTTTAATCGCATTCTTGCTCATATTTGTAAGTGCCAATCGTACGTTTTCTTTAGATCGATATTTTGGTTTAACTAAAACATCTGAAAAAGCGAAGACTTGGGAGATTAGAATCCTTCAATTTCAAATCGCTATCGTCTATATTTTCGCAGGATTAGCAAAAATTGGGTCTGACTGGCTTCTTGAAGCTCAACCGTTAAAATATTGGTTACACACAGCAAATCATTTAGGAATAATTGGAGATTTCTTAAAAGAGGATTGGGTAGCCTACACTTTCAGCTGGTTCGGATGTTTATACGATTTAACCATTGTGATTTTCTTGACGCTTGCTAAAACCAGAAAAGCAGCTTACTTTGCTGTTGTTATATTCCATCTGTCAACTTGGTTGCTATTCCCTATTGGCGTTTTTCCATGGGTGATGATTGCAGCAACTACTATCTTTTTCTCTGAAAAATTTCATCAAAAATTAATCACTCTTTTAAGTGTAGTTCTTCCAAAAAAGAAACGCTCTACACCTGTCTCAAAAAACTCAAAGATTTTAAGACAACCTTTAGTCAATTCCTTTTTAGGGCTGTATATTTGCGCTCAAATTTTAATTCCACTAAGATTTGTAATGTACAAAGGAGATCTTTTTTGGACTGAAAATGGTTATCGATTTAGCTGGAGAGTTATGTTAATGGAAAAAACTGCAACTTCTACTTTTTACATTATTGATAATGAATCAAATGCTGAAATTGAAATAGATAACGCAGATTATTTGACTAAAAACCAAGAAAAAATGATGGCCTCTCAGCCGGATATGATTTTACAATATGCCCAATTCCTAGAATCTAATTATCAAGACACTTTGGTAACCAAATTTGGACATGAAATGAAGTTTATCCAACCAAAAGTTCATGCAGAAATTTTTGTAACCCTAAACGGGCGTCCACATCAACCCTATGTAATGAAAGAAACGAACCTTTCTGACATAACATCTTCTGAAAACCCTGTAAACTGGCTTGTCGCTTTCAATGATTAAAAGTGCATTGACATATCTTTTTATCCTGGGTTCCTTCGCATTTGGACAATGTAATTTATACGGGGAAGTACTAAATGAAGAAGACGATTCTCCTGTAGCTTTTGCTTCCGTATTTTTAATGGATGATGACACAAGTTTTACCTTAACTGATGAATTTGGTAGATATAATTTTGAAAATGTTACCTGCGGACCGAAACTCATTGCGGTGAACTCAATGGGATACAAAGGTTTTAAAGAAAAGATCAATATTAAAGGAAATGAATTCATTTTCAACATCTCTATAATTGACACCCTTAAACTCGGAGTGGTTAATGTTCATGCAGATCCAGATTTTTCTTCAAGAAGCATGAGAACTATTGAACATATGGTGTTAACACATGGTAAAAAAACACAGCTTATCAATGTTCAAGACATTTCAGGCAATAAATCAACCAATAACGCAAGAGAATTGTTCGCAACCGTTCCTGGATTAAATATTTGGGAAAGTGACGGAGGAGGATTACAGTTAGGAATCGGGGCACGTGGGCTAAGTCCCAACAGAACTGCTCACTTTAACACAAGACAAAATGGATATGACATCAGTGCAGATGCTCTGGGATATCCTGAAACGTATTATACACCTCCTGCAGAAGCCATTCAAGACATCCAAATGATAAGAGGAGCTGCTTCCCTGCAATTCGGGCCACAATTTGGCGGAATGTTGAACTTTGACTTAATCAAGCCATCAAGCAAAAAATTTCAATACCAAGGTCAGCACACTTACGGTGGCTATAACTTATTCAGCACATTCAATTCAGTTTCTGGAACATTGAAAAAGCGGTTTAGTTATCTTTTATTTTATAAATACAAACAAGGTGATGGATGGAGAGATAATTCAGAATTTAGTCAACAAAATGCCTATGGGCTAATCAAGTACAATTTCACTGAAAAATTCTTCATAAGCGCAGAATATACTTACATGTCATATCTTGCCCAACAGGCTGGAGGACTTACAGATGCTCTATTTGAACAAAACCCGCAACAATCCATTAGAGAAAGAAACTGGTTCAATGTAAATTGGAATCTATTTTCAATTCATTCAAATTGGGAAATTAACTCCACCACTAAAATTGATGCTAAAATATTTAAAGTCATTGCGGCTAGAAATGCTTTAGGAAACTTGGATAAAATCTCACGGCTTGATGACTATTTAGAACGGGATTTGATAAAAGGGGACTTTAATAATCTTGGTGCAGAACTTAGGTTTTTAAAGCACTACCCTATTGGTAAAAAAATGAAAGGATCTTTAGTTACAGGAGCTAGATTTTATCAAGGTAAAACCATTTCACAACAAGGGCTAGCTGATGATGGTTTTGACGCCAATTTTAATTTTTTGAATCCCAATAATTTAGAAGGTTCTGACTACACGTTTCCTTCTAATAACTATTCCGCTTTTGCTGAAAATATGGTTAGACTAACCAAAAAACTTTGGATTTCTGGTGGATTGAGGTACGAATACATTCAAACAATCGCCGAAGGTCAGTACAGACAAATCAACTATCATCCGCTCACAAATGAAGTGCTATTTGACACCACTTTCACTGAAAATAAAAGTAATCAGAGAAATATTTTGCTTGCCGGATTTGGAGCAACATATAAAATCTCAAAACACAGCTCTATTTATTCTAATATCTCACAAAACTATAGAGGTATCAACTTCTCTGATGTAAGAATTGTAAATCCAAATCAGCGAGTAGATGAAAACATTCAAGATGAAAAAGGTTTTAACGCAGACCTTGGGTTCAAGAAGAAGACTAAAAAACTACAGTTTGATTGTAGCGCATTTTTCCTTTATTACAATAATAAAATTGGGGTCGTAAATCAAAAAGATAGTATAAATGAGTTTTATAGATTAAGAACAAACATTGGAAATGCATATAGCACAGGTGTTGAACTTTACGGAGAATACATCTTTCAAAAAACTGATTCTTCAAAATTTAAATCAACTGTTTTTGTGAATGGATCTTATGTCTATGCAAGATATGGAAAGAGCCTTGAAGCAGCATACAGTGGCAAGCAAATAGAATTGGTTCCACCAATTACTGTTAAAACTGGAATAAAAATCGAAGTTCAAAAATTTACAGCTTCATTGCTCGCAACCTATGTGCAGCAGCATTATACGGATGGTACAAACGCCATTTTTGATCCCAATGCTGTTGCCGGGATAATACCAACTTACTACGTTTTAGACTTCAATACAGGATACAAATTCTCTAAGAATATTGAGTTAAAAGCAGGAATCAACAACCTAACAAACAATAAATATTTTACGAGAAGGGCTAGCGCTTATCCAGGCCCTGGAATCATCCCTTCAGACGGAATAAACTTCTATATTACCTTTGGAATTACTTTATAAACTTTAAATTAAGTCCATACTTCAAAGACTTAAAAATGTACATTCCTTCTTGAATTTCTGAGGTTGACACTTCAGATTCTCCGAACGGAACTTTTCCTTTAAAAACAAGCTGACCGGCTAGATTATAGATCTCAAACTCTCCTATTTCTTGAAGGTTTTTTGAAAAAGTAAACTTAATTAAATCGTCATCTGAATTATAATAAACGCCAATTTTATTTTCTTCCTCTACTATTCCATTGAACGATTTTTGAACTTCAATTTCCATATACACTGGTAAATGGTCTGACATATCATGCAAATCTTGAATAATACTTGTAGGTAATGATGTATTGGCTGGTGCGTCTGTTAAAGCGTCATTATAATGATTTCCATCTTGACCATAAGCCCAATACGTTCCATCTATATAACGAGCCTGATTTCCCCAATTTTCTAAGTCAGGTGAAATAAAAATAATATCAAAACGATCATCTAATCCACCCGTTGCTCCATTATCAATGCTTGCAGTTCTAGTAGATTGAGTATGAATATCTGCATACCCCCAATCTGCATGCCATTCGCCAGGTGTGTTAATGGGGTCAACCAAATTAACTCCCTCCCCTGAAAGTACTGTTTGCCAAGTAGGTTCGCTACTCCCATAAATGTTAAAGTCTCCTCCTAATACCACATTTTCTAAGTTGGTTCGGGTTGCCATGTATTCCTTAAGGTCAGTCGCCATTTCATTTCTCAATGTCGCATCTCCCGTTCCTGCTTTCAAATGACACATATACATATAAAAAAATGTAGTGTCAGCTGTGGTCGCTAGATCATCACTTTTATAAAACAAAACATATTCATTGATATCCCTCAAATCGGTTGAAATAATATTCTCTTCATAAAGAGCCAGCTTATTAGAGTTATAATAAAGCATATTCTCGGTATCTGTTCCTGGTGTATAGGTCGATTTTTCATAATAACTAACACCATCTTGATTTAAAGCGTCATTTAATACAGCGTTGGCTCCAGAAGAAGAAGTTAACTCACAAACCATTAACACGTCAGGTAAAGATTCTTGTAGTATATTCTTTAAAATTGTAATTCTTGAAGCATTCTCTTGCGGAAACTTGAGTAAGTTATAAGCCATTACGCTAACCGTATCCGTAGATTGAGAATATACGATAGGAGCAGTAAAAAATGCCACCAAAATAAGTAGTGTAAATTTCATGAAACGAGTTTTTACAAATCTAGTCAATTAATAGCTCCATTTTCTGCTCGGATATTAACATAACTTAAACATTCTTTCAAAGAATTAAAATATCTTTGTTCGATAACATTTTTGATTACTAAAAATTGAAATATTTAGCGATTTAAATCGTTAAAGCTTTACCAGATATCATTACATGAAACAAATTTGTCTCTTTTTCATTATTCCATTCATCTTTTTTGGATGCAAACAAGAGGATTTAACCCCTTCTTGGTTGGTTATCGATTCAATTCAATTAAACACAGACGAAGCTACTGAGGGCCCTAGTTCTAATGGAATAACAGATGCTTGGGTTTATATGGATAATGAAGCGCTCGGAGTCTTTTCGCTTCCTGCAAGAATTCCAGTTTTAGCTGAAGGAACTCATTCTTTTACAATTTATGCTGGTATTAAAGTAAACGGTATTTCAGCAACTCGAACGCGATATCCTTTCTATAATAGATATGATGCAGATATCACGTTAACCAAAAATCAAGAAACTATTGTTACCCCCGTAGTTACTTACAAATCGGACATACAATTTGAGCTTTTAGAAGATTTTGAGGATATAGGCGTTGATTTTGAAAAAGACATTGAATCAGACACAAATATTAATGTTATTACAAAAAATGAATATCCTGAAATAGTAGAATACGGCAATAATTGCGGAGTTATTTACTTAGAAGAAATAGATTCAGTTTATAAAGGATTAACCAATACGAACTTAAATTTACCTCGAAACCAAGATGTTTATGTTGAAATTGACTACATGAACGACAATTCAATTGCACTTGGTGTAATCGCCGAGAATTCAGGAGGTGTAGCCGAACATTCTCCTCTTGTGATTTTAAACTCGCAAGAAACTCAAACTATGAAATGGAAGAAAATATATATTGCTCTGCAAGAAGATGTAAGCTATGAAATTAACGCAACCAGTTATGAGATCTACTTACTATCAATTCTAGATGCCGAAAACACTTCAGGGGTAATTTATTTAGACAATATCAAAGTGTTGAGATACGAGTGAATATAAGATCAAAAACAATATTATTTGCCTTAATTGATTTATTCACTGCTGCTTTAGCCTGGTTTTTATTTTACGTTTACAGACTAATTACAATTGAAGACGCCGAATTGGTTTTCAAAGGTAGCTTCTTAATTAGTTTAGGTGTTTTACCATTCATTTGGGTTTTACTTTACGGAATTCAAGGTACATACTTAGATATTCGCAGAAGATATAGACTAAAAACATTAAAGCTTACTTTTTACGGATCTCTAATAGGTTCGATTATTATATTTTTTGGATTTCTCTTAAATGACTTTGTTGCAGACTACACCCAGTTTTACACCCTTTTCTTGGTTTACTTTGCCCTTCACTTTGGATGCACTATCATCCCAAGAATTATTTCCACAACAATTTACGTTAAGAAAATTCATAAAGGTAAAATAGGATTTAATACCATAATTATAGGAGGCAGTTCTAAAGCATTAGAAATTCTAGAAGATATTCAAAATCTTAAGCAAAATCCTGGATATAAGTTCATTGGATATATTAACATTAATGGTTCAGATTTAATGCTGGATGATCACATGGAATATCTCGGGCACATTGACAATCTAGATGAAATTCTGAAAAATAAAGACATAGATGAAGTAATTATTGCCTTAGAAAGTTCAGAACACGAACGCTTAAAAGGTATAATTTCTAAGCTCTCTATTTACAACTTAAGAATTTCTACAATACCTGATGCCTATGATATTTTATCTGGTCAAGTTAAAATGAATAGCATTTTTGGTGCGCTCTTAATTAATGTTACTCCTTCTACAATGCCAGATTGGCAATTTTCAACAAAGCGGATAATTGATATCACAATTTCAGCTATTGCTCTAATAATTTTAATGCCCGTTTATATAATTCTAGCCATTCTTGTAAAAGCTTCAAGCAAGGGTCCCATTTTTTTCTTTCAAGAACGTATTGGAAAAAATGGCACTCCCTTTAAAATCATTAAATACCGAACAATGGTTCAAGGCGCTGAAAAAGATGGTCCCCAACTATCCAGTTCAAACGATAATAGAATTACCAAAACAGGTAAATTTTTAAGAAAAACTAGACTTGATGAGTTTCCACAATTCTGGAATGTTCTAAAGGGTGACATGTCTCTAGTCGGTCCAAGACCAGAAAGACAACATTTTATTGATCAAATCTCCGAGAAAGACCCGCAATATCTTTTCTTACACAAAGTAAGACCAGGCATAACTTCATGGGGCCAAGTAAAATTTGGGTATGCTGAAAATGTTGAACAAATGATTCAGAGAATGAAATATGATTTACTATACTTAAGAAATATGTCAATTGCTTTAGATATAAAAATTATGTTCTACACTATTGCAATAATATTCAAAGGTTCAGGGAAATAATTATTAATTCAAAATTTGTTTATCCCAATCTGAAATTAAACGATCCGATTCTTTTAAGAACGCATTATATTCATGATAAATTTCAGGTGTAATACCATTTTCAGAACTTAATTGACGATAAACTTTTTGTATCAATCCAATTATATTCGAATTAATCAAATATTTACTTGCCGCAGGATCAGCCTTAAAATTGTCATAAATATCAACTATTCTTTGAAATCTTTCTTGCTGAATACCGGTTAGCTTAACTTTTGCTTTAAACTCTAAATAAGTAGGCAATAAAATCCTGCTCATCCTTACAAATCTTTGCAAAATATACACAGCATCTATTTTCTCTTTAAATCCCATCTCATAGAGATAGACGGAGAAAATTAATCCAAGGTTGGATTAAACTAATATCACTTATTGAAATGTATATCTCGTTTATTTATCCAATTGATAATTTTAAAGAATAACTTTCTTGACTTCTCGTTGACGGGATAGTTCTCAAATCATACCATAAAATCTAGTCCACCTGACCTTATATTTAAAGTGTGTCTGAGATTTTGGTGCAAAAAAAAACCTCACTCCTAAATAAATAGGAGTGAGGTTTAAAAAGTGGCATCCACATACTCTCCCACCCTCAAAAGGGCAGTACCATCTGCGCAAGT
>JBDVJO010000009.1:0-49565 GCA_039939375.1 Crocinitomicaceae bacterium | reverse complement strand
CATAGATAATTCATGCGAACCACCTGAGGCATTTGTTAATTTACTTATAGTTACGTCATAACTATATCCGAATTTGAATGAACCTGCATCCAATCCTATAGTTAAAATAAAGGCATCTCTAGCTCTCCACCATGCTCCTGCTGTGAAGACTCCATATTTTACATATGTACCAACGTTCAATTGCATGAATCCATCTTGGTAAGTGTAAATAATGTTAGGTGAAATTGAAGTTTGATTTCTGTATTGAGACTTTGCACCAAAAACAATGTTTGCTCCCATGTGACCTGTAAATCTCATTGGCATTCTTGAATCACCAATAATCAACGTTTCTTGTGGCTTATTCAGGTGATTAGCCGCAAATCCGAAATAAAAATTTTCTGAATATCCAACAATACCTGCTGACACGTCAAAGAATCCTCTGGTCCCCCATCCGTTATCAAGTAAATTACCTCTTGGTAAATCTCCTGTTTGATAAATAAAACCTCTTCTTGGATCAATTTGATCTCCAAAGGTCAATTTGCTCCAGTTCAAAAACTTCTGATTCCAAGTGGCTTTTGCTCCAAACAAGAATGAAAATTCTCTGGTAGCTTGCAAGTGATAAGAATAAGCTAGGTTGATCGTAGACCAGTTAATGGTATTTTGACCAGCCATATCGTTCGTTACTTGAACCGCAATCCCTCCTTGAAGTACATTAACAAATTGATCATACGAAACACTGTTAGTTACAAAGGCTCCAGACAATGAAGGCCATTGGTTTCTATGATTTAGATTCACCCTAGGACATCCATGAGAACCTGCCATAGCTGGATTCAGATAGATTGGGTTTGCATAAAATTGTGTGAATTCCGGATCTTGAGCTAGCCCTTGAAACGAAAACGCTATTGCTAAAATTGTAATTACTCTCTTCATAACTCCTCTTATTGACCGTTAAACTTTGACTTTTTTGTACTACCGTTAAATCTGATGCCTATGTTATGAGAACCAAACTGGCCATCCATAAGGGTAGAATATGTGTGATCGTATTGATATATCAACTTGAACTTTTCGAATTTCATTCCGATTGATGCGGTAAAATCTTTTTTATGTGACATTGACCCGCCTAAGGTGAATGCGTGAAACCTGAAGTTTAATCCTCCCCAAATTTCTTGTCTATTTCCATATTGCTGATAAGCCACAAATGGAGATGCTGAAATGATTTTCTTTCCATTTACTGGATCATTCTCAAAATCTAACCCAGCAATTGCGTTCAAGGCAAGTGGCGTTGATGTAGGAGTTGCAAACCCTTCAGTATTATAGACATTTTCGAAATGTCTGTTCAAGTTTGAAGCTGCAAAGCCTGCGTAAAATTTGTTCGTGTTTATCATGAAACCTGCACTGTAATCTTTATACCACAGCTTTTGATTTCCTTCCATTTGAGGAGCTGCCGGTGTATTTAAAAGGCGATCTCTATCCAATTCGAATTGACTATCTGGTGCCAAAGTATTTCCGTTAGCATTAAGCACGCCCATAGTTAATTTAATAGCGGGTTCAAATACGACATTCTTTCCTAACAGAATTTTAGGTGAATAGATTAAACTCATATTGTAATCTGTAAACTGACCGTATTGATAATCTTTCACGTTAGCCACAACTCCGACTCCGCCTCTCATTCTTCTTGAGTAAGTATCAAACCCAATGGTCATTTGCTGCGAGTTTTGACCTTCACCCAACCATTGATTTCTGTAGTTTACTTCAAACCTTGGAGCTCCGAGTCCACCGGCAAATCCCGGATTAAAGGCAAGAATTGAAGTATTTGGTACTAACATCTCAGGATCTCTTAAGTTGGTCAAGTTCGTTGGCGGCACATCAAATGCCTTCTCAATTTTCCTAATTGCTCTTTTCAATTTGTTTTGCCAAGAACTAAAATTGTAAGAACCACCTTTCCCGACATCAAATCCAAGTTCAGTCACTTCAGGATTATCTTGGTATTTAGATGCAAATTCATCTTCACTAAATTTATCTAACTCTTGCTTTAAAGATGCGGCATTAGCAAAACCTTCAGCTGGTAAGTTCAACTCTGCTTGATTCGATCCATTTACACCATTTCCTTGTCCAACTGTATTGGCAGCAATTGCATTAGCTGAATTATTTGATGGATTGTTTAATCCATTCTGCAGTTGATTGTTCAACCCTAGCGCATTTGAAGCAACTACACCTTCATTGAATGTATGTAAATTATTTGTCATTTGTTCTTCGTTCGTTAAGACTGATTTATAATCAACTATTGAATTAGAATATGACGCTATTTTATTTTCAGGATTTGTATTGGCGCTAAAATCTTTCGCAAAAGATTCTTGAGTAGTGGTATTTGTATATAAATAAGTGATTCCTATCAACAAAGTTACAAGCGCCGCTGAAGCAGCAGACCAACCTATCCATAAGGCAGCAACTTTTCTATCTTTCTTAAGTGATGAAGCACCAGCATAAGTAAACTCTTCGTTTTGAACGAAAGCGTTGTTCCATGCATCAGCATCAGCCTCAAATTGTGGATTTTGAATTAGAAAACTCTCGAAAGCCTCCGTCTCTGCGCCGGAGAGGTTACCTTCTTTGTAATCAAACATCCACCTGTCAAAATTCTCAGGAATATTCATACGAGTATCGTTAAATCTTTTAGCTGTTTTTTAATTTTGTTACGGGCTCTAAAAAGATATACTTTGACTTGAGCTTCTGAAAGCTCTAAAATCTCACCTATCTCTTTATAATTGTATCCTTCTAAATCTCTTAGAAGAATGATTGATTTTTGAACCGGAGGAAGTTGTGAAAGAACTTTTTCTATAATTTCTTTCATTTCGTAAGACTTAGAATGCGCCTCCTGCCCTTCTTCTGACTGACTCATGTCATCAGAGTAAGACATTCTGCTTTTCTTTTTCATGTAGTTGATCATGGCATTGTGTGCACATGTAAACAACCAAGACTTCACCTTAGCAGGCTCCACCTTCTTACGATTCTTCCATAATTTTTCAAATACATCTTGAACTATATCACTTGCATCCTCACTATTCTGAAGATACTTTAGTGAAAACCCAAACAATCTGCCTGAGTATTCTTTAACTGCGATATTGTATTCTCGTCTATTCAAAAATTTGGTTTAAATCAATCTCAATTCCCTTTCAAACAGCTAAAACAATCTAACTACTCTAAAAGTTACAATGATGTTTATTTTTTTTAACGATATATTAATTACAAGTTACGAAATTTATCGCAAAGTGTTTTAAACCTTGCTTTTTTGTACTACATTAGTAACAACTAAAAAACACGAAAAATATTTTTCATGGAAGTAAAACGACTATTCGATATCCCTTATTATCAAAACGAAAAATTTCCTCAACAAGATGCATTTGCAGATAAAGTTGTAGGTGATTGGGTAAAAGTATCTACTCAAGAATACATAGAATACGCAAATAGCGTAAGTAGAGCCCTAATAAAATTAGGGGTTCAACCTGGAGACAAGATTGCAATGATTTCGAACAACCGTTCAGAATGGAATATTTGCGATATAGGGATTCAGCAAGTTGGCGCAATTTCAGTTCCGGTTTACCCGACAATTGATTCAGCATCTTATTCATTCATATTTAATGATGCCACTGTCAAATATTGTATTGTATCTGATCAAGAACTTGCAGACAAAGTAAATGCAATTAAAGGGGAAGTTGCTACGTTAAAAGAAATATACTCATTCGTAGATTGCAAAGGCGCAGTGAATTGGAAAGCTTTAAACGAGCCTGCCAATGCTGAACTAGATGCAGAATTAGAAAAAAGAAAAGCGGTAATTAAAGGAGATGACTTGGTTACTCTGATTTATACATCAGGAACAACTGGTAACCCCAAAGGAGTTATGCTTTCTCACAATAACTTATTAAGTAACGTTAAAGCTTGTGAACCAAGACTTCCAGTAGGAAATGATGCCACTGCACTAAGTTTCTTACCAGTTTGTCACGTCTTTGAGAGAATGCTTTTGTATTTGTATCAATATACCGGAGTATCAATTTATTTTGCGGAAAGTATAGATACAATTGGTGACAACTTAAAAGAAATTAAACCGAACGTATTCACAGCTGTTCCAAGATTATTAGAGAAAGTATTTGATAAAATTGTTGCCAAAGGAGATGAATTAACAGGAATTAAAAGAAAACTATTCTTTTGGGCACTTGACTTAGGTGAAGAGTATGACGTGAGAGGTAAATCAGGATGGTACAATTTTAAACTAAAAATTGCTAGAAAATTAATCTTTAGTAAATGGCAAGAGGCTTTAGGTGGAAATGTTGAAGCTATTGCTTGTGGATCTGCCGCTCTTCAACCAAGATTAGCTCGAGTTTTCTTCGCAGCTGGAATTCCGGTAATGGAAGGATATGGATTAACCGAAACTTCACCTGTTTGTTCAGTAAACATGCAAAAAGACAACAAAATTAAATTCGGAACTACTGGAACTGTTATTGACGGGGTGACCGTAAAAATAGCAGAATCTGATGGTGAGATTTTAGTAAAAGGTCCTAACGTAATGATGGGATATTACAATCAGCCAGAAAAAACGGCCGAAGTAATTGATGCTGATGGATGGTTCCATACCGGTGATATTGGAGTTTTAGAAGATGGTGAGTATGTAAAAATCACCGACCGTAAAAAAGAAATGTTCAAGACTTCTGGTGGTAAGTATATCGCGCCACAAGTAATGGAAAACAAATTCAAAGAGTCACGTTTCATTGAGCAAATCATGGTAATTGGTGAAAACCAAAAAATGCCTGCTGCTCTAATTGTGCCGGATATTGAATTTGTTAAAGAGTGGGGAAAAAGAAAGAATGTGAATCTAGGAACTACGTACGAAGAAATGGCAAACAATGATCAATTAAGAGATCGTATCGCCAAAGAAATTGAACAGTTCAATGATAACTTTGGAAAGTGGGAACAAATTAAAGTATTTGAATTAGTTCCAAGCGCTTGGACAGTTGAGGGAGGAGAATTGACCCCAACCATGAAGCCTAAGCGAAAAGTAATCATGAGCAAGTATGATGATTTAGTTCAGAAGGTTTACGCTAAGAAATAAAAAAACGGGAGGTAGAAACCTCCCGTTTTTTATTAAATATCAAATTCAGCTTTTAAACTAAGATCAAGACTTTGATAAGAATGCGTTAAGGCGCCGGATGAAATAAAATCAACCCCGGTTTCGGCGTAAGCCCTTAAGGTTGTTTCGTCTATCCCTCCTGAAGCCTCTGTTTCATAAATAGAAGAATCAATTAATTTCAAAGCTTCTGAAATTTCAGCAGGACTGAAGTTATCCAGCATAATTCGATCCACCTTACCAATTCTCAACACTTCTTTTACTTCTTCAATATTTCTGGTTTCAATCTCAATTTTTAAGTCTTTGGATTTCGTTTTTAGATAAGAGTTTGTTCTGGTTATCGCATTTTCTATTCCACCTGCATAATCAACATGATTATCTTTTATCATAATCATATCATACAATGCAAATCGGTGATTGGTCCCTCCGCCTATTAGTACTGCCCATTTTTCCATCAAACGGACACAAGGCGTAGTTTTTCTGGTATCGAGCAATTGGGTAGGCAGATCTTCTATTAAATGTGCTAACTCATACGTTTTGGTAGCAATTCCAGACATACGTTGCATAAAGTTAAGCACAAGTCTTTCAGCGCTTAAAATAGATCGTGATGAACCTTCTACATGAAAAGCAATATCACCATGCTTTACTTTCGTACCATCTTGGATTAACACTTCAACTTTTAGATTCGGGTCTACGCGATTAAAAATGATTTTAGCCAGTTCAATCCCAGCCAAAATCCCATTATCTTTTACTAATAATTTTGCTCTTCCGGTAGCTAATTCTGGAACCGTAGATAAAGAAGTATGGTCTCCATCTCCTATATCTTCTTTCAAAGCAAAATCAACTATTTCTAAAATTTTTGCTTTATCAGGAATATTCATGTAGTCTTATTTTGTCTGAACAAATGTTTTGATGTCGTCTTCAGAAATTTCAGATCCACAAAGAATTATTAATCGTTCAACTATATTTCTCAGCTCTCTAATATTTCCCGTCCAATTCACTTCTTGAAGCGCTTTTAAAGCACTTTCCGTAAATGACTTGGTCGCCATTCCGTGTTCTTGACAAATCTTCTCAATAAAGAAATTCGCCAACATAGGAATGTCATCTCTTCTATCATTTAAAGAAGGGTTTTTGATTACAATTACAGACAACCTATGGTAAAGATCTTCTCTAAATTGTCCTTCTTCTATCATTTTTCTTAAATCCTTATTCGTGGCAGCAACCACCCTTGGATTCACTTTAATATCTTTCTCTCCTCCTACTCTCGTTATACAGTTTTCTTGAAGAGCTCTCAACACCTTGGCTTGTGCAGAAGCGCTCATATCACCAATCTCATCTAAGAACAAAGTACCTTCAGTAGCCAATTCAAACTTTCCTTTCTTTTGTTTGATAGCAGAAGTAAAGGCTCCTTTTTCGTGCCCAAATAATTCTGACTCAATCAACTCTGAAGGGATAGCAGCACAATTCACTTCAACAAATGGTCCTTTTTTTCTATTAGACATATCATGCAATTGTCTTGCAATCAATTCTTTTCCTGAACCATTAGGTCCGGTAATCATCACTCTTGCGTCAGAAGGAGCCACCTTTTCAATCATCTCTCTAATTTCTTGAATTGGCTTTGACTCACCTACTATTGATGAATGCTTCGATTGTTTTTTAATGACTTTTTTAAGAACCTTAGTTTCTTCAACTAAATCCGTTTTTTCAAGCGCATTTTTAATGGTAACTAAAATCCTATTTAAGTCTAATGGCTTTTCAATAAAATCATAAGCCCCATTTCTAATCGACTCAACTGCTGTTTCAATATTACCATGACCTGAAATCATAATAATTGGAGTTTCTAGTCCATCATTTTTCAATTTGGTCAAGACCTCCATACCGTCCATTTGAGGCATTTTTATGTCACAGAATATTACGTCATAAGAATTAGCCAGCGCTTCTTTTACTCCCGCAATTCCATCCTCAACTGCTTCAACTTCGTAATTTTCAAATTCTAAGATTTCTTTTAATGTTCTTCTGATGCTTCTTTCATCATCAATAATTAAAATCTTTGACATAATAGAGTTGGTTTTATTAGAAATTCAAGCCTTAAAGATATAACTATTTTTTATGTTCTAAGCCTTCCTAAATACCAGAAGATTCAATTTTTATTTAACGAAAGCGTCTGGACTTGTATAATTTTCGTGAATCACCCGTCTAAAGGTTGTAATTGCCTTGATTAATAGGTAACTTCAAAGTCTCAAACTATGCACATGAAATTATCTAACCTCTCTTTCAACCTGAAAGTTATTGCCCTATCTATTTGTTTAAGTCCTTTGTTTGGACAAGCACAAGAAGTCTTTACTGGAATAGAAGCCAGCAGAATGTATGAAAAAGCTGCAGTAGTCAGATCAAGCAAACATTCAGCACTACCTTCTTATATTAAATTTAAAACCGGAGAAGAAATTCCTTTTGGAGATTTTCAAAAATGGACCAATTCTGCATTCAAATTAAATCCAGCCTATGGATATCAATTAAAATCCACAGAAACAGATCAACTGGGGCATATTCATTATCGCTACAACCAAACCTTCAATGGTATAGTTTTAGAGCACGCGACTTGGATTGTCCACACGAAAGACGAATCGGTATATGCCATGAACGGTACCCTCTATTCAGCAATTCAATCTGGAAATCAATCCATCAGCGAATCAGCAGCATTACAACAAGCATTAAATTTTGTTGGGGCAGATACTTATAAATGGGAATTACCCATTGAGGAAGGTCATTTGAAAATGGAAACCAAGGATGAAAACGCCACTTATTACCCAGAAGCAGAATTAGTTTATGCTAGTAAGCATGCAGCGTTCACAGATGATTCTTATCGACTTGCATATAAATTTAACATCTACGCACATCAACCCGTTTCTCGAGCAGAAATTTATGTAGATGCTAATTCGGGAGAAATAATTTTTGAAAATGAGGTCTTTCATCATATTGATGTGACTGGTTCGGCAGTAACTGCTTATAGCGGAACACAATCCATTGTAGCTGATAGCTTTAACGGAGAATTCAGATTAAGAGAAGCATCAAGAGGAAATGGTATTAATACGTATGACATGAATGAAGGCACCAATTATGGTGCTGCGGTTGACTTTACTGATGCAGATAATATTTGGGATAATGCGAATGGCGACTTAGACGAATATGCAACTGATGCACATTGGGGCGCAGAGATGACCTACGATTATTTCTGGCTTGAGCACAGCAGAAACTCTATTGATGATAATGGCTTTGCATTAAATAGCTATGTACACTATGACGTTCAATATGCAAATGCGTTCTGGGATGGTCAACGAATGACATACGGAGATGGAAACGGAACTACTTGGAATCCGTTAACCGCATTAGATATTGCTGGTCACGAAGTGAGTCATGGTTTAACAAATTTCACAGCTAACTTAGTATACAATGCAGAATCAGGAGCATTAAATGAATCCTTTTCAGACATTTTTGGAACGTCAATTGAGAACTTCGCACGTCCAACTAACTGGAATTGGTTGATAGGTGAAGATATAGGCTCAGCCTTGAGATCAATGCAAAACCCGAATGCTTACGGAGACCCGGATACTTATTTTGGAACGAACTGGGCAAGTTTAACTGGCGGTGACAACGGTGGGGTTCATACCAATTCAGGAGTTCAAAATTTCTGGTACTATTTATTGGTAACTGGTGGTACCGGAACAAATGATATTGGAGACAGTTACACAGTAAGTGGTTTAGGCTTTGATGAAGCAAGTGATATTGCTTTCAGAAATCTAACCGTTTATTTAACAGATAATTCAGATTTTGCGGATGCAAGATTTTATTCTATCCAATCTGCGGTAGATCTTTTTGGTGGATGTACTCCACAAGTTGAAGCGACCACTAATGCATGGTATGCCGTTGGAGTTGGCCCAGAGTATATCTCAACGGTATTAGCTGACATGAGCGCTCCAGTAACCATTGGTTGTTCTGCTCCTTTTATCGTAGACTTTTCAAACTCAAGCATCAACGGAACTTCTTTTACTTGGGATTTTGGAGACGGAAACACCTCTACAGATGTTAACCCAAGCCATTCTTATATGGCAGATGGATTGTACACTGTTCAATTAATTGCAGACGGTGGTTTATGTGGAATCGACACCACAATTTTTGTAGATTATATCTCTGTTGACCCTGTGAACCCATGTGTTGTGAATATGCCTGATGATGGCGTTGGTCCAACGCAAACAATATGTGACGGAACCTTATACGATAGCGGTGGAGCATCTAACAACTATGGTGCAGACGAAGATGCTCAAATTACGATTTCACCATTAGGAGCTGCAACTGTTGATTTAGATTTCGTATTTTTTGATATAGAGCCTGGTCAAGCTGGAAACTGCAATTATGACTGGCTTGAAGTTTATGATGGAAGTTCAACTTCAGCCCCATCAATTGGTACTTATTGTAACGATAATCCACCTACTACTTTGTCTTCTACAGGCGGATCAATGACGCTTGTATTTCACTCAGATGGAGGATTGGAACAAGCAGGATTTCAAATTGATTGGACCTGTAATTACCCAACTGTTCCACCAACCGCAAACTGGACATCATCAGTTGATACAACTTGTAATGGTGAAGTAACATTCACGGATTTAAGTACAGACGGTCCTAGTCAATGGGATTGGGATTTTGGAGATGGAAACACATCTACCGACCAGCACCCAACTCATACTTATTCAACTAATGGAGATTTCACGGTAACGCTTACGGTTACCAATTTAAACGGAAATGATGTCATGACCGTTATTGACGCAATTAACGTAACACTTCCTGTTGCTCCTAGCGGAACAGGTGCTACCATTTGTGAAAACGAAACGGCAGATTTAATGGCCTCTGGCTCTGGTGGAACTTATAATTGGTATGACGCAGCATCAGGCGGAACGCAATTAGGATCAGGAAGTCCATTTACAACTTCGGCATTGAGCACAACCACCTCATTCTTTGTAGAAGAATACACTGCAGGTCCTCAGCAAAACTTTGGGCCAACTGACAACACCTTTGGTACAGGTGGATTTTTTAATGGAGACCAACATTTGGTTTTTGACGTAATTGAACCCGTAATATTGAAGTCAGTACTCGTTTATGCTAATGGCGGAGGCGACCGAACTATTGAATTAAGAAATAGCGCAGGGATTGTTGTTCAGTCTTTAACGGTTAACATTCCAAATGGTCCAAGCACAGTAAATTTAGATTTTGATTTAGAAGTTGGAACAGACTGGCAATTAGGTACAGCTCCAGGTTCTAATCAAGATTTATACAGAAATAATTCAGGACCAACATATCCTTATACAGCTGGTGGCGGAGAAGTTATAATCACTCAAGCGAGCCCTGGTTTAGATTGGTACTATTTCTTCTATGATTGGTTAATTGAAAAAGAAGGTTGTAAAAGTGCCAGAACAGAGGTAATTGCTACTGTAAATGCTCAATCAGATGCAACAATAGATCCAATTTTACCTTTATGCACATCTGACAGCCCAATAACGTTAAACGCAGCTGATGCCGGAGGAACTTGGTCTGGAACTGGTGTAACAGGTACTTCTTTTGATCCTTCAGCGGCAGGAACAGGTAATCACACTATTACTTACACTATTTCGGGAAGTTGTGGCGCATCCGATAACTTAGACGTAACGGTAGCCGATTCTTATGATGCAACAATTACAAATCCTGGTGTACTTTGTTCGGATGCCGCAGCCTTAAACTTAATTAGTGTTGATGGTGGTGGAACCTGGTCTGGAAATGGAATAACTGATGCGGCGAACGGATTGTTTGACCCCAATGTTGCTGGTCCAGGCACTCATACGATTGATTACACAATAGGTGGAAGCTGTGGAGACACAGATCAAATTGACATCATCATTGAAGAAAGACCAGACCCAACAGTAGACCCAGCGGGACCATTCTGCAGATATGAGTCAGCTTACCAGATGACAGCAACAACATTTGGAGGAACATGGAGTGCCGATTGCGGCTCATGTATCTCTTCATCAGGTGTATTTGACCCGAATGTTGCAGGGGCTGGTGTATGGATGATTTATTATTCTGTTGGAGGAATTTGTTCTGACGCATCAACTACTGCAGTTCTTGTGAACGATTGTTTAGGAATTGAGGATCAAAACGCAGGATTCAAAATTTATCCGAACCCTACTAGTGGAGAATTCGTGATTTTCTCAGAACAAGCACTTCAAGGTGAACTTTTAATCGAAGATTTAAGTGGAAGAGTTGTGTACAGAAGCACCCTTAACGAACAAAACACAACCGTTGACATCTCTCATTTAGCGGACGGGAACTATATTTTTGTTTTTAATTCTTCGCAAAGTGATGAGCGATATATTCAAAAAATCGTGAAGCAATAGCACAAGGAAAGCAGATTGAATTGATACATTTGCAAGAATTTTAATTTTGCTCCAACCATTACGAGAACCCAAACGTAATGGTATTACGGGCAGAAAGCCGTTTTAACAAAAATGAAAATAGTTAAATTCATAGCAATTTTGGGTGTGGGAGTTTTACTCCTTAAAAGCTGTATTCCTGAAGCGCCGATTCCTGATCAAGAAAAGATTTATTTGGAGTTAAGTTTTGCCTACAACAAGAGTTTATCTAAAAGTACAGCAACCGCAACATTTAGGCAGGACAGTAAAACTGGAGCAGAATTAGAATTAACAAATCCTGCTAATATTCTATACGATTCAAATCTTCTTATTTTTAACACGGATAATTCAAATTATAAGAAAGAGTTAATCGGAAAAATTGAAGCAGCTTTTGTTTATACAGATTTAGACAATGAAGTCATTACTAATAGTGTAACATTAAATGATTCAATTGATTTTCTTGCATTAGCAGATTCTCATGCTATCGGTTCAAACTTAATCGTTCCAATTACGGCACCCAACTTTCTGAGCGAAGAAAGACTTGAAGTGATTTTACGGGATTTAACTTCTGGTCATGAAATCGTTTTGAACAGTGATTCTATTCCAACCACAGACATGATGATAGAATCGAGTCATTTGATGGAAATTGGTTTAGGTGAAATGATCATTACTCTAAGAAGAATCAAAGAGCATAGTACCTTAACTGAAAGTAAAGATGCAGGTGGAGATTTAAAAATCTGTTATGAAGTTCAAGATACGCTTATCTTATTTTAATCATCATCTGCTTCTTCTAAGAGATCGTCAGAATAATCTAATTCTAGAGCATCTATATTTTTAATAGATGAACCGGCAATTCCTTTAACAGCACCATAAAGTCCAGAAGTATTTGAGATGACTTTTTCTATTTGTTTTTCTCGTCTTTTCCAAATTTGCTGCATGGCTCTTTTTTCACGTGCCAATTCTTCTTCTAAGGTTTGAAATGCTCCTATTATCGCTTCAATTTGATGTCTAAATTCATTTCCAGTAAGATATGAATACAACATCTGCATTTTGTCTCCTTTATTCTCATTAGCACTAAGCGCAGTGCTTACTTTTAAAATTCCTTCTCTAAGTGCCAATGCTAAACTTTTAAATTCGGAAAATGAACATACCCAAACGCCATTTACAAGTGTGAATGACTTTTGATCTTTTGGTAAAGTCTGAGTAATTAGAACCGCAACATCTGCTCCTGCAGCCAACATGTCTCCTTTTAGTTTCTCTATCCAATCTCCTCCAAAATTTGTTGTGCGTTTTGACTCATAAATGATCTTTCCAACTACTTCTTGCATTTGATTTTTAACTGACTGAACGCAATCAGCACCTCTAATACCTTTTGAAACTTCATCAATATCATCATATGGAAAAGCAACTCTCAACTCATCTTCAATTGCTAATTCTTGCACTTCACCTTGAAGCTGCATACTCCCCTGCTCTATTTTACGTCTCATATCTTCAACAGACTTTTTTGCATCTTCTATCTGTTTTTGATATTCTTTTTCCTTCAATTGGAATTGCTCTGTTACTTTGGCTTGCGCTTTGGCCTCAGCAGCTTGTTGACCTAAGAGTACTCTTTTTTGAATCTCCAGCTCCATGCGCTCTTGGGCCTCTTTCATGGCTTGTTCTTTTTTCAAAAAATCAAGCTCTTTTTGCTGTAAATTCTTGTTTTCAGATTTCTTTTTCTCAAGATCTTCTTGTAGATTTTTAATCAGAACTTCAGCACTCTCTTTCGCTTCTTTTTCTGCCTTTGCTTTTGCTTCAGCTGCAATTTTTTCACGATCTTCTTTCAAACGCTGTGTATAATCTAACCGTGCTTTCTCTTGCGCCTCATCAAACTGCTTCTTTTGCTCTAATAGTGCATCTGCTTCTTTAGCCAATTGCTGTTTTTTCGCTTCTTGCTCTAATAGAAATGCCTGATGCTTTTTTTGATATTGCTCCGTCAATCGGGCTTCAACACCTTTTGCAATTGCTTCTTCTGAATTAAATGAATGTCCACATTCAGGACACGAAATTTTAGCTTCACTCATACCAATAATTTTAGGCTAAGAAAAATGAATTGACCGTAATTTATTTACGTTTCTTAGTAACAAAGATTTTATTTCCCTCCATGGTAATCTTCCAACTTTCGTCAAAGATTCTAGGTAAATATCTTAAATACAATTTAGTTCGTTGAGATAATTCGGTATCCTCTCCTTCTTTATAAACCCCAGTAAACTCAAAAACTTGTGTATTTGGGTGCTTCTCACCATAATACTGAATTATCGTGATGATGGTTCTCATAACTTTAAAAACATCACCCTTATTAGTCAATGCATACTCTTCTCCCTCATACTCTTCGTTCAATACACCAAAAGCAATAACCGCATGAAGAATATTTTCTTTCTTCCTTGCAAATCGCACTTCATACTCAACGTCATACTCCGTATTAAAGTGATACACTTGGCCAGTGGGTATATTGGGCTTTATGATTTCGTAATGATCCATTAACTATTGTCCAAATATAATGTAATCTTGGCTAATATTTTCTTCTCTTGCTGTTGGAATTTGTTTTCCATCAGAAAGTTCTTCAACTTTCTGATGCACAAAGGCTCTTATTTCAGAAACAGTTATTTGACTATCTCCGTTACCAACTGAAGCTGGAGTCTTCAACCCCTCTAACAAAGCATGTGTAAATAAGCCGTTCTGCCATTGATCTGACTCCATTGCATATTCTGCTCCACCTGCACTTGAAATTACGGTTGCACCTGAACCTTTTCTCGTATCCGAAAAAATATCTTGCAATAACCCAACTGAATTTTCAAAACCATAACCTTGTTTTTCTCTAACACCTACTCCTGCATTTCTAAATTTAATATCTCCTTCAATGACTTCTGGATTAGGTGCCGCCTCAATTTCCTCTTTGTCTAACTCACCAGAGTGGCACGTATCCATGATTAATAATTTTCTGTACGCCTTAATTTTGTTCAGCAGCTGATGGATACTCTCATACGCCAATCCTTTGTCTTCTGGATGATCAAAATCCATATCTTGAGTTCCGAAATAGTAGTCAAAATCTACATTCAACACCCCATGACCAGCAATAAAAATGATGGCCAAATCTTCATAAGAACAATTCTTGAAAAATGAAGTTAATCCCTCTATATTCTCTCTTGTTGCATCTGCATCTAAAAGTAACTTCGTATAAACTTCGTTGTAATTCTCTTTGGATTCTGACATTTTAGAAACAACATCCCGCGCATCTTTTGTAGGGTAAGTCAAGTTGAATCTATCATCTTGATAGTTTGAAACACCGATTGCCACTATATATAAGTCATGCTTGACATTTTGACCTTGTCTGATAATTTCTACTGTTTCATATAAAGACTCTGCTCCATTTGAATTGACCGCAGAAAACTGAATTTTATTCTCTCCCTCAACTAAAGGAATATTTAATTCTTTTTGAATGGATTTAACTGGTTTTTTCAATTGATATCCAGCTTCACCATAAATGGGAACGTCATTGACAAAAACATTGATTTGTTTGATATTGTGTGTTTCATCCCAAGCGGTAATTATTAACTTTAAATTAGATTCAGCAGTGACCAGGTCAACTTCTGTTTCGTTAATTATTTTTGGGATGGCATAATCAATCTTAAGGCTACCCTCTTCTAAATTAAGCTTACGCAGTCTTTTCTTATACAAATAATGGTAGGCTTTTTTAACTTGTTCTGGTGACTTATTTAGCCTTTCAGCTATAATATCCGGTCGATTCAAATAAATATCAAACTGCTCAAAAGCAACTAATCTATTTGAAATTCTAAACGCTAAACTTTTTAAGGCTGATTTAGACGCCATGTAATAATTATCGGGGGTATACACCACAAAATCTTCACTCTTAGTTCCTAAATATGTGGCTACAACTTCACATTTTGTTGGTTCTGTTACAATTATTGCCCCGTCCTTGGAAGCAGAATAAATTCTACCATTATTATCATCAAATGTAATTTTTGGGATGGTGGTTTTGTGTTCAGCCATTCTACACAACTCTTCTCCAGTGGTTAAGTCCCATGTAATTACAGAGTTATCAGATTCTAGCACGGCATTATTTCCTGCAGCAGAACATAGCAAGGTGCTCTCTGCATTGAAATCAATAGATTGCACACTGTTTTTATGACCTTCCAACTTATATATAATTGACCAAGTTTCAACATCTCTTACTAGAATCGTTCTATCCCATGCAGCTGTCGCCAACAGCTTTCCGTCAGGCGAAAATTTGGCATCCGAAACACAGATGATTTGATCTTGGAATTGCTTCAACTCTATCTTCTTCTTAAAATCCCAAATTCTTGAAGTCTGATCATATGACGTAGAAACAAGTATTGGTAATGTTGGATGAAAATCCACAGAAGTAACTATGCCAGTATGCCCCGTAAGAACGGCTATCTCCACATTTTTTTCGACATCCCAAACTGTGACTACACCTGTTATTCCGCCTGCCGCCATGTACTTTCCGTCAGGTGAAACAGCCATGGACATTTGAATAATTGAATTCGTGTTGTAAGATTGCTCAATCACTCCTTTTTCAATATTATACTTCCCTACTTTAGAATCAGTTGTTTGTAAAAATACATGCTTACCATCAGCACTGAATTGGCAGGGTTTATATCCTTGGATTTTTCTAACTACTTTGTTTAGTTTTAAATCCCACAGCTGCACATTAATTTCATCATTTGCCACAGCCAAAAATTCATTATTCGGATCATGACAAATCCAAGATATTGGTGCTGTTTTACCTGCTAATTGCTTAAAGCTCTTTTTTCGTTTTACATCATAAAAACTAATTTCTGAATGATTCGCCAAAATAATCACTTCTCCCTTGGGATGAGCGGCTATACTTTGTGCTGTGAAAATTCCGGATTTGAATTCATCCACAAGTTTCATTTTCTCATAATTAAACACTAAAACCCTAGTATCTATTAAAGAAACGTACAACAAAGGATTTTTAGGGTCAAACGCCAAATCTTTGAGCTTAATAGGGGACGTTGAATATTCGTAAATAAATTTATCTTTTGAAGTATCAAAAATTCGCAATACATCATCATTAAATCCGCAGGCCAAATAGCGACCATCAGTTGATACATCTAAACGAGTAAAGGGATAATTAAATTCATCAAAAAGTTTGATGGTTTTTATTGATTGCTCTGTCTCAAAATCAAAATAATTCAAATTCCCTTTATGGTCAAGCACATAGACTATTTGCTTATTTGAATCAAGAACGAGCGCAGTTGATGCAATTTCTGATGATTCTGAAGTTCCTTCTTTCCAATTGGTTACGGTAAGCATAATACCGTCATTACCACAATGAATTATCTTCGATCCGTCTTTTGAAAATGCCAATCCTTTTAAAAAGGTTTTCCCACTTTCAGATCTATATTGTTCTTCACCACTAAGGACATTCCAAACTACCAATTCTCCCTGGGTAGACAAACCGGCAAGATGAATATTGTCTTTAGAAAAGATAATTTCATTCATTTGTCCGTCAAATCCAGAAAGCGTTCGATATTCTTGAGTAGTCGCAATTTCCCAAATCTTAATCACTTTATCGTTCCCTGAACTAGCCAAAAACCTACCGTTTGGACTCGTGACCATTGCATTTACCTGTTGCGAATGCCCCGAAGTAAAAACAACCTCTGGTTGAACCTCTGCTAAGGCAATCGAACAAACAAAAAGAAATAATATGGAAAGTTTAAATCTCATTCTACACTACTTAAAGTAGCGAAAATCGTGCCCATTCTTAATTTTTAAAAGGCTTTCATAAATTAATCGAATACCATTTTCAACATCATCTTTATGTGCCATTTCAACCGTAGTATGCATATACCGCAAAGGAGTAGAAATTAAGACAGATGGCACGCCCGCATTAGAATAGGCAAATGCATCCGTATCTGTACCCGTAGATCTAGATGCCGCAGCTCTTTGGAATGGTATTTTCTTAGCAACTGCAGCATCCATTACTAATTTTAAAAGATTGTTTTGTACAGCCGGTCCGTAAGTCAAAACTGGACCCAAACCACATTTCAAATCTCCTTGAACAATTTTTGAAATCATAGGCGTATTCGTGTCATGGCAGACATCTGTAACAATCGCAACATCCGGTTGGATTTTTTCGGCAATCATTTGCGCACCTCTTAAACCTACTTCTTCTTGAACCGCATTTGTGATATACAAACCAAACGGCAGTTCTACCTTATTTTCTTTCAACAGTCTGGCAACCTCTGCAATCATGAACCCTCCGATCCTATTATCTAAAGCTCTACCGACATATTTATTTTTATTCAAGACCATGAATTCGTCTTCATAGGTGATAACACATCCTACATGAACTCCTAATTTTTCAACTTCTTCTTTAGAAGTACAGCCTACATCTAAGAATATATTCTTGGTAGTAGGCGCTTGCTCTTTTCCTCCCCCTCTTGTATGAATTGCTGGCCAACCAAATACGGCTTTCACAATACCTTTTTCAGTATGAATATTAACTCTTTTAGACGGAGCAATTTGATGATCCGATCCACCGTTTCTTCTCAAGTAGATAAACCCATCAGCATTGATGTAATGAACAAACCAAGAAATCTCATCCGCATGCGCCTCAATAACTACTTTATACTTAGCCTTTGGATTAATTATTCCAACCACGGAACCGTAATTATCTACCCAGTGTTCATCAATATATGGCTTTAAATAATCCAACCATATTTTCTGTCCTTCCTTTTCAAAACCCGTTGGCGAAGCATTGTTTAAATACTTTTCCAAAAACAAAGTGCTTGATTTCTTTAGGATTGATCTTTTTTTAGCCATTTGGTATTTTTAGTATGAAAATTGCAATATACCTATTAAAAGTATAAATTAGCATTCAATTTTAAGCAATAAATATGTTGAAAAAACTTACGCTATTTGCCTTTTCGATTGGAATGGCACTCACCGGAATTGCGCAAACCGACTCGACCGCCTTAAACGGGGGAACTGTTGATCAAGCGACTATAGACTCCTTAGGTCTGGTAAATCCGGAAGTATTAAAAAAATATAATGCAGGAGTCGCTGCTTTCAAAGCAGAGCGATTTATGGAAGCGGTTCAGAGCTTTACCGAAGTTCTTCTAATTGATGATCAATATGTAAATGCTTATTTTTATAGAGGTCAGGCCTTCGTAGGTTTACAAAAAAACGCAGAAGCAATCAAGGATTTTGATAAAACGATTTTACTTGATCCAAATATGCATGAAGCAGCCTACATGAAAGGAAATATGCTTTTGGCTGATCAAGATTATGAAGGAGCAGTTCAAGCCTTTGATCAAGCCGCAAGTTTATCCTCTACGGATGAAAAATACCCTTATTTTAAAGGTGTTGCACAATTCCAAATGGAGGATTATAAAGCTGCAATCAAATCGTTTGATGAGGCAATCAAACGAAAAAATGATTATGCCTATGCTTACAATGATCGAGGTTCAGCAAAAATGCAAATTGAAGATATTGATGGAGCTTTAAAAGACTATCAAAGTGCTGTTAAATATGATAATTACTTAAGTTTTGCATACAACAATTTAGGTTCAGCCTACAAAGCAAAAGAAGATTACTCCAATGCTGAAAAATATTACACTGAAGCTTTAAAAAGAGACCCAAAATATCATGTGGCCTACAATAATCGTGGAACAGCAAGATATATGCAAGGAAAATTTAAAGAAGCTTTAAGTGATTATTCTAAAGCTGCAGAATTAGAACCAAACTATGCATTCGCGCACAACAATAAAGCATCCGTATTCATTCAAATGGAAAAATACCAGGAAGCAGTAAATAGCTGCAATAAAGCACTAGAATTGGAACCAGAATATATGGAAGCCTTCATGAATAGAGGAATAGCTAAAGAAATGCTGAAAGATTTAAAAGGAGCCTGTGCTGACTGGGAAGACGCCTTTATTTTAGGTTCAGAAAATGCTGAACAATATGTTAACGGACCAGCTTGTGCTGATAAATAATTGAAAAAATGAAAAAATTACTTTACACATTTTGTCTTCTTGTTATCAGTTCAACTGTATTTTCTCAAGCCGACAAACCATTTGAAAAAAAATTATTCCCTGATCAAAAAGATCAGTTTAAAGAAGCATTGAAACACTTTGAAGAAGGTGATGGATTTTTTGATGCATACGTTCCAGATTACAGAAAAGCAGTAGAAGAATATCTGATCGCCTATAAATTCAATCCTTTGAGTGCAGACTTGAATTATAAGATTGGATTGTGTTACTACAATTTTGACAAATTCAAAATGAAAAAATACTTTTTGGACGCGTACAAATTAAAACCAACTGTAGCTCCTGATGTCATGTACTTTATTGGTGTTGCATATCACATTGAAAGTGACTGGAACAATGCTATTGACTATTACAACAAAGCGGCTCTGAGTTCAGACAATGTTAGACTAGACGTTCATGCAGTTCGACTTGGGCAGCAGCCCCCGGTAGTTAGAACCGAAGCTTATAAAAAGGTACAAGAATGTAAAAACGGAATTGAATTACAAAAACATAAAGCAAGAGTTTGGATTGATAATCTTGGAGAAAACATAAACTCTAAGTATCCTGATTTTGCTCCTGTTATTTCTGCGGATGAAGCTGTAATGTTTTACACTTCAAGAAGACCTGAGGAAAAAATGTCTCCTGATGGTACAGGTTACTTTGAGGATATTTACCAAAGTACTAGAACAGATGGCAACTGGGCAAAAGGAGTTAATTCTGGCGAACCTCTTAATATCAAAGGTCAACATGATGCCACTATTGGTTTGTCTCCAGATGGTCATACTTTGTTTATATATACTGACAAAAAAGGAAATGGTGATATTTTCTCTTCATCTGACGAAACAGGAACTTGGGATAAACCAGAGCAGATGTATAAAACGATTAATACAGATGCGCATGAACCTGACGCTTCGCTAACTTTTGATGGAAAAAGATTGTACTTCACTTCAAATAAAGAAGGAGGATATGGTGGTCATGATATTTACTATTGTGACTGGGATGCTGAAAAAGAGAGATGGGGAGAAGCAGTGAACGCTGGAGAAACTCTTAATACTCCCTACAGAGAAAGATCTGTTTTTATTCACCCTGATGGTGAAACTATGTACTTCTCTTCTGATGGACATAATACTATGGGTGGATTTGACGTATTTTATTCGAAATTAGTAAATGGAGTTTGGCAAAAACCTGTGAATTTAGGTCCTCCATTAAACACGCCGGATCATGACATAGGTCTTGTAGTTGCGGGTAATGGTAGATTTGGATATATGTCTTCATACAGAGAAGGCGGATATGGAGAAAAAGACATTTACTTAATCACTTTTTTAGGTCCAGAAAAACCACCAGTTTTATCGAATGAGGATAACTTAATCGCTTCCATTGCTAAGCCTATCAAAGAGAAGATTAAAGAACCTACCTTAGTTGTTGAAGGATCAAACATGGCAATCTTAACAGGAATCATTAGAGATGAGAAGACAAAACAACCGCTCCAAGCTCAAGTTGTATTAGTTGACAACGAGAAAAATGAAATCATTGCTGAATTTATGTCTGATGCCAATACTGGAAAATACTTGGTTTCACTTCCTGCAGGAAAAAACTACGGAATTGCAGTAAAGAAAGATGGTTATTTATTCCACTCTGAAAACTTTGTTATTCCAGAAGCAAGCGGTTTTAAACAATACAAAAAAGATGTTGACTTGAAGAAAGTTGAAGTAGGTCAAAAAATCGTTCTACGTAATATCTTTTATGATTATGCGAAATATTCTTTAAGAGATGAATCTATCAATGAGTTAGAGCGTTTAATCGACTTATTGAATCAAAATCCTACTATGCGAATTGAGTTATCAGGTCATACAGATTCTAGAGGTTCAGTAACTGACAATCAAGTACTCAGCCAGAATCGTGCAAAATCAGTTGTTGATTACTTGGTGAGTCATGGCATTGATAAATCTAGACTTGAGTTTGCGGGCTATGGTGAAACGCAGTTATTAATATCAGATAGTGAGATCTCTAAATTGAAATCAAAATCTGAAAAAGAGGATGCGCATCAGCAAAATAGAAGAACAGAATTTAAAATATTAAAACTTTAATTATTAAGCTTTTAATTTTAAAGGTTTATCGATTAAATGTATGTTTTAATGGCGAAAAATTTTAAATTCGCATAATTATACATGCCCGCATGAGGAGACTACTTTTAATTCTATTCTTTTTACCCCTTTTATCATATGCTCAGGTTAAATACAACCCAGAAGCAAAAAAAGCATATGCAAAAGGCGTTAAAGAGTACAAAAACAACAACTTGGTTGATGCTTTAAAGTATTTTAAGCAGGCTGTTGCTATAGAACCAATTTACGCAGAGGCACATCTAAACATTTCTAACATCCATTACGGAAGAAGCAAATTCAATGAAGCATTGGCTTCAGCTAAAAGTGCTTATGCCAACAATAAATTTGAAGCAAGCATTTATACGCAATTAGGAAAATGCTATTACAAAACTGGAAATGCAGACAGTGCTGCTTTTTTCTTAGAGAAAGGGGTATCATTAGGTAGCTCAGGAGAGTTTGACTTATTGTATCTCGGTAAAAGTCAAGCGTCAATCGAAAATTATGATGCAGCTTTAATCAACTTGGACAAAGTGATAGCAATTAATGACAAAAACATTGAGGCTTACAATGCGAAAGGATCCGTTTATTTTAACATGTTCGAATTTGAGAAAGCGGATGCACAATTTAAAAAGGCCTTAGAAATTGACCCTTCATCTGGCGCGGTTTTGTCTAACTTAGCTAATAGTGCCTTACTTCAAGGGAAAAGTGATGAAGCTTTAGAATATGTTCAAAAAGGTCTTGCAGCCGCAAATGACCAGCAAAAAGTAGAACTTTTAGTCATTGCTGGTTCTTTACATTTCAGCAACAAAGAATTGGATGAAGCGGCAGACATGTTCAAACAAGCTTATGATTTGGATCAAAACAATATAGTTGTTTTGAACAACCAGGCTGCACTTTTCTTAGAGCAAAGCCAATACGAATCGGCAATTGAAAAATGCAACGCAGCCTTAGATATTCAACCAGAAATGATGGAGGCTTATTTCAACAGAGGAATTGCAAACGAAATGTTGAGAAATGTTGCTGATGCATGTTCTGATTGGGAGCAAGCTTTTATTTTAGGATCTGAAGAAGCTGAAGAATTTTTAAATAGCGCAACTTGTAATGAATAAGATCGTGAAAAACATATTACTATTATTGATATGTGTCTTTGCTTTCGAAGCATTTACGCAAGACAAAGACATCCCTTTTGATAAACGATTATTTGAAGATGATAAAGCTGGCTTTTCCGAAGCTGTAAAGCGAATCAAATTAGGGGATTATAAGTTTTTTGATGGAAGTGATGATGATTTAGGAGAAGCCCTAACTCATTACTTAAAGGCAAATGAATTTAACCCTTGGTCGTCTATTTTAAATTTCAAAATAGGTGTTTGCTATTTAAATTCAAATCAAAAATTCAACAGTTTAAGGCATCTTAAGTTTGCTTACAAAGTGAACCCTGAAGTAGATGAAAACATTAAGTTCTACTTAGCACAAGCATATCAACTAGACGGGAATTTTGAAGAAGCAACTAAATTTTATCGGGAATTTAAAGATGGAATTAAACAAAATGATCAACTACAAAGGCAATTCATTAATAAGAAAATTGAGGAATGTCAAACTGGTATAAAATTAAAAAGTTCCCCTGTTAGAGTTTGGATTGACAACTTAGGGGATAGTATCAATACGGAATATCCAGAATTTTCACCAGTAATTTCTGCAGACAACAGAGGCCTATTTTTTACAGGAAGAAGACCTGATTCAGAAGGCGGAAAAAAAGATAAGCAAGACCATTTTTATGAAGATGTTTATTACGCAAAGAGAACTTTTGGAAGCAATTGGTCAGAAGCACAAAACATTTCGACTCCAATAAACTCAGAGTCACATGATGCAACGGTTGGATTAGCTCCAGATGGAAAGTCATTATTAATTTATAGAGGATTAAGCAGTAAGAATGGAGACGTCTTTATTACCAAGCAAAATGATGACGGAACTTGGCAAGAACCTATTTCAATTGGTGACAATATTAACACTGAACATCATGAGTCAAGCGCATCTTTATCATTTGATGAAAAGACCTTGTTTTTTGTTTCAGACCGACCAGGTGGAGAAGGTCAACACGATATTTATATGTCTTTATGGGACGAAGAACTCAAAGCATGGGGAGAACCTTCAAACCTTGGAAGCACTATAAATACCGAATTCGAAGAAAAAGGCGTGTTTTTTCACCCTGACAATAGAACCTTATATTTCTCTTCAAACGGTCATAAAACTATGGGTGGATTAGACATTTTTAAAACAGTTTATGATGCTGAAGATGGATCTTGGTCAGAGCCTGAAAATATTGGATACCCTATCAACACACCGGATGATGATATTTATTTTGTTGTTACAGGAAACGAGAGATATGCTTATTATTCATCATACCGAGCAGATGGATTAGGAGAAAAAGATATTTATCAGATTACATTCCTTGGAGATAAAAAGAACGCTTTATTAGCAACTGCCAATTTACTTGAAGCAGAATTTAAAGAAACTTCAGAAGTTTCAGAGACTAACGGAAATGGTGGAAACAATAATGTCGTTGATTCATTTGATGGTAAAAAGAAGACATTGGTGATTTCAGGAACTGTAATTGACGGAAAAAGTAAAAACGGTATTGCTTCTAATTTGACCATTGTAAATGGTGAAACGAACGAAAAAGTAAAAAACGTTGTAACAAATCCTGATGGAACATATAGCGTTGTATTACCTGCTGGTGAAACTTATGCATTTACTGTTTCTAAAGAATCTTACACCATTGCATCTGAATCTGTTGTCACTACAAAAAAGGATGCCAATACAGAAATTAAGGTGAATTTTGAGTTATTCCCTCCTATTGCAGGCGGCGAATTTACATTAAGAAATATTTACTTTGATTTTGACAAGGCAGATTTACGAGATATTTCTGTTACAGAATTAAACAACTTAGTAACTGTAATGAAATCTCACCCAACAATTATAGTTGAACTTGGCGGACATACTGATACAAGAGGTGATGCTGTTTACAACCAAATGTTATCTGAACAAAGAGCTAAAGTTGCTAGAGAGTATTTAATTAAAAAAGGAATTGACGCATCTAGAATTCAAGTGAAAGGATACGGAGAAAATTCTCCAGAAATCACAGATGCGGAAATATCAAAACTTCGTGGATGGAAAGCTAAAAATGCAGCACATCAAAAAAATAGAAGAACTATTGTAAAAGTAATTCGAGAGTAATCTCATTTATAAATAATAATCGGTCTTGGCTTTTAGTCAGGACCTTTTTTTTGACCTTATGAAAAATATCATCTTTTTTTTATCCTTAATTGTTGCGAGTACCACCTTCAGTCAGGATTATAAGCTTTCTGATTTCTTTGTTTATGATGCTCAATTAGAGCAAAAAATAGACAGCATTTTTGATCGAATGAACGATACGGCTAAAGTTGGACAAATGATTATTCCTGCAGCTGGACGATTAGGAAAATCTCAAGAGCATTTAAATGGCTTATTAGCAAAGAACTATATTGGCGGCATCTTGTTGTTGAACGGAACAAAAGACGGCTTTACAACCATGGTTAAAGACTTCAACGCATTAAACAAATCAAATGGTGGACTTCCGTTACTTTATTCGGCGGATGCCGAGCCAAGTTTGATTGGATACAAAATTAAAAACTGTACACCGGTCAAAAAAGCCAATCAAATGATTAGTAGAGATGAAGTAAAAAAGTTTGCGTTGTCTATCTGCAAGGATTTAAATGATATAGGAATAAATTATAATTACGCACCCGTTGTTGATATGTCTCCAAACGAAGTTATATCATTCAGGGCCTTTGGTAACAATTCAGATACAGCTCAAATTTGGTCTAAAATATTTATAGAAGAAACTCAGAAGCAAGGAATTGTTGCAACAGCCAAGCACTTTCCTGGTCATGGATATGTGGTAGGCGATAGCCATAAAAAACTCGTTTACATTGATGGCGAAATGTTAGAAGTAAAAAATTATGAACCCTTAATTTCTGCCGGTGTTTTATCCGTAATGGTAGGGCACATTGCCATTGAAAACAATCCAAAATATGACACGAAGGGCATGCCATCCACTGTTTCCAGATCGATTGTTACTGGTTTGCTTAAAAACGAAATGAAGTTTAAAGGTTTAGTTGTGACAGATGCTATGAATATGGGCGGAGTAGCATCCATTCCTAATTGTGAATTAAAAGCAGCGCAAGCCGGATGTGACCTGATATTAATGCCTGTAGACGAAGAAAAGGCTTTGATGGATATCCTTAATGAAGTTAAGAAAGGTGGGGCATTTCAGCAGCAAATCTATGCAACGGTAAGAAAAATAATTCGATTAAAAATCTGTTTGGGCTTACTCTAAGCTGTAAATAACATCATACCTTCCTGCAATTATTTCAATTGTATTGCTTGTATCGATATAAGTTGTATCTCCATAAACTCGCTGTTGATTCATGTGAAAATCAAAAGAACCTGAAATTTGTTGAATCATTTCTTGATGTTGAAATACCCAAAAATGGATGTTTTTAGTTGTATCAAGGAAATATACACCATCTTGAGACTTGTCTAAAAACAAACTACTATCAGAGGTGTACTGACTGCGCTCAACATAGAAAGCACTATCCAAGATATACTCATGATAAGAAGGGTTATCATTAAAAGTTAGATACATGTTTAAAAATCGCCATGTCCCATTCTTATAAAAACCACCGGGACTTTTAGTTTTCAGTTTAAATACAAATTGGTTAGTGCCTTGATTTAATGCAATGGTGTCGTTAACGTCAATGTTACCTCCTCTTTTTACCATGTCCGGTGAAATGAAACCAAAGGTATTTTTCCCTTCATGCGTTTCTAGGGGTAAGTATTCTTCTGACTCACACGAAATGAATCCAATTATAAAAAAAAGTAAACAAATTGGGCTAAATCTTTTCATACTACATAACACGAAAAAAAATGCAATGGGGTTGAATAAAAAAAGGTCAATCCATATAGATTGACCTTTTTAAAATTATCAAAGTGACTTTCTAGCCATTTCCTTTTTGGTAATCTTCTAAAAATTTTGCTAAACCGATATCCGTTAATGGGTGTTTTAACAATCCGGTAATTGAACTTAACGGACCTGTCATAACATCTGCTCCAATTTTAGCACAATCAATCACGTGCATGGTGTGTCTAATAGAAGCGGCCAAGATTTGTGTTTCAAACATGTAATTGTCATAGATTTCTCTGATCTCTGCAATTAAGGCTAAACCATCTGCTGAAATATCATCTAATCTTCCTACGAATGGAGATAAGTAAGTAGCACCTGCTTTAGCAGCTAAAATAGCTTGTCCTGCAGAAAAAACTAAAGTACAGTTAGTTCTAATTCCTTTATCAGAAAAATACTTGATCGCTTTGATACCATCTTTGATCATTGGGATTTTAACTACGATATTAGAGTGTAAAGCAGCAAGTGCATCACCTTCTTTAATCATCCCTTCGTAATCGGTAGCGATTACTTCTGCACTCACATCTCCATCAACAATATTGCAGATATCTACATAGTGCTTTAAAATGTTGTCTTTACCTGTAATTCCTTCTTTCGCCATAAGCGAAGGGTTGGTAGTTACTCCGTCAAGGATTCCTAAGTCGTTTGCCTCTCTGATTTCATCAAGATTAGCGGTATCAATAAAAAATTTCATGTTGCTGATTTTGTTCAGTGCAAATATAAATCTTGCAGGCGCTCAAATGAAAACTACTTATCAACAGTTGAGAGAAAATGTGAACGAGATATAAAAAGGGAAAAAAGTGGGTAAGCTACCTGTATCGCACCGCTACAACCGTCTACCCTTGCTGTGTTCCCACCCTGGGGGATTAAACAGGAGCTGGTCGTACAGGACTTACCCGTCACAAAAGTAGTAAAAGAAATAGAATCCACGCAAAAGAGACAAAAAAAACCCATCCGAAATTTCGAATGGGTTTAAAATCAGATATTTATTTTCTTAAAGTCTCACTACTTTTCTAGTAATTGTGTTGCCTTCAGCATTCACTTTCACAAAGTAAATACCAGCTGACTCATTACTTAAGTCAAAGCTAACTGCTCCGTTAATCACAGAAGTTTTAGCAATTACTCTTCCTGTAATATCAGTTAATTCAACAGATTCAATTTGAGTTGAAACTTTATTAAAATTAACATTTAACTGCCCTGTCGTTGGGTTAGGGTAAATTGAAACTTCATCAATATCATTCTCCTCTACTCCAATATTTGGATCAACTACTCTAATTGTGTAATCTTCTACTTCACCCCACTGTGTCGTTCCACAAGGATCAATCGCTCCATCATCTGGGAAGTATGAAATTCTACATCTCATGATTACATCTCCAACAAATGCTCCAGCCGGAACCGTAAAATCAAAAGCTGAATTGAAACCTGCAGCTACAATTACATAACCAACATCTTCGTTTGCATCATCAAAATCACCATCATTATTCCAATCAATCCAAACGGCTAATTCATCATCAGTATACGCTTGGCCAGCACCAGTACCAGCTACTCCTGGTTCTAAAGTTACGGTGTATTGTCCGTTTAAATCTAATGAAGCGACCATTGAAGTATAATCAGAGTAATCTGAACATCCAGTTGCATTTGAAATACCTTCTAAAGTCACATTTGAAAGGTACTCAGAAGCATTTCCATTACTACAATCCGTTGTACCACTTGCATCACATGGATCATTTCCGCCAGTAGTGTTTGTTACTTCTATATAGTTCGTTTTAGTTTCAGTATCACTTCCATTTCCGTTAGTTGCTGTTAATGCTACCGTATAAAACCCTAGAGTGTTGAATGTAATCTGAGGGTTTTGAGATGAAGCATTCGTTCCTCCTGCGTATGTCCAACCGGTAGCTGGTGTTACCGTCCATGCCCAAGACGTAGGTGAACCTGAAGATTGATCAGTAAAATTAACTGTTGTTGACGGTGTAACAGAAGTTTGATTCGCTACGAAATCTGCAATCGGAGCAGTAGGTCCGCAAGGAGAATAAGTTCCTGTCATTGTTGAAGCACCTGTGTTTCCTGGATCTAACCATGCCGCCAACTGTTGGTTGGCATTAGAACCTTCCATATCCCATGCATTTCTCATTTTCCCATATAAATCAGGGCTGCTCGTTGCTGTACAAAAAGAAGATCCTCCTGAAAGGTGACCTACAATTAATCCTGCATTATTGAAGATAGGTGAACCTGAAGACCCTCCTTCAGTTACCCCGTGTCCGTTTGCAGTAGCCGACCAAGTTACTAACCAGTGAGCGGCAGTCCATCCACCATTATATGTTGCACTTGATAAAGATGATGTATACGTTGAAATTTTCTTTTCGTCTCCTGATGGATGATGGATTCCAACTCCTGAAGGTGAAGCAGTATTCGTTCTGTTCCATCCTGCATAATAAGCTCCATAAGATTGAGGGATATCAGAATTCATTTCAATTAAAACAAAATCACATCCATCCACCTGATTGGTGTTTCCAGCAGGCTCATTTCCTAATGAAGAGGACGCTCTAAACGTTCCACCTGACATTGTCTCTGACTGAGCCCCTGAATAAGGTGTTGTATTTCCTGGCGAACAAGTTGGTCTTTGATAATTAAAGTACCAAACGTGACCTGTAATGTCTGAGTTAGAAGTTGGCTCACCACAGTGATTTGCTGAAAGTATATAAGGAGTACAATCGTTATTCGTGTTATTAATAACCGCTCCAGAACATAAGAAAGTTCCTCCATCTACAAACGTATACCTTACTACAGCATCTCTTTGCTCTTCCCATCCTGTGATTTCAGAACAAGCAACATCTACTTCACAAGATTGAGCCTTGTTTTGATTTTGAGTATATCCTTGCTCAAAAAAGATAATTCTCTCTCCTACTCCTCTATAGATATGCGCCAATTCTGACACATTAATGTTTGGCAATTCATAAGATCCGGCAGGCATGTAATATTCTAATGTTACCAAATCACCTTGAATCATTTCCATTGCTTGAAAAGAAGGAGTATTTGCTGTAAAAGCGCCAATGTATTGAGATTGCTTTTCGTTGTATGCATGCAATTTACCTCCAAAAGGAATTGTTACGTCATCTCCAAAATATAAAGTAATGGCAGACGCTCCTTGAGATTTAATTCCTAATCTCCAGATTTTATCTCCATTCTCTAAAGTCTCCCAAGTTCCTGAATTATGTATACTCGCATTTACCGGAACGTTCAAACCAATTCTATAGGCTCCTTTTTGATCGTTTAATGCATCTTCAGCTTGAGCAGCAGCAACATCCGGCGCTTGAACTTCAACTACATCATAATTAATTTCTGATATAGCTTTTTGATTAGCGAGTTGTTTTTTAAAAGTTGTGGGTAATCCACCTTCACTCACTTGGGCAAAGATAGATCCACTTAAGGCCACCATTAAGGCAGCTGATAGTAGCGTTTTTTTCATGTACAGTATGTTTCGTTTTTTAAGACTTTAAAAATATGAATTAAATCGATTAAATTCAAGCCGTTTATCCATAATTCTCAGCCATTTCTGAAATAGAATTCTTGATTGCCTCTCTTAAATCTGCCGGTTTTGTCACCTCTATTTGAGCGCCGTAAGATAATATTGTTCGCTTAAGTTCTTCAGAAATGATCACTTTTAATGAATAAGTGTCTCGATTATTTCCTTCTTTGATTAGCTTTTGACTTTTATGCAAAGGTTGAGAACTCAAATATTTAGAACCTATTTTATCCACCTTAAACTCTACTTTGACAGGCTCTGAATCATTTGCCGTAATTCCGATTGAGTGTTCAAAATAATTATCCGGATTAAAATCAAATTTATCTAAAAAGTGATTTTCAGTAACCAGCAATTTTGACATTCTATCTAATCCAAAAGTCATTATTTTAGACTTAGCAGGGTTATAACTGATTAAATACCAGCGATTTCTGTATTCTTTCAATAATAACGGAAGTACTTCTCTTCCTTTAACTTTTCCAGAAACGAAATTGGTATACGAAAATTCAGTAATTAACTTTTCCTTTATCGCCTTCAATAACTCAGGTAGCATTTCACTTCCAGAAGTTTCAGGCATGACCTCAAATTGAACAAAATTGTCAACATTTTCGTCTGTAGGATTGTTGGCAATATGAACTCGATCAAAAATTTTGTCAATGGCAAACCCAAATTGCTTAAAGATGCTAACATCTCTAAATTGCATCAAAGTATTAGTAGCAAATTTTATAGCATCAATGTCATCTTCTGATAATGGGATTTTATCAATACTATAATCTTCATCTTCGTAATAATACCCTTTTTCTCGCTTACTGTACTTTATAGGAGCATCAAACTCCATTCGCATAGCAAACATGTCTTTTTCTATAGTTGAATCACAAATGTCTGTTCCAACCGAACTTCCAAAAATTGCTTCCTCACAAGCCTCTCTCAAATTGTCTTTGGTAGGAAAAGGTTTGTACGGATTGCGTAGAGCTCTATCAATAACCCGATATCTCAACTGTGCATTCTTAATTTTTGACATTGTAATCTTTTATTTTTTTAAAGTTATAAAACATATTAATTTTGTAGTAATGAAAAGGATTCTTATCATAATTTTTTGTGCTTTTATTAGTTCAACGGCATTTTCAAGTAACGATTCAGATTCGTTAATGGATAAATCAACCTTAAGAGATAGTATTGTTGATTATGCTCAAGAATTTATTGGCATCCCTTATGTTTGGGGTGGATCAAGTACAAAAGGATTTGATTGTACGGGTTTCGTTTATTATGTTTTTAAAAAATTTGGAATAAAAGTTTCAAGAGCCAGCTCTGGTTACGAAGGTAAGGGAGAAGAGGTAGATTTAGGAAAGGCCAGAGCGGGAGATATCATGCTCTTCACAGGTACTAATCCTCAAATTAGAAAAGTTGGACACGCCGGAATTGTATTGAAAAATGAAGATGGTGTTGTTGATTTCATTCACAGTTCATCCTCTAAAAAACACTTTGGAGTCACAATTACTCGATACAATGAAAGCGGGTACGTCAAACGCTTTTTAAAAACAATAAATGTAATTCAATGAGATATATTATCGCTTTAAGTTTGGTATTTGGTGTTTTAAGTTGCGGGTCTGAATCTGACCAAATACCTCCTGCAACAAATAACTCGGGAACGGTAATGCAAAGCTCATTAATGGATACTTGTTTTTGTGCTGAATTAGATGTTGATTCTACTGGTGTATTTTACAAAAAGGAAGCCAAGTATACTGGGATGTGTATTGAAAACTATCCTGAAACCGAGATTAAATACATTGAGAAGAGTCTTCTAGAAGGAAGACTTCATGGAAAAATTAAATTCTTTGATAAACAAGGTAACGTGCTTATTGAAGAAATTTATGAAAATGGAGACAAGAAACGTTCAGGTGAAGTAGAAATTTTAGACTGCGATTGCTCTGAACTAACTTTAAAAGTATCTACAACTCCGGGAATTCCTAACAGATATTATTTGGATGATATTCCTTATACAGGCACTTGCCATGAATTCTACCCGGGAATCGATCAGAAATACATGGAAGTCAGTTATAAGCAAGGCGTTCATCACGGAAGAACAACCTACTTTAATAAAGATGGATCTACTATGTATTCAGAAAAGTACGAAAAAGGAGAATTAACGAATACTTACTATTAATTTGCGTCAACTAAGTTTTCAGCTTTCACATATCCGAACAAGTCATAATATTTAATCGCTTTCATTACGCTCTCAGGTACATCTTTTTCCCAATCTCCCGTGTTTCTCTGAATTTTAGATAAAACTGCATCCGATTGAATATGCAACAAGTCTTTGTCATATTTATCAAAGCCAACAAGCTTATTGGTCTTTAACATGTAATCCAATAGACCTTTTAGGTGCTCTGGTAATTCAAAATTATCTACGCCGTAGAGCTCATTAGAATTTGGCTTAAGCGCAGGATAAACATACATTTTAATATTGTGTCCGAAACCTCTACCGAAAGCCTCTAACAATCCCCCATTTAAGGTATTGTAATACTTTTCGTCAAAAATTGTTTGAAGATTATAGACTCCTAATAATACTCCAATCTTCTTCCCTCTTGTAATACCCGATAAATACTCAATCATTTTGTAATGCTTCAAATAATTTGAAATCATTACCGTATACCCCATAGAACACAATAATTCTGCTCTATCAACAAAGTCTTTATCATCAATTTTTCCATCTGCCGTTAAATCTTTCAGCGTAAGTTCAAGTAAAACACAAACGTTTTCTTCTTCAACTTCTTCTTCAGCCAAATAAAGTTTTGTCCCCTCTTCAATAACATTCACATGCACCTTTGTCATGGGTCTAAACCTTCCTCTTGTTAGTAGGACATTTTTCTTGTACAATGCAGTTGCCGGTTGTAACACTCCACCAGTTTGATCAAACATAGTAGCATCTGTCAATCCTTTCTTCACCAAATTCAAAGCGATAATTCTATTATCAATGTGCTCAAAACTTGGTCCTGAAATTCGCATCATGTCAATCTCAACACGTTCTCTAGGAATTCTGTAAGTCAAAGCCTCCAGGAAATCCTCAATATTATCTCTATCAAAATAGGCGGCATGAATCAAATTAACCCCTAATATTCCTAAAGCCTCTTGCTGACGTTTGTGTGAAATATCATGCATTTTTATATGCAAGACAATATAATTAGGTGTATGTCCAACTTCAAGTTGCAACTTCATTCCTATCCACCCTTGTCCTTGGTTGGTTTTATGATAATTTAGAGATTCAACCGTGTTGGCAAATGCAAAAAACCTAGCATCTTTTTGTTTGTCAGCAATTGTTTCTTCTAACGTCTGGTATTCTTTTTCAAGCATTTGAATAAGACGATCTTCACAAACGTATCTGCTCGTTTCACCATACATGCTATCCGATATTTTCATATCGTAAGCTGAATGTGTATAAGCTATGGTTCCTGAAGAACCTCCAGCTTTAAAAAAGTTCGCGGCTACTTCTTGCCCTGCTCCTATTTCAGCAAATGACCCGTATATATCTGGAGTCAAATTTACCTTTAATGCTTTCTCTTCTGTTGTAAGTCTTCGCTTTTCAGACATATGTCTTATTTGAGGTTCATTACAAATTTAGTAATTAAAAAGTTTTAAGCTGCTAAAAGGTTTTATATGGTTCGGACTGCGTGTGTTTTCTGCCATAAATAATCACTAGATTTGATAGTTCAAAAGATATAATGAGTATACTTTCAGAATTAGTAGTAGTAGAAATTGCTAGTGTTTTAGCCGGACCTTCAGTGGGCATGTTTTTCGCTGAAAAAGGTGCACGCGTTATTAAGGTTGAAAATAAAAAAACAGGTGGAGATGTAACACGATCTTGGAAGCTTTCTTCTGAAAATAAAAACAATTCTCATTCTGCCTATTTTGCTACAGTTAATTGGAATAAAGAGCATGTTTTTTTGGATTTCACTGATGAAGATGATAGAAGTGAGCTAGAAGATCTGATTGCTAAGGCAAATATTGTGCTGACAAATTTCAAGCACGGAGATGCGCAAAAATTTAACTTGGATTATGCCGCTATTAAAAAGCTGAATTCAAAAATTATTGTTGGTGAAATTTCTGGATATGGTGCTGCGGATGAGAAAGTTGCTTTTGACTTAGTTCTTCAAGCTGACACCGGTTTCATGTCTATGAACGGAACTCCAACTTCAGGACCTGTTAAAATGCCCGTTGCTTTTATTGATTTATTCGCTGCACACCAAATGAAAGAAGGTATTCTTGAAGCCTTATTGAACCAACAAGTTAACGGAGGAAATTTTTTAGTAGAAGTTTCATTGTATGACGCAGCGATTGCCAGCTTAGCTAATCAAGCAACAAATTTTTTAATCGCTAATCATATCGCGAAGCCAATTGGTTCATTACACCCTAACATTGCTCCTTATGGTGAACTATTCAAAACTAAGGATGACCGAATTATCACTTTCGCTATTGGATCAGACAAACAATTTATTAGCCTTTGTAAACATCTTCACCTTGAATTACATTTAACTTTCTCAACAAATCAAACAAGAGTAGAAAATAGAAACTTGATCGCAGAAAAAATTCAAGAAAAAGTGAAATTAATTGAAGCCGATACATTAGAAAATGAACTCACTCAGCTAAGGGTTCCTGTGGCAATTATAAAATCAATAGATGAAGTTTTAAGCTCTCCAAGAGTTACAAAACTATTACTTGAAGACCAACTTGGTAAAAGGGTTAAAACAGCTGTTTACACCATTAAGAACTAGCCTTACGCCATTTTTTCATACGATCACCAATAAATCGATATAACAGCTTCGCGTCTTTGTCCTCTAATTTCCTTCCAAATGACTTTGTTTTGCCTTTGTGGTCTATCTTATAAACTTCAGTTCCGGTAGACCAATATGAATTATCTAAAAAAGTATTTAGAGACAATGAATCTGGCTTCTCATATCTGAACTTTTTTATGTTCTCAAAAAAGAATCGGTGAGATTTGCCATATCCTAAAATCGATTTTTTAACGGAAAGTGCTTCAGTATCAATCATGATCAATTCTCTTCCAAACACAATCCACAAAAAAGCCTTAAGCGTGACATACTCAAAGTAAGCCCAAAAGGCGGTAAAAATGGCCAAGTAAATAACTTGTTGACGCCTTATGTCTTCATCAAAATTTTCTCCCATTTGAAGGTTTTCCATTCCTCCAAAAAAAAGTAGGTATACCACATAAAGTCCTGCAAAAGTAAATCCAGCCAACCACAAGCCAAGAATAATCTCTTTCCAAAGTACTCTTTTGGGCGTGATTACAATTGTGGTAGACTTTGGATGGTCTTCTGTACTAATTCTATCTCCAATGAATTTTGCCATATCAATTTTGAAGTACAAAAATAAAAAAATCCCCTCAGCTGAAACGTTCAATTGAGGGGATTTAAATTTATTACGAAAGAATTCTACTTGAGAACAGTAACATGACCTCTAAATTCATATTTCTTATCGGTATAGCTGTCTTTGGCGTCAAGCACCCAAATATATGTGCCATCTTGCACTAATCCTCCGCCACCGTAGCTACCGTTCCAAACTCCTTCAGGATTGTAAGATTCCCAAATAATTTCACCATATCGGTTAAACATCACTAAATGGAAATCATAAATATCTATTCCTGACATGGTCACTTTCCATGTTTCATTAAATTCATCACCATCAGGTGTAAAGATGTTCGGAGCATACAACAACACATCATTTACGATACTTACGGTCGCTTGAGCTGAATCTACACATCCGTGATCATTCCAAACATGCAACCAAACGGGATAGTTAGCTGCAATCCCTTCAGGATAAACTACCGTTGGACTTGCAATTGTTGAACTTCCAGGTAGCACACCAGGACCGAAATCCCATAACCAAGCACTAACACCACCAGTTGAAAAGTCATTGAAATTAACTTCAGTATCATAAATTGTCGCTGGAATTGGTTGATGAGTGAAAGATGCATGCGGAACATCAAATACTTCAATATAGTTTGTAAATGTTTCTGTATAAACACAACCTATATCCGTTATCACTTCCATTGTCAAGTCATAAACTCCAACTTGATCAAACATCACTGACATAGGCGCTGATCCATTGGTTACAATACTTGTACCGTTTGAGAATGTCCAAGTAGTTTGAGCAACATTTCCAGCTGTCAAATTTGTGAAGTTCACTGTTAACGGGTTACATCCATTAGTCACATCTGATGTCATAGTAGGAGGAGTTGGTGTAGGCTCCAACACATTGAAACACTCTGTATCAGTTGTTGGGCAATCATCACTCATAGTGACACAAACATTCATTGTACCTGTCGAAGCGAAAGTAATCGGTGTTCCTGTTCCTAAAGCGTTTCCGCTAGATTCCCAATCAAACACTACGTTTCCAATTCCGTTTTCACCTGTCACAGTTGCCGTCACATCATTTCCAGGACAAACTGTAATATCTGGTGAAATTGAAGTAATAGCTAATACAGGTGGCTCAACAATTGTAAACTGATCAGTAACTTGACACCCAAACCCATTGTCTACTAAAACATCATAAGTTCCAGGACAAAGTCCATTAAAATCACCCGTTCCTTGAGTAGTAGTTCCATTATCAATGGAATAATTCACAATGTTGGTACCTGTTAAATTAACCGTTCCATCACATACCCCAAAACAAGTAGCATCTGTAAACGCAACAGGGTCAAGAGTAGGTACATTTGTGTCATCTACAGTTGCATCTACTGTCACTTCACAACCTAATGAATCTTGTACCAAGAAAGAGTATAAATTTCCTCCACCTAATCCGGTGAAAATATTACTTGCTTGGAAATTGGCTCCAGCATCAATAGAGTAGATTACCGGATTAATTCCAGAAGTAACAGTGATTTCTACTTGACCATTCATTGCTTGACAATCAGATTCAGTTACTGTAGTAGTTGCAGTGGTTTGGAATAATTGAACATCAATAAATGTAGATGAAGTACATCCAGCACTATCTTTTCTGTATTCATAAAGTCCAGCAATCATATCCACTGGCAACATTGGCATTATTGCTGGGTCTCCATTAGGGTCAAACCAGTCACCTCCTGTTTGAGGGGTTCCAGCCAACCAATTAAATAAATCTTCAGCTCCACCTTCCATACAAAACATTGCCGTAGAATCTAAACCTGTATCTAATCCACCTCCCATATTGATAGTCACATCATCTGTTTGCGCGCAATCAGGATGACCAATTGGATACATAGTTAAAGTGTACGTTGTAGTCGTAGCAGGAGTAGCCGTTGGTGCTGGACTTGCAGGATCATCTAAAGTTCCGCCTGGCGTCCACTCGTAAACATAACCTGCTAAAGGTTCATAAATTTCATCTCCAGGACAATCTGCCGTGTAGGCATTCAAGTTAGTTGGTGGATTTGAACCTGCATTGTGTTGAAGGACAGTTCCTCCTCCAGGATCCACAACAGTGTAGCCAACTTCATTTAGCCATGCACCAGGCATCCATTGAATTGACCAGTTTTCACCAACTGGAACACTGAAAGTTTCAGTTCCAGAGGTACCAGTATTTAAGGTATAATCCACGGTGCCAGCAGAAGAAATAACTTGCAAGTATCCGCCATTCCATCCATCACCCCAAGTATCCGTCAAGTTAATTGTGTATTGACATACTTCAGATCCTGCATTCAATAAAACTGGCAATCCATCACAAACAGCCGTATCTAACACATCAGCAATAGCGGATTGATAGACATCTACTGTAACTGTTGAATCAAACGAACAGCCAAAATTGTTCGTCACATGATAGGTGTATAAATAAGTTCCGGGCGCACCAGGTGCTACAGTAATTGAATTTCCATCTGCAGAGTTTGATGTAATTCCAGGAGAAGCTAGATCCCAATAAGATGAATCTGAATTTGAACCAATATCTGGTTGAAATACTGTAACAGGTGGGTCTAAAGCGGGGTCAAAATTAATTGACCAACCTGGCATAGAACCATCATCAGCTCCCCATAAATCAGTAAATAATATATTCCATTGTCCATTAATAGGACAACCATCTAAGGCTCCGAATCCTTGTGGATCAATCGGAAGATAATCACCAGCTGGTAAGTCATTTGTTCCACCTGCCGCTTGAACCCAAGTTTGAGCTGCTCCCGCAGTAAAACAATATTGGTAAGGTGTTCCAAAAGTTGCTGGATCATCACAATCAATTATTCCTGCTCCTGGAACCCCTAAATTTGTTCCTCCACCACCTTGCTGGTGCAATGTCATAATTTGTCCAGTTGGACACTGCACTTGGAGCACGAAATCTCCTAAAAATGAGTGTTCCATCTCAACACAAATACTCAATACATCTGGATTTCCATTATCTAAAGCAATATTGGAATCGTAACCTGTAATCGTTAATGGAGTCGGCTGAACGATACCCGTCAAATCTTCCATACAGTTATCTTCAATAAAAACACCTAAAGGGAATCCTGACCATTCAACTTCATATTGATCAGGAAAAGATTCTAAGTCAACTGATTCTCCTACACATAGTAAAGTATCACTCGGGAAAGGATCAAAAGAAGGATAAGTTGTTACGAACACTTGAATATCAGTTGCATTCAGATTACTACAATCGTTATCATCAATTACTTCTAGTTGCACTACATATTGACCAGGTGTGTTGAAAATGTGATCAACTTGACCCGGATTATCTAGGGTGTCATTTGGTGTTCCATCAAACCATTTCCAAACCCATTGCTCTAAAGTAAATAAGTTAGAAGGCCCAGCAACTGAACCATCATCAGCGAATGACACAACTTCTCCAATACATACTGCAATCGAATCAGGTGCAGGTCCATTTAAAATTTGACCTGCAGCAGTAGGAGGATCACAAGGTGTTTCGCAAGAAAGTTGAGCGTTAAAATCTCCCGTTCCGTTAGCGTTTGAGTTAAATTCAATTGTTAAACAACCAGAGGGATTCATAGGCGTTGCACCGAACAAATCTCCCGGATCTAAATCTCCACAATAATAAGTACCCAAAGTTGGAGCTCCAGTATTATCACCGTCATATATCGTAATATTATCTGCATCTGTTGGTGGACCTGGAACATTATCTGTACAATCTAAGTTGAATACTGTCCATTGTAAAGTCATGAAGTCACCAGGAACATCAGGACAAACAGTTATTACATAACTTTCTCCGTTTTGATAAGGAGCATTTGCACCTGTTCCTCCAGAATCATATAAACCACCTAAACAGGTGTTTACTGTAGTTCCGTTAGTACCAGCATTCATGATTACATCAGTGCTTTGTGCATGAACCACAAGACCTGACATTAAAACGGTAAATAAACCTAGAATTTTTTTCATTCTTTCTGGGAGTTGTTTATTAGGCAAATTATTTCTTCTCTTTAATAGAGTGTTCTTCAATGGTAGTAGCCAATTCATTAAATATTTTACAAAAATACAAGAATCAGTTAACACAAGAACGATAATTGGTCGAAATAGGTTGCCACAAAAGCAACTTAAATTTGGGCATTATTAGAATCCCAATAAAAAAAGAGGGAGCTTAACTCCCTCTTTATATTATTTTAATACTGTGACATGTCCTCTATGGTGATGTCTTTTATCTGACATGGTCTCTCCAAAATCAAGTGACCAAATATAAACTCCATCTTCAACAAGAACGTCTCCATAAGTTCCATCCCAACCTACTCCAGGGTTATATGATTCAAATATCAACTCACCCCAACGGTTGAAAATCATTAAATGATAATCGTAAAGATCGTATCCTGCCGTGAACACAGGGAAGAAATCATTATTTATTGAATTCCCATCCGGTGTGAATGTATTTGGCACGTAAAATAACAACACATCATCTATAGTAACAACAGCCGTATGCTGATCAAAACATCCTGCGTTGCTGTGTGCTTGCAATGTTACAGTATAAGATCCACCGGTAGCGTCTGGGAAGACATGCGTAGGATTTTCTTCATTTGACTGAGGTGAAGCATCACCGAAACTCCATGTATAGTAATCCGCAAACTGAGAATGATTTGTAAACTCTACTTCAGTATCCAGAATGTCTAATTCATTTGGTGCAAAAGTAAAATCAGCTATTGGATATGGAACTACTTCAATATAGTTTGTGTAGGTATCTGTTCCAACGCACCCTTGATCAGAAGTCACCGTTAATGTCACGTCATAAAGTCCTGCATTCAAATACGTATTACTTACCGGACCGCAATCATTTAACACATTTCCATCTCCAAAATCCCAAACACAGTCAAATTGTTCTGTCGACATGTTTGTAAAATTCACTGTGTGAGGCTCACAAGCATATAAATCATCTCCAGTAAACAAGATTTCAGGTGTTGCATGGACAGTCACATCAACTTGATCAGTTGCTAAACACTCTCCACCACATTGAGAAGCCGTAACTGTGTAAGTCTGTGTTCCTACCGGTGGATTAAAAGATACACCATCTAACACGCCATTATCCCAAGAAATGGTTGCGTTATTTGGATTTTCTGCGGTTAATACAACACCAAATCCTTCACAAATATCTTGATCTAAACCGGCATTTACAGTTGGTGTTAACACCTCAATTGAAATTTGTTGCGTTACGTTGATTGTATTTCCGCAATCATCAGTTACTGAATAAGTTCTCGTGATTACTTCTCCAGCACAAATATTTCCGTCAGAAACATCTGATACAAATGCAACCACCGGAGCCGCAGTACAGTTATCCGCTTCATCAGTTACAACAGTTGGATCTGGTCCTGGAACATCACTAGCACAACTTACAACTATGTCAGCAGGATTTGATGCGGTTGGATTCGTAACATCATTTACTGTTATCGTTTGCGTTACATTAATTGAGTTTCCACAATCATCCGTTACAGAATAAGTTCTAGTAATCGTCTCTGGGCAAGTGTTACCATCTGAAACATCTGAAACAAATGCGACTACTGGAGCAGCTGTACAGTTATCCGCTTCATCTGTAACGACTGTTACGTCTGGAGCCGGAACATCTCCAATACATTCTACATTCACCGCTAACGGATTTGAAGCAGTTGGATCAATGTCATCATTTACAATGATAGCTTGAGTTACGTTAATTGTATTTCCGCAATCATCCGTTACAGAATAAGTCCTTGTGATCGTTTCAGGACATGTATTCCCATCTGAAACATCAGATACAAATGCAACGACTGGCGCTACCGTACAGTTATCAGCTTCATCTGTCACCACTGTTATGTCAGCTGCTGGAACATCTCCAATACACTGAACATTAATAGCAGCCGGGTTTGATGCTGTAGGATTAGTAATATCATTAACCGTTATTGTATGCGTCACATTAATTGAGTTTCCGCAATCATCAGTTACTGAATAAGTTCTTGTGATAACTTCTGGACAAGTATTGCCATCAGAAACTTCAGACACAAATGCAACAACCGGAGCTGCAGTGCAGTTATCAGCTTCACCTGTAATCACATTAACATCAACCACTGGCACATCTCCAATACACTCAACATTTGTTGCTATTGCATTTGAAGCTGTTGGATTAATATCATCATTAACAATAATTTGCTGCGTCACATTTATTGAATTTCCGCAATCATCAGTTACTGAATAGGTTCTTGTGATTGTTTCAGGACAAGTGTTACCATCTGAAACATCTGAAACAAAGGCAACTACTGGAACTGCACCAGAGTTATCAGCTTCATCCGTTACTACTAACACATCCGGAACAGGAACATCTCCAATACACTGAACATTTACTGCAACAGGGTTTGAAGCAGTTGGCGGAATAACATCTGACACGGTAATCGTTTGCGTCACATTAATGGTATTTCCACAATCATCAGTTACAGAATAAGTTCTAGTAATCGTCTCTGGGCAAGTGTTACCATCTGAAACATCTGATACAAATGCGACTGCTGGAGCAGCTGTACAGTTATCCGCTTCATCTGTAACCACTGTTACGTCTGGAGCCGGAACATCTCCAATAACCGCTACAGTAACACCTGTCGGGTTAGAGGCAGTTGGATCGGTAATATCATCTACAGTAATTGTCTGCGTAACATTTATTGTATTTCCACAATCGTCTGTTACTGAATATGTTCGCGTAATTATTTCAGGACAAGTATTTCCGTCTGAAACATCTGATACAAAAGCAACAACTGGAACCGCTGTGCAGTTATCTGCTTCATCCGTTACAACAGTAACATCTGGTACTGGAACATCCCCGATACATTCAACATTAACAGCAACTGGATTAGATGCAGTTGGAGGCGTGATATCGTTCACAGTGATGATCTGAGTTACATCTGTAGAATTTCCGCAATCATCAAAAATTGTAAATGTTCTTGTAATTGTTTCAGGACAAGTATTACCATCAGATACATCCGAAGTGAAAACTACAATAGGTGCTGCTGTACAATTATCTGCTTCATCAGTTACGACATTAACATCTGCAACTGGAACGTCTCCAATACACTCAACATTAATTGGTGCTGGGTTAGATGCTGTTGGAGGGGTAATATCATGCACTGTAATAGTCTGTGTCACGTTAATTGAGTTTCCGCAATCATCAGTCACTGAATAGGTTCTTGTAATTACTTCTGGACATGTATTGCCATCTGAATTATCTGAAACAAAAGCCACTACTGGAACTCCACCATTATCCGCTTCATCTGTAACAACTGTTACATCTGGAGCTGGCACATCTCCGATACACTCAACATTTACTGGAGCTGGATTTGAAGCCGTTGGCGGTGTTAAATCTTGCACCGTTATAATTTGAGTTACGTTAATTGTATTACCACAATCATCTGTTACAGAATATGTTCGAGTGATCGTTTCAGGACAAGTGTTGCCATCAGAAACATCTGACACAAAAGCCACTACCGGAGCAGCAGTGCAGTTGTCGGCTTCATCTGTCACCACTGTTACATCTGGTGCTGGCACATCAGTAATTAAAGCTACAGCAATTGCTGCTGGATCTGATGCAGTAGGATCTGTTGTATCATCAACAGTGATTGTCTGAACTAAATTCGTCACATTGCCACATTCATCTGTAATTGAATAAGTTCTTGTAATTACTTCTGGACATGTATTTCCATCTGATACATCTGACACATGTGCAACAACCGGAGCAACAGTACAGTTATCAGCCTCATCCAAAATCAAAGCAGGATCTGCAGCTGGCACATCTCCAATACATTCAACTACAACATCTGCAGGAGCAGTTCCCGTTGGATTAGTTATATCATCCACAGTAATTGTTTGTGTTACATTAATCGTATTTCCACAATCATCAGTTATTGAATACGTTCTTGTAATTACTTCAGGACAAGTATTTCCGTCAGATACGTCTGACACAAATGCGACCGCTGGAGCAGCCGTACAGTTATCAGCCTCATCTGTTACAACAGTTATATCCGCTGCAGGAATATCTCCAATACATTCAACATTTACTGCTACTGGATTTGAAGCTGTTGGGTCTTGTGTATCGTCAACTGTAATTAATTGAACTACATCAATGAAATTACCACAATTATCTGTAATCCTATAAGTGCGTGTTATTACCTCCGGGCAAGTATTACCATCTGAAACATCAGATAAATGAGTCACCACTGGAACTCCATTATTATCAGCTTCATCAACTATTAACGTTGGGTCAGCAGCTGGAACATCTCCGATACATTGTACCGCTATATCAGCAGGGGCTGTACCAGTAGGTAAAATAGGGTCAGTAATGATAACGTTTTGCGTCACTAAAATTTGATTTCCACAATCATCAGTAACAGAATAAGTTCTTGTAATTGTTTCAGGACATGGGTTTCCATCTGACACATCTGATACAAATGCAACCACTGGTGCTACTGTACAGTTATCCGCTTCATCTGTCACAACAGTTACATCTGGTGCAGGCGCCGGACCACCAGGAGCGATTACGTCTGCAGGATTTGAAGCTGTTGGATTTGTTACGTCATCAACAGTTATTGTCTGAGTTAAATTAATTGTATTTCCACAATCATCAGTAATTGAATAAGTTCTTGTGATTACTTCTGGACATGTATTTCCATCTGAAACATCTGACACATGTGCAACAACCGGAGCAACAGTACAGTTATCAGCCTCATCCAAAATCAAAGCAGGATCTGCAGCTGGAACATCTCCAATACATTCAACTACAACATCTGCAGGAGCAGTTCCCGTTGGATTAGTTACATCATCTACTGTAATTGTTTGCGTTACATTAATGGTGTTTCCACAATCATCAGTTACTGAATACGTTCTTGTAATGACTTCAGGGCAAGTATTTCCATCTGAAACATCAGAAACAAAAGCTACAACTGGAGCAGCTGTGCAGTTATCAGCCTCATCTGTTACAACAGTTATGTCTGCAGCAGGAACATCTCCAATACATTCAACATTTACTGCCAAAGGATTTGAAGCTGTTGGGTCTTGTGTGTCGTCAACTGTAATTAATTGCACTACGTCAACCATATTTCCACAAGCATCAGTTATTCTGTATGTTCTTGTAATTACCTCAGGACAAGTATTCCCATCTGAAACATCAGAAAGATGTGTTACAACTGGAACTCCATTATTATCTGCTTCATCAACAATTAAAGTTGGGTCAGCAGCTGGAACATCTCCGATACATTGCACCGCAATATCTGCAGGAGCTGTACCAGTAGGTAAAATAGGGTCAGTAATGATAACGTTTTGCGTCACTAAAATTTGATTTCCACAATCATCAGTAATAGAATACGTTCTTGTGATTGTTTCAGGACATGGGTTTCCATCCGATACATCAGACACAAATGCTACTACTGGTGCTACTGTACAATTATCCGCTTCATCCGTCACAACAGTTACATCTGGCGCAGGTGCTGGTCCACCTGGCGCTATTAAATCTGCAGGATTTGAAGCAGTGGGATTTGTCACGTCATCAACAGTTATTGTCTGAGTTACATTAATTGCGTTTCCACATTCATCAGTAATAGAATAAGTTCTTGTGATTACCTCTGGGCATGTATTTCCATCTGATACATCTGACACATGTGCAACAACCGGAGCAACAGTACAGTTATCAGCCTCATCCAAAATCAAAGCAGGATCTGCAGCTGGCACATCACCAATACATTCTACTACAACGTCCGCCGGAGCTGTTCCTGTTGGATCAGTTACATCATCAACTGTAATTGTTTGCGTTACATTAATGGTATTTCCACAATCATCAGTTACTGAATATGTTCTTGTAATGACTTCTGGACACGTATTTCCATCAGATACATCTGACACAAATGCAACTAATGGAGCCGCTGTGCAGTTATCAGCCTCATCTGTTACAACAGTTATGTCAGCTGCTGGAACATCTCCAATACATTCAACATTTACTGCCACAGGATTTGAAGCCGTTGGGTCTTGTGTGTCGTCAACTGTAATTAATTGCACTACGTCAACCATATTTCCACAAGCATCAGTTATTCTGTATGTTCTTGTAATTACCTCAGGGCAAGTATTACCATCTGAAACATCAGAAAGATGCGTTACAACTGGAATTCCATTGTTATCCGCTTCATCTACAATTAATGTAGGGTCAGCAGCTGGAACATCACCAATGCACTCAACAGTAATGTCAGCAGGAGCTGTTCCTGTTGGTAAAATAGGGTCGGTAATGATAACGTTTTGCGTCACTAAAATTTGATTTCCACAGTCATCAGTCACTGAATAAGTTCTTGTAATTGTTTCAGGACATGGGTTTCCATCAGACACATCTGATACAAATGCAACCACTGGTGCCGCTGTACAATTGTCCGCCTCATCTGTCACAACAGTTACGTCTGGCGCAGGCGCCGGACCACCAGGAGCTATTATATCTGCAGGATTTGAAGCAGTGGGATTTGTCACGTCATCAACAGTTATTGTCTGAGTTACATTAATTGCGTTTCCACATTCATCAGTAATTGAATAAGTTCTTGTGATTACTTCTGGACATGTATTTCCATCTGACACATCTGACACATGTGCAACAACCGGAGCAACAGTACAGTTGTCCGCCTCATCTAATATTAAAGCAGGGTCAGCTACTGGAACATCTCCAATACATTCAACAACAACGTCTGCCGGAGCTGTTCCTGTTGGATCAGTTACATCATCTACAGTAATTGTTTGCGTTACATTAATGGTATTTCCACAATCATCAGTTACTGAATATGTTCTTGTAATGACTTCTGGACACGTATTTCCGTCCGATACATCTGACACAAATGCAACCACCGGAGCAGCTGTACAGTTATCAGCCTCATCTATTACAACAGTTATATCTGCTGCTGGAACATCCCCGATACATTCAACATTAATAGCCGCTGGATTTGAAGCAGTCGGATCTTGTATATCATCAACAGTGATTAATTGAACCACATCCGTCACGTTTCCACATGCATCTGTAATTCGGTAAGTTCTTGTGATCACTTCAGGGCAAGTATTCCCATCTGAAACATCTGATAAATGAGTAACAACAGGTACGCCATTATTATCTGCTTCATCAACAATTAAAGCCGGGTCAGCAGCTGGGACATCTCCGATACATTGCACCGCAATATCTGCAGGGGCTGTTCCTGTTGGCGGGAATGGGTCCCCTATTATAATTAGTTGAGTTACGTTAATCGTGTTTCCACAATCATCAGTTACACTATAAGTTCTTGTGATTGTCTCTGGGCAGTTACCTCCATCAGAAACATCAGAAACAAATGCCACAACTGGAGCCACTGTACAGTTATCAGCTTCATCTGTTACAACCGTTACATCTGGAGCAGGAGCTGGTCCGCCTGCAATATTGATATCTGCAGGGTTCGAAGCCGTTGGATCCGTAGTATCGTCAACCGTAATAGTCTGCGTTACGTTGGCAACATTTCCACAATCATCAGTAATTGAATAAGTTCTTGTGATTACTTCTGGACATGTATTTCCATCTGAAACATCTGATACAAATGCAACTACCGGAGCAGCCGTACAGTTGTCGGCCTCATCTACAATCAATGCTGGATCTGCTACTGGAACATCTCCAATGCATTCAACAACAACATCTGCTGGAGCGGTTCCTGTTGGATCAGTTACATCATCTACAGTAATTGTTTGCGTTACATTAATGGTATTTCCACAATCATCAGTTACTGAATACGTTCTTGTAATCACTTCTGGACACGTATTTCCATCAGAAACATCCGATACAAATGCAACAACCGGAGCCGCTGTACAGTTATCAGCCTCATCTGTTACAACAGTTATATCTGCTGCTGGAACATCTCCGATACATTCAACATCTACTGTCACAGGATTTGAAGCAGTTGGATCTTGCGTATCGTCAACCGTTATCGTTTGAGTCACATTAATAACATTTCCACAGTTATCAGTAACTGAATAAGTTCGTGTAATAACTTCAGGACAAGTATTCCCATCAGAAACATCTGATACAAATGCAACTACTGGTACTCCCCCATTATCTGCCTCATCTGTTACTACATTTACATCTGGTGCCGGAATATCAGCTGAACATTGAACAGCAATAGGAGCAGGATTAGAAGCAGTTGGTAAAATTGCATCACCTATAATTATTAATTGGGTCACGTTAATCGTGTTTCCACAATCATCTGTTACAGAGTAAGTTCTTGTAATAGTTTCAGGGCAGTTACCTCCATCTGACACATCTGATACAAATGCGACAACCGGAGCTGCCGTACAGTTGTCCGCTTCATCAGTAACCACAGTTACATCTGGCGCAGGAGCTGCTCCACCGGCAACATTGATATCAGCAGGGTTCGAAGCCGTTGGATCTGTAGTATCGTCAACAGTAATTGTTTGTGTTACATTAGTTACATTTCCACAATCATCAGTGATTGAATAAGTTCTTGTAATCACTTCTGGACATGTATTTCCGTCTGAAACATCTGATACATGCGCAACAACCGGAGCAACAGTACAGTTATCTGCTTCATCAAGAATTAATGCTGGATCTGCTGCTGGAACATCTCCAACACATTCAACTACAATGTCTGCCGGAGCCGTTCCGGTTGGATCAGTTACATCATCTACGGTAATTGTTTGGGTTACATTGATTGTATTTCCACAATCATCAGTTACTGAATAAGTTCTTGTAATGACTTCAGGACACGTATTTCCGTCCGATACATCTGACACAAATGCAACAACTGGAGCAGCTGTACAGTTATCAGCCTCATCTGTTACAACAGTAATATCTGCTGCTGGAACATCCCCGATACACTCAACATTTACTGCCACTGGGTTTGAAGCAGTTGGATCTTGCGTATCATCCACTGTGATTAATTGAACCACATCTGTCACGTTTCCGCATGCATCTGTAATTCTATACGTTCTTGTAATAACCTCTGGACACGAATTCCCATCTGATACATCTGATAAGTGTGTCACTACTGGTACCCCATTATTATCTGCTTCGTCAACAATTAAAGCTGGGTCAGCAGCTGGAACATCTCCGATACATTCAACAGTAATATCTGCTGGAGCAGTTCCTGTTGGTGGGAACGGATCTCCAATAATAATTAATTGCGTCACGTTAATCGTGTTTCCGCAATCATCAGTTACACTATAAGTTCTTGTGATTGTTTCTGGGCAGTTACCTCCATCAGAAACATCAGAAACAAATGCCACAACTGGAGCCACTGTACAGTTATCAGCTTCATCCGTTACAACCGTGACATCCGGCGCAGGAGCTGGTCCGCCAGCAATATTAATATCCGCTGGATTTGATGCCGTTGGATTTGTTACATCATCAACCGTAATGGTTTGGGTAACGTTAATTGTATTTCCACATTCGTCCGTTACTGAGTAAGTTCTTGTGATTACTTCTGGACACGTATTTCCATCAGAAACATCAGAAACAAAAGCAACAACTGGAGCAGCTGTGCAGTTATCAGCCTCATCTGTTACAACCGTTATATCTGCTGCAGGAACATCAGCAACGCATTCAACAGCGATAGGTGCAGGGTTAGATGCAGTAGGGTCCGTTACGTCATTAATTAATATTGTTTGAGTTCTTGTGATAGAATTCCCGCAATCATCAGTTATAGTATAAGACCTAATAATAGTTTCAGGACAAGTTTGCCCATTTGAAACATCAGATAAGAATGCAACTGTTGGAGTTCCACAATTATCTGCTTCATCTGTAATATCCAGAATATTAGGAGCTGGGACATCACCAATACATTCATAATTTACAAAACCAAGATTTGAACCAGTTGGGTTTTGAGTATCATTTATAGTAATTTGTTGAGATACTGTTAT
>JBDVJO010000008.1:0-137259 GCA_039939375.1 Crocinitomicaceae bacterium | reverse complement strand
GCAATCGTCAGTTACTGAATATGTTCTGGTAATTGTTTCTGGACAAGTTTGACCGTTTGAAACATCTGAAATAAATGCGACAATTGGTGCTGCCGTGCAGTTGTCTGCTTCATCAAAAACATCATTAATATTATTTGCAGGGACATCAGCCAAACATTGAACCGAAATTGCAGGCAAGTTTGAAGCAGTTGGATTTACATTATCATCAATCGTTATAGTCTGAACACAAGTTGAAGTATGCCCGCAATCATCTGCAATTTGATAGGTTCTTGTAACTACTTCTGGGCAAGTATTCCCATCTGACAACTCACTTAGCAAGGTAAATGATGCTGCATCTAATGAAGTTTCATCAGTTGCAGTTCCTCCTGCCGTAGTAAACTGAGCTAGAGTCAAATAAGGAGGTTCTTCGGCAATTGAGCATGTTGCTGTTAAATTACCAGGACAGTTTATAACAGGATCTGTTACATCTAGAGTTATTGTAAAAGAAATCTCATCCTCACAAAAAGGTGCTACATTTTGTGCATCATAGATATACAATGTTGTGGGAGAAGTATTAATAACGGCACCAGGGTTTAATTGAGTCCCGGTTCCTCCTGCACCTGTAAAATAAGCCTCATTTCCAGTTAAATCAGTACCTGAAATAGCTGGTAGAGTATAACTATCACATCCTACAACATCAGCTACAGGATCAAGAACAGGAGAAGGATTCACAGTAATACAAACGGTTGTATCATAAGAACAACCGAAATCATCTGTCACCTCATAAGTATAACAAGCCGGACCAGAAACCGTGGGTTCAACGACAATAGGATTTGTTCCTGAAACGATTGAAGGATCAGCTAACCAAGAATCTGAAACAATAGTTGGTGTGAAAGTTACCGCGGGCGGTAATATTGAAGGGTCAAAATTAATTCCCCAATCAAAAATAAATCCGTTGTCAGACCCTAAATTATCTGTAATGATTATTGTCCAATCTCCATTCATATCGCATCCTACAAGACCTGCTAAACTTTCTGTAGTTTCATAAGTTCCAGCAGGTAAAGTTCCTCCGGAATTTGCTCCCCAATCCCCATTATTGGCCGTTGGTGACCAGCAATAATCGAAACCTGTACCTTGCACTCCAGGGGTAGCATCATTATCAACCGGCACTCCTAAATAAGTCCCTCCTCCTCCATTTGGATAATCAATCAATGTAACTTGTTGACCTGAAGGACACTCTATAACAATATCTAAATCTCCCATATAGGAGTGCTCCATATTCACACATATATCCAATAAATCATTAACATCATCTAATGTTTGACCTGAGCCATAACAATCTAGGTTTACACTTGTTGAATAAGAAACTCCAGAACCATCCGGCAAAGCCAACGGAGGAAAAGTTGGTACCGTACACACTTTTTCGAATTCCACAGGAGTTACCACACCTGTGAAAGTAGACTGTTCACCTAAACAGATAGGATCCGGACTCCCTACAGTACCTGCAAAAATGGGAGTAGTTGAAACATAAACATGTTGATCAATATCATTAGCGTTTGAACATCCCTCAACATCTGTAACCTCTAATTGAATTAAATATGCACCTTCTGTATTGAAAGTGTGATTCACATTTTGACCGTTTTGAGCAGCACCATCTTGAGTTGTCCATTCAAAAGTTGATGTTCCATTTGATTGTACATATCCGGTTCCAGAAACAGGATAGCTAGCATCACCATTCATTTGTAAAACATCTCCTTGACACAAACGGATGACACCATCATTATCTGGAGCAGGATTGAATGTTGCTTGAGATATAACCGTTTGACAAGGTTGAGTACAAGAAATTGTCGCCTCCCAACCTGCAAGCTGAACAGAACCATCTGAATCAAATTCAAATGTTAAACATCCGAGAGGATTGGTTGCAGTAACTGTGCCTAACAAAGGAACATTATTATCATAACAGCCCAAAGAAGTTGCCGCAGTACTGCTTCCATCATAAACACACAGAAAATCAAAGTTCGCCTCAACATTAAACATTGTGAAGTCAAGAGAGATAAATGAACCTGGTGTGTCAGGACAAAGTGTTATTACATGATAGGTATTGGGACCATAATTACCATTATTACCAGCATCTCTGAATGTACCAGAACAAGTGGTAGCATCCGCTCCAGAAACAACATAAGTTTGTGCATTTAAGATTCCTGCTGTAAACAATAAACAAACAAGAAGGAGAGTTTTAATAGCTTTGATCATGGCAGTTTCTTATTTGTTATTTAAAGATTTCGTGATAGACTCTACAGAATGCAAAACCAATACTTTTCCAGTGTTACCTAATTTATAGTAAGTGAATCCAGACTGGCTATAAGCCAACTGCACTCTTAAAATATTTAAATTTCCAGTTTCATGCATTTCTAAGAAATCTACTATTGAAACGTTCGTACTGGTTTTATCTAGATTTGAAAATGTAATTTGATCAAGCTTTTCAAAACCTGCAGATTTCTCATCCTCAAGTTCGACAATAGAATACCCCATCTCCACTCTTTCATTCATAAATAAAAGTGAAGGACTATTATTTTGACTTAATTTATCAAAACGGTCTTGTCCGATATGATCAATAATCTTGTCTTTATGACTTAATTCTTGAGCCATAGAAAGGCCCGAAGCTAGCGTTAAAGCTAGGATAAGTAGGATTCTCATAGTTTTATTTGTAAGTATACTCAGAACTAAGACGTGGAATCTTTAACAGGGTTGGTTATGAAATGTTAAAACCTTGGTGGATTTTTTCAACAACCAGTAGGATGGTTGTGAATAACTTTTATTCGTCTACACAAAACCCTGCTTTATCGATTAAAATAAAGAAAAAGAGTAATTCAAGAACTAAAATATCAGTTGTAAAAAAACCTTACTTAAACTGTAAATTGGCAACTAACACATTGTTAATAAATTAACGCTTTTCGCAATCGATTAATTGAAAGGATTTGTATTGAATAATTCGAGCATCTTTGTTCTCAAAGCCCGATTCTGGACTAATTCTTTTGAAGTCGAAATTATTTTGGATTAAACTCAATTGATGAACTTCTGAAGCCGATTGAAAATTGACCCCATATAGCTTTAAAGCACTTAAGAAATACATTCCCACATCAAATCCTTGCGAAGAATAAACAGTTGGATCAGTGCCGTTTACACCTCTAAAATGTTTCACAAAGCCTAAGTTTTTTTCTAAATTATAATCTACAAACCTGTATGTAGCATAATGTTGATTCATCCTATTTCTGTGTAAGATATCGATATCATCAAACTTGTTCCAATCTTCAAAGCCAAAAACAATGATTTTCATCTTTTTTGCATAAGGATTAAAATTCAAAACTTTATTCAATCTATTCAACGCTCCAGTTACGAACTTTACATCATTAGAAGGCACGATAACAACATTTACCGTATCTTTTTTAAGTTGGCCATTTAAATCACGACCACTAGAACTACCTAAACTTAATTCAGAAATCATTGAGTTATAAGAAGCAATATTTACAACACCTGCATTAAATCTATCTCTTGCGCGATCATATAGCGCTTTATCCCCTTCTAAATAAGGCTTCAAAATGACCACATTATGCAAGGCATGATTTTCAAGAATATAATCTACGGTTCCGTCCATAAGAGTCATATTGGAACTTACAGTTTTAAATGCATTTTGATTTTCATGAAGCACTTTAGCATCAACCTTAAAAGGCAACACGATATTCAGTTCTTTTTCTTTACATAGTTTTGCTGCATACTCAACAGTTTTAGGATATAATGGCCCAACAACTAAATCCATCTGACTGAATTCTGACTTTGCAAATATTCTTCCAACTTCTGCCGTGTCCTTCTTTGTATCATAAACGTATAACTTAACACTCAAACCGGCTTTCTTTAATGAATCCATTGCAAACTTAAAACCTTGATAAAATTCAAATGCTATTTGTGTAGTTGGATACATTTCTCTATGTTGACCTAACTTCAATGTCTTGCTCATTTCGACATCATTCTTCGCGAACATAAATGGCAACATCAAGGCAACACTATATACCTCTTTTTTCTCTTCCTGCCATGAACTTACACTTGAATCGAGCTTTACAGGTTCAATGACTTTATCTAAGACTTCATAATTCACTTTTTTTACTGGAATTTTAATCTGATCTCCTTTTTTCAATCTAGAGTTTCTCATCCCATTTAAAACCATAATCGTATCAGCTGAAACCATATACCTTTTGGATATAGAATACATAGTTTCATGAGCCAAAACAGTGTGCATAACTATTGAATCTGAAAGCGAAATTTCGTATTCCGGCAGCGCAACTATTTCTGGATCTGACTGAATTATCTCTGGGTTAACATTTTTACTCTTAGGCGTCTTTACAATTTGCCCTATCTGAAGTCCAGATTCAATTCCAGGATTTAACTTTTTCAAATCGTCTACTGAGCAATTGTATTTTTTAGACAAACCATAGAGTGTCTCACCTTCAATCACAACATGGTCACCATAATGTGATTTATCATCTAAAGGGATTGGAATCAATACTTGTTGACCAATTGACAAATTATCGTTTAAACCGGGATTAGCTGACAAAATTTCATTTAAATCTGTTTTGTAAAGTTGATGGATACCATACAATGTGTTTCCGGCTTGAACGGTGTGCACATAGTACTTTTTACCTTCGATAGTTTTTGTAACTGCGTCTTCGGGTTGCGCATTAGCAACAACAGACAACAAAACAAATAAAATTAAAATTAGCTTTTTCATTATTCCCATTCAATAGTTGCAGGCGGCTTAGAACTAATATCATAAGTCACTCTGTTAATTCCCTTCACTCCATTAATTATATCATTTGAAACTTTTGCTAAGAAATCATATGGTAAATGACACCAATCAGCAGTCATTCCATCAGTTGAACTAACTGCTCTTAAGGCAACGGCATTTTCATAGGTTCTTTCATCCCCCATTACACCGACTGATTGCACCGGCAATAGAATCGCACCTGCTTGCCAAACCTCATCATATAATCCCCAATCTTTCAAACCTTTTATAAAGATATGATCTACTTCTTGCAAGATTCGTACCTTTTCTGGAGTGATATCACCTAAAATCCTTATTCCGAGCCCAGGACCAGGAAATGGATGTCTTCCAATTATAAATTCCGGAATACCTAAAGCTCTACCCACTCTTCTTACCTCATCTTTAAACAACAACCTTAAAGGCTCAACAACCTCAAGCTTCATATAATCAGGTAAGCCACCAACATTATGATGAGATTTAATAGTTTGAGAAGGACCTCCAGTAGCAGAAACAGACTCAATTACGTCAGGGTAAATAGTCCCCTGTCCTAACCACTTTGCATTCTCTACTAATTTTGACTCCTCATCAAACACGTCAATAAAGACGCCTCCAATTACTTTTCTCTTTTTTTCAGGATCAGAATGCCCTTTTAAACCTTCATAAAAAAGGTCTTTGGCATCAACACCTTTAACATTTAGACCTAAACCTTTATACGATTCAAGTACTTCTTCAAATTCATTTTTTCTAAGTAAACCGTTATCAACGAATATACAGTGTACGTTTTCACCAATAGCCTTATGAAGTAAAGTTGCTGCCACTGAAGAATCAACACCTCCTGAAAGACCTAAAATTACTTTATCATCTCCTAATTTTGCCTTTAACTCAGCGACTGTTGTTTCTACAAATGAATCTGGAGTCCAATTTTGAGAGCATCCACAAACGTCTACAATGAAATTAGACAATAAGGCTTTTCCGCAAACAGAATGATAAACTTCTGGATGAAATTGAACCCCATAAGTTTGTTCACCTTCAATTTCGAATCCAGCGAACTCTACATCCCCTGTACTGAATATTGTTTTATAATTTGACGGTGTTGATTTGATTGTATCTCCATGGCTCATCCAAACTTGAGAACCATTTTCGATTCCCTTAGCTAAGACTGAGGAGGAGTCTACCATAGCAAGGTTAGCCCTACCGTATTCTCTTGTTTCTGAAGGAAGCACTTCTCCACCAAAATGATGTGCCAAGTATTGTGCTCCAAAACACACAGCCAACAAGGGAATTTTTCCTTTATAAATAGATAAGTCTGGTTTTGGAGAGTTCTCATCCCGCACTGAAAATGGGCTCCCAGAAAGGATAACTCCTTTTACTTCATTAGTTAATTGCGGTGCTTTATTCCAAGGATGAATTTCACAATAAACATTGAGTTCTCTTAATCTTCTAGCTATCAACTGGGTGTACTGTGACCCGAAATCAAGGATAATAATGGTTTCTTGCATTTGGCAAAGATAACAACTCAGTTTGCTTCTTAATAGCAAAATACCATGAAATTATTTTTCGTTAATAAGTTCTATGAAACTGTTAACAACGAACAATAATTATAAGTCAAACTCTTTTTCTAACCACTGTGTTAGATTTTCTTTTTGTGGATTCCCGTAGAACTCATTCAAATAAGAGGTCACTTCTTTTATTTTAGTTGCTTTATCTTTCTCTGAAAATTCTGCTAAAATAATTGCCACTTCGTCTTTTAAGTCATGTAAATCTGGGAACACTGGTGTGAATTCAGAAATCTTTGTTGATTGTCCATCCGCACGATAGTAAAGTGCCATTTCTTTTTCCTCTATTGGAATTGGTTGACCGTCAATTTTAAAAATTTCTTTCTCATTTAACATCAATTTATTGTCATGATGAGATAGTTTTTTTCTGATTTGTTCTCCTTTGTGCTCGTATGACAAATAAAAGAAACTTTGCTCTCCCATAGGAAACGCTTCTTCACCTAGTTCTAATTCCATTGATCCGAGCACCAAATATTTACCAGCAAAATGATTTTGTAAATCTACCATGTTAATCAAGGCGCCTGCTCTAGATGAAATATTATTCGCTGCAGGAAGAATCTTAGTTTGTCCCTTTTCTGAAGCTGACAACACGAATCTTCCTTTTAAACTGCTTATTACAGCAGCTCTAGATTGAGGCGTTTGAAATGACAATGCCATTCCAGAAAGAAAAATGTCCCCCTTTTTCATTGACTCTTTTGTTTGTTCAAAAACAATTTTCCCGTCAACTTTAATTACTTTGTATTTATCTGTTCCAGCCAATTTTTTACTCTGAACAGAGTCCATGTTAGAAACAGTGGCAAACAGCACTATTCCAACTGCGGCAATTAAAAACAATCCTTTTTTCATAATCTTATAAATTAAACTCAGCTTTTAACCATGATTTTAGATTCGCCTTGTGAGCGTTTCCGTAAAATTCATTTAAATAAGAGGTTACCTCTTTTTCTTTTTCCTCATCTGAAGCATCACCAAAAGCCTCTAATAAAACTTTCACCTCAGCGACCAACTCCTTATTTGATGGAAATACTGGTGTAAAGGTATTAATCTTCATTCCTTTACCATTTTTTCTATAATAAAGCGTCATTTCTTTTTCTTCATATGGAATTGCTTTACCATCAATTTTATAAATCTCATCCCTATCTAAAATCAACATGTCATCTTCATTGCGAAGTTTTTTTGCTATCTCTTCTCCGTTGTGCTCATAAGTTAAATAGAAAAATTCTTGGTTCCCCATTGGAAATGCTTCTTTACCTATTTGAACTTCTGATCTTTTTAAAATCAAGTATCGATCAGAAAAGTGTTTTTTCAAGTCAACAACATTCAATAAAGCTCCAGATCTTGATGATATATTATTAGCAGCCGGCAACACCTTCACTTTGCCTTTTGAAGAACCAGTTAACACCATTCTACCTTGTGTCTTATTAACTATGGCCGCTCTAGACTTATTATCGACAAAATTTAAATTCATTCCGGCAATATAAATATCGCCTCTTTTCATTTCTTGACCAGAACTTGAAAAAACGATCTTACCTTGAACATTAATCACATTGAATTTATCTGTTCCGGCCAATTTATTTTTAGCATCTACCGACAAGAAAGAAAGTGACAAAACAACTGTCAACAACCCAACTAATATGATATAACCTTTTTTCATAACTATCGAATTTACAATTTTTATACCAAAATTATAAGCTTGATTTTATTCTTAATAATTCGTTTTTTATTTCTTCTAATTTATCTGCTACCTCTTTATCTTTAGGCTCAGCGTGACTTATTTCAGATTTCGATTTCAATTGTGATTTTGCGCCATCCAAAGTAAACCCATCTACCTTAACAAGTTGATAAATTTTCTTTAATGTTTCTATATCCTTAGCGGTAAAAAGTCGATTTCCTTTTTTGTTCTTTTTTGGTTTTATTCCAGAAAACTCTTTTTCCCAAAAGCGAATAAGTGAGGGATTTACATCAAACATTTCAGCCACCTCCCCAATAGAATAGTACAACTTTGTTATTTCAATTTCACTTATTGGCATGTTTAAATATAGCAAATTATAACAATAGCGCTTTAAAATAGAGCTATTTACTCCTTCAAAAATCCGAAAATTATTTCAAAAAAACTGCCTTAATAAATAAAATATTAAAATCAAATAGCTAAAACTGATTCTATGTATATTTGCAATTGAAAATTAAGCTAAATGTCATCTTACAAGTTCAGAGTACTAATTGATACTGAAAAGTCTGAAGAGATTTTTAGAGATATAATCATATCATCTACTGAAAACTTTGAAACTTTTTACCAATCTATTCTTGCCGCTTTTGAATGGAGCGGACAAGAGTTAGCGTCTTTTTATGTAAGCAACGAAAGTTGGGACAAAGGTCATGAAATAGCTTTAATGGACATGCAATTAAGTGACAGCCTTGATTCCCCATCAATCATGAAGGAAACCATTATTCAAGATTTGGTTAGTTCTTCAAATCAACGTTTTGTATTGGTTTATGATTTTTTGAGAATGTGGTGCTTCATGATTGAATTAATCGAAGTTATTCAAGAAGATTTCGAAGGTCCTATGTTGGATTTATCAGTTGGAATAGCACCTTTAGAAGACTCAAAAGAAATAGATTTTTCTAATGACAATTTTTCAGGTGGCAGTGATCTAGGAAATGACATTGACGATATTTTTTCAGAATTTTCAGATGATGATGACGAATTTGGAGGGTTTGAAAACATTGACGATATGGACATCTAATGAACTTCGAAAAAGATCCAATCGGTTACGCAATCTGGGATTTCTCCACCAATAATTCAACTGAAAACATCATAGTTGAATCTGATTTATGTGATGATGACATCCTCCCTCCACCATACTTATTTCGGACTTTCGAAGAAATGCCTGAATTGGAACAATTGGCATTAAAAAACGCTCAAGGAAAAATACTAGACATTGGAGGCGCAGCTGGATGCCACGCACAATATTTAAGTTCAATTGAAAAAGACGTATTATCAATTGACATTTCTCAAGGAGCTGTTGACTTTATGATATCAGAGGGAATAAATGCCGAAAAAATTGATGTCCTCGACTTAAATGATAAGAAATTCGATACAATTCTGATTCTAATGAATGGGCTAGGAATTGCTGGAACCTTAGCCAAAATGAAGTTTTTTCTAGAACACCTAAAAAGCATTCTCAGTGAAAACGGTAAAATTTACTGTGATTCTGCAGATATCAAATACATGTATGAGGACGAAGACGGTGGACTTTGGATGGATTTAAATGCCGAATACTACGGAGAGATGAAATTCAACATGAAATATAAAACTATAGAATCCGGTTGGTTTGATTGGATTTATATTGATCAAGAGAAACTTCAAGACGTTTGTAAAACTGTAGGTTTAAAATGTGATATTATCTTTGAAGGAGAACAGCAAAATTATTTAGCTCAATTAACACATCTTTAATATGAAAACTGGAATTGCAATCATTAGTTTAGTAGCGTTTTACATTCTATCATGTTCATCAGTAGCCGAAGAATCAACGAACAGTATAGAAGAAGGTGATGACATCATTGTAGAAGATGGTAATTCCCTATTGTGGCGTATTGAAGGTAACAATTGTGTCCCTTCTTATATGTACGGAACCATGCATATGATAGATGAAGAATATTATGATTTTACAGATGTAATGCGAGAGCGAATCGAGGAAAGTGAAACCATAATCATGGAAGTTGGAGGTATGCCAAACCCGCTTGAAACTTTTGCTTTAATGTCATTAGACACTGGAGATGTTACTTCCTTTTTCACAAAAGAGCAAATGAGCATTATTGTTGAGTTTTTTGATACTCAGCTGGATACTGACCCAGAGCAATTCTATATGGTTTACGGAAAAATGAAACCCTTCTTTATCCTTCAATCAATCAGCCAAAGCTACTTCAAGGAGAACTCGCAATCATATGATTTAGAAATAATGGGAATTGCGGCAGAAAAAGAAATTCCTTTAATTGGATTTGAAACCATTCAAGAACAACTAGGATTCTTTGACAAGATTCCAACAGACGGTATTGGTGAAATGATCGTTGAGAGCATAGAAAACTTTGAAAAAGAAAAGAAGCAAACCCAAAAAATGATGAAGATTTATAGTGAGCAGAAGGTAGACAAGCTGATTCCACTGATTCAGAAGCAATCACCTGAATTTATGGAGTTCTCAGATCTCTTTTTATATGATAGAAACAAGGCATGGATTCCAACAATCAAAAAAGAGATTGCTGACAAACAATGTTTTATCGCAGTTGGTGCAGCTCATCTTTTTGGCGAAAGAGGAGTTATAGATTTATTAGAAAAAGAAGGCTATACCGTAACAGCTATTAGTACGAAAAAGTCTGTAAAACAATAGGCGCTCTACTAAGCATATTTTCATGATTTCTTTTTGTTACCTCTATAACTTTCCCCTTCGAGTAACTAACTCAATTTCTTTGCTGTAGATGAAAACATGACATAAGTCATATCTCAACCTTTCATTCATCAATTTAATTCACCTCAGTTCAAAATATTTTTGTTCTAGAATTAATGTGAATCAGGATGGAAATAATTTTCTTACTTCTCTCAATAAGCATAGTCTTAGCCCTATTCTTTTTGTTTTCGTTTTTTTGGGCCAATAAAAATGGTCAATTCGAGGACATTGAAGGACCGGCAATGCGTATTCTTTTTGATGAAGAAGTGAAAAAAGTTCATCACAAAGCAGAAAAGAATGCAAACAGAAAAATTTAGCTATGACAATAAAATAGTACGACTATTTCTAATCGCCACAATAACTTGGGGAGTAATCGGAATGTTAGTCGGACTTTTTGCCGCACTTGAGCTTATTTGGCCATCTTTGAACCTAACTTCATGGCTTTCTTTCGGTAGAATCAGGCCTCTGCATACTAACGCAGTTATTTTCGCCTTTGTTGGTAATGGAATTTTCGCTGGTGTTTACTACTCCTTGCAGCGACTTTTAAAAGCCCGAATGTATTCTGACAAATTGAGCAACATTAATTTTTGGGGCTGGCAATTAATTATTCTATCAGCGGTTGTAACATTGCCTTTTGGCTACACTACGGGCAAGGAATATGCAGAACTTGAATGGCCGATAGATATCGCAATCACGTTGATGTGGGTCGTTTTTGGTTGGAACATGTTTGCTACTATTTTAAAGAGAAGAGTAAAACATCTATATGTAGCTATTTGGTTTTTCATTGCAACTTTTGTCACTGTTGCAGTATTGCATATAGTCAACTCTTTTGAATTCCCTGTATCATTTATGAAAAGCTACAGTTGGTATGCCGGCGTGCAAGATGCTTTAGTACAGTGGTGGTATGGTCATAATGCCGTTGCCTTTTTCCTAACAACACCTTATTTAGGATTAATGTATTATTTCGTTCCAAAAGCAGCTAACAGACCTGTATATTCTTACCGACTTTCTATCATTCACTTTTGGGCATTAATTTTCATTTACATCTGGGCTGGCCCTCACCATTTGCTTTATTCATCATTACCAGATTGGGCACAATCATTAGGAATCGTATTCTCAATTATGCTAATCTTCCCTTCATGGGGAGGCATGTTAAATGGACTGCTAACCCTAAGAGGTGTATGGGATAAAGTAAGAGATGATGCAGTTTTGAAATTTATGGTCGTTGCAATAACATGTTACGGAATGGCAACCTTTGAAGGCCCAATACTATCATTAAAATCAGTTAACGCAATTTCTCACTTTACAGATTGGACTGTTGCCCATGTTCATGTTGGTGGTTTAGGATGGAACGGAATGTTCACATTCGGTATGGCTTATTACCTAGTTCCCAAATTATGGCGAACCAAAATTTATTCAAAAGCATTGGCGAACGCACATTTCTGGATTGCTACCTTAGGCATAATACTTTGGGTGATTCCAATGTATTGGGCTGGTTTTATGCAAGGTTTAATGTGGAAAGACATCAATGCTCAAGGAATATTGGTAAATGGAAACTTTGTAGAAACTGTTACCTATATGAGACCATATTTTATGGTTAGAGCCTTAGGGGGAAGTCTATTCATTATTGGAGCACTTGTTATGTGTTACAACTTAATAAAAACAGCGCAACAAGGTAGCTTCTTGAGCAATGAAGAAGCTGAAGCCCCAGCCTTAGTGAACCCTAAGAAAGGTCATAAAGGAGAGCACTGGCATTCTTGGATTGAAAGAAGACCCGTAAAATTCATGGTACTTGCTTTGATTGCAATTCTGATTGGTGGAGCAATTGAAATCATACCAACTATGATGGTAAGCTCTAACATTACAAAAATTGACACGGTAGAACCTTATACTCCTTTAGAACTTGAGGGAAGAGATATATACATTAGAGAAGGATGTTATAACTGTCACTCTCAAATGGTAAGACCTTTTAGAGATGAAGTTTTACGATACGGAGAATATTCGAAAGGTGGAGAATTTGTTTATGACCACCCTTTCCAATGGGGGTCAAAAAGAACTGGTCCTGACCTGCATAGAGCCGGAAAAGGAAACCCATATGCTCAACCGGCTTCTTGGCATTACAAACACTTGTTAGATCCTGAATTATCAACTGAAGGTTCTATAATGCCAGCTTACACTTGGCTGACAGATGAATTGGATGTTTCAAAAACTGCCGACAAAATAACCGTTATGCGGAGCCTTGGGGTTCCTTACCCAGAAGGATATGAGGAAAGAGCGGTTGAGGATTTAAAAAACCAAGCTAACGAAGTATACCAAGATATTATTACGTCTGACCCTGATATTAAAAAAGCTAATCCAAACATGGAAATCATAGCCTTGATTGCCTATTTAGAACGTTTAGGGTCAGATATTCACAAAGGTAAAAAAGACGATTCAGAAACAAATGAGGTAAAAGTGGACAGCATTTCTAATGCAGAAATGATTGACTCCCTTGAATCAGAATTACCAATTCAAAACTAAAAAGAATGCTTAGCTATATAAAAGGACATTTAAACAGTATTGATGGGGTAGAGATTTTTCCCATCATATCATTCATCATCTTTTTTTCTTTTTTCGTTGGACTCATTATCTATGTATTAAAGGCTGATAAAAAGAAAATTGACATAATTAAAAACATTCCTCTAGACGATAAAACTGACACGCTATGAAGTTAAATTTCAAATCAAAAAAAGCCCTTTTTTTAATTTTTGGATTTATTTACTCATTTATTAGCTTTTCACAAGAAACACCTGAGAAAGAAGTTCATCAAGTTGTGGTTAGAGAAGCTACTATGTACGAAAAATTTGGCATGTCATCAACTGAACTTTTTTTATGGATGGTTGGTTTAACAGTTTTTCTTTTGATCGTGTTTGTTAGTGCCAGTATGAACCTGACAAAAGTATCGGCATATGTAACCAAAATAAGACAAGGAAAATCTTTAAAATCGATTTTACTTTTAGGCTCACTTTTTATAAGCCAATTAGCTCTTTCTGCTGAACCCATCACATCACCTTCATTTGATATACCCTTCTCTGATGAGAGTTTTTGGATACTTTTTTCATTTGACATTGTTTTAGTTCTTCTTATTCTTTTCATTTTCAAAACTATGAATGGCTTGATGCATATAGTGCATCCAAAAAAGAAGAAAAAAAGTTTTTGGCTAAAATGGAAAAAGAGTCTTTCAGATGCCGTCCCTGTTGAGAACGAGTCTTCAATTCTATTGGATCATGATTATGACGGTATAAAAGAGTTAGATAATAATTTGCCACCGTGGTGGAAGTACGGATTTTACGTAACCATAGTTTGGGCGGTTGGCTACCTTTTTTACTACCACGTAATGGGAGGTGTGCTTCAAGAAGAAGAGTTTCAAATAGCCTGGACTGAAGGGGAAGAATCTGTTGCCCAATATAAATTAGATCATCCCGAATTGGTCACAGCCGACAATGTTGAGTTATTGACTGATGAACAATCAATTAGCAAAGGTCGTACTATATTTCAAAACTACTGCGTAACCTGTCATATGGAGAAAGGAGCTGGAGGTGCTGGGCCAAATTTGACAGATAACTTTTGGATTTACGAAGGTACAATTAACGGTGTATTCAATACGATTTCTGAAGGAGCAGACAATGGAATGAAAGCCTGGAAGTCACAACTGAACGGTCTTGAAATTCAAGCAGTAGCAAGTTATGTTATGCAACTTGACCCCATTTTACCACCACTAGGACAAGAGCCAAAAGGCGAAAATTTTGTTGAAAAAAAACCAAAGTAAAATTACTTTAAATGGCGAGCGAGGAGAGATTTGAAAAAGAGAGTTTTAGAGACACGATTTCTACAGTTGACGCTGACGGTAAACGTGTTTGGATATATCCCAAAAAACAACTAGGCAAGTTTTTCAAGAAAAGAACAATTGTCGCCTATAGCTTACTCTTACTATTGTTCAGCGGTCCGTTTATCAAGATCAATGGTGAACCTATAATTCTCATGAATATAGTAGAACGAAAATTCGTCTTGTTCGGACAAATTTTTTGGCCGGCAGATATTTTTATCTTCGCCATTGGAATGATTGCGTTTGTTGTTCTAGTAATAGTATTTACAGTTGTTTTCGGAAGACTATTTTGCGGATGGGTATGTCCTCAAACTATTTTTATGGAAATGGTTTTTCGTAGAATCGAATATTGGATTGATGGTGACTGGAAGCAGCAAAAAAAACTTGACAACGCTCCTTGGACCGCATTTAAAATAAAAAAACGAGTTTTAAAATGGAGTATATTTTGGCTAATCTCCTTCCTTATCGCCAACACCCTTTTAGCTTATATAATTGGGATTGACGAACTTAAAAACATTGCAACAGATTCGCCAGCAAACCACATAGGTAGCCTTATCTCATTAATTATTTTTACTAGTATATTTTTTGCAGTCTTCACTTGGTTTAGAGAGCAAGTTTGCACGACCGTCTGTCCTTACGGTAGGCTTCAAGGAGTGCTGCTTGACCGCAATTCAGTTATAGTTGCCTACGACCATGAAAGAGGAGAGAGTCGATCAAAATTCAAAAAAAATGAAGATAGAAGTGAACAAGACAAAGGAGACTGCATTGATTGTAATCAGTGCGTCAACGTCTGTCCAACGGGAATTGACATTAGAAACGGAACTCAATTAGAGTGTATCAATTGCACATTATGCATGGATGCATGTAATTTCATGATGGAAAAAGTCGGACTAGAAACTGATTTAATCAGGTATGATTCTGAAGAAGGTATAAAAACGAAAAAACCATGGAAATTAACTACCAGGGCAAAAGCTTATGTTGTTTTGATGCTTGCAATTATTACTTTTTTGTCATTTCTAATTTTCACAAGAAGCCCAATTGACGCAACCATTTTACGAGTCAAAGGAACGAGTTACCAAAAAATCACAGAAGAACAATACTCCAATATTTTCATTGCAACAATAATGAACAAGACAAATGAAAAGCATTTGGTAGAAATGGAAGTATTAACTGAAAACGCAACCGTAGAAATAATAGGTGGAAATTTCTCTATTCAGCCAGGAGAGCAAGTTAGAAAAGAGTTAATTGTAAAAATGGATTTGGACTTTATTCTTGGTTCAAAAACTCCAATTGAGATTGGAATTATGTCCGACAAAGAACTAATAGAAACTGAAAAGGTCGATTTTTTTGGACCTGGATTTTAAAAAAATAATTATGAATTGGGGAAAAGGAATAACTATAGCCATTGTACTTTTTATGGGATTCATTATCTCATTCGTTGTTCGAGCATTCAACCGAGACAGCGACTTAATAAGTGACAATTATTATGAAGAAGGATTGAATTACGAAAAAAAAGTTGAAAGCGAAAACAATTACAAGTTGTTAGATTCAACCATTTCCATTCGTAAAGAAGAAGAAGGAATTAAAATATCTTTTCCGACTGAAATGAAAATTATTGACCAAGGTAAAATAACGTTCTACAGGCCTCAAAGCAAAAAATATGATCGAAGTTTTATTTTGGAGTTGGACAGAAATAACGAACAAATCTTAGCATATGAAAATTTTAGAGAAGGTTTTTATCAAGTTTCTATTTCATGGGAATCAAACAAAAAAACTTATCTGTTTGAACAAGACCTAAACTTTTAATATGCTTTGGTCTGCTTTACTTCTCGGTTTTTTAGGTAGTGCGCATTGTATTGTAATGTGCGGACCAATTGCCGCAATGGTTCCGGGATCTAAGGGTAAAAATAGAATCACTGCTGCCTTGCTTTATAATTCAGGAAAACTACTTAGTTATATAATTATTGGATTATTCTTTGGAATTTTTACTGCCTTCATCACCTCCTTTAAAATACAATCCATTATAATGATTTCAGGCGGACTCATCATTTCAATATTTGCTTTTACACCTGCGATTTTATCTCTAATAGAGAAGCGAGGGTTAAAAACTCTTAACTCAGTTTTTAGCTTTAAAGCAAAAATGAGTCAGTCACTGGATAAGAACCGACTAGAATTTGGTTTTTATATTGGGTTCTTAAATGGCTTCATTCCATGTGGTCTCGTTTATGTAGCGGCAATTGCCGCTATTATTCAACCTTCTCCTGTGGATACAGCGCTCTACATGTTGTTCTTTGGACTTGGAACATTACCTGTTTTATCAGCCATCATTATAACCTCTTCTTTTGTGAAAGAAAAACTAAGCACTTATGCTTCAAAGATTAAATTCGCGGGACTATTCATTATAGGATGCTTTATGATTTGGAAAGGAATTTCAAATTACCATACAGACTTGAAAGAACCTACAACAAGCGATACGGTCAATGTCTGCCACTAAATGTATCGATCTACAAAAGCCTTTTAGCCCATATTCTAACTAGGAATGTCACTAATAAAACTGTTGAAATAGAACTAATAGGCATTAAAACTGCAGCAACTAGCGGAGTTAATTGTCCGGTTAAAGCAAAATACAATCCTACAAAATTATACAACAAAGAGAAAATATAACTAACGATTACAACTTGTTTACTGCGTCTAGAAAACAAGATAAAACGATCTATTACCGATAATTTTCCTCCTTGAATTATCAAATCTGAGGAAGGTGAAAAAGCATGTACATCTTCCGCCACTGCCACTCCTACCTCAGCTTTCATTAAAGCTCCTGAATCATTCAAGCCATCTCCTAGCATCATTACTTTTCGTCCTTTATCTTGAAGCATTTTTATATAGTTCAATTTATCCTCTGGTAATTGATTAAAATGAATATTTTCATCTAAAAAATAACGCTTAAAGTATTCCTTCTCTGAATCGTTATCGCCACTCAGAAGGTGCACGTTATATTTCAATTTTAGTTTTTGAATCATAGCTTCAATTCCTGACCTATATTCACTCTTAAAAATGAATCTACCTAAATATTTATCATCACGGTATATGGCAACCACTGACGCATTTAATAAAGGATCTAGATTAGGCTCTTTAGATTTCCCTACAAACCATTTCCTATTGTTTACTTCAGCTTGTACCCCTTCCCCGATCTCCTCGCTAAAAGCACTCACAACTAACAATTGCTCTGAATTTTTAAGCGTCAAATAGGAATACAGTTGTTTACTAAGTACGTGTGAAGACTGAAATACAATACTCCTAACAACTGACAAATCATAATTGGACAATACTTCTCCCTCCCACTCAACCCTTTTCCCATTATTAGAAGTAAGTGTGCCTGTTTTGTCAAAAACCACATCAGTTAATGTTTGCATATCCCCAAGAACTTCGGAAGACCTTAAATAGGCCTTTTTTTCACCTAAGATCCTAATGGCATTGCCGTATGTAAACGGAATCGCCAATGCAATAGCGCAAGGACAAGCCACAATCAATACGGATGTGACAATAAACGCCACTTTTGAAGGGTTTATTTGAAACCAAACAATACCGGCTACTGCACTAATCACTATAAGTGAAATAGTAAAATATTTACTGACAACATCAGAAAAGTTGCTCTCCTTCTTTTTTTCATGAAATACAGGACTATTCCAAAGTTTCGTCAAGTAGCTATTATCTACTGATTTTAAAATTTTTATAGTTAACGAACTTCCTTTTTGGCGACCACCTGCAAATAACTTATCACCTATTTCTTTCTTTATCAGTGTCGACTCACCAGACACAAAACTATAGTCTATATTCGCCTCTCCTGCTCTCAATTCAGCATCTGCAGGAATTAACTCTCCACTTCTAATAATAATCTCATCACCAACCTGAACATTCTCTAGAGTTATTGTTTCATGTGAATTTGCTATTTTCCTTGTAACTGCAACAGGGAAGTACGATTTAAAATCCCGTTCAAAATTGATAGCCGCATATGTTTTTTGCTGAAACCACCTACCGATTAACAAGAAGAATATTAAGCCTGCAAATGAATCAAAATATCCTGCACCATGCCCCATAACAATCTCAAAAACAGACCTAAAAAACAAGGCTATTATTCCCAACGATATAGGCACATCAATATTGATCGTTTTATTTCGGAGGGCCGTGAGTGCAGAAGATAAAAATGGGGATGCTCCAAAAATTAAGACTGGCAATGAAAGCACTAAATTCAACCAATTAAATGATTTTTGAAAAGACTCAAAATTCACATCAATCCCGAGATATTCAGGAAAACTGAAGAGCATAATATTTCCAAAACAAAAACCAACAACCCCTATTTTAAATATGGTCTTTTTGTTACCATCAGTAACTTTTCTTTCTTTACTTGAATCTTCATCTAGATTAAATTCTGGCCGATAGCCAATTCTCTGTAACAATTCAGCCAAATGTCTTAATGAAATTTCTGCAGTATTAAAAAGTATATCCGCCCTCTTACTAACGAAATTGACCTGGCAATTAATTACCCCTTCATGTAATTTATCTAGATTCTCTAATAACCACAGACAAGAACTACAATGAATTTGAGGCAGCACAACTTGAATTTTTGCAACATCTCCTTCTTGAAAGAGCAAAAGTTTTTCTTGAATTTCGTTCAATTCTAAATAACTGAAATTTTCATTACCCCCATCCTGTTTCTTGCCAGGACTACTATTTAGATCATAATATTTCGACATATCTGCGTCTTGCAAAATTTCGAAAACAGTTTTACAACCTTGACAACAAAATACTTTGTCGTCAAGATATACTTCAGTTGTACAATCCGAATTGCAATGTGCACAGTTCTGCATTTAGTCTTAATTTTGATACAAAACTCATGAATTCTTAGTAAATTTAAACTGATTTTCATCAGTACAAAGACTATCTAATAGCAGTTATGAAACAGCCTGAATTTGAAGCTATTTACAAAACACTTTTTGACTCTATTGGAGAAGGTTTATTAATCGTTGATAAAGAGGGTAAAATAGTACTATTAAACCCCAGGTGTGTTGAGCTATTTGGTTTCGAAGAGTCAGAATTAATTGGTCAAACGGTGGAAATGTTAATTCCCATGCCGGTTCGGTCAAAACATGTCAAATTAAGATCTGATTTTCATGAAAGCCCAAGAAAAAGACGCATGGGTAGAAATATGAATCTTCAAGCTTGCAAAAAGAACGGAGAATTATTTCACGTAGAAATCAGCTTAAATCATTTTGAATCAAACAATGAAACTTATGTAATCGCTGTAATTACAGATGTTACAGAGCGTGTTTTAAAAGACCTTCAGATTCAAGAATTAAATGCTAATCTTGAACAAAAAGTTGAAGAAAGGACCAAAGAGGTGTTAGAATCGCAAAAATTATATTCAGCTATTGCCAAGAATTTCCCGAATGGAACCATCAACGTTTTTGACAAAAATCTCTGTTATCTTTTTGTTGAAGGATTGGAACTTCAAGAATTAGGAATCAAAAAAGAAAATTTAATTGGAAAATGTTACCTAGATAAAATATCTCAAGATATAAGACCTCAATTAGAAACAGAATTAATGGATGTTTTTAATGGTGTAAACAAAGATTTTGAAATTTCACATAACGATCAATTTTACCGAATAAATGCTGTACCGTTGACAGTTAAAGACATAGACAAAATACTTGTTGTAGAAGAAAACATTACTGTTCAAAAAACCATTGAACAAAAAAGGGAAGAAGCCCTTCAAAAAGAGAAACATTTGAATGAAATGAAGTCTCGCTTTGTTTCAATGGCTTCGCACGAATTTAGAACACCTTTGAGCACTGTTTTGTCTTCAGTTTCATTGGTCGAAAAGTACTTAGAAAAAGGAAAAATCGAAAACACAGTTAAGCATACCAAAAGAATACGTTCTGCAGTTGCCGGCTTAACAGAGATTTTAAATGACTTTTTATCTGTTGAAAAACTCGAGACAACACTGAATGAAGCCAAGAACGTAACTTTTGATTTTCAATTATTTATTCAAGATATGATTGAAGAAATGTTAACAATTACCAAAGATGCTCAAACCATCATTCCTATTCTTGAAGGCAATGACTGGATAATAAAAAGCGATCCTAAAATTTTGAAGAACGTTCTTTACAACCTTCTCTCTAATGCCATTAAATACTCTTCAGAAGGTCAAGAAATCATTCTGAAAGCTAAAAAAACGGACAAATTAACAGTATCAATTCAAGACTTCGGAATTGGAATTCCAACCGAAGAACAAGATTCACTTTTTGAGCGATTTTTTAGAGCAAAAAATGTCACGAATATCAAGGGTACTGGTTTAGGGCTTAACATTGTCAAAAAATACGTAGAAACCTTAAACGGAGAAATTACTTTTGAAAGCAAGTTGAGCGAAGGCACTAATTTTACAATCACCATACCTATTAAGAATGACTAAACATATTGTACTTATAGAAGACAATCTTGAGATGAGAGAAAATATTCAAGAGATTCTTGAATTAGCAGATTATAAAGTTTCTGCTGCAGAAAATGGTAAAATCGGTGTAGACCTGGTTAAAACAGAGATTCCTGATTTAGTTCTTTGTGATATTATGATGCCAGAATTAGATGGGTATGGAGTGCTCCATGTACTTTCTAAAAACCCTAAAACATCTGTCATTCCATTTATATTTTTAACAGCTAAATCTGAAAACGAAGATTTCAGAAAAGGAATGAATTTAGGAGCAGATGACTATTTAACGAAACCTTTTGATGACATTCAATTACTTGATGCGGTTGAAAGAAGAATTAAAAGAGTAGAGCAGTTCGGGAGAGATTTTGATAGAAATTCTGAAGGGTTAAACAACTTTATTGATGAAGCCTCAAAAATTCAAAATTTAGAGCACCTAAAAGAAGGGAAACGTATTAAGAAATATGCAAAAAAACATAGCATCTTTCAAGAAGGTGATCATCCTAATTTTTTATATTTCGTGAACTCTGGTAAAGTTAAAACGAGCAAAATGAATACGGATGGAAAAGACTTTGTAACGGGACTTTTCGCGAAAGGAGACTTTTTTGGATACATGCCTTTAATCAAAGAAATGTCTTACCAAGAAAGTGCAAACGCAATGGAAGAAACAGAGCTCACTTTAATCCCTCGAGAAGAATTCATTGACTTATTATACTCCTCAAAAGAAGTGTCCAATAAGTTTATTAAAATGCTTGCTGGGTCTGTTTATGAACAACAAGAAGAATTAGTAACCTTGGCATACGATTCTGTGAGAAAAAGGGTGGCAGAAGCATTGTTAAAACTGACGAAAACGTACAAAGAAAATGACACCGAGAATTTTAGCATCTCAATCACCAGAGACGATTTGGCTGCTATTGTTGGTACAGCAACAGAGTCTGTTATTAGAACATTATCAGAATTCAAAGCGGATGGTTATATCGCCATAAAAGGATCTAACATCACCATTCTTAAGGAAGATGAATTAAGGAATTTCAGGTTTTAACTAGTCTTTTTCTAAAGCAAGGATTGGTAAATCTGCCTGCATTAACAAGTCTTTGGATACACTATGATGAAACAAACGCTCAAAGAAGCCGGTATGTCGTGGTAAAACAGTTAAAATCTTGGCGCGTTTTGATTTACAAAATCCTTTCACAATAAGAGGGATGTTTTCACCTTCAATTTCACTGAACTTTGCTCCTGGTAATTGTTTTTCTATAGAAGAAAAATCCGCCTTATTCACATCAGTTTTAATTGAAACAACATCAATAACGGAATTGAAGTACTTTGCAAATTTCGTTAAGGGTGCAAGCATTACATCTGTATAACTACTTTTTCCATCTGCGGCTAAAACTATTTCATTAAATCCCTTGTAAACTGATTTTTTCGGAATTGCCAAAACTGGAATTACTGTAGTTCTGATCACCCTTTCAGCAACACTCCCAAAAAATATTGAGGATGAATTCGTTGCTCCCGTTGTTCCCATTACAAGTAAATCATTACGCTTATCTTTTGCCATGCGCTTTATCGCATCTACCGGCGTTCCAAACACGCTCTTCATTTGAATTTTTAAGTAAAGTGATGGATACGATTGCCTAATCCAATCCAAATCTTTTTGAAGTCCTTGATTTGATTCTTTTGACAAAATATCATTTATATCCAATAAGGTAGCAGAAGATGTTCTTGCATAGTAGGTATTAATCAATACATAACTTACCTTATCTCCAAAAGCATCAATAGCATATTTAATTGCTTTCCTAGCTCCATCTGAAAAGTCAGTTAATAAAATTATAGTATTAAAACCTGTCGTACTGGCTGAGTTCATTATCATTTCCCTTTCAGATTTTACATTTAACAAATTTGACATAACCGCAAAGATTGTAAGAAACAACACTATATTCTATGATGTTTGATTGCTAAAAAAATGAGAATAATCATTTTTCTCAAATGAAAAGAAACAATTTAGTTATCTAGGCAAGAGCGAAACTTCTTCTCAAAATCACGATAGCGCTCTAAATTTGGAGCATGCCCAGCTTTACGAATCACCAATAATTCAGCATTGAGATATGCGGATAATTTTTGTGCTTCAGTAATTGGAAAAACTTCATCAAACTCTCCCCACAAAACATAGGCATCTAATTCAGTTTGATAACCTCTTTTTAAAAATTCATCCTTCTGACTAGGTAAGGATATGAGTAATTGCCGAAGTTGTTCATGGTTTTTAGAAAAATACAATTCGTAAGCATCTTCTAAAATTCCCTTCGGAACATTTTTGTTTTTGTAGGAAGCAAAATCCAATAAAAACTGGACCTCATTTGGCGACTTTGGCACAAAAATATCTGAAACTTCATCCACTCTAGTTTTTACGACCATTGAATCTAACAAGTTCACATCATAAGTAATTCCTGGGCTATCAATGATAACCATTTTATCAACTTGGTCTTCCCTTGTCTGAACCAAGCCCATTGTCACAAATCCTCCATATGAAATTCCGGCAACACTGAACGTATCAACTTTGAGGTGATCTAAAAGTAAGCCCATGGCATCAATCTGTGCATAAATATTTGCCGAATGATTACTTATACTCTCTCCAAACCACAACAAATCTGGGGCGATAATCCGGTACTCATCTGACAAATCAACAATAGTTTTATTCCATGTTACCTGAGCATCTCCTCCAAAACCATGAATCAATAATATGACATCACCTTCAATATTCCCACCTTCAAAATAATGAATTGAATGTCCGTTGGTATCAAGAACAGCTTCTGTAACATCATGACGATCAAACTTTTTTGTCAAACGGTTTTGATTCCATTTAGCAAGATTGCATGAGCCCAAACCCAAACAAAACAATGCCGATATCGCTAAAATGACCTTCATTTAACCAAATTTATAAGATTATGCCAAATTGAAACAGATAATCATCTTATCTTTGGTGCACTAAATTCAAAAAAATGAAGAAATTATTGTTATTTACTCCGGCCTTGTTCTTAATGAGTTGTGGTGGAGAAACTGAAGAAGAGAAAGACTATATTGAAACTGAATACGACAAGCAAATTGCTGAGTATTTAGAAGGAGAAGATTGGGAACCAGTAAGAGAAGACAATGGTTTATACATCTATACAGAAATTGAAGGTGAAGGAATGAAACCCGGACTTCAAGATTATCTGACCTTAAACTATGAAGGTTATTTGTTAGACGGAACTGTTTTTGACGGAACCGGAGGAGAAGCAGTGACTTTCCCATTCCCAATGGAAAGCCTTATTAAAGGTTGGCAACAAGGAATCCCTCATTTTGGAAAAGGTGGAAAAGGTAAATTAATTATTCCGCCAGATTTAGGATATGGCAGTAGAGCTTCAGGACCGATTCCTGCCAATTCGGTTTTAGTTTTTGATATTGAATTAATTGATTTTAGTCCAACAGCTCCTGGACCTCAAATTGATATGTCTGTTGATTATTCAGAAGAAATTGACACTTACATAGCAGAGAATAAATTAGGAGAATTCAACAAAACTGAAACAGGATTATATATCCAATTGGAAGATGCTGGATCTGAAGAAAAACCAAATCTAGGTTCATTCCTTACCTTAAATTATGAGGGTTATCTTTTAAATGGTAATAAATTTGACGGAACTGATGGCACACCAACAACATTCCCTTTCCCAGTTAGCCAATTAATTTTAGGATGGCAAGAAGGCCTTCCTTTGTTTGGAAAAGGTGGAAAAGGAAAATTGATTATCCCTCCATATTTAGGATATGGTGATAGAGACTCTCCTGAGATTCCAGCAAATTCGATTCTAGTATTTGATATTGAAATTATTGACTTCACGGATATTGCGCCGGGCCAAAACATGTAAAAATGAAGTTGAGAGTCACCAAAATATTCAACTTTGAAACGGCCCATGCTTTATGGGGATATGACGGTAAATGCGCTAACATTCATGGGCATTCGTATGTATTAACAGTTTCTATTTCAGGTGAAATCATTAATGATCCAAACCATGCCAAACACGGAATGATCATGGATTTTGGTGAGCTGAAAGAAATTGTAAAGCCAGAAGTTGTGGATGTTTATGACCACTGTTTACTCGTGAGAAAAAACACACCGCACGAAGGTTATGCAGATGTTGAGACAGCTTTTAAGAAAGTTTGGCTAACAGATTTTCAACCGACATGTGAAAATATGTTAGTGGATATAGTAGGAAGATTACTACCCAAACTACCTTCTCATATTGAATTGAAATACGCAAAACTGCAAGAAACTCAAAGCAGCTATGCTGAATGGCATGCTAATGAACAGTAGATTACTGCTGTTAATTGTTTAATTACTTCTTGTCATTACTTTAATTTTTAACAAATCCCTGTATGAATAGTTAAAAATGAATCTAAGTGTTTCTGTAAATTTGGATTTTTAAAAATTCTACATGAAATACCTATTTAGTATACTATTAATTTCTGCGCTTCATTTTTCCAATGCTCAATGCAATCCAAGTACAGAAAAAATGATGGTGATTGGCGACAGTTGGGCCTTTTTCAGTTGGACCGGGAACAGCTACAATGAAAATTTAGATCGCTTTGGGTTTTCAGACATTACCTGCTACTCAACAGTTAATTTAGCAGTTAATGGAGCTGAGGCTAGCGATTATTTCACCGATCCAAGCAGAGTTCAAGAACTTGAAGATTATATTCTAGGAAATCCAGATTTGGAATATGTTCATATGAGCCTTGGCGGAAATGATGCATTAGGAACTTGGCATAAGGATTTCACAAATCAACAGACTTCAGATTTGTTAGATACTATCATGATCGATATTAAAAATGGTATTGATACTGTTTTATCCTTTAACCCTAATTTGACGATTGTCATAGCGGGATATGATTACGCTAACTTTTCAGAAACGGTAGGAACTCTGCCTGCACTTGCGCAACCATTCCACCCATATTATGACACTTGGGATGGCATGGGGCAACCAAATCCAGAAGAACTAAACGGCATATTACAATTAGCTACTGATCGTTTTGAAGATTCGGCCGCCGTTTGGAACAATGTTAAATTTGAGAACAATTTGGGGCTAATGCAATGGGTGTACGGACAAATTGACCCATTGGAAGTTGCACCATACGGAACCTACCCTCCTAACACAGCCCCTTTACCTGGTGGATACAATGACTACCCTTCACCATTAGATGCCTTAAATTTTGGAGGACAAGACTCATTCCACCTTAATGATGATGCTTATGAAGAATTCATAAAAAAGTATTTTTCACAATACTATTGGCAACAGTTCAGAGATTACCATCACAGCATATCGGCAAATGAATCCAACTATAATGGAACATTGACTGCGAGCTCATCTAATTCAGCAAGCATTTTAATAGGGAATGAAAACTTTGAAGAAAGACAAGGTGTATTTAGCTTTAATACATCAACTTTTGATGACACTTACACAATTGAGCATGCTGCACTTTACATGCAAAGAGATAGCGCTGACGGAGATGATTTAGCAGGATTAGATGTTGATTTGGAAATTAAATCCGGTTTTTTCGGGGGATCAATTAACCTAGAAAATGATGATTTCGCTTCTGTTGGAGACGAATCTGCAACGCTTTGCACTTACGGGACAATTGACCAAAATGGACACTGGATGAGGATAGATTTACCACCATCTATGTTTCAGTATATTGATGCAAACGGAACGACACAGTTTAAATTAAGTTATGACATTGCAGATTCTTCAAGATACATTGCTTTCGGAAACGAAATTGATCAAGCCATGTTAGATGTACGCTACACAGAAAATCCATCTGTAGCTATCGCTGACAATGAAGTAGACTTCTTTGTTTACCCTAATCCAACTAACGGATTATTAAAAATTAAAACTGAAGAACAGATTAATTCGGTTCAACTTTTTGATCTAAAAGGACAATTAGTCCTGTCAAAACTGAATCCATCTTCTGAAATCGACTTAACTAACACGCCAGCAGGAATTTACATTTTACAAGTTGATTTAAACGGAAATATCAAACAACAAAAGGTCGTGAGACGATAATTTTTTTTACTGTGCATGCATAACAAAGTTTTCCACAACTCCTAAACCGTTTAAGTAATTGAAACCCTTTAAAAAAGGCAACTTTCAAAATGTTACGTTGGGAAATTAAAACTTGGTTCATGTTAGAATTTGTCTTAAATTGATAAGAAACCAATCAAACTCACAGACATGAAAATTTTTACATTTATCCTATCCGGCATTTTATCTCTTAGTGCATTTAGTCAAACTACTCTGAACGGAAAATGGTTCGCTGAATCTTCTTCTGAACCTCAGCAATTAGAATTTAAATCAGATAACACCGTCATCATTTCAACACATTTAGTAGACGGGTCAATCAGCAAAACTGAAGGTCATTACTATTATGAAGATAATAGCGATTTATTGGTCATCATCACATGGCATAACGATCAAGCTTGCACGAATAAGTACAGGTTTAAAGGTACTGATGAAAACATGACCCTAACTCAGTTTTATCCGCTAAACGAAGAAGGTGACTATTATAGATCTCAAAGTCTCGCCAATTTGTAGACTTAGATTTAGTAGTTTAGCCAAAGCTAAATTACTCTTCTGGAACCTAGAAAAATCATACATGTTGATATGGATGCATTTTATGCATCTGTTGAAGCGCTTGACAATCCTGAACTTAAAGGAAAACCACTTGCCGTAGGCGGCAATGAGGAAAGAGGTGTGGTTTCTGCCGCAAGTTATGAGGCCCGCAAATTTGGGGTGCGATCTGCCATGTCAGGTAAATTAGCCAAACGCAAATGCCCCGATTTAATTTTCGTTCCACCCCGTTTTGACCGATACAAAGAAATCTCCAATCAAATTAGAGCCATCTTTTATGATTATACAGATTTAGTTGAACCGCTAGCTCTGGATGAAGCATTCTTAGACGTGAGTGAAAACATCCATCAACACAATTCTGCAACCGAAATCGCCCAAGAAATCAGAGATCGAATATTTGAGACAACTGGTTTGACGGCTTCTGCCGGAATCTCAATTAATAAGTTCACTGCTAAAGTGGCAAGTGACATTAATAAACCAAATGGTCAAAAAACCATAAAACCCAATGAAGTAGAAAAATTTTTAGAGCGATTACCCATTCACAAATTCTTTGGTGTCGGAAAGGTAACAGCTCAAAAAATGCATTCATGGGGCATCTTTAACGGCGACCAATTAAAACAACAATCACTTGAATTTCTGAAGGCCAACTTCGGAAAATCAGGACAGCACTATTACAACATTGTTAGAGGTATTCAACACTCTCCAGTAAAATCTGATCGGGAGAGAAAATCAGTTGGAGCAGAAAGAACTTATTCAGAAAATTTAATTGGGCATAAAGCAGTTTTGCAAAAACTAACTGCTATAGCCCAAATCATAGAAAAGCGTCTGGTTTCATCACAAGTGAAAGGAAGAACCATCACCCTTAAAGTTAAATTTTCTGATTTTCAACAGATCACCCGATCTCGAACTATCGACCATTTAACAAATGACTTTCAAACAATATATTCGGTTATTGAGGAATTAGTTGAAGCCGAAGAGTTTAAAAAATCGGTCCGACTTTTAGGCATATCACTTTCTAATTTTTATGAAGAAAAACGAGAAATTACTGAACCAAAACCCAGCCAATTGAAATTTGATTTTTAAATTTGAGCATGACCAATCATTTAGTATCTCTCGGAATTCAAATAGTACCAAAATCTAAGGTTCATCACACTTATGACTTAGTTGATCATGCTATTGAAGTTATTCAAAAATCAGGTGTAAAGCATCAAATCACTCCTTTTGAAACAGTAATGGAAGGCGATTATGACGAGCTCATGAAAATCTCAAAAAAGGCTGAACAAGCAGTATTAGATGCTGGTGCAGATGAATGCTTAGTGTATTACAGAATCCATTATAGAAAAGATGGTGATGTTACTTTTGAAGAAAAAAGACTAGACCGCTAATCAATTATTTCGTCTTTATTGACTTTACTAACTGCTCCACTACTACTAATTCGCAGTAATACAATCACAATAGCTTCTAACATAAAGCCAGCCAAAGCCGGATACAACAGAAGTTTCCATTCATCAGACATTATTACGGGCCAAAAACATTGGCGACATAAATAAATCCATAATACCCTCCGGGATATGCAAGAATAATTAAAATTAACCACGGAAGCGGTTTGACATTATACTTTGAGGTGAATTTATAAACCCAAATAAACAAAAGCCCCAAAAATAAGATAACAATCATGAATTAAAGATTGTCAAAATCACCGTCATCCATAATGTCATCACTTATAGCCTTCACTTTATTACTTTTCTTTTTCGCAGTCATTTCGAGGAGAACAAACAAACCTATTGAACCAGCAATTGACGCAACTAACCCCCACATGGTGAGAGCGGCATCACTATCAAGCAACATAGGATTACTTAAACCAATAATTACACCAGCAATTACTTGAGACCCAAACCAGGTAAGCACTGCCAAAAAGCCCCACAAAGCTCCGTTAAGAGCTCTCTTCTTTGCAGAGCGATAAAAAAGAGAGGCTACAATAATTAGTAGAATCATAGTTTTGAGTTAAAATCAGGAAGTAATTTAATAAAAAAAAGTCCTCCGAAAATTCGGAGGACTTTTTAGTCTAATTTATTTTTGAAGTTTACTTTTCTTCTTCGCTCACTTCTTCAAAATCTACATCTTCAGCGTCTTGCGTATCTTCTGTTGCTTCAGAAGCGCCACCTTCAGGTTGCGCATCCGCAGCACCTTGGTCTGCGTACATCTCCTGTGAAGCCGCTTGGAAAACAGTATTTAATTTCTCCATTGCTGTATCAATAGAAGCCATGTCTTTAGCTGCATGTGCCGTTTTCAATTCTGCTAAAGCCGTTTCAATTGGCTCTTTTTTGTCAGCAGGAATTTTATCTCCATACTCGCTCAATTGTTTTTCAGTTTGGAAAATTAAAGCATCTGCTCCATTTAATTTATCCACCTCTTCTTTTTTCTTCTTATCAGAGTCAGCATTTGCTTCTGCTTCAGCTTTCATTTTTGCAATTTCCTCTTCAGATAATCCAGAAGATGCTTCAATCTTAATTGATTGCTCTTTTCCTGTTGCTTTATCTTTAGCCGAAATACTCATGATACCGTTTGCATCAATGTCAAACGTTACTTCAATTTGTGGCTCTCCTCTTCTCGCAGGTGGAATATCCGCTAATTGAAATCTTCCCAAGGTTTTGTTATCCGCCGCCATTGGACGCTCACCTTGTAATACATGAATATCTACAGCTGGTTGATTGTCTGATGCCGTTGAGAATGTTTCTGACTTCTTAGTAGGAATAGTTGTATTCGCTTCAATTAATCTAGTCATTACACCTCCCATTGTTTCAATTCCTAACGAAAGTGGCGTAACATCTAATAAAAGAACATCTTTTACTTCTCCTGTCAACACCCCACCTTGGATAGCTGCTCCAATAGCAACAACCTCATCAGGGTTAACTCCTTTTGAAGGCTCTTTTCCAAAGAATTTTTGAACCGCTTCTTGAATAGCTGGAATTCTAGTAGAACCTCCTACCAAGATCACCTCATCAATATCAGAAGTTGATAATCCGGCATTTTTCAATGCTGTTTTACAAGGTTCAATTGTTCTTTCAACTAAATCAGCAATTAGCTGCTCAAACATTGCTCTAGACAATGTTCTTACTAAGTGTTTTGGAATTCCGTCAACTGGCATAATATAAGGCAAGTTGATTTCAGTTGAAGTTGTTGAAGAAAGCTCAATTTTTGCCTTTTCAGCTGCTTCTTTCAAACGTTGAAGCGCCATTGGATCTTCTTTCAAATCAATTCCTTCATCCTTTTTGAATTCATCTGCCAACCAGTTGATGATTTTATCATCTACGTCATCACCACCTAAGTGCGTGTCTCCGTCAGTTGATAATACCTCAAAAACACCATCTCCTAATTCTAATACTGAAACATCATGCGTTCCTCCACCAAAATCAAAAACAATGATCTTTTGGTCCGTCATTTTCTTGTCCAAACCGTAAGCTAAAGCAGCTGCCGTTGGCTCATTTATAATTCTCTTCACAGAAAGTCCAGCAATCTCACCTGCTTCCTTTGTTGCTTGTCTTTGAGAATCATTAAAGTACGCAGGAACTGTAATAACAGCCTCAGTTACTTTTTGCCCTAAATAATCTTCAGCCGTTTTCTTCATTTTTTGAAGTACCATTGCCGAGATTTCTTGTGGTGTATATAATTTGTCGTCAATCTCCACTCTTGGAGTATTGTTGTCACCTTTTACTACTTTATAAGGAACTCTGTTCACCTCTTTTGAAACTTTGTCAAAAGAAGTTCCCATGAATCGCTTAATCGAGTAAATTGTTTTTGTAGGATTCGTAATTGCTTGTCTTTTAGCTGGATCTCCAACCTTACGCTCTCCACCATCAACAAAGGCTACTACCGAAGGAGTTGTTCTTTTTCCTTCTGAATTTGTGATTACAACTGGCTCATTCCCTTCCATCACTGAAACACATGAGTTGGTTGTTCCTAAATCGATTCCTATAATTTTGCTCATATCTAAATTGTAATTATTCTAAAAATTATGTTCAACCTCCTTAAGTCAATCATTATGCCATTGGTTTTTAAAGGCATTTTAACTTCAATTTTGTCAGTTCTAACTAAATCAACCGCCATTTTGTGACATATCGTCATTAAAAAACTGACATTTCTTGAGTGAGACAAGTTGCTTTCGCTATCAATTTTTAAAATCAAACGGTATTATGTTGATAAAAAACAAATAATGTGGAATACCTCAGGATATATTCGAACTATATTTGTTGAGATTTATAAAAAACAAGATATCCTATGAACTTCATCATTTCAAGTTCAACATTATTAAAAAATCTGCAAAGCATTTCTGGTGTTTTAAACAGCAGTAATTCTCTTCCAATCTTAGATAACTTTTTATTTGAGCTTGCGGGCGGTGAATTGACAATTTCAGCTTCTGATTTAGAAAACACAATGAAAACATCAGTTAAACCTGATGAATCTAAAGAAGATGGAAAAATTGCTATTCCAGCAAAGTTATTGCTAGATACATTAAAGAATTTTTCTGATCAGCCTTTATCATTCCAAATTGATGCAGCTAGTTTCGGAATTGAAATTGCTTCAGATTACGGAAAATATAAATTGGTTGGACAGAACGCCAATGACTTTCCTAAGTCGCCTGAATTACAAAATTCTGACAACTTAACAATCACCGGAGCCATTATTGCAACAGCGATTGATAAGACTTTATTTGCTTCAGGTAATGATGATTTAAGACCAGTAATGAGTGGCGTGTTCTGTCAGTTCTCTTCTGACAAACTTACCTTTGTTGCTACAGATGCACATAAATTAGTTCGTTACAGCAGAACAGACGCTTCAGCAACTAAATCTGCAGACTTCATTCTTCCTAAGAAGCCTTTAAACCTGTTAAAACAAAATTTAACTGGGGCAGAAGATGTATCTATTATATACAACGAGTCAACTGTCAGATTTAGTTTTGGATCAATAGAATTAACAAGTAGATTAATTGATGGAAAATATCCAAATTATGAAGCGGTAATTCCAGACGAAAATCCAAATGTGTTAACTGTAGATAGAATGTCTTTCTTAAATTCTATTAAAAGAGTTTCGATTTTCTCTAACAAGACAACACATCAAGTAAAATTAAAAGTTGCAGGAAGTGAGCTTGCAATTTCAGCTGAAGATCTTGACTTTTCAAATGAAGCAAAAGAAAGATTGACTTGTAATTATGCAGGTGATGATTTAGAGATTGGATTCAACTCTAAGTTTCTTTTAGAAATGTTAAATCACATCAGCACACAAGAAGTTATTTTAGAGATGAGTGAGCCAAATAAGGCCGGAATATTACTTCCATCATCTAATGATAACGAAAGTGAAGATATATTAATGCTGGTGATGCCAGTGATGATAAGATAATTCAAAGCGCGGTTTTTTAATCGCGCTTTTTTTTGTTCAATTCGGAACGGTTTTTGGTGTACTTAGGTAAATTCACCCATGAAAAAAATCCATCTCGTACTCATTCTACTTTGTGGCAGTTTGTCATCTTGTTATTTTGTGGATGACATCTTTGATCCGCCCACTCCAAAAGAACCAAGTCTTTATGAAAAGGCTAAAAAATCAATCGGAAATTATTTACAGGATCAGAAAAACTACATCTACGACCCTTATGGATTTGGTGAGTTAGTAATAAAAAAACCCATAGATATTGTTGAACTTGAAAAACTTGAAAAGGAATACCAGTCAAATCCATCTGCAAAGCTCGATTCCGCCATCACAGAGAAAAAGAGACTAATTGAGTTATACAATATAGAGCGAACCATTGAATTGGATCATTTCTTTACTTATCAAGATTCTACCGGTGTAATGACTGTTTACGAAACAAGATTTACCCTAAATGATACGCTCGGAGTTAAAGATGTTTCGGCTAAAATCAAATTAGACTTGGAGCATAAATACCAAAGCATTTTAGATTTCTTCTTTTATGAAAGACCTATATTTTTAACAACTTCTTACCAAGATTCGAAAATATTAAGTCAGAATTTTTACGCTTTCTTTAAGGCAGAATTAGAACGTCAGGGCAGCATAGAGGAAAAATCGGAATTCTTATTGCATACACTAGAAGTAACCCGTCAGATAAAACTCAAAGGTAAGTTTGACCAACAATATGTTTTGGAACGATTTTCAACAGATCACATGACCGATAATAGACCCGATATAGAAGAATATGAAAACCTACAATTCTCAGATTTATATCAAACCACTTTAGAAAATTCTGAAGATGTAGAAAGCTATTATTTTTTTCATAAATTTATTGGATCCTTCAAAGAACAAAAAGATACCAATGTGGTGCTAATTGAATTCTCACCATATTATGAAATAAACAATATTTATCAAATGGACCGGCCGTTTGCGCAATACTTTTAACTATGAAAAAACTAATTGGAATAACCGCTTTCTTGTTGCTTACCACTTTTGGATTTTCTCAGGAGCAAGAAATAGATTCATCAGAAGATGAAGTAAAAGTTAAAGAGGCAGTTGTCAAATGGGCCGATACTACTTTCTATTCACACACTGAATATAAATTTGAAAACTTCCATGCTTTTTATACGGAAGAGTACTTCATTCAAGTAATGCGATCTAGGATGTACAAAGAGCGTGTTGAAGACCTTGAAAAAAACAAAGCTGCTGGGCGCTATAAAAAATCTGATGCAGATTACGAAAAAGAGCACAAAGAATTAAAGGATGCATATACTAAAGTTCAAAATGACGTTGACAACTTTAAATTCCGAGTTAGCCACTTTCAAATATCATTTTGGTCAAACATTCAAACCACTGACGGAATCACGGTTTATTATGAGCATATCGTGAAATTAGACAATGACCTGAAAGTAACAGAAGCAACTATCAATAGCTCAATCGGCAAGAAAAGTGAAGCTACTGCTATTTTATACGCAAAAGATGTAAAGGGCGGAAAAAAAAAGTAGAAACTAAAGTAAATAACGGATCCGTTAGCATAACCACCATTTCTAATCCAGAAAATGGCCAAACTCCAGTACTTAAAAAGGTTGAGACCAACGAAGTTGATCAAAAAGAGGAAACGAAAAAAGAGCGAAAAAAGCGATTAAGAGCAGAGAAAAAAGCTGCCAAAAAAGCCGAAAAATCCAAAAAATCTAATTAAAACGTCAGTTCGAAACACCCGCTTTCTTTAACATCATACACCCTACTCGATTCTAAATTCGACTTGAGATAATTTACAACTTTGTACTTCACGCTAGGCAAAACAATCAGGTTCAAACTGAACTCTTGAAATATTTTTACATTTTCTGAATGAACATAACTGACATCATGAATAACTAAATAATCGATTGATGAAAAGTCTGCAATTAATGGTTGACCTAAAACAGTATCAGCAAACACAAAGTTATGCTCACCACATTTCAACGTTTTAAGATATTGGATCTCTTCATATTCAGTTGGCTGCTCTTGCCCTGAGCGATAAAACCAATTGTGCTTCACATGAAATAATAATTTTGACTCATCTTGCATTAATGTCTTTGAAGCATAAAAGCGATTTTCCATTCCGTAGAAAACATCTACGGCCAATTCATCTTTAATGTTATAAATGAACACTTTGTTTTCATTTGAAATTTGAGTCTTTTCTAATATGTTAAATAGCAAAAGTAAAACCGTTAAAACCGAGGATGAAGCAATCAGCTGAAAACTTCTCTTTCGGATTCCGATAACAGCCAACAACATGGTAATATAGATTGCAACCACCTCAAACCATTCTATTGAAATCCCCCATAAAATGGAATATGGCAATCGCTCTACCCACTCTACTCCAAGATTTAATAAACTGAGCAACGAATCAAAAACTAACAACAATAAATGACTAACAATTGGCACAAAATGCAAGACCAAATAGGTTACGCCAACAATTAAAAGAACAAAAGCCAAAGGAATCACAATAAGATTAGATAGCATGAAGAAGTTAGGAAACTGATGAAAATAATACAACCCCAAAGGAAAGGTAGCCGTTTGCGCTGCCAGTGACACCGCAGTAATCTGCCAAGCCTTATCTAGGACAGTATTTGAAAAATAGAACCAATTAGAAATTTTTGGCTGCAAATAAACGATTCCTAAAACCGCCAGGTAACTCAACTGAAAACCAACCTGAAAAATAATATAAGGCTCTATTAAAATCAAGACAAAAGCAGAGAACATTAATGATTGATAAATATTTGTTTCGCGTTGCAGTTCTTTCCCAAATACAATAAATGAGAACATCACAGCAGCTCTTAAAACCGAAGGAGACAACCCTGTAATGATGGCATAAAACCAGATTCCCCCCACAACCAAACTCAAAAACAGCCACTTGCCAGCGCGCCTCTTCTTAATGGGACTGAAAATGAAATTTAAAATCAACATGATGATTCCCACATGCAAGCCAGAAACAGCTAAAACGTGCATTGCTCCAGCACTTGAGTAAGAGCGCAACACCTCCTTATCCAACAACTCTTTCTGACCTAACAAAAGAGCATTAGCCACCATCACATTCTTATCATTCATTCCTGATTCTTGAATCACTTCAGATAAATAGTGGCGCAAATCAAAGATGCTCTTTACTAGTGAATTTCCTTCGTTTCTCTGCCAAGACCAATTTTCAGATTTCAAATAGAGCTGATGATGAATATCATGGATACGCAAGTACCTTCTATAATTGAATTCTTTCGGATTATTATTTTGACTGATTTGATTGAACCTGCCCGTAAAATAAAGTACATCTCCATATCTTAAATTATTAGCAGCAGAGTCTTTTTGAAAATAGAGTAAGGTTTTTCCTGTAACCGCCTGGTCATTTCTCTGAAACACTTGAACCACAGCCTTGATAGAATTAACTTTCTCTTCAGGAGGCTCAACAATTTTGCACGCAAAATTTGAAGCTTCAGCAGAAGCTTCATCCCAAAAGTATTTGGGGTGGAGCCGACTGTCATTAAGCGAACCCAAGTATCCGCCTATTAAATAAAAAGTAATAACAGAAGCAGGAACATAGAGCCGACTTACAAACGGCCATTTTGAAGCGATTGGAACAGCCAATGACACCAGCAAGATCAGTGCGGTTAAAACCACATTAACTGATACTGAAAAAGCAAAATGAAACTGAATAATTACTCCAACAATCAAAGGGAATAACATCCAAATAATACCCGGTAATTTTACAACTGGCTTTATGGCTTTCTTAAAATAGGTTTAACTAAAGAAAGTAAGAAAATTCCAGAATCGCCTATTTTTTAAGTAGTTAAAATCTGCATCCATCTCGTGTGCCTCTCGCTCAAAGCTGATTGCATGGTATGCTTTCTTACGATTTTTCAGTCGAATTAGATGCACTAAAAACTCTACTGCATACCATAAATAAAAAGGAAGAACAAGCAATTCTAATTGTTGTCTAATATGAATTTTCTCGTGATTGATTAGTCTTTTATTCTCCTTTACTGCACTTGTTTTCACGAAAATGAATGGCCAGATGGTTATGGCTCGATAGCCTTTTGGAACGAAATATTTTACGCAAAAAATCAAAAGGTCAAAAATGCTGTTCGTCTACCACAAGATGCTCTAACAAAATACCCTAAAGAATAATTGACTTCCATAACAAACTGTACAGCTAGAGGTGTTGATTTGGAAGGTTCAAAATCATTGTAATTCTGCAATGGAAACGAAGTTTCAGCATACATATCGGACGTTAAATTTGAAAACGTATAATTGAACCGGAGTCCCATCATTAATGAAATGGTTTCATTTCCAACCATATGACCGCCAAATCCAAAAGTAATTCCGGTTAAATTTCTTCGAATCGCATCTCTTGCATCAAAAGTTGAAGAAGGATTTGCTTCATCATCAATAAATGGGTTTTTGGAGAACGAAAAATTAGGACCTAACTCTAAATAAGAAGATTCTTTTGTATATCTAAAATAGGGAGAAACATTCAGACTATTGTAGCCTATTTTATACGTAAACACTTCTGTATCAGATTTTCCTGGTACTTCGGCTTGTGTAAATCCCATTTTATAGGTTCCATAATCAACGTCACAAGTTATTCCGACAAATTCGCCAAAATTTATTCCAACTTTGCCTCCATAAAAATAATTGAATCCGGCTGTGGGCCCCAAGCGCCCATCATTGTTTAAATTTGAATTCAACAAAAAACTAGATCCAACTCCACCTTTCAACCCTAAATCAAACCAGACTTGAGCAGAAGTATTGAATGCAAAAAACAAAATTGAACCAATGATTAACTTTTTCATCTTGCAAGTAGAATTTAAACAAATCTAAAGTTTTTAAATTATTTCAATCAGATTCAAAATCAATTCTTTCGCTCAAAAAACGTCATTTAGTGCAGTGGTATTAAATGATTTTATTATTTTAGCCCTTTATTCTAAACCTATTGAAAAAATGATAAGAACAAAATTAAGTTTAGTGGCAATGGCCTCAGCTTCAGCTCTATTTTTAGGGTCGTGCGGTGGATCAGAACCTAATGACAACCCAGTAGTAGATGGTGGAGACACGACTACAGAAGAGGCAATAGATCCGGATTTGTTTGAATCACCACCTATGGATTATCACTTGCCATCACCGTTGCAGGTAGCAAGTATCTTTAAGAAATCAGGTTTAGAATACAATTCAGGGGTAACAAATTCACCTGACAACTCAGAGAATTACAGCAGCGAATTAAGCCAAATGTTAAACTTTGGTGTTTATTCGGCTGACATGGCTTACTGTGTATTAAATGAGCAATCTAACGAAGGAAGAATTTACTTAGGAGTAATTTCTGAACTTGCTGGTGAAATCGGAATGGAAGCGGTATTCGCGAATGAAGATTTAATGGATCGTTTTGACGCTAACTTAGAAGATAAAGACTCTATTGAAATCTTAATGATTGATATTCATGAAAGAACTGAAGAGTACATGGAAGAAAATGACATGCAACATACTTCTGCTGTTCATTTTGCTGGTGCTTGGACTGAGGGAATGTATCTTGGAGTTTACGATTACGAGAACAATGGAGAGAAAGATGGACTTGGCGCTCAAATCACTGAGCAAATGGCGATCTTAGGAAACATCATCAAAGGATTACAAGATCCTAAAAATGATGGCATGGAACTTGGATGGGTTATAACTGACCTTAAAGATATCCAAACTACTTTTGATGGATTTGGTTCTGTAACGGCTTATTATGAAGATGAATCAGCGGATGAGTTAATTTTAACAGACGAAGAATACAAATCATTAGGAGAGTTGGTAAAAACTTTAAGAGCTAAAATTATTAAAGGCTAAAATTATCACCTATGAAAAAGACACTAACACTACTGGCCATATTTGGATTAGCAATTGTTTTTGCTCAAACTGCAGCTAATTTAACAGAGTTCAAAGAGAACATTACGAAACAAAAAGTTGAAGCAAAGAAAGCTTTAAAACCATACAGATATGATGGTTCTAAAGTGACTTATTTTAACTTCAAGACTTATAAACAAGTGAAAGAGGTTGAAATTTACCTTTTCAACAATACAGATTATAGATTCTCATTTAATGGTAAATCATTACCTAATGATATCTCTATAAAGATTTATGATGAAGACAAAACAAACTCAAAAAGAATCCTTTTAAAAGAAGTTTCTGGAGTTAAAGGAAATAACCTTGTAGTTGAATCTTCTGATTTAAATGATATCTATGTTTCTAAAAAATCAGGAGCATCAAGATTAAAAAGAGTATTCGTTGATTACGAAATTCCAGGTGTACCAGGTGCACAAAACAAGCAACCAACCATGAAAGAACGTGGGGCTGTTATTCTTGTAATGGGATATAAAAACTAGAATAAAAAAATAATTTAAAGCCCCTTCAATAAAAATTGGAGGGGCTTTTTTTATTGGGTGAATTAGGTATTCATAAAGTGTTATTTTTGTACGCGCATTTTGACTTGTACCAAAATGCTTAAAATGTAAATAAAAAATGGTTGAAGTAAAACTACCAGACGGTTCGAAAAGAGAATATGAAAATGGAGCAACAGCATTAGATGTTGCCTTAAGTATCAGTGAAGGATTGGCAAGAAATGTATTAGCTGCAGAAGTTAATGGAGAAATCATTGATGCAACCCGACCACTTCCTGAAAAAACAGATTTAAAATTATTGACATGGAATGATGATGGTGGAAAATCTACCATGTGGCATTCTTCTGCTCACTTAATGGCTGAAGCGATAGAAGCATTGTACCCTGGAACTAAATTAGCGATTGGTCCCCCAATTGAAAATGGATTCTATTACGATATTGACTTGGGAGAACACAAAATCTCTGACGAAGATCTTCCGACTATTGAGAAGAAGATGAAAGAACTTGCTGGTCAAAAAAATACGTATGACCGAAAAGAGGTTTCTAAATCAGAGGCCCTAAAATATTTTACTGAGAAGGATGATGAATACAAACTTGAGCTCATTGATGGGCTTGAAGATGGTTCCATCACTTTTTATACGCAAGGAAACTTTACTGATTTATGTAGAGGACCTCATATCCCACATACAGGTTTCATTAAAGCAATTAAACTAACTTCAATAGCTGGGGCTTATTGGAGAGGAGATGAGAACAGACAGCAACTAACAAGAATTTATGGTATCACATTTCCGAAACAAAAGGAATTGACTGCATACCTTGAAATGTTAGAGGAAGCGAAGAAACGTGACCACAGAAAGATTGGAAAAGAAATGGAATTGTTCACTTTCTCTCAGAAAGTTGGACAAGGACTTCCGCTTTGGTTACCTAAAGGAGCTGCATTGAGAGAACGACTTGAGAACTTCTTAAAAGTAGCTCAAAGAAAAGCGGGATACCTTCCAGTGATTACTCCACATATCGGACACAAAGATTTGTATGTAACCTCTGGTCACTACGCAAAATATGGTGAAGATTCGTTTAAACCGATTATGACGCCACATGAAGGAGAAGAGTTTTTATTGAAACCAATGAACTGTCCGCATCACTGTGAGATTTTTAAATCTAGTCCTAAATCATATAAAGATTTACCGGTAAGATATGCTGAGTTTGGAACGGTTTACCGTTACGAACAATCTGGCGAGTTGCATGGATTGACAAGAGTAAGAGGATTTACGCAAGATGACGCACACTTATTCTGTACTCCTGAACAAGTAAAAGAAGAATTCAAAAATGTTATTGACCTAGTGCTTTACATTTTCAAAACCTTAGATTTTGAAAACTTTAGAGCACAAGTTTCTTTGAGAGATCCAGATAAACCAGAAAAGTATATTGGTTCTGATGAAAACTGGACAAAAGCTGAAGCTGCAATTATTGAAGCCGTTGAAGAAAAAGGTTTAGAAACTGTAATTGAATATGGTGAGGCTGCGTTTTACGGACCGAAGTTAGACTTCATGGTAAGAGACGCACTGAACAGAGAATGGCAATTAGGTACCATTCAGGTGGACTACAACTTACCTGAACGATTTGAATTAGAGTACGTTGGAGCGGACAATGAAAAGCACAGACCCGTAATGATTCACAGAGCACCATTCGGATCTATGGAAAGATTCGTTGCTGTTTTGATCGAACATTGTGGAGGTAAATTTCCACTTTGGTTAACAACTGATCAAATTGCCGTGTTGCCAGTATCTGAAAAATATAATGATTACGCCGAAAAAGTTTTAAAATATCTAAATAATTACGATATTCGCGGATTCGTTGACAAGAGGAACGAGAAAGTTGGGAAGAAAATCAGAGATAATGAGGTAGATAAAATACCATTTATGCTGATTGTTGGAGAGAAAGAAGAAGAGAACAACGAAGTAAGTGTGAGAAAGCAAGCAGAGGGTGACTTGGGTACTATGAGTTTAGAAAAATTCTCAACTTATATTGGACAAGAAATAGACAAAGAATTAAACTAAAGAAAGGAGGAACGACCTATAGCAATAAGAAGAAATAACCACAAGCGCGGACCGAGACGTAAAGAGGACCCTAATAAGATCAATGAGAAAATCACTGCACGTGAAGTTCGAGTTGTATGGGAAGGTGGCGCCGAAGTAATGGACATTCGTGATGCTTTGAAAAAAGCTCAAGAAGCAGATATGGATTTGGTAGAGATATCTCCAAATGCAGATCCACCAGTTTGTAAAATTATTGACTATAAAAAGTTCCTATTTGAACAAAAGAAAAAACAAAAAGAGCTTAAGGCAAAGCAAGTAAAAGTTGTGATCAAGGAGATCCGAATGGGTCCTAATACTGAAGAGCACGACTTCAACTTCAAACTTAAGCACGCTAAATCTTTCTTAGAAGAAGGTGCAAAAGTGAAAGCTTATGTATTCTTTAAAGGAAGAAGTATTGTTTTTAAAGACAGAGGAGAAATTCTATTGTTGAAGTTTGCGCAAGAGCTTGAAGAGTACGGTACTTTAGAGCAAATGCCTAAACTAGAAGGGAAAAAGATGATCATGATGATCAACCCGAAGAAAAAGTAAATTGAAGAATCTAGAGCCAAGAGCCAAGAATTTAGATTGTAAAATCTAGAATCTAGCGTCTAACCTCTAGAATCTAATTTTAAATAGAGAGGAAAACCATCCGTTGCAATTGCTCTGGATGATAAAAAAGAAAGAAGATGCCAAAGATGAAAACAAAATCTAGCGCTAAGAAGAGATTCAAAGTGACTGGAACAGGTAAATTAAAGCGTAAACATGCTTTTAAAAGCCACATCTTGACTAAAAAGTCAAAGAAAAGAAAAGCAGCATTAACGAAGAGTGGATTAGTTCACAAATCTGATGAAGCAAGTATTAAACTTCAATTAAACATGAAGTAAATCATTCCGAGTTGTTCGGAAGAGGTTAAAAATGTTAAACCAGGTATTGAGTACCAAAGAATTTCAGTTAAGTAGAAGTCACTTTATACCAAAAAACTTAAAATTATGCCTAGATCGGTAAATGTAGTCGCTGCAAGAGCGAGAAGAAAAAAGACAATGAAACTTGCCAAAGGTTACTTTGGTAGAAGAAAAAATGTTTGGACAGTTGCTAAAAACGCAATTGAAAAAGGATTAGTTTACGCTTATATCGGACGTAAACAAAAGAAAAGAACGTTTAGAGCACTTTGGATTCAAAGAATCAATGCTGCTAGTCGTGAACACGGAATGAGCTACTCTCAATTCATTGGGAAAGTAAATGCGAAAGGAATCAAATTAAACAGAAAAGTTTTAGCTGACCTTGCATTAAATCATCCTGAGGCTTTCAAAGCCGTTGTTGATGAAGTAAAAAAATAAACGTAAACAAACTCTCTATTTTAAAAACCGTTTTGATTCTGTCAAAACGGTTTTTTTTTGACCTTCATCCTTGTCAATATCACAAACAATTGCTTCCTGCATTTGTTTGTTTAATTTTATAGCATTACTTTTTTAGATTTTTGAATTAATTCATTGTGATCCACAAGCAAAAATATTTCGACATCCTTGGAATTGAACCTACCAATGATGAATCCGTCATAAAAAAAGCTTACAGAAAACAAGCCCTTAAATTCCACCCCGATAAAAACGATTCTCCAAATGCGCATCAGCAGTTCATTAAAATTACTGAAGCCTATGAGGTCTTAACTGGTCAAAGAAATCCTAAACGAACCAAACAAAACTCAGGACCAGTTCATCAAAAAACAAAAGAAGAAATTCTAGCTGAAAAAGTTAAACGCGCCAAAGAGAGATGGAAAAAACAGCAAGAAGAAGAATACGCAAAAGACAAACTTTATTTTGACAAAGTAACTAGCGGATGGAGCTGGAGAATCTTTCAAGTACTGGCTATTTACAGTGCCATTTGGTCTACCTTATTAGCGGTAGATTATTTTACCGTTGGAGAACAGGTTTGTGTAACTTCTGATTTAAAACCCAACTTTTTTGAACGTACCGCAAAAATTAGAGGAGAGAAATTTAGTATTGGCTCAAACGAATACTGGACCAAACACAATTACAACCTTCCAATCAGAGGTAATTACAGTTATTTATTCCATGACTTGAAGTCTATCTCTATTATGGTAGAATATGAGCCGCGATATCACTATTTATCCAACAGTGCGCGCATGAATAATTTCATCACCTTCAATCAACATGAGTTATATACAACAACTTCTTACAGTTCAATTTATGGAGTTTTTCCGGTCTTACACCTTATTTTTTTCATCCCAATAATACTTGTCTTTTTTAAACGCCAAAATTTAAGATTCAATATTTGGAGACTGGTCTCCTATTGGATTATTTTCCCAACTATCATCTTCTTTACTTTCTCTAATGATCGATTTTTTTATTTGACCGAGTTGATTGCGGGGTAGCACTATCAAATTTGTAAGCCCCCTCCACTCGCTTCGTCAAATTAACAGCCCAGTTCAAAGCAGCTGATAAATTCCGTATTTTTGGAATCATGAAGAGAATTAGCATTTTAACCTTACTATTAGTATTGCTCAACACTGGGCAGGCAAAAGACTTATTGGCATACCAAATTTTTGATGCTAAAGGGAAATCAGTGGATATCGACAAATTAATGAAAGCCACAGAAGATAAGTCACATGTCTTTTTCGGAGAATTGCACAATAACCCTATTTCACACTGGTTGCAATTTGAATTGACCAAAAGGCTTTACGCAAAACATAAAAAACGACTCATTTTGGGTGGTGAAATGTTTGAAGCTGACAATCAATACATTTTAGACGAGTATCTCAACGGACAAATCAGCAAGTCTTCATTTCAAGATGAAGTGAGACTATGGCCAAATTACAACACCGACTATAAGCCCCTTATTGAATTTGCCAAAGAAAAGGGATTAACTTTTGTTGCCTCAAACATCCCCAGAAGATATGCTAGCATGGTGTACAAGCAAAATCTAGATTCTTTAGAAAGCTTGAGTGATTTAGCAAAATCCTTCATTGTGCCATTAAACCGTTTTGAATTTGATTCGACTGTGAATTGTTACAAAACCATGATTCGAGATTTTGGAGATCACGGAGGAGTGAGTATCGCAACTGCACAAGCAATAAAAGATGCTACCATGGCGCATTTCATCCAAAAATACAGCCAAAAGAAAGGTATATTTTTGCATTTCAATGGCGCCTACCACTCTGACCACAAAGAAGGCATCATCCACTATTTAAAAAACTACATTGAACTTGATAAAATTTTAACCATAACTACTGTTTCACAAGAACAAGTATCCGAGCTCGACAAAAAGAATATTGGATTGGCAGATTTCACTATTTGTGTTCCAGAAACCATGACAACTACACACTAAATGCCCATAATCGAAACAATCCAACCTGAGGATGCAACTGGAGAATTAAAAAAAATCTATGACGATCTCATTCAGTCAAGAGGTAAAATTGCTGAAGTTCATAAAATTCAAAGCTTAAACCCTAAATCAATCGTCAATCATATGGACCTTTACATGACCTTGATGTATGGTAAAAGTCCACTCAAAAGAGAATTGCGAGAAATGATTGCAGTGGTTGTTTCAAAAGCCAATCAATGTGAATATTGTCAAGTACATCATCTTGAAGCTTTAAATCACTACTGGAAAGACAATGAAAAAGCCGAAAAATTTAGAGCTGACTTCAACGCAATCGAACTCAATCCAAGAGAAAAGGCATATTGTGAATATGCACATCAACATACCTTGACACCCGGAAAAAGTACTACAAAAATAATTGAACAACTAAAGCTTTTAGGCGAATCAGATCGTGCGATTCTGGATGCCACTATGATTATTGGTTACTTCAATTTTGTGAACAGAATCGTTGCAGGACTTCAAATTCAATTAGAAACTGAAGGAGCTGGAGGGTATAAATTTGACTAAAAACCACTTTTCATTAGGGGATTGCGCTTGCTTCTGTTATTTTTGAAAGACATTCTATGGCAAGAAGAATAAAAGATCCCGGAATTGGAACCAAATTTGACGAAAAGGTTGATAGAATCATCAATGCTGACGGCTCTTATAATGTTGTTAAAATTGGCGCTCCAAGAGGATTCAGAGACATCTTCAAATACTTAGTTGAAGTCAATTGGTCAACATTTTTTCTCATTTTATTTTCGGGATACATTCTACTCAACCTCTTATTTACTTTTCTCTACATGCTTTGCGGATTTGAAAGCATAGATGGCGTTTATGAAGGAGATGGCTCGCCTTTTCTTCAAACATTTTTCTTTTCTGTGCAAACCTTTACAACTGTTGGGTATGGAGTATTGGCTCCGATTACAGTTGCAGCTCAAATAATTGCGGCAGTAGAAGCTTTTGTTGGTTTTCTATCTTTCTCTCTAGCAACTGGTTTGCTATACGGAAGGTTTTCAAGACCTCAATCTAAACTTATTTTTGCTGACCATATCGCCTATTCTAAATATGAAGAAGGATACAGTTTAAAGTTCAAAATGACCAATAAAAGGGATGTTGTTCTGCAGGATGTTGAGGCGAAAATAATTGTGATGTTCAATGATATTAATGAAAACGGCGAATGGTCGCGACAGTTTTTTATGTTGCCCCTTACCCTTCCTAACATTCAAATCATGGCATTAACCTGGACAGTGGTACATAAAATTGACGAAGACTCGCCATTTTGGGAAAAATCAAAAGCGGATATCATAGAAATGAAGCCGGAGTTTTTAGTGCTGGTGAATGGTTTTGATGAAATTTATTCTGAAAGAACCCGTTCTAGACGATCTTACATGGCAGATGATATATTGTGGAATAAGAACTTTGCAACTATCTTTAAGTCCAGAGATGACGGAAAAGTTGAAATGGATGTAAGAGACATAAATAAAACAATTGATGAGTAATACAGATGTTGAAATTCCTTTAATGGAAGATTTTTATTCACTTCAAGGTGAAGGATTTTACAGTGGTAGAGCGGCCTATTTTATTCGACTAGCTGGTTGTGATGTTGGCTGCGCATGGTGTGATGTGAAAGAATCATGGGATGCTAGTTTACATCCAGTTGTATCTATTGATGAGATTATGACTCGGGTAAAAGCATCCGGAACCGACTTTGCGGTGATCACTGGTGGTGAACCTGCAATGTATGATTTAACGGGATTAACAGCCGCTTTGAAGGCAGAAGGCATAGAAATTGCAATTGAAACCTCAGGAGCGTATAAAATCACAGGTTTAATTGACTGGATTTGCTTGTCTCCGAAAAAATTTAAACTGCCTATTGAAGAAAATTACGCGATAGCGCAGGAACTAAAAATGATTATATTTAACAGGCATGATTTTAAATGGGCTGAAGAACTGAAAGAAAAGATGAATGATCAGTGCATTTTATATATGCAACCTGAATGGGACAAAAGTGACGAAATGTTACCAATGATGGTGGATTACGTTAAACAAAATACGGAGTGGAATATTTCACTTCAAACGCACAAATTTTTAAATATTCCTTAAAATAACATGAGAAACTTACTCGCACTTTTCATACTGATAATTTCAACATCTTGTGCCACCGCACAACCCGGACAATGGCATACAAAAAGTAAAAAAGCTATAAAATATGCTGAAGCAGCAATGGAAGCCTCTAACGAAAGAGATCCAAGAACAGGAAGATTAAACCTTACTACTTCTTTGGATTATCTAGAAAAGGCAATTGCAAAAGACCCAAATTTTCAAGAGGCTTACCTACTAAAAGCTCAATATAGCATGGAATCTGGCGATATAAATTCAGCAATTGAGGCCTACAATATTCTATTTCAAATCGAAACTTTCTATTCATCTACGGGGTATGTTTATTTCGAAATGGCAGCATTAGAAATGTCTATAGGTATGTATGATGAAGCCTTGGTTCACGCCAAAAAATATGCAGGCTACAAAAACGCACCTAAAGAAATGGCAGAGGAGAATTTATGGTTCATTAAAACTTGTGAATTTGCCATTAACGCTAAGAAAAACCCAGTTCCCTTCAACCCGGTAAACATTGGGTCTGGAGTGAACTCTGGAGACTTAGAATACTTCCCTACCCTAACGGTAGATCAAGAAGAATTACTATTCACAAGATTGGTAACCAGTTCTAGTGGAAACATGCAAGAAGACTTTTTTGTTTCTAAAGATTTAGATGGATATTGGAACACCGGAGAGCCAATGCCTGCAAATATCAACACGCCTTTCAACGAAGGTGCACCAACCTTTGCTCCTGATGGAAAAACCTTAATTTTTGTTGGCTGTGCCGTAGAGCGTTTGGGATATGGCGGAAACAGAAGAGGATATGGATCATGTGACCTTTTCATAACTGAGAAAATCGGTAAAAACTGGACAGATCCAATCAACTTACCAGGAATGGTGAATTCAAAACACTGGGAAACACAACCCTCGCTCTCATCTGACGGTAGAACGCTTTATTTCATAAGAGGAACGGTAAGAGGAACTGGTGGAAGAAATCAGAGAAACGGTGACATTTATGTAGCCACTTTAGGAGATGATGGCGCTTGGGGAGAACCGGTAAAACTGCCTAACAATATTAACACCCCTTATTCAGAAGCTTCAGTTCACATTCATCCGGATGGAAGAACACTTTACTTTTCATCAAACGGGCATTTAGGAATGGGCGGATATGACTTGTACAAAACAACTTTGCAAGATGACGGAACTTGGACTGATCCCCAAAACTTAGGCTACCCTATCAATACGCATCATGATGAAAATTCATTATTAGTATATGCAAATGGTGAACTGGCTATTTTCGGGTCTGACCGACCAGGTGGTTTGGGTGGATTAGATTTGTATCAATTTGAAATGCCTGAAGAGATTAGACCAACCAAAACAACCTATATGACCGGAACTGTTTACAATTCAGTGAGCGGTAAAAAACTGAAAGCACAATTCAAATTGGTAGACCTAGAAACCGAAAAAGAGGTGGTACAATCAACTTCTGACCCTATTGATGGATCATTTTTAGTTTCATTACCAATTAATAGACGTTATGCTTTATTTGTTGAATGTCCGGGATACCATCCTTACTCTGTAAACTTTGATTTAAAGGTTCCTGAAAATTCAGAAGAACCTTATCACAGAGATGTGCCTTTAGTGCCTTTAAACGATACTGGGGAAAATATTTTAGCGAACGTATTATTTGATTTAGATTCAGATAAATTAAGACCAGAGTCCTTTGTAGAGTTGAATAAATTTGCCGATTTCTTAAAGAACCAGCAACCCAATATGAAAATTGAGCTACAAGGGCATACTGATGCGCAAGGAGATGATGCACACAACTTAGACTTGTCTAAACGTAGAGCAAAATCTGTTTATGAGTACTTGGTTTCTCAGGGAGTTAAGGCAGATAGAATGACGCATCAAGGATATGGCGAAACAAAGCCATCAAAATTTACACAAGACGGAAAAGAAGTTGTGCGAACAGAAGAGTGGATTGAAAGTCTTCCAACTGAAAAAGAAAAAAAAGAAGCACATCAGCAAAACAGAAGAACTGTTTATGTTGTGAAGCAATAGCTGAGCAAAACATATGAAATCCTTAATCCATTTTCTCAGACTTGTGCGTTTCGGGAACCTTTTGGTGATAGGATTAACTATGTCAATAATCCAAGTGTTTATAGCTGCACATGGAAACAGTCAAGCGAATAAAGCAATCCTTCATTTATCAAAAGGTGAGCTTAATCTTTTTGAGCAACTTTCTACTTTTTATAATATTGATCTTAACTTTTTGCTCCTTGTTCTTGCGGTGATGTTAATTGCTGGAGCCGGTAACGTCATTAACGACTATTTTGATGTAAAAGCAGACCGCGTAAACAAACCAGAAAGATTAATCATTGACAAACATATCAAAAGACGTTGGGCCATTATGTTCAATTGGATTTTTAATATCATTGGTCTCTTTATCACGTTCTATTTATCTTGGATTTCTCACAACTGGTTGATTCTAATTATTGCATTTGTGATCATTAACTTTCTGTGGTTTTATTCTGCCATTTACAAACGTAAATTATTTGTAGGCAACATTCTAGTCGCCTTAATGGTAGGAATTGTTCCTTTGTATGTTCTCATTTACAATCTGCCATTAGATGGTTATAACTTGGCAGGCACAAGCCGGTCTGGCGTCATGTTTATTTCTGAAGTTGTGGTGATGATTGCTATTATAGCCTTTGTCATCAACTTTCTAAGGGAAATAATTAAGGATATTGCTGATATCAGAGGCGACTTGCATTTGTCTGCCAGAACAATTCCAATTGCTTTAGGAATCAAAAAGACTAAAATCATACTGGTCATAGTGCTCGTACCTCTTCTTTTTTTAATGGCATTTTACCTGTACAATATTTACTTTTACGACAACATAACCGTTTTAAGATTCCAGATGGCAGCTCCTGATGGAGCGACCGCTTTTAATACATGTGTCATTGCAAGTATGTTAGCAGTGATTATTGGTTATCTCATTTTATTAACGACCAATAAACGTAAGTACTATTTACTATCTTCTAATTTTTTAAAGATTGCCATGATGCTAGGAATGCTAAGTCCATTATTTTTGTAGCATGTTGCATCATTTAGAATCAAAGAATATTATTCTGGCATCCAAATCGCCCAGAAGACAAGACTTGTTAAAAGGCTTGGATATTGAATTTAGTATCCAAACAAAAGATATTGAAGAACTTTATCCTGACGACATTCCTCCACAAGAAGTGCCTGCATATCTTTCTAAATTAAAGGCCAGTGCTTTTGAACAAGAACTTTCTGAAAATGATATCCTGATTACTTCTGATACAATTGTCATTTTAGGAGATGAAATTTTAGAAAAACCCAAGTCTGAGAAAGAAGCGAAAGAGATGATTGCAAAAATGTCTGGCAAAATGCATACGGTGGTGACGGGTGTCGCTATTACATCTTCATCAAAACAAGTAGTTTTTTCTGATCACACGCAGGTGACTTTCTGTGACTTAAGTGCTGAAGAAATCAACTACTATATAGAGAAATATCAACCTTTTGACAAGGCAGGCTCATACGGAGTTCAAGAATGGATAGGATATGTAGCCATCCACAAATTAGAAGGAAGCTATTTTACAGTTATGGGATTGCCTTTACACCGACTTTACGAAGAACTGAAAAAGTTCTGATTCTATTTTATTGGCTAAATTTGCCTTTTTACATATTATGAAATACAATTTATCTGAAATCACTGATGTAATAAAAGACCGTAGAACCATTTTTCCGGAATTTTATGCCGAAAGAAAAGTTCACCGCGAACAGGTTGAAACCATATTGAACAATGCAATTTGGGCACCTAATCATGGCTCAACTCAACCTTGGCAATTCAAAGTGTTTTTAGGTGAAGGCAAAGTTGCCTTGAGCGATTTTCTATCTGAGCTCTACGCAGAGAAATTTCAAGGAGATGACTTTAAGCAAATGAAGTTTGACAAATTGAAAAATCGACCAATTGCGTCAGGATGTGCCGTTATAGCAGTTTCTTTAAATAGAGATCCCGAAAGTAAGATCATGGAAATGGAAGAAATTGAAGCGGTAGCTTGCGCCATTCAAAATATGTATTTAACCTGTACGGCATGGGGATTAGGAGGATTCTGGTCGACCCCAAAATTGATTTATACTCAAGAAATGAAAGATTTTCTGGGATTGAAAGAACAAGACAAATGCTTAGGCCTTTTCTACGTAGGATATCCAAAACCGGATTATAAATGGCCAAAAGGTCATAGAAAACCAATTGAATATTTCACGACATGGCAAGAAGAATAGGCACCTTAGGATTGGTTAATTATAAATCGCATCCTACCAATAAGCAATACAAAATATTTAGCTTCTATTCCCTTGCTGAAGCTGAGCAATTTAAGGCTGAACTTGAAGAACGTAAAATTTGGTTTGAATACGATCAAGAACAGTTTGAACCAAGACCAATGCTAGGGCAAGACCAGAAAACCGAAACCGTTTATTTATTCGGTGTTCACAAAAATGATTTTGGTCGAGTTCAAAAAGTAAACTTCATAGTTTCAGGAAAACATAGAAGTCACATGATAAAAAATGGTTTTTTGCGTTATGCTCTTATAATATTCTTTTTTGGGATGCTTACTTTAGGTATCGTTGGATATGTAAAGAATATGAATAAATTGCAAGAAAAGACTGAACAACTAGAAAACGAATGAATTAAATTGCACTATGCTTAAAAATTTAATCCAAACATTTATACTTCTATTCTGCTTCTCCACGTTGGGTATGGCCCAAAAAGGAGAAACACTTTTTGGATTTAAATATAAGCCTATCATTCCTAATCGATTAATTGGGATGTATGATCAAGAATTCAATAAAGGCATCTTTCAATCTACCGTCACACAAAAAGTTGGGCATTCATTCGGTGGAATCATTAGAGTTGGTTTAGGTGATGTTTTTGCTTTAGAAACTGGAATCACTTATACACAACGGAATTTCAAATTGGATTATGCCGTTCCAGATTCTGGATATGTTGGAGAAGGCAACGTAAGAGTTGTGAGCTACGAAATGCCGATCTCCTGCCTAGTTTTCATCAGACTAAGTGACGAGATCTACATGAATACAGCTTTAGGTGCAGCATTAACTTTATTTCCTTCAGATGTTAGAACCTATGAACCGATTGATGCGAATGAACGCTTTCAGCAAGAAGGTGCATACCGTTCTAAATTTCAAGCATCTATGTTAGCGAACCTTGGGTTTGAATACCGCACCAAAGAAAAAGGGACATTTTACCTAGGAAGCTCATATCATTTGCCATTTGCGCCAATCATGACCTTTGCAATGTCTTATGAATTTGATCAAAACAAAATTGCTGCAATTGATAACATTAGGGGTAGCTATTTAACGGTAGATTTACGTTACTACTTTCCAATGGCGAAAGAAAAATAATTAAAGTTTACTAATAAATTGGTAGCGTACTCTAAGCCTTAAAGCAGGTGTAATGATCTGGTCATTTGACAACTCAAATTTTCTCAAGTTGAGTTTAAAAGGAAATGCAGATTCATTGTCGTAACTACCATAATCCTCAAAATTCAAACTGGCTCCTACTCCTAGTTCTAACCTTAAATAATGTTTTTCTTTAGCTAAAACAGAAGCCCCAAATCCGCTACCTAATCTGAACATCATCCGATCATAATAAGGTCCGCCATCTTCATAATTATTGTCTACATTCCTCCTAACAACACCAGTCCAGAAAGGAACATAAGGTAAAAAACCACTTTTATAAGTTTGAACGTATCTATTGAAATTATAATGCAAACCAATTGAGAACTGCTCATTACCAAAAGGAAGGTAATTTGCATTTAAATCAATCACATGTTCATTTCCTTTTTTAAGGATCCCAAATCCAAAGCCCAGCCCATTATAATATAAAGCTGGAATCGCCATGATTTCAAAACTTTTTGTGGTTTGAGCCATACGGGCAGAATCACTTTCAAAACTTTGAGCGAATGAACGAAAAGAAATTGAAATGAATAGAATAAATATCCAACGCATACATCAGCAATTTAATCAATTATATCTAACACTAAAATTTCATCCATAATTATCTCCATTCTATCGAATTCTTTAAATGACGAATAACAAAATACCGTAGATTCAATCAATGATAGTGCCTCCAATGAAACAATTTCTCATTCTTAGTTTATTTATTGCAAGCTTTACTCCAAATTTCGCACACGCACAGCAGAGTAAACTTCAAATTAAAGGCGATCAATATTTACAAAAAGAAAAGTTTGTTGAAGCATTAGACTATCTGCAATCTTTACCTGAAGAAGCCAAAGAAAACGACCCTCTTTATCATTACTACATGGGAATGGTCTATTACTATAGCCCTGATTTAAAGAGAGATGCTTTGCCGTTTATAGAAACTTACCTGAACAAAACAGATTCTACTCAAATTGAATTTTATGGGCATCATCATTTTTACTATAAGAGAGCAAAAATGCTGCATTTACTTTACAAATTTGATGAAGCAATAAAGGCCTATGAAACGTTCATTTTAAAAATTTATAATTCCCCTTCATTTACAGATGAAGAAAAAGTAGAGATTACGCGTCAAGCATTTTTTGATATTGAACACTGCAAGTTTGCAAAAATTGCCATTAAAAACCCAAGAAATGTAGTTATTGAAAGTCTGGGGGATTCTATTAACACCAAATATCCTGAATATGCAGCGGTAGTTTCACAAGATGAAAAACAATTAATATTTACTTCAAGAAGGCCTGATACAAAAGGCGGTAAAATAGCTAAAGAAGGCGGCGGGTTTTATGAAGATATCTATTCTGCCGACTTGGTAAAAGGTAGTCTCTTTGAGCGCAAATACAAAGTTCAAGACACCACCCGTAGCGCTTTTGTTAATTTAGTCACAGATTTTGTTTATGAAAACTTTCACCAGTTATCAGATGAAGTAAACACTAATGATCATGACGGCAGTATTCAGTTGGATAAAAATGATAAGATTTTATACTTCTATCATGATGCCAATGTTTGGCAAATAGATTTGAAGTCTGAAGAAACCACTAAGACAGAAAAACTAGGCTCTTTTGTTAATTCAGAGCATCATGAACCTTCCATCTTTTTTTCATATGACGGCCAACAATTATTCATTGTTTCTGATCGCCCGGGTGGCTTTGGTGGTTTAGACATCTACATGTCTGAAAAAATAAGTGACACCGAATGGGGACCCGCAAAAAATTTAGGTCCAACAGTCAATACGGTTGAGGATGAAGACGCGCCTTATCTTGACCCGGATGGGGAAACGTTTTATTTCGCATCTAAAGGACATTCTTCCATGGGAGGTTTCGATATCTTCAGATCTAAACAAGAAGATACCTTATGGTCTAAACCTGTCAACTTAGGTTTTCCTGTTAATACTCCTGCTGATGATATCTACTTCACCATGACCCATAGATACAACCGTGGCTATTACGCATCTGCAGATTTAAATGGAGTTGGGGACATGGATTTGTATAGAATCACTTTTGCAGATGAACGAGATCCTGTGGCTGAACTTTTAGGTTATGTAAAAAAAGACAACGAATTGATTCCAGCAAAATCAAAAATAACCTTATCAACTTTAGACGGTAGTGAGTTAATTTCGGATGAATCTGATACCATTTCAGGAGATTACTTTTTATTGTTAGGACATGGCAAAAAATACAAAATGCTTGTTGAGACTGATGAATTTGCTCCTTATGAGCGTATTTTTGAAATTCCAGAGCAGCATGAATATTTTCAGCTTTACCAAGAAGTTCATCACATCCATTTACTGAATGGAGACGGAAAAATAATTGGGCAGCAAATTACTGTATTCAACGCATTCGGTGAGCCTGACACAACAACCACTTATTATGATGATGAAACTTTGGCAAAAATTGAGACCATCAAATCTGAAAATAAAATTGAAACCAATGTTAAAGAACTCAAAGAATTAAGATTTTATATCACCGCAGACTCCTTGAGAAAATTAATGGCAAAAGATGAGTCACTTGATTATAATTTAGGGGATGATGTGAAAGTTTATTTCTTAAAAGATGAAGCAGCTGATATATTCAAATTCAATTCATACGAGTTATACGAAGGTTCAATTTCAAGAAAAGAATTCTTAAAAGAAAATGATATCGCTATTGATTTATCAGAAATAAAGACGACAGAAGCGATTGAAACTCCAGATGGCACAACAGCAGCTGAAACTATTGGTGGATTATTTTTCACCGTACAAATTGGGGTATATTCGAGAGATGTTCCGCATGATGTTTTGTTTAATTTAACGCCTTTGGTCACAAAGAAAACTTCAGAAAATCATTTTAGATATTCAACTGGAACATTTAATTCTGCTGGTGAGGCTACCATTAGAAAAGATGAAATTGTTAAAATAGGAGTCACAGATGCTTTTGTTACTGCCTATTACCGTGGTGAAAGAATCTCGATAGAAAAAGCGCAAGAACTAATTGAATCTGGAGTTAAGGTTAACGGTGACTGGGACAAGTAATCTTTACTTTCTCTCCCATTTTGCAAGAATCTCTGCTGTTTGTTGGTTCATGGCTTTTTTGAAAAACCTTGTTCCGCCTAGCAATGCCCCCTTAAAACCTAAGGCTTGCTTTGCCCATTTTTTTAAACTGAATGAATCTGTGTGCTTTATAATTTTGCCATTTTCTATTTCAAATGCTGCGGTAATTAAGTTATGAACCGGTCGGCCAGATTTAGAATAAATGTACTTGGCCTCCCATTTTGCAGTCCCCTTTCCTTTCTGCAATTGGACATCAGAAAAGGTAACTTCAAAGTCTTTATCTTTTTGACTTTCTAACAACATGCGCCACATATTTTTAGCATGTTCTCCTTTCAGTTTCCCGAAGGCTGGATCTTCAAATTCAACATCATCTGCATAACAAGCACACATGGCTTCTGCGTCTTTATTTTTAAAAGCGGTATAGAAATCGTGAATTAAATTCATGGCAAAACTTTTCACGAATCTATACCTTTTCTTGTTATCCTCTTATGAATCGATTCTTTTTCTTTTTGAATTTTTGATGGCCAATACTTAACTCATCCCCATCTTGTATGGACTGCAATTGACCTATACTATGCTCCACCGTTGTTAAACTTCCGTTATTGGTGTTGGCTAGGTTTAAGTATTGAAGATTTAATCCAAAATGTGCCCCGCACATAACAAAACTGATGGGCTTCTTTATTTCATTTAACAAAACTCCGTCTCTTGGAACCGCATAGTTATCGGCGAGCATCACCACATTGTCAATATTCTTAAATTTATCTAATCCAACTTTTACTGCTTCAAAATTATTTTCTGGGCAATCACCTCCTGATCCGCTTGACATACATTTATTCATAGTACGGTATACTTCCAAAATATCATTGGTTTTCGTCATATAGATTCCACCAGTGCTACCAATTTTCTTTTGGGCATTAGGCGTTTTATCGCCATCATTAAAAAACACATGTTTCACCTTTTTTCCTTGACTCATTTTTAATGCATGCCAAACAATTAATTGAGAGAAATAGGGCCCCATGCTTCCAGTAACGTCAGTCACCACCATAGTTCTATCATTAATTCTGTTTCGTTGTAACATATCAAACAAAGTTCTATCCGTGAGCGCAGTAAATGCAGCAAAAATTCCTGCCGACACTTTTGTCAAAATGTAATAAGCTCCGTAATACTTCTTATCCACACCAATAGAATCGTACCCCCATTCTACGACATGATTATTCACAATTAATTTACGCTCTAAGTCTTTTTTTTCTCGGATGGTCATCACACCAGTGTTGATCGAGTCAATTCTTTTAGATGGAGCGATATAAATTCGATCAGTATACCTGTCTACTTTTCTACCATAAAGTTTATCCACTAAACTCTCAGAATGTGAAAAAGTATAGCTCCTGATTTTCTCTTCTGACTCTCCATAATACATGATAAATCCATGAAATAAATCTGCCGCTTCTTCCTTATTCTTTGCTTTCGTTTGATAGATTACATTTGTTTCGAACTCAACCGAATCGGGTATATTTAAATAGGTTCTTAAAGTACTCCATCTTTTATTATTCAAATATTTTTGATAGTCTGTAATTTTTTTGTTGTAGGTGGTTGCGACATAATCAACTCGATAAATTTGACCTAAAGACAAGTTAGGCTTTCTTCTAGTGATACTGTCAGAATCAAAAGCCATTGGAATTGTGATGGTCTTAAACATTCCTCTTTCTCTTTTGTATACCTCTACAAATTTGGTTGATGTTGCTAAACTATTTATTGAAAAAAATAGGCTAAGTAAAATTGTAAGTGCTTTCATGATGTGTGAGATTAATGTTTCTATTAATGCAATGTCATCTTGAAAAAAAAGTAACGAATCTAAATTCAGACGCTTTGAAATTCTTCAGAATTGAATATCTTTAATCATGGATATTATAATACCAATTGCATTCTTAGCATTTATAGTAGCCCTTATAGTTTGGGTAGTTAAATACACTAAAAAAGTGAATGCCCGTAAGCGGCAGTTCTTTCAAGATTTAGGGAACAAGCACAATTTGCAACACCTTGAAACCAAACGCAGCTTGACCAGGCTTAACAGCTTAAGTGGTAAAATTAAAGACATGGATGTGCAGATTTACGAACATATTGTAGGCTCGGGAAAAAGCCAGCAAATTTTAACTACGGTTCAACTTACTCCCTCACCTTTTGATTTTGAATTCAGAATAGGAAAAGAACATTTTTTCTCAAAAACTGGGAAATTGTTAGGCATGAAGGATATAGAAATGGGTGACGAAGAGTTCGATAAAATCTTTCTTTTAAAAAGCAAAGAAGAAGATAAGTTCAGAGCGGTTTTAACTTATGATGTGCAGCAAAGGTTAAAAAGTATTTCATCTGATCTTACAGGAAGTATCTACGGCAACTTAGGAAATTTATCTTATTCAGCCGGCGTGGTTGCAAAAGAAGCACAATTTAAACAACTAGAAAAAGTCTTTGATTTCATGTTGTCTCTGGACAATGAGCGACCAGGCAGAAAAGTCTCTTATTGAAGGGATATGAAATCCTTTCTAAATTTTCAATCAATTTCTTCTAAAATTGACTGACCCGAAGTTAAGTCTCCTGAGGTCCATTTCCATGTTTCATACAATCTGATCTTACCATCTTCTTGCACTTCAGGAACAGACTTACACGTTCCTGTCATTAACTCTCCTTTTGAATTAACTTGATGATAACGCATCTCAATTGAACCATCTTCGTGAACGATACCAAGTAAATGACCGCTTGAAATTTTATCACCGGCATAAGCGCAGCTTAACACATTACCTTTTTGTCTGTAATGAAAGATCAAGCCCTCTTCTATTTCACCGTTTTCACTATTTGAAAGCGCTCTGAATTTTTTATTGTCGTAGTTCATTGAATTGTTCGGTAAGTTGCACAGCTAAATTAGAAAAAGGATGATGGAAACTAACCAAATCAATCCACCTAAAATTCCACTGGCGATACGATCTGCTTTAACATAATAATTAAAAGGATTTTTCTTTTTTGAAAGTAGCTGATTAAAGATCCACCGAATACTAGCACCAGGCAATACAAATAGGATTAGCAATACGAAATGGCCTACAACATCAACTAATATTTCAAGGATGAACTCGCCCAATTTTAGATATAAATTGTAGCCGCATGTTTTGGAGTTTTAAATTCAATCGCTCCATGGTTTCTATTTTCCATACTTGGCAGCTTCTCTAATTTATGATTGAATTTTTCAGACTTGTTTGGACCATTCATATTCTCGTACCCCTCTTCTTCACAATCATCTATCTCAAAATCATAAGTAATATCACCTGTAGATAGATTATAATCAACATCTGACCAATATTCACAGGGCTTTCCGTAAGTAGAGGTATGCCCAATTAAATAAAACTCGCCGTCTTGAAAACGATACTTGTCTAATTCGTTCCATTTCCAACTACTTCCACCAAAATGTTCGGTTATAATTAACCCATTTTCAATAGATACCGCCTGAAAAGGATCTCCCATCATTCCCCCACCTTCTGAACCTAAAATTGCCATTGAAGATTTTTTCCATTCTGTCCAAACGTCATTTTCAGCTTTATATACAATCAAGTCTCTTTCAAATCCATCTTCTCCTGCACGATCTGTTTCAAAAACAATTACACGTTCTGCAATGCCATCTTTATCTAAATCTCCGGTAACATCTCCCATGATATTGGCAGCATTGTTAGTAATGAACTCATTATCTTGAACCAAAGCAGGTAAATTCAATTCTTCAGTTTGCAAGGAATCTTCTACCGTATTGACTTCTTCATTATTACCTCTTTCAGTGGTTCCTGCTTCTTCTTCAGCCTCTGAACAAGACACAAGTAATCCACCCAATACCAATAATACAATCCAACTTAATTTTTTCACCTTAAATTTCTTTTTGAAACAACATTACCTCTTCCGTTTCATCCGGAAGCACCACGAATTTATGAAAATTCAATCCAAGTTTTTCAAGTAATCGCTGTGATGACTTATTTTCCTTATCCGTAATTCCCTTAATCAACTTGTAATTAAGCGAATTGAACGTATAATCCACCAAGACTTTTGAACTTTCATAAGCGTACCCCTGACCTTCAAATCGCTCTAAAAAAGCGAAACCTATATCTAATCCTTCCAAACCCTCTCTATCATATAGACCGCTGGTGCCTAGCTTTTCATGATCAGATTTTCTAATCACCGTGTAGTTCCCAAATCCCAACTTATGTAATTGCGGAAGCATGCGCTCTTCTATATATTGCTCTGCGTCTTTTGTGTTCTTAATGCCTCTGTCTCCAATAAAACGAATCCATTTAGGCATGGTCATTAATTCAAAAATGAAATCAGCATCTTCAATTTGCGTGGGCCTAAGAATCAACCGCTCTGTTTCAAAGGTTTTAAATTCCATCCCGTAAAATTAACGTTCTAGCTGACTCGCTTTTACTTTATCATAATAATCATGCAAAGCTAAGTCCAACTTTTTCACATACCACAGCATTTTCTTCAAATTAGGATTCGCCCTAAAGGTTCGAACATAATAAGGCAGTGGATGTGTGAGCTGCACAAATTCATTACTCTTTAAAACAATTGCTTTAAATCCTGAATCTGCAGCCTTATAATAGCGTGGTGTTTTTTCCAAACCATTTTCAGTTTCAGCTAAATAATAGCCTCCAAAATAGCGAGCGGTATCGGGTAGCACCTTTCCCAATTCAGCTGTGAAATAACATTCATGATTTGGTCTAATACTTGGGACATGTTGCAAAGTAGAGTCTACAAACTTGACACTATCATATTGCTGTAGTCTAACAAATTTAGAATCTCCACTATAGAAAAAATAGACTGGACAAAACTTAAAATTTCTTGTAAAAGCCGTTATAATTTTCTTATTCAACGCGGCTCTCTTATCGGCCACTTCTTGAGCTTCTTTGTGATGACCATATTTTTTCAACGATTCCACTTGCCGACTCCTATTTCGGATGCGCACAAACAAAGCTCCCTTCTTCATATCAACTATCTGTTGAGCAGACATCTCTCGCTTGTCTTTATATTCCTTGCCCAACTGGGTCAATCCAAAAAATGGTAAAGCGAGAAAAAGTGAGATAAAAAAAAGCCGCATAAACATTGATTTTAATTGAAGATAAGCTTTTTATCACAACTATTAAAGATGGGGACTTAGAATTGACTCAAGCGATACATCCACAGATTAAAAGGTATTTAAAAAATGTTAAAAGCAGTTTTTTTATTTGCCCAATTCAAAAAATAGAATAACTTTGAAACTCAAAGCACTTTTTATGAATAAAATTGATCCGATACAAGATTTGCAAGAAATCAGAAGGCTGATGGAAGGCTCAAGCAAGTTCATTTCACTCTCAGGTTTATCTGGTGTTTTTGCCGGGTTAACAGCTTTAGGTGGCTCAGCAGCAGGTTATATTTTACTGAGAAACTTCATTAAACTTCAAGAGCATTATTACTTTTCAGGACGCTTTAGTGAGGCGGCAGATACGCTCAAAATGAAGCTTTTCATTATTGCTGCTGCTGTATTGGTATTGGCACTAGGATTTGGGGTGTTGTTTACTTATTTAAAAGCGAAAAAACAGAACCTAAAACTAGTTTCTGCCGTGTCGTTTAGACTGGTTAGAAGCTTGATGACTCCCCTATTTTTTGGTGGAATTTTTACACTGGGATTAATTTACAACGAAGCCTATGTCATGATAGCTCCCGTTACCTTAATATTTTACGGAATGTCATTACTTAATGCGTCTAAATATGTGCAAGTGGAATTGAAATATTTAGCTTTGTGCCAAATGGCACTCGGAACCGTGGCTGTCTTTTTCTTTTCGGCAAATATTCAGTTCATTTGCTGGGCCTTAGGTTTTGGTGTGTTACATATTCTTTATGGCGGATTGATGTGGTGGAAATATGATAGAAACGTGACTAGCTGATTAGATTAATTTGAAAATAGACAAACTTAATAAAGCCTTTGAAAGCCGTGTTCGGCTTGGAATCATGTCCATATTAATGGTCAATGACTGGGTGGATTATAAAGAAATCAAAGAGAAGTTAGATCTAACTGATGGAAATCTGGCTTCTCACATTACCGGATTAGAAAAATTAGAATATATAGAAATAAGAAAGCGGTTTGTAGGTAAAAAAACGAACACCTCATACCAAGTCACCAAACTCGGAAAAATGGAATTTCAAAAGCATATCAACGCGCTAGAAAAGTTGATTGGAGGCATTTGATATTTTTTTTGAATAACAACTTTGAAACTCAAAGCACTTTTAAATAAATAATTATGAATCAAGAAACAGTACAACTCGAAGCGCCTTACACAAGGTCAGTCTCTAAAGCAGAACACTACAGCTACGTTATTTGGTGTCTGATTTTAACCAATCTTTTTTATGGAGAATACATTGGCTTAAACGCCCTTATCACCTGCTTAATTAGTATTCCACTTATTTTCGTTTTGAAGAAAGAAGTCAGGAACAATAAAAACTGGTGGCTATCCGCCGCCTTGTGGATCATTTGTTCATACGGGGTTTTTACCAATCCTCATACTGTATCCATTTTGGCTTTCATTGGATCAACCTTTTACTTTAACAGTCAATCCAACACGAAATACCCAGCATTTTTCACTGGAATTCTACATGGGTTTGTTGCTGTATTCGCAGGATGGGTTAATGCAGTTGAAATCAGTATTAATAGACTAGACAACCGAAACGGCAACTCGTCCAAGTGGTTCAGGAACTTTTTAATTGTAACACTTCCGCTCATTGTTATTCTCATCTTTCTAAAACTATACCAGGCCGCTGATGAAACATTTTACGAACTCACGCAATTCATAAATCTTGACTGGATTTCTTGGGGATTCATTACCGCGTATGTTCTTGTACTTTTCTTAGCACACGGACTTTTCTTCTTTATTCCTCAAAAAGAATTTGAAGTTTTAGAAGAACGTACGAACACTGAAGTAAAAACAAGTTACAAAGATCGAATTGAAGCCTTTTTTGGAATAGCCAATGAACATAAAATCGCCCTTACCCTACTCGCCATTCTGAACTTGTTTTTACTACTTTATAATTCAATAGATTTTTATCATCTTTTCGTTGCAGACGATTTATTAGCAAATCAGAGCATTTCTCAAACAGTACATGGCGGTATCAATTCACTGATCACGTCATTAATCATGGTCATGCTAGTAATATCTTACCTTTTTAGAGGACAACTCAATTTTCAAGGATCGATATGGGTCAAAGCGCTGGCCATTTTCTGGTTGATGCAAAACAGCTTTATGATTTGCACCACTTCGTTAAAAAACTTTGACTACATCTACAATTATGGTTTAACCTACAAGCGAATTGGTGTATACATATACCTGCTTCTCGCATTGGTTGGACTTTTCTTGGCCATTTACAAGGTTTTAAAACGCAAAAGCACCTGGTTCTTACTGCGTAAAGGATCTATCTCTTTCGCTTTTATCTTGTCCATTTTTCTAACCTTTAATTGGAACAAATTAATTGTAGACTACAACCTCACTTATGTATCTCCAAGCAAGATTGATTACAACTATTTAATCAACCTAGGACCGGATGCTTATCATGGCATGTACAATTATACAGTGAACGGAAATCAAATTCCGGAAAGATACCTGGATCAAATCACCTTGAATGCTCATGAAGAACTGGCAGATTTAAATTTTCAGCTCGAGACAAGCACATGGCGCTCTTTCAATTTGCACGATATGCTGTTGAAGCAAGAGCTGGAAGCATTAACTAAAAACATGCAAGATGAACATTAGAGAAAAAATATGTGCTTGGCTATTTGAAAAAAGCGAACGTCCCTATCGTTTTCTGTTCAAGCAAGGAAAAAAAGCCTGGAACTTAAGTTCGGCTGATTTAGCAAGGTATCCAAAAGAAACCTTAGGTTATGCGACTTCGCAATTTCTAATCAAGAACAATTTTGAATTGTTAGACAAGCTAGAATCACATGATGTGATGCATGTTTTATTGGAGATGAAAACCACTGTGAAGGAAGAGATTGGTATGCAGTTTTTGCTATTAGGAAACGGTAAAAAAAGCGCGTACATGTATGCTACCATCATGCTCGGATACATCTTACAACTGGAGCATTACAAATACTTTTCATACTGTTATAGAAGAGGAAAAACGTTACATCCCGTTCATAAAATCGACTTCTTTGAAGCGCTAAAAATGAACACTGTACAATTGCGCAACAGCCTTAAAAAGACTCAAAACTTCAGCAAATCAAAAATATTAGATCCCATCACTTTTTAAATACACATTATGCCATTTACATTTTCGCATCCTGCCATTATTTTACCACTATTAAAGCTCCATAAAAACAAAGTTTCAGCAACGGCATTGTTTGCCGGAGCCATGGCTCCGGATTTTGAATACTTCATCAACTTTCAGATGAAGCAAATTCATGGACACACCATCAACGGTATGCTCTATTATGACTTACCTTTAGCCTTACTATTATGTTTTGGTTTTCATTATTTGGTCAGAGATGCGTTGATTCATTATTCTCCGCGCATCATTAAAAACCGTTGGTGCCATTATATTGGGTATGACTGGAAAAGCAGGTGGCAGCAGCATTGGAAAATGATCATTCTATCCGCTATAATTGGAATTGCCTCTCACTTGTTCTTAGACAGTTTCACTCACCCCAACCGATTTTTCACCAATCATATTGAGTTCTTAAGTTATAGTATTGGTTTTTTAGGACATGAAATGAAAATCTATGACATTGGTCAAGTTTGGGGATCAGTTCTTGGATTAATGGCCATAACTTGGGTAGTATTGAAAGAACCAGAAAAAAGACAATTCAGATCAGGGTTTAGAACCAAAGTGATTTTTTGGTCTATGGCTTTTACCATTTGCTTACTTGTCGTTTTCTTGCGCGATTGCAGACATATAAGTGATTTAATCGCCACTGGAATAGCGGGAGGAATGATCGGATTAATGCTCGCACCTTGGATAATGAAAAAGATGCACATTGAAGAAGAGCAGGAAATTATCTATTGAAAATATAGTTGATTTAATATCTCCTGAACGATCACATTTGGCAAAAAACGCCAAAGATCTTGGGGCAGCTGCTGTGCTTTGTGCAGCTATTTTTGCACTGATAATTGGTGTTCTCGTATTTCAATCCTATCTTTAGATTAATTCTATGAGAAATACACTTTTTTGCCTGTTCATTTTACTGTTGAGTTTTAACTCTTCAGCTCAACGTACCCCAGATTATTTAATCATTAGAGGAACTGTAATGGGATACGAATACGACCCTTCTGTTGGACTTTTTAAGAAGGATAAAGTTCAAATCAAAGGTATTGTCGATAAGGTTTTAATTGAAGCAACTGTTAACGCTAAAAAAATAACGTCTACCAAGTCTAGCTCAAGTGGTGATTTTGGATTAAGTCTAAAAATTGGTGAGCGCTATCATATTCAATATTCTAAAAGTGGGTACGGAAAAAGTTCGTTAGACATAGACTTAACCAATATTCCTAAAGACATAGCTAAAGGAGGATTGCTATTGAAAAACATTGAGTTATTGTTAAATCATTTTCAATCTGACAAAGCGATTGACCAAGGCAAAACATTAGGACTTGTCAAGTATAATGTGTCTCAGAAGCAATTTGAATTTAATCGTCAGGTTTATGGCAAAAAGGAGCGCATGTTTAAGAATGATGAAGATAATGCTGCTAAGAATTTATTAGAAAACTCTGTTGAATCAAACTCAGGCAATAATAATACTCCTTACAATCACGACAGTCCAGAAGTTGTCACCAATGAAGATACTACTTCAACTGAAGCAATTATGGATAAAGGAGAAAAGCTAATTATCCCCAAATTACCAACGAGTCAACACTCTCCACTATCCAAAATCGAGAACTGGTCATCCATAACAAAAGACGATATTGACGCAAGAGCACAAGAGATTCAATCGGCTTGGGAACAATTAGAAAAAGACAAATTAATAGCGGTAACACCAGAAGATTTTTTAATAATTCAAGCGCGTGAAGAATTGCTCAAATCTGCTGAAAAAGAATTAGAAGCTGCCAAGGCATTCATAGATGAGCAAGACAAAAAAATAGCCGCGCAAAATTGGTTCAACATAGCATTAATAATTGGTTTGTTGGCCTTAGGGGCTTTTGTGTTTATCCTATTCAAAAGAAATAAAGAAAAGAAAGAAGCCAATAAAATTTTGGCAGATAAAAACAAGAAAATAACTGACAGTATCAACTATGCCGAGCGCATTCAACGTTCAATTTTATTGTCTGACGCCAAGATCAAATCCATCTTCCCCAATTCCTTCATCTATCACAAGCCTTTGGCAATTGTAAGTGGTGACTTTTATTGGTTTTCAGAAGTAAATGGTAAAAAGATTTTCGCAGCAGTTGATTGCACCGGTCATGGAGTTCCGGGAGCTTTCATGTCATTAATTGCAAATACGCTTTTAAATCAAATCGTGAATGAGCAGAAAATTACGTCAACAGGTAAAATATTGAACGAATTGAACGAAGGTATCAGAGAAGCGCTTCATCAATCTAGTGAAGATTACTTTTCGCAAGATGGGATGGACATGTCTATTTGCTCCTTTGATGCGCAATCCAATGAACTGACCTTTTCTGGAGCCATGAATCATGGATTTTTAATGCAACAAGGAGAGCTTAAAGAATTGGAGGCAGATATTATTGGAATTGGCGGAATGATGCGTCCTAAACGTCTAAAAGACTTTAAATTTCAAGAAACTAAAGTAAAGCTTTCACCAGGTGACATGATTTATTTGTTTTCTGACGGATTTATGGATCAATTTGGAGGACCAGAAAACAAGAAGTTCAATGTCAAAAACTTCAAAGAACTACTTCAAGAAGCAAGCGGCTTAAACCCTGATGAGCAAATAAAAATAATTGACAAGCGCTTCAAATCTTGGAAAGGAACTACTCCACAAATTGATGATGTATTAATTGTTGGTGTTCAAGTTTAATAAGAAACTACATCCACCGGAACTTCAAGAAATTTTTTGAACTCCATTCCTTTTTGTTGCATTAAATCATCCCCTTTGGCATATTTCCAAATTACCTTGGCATCTTTACCTGTTTCCATGATATCTTCAATGATATACAAAAGTGCGAAAACTTTCTTTACAGAACCTGAGTTAAAGTATTCTAAAGCCACTTCTAAATGCGTTTTAGCTCCGGGATTTTCACTGTATTCTTTCATCCAATTTATCAATGGTTGGTAGAAAGAATGGGCATCTTCAGGATAAGACCTTCCGGATATTTTAAAGATGGATGCCTCACGGTCAAAATGCACCAATGGCGTTTCTTCGGTAGGTTCTAAATTGAGTTTATTGGACATTGGCTACAATGTAGCACTAAATGAATAAAAAGCCAAATTTTCGTCAACTTCTTGAAAATCAAATAGGATTTCTCCATCACTTTGTCTGAACATTTCTATGATGCCTATTCCTGCTCCTTGATCTTCTGAAATTGTGTTCTCCATTAGTTGTTGCTTATAACGTTTTGCCAGTTGAATTTTGTCAAGGCCAACCAACGAATCTAAGTGCATTTTCAAATCTTTTGCTTTGTCTTTTGTAATGAAATTACCAGTCTGCATTTTGTACACCCCTTTATCTAAACCAATTACAAACATCCCCTCTTTTGTCCCATTAATGGATACCGCATGACGATTCATGTTCTGCAATAGCTCAATCATGATGTAAAGACTCTTCTTCTTGAATACCAAATCTTCTTTTTTCAATTGCAGATTAGATTCAAAAAGTTTGAACAAGGGAAGTATAGACTCTTGTGAAAAATCGCCTTTTCTTAACATTACAATTTTGTCTGAAAGTAACTCTTCGTAAAATTCAACCATCCCCTGAATAGACTCATCATTATCAGATTCAGATTTGCCTTTCATTTTCAATTGCATGAAAAAATTCACGTACTCTTCGTTAATCTTTTCAAATTGGTAAGAAGGAGGGTTTTTCGTTTTACGCGCCATCTCAATCAATCCTAGTCCACCACCACCTTTGGCGTTTAGCGCATTGTTTCCGAGTGCATTTAGGTAAATGCGCTTCAACTCTTCTGATGTCAGATTTTGTAAAGACTCTAAACTCTGTACCAAAGTAGATTGATTCTTCTCTTCAACCGGATTTGCAGTTCCTAGATAATGCACCCCTTCTGTGTTTCTCATCATGAAAAACTTAGAAGAATCACCTAAATCAGTTTCTTTTTCTTCATCAGAATGACGAATTATATTCTGAAAACATTCGGCAATTAAATAGGATACTCTTTTTTTGATAGATCGCCCCTCTTCACTTGAGGTTTCTTGAATACGCATCAAAACTTCAGTCAAGTCGTCATCAAACTCTCCCAAATAAAAAAGACTAAAACTGTCTTTTTTAAGTTTTTCGTAAAGTGAAAATATCTTCATCAATGCTAATTCACTTTAATATTACAAATAATTTACAAACAATTAGGGCTGACCTATTTGATTTCTACTGGAAGGCGTTAAGGCGGTCTTTATAAAATGGAAAGTCTGGTCAATTGATTCGTACTCACCATCTGGCGTAGGTGATGCTGCTGGAGCAACTGCTATAAATCCTGATTGATCAATTAAAAAATAGGTTGGAACCACTTTCACTCTGAAATCTGACTTAATAGGTGAGTTTTGACCGATATAACAGATGTCCCAATCCATTTCTGGATTGGCTGCTTTAAACTTTTCAAAACTAGCCTCTTCTTTGTCAGTACATAAGGATAAGAATGAAACGAATTCGCCGTATTTCTGTGCCATCTGAATCATGATTTTCATTTCAGCAACTGCTTGGTCATTCCAGGTTTCAAAAAAGTTTACGTACACAAATTTTCCTTGATATTTTCTCCAGGTAATCGGATCTTCATCCGCTCCTTGATCTAAGGAAATAGTTGGGGCTGGAAAACCTGGTTCAAGACTCGTTAAATAACTCAACACATTTTTAGATATCGTTGCATTGACCTGATATTTAGCATGATTACTCAACGAATCAAGCATAACCAATATGTTTCGCTTTTGATCATTACGCTTGTAATATTGTTTCCCTAATTGGTCAATCATCACCACTTCTCTCACTTCTGGATTACTTAAAAACAAATCTGTCTTCAATGCAGCCATTAATTTTGTAGGACTCGCTTTTTCAATTGCAACGTTAATTTCAGCCTCAATTGTTGGCGCATAATCAGAGAAGTTCTGAGAATAAAACCCTCTAAAAAACTTCATGTATTGATCATTCTCGTAATAAACCGGAAAAGGCTTGATGTAATTTAAAAAGGTCTCTAGTCGTGCTTCACTTTTCTTATTTCCTCCAAAAGTTTGTTGCATTTCAGCAATATTGTAACGCACATAGGTAATAAAGAACTCGTCTTTTACATCTTTGTAAGCTTCAGCCGCATAAACGCTAAACGTGTCTAGGTAAGTTAAGAATTGTCCTCTTGCAATGTCTTTTTCGTGATAAGCCACAAAAGCATCAAACCATTGATTATGTCTAACAATTCTATAATTAATATCTGTTGAGTCTAAGCCAAAAAACATGATATCAGTACGTTGATTCTGAAAACTTATCGGCTGATTTTCTGCCTTCGGAAAATAAAGTTCGTAGGTAGAATTTGGCGCAATGTATAAGGGAGCTTCAGTTTTTGCAATTTGAATTTTACCTTTAAATGTTCCTGTATTTTTTAACGGAATATGAAAAATACTGTCTTTAGGATCTACAAACCCCTCTCCTATCTTAATTTCTGTCATAGTGACATAATCTTGATAGGTCAACAACTCTACTTTCTCGCCCACAAAATCAGGCGCAAAGCCACGAATTTCATTTTCTTGAGCCGATAAACTCAGGCAAATAAATATAGACAGTATGGTTATAAACAGTTTAGGCATGTAAGGTTTATTGTATAATTAAAAGCTCATCATTTGTTACAAATTTTGAAATATCGCCTTTGTTCTTTTTAATTTCTCTAATAATTGATGAATTGATTGGAGAATAGGCCGGGTCACACATCACGAACAAGGTTTCAATTCCTGAAATCTGAAAATTCATTTGTGCTATCGCTCTTTCATAATCAGCATCAACAGCATTACGTATACCTCTAAGCAAATACTGCGCCGATTTTTCTTTACAAAACTCAACCGTTAATGTATGAAAGACCTCAACACTCACCGAATCATCACTTTCAAACAAGGATTCTATTTGCTTTTTACGGCTTTCTAAAGAGAACATATATTTTTTTGATGAATTCTCGCCAATGGCAACAATTACCTCATCAAACAAAGGCACAAAACGCCTTACTACATCTTCATGACCTTTTGTGAAGGGGTCAAATGATCCTGGAAAAACACCGATTCTTTTCATCTCTTAATTTATGCTATAAGTTACGGAAAATCTGAAGAAAAGTTCGGGAAGCAACTATTCAAAAAAGCTAAACTGAACCCCTCCATAATCTCTTTCTGAAGAAAACTTTGGATGATCTTCAAAAGAGTTTTCTTTTCCATGCTCCAAAATCAACATGCCATCTGCTGTCAAAACGCCTTCTTCAAAGATACGGTCTATCAACTCCGCCAATCCCTTAATTCCGAATGGAGGATCTGCAAAGATCACTTCAAATTGCTCCTCACACTTGAGTACAAAATGATTGACCTCATTTCGTTGAATGAACCAGTTCTCATCATTCAGCTCTTTTTTAACCGAATGCAAATGTTTGATGCAGATTGGGTTTTTATCTATGCTCAACACTTTCTTAGCTCCACGCGAAAGAAACTCTGCACTAATGTTTCCTGTTCCTGCGAACAAATCAAGCACATTGCATTCTTCCCAATCAATCTTGTTTTCAAGAATATTAAAAAGCGCCTCTTTGGCGTAATCAGTTGTGGGTCTTGAAGGGAACTTTTTAGGTGGAAAAACGCGTTTTCCTCTATATTTTCCGCTGACTATACGCATAACAATTGCTTAGCTAAAACGAAGAGTTCTGCTCCTTCTGGTTGATTTGAAATCTTAATTTTATTGGCGAAAAAACCTTGCACTTCTGCTAGTTTTTCCCATTTTTCATTCACTCCATAAAGGTTGACATCCATTTTGGTTTGATCCATTTCTTTTTGTTCTAACACGAACAAAACATGGTAAACCAAGTCGGCTATGGTTGTGAAATCAAAACGATTAAAATATTGCAACTTACTCTTGGCAGTAATCATTAAATAAAAACTGCTTCCGTAAAAACAAATGTGAATTTTAGGGCTAAAAGTTGGATTACTGAACACTCCTTTCAACAATACCGTTGCAGGATGAATGAGCTTCGTTCTTGGGAATTTGATCACAAAAAGTGATTTAATCCAAAGTGGTAATTCGTAAATATTAACGATTCCCAGCTCAGGAATTCTGTTGTAATCTAGGTTATCAATTGGTGCTGGATAGTTCAACTTAAACACATCTTCAGCCTTTGTGTGATTGAATAAATCAACAGGAATCAACGTATTTCTGAGTCCACCTGCAGTGGCTACGTAGCTGTGAAAATCAAACTTGAATTCTTCAGATGTAAAGAAGGTTGTCACTTCATCTCTGTTAAACTCAGAGATTTCAAATGAGCGCGACTCTTTGATTTTTTTACTGTCCTTATCAATAAAAGCAACCGTTAGCAGGCCCGGGTGTAAATCCATGCATAGGATGTACTGAAAAGCCTCCTCTTTTCTGATCGACATTATTTGATTTTAGACCAGTTATCTTTTAAGTGGTTGTCATCTTTTGCTCCAATGGTATAATCAATTAAACCATCCGTTGGGTGCTCCATTGGATGCGTCATTTTGATTAATAAGGTAGGAACTTTCAAATCACCTTTGGTAATTGAAGCTGTATCTAGTGTTGCTAGGTTTTGAGAGAAAGGCACATATCTTAAGGAATCTGCGTTAAACTCAAGTTCTCCTCCTAATTTTCTTCTCTCTTTTTGATATTTAGTACTATTGAAAAGAGCATCCATTACTGGGATGTAAGTTGTGTCTCTTACAAAGCCAACTAAATCAGTAGGAACGTTGCTTGACTTAGATAAAATATAAGCCTCTTCTTCTGTCATTAAATTATCAATAGGTCTGTTATCTCCATAAATAAGATCTCTCTCTTCAGGCGTGATTTTACGTTCTGGCTGAGAGCCTAATTTTTTAATGGTCATTTTCTTACCATTATAAATGAAATCAATTAAATCATCAAAGCTATTTGTGTAGTTACCGTTTGCCTCTCTGTAAGCCAACTCTGCAGCTTTGATATCCATCATACGCGTTTGAATCTCAATCTCACGCTTTTCATATTTCTCTTTGAAAACTACTTCTTTATTAATTGTTTGGTAATCAAAATAAAGAACAGCTGCTGAACCAATCAACATGATACCCATAATTACATATCCAACCATTGGCTTAATCACATCCAACAAATACAAGATCCAAACAATAGAAACAGACATGAATAAAGCAGCTGCAACTAAAAATTTGCTGTCTTGCTTATACGTCAACCACTCGCCATTATTCAACTCCAACTTGTAAGTCGCTAAACCTAATCTTAAAAGGTAAATTCCAATAATAAAGAATACGATTGGTAGTAAATATCGTTTGATGTAATAAAAAACGTCATCTATTTTGTCAAATGAACTCATTCTGCTCTGTTAAATTTAAGTAATTCTGTACCCAACAAAACTACAATTTTTTTTGATGTTCTAAAGGTCAGTCAATATATTTTTTACATATTTAACTCAATGATTCAAACAGAAAGTCAATCCTTGTGAAAAACAAGATCAATAATGCCTCTTTCACGCAACTTTTTAGGGATAATTTGGGATTTGCTCCGACCAATGATCAGGAATCTGCCATCCATAATTTGACCAATTTTATTTGTTCTGATTCTGATTTTGAGATTTTTATTTTGAGCGGATTCGCTGGAACTGGAAAAACAACTTTAATTTCTTCGTTCGTACAAACCTTATCTCAGGTTAAAATCAAATCTTACTTAATGGCGCCAACCGGAAGAGCTGCCAAAGTACTTTCTAACTACAGTAAAAAAAGAGCGCACACCATTCACCGATCTATTTATTTTATCAATGAAAGTGATGGAAGTGCCAACTTCAGATTAGGCGAAAACAAAAGAACCAACACTATTTTTATTGTAGATGAGGCTTCTATGGTTTCTACCTTTTCTGGAATTCAAGATCCCAACTCGTTTAGCATGCGTGATTTACTGGCGGATTTATTGGAATACGTTTACTCTGCTGTGAATTGCAAGTTGATTTTTGTTGGAGACAAAGGACAGTTACCACCGGTTGGAATGGACAAGAGTCCGGCCCTGGATGCTCAATTTTTGAAAGAAAATTATTCATTTGACATCATTCAGTCTGAACTAAAAGATGTAGTACGACAAGAATCGCAATCAGGAATCTTAGAAATTTCACTACAATTAAGAACCTTTGAAGAAGAAATCCAGCTATTGCATCACAATAAAAAAGATGCCATTGCCCTTTCTGGACTTGACTTGCAAGACGCTTTAGAATCGTCCATTTCTAATTACGGACAAGACAGTGTAATGGTGGTCACCCGTTCAAACAAACGGGCCAACTTGTTCAACCAACAAATCAGATCGCGTATTTTATGGCAAGAAGATGATGTGAATGCTGGAGATGTTTTAATGGTGGTGTCTAACAACTACTATTGGCTGGATGTTAAATCAGAAGCCGGTTTTATTGCCAATGGTGAGCTCATTGAAATCAAACGCATCAATAAGCGAGAAGAAATTTTTGGATTTGAATTCGCAGATGTGGTGATTAAGTTTTTGGATTATCCGAACATGGAAGAAACCGAGTTAAAAATAATGACCAATGTCATTCATTCTGAAACGGCCAACTTACCAAGAGAACAGCAAAAAGAATTGTTTTACCGAATTGCAAGAGAAGAATATCCACTTGAACGAAACAAGCGCATGCGCAATAAAAAAGTAATGGAAAACCCTTACTTCCAAGCTTTACAAGTGAAGTTTGGTTATGCAGTAACTTGTCACAAATCACAAGGTGGGCAGTGGCCTGTTGTTTTTATTGATCAAGGTTATTTCACGGAAGAAATGTGGTCAAATGAGTACATGCGTTGGCTGTATACTGCCATTACAAGAGCCAGTGAAAAACTCTACTTGGTAAATTTTGACGAACGTTTTGTAGGTGAAATTGACTAATCTGAACCGACATCTAAAAACAATGGTTTTCTTGTAAAGAAGCTACCATTAGAATAAATAACAACTGAAAATCCCTCTTTTTGCAACCTCAGCACCGTTTCTTGGCTTGGCAAGTACTGATAAGCTGCATGAACATCCGTATAAAACATGAGATCTATATTTTCTTGTAATCCAAAAACAACATCCTTTTGCGTGAATTGATCTTCCCACTGAGGCTTATTCTGATAGAATTCAGACAATTCTGGTGACGCTTGAAAGAGTTTAAGTCGTTCGGTCATATATCTGATTGGCAATGCTATCAAAGCGAAAGCCACCACAAATGCTACCCAACGCAATTTGGTTTTATGATAAGTTACCAGCATCCAATTGGCAACATACGCAACCAGCAAAAAGAAAGCGGGAGCTGCTATTAAAATATAGGTATGCCTTTTGGTCTCTCCTAATGTAAAGGCAATTAAAGGAATCACAATCCAAACCAACAAGAGCAATAATTGGTTGACACTTTTCTTTTTTGCAATGAGGTAAATCCCAAGAAAAATTGGAATGTAAATCAACTCTCCGAAAATGATCATGATTTGATGAAAAAAGTAAAAACGCGGATGATCATGAAACTGAATGGTTTCTGAAAAGGCGAATAATACGCGCATCAATATATCATCCCCATAACCATTGACAATAATCAACCAAGGCAATGCAATGAGTGTTGTTCCCGCAACTAATAGCCCTCCATAAATGAACAAATTCTTCCAAGAAAAATGTCTAGATGTCACAAATGCTAGCAACCAAATGGGCCAAACAATTAATGCTGGAAACCATTTAGACAAAAAAGCTAATCCGGTAAAAACCCCTGCCAAGAATATCCATTTCCCTGCTTTCTTAAGATCAATGCTTAGAACAACAAAATATACGGCCAGCTCCACAAAAATGATAAAAAAGGTTTCTACATGATCTGATGAAACACGACCAGCGGCTGACTCAATTACTAAGCCATTTATGGCATGTAAAAAGGCGGCTACTATGGCTACTTGCTCACCAAATAGCTTTTTACCCAGCAAAAACGTAATGAAAATAGCCAACGTTGAAAAAAGAATGGAAGGCATTCGGACGCCCCAAGTATTCGCTCCAAAAACTTTCATAGACACGGCCATAGTCCACAAAGGGACAGGTGGTTTACTTAACCAAAGATGCGTTCCTGTCCAATCATCTCCTTTAACCGGCATTACATGATGCTCAAATAACGTTGGTTTTAAAGGATGATCTGCTAAGTTTTTAGCAACTAAGGCATGGTAACGTTCATCCCATTTATGCAAATGATTATCAGTAGACAAATAGACCCGCAACAGCAACCCCAAAACTAAAATCACCCCTAAAGAAATCCGAAATTTTTGCTTTCTGAAAAAGTAAATCACGGCAATCAATCCTCCCATAAAAAGGAGACTTATGATCAGATCTGTGAGTGTTTTGTCCATTCTGGACAAAGAAACGGAAAGTATTAAGATTTATTTTTTCTACGCGCCTTTTCTTTTACAATCAAGCTGAGCTCTCTTCCCATTTGACCTGCAACTGACGTGTTCTCTCTTGCTCTTCGCATTAAGTAAGGCATCACTTCTTTTACCGGACCATAAGGAACATACTTGGCAACATTATACCCAGCATCTGAAAGGTTAAATGAAATGTGATCTGACATTCCTAACAATTGGGCAAAGTAAATTCGCTCGTCATCATTGGCTACTCCATGCTTTTGCATTAACTCCATCAAGACTTCAGCGCTTTTTTCATTATGACTTCCGGCGCAAAACCAAATCTCGTTTACGTGCTCAATCATATAGGCCAAAGCCAGGTTATAATCTTTGTCAGTCGCTTCTTTGGTAGCTTGAATTGGTGACGGATATCCTTCAGCAGCTGCTTTTTCACGTTCTTTCTCCATGTAAGCACCACGTACCAACTTTACTCCTAAAATGTATCCTTCTTTTTTCGCTAATTCATGTGAAGCTTTCAAAAAAGCCAAACGATCATGACGATACATTTGAATGGTATTATAAATAATGGCTTTTTCTTTATTGTATTTTGCCATCATGCTATCCGCCATGCGGTCAATCGCATCTTGAAACCAACTGTCTTCGGCATCAATAAAAACGGGAACATCATTATCAAATGCGGCTTCACAAATTTCATCTAATCTCCCTAGCACCACACCCCAATCAGCTGCATCTTTTTTACTTAAGTCTGCTACTGATTTGTTTGCTTTTTTCAATAAATCACAACGACAAATCCCTGTTGGTTTAAACACAGCAAATGGAATATCGTTATTGCCTTTAGATTTTAAGATAGTTGCTATAATCTCATCTTTGGTGCGATCCAAATCGTCTTCCTCTTCTTTTCCTTCAACTGAATAATCAAGTATGGTTCCGACTTTGAATTTAGCTAGACTCGCAATTTTCTCGTCACAATCATCAATAGATTCTCCGCCGCAAAACTGTTTGAAAATGGTTTTCTTAATAATTCCTTTCACGGGCAAACGCAATGCAAATGCTACTTTCTGAAACCATCCACCAATACTAACCAACCAAGGCTTGCCAATCATTTTAAACAACCGGTAAGACCACTGCAAATCTTTGTCTGATTTGCTGGCAAAGGCAACTTCTGTATTATCAAAAGAAATCATGGCTGCAAATATGCTCAATTTTTCAATGGCTGAAATAAAATTCAAACGAAAAAATTAATCCGCATTCTTGTATTCATTTCTCGCATCTTAACTAACTTTGAACTGTGTCAACAAGTCTAAAACATAGTGAATCAACCTTGCATTTTGGAACTTTAGAAGCTTCTAATTTAGAAGGAATCTTAAGCGAGCAATTTGCCGCTTCTAAGAAAATCATCATCACAGATGAAACTGTTTTTGAATTGTGGGTAGAGCATTTAATCACCTCAACCCATGCCCTTTCTCAAGCAGAGATTATTCAAATTCCGGCAGGAGAAGCCTTCAAAACAATTGAAGTGTGCACCCAAATTTGGGAAGCTTTAAGCGAATATGAAATTGGCAGAAATGACTTGATCATCAATTTTGGTGGTGGTGTTATCACAGACATGGGCGGATTCATTGCTTCGTTGTTCAAAAGAGGACTGAAATTCATCAATATCCCTACCACCCTACTTTCACAGGTAGATGCCTCTGTTGGGGGTAAAACAGGTGTGGATTTAGGTCCGTTTAAAAATCAAATAGGTGTATTTGCAGATGCTCAGCATGTGTTTATTAATCCTGATTTTTTGAGCACCCTGCCCAACGAGGAATTGATATCTGGATATGCCGAAATGCTAAAGCATGGTTTAATTGCAGATGCTGCACACTGGCAGGCACTAAAATCAATTCAGCCAAAAGCAGAAGCAATTGGGCTAGACCTAATTCAACAGTCTGTTGCCATTAAAAAAGCAGTGGTTGAACAAGATCATAAAGAAACTGGTCTCAGAAAAATCTTGAATTTTGGTCACACCATAGGACACGCCATAGAAGGTTATTTACTATCGCAAGACAAAGCTGTTCCTCATGGTTATGGCGTTGCTTGGGGGATGCTAGCCGAAAGTTATATCGCCTTCAAAAAAGAAATGATTTCTGCAGAAGCCTATGCTGACATTCAGTCGTTCATTAGCAATACTTACCCAAAATTACCATTGCAAGAAGACAGTTTTAAAGACTTGCTCAAACTCATGCGCAACGACAAAAAGAACCGTGAAAACCAAATTCAAATGGTGTTATTGAATAAAATTGGTGAGGCTGTATTTGATGTCGCGGTTACTGATATTGAGATTTTAGAAGGCTTGAAGGAGTTGGCTGGGGAGTAGGAAAAACCTACCCTGAAAGTTATGTATCTTAAAATTCAGTTAAAAACCTATTCCTTTGGCTTAGTTCTGTGTTGGGTGCAGTTTTCTATTATGTTAGTAGCCCGTTCGCGAACATCTTTCCATTGCTGGTCTGTCCGAAACTCTGTGATTGTTCTTTTCGTTTCCATTAAACCAATTAGGGTAATGCGGAGGTCATGGATTTCTTTACGTAAATTAGCAGGAATTAAATTATTATCAATGAGTCTGTTTACAGCGAACTCATGAAGATATGATATATTTTCAACATCCAACTCTTCGAAAATTTCATATTCCAAATCTATGTCACTCAAATCAAGTTTAGCAGAACCTAACCTTTTTAGAGCTGTAAAGAAATAGTCTTTAAATGCTACTGACTGGAGAAGCTCATGTTGATTTTCTAAAGTCCCGCGAACCTGAAGTCCTGCGACATTTGCTTTATCAAAGTTGATGTTCTCAATGTTCTTATTTTCTTGAATAAAGACATCTTTAAGATCTCCTTCGAATTTAAGTCCGTTGATATCAGAATTAGCAATAATTAGGGATCCAGTCTTACAGCTATCAATTGTACAGAATTTAAGAATGACTTTTATGAAATTTAACTTTGATAGATTTGAGTTCTGAAAAACAACCCTTTCTAATTCTGAAGTTTTAAATCTGAAGATGTCTTTTCCAAAAGTGCAATGAGCTAAGTCCGTTGATTCAAATACAATATCAGAAAAATGACAGCTGTTGAATGAACAAGCTTTAAGCCGAGTTTTAAAATATTTTGAATTTGTGAATTGACAATTCCAAAAATCACATTTTTCAAAGTTAGCTAGAGACAAGTCAAATCCTTGAAAGTTCTGTTTCTTGATTCGTATGGAAGCACGCACGTATCTGACTGTCCGTTTAGCATTAGATTGATGCTCCCCATATTCTTTTGGAGCACTGTAACCTCTCAGTTCGGCTAAACCCTCATCAGTTTTCGGTAGATTTTTCGGATTAAGTCTCCCGGATTTTAAAGACGCTGTAATGGTGTTTTTCAGATCAGACAATTCGTTGTTCCAACGTTCCTTTAAGTATTTTTGAGTATCTGGCATTAATTATAGCTAACGTTCGTTTAAAATTAGGCAATTTTTAGATTGCCGCTCCCGAAACTTCAGGATTGGCGTTCCGCCGTTCTCAATCAACGGAACTTTAGTGGAGTTGATGATGGCAGCCCCGGACACTGGACAAGCAAATGAGAGCTTTTTGCGTGGCCAAGGGAGGGTGTGAATTTTACTTAATATGTTGTGTCGCGTTTTCATATGTACTGGTTGCGGACTTTGGCTTCAACCTTTGATAAGTCCTGGGGATTCAAAATCAAATAATCAACGTCATCAATTGATTTGAAATTATCAAGTCCAGTAGAATAGAGTAATTCTGACTGCTGCTTATTGAAAACATTCAACTCATAAATCTTTTTAATCTTTCCAGCAAGTGCACTTTCCAGCTTGTTTTCAAATTCAAATTGATCTGGGTTTACGGATAATGAAGTCGAAAAGAGACCTTTTTTTTCATAGTTCTCCACTGATCCAACGAATCCTTTTCCTACTTCATATCCATAGCCGTAGTCGACCGAGCATATTTGATTATAATTGCGAAGGACAGTCTCAATCAATTTTTCATTTACGCATTGCTCAAAAGGTGCGACTATATGAAAGGAGATGAAGTTTGACTTTCTAGCAGGCAAGAACAGCATCCCTGCCTGTATCTTATTTTCCAAAGCAGAGCAAGTAACACTATACATGTTATCATACCCCTTCTTTTCAAACTTGCTTCGAAGGGCTTTGATTCCAAAATATCCATCTCCTTTTGAAATTCCATATCCATGACCCCCAATGTCATATTTCAAATTTATAGATGGAAAGATTTCTTCAAGAGTTGGGATGAAGGAATTGACAAGTTGCTCCTTTTCTTTTTCAGAATACTCATCCTTACCAATGTTGAGATACAGTTTCAGATAATTACATGTTTTGGGGCTCTTTTTCTTAAACATAATCGCCAATGATATACAACGTTTGAGCAAAGATAGGCATTTTTAGATGCTGCCGCGAGTGCGTTGGCCAAGGAATGGGCATGAGCTTTAGCTATGATGTTAGCAACCGTTTTAACTTTTTTTGAGCATTGGGTGTCTTTTGCTATGTCGCAAATCACCAACTTCAGTCTGTTTAAGGTGTTCAAACTTTTTAGTTTTATAGTACTCCATATCATTGACATCAAATTTGTGCTTGGTCTCAATTAACAATCCGTTTTCGTCATAGTAATATTCATTTAGCCAAATACTCTTAATCTCTGCATCCGGCTTCATTGAACCAGTATAATGGTAAAGTTCTTTTACTAGAAATTGGTCTTGATTGTATTCGTACGTTATAAATTTAATACCCATTTCCCCTGAAGTTCCATAATAGTCTTCTCTAATAAGTAAACCATCACCATCATAAATTGCGGTAGTAAAGTCAGAATTCGTTTTATGAGACTCTTGCAGCTCTGATTCATATAATTGTTTTCCTTGACTGTTGAAATATAATTTACCATTAATAGCGGTTTCTGAAACACTCTTAATGCCAGGAATGAATTCTTGAAGAAGTTCAATTCGGCCAGTGGATTTTTGCCATTTTACTAGACCTATGTCTTTAGCAAGCCAAGCATTATCAACTTCTTCCGAATCTTCATAATAAACTGTTTTCCTAATATGGATGCAATCTTCGTACTTATTATCTAATACGGACAAATTGGTTATTTCAATAATCTCATATTCTATTTTGCGCCCAAATAAATTCTTTGTGGTATAAATTGCACCAGTCTCAACGAGTGGAGGGAACAAAAATTCAATTTCTAGTGACTTAAGATTGACTAACTGGTTTTCCATTTCTACTTCTTTGAAAAAGACTGAATCATTTCGAATAATGGAGATTCCACCTAGAAATGAATTCGTATAAATGAAAAAGAATGGAGGGTCGTATTCCCAAGGATAAAATCCAAATTCCTCATTTATTCGATTCTTTTTACTGATTACTGTATCAACTGAATGCTTTCCTCTGAATTCACATTGATATATTCGACTGTCGTCTTCATTGAAAAAAAGATATTCTTTTAGCACGACTTGTTCCGGAGCATCAGGTTCATTTGAAGAATTTACTTGTGCGCTATTATTGCTACAAGAAAATAGGAGAACAAAGAATACAAAAACGATTTTACTCATAATGGTTGCTAACGTTTGAGTAAAGCTAGCAATTTATTGCGTGCCAAGTGGGATGGCGTTCCGCCGTGATGGTAGCCCCGGATACTGAACAAGCAACTGGGAGCCTTTGGTGGGGCCAAGGGACGGGGGTTGGCTTTACTTAATATGTTGTGTAGCGTTTTCTAATTCTTGATTTCAAAAGGTGGGCCTTGTATTTTTCTATCTTCATAAACACCTTTCATTCGAATTGTGCCATCTTGATGATACTTAATCCATTCTCCATTTTTCCGATCATCAATATAGTTTCCTTCTTCTATTTTACAAGTGTCACAGAATCCCTTTTCCGGCTTCATGTTCCCTGTGATTATCCAGTGTCCTTGCTTCAGTCCTTGAGAATTTGTGAAGTTCAGGGTATCATTCTGTCCATAAATAGAAAGAGAGACCATGACTGAAATTGAAAATATGAATGTTTTCACGAATATAAGTTAGGAATAAATCACGTAATGGGCAATGCAATACAACTAGCAAATAAAACCCATACGAGTCTTATTCCCTAAAAATATTATTCACCCACCAAGATATAAAAAAGAAATTTTAATCAAATCCGGCTTCGGTATTAAAACCTAATCTTCATTTGGAGTTTTAAATCCATTTTATTGGGACCTTGAATTTCTTCTAAGCCAGATGAGATAGAACTCACGTTATGGTACGACCAAATTCCCCATCTTGCCCAGATATCAATGTTCCTTCCTAACTCATACTTTGCCATTAAGTACGTTCTGATTCCACGGTTATAGTAAGACGGAATACTAAACACATAAAGCAGGTCATTTTCGTAGGCATAGATTCTAGCATCATAAGATTCTGCGTCAAAAATGGCAATACGGTTATAAAGTTTAAGCGGAACTTTTTTGAACGTATAAATGAAATCTTGGAACATCAACAGGCCATTACTTTTGTCTTCTCCGTATAAAAAACGGGTCCATTCAATTCTTGATTTTAATGAAATGCGCGAGTTGATGCGTTGGTCGTAATTCAACCGCACATTGGTTTTATTCAACTGTACTTGCCCATCTACTCCAGTCACGTCATCTTTTGAATTTCGCTCCGTGATTTTATTTCTAAATCGCAACTGAAAACTAGAGCTACGGTTTACTTTGAAATTGAACTGAGCAAATAGCTCACGTCCTTCAGAATAGTCATCTGTTAACCATTTAAAGTAAGTGTATTTAAACTGATCATAATAAGCTGTCATTGAAACGCGCTTAGAAAGTCTGGCGTTCATTCCAATGTACAAACCTAACTCTGCTGCGTTATCTGAAGATTCTCCGAATCCAACCGAATACAAGGATTGAAATCCTTTATCATAAGACCTGAAAATTGCAATTAAATCAAGTTTTGGGTCTGCATGCCAAGAAACGCCGTTTACGGTTCCTAACTTTAAATTATCTGAAATTGAGGTCTCTCCAAAAAAGGACAACTTACGTACAAACCATCTGTAATTCACACCTGAAGTGACCAATTGATCTCCGCTAAACTTATATTGTTGATAGGTTTGTTGGTTGGGCGACAAGGCCTGGTCATACTTTGTAAAAACGGATGCCATTCCAATTCTGAAGGTTTTTCCGGTATACGACACTTCTCCGCCACTGATAAACTCTCCCACACCATCTTTATCAGCAAATTCATTCACCGTTCTGTGATATCCAGAAGTTTGAAAAGACGAAAAACTGTTGTCAAATAAATCAGTAGAGTCTACTTCATTGAGGTTTCCGTCTATTTTTTTGTAGGATCCAAAAGCGGTTAACTCTATTTTTTCTCCAAAGCCAATGGTAGCTCCAGCGCCTCTTAAAAATTGTGTTTCGTTAACGGATGTATAGGGTTTTAATCCGTAAGCAAATCTTCTTCCACTAAAAATATCAGCAGATTTCCCCATTCCAAAGCCTGACCACATGGTTAAGCCTTGCCCTACGTTCACTTGAAAATCTCCAATGGCTAATTTCTTAAACTTCCATAAATCTTTAAAAAATAAATGGGCAGAATAGTAATCGAATCCTTGCTTATTACCTCCAGTAAAAAACTCTTCGCCGGCATCTTTCTCGGCTGTTAAGCCCCATGAAATTCTATCTTTATAGGTATTTCTATACCTCAAATAATACTGATCAGGAGATCCTAAATATTGTTTGTTCGGATTAGCTGCCAACACTGAGTCAGATTGTTGTATGTAGCCTTGTTTTTGCGAAAGCACTCGTTGATACCTTAAGAACACCTCTTGCTTACCGTATTTAAAGGCATTTGACCATTTGAATTTTCGCTGCTCCCCTTCTCCAATTGTGACAAAAGGCAGGGCCATTTTAATGGTTTCCATATCCATAGTCTCTACCGCTTGCAATTCATAAATCGTCAAAAAATCGCCGTGATCGCTTCTGTAATTGATCAGGGCTAGAATTTGAATATCTGAAAATAGATGCAGGCGTTTTAACTCATCATAATTGGTGGTATTCAGGTTAATAGGGTTGTCAAAAAAGAAATAGAGGTCATCAAAATAAGTGGTTAAATCAATATCTGAATCTTCTAAATTGTCGCCAATAAATTCAATACGAGATTCAATTAATCGGGTTTTCTCTTCTTCGTCTTGACCAAAACTGATTAAGCTTACACAGAAAAACGATATGAATAAAAGTTGCCTCACTATTTAAACTCGTAGTGAATTCCAGCAGAAGGACTCAGCCCTAATTGTGCGTGCCACATGCTGGCCATATCTAAATGAAAGTCTCCGAATTTCAAACCAAAACCAAAGGAGGCTTGAAAAGGATAAGTATTCAATCCTAATCGCACGGCGAAAATATCATGCGCTTGCACTTCAATTCCGGATTTAACATTGATGGGATGCACCAAATTTTTCTCTGCTTCCACCGTCCAAAAAGCTTTTTCACTAAAGGCATACACCACACCTAAACCAAAAGTTGTGGGCAAGCGTTCATCTTGATCTTCGGCTAATTTTGCCCGATTTAAATTGTTGACCCGCATACTAAAACTCAACAAATCATTCATTTCATAAAACATCCCTAAGGCCGCTGAAACCGTATTTTTGGTTCCGTAATTTTCGCCTAAAGCAATGCGGTGATAGTTTATCGATACTCCTCCTGAGAAGTTATCATAGAATTTCATTCCATACGTAAAACCGGCTTGCATTTCGCGATACAAGTTAAAACCATATTGCTGAAAATGAATTCCGAAATTACCGGCATTTTCTGTGTGATAACCAGCCGCCAATGATTGGGTAGAAAGCTCTTTTAACAAAAATCTATTTTCATACGAAACACCAACAGCTGTATGTTCTAATGAACCAAAGGCTCCGGGGTTATTATATACTGACCAAACGTCCGTTAATGAAAGCGTTGCATTTCCTAATGCGTTTGAGCGAGCACCTATTTGAGAATACACCTGACTGTAAGATTGAAAGGCTGTAAAAACGGTGATAAGTAGGATGAGTTTTTTCACAGTGAACTAAGTTAAGAAATTAGAATTGATTTTGAGATAATGCCCTGCTGTAAGTTCTTGACAAAGTATCAAAATCTATTCAAGTTGAAGATGAATTAGCGCACAAAAAATAGTATATTCAAATCCGAATGCAACAACGAGAAAATCAAGGATCACTTTTAATTTACAACGCTTCTGCGGGTAGCGGAAAAACTTACACTTTAGTCAAAGAATATTTGAGGATTATTCTTAGAAATAAGAATGGTGACAACTTCAAAAAAGTATTGGCAATGACCTTTACCAACAAGGCTGCTAATGAGATGAAAGAGCGGGTTTTAGATAAATTAATTCAACTTTCAAAACCGGCTTTCAATAAGTCAGAAGAGGATTTAAAAGAGGCGCAAAATTTTGCTCAAGATTTTGGATGTGGTGTGGATGATTTAACTGAGCGTGCTGAAAACGCCTTGAATAAAATCTTACACAATTACGGCATGTTCTCAGTCATGACGATTGATAAGTTCACGCACAAAGTGATCAGAACCTTTTCAAAAGAATTGGGTCTTTCATTGGATTTTGATGTAGAGCTGGATGTGAATACTTTGCGTAAAAATGTGACGGATTTACTCTTTGATCAAATTGGTAGAGACAAGGATTTAACGCAGTTAATGGTGCAGTATGCAAATGCCAATCTGCAAGATGAAAAAAGCTGGAATTTTAAAGAAGAACTGTATAAGTTTTCAGATGCGCTTTTTAAAGAGGATGCCATATCCGCCATTCAAAAACTGAAGAATTTAAGCAGTACTGACTTTTTGCAAATCAGAAAAGACATTTCTGAAGAGCAACGGAAAATTGAGCAAAAACAACTCAAAATAGCAAGTGATGCTTTAGCTTTAATAAAGGCTAATAATTTACAGGAAGAAGATTTTACTTGGAAAAAGACCGGTGCGCAGAAGTTCTTCGATAAGATGGCTGAAGGAAGAAGAGATCATGATTCCGGGCCAAGCGCACGGCAATTAAACATTGTTGCTGAAGGAACTTGGGGTCATATAGACAGTCCCAACAAAGGATTAGTGGATAGTCTTGCCCCAGAACTTGAAAATTATTTCAACCAATTGGTTCAATTCATTGATGAGCAACTTCCCACCTATATCTTAAATAAAGAGATTCTGAAAAACCTCAACAACCTTTCTTTGATGAACCACATGCTTAACATCACTGAGCAAATAAAAAAAGAGGAAAACGTATTGTTGATATCTGACTTTTACAAGAAAATATCAGAAATCATTATTGAAGAACCTGTTCCGTTCATTTACGAAAGATTAGGAGTGCGTTATGAGCATTTTTTACTGGATGAGTTTCAAGACACCAGTAATTTACAGTGGATCAATTTGGTGCCCTTATTACACAATTCACTGGCATCAAAACACACCAATTTAATTGTAGGAGACGGAAAGCAAGCTATTTACAGATGGCGAAATGGAGAGGTAGAGCAGTTCATTAATCTGCCTGAAAAAATTGAAAACCCGAACAATATTGAATCCCTTGCCGAAGCGCAGGCAACGTTTATCAACGAGGGCGTTAAAATTAACCTAGAAAGCAATTATCGATCGGCAGCTGAAATCATCAACTTCAACAATGCATTTTTTGATTTTGCAGTGCAAACAATTGGTAGTGAATACATCAAAAAAATCTATACAGACGGCAGTCAACAAGTGCAAAAAGACTTTAAGGGATATGTTGAAATCAACTCGTCAGATGCATTTGAAAAAGACCTGCAAAACGAATACTGTAAAGAAGTTGTAGAACGTGTATTGGCTCAAAACTATCAACTAAAAGACATATGTTTCTTGGTGAGAAAGAATAAAGATGGCTCAAAAATCGCGAATTATTTAAGTGAACAGGGCTATCCTATCATTTCAAAAGACAGCCTTTTTGTTGGGAAGGATTTGCACGTAAAGTTCTTGAGCAGTTTATTGGCAGCCATTGTATCTCCGAAAAACAAAAATTATAGAAAAAAGTGTCTAGAACACTATGTGAACATATTCATGCAAGATGCGCCTCCACAAGAGCAAACGAGCTTACTGAATGCACCTCAAGAAATCAGAAGCGTTTTTACACAACTTGACATTGAAATTGTACCGCACGAAGAATTTCAGAGTTTTTACGAATATGTTGAATTTTTACTGGACGCCTTTAAGTTAAAGATAGAAGACAACGCTTATTTGCAATACTTTTTAGAGCAGGTGCATCAATTTGAGAAACACTCAAGCACTAACATTAGGGCCTTTATTGAATGGTTCACTAGCAAGGGATCTGAAGCTTCTATCAGCAGTCCTGAAGGGGCCAATGCTATTCAAGTGATGTCTATCCATAAAGCGAAAGGACTGCAGTTTCCGGTGGTAGTATGCCCTTACTTTGATTGGGATATGCACAAGAATAAATCAAATGTTTGGATAGAAGATCAGCAAGATCATTTACCTGCCTATTTCTTAAAACCTTCACAAAAAACCTTAACCACAAAACACAGTGAAGTGTTAGGCCAAGAAGATACCAAGGTTTCGTTAGATCAGTTGAACATGATTTATGTCGCTTTTACACGACCAGAAACAGCATTATTTATTTGCGGAAACACTAAAAACTCGGGCACCTCAGCGATAAAGAATTTTATAGTCCCCTTTATGGAATCGGGTCAACTTGCTTTTGAGGATCAAGGGGAATTTAAGTTTTACGGAGAGTTGCATCCGAAACTCGCAACAGAAGAAGCGGAGATTTCAGATTATAAAATCACGTTTCCAAAACATAAAATGGACCGCACGAAGTTCAGTTTAAAAGGCGATTGGGAAGTTTCGTTTGAAGAATTAGACAGCAAAAGAAGATACGGAACCGAATTGCATTTGGTACTTTCAAAAATTGAGCAAGAATCAGACTTGCAAGAAGTTTTAATGGCTTGTTTGAATAAAGGATTAATCTCACCTGAAAATATGCCACGCTTAAATGAAGACGTGCAACGATTATTTAAAAACGCACATTTTCAGAGCTATTTTAATGCTGAGCGAATTGAAAATGAGCGCCCAATAATAGATGCTGAAGGTCGTGTACAGATTCCTGACCGCGTAATTTATCGTGAAAACGAAGTGATTGTAGTTGATTTTAAATCAGGTGAAGAACACAGTGAGAAATACGAAAAGCAATTGTCTGATTACGTCTTATTGCTTCAAGATATTGGATATTCAAATGTGAGAGGCGAACTATTTTATACGGAGAGTTGTCAGGTTAAATCGGTTGCAGTTGGATAAACACCGGAATTGCGGCATAACCATCCGTTTCAACACTTTCAAACTCAAACGACTTCTTTTTGTCCGTGATAATCATGTAATCGCCAGATAAATTAGAGCATTGCTGAAAAGCCTTCGTGTCTTGATCTTGCTCTATATTTTCATTGATAAGCAGAGAGAAAGTACCTTCAAAATAATTGAATCGCCATTTAAAAATAGCCTGCGAATCGTCATCATGAATCCAGGTGCCTTTGGTAAAAACGTCATCATCAACCGACTCTTCTAGCACCCACGTTGGCAATAAGGAATTTGAGTTAGTTCCAAGGTCTAACTGAGTTACCATCCATTTTTTTCCTCCCAGTCTTCTGGTATCCACCGCAGACTTTGTACAGGATGAAAAAACAACTATTAAGGCAATTACTATTGAAACAATATGTAATCTTCTTCTATCCATCTCTACTTATTAGACGAAATATTTTGTGAAAAGGTTGTGATTTTCAGAAAGTTGGAACAAATCCCACCTACAAATCTGCCTTCGTGTGAAACTTAAAAGGACCAATTGAATCTGAAAAGTGACCGTGGTAAACAGTATCCTTTTCAACAATTAATCCTGTGGTGTATCTCCAAACCGCAGGTTCTGCTCCTCTCATTTTAGCAGTTAAGCTTGCGCGCATCTTCTTATTTTCTCCTTTTAAAAAAGCATAATTGTCACCATAGTCGACAAATGCTGTTGCCCCTCTCCAGCCTTTCCAGTTTGGATAAAACCGCGTCATTTTGGAGGTATCAATCAAAGTAGAGTCACGATCAAAAGAAAAAGACGTGTCATTACGCCAGACACTATAAGGCATGTAAGGATATACTTCAAAGAGTTTTCGGCCTTTTTTAATATAGGCTAAATCTATTTTTTTAACAAAACTCACATTACCAAGAGAATCATATTCATCATAATAGTTATACACTAAAACAGTATCACCCATCACTTTAGCGTCATAAACATAAGCGTAACCAGAATTACTTCTCAAGCAGCCGTGATCGTCATCTTCATACTTATTAAAAACAGAATCAGTGTATTGAATTTCAACAGGAGGAGGATAAATAGGATAGACATATTCAGGAGAATGCCAATAACTGACCTCTGAGCAAGAGAACATCCAAAAAATGCCCGCCACAAATGATATATATACGGCTTTATTCAATTAACTTTTTTTGATATAAGTAGAAAAGTTGGTTTGGGCACATTACAGCACAAATTCCATCCCATCCTCAACTGCTGAAACGGCTTCAAATATCGTTTTCGCTTCTTCAACCAATTCAGATGGATCTTTGTATCGAGCAGAAAAATGACCCAAAATTAGTCGTTTCACCTGTGCTTCTTTTGCAACAGTGGCTGCTTGTAAAGCAGTGCTATGCATAGTTGCTTTTGCTCTATCACTATGTTTTTCAGTGAAGGTGGCTTCATGATATAATAAACTAACACCTTTAACATAATCTGCCATTTCTGGAAAATACGCGGTATCTGCACTAAAAGCATAAGAAACTGTTGGTGTGGGCGCTAAAGTCAACTCTTCATTTCTTAAATAAGCAGCCTCTCTCACCACATCTTCACCTTTTTTCACCTTTAAAATCTCTTCTAAACTGAGTTGATGTTCGGCGATTTTTGCAGGATTCACATTGCGATCTTTCTGTTTTTCATCAAACCTAAATCCCCAACAATTTATTCGGTGCTTCACCGGAAAAGCAGAAACTGCAACAATATTGTCTTCAAATATGACTTCTTTAGATGTTGCTGTTAGCGGAACAAATTTAATTTCAAAATTGAAGTAAACCTTTGCTACTTTAAACTGAAATTTTAAAATCTCTTCTAATTCTGCAGGGCAATAAACCGAAAGCTCTTTGGTTCTACCTAACAAACTCATAGAAGATAGCAATCCGGTTAATCCTAAATAATGATCTCCATGCAAATGAGAGATGAAAATTGCCTGTAACCGTTGAAATTTGACCTTATATTTTCTTAACTGTAACTGTGTTCCCTCTCCGCAGTCAATTAAAAAATGGCGTTCGTTAAAATTTAAGTATTGAGATGTAACACCCCTCGTTAACGTGGGCACTGCAGAACCTGATCCTATGATGGTAAGTTTGCAAGACATCTTACATTCCAGGTAGTCCTCCACCCTTCATGCCTTTCATTTGACGCATCATATTCGCCATGTTCTTTTTATTAGACATCATGTGCATCACTTTCTTCGTCTCGTTGAATTGCTTAATCAATTTATTAACGTCTTGAATAGATGTTCCTGACCCGGCTGCAATTCTCTTTTTACGAGAACCGTTTAACAATTCAGGCTGACCTCTTTCGGCAGGTGTCATTGATTGGATAATTGCTTCAATTCCCTTAAAAGCATCATCATCAATGTCAACATTTTTCATGGCTTTTCCCATTCCTGGAATCATCCCCATCAAATCTTTGACATTACCCATTTTTTTGATTTGTTGTAACTGTCCGTAGAAGTCATCAAAATCAAATTTATTTTGGGCGATTTTCTTTTGTAGTTTCTTAGCTTCTTTCTCATCAAACTGCTCCTGTGCCTTCTCTACTAATGACACGACATCTCCCATTCCTAAGATTCTGTCGGCCATTCTGTTTGGATAGAAAACATCCAAAGCATCCATCTTTTCACCAGTACCAACAAACTTAATAGGTTTGTCAACTACCGTTTTGATTGAAAGCGCAGCTCCACCTCTTGTATCACCATCTAACTTCGTTAAAATAACGCCGTCAAAATCAATACGCTCGTTAAAGGTTTTTGCCGTATTTACTGCATCTTGTCCTGTCATTGAATCAACAACAAACAAGGTCTCGGTTGGATTGATCGCATTCTTAACGTCTGCAATTTCTTGCATCATTTGCTCATCAACCGCTAAACGACCAGCCGTATCGACAATCACTACATTAAAACCATTGCTCTTAGCATGTGCAATTGCAGCTTTTGCTATTTCAACCGGATTTTTCTCTTCTCGGTTTGAATAAACCTCAACTCCTAATTGCTCACCTAAAACATGCAATTGATCAATTGCAGCAGGACGATAAACGTCACAGGCAACTAAAAGTGGATTTTTTCCTTTTTTACCCTTTAAATAATTAGCTAGTTTTCCTGAGAAAGTAGTTTTACCAGACCCTTGCAGACCAGACATTAAGATGATTCCGGGATTCCCTTTAACGTTAATTTCAGCTTGCTCGCCTCCCATCAACTCAACCAACTCTTCATGACAAATTTTTGTCAATAATTGGCCTGGAGAAATAGTCGTCAATACATCACGACCTAAAGCTTTTTCTTTAACTCTATTTGTAAAATCTTTAGCGGTTTTAAAGTTAACATCAGCATCAAGTAAGGCACGTCTTACTTCTTTTAAAGTCTCTGCAACGTTGATTTCAGTAATCTGACCATGTCCTTTTAACACCTTAAAGGCTCTCTCAAACTTATCCGTTAAATTTTCAAACATCTTATTAAATTATTTTAGGGGCTACAAAGATAAGGATTTTAGATAATAGATTACCCAAGTCTCACCAAAGAGTGCTGGTTGACAGAATGACAAAAGAATTAAACGAATTAGCCATACCCTGCTAATCAATTTTAAAAAGAAAAAAGCTAATTTCACTTTGTGGATTTGAAAAAGCATTTAAGAGACAGAAATCTAAAGTGGAATTGGGATGCAATTGCAAAATATTGCATTGAAAATCCTGCATCTATTGCTAAAATTTTGGATTATTGCACGGATGAGGAAATCATAATTCAACAAAATGCAGGCGCGGTTTTAGGTAAATTAATTGATCACGATAAACAGGTGCTTTACCCATATCAACAACGGTTTATTGCCATCCTATCTCAAAATCCGCATGATGCCGTTAAAAGAGGAATGATGCGCGTGTATCAATGGTTAGCAATTGATGAAGAAATAGAGGGCGAACTTTTTAATTACATCATTAAATACTTAGCCAACCCTGAAGAAGCAATAGCCATTAAGGCTTTTGGGATGACAGCAGCACGCAGAATTTGTGAGAAATACCCTGAATTGGCAAACGAACTTCTTCCTTACATAGAAACTTTGGTAGAACAGAAAGTGTCTGCTGGTGTGACTAACCGTGGGAAAAAAGAAATGAAAATTCTAAATGCTTTAATTTAAGCGGTATGCTTTTGTGCTTGGTGTTTATGATCTTTTATCACTTCTAGCGCCTCATCTAAACTGGTCACTACAATCGTTTCATTTACGGGTTTAAATAAAGTCAAGTACAACTTTACTTTGAACTTCATTACTAAGCTCTTCACCAAGAAAACATCCAACAACCTGAAAGATATACCCTCATTGTTCACTGCTACCCAAGCTTTCGCTTCATCTGTAAATTTAAGCGTTCCTGAAGTCATATCAACTATTGGATAATAAGCTGTTTTTCCGATAAGCTCTATCCGCTTATCCCTAACAGCAGTCACATCATCAACGGTTAACTTTCTTCCGGCATGATACTTCACATGTAAGATGTCATTCGCTAAAACTTCAATTTCTCCTCCCGAAAATTTATGTGGTCCTTTTTGTATCATCCGTTAATCAATAATACAAAAAAATTGCAACAAATTGCCTAACAGTTCATCAACTCTCTTGTTGAATGTACATAGCTTTCTATCTGTTTTCTTCCGTTATATCTTAATGACATAGATTCTGCATAAGCACCACAACTTCTGATGTTCAAGACATCTCCTCTCTTTAAAACTGGTAGTAAAATATCTTTTCCAAAGCAGTCAGATGATTCGCAAATCGGACCTACGATATCATATTCTAACTCTTCCGTTTCTTCAGCTGTGTTCAGCTTTTCTATTTTATGATAAGCGTTATACATGGCCGGACGCAATAATTCAGTCATTCCAGCATCTAGAACTGCAAAGTTTTTGTTTTCAGATTTCTTGATGTATAAAACCTCTGTTCTTAGACTTCCGCATTGAGCGACAATGGATCTTCCTAACTCAAAATGAACCGGAATGCTTTTGTCAATTTCTAAGCATGTTTTAAACACTTCAAAATATGCAGCAAACTCCGGAATCGGGTTCTCATCTGGTTCAAAATAATCGATACCTAATCCGCCCCCAACATTTAAATAAGTTAACGGACCGATTTCGCTTTCAAATAAAGGAGCAAACTCGTTGATTCGATCACATAAGTCTACAAAAACGGACAAGTCAGAAATCTGCGAACCAATGTGAAAATGCATTCCTACAATATTCACATTGGGCAGACTACCTTTTAGCTTTACAAGTTCATTGAACTCATAAGCAGTTAAACCAAATTTATTTTCTTTTAATCCGGTGGATATTTTCTCGTGTGTTAAAGGGTTTACATTCGGATTCAAACGCAATGCTATGGTCGCTACTTGATTTAAACTGGCAGCAATTTCATTAATAACCACTACCTCTTCTAAACTTTCGCAATGCAACATACCTACATTGTTTTCAAGCGCATAAGTAATTTCAGCATCTGTTTTTCCCACTCCGGCAAAAACAACATCTTGCGCTTCAAATCCAGCATTCAAGGCATATTCAATTTCACCACTACTTACACAATCAGCTCCAAATCCCTTTTTTGAAATATGTTTTAACAACACCTCATTATGATTTGCTTTTATAGCATAGTGAACATGGAAGTTAACCTTCTTTACTTCTTCACTTATGCAAGTCAAAGTATCGTCCAATAAATCTAAATCGTAAAAATAATGCGGTGTTTGTTTCATTAATTCCTTTTTTTTTAACAAATTTATTTCATAATTTGATTGTTTTGTTAATTGAATTATATTTGTAATAAGTTTTTAACAAGCTGTTATATAATTAACATGGATAGATTAAGTAAAGTAATTGAGCGATTGATCAACCAATCGCCCTTTATACAAGAGGCCATTTCTGAGGGTCTGATTAATATTAGTTCACTCGCTAGAAAGTTAAATCCTGAGATACAAAAGGTAACAGGAAAAGAAGTTTCTGACTCAGCTATAATTATGGCTATTAAGAGAATGCCTCCTGGACCGAATCAAAAAATTGAGATGAAGATTAAAAACTTCATGGGACAATTAGGAGACTTAGTGGTGCGATCTAACTTAGTTAAAATGACCTTTACTAACTATAAAGGTATCTCTCAAGATCAATCTAAATTCTTATCACATTTAGAAGATTTATCTGACAACTTTTATACGGTATCAAGAGGAATCATGGAGACCACCATCATCACTAATGCTGAATTGAAGTCTAAGTTGATGTGGATTTTCAAAGAAGACGCATTAATTTCTCAGTCAGAGAATATGTCTTCAATTACCATGAAGCTTCCGGCTGCCAACACAGAAATTTCTGGAGTTTACTATTACTTACTGAAGAAAATTGCCTGGGAAGGAATTAACTTATCAGAGGTTATTTCAACAACTAATGAGTTCACCATTTGTGTTGACACAGCAGTAGTAAGCCATGCGTTTAGTGTATTGATGGATTTAAAAACAGAAACACAAGAAGATTATTCTTAATCTTCTCTTCGTTTTAACTTCACGATCATAGCCTGCATTTCTTCTAGTTTCTTTTCTAGATCATCTACAGTCACTTCGTGCACTTCTATTCCTGCTAATCTTTTCTCGGCATCATCAGCTTCTGCCATTTCGGCTCTAGCTTCATCCATACCATTCATAATTACACCAATGAATAGGTTTAAGAAAATCATTGTTCCAATCAACACGAATGAAACAAAGAAGAATACTGAACCTGCTGGATTCGCGGTTGACATAGTGCACACATCCATATTACCGTCATATCCATAATTCTCACAACCGAACATATTTATGTACATGATATCGGTCCAATCTTCTAGTGTCACTACACGGAATAGCGACAACATTGAAGTCTGTAAATCGGCGAAATGAATAGGGTCATTTTCACCAAAAAAGAAAACTCCTGCTACTGCGTAGATGTAAAAAAGTAGTAATAATAAGATTGAAACATATCCCATTGAAGGAATCGATTTCAACAAGGCACCTACCAGCATTTGCAGCTTAGGTAAGGCTTTGATTAATTTCAACACCCTTAATAACCTTAGCAATCTTAGTATCGCAATTGAACTTCCGCCAAAAGGTAAAAAAGCTGCCGCTACAATAATGAAGTCAAAGACATTCCAGGCATCTTTAAAATAGTTCCAAGGTTTTGGAACTTCAGCTATTAATTTTACAACCACCTCAATTATAAAGATGATGAGTACGATCAAATTTAAAAGTTCTAGTATTGCCTCATTTCTCGCTGCAAAATCAGCATAAGTAGCTGCTCCTACTAAAACACCAGCTATAATAATTGCAATTGTTACGCCATTTTGAAACCATTTAGCATCTGCAATCTTTTTACATAATTCAACCATCTTTCTAATTTTTAGGCGACTAAAATAGTAAAATAGATTTTGAAAGCAAATGTTGAACGATTTCCAACACAAAAGTTTTTGCAGGCATGATAATGTCTAATTATATGCAACTATTTTTAACAAAAGGACGTATCTCAATACAGCACGAATAACTATATTTGAACCCCTGATGTCAGAAGACGAAAACATACAAATTAGCGTAGTCGTTCCATTGTTTAATGAGGATGAATCTTTACCGGAATTGCATAGCTGGATAAAGCGCGTGATGACTGAGAACAATTTCAGTTATGAAATTGTCTTCGTTAATGACGGAAGTACGGATAAATCTTGGGAAGTAATTGAAAAATTACAACAAGAAAACACTGAAGTTAGGGGGATTAAATTTCAAAGAAATTACGGTAAATCAGCCGCCCTTCATGTGGGGTTTGAAGCCGTAAAAGGGAATGTGGCGATCACTATGGATGCTGACCTTCAAGACAGCCCAGATGAAATTCCAGAATTGTACAAAATGATTGTAGAAGATGGTTTTGATTTGGTTTCAGGGTGGAAGAAGAAACGTCACGACCCTTTAAGCAAGACAATTCCAACCAAAATATACAATGGTGTTAACCGTATGATGTCTGGCATTAAACTGCACGATATGAATTGCGGATTAAAGGCCTATCGATATGATGTGGTAAAATCTATTGAGATATTTGGAGAAATGCACCGTTATATTCCAGTAATTGCAAAAGCAGCTGGATTTGGGAAAATTGGAGAAAAAGTTGTTCAACATCAAGAACGAAAATACGGTAAAACGAAGTTCGGAATGAACCGGTTTATCAATGGATTCTTGGATATGTTCACTATCACTTTTATCACGCGATTCGGTAAAAAACCTATGCACTTTTTTGGATTGATTGGTACCCTGTTCTTTTTTATCGGATTTATGTTTGCCTTCTGGATTGGAATCCACAAATTATTTATTGATACCACAGGAAGACTTATAGCAGACCGACCAGAATTCTACATTTCATTGGTTTCAATGATTATAGGTGTACAGTTATTTTTAGCAGGTTTTATTGCTGAATTGATTGGAAGAAACTCATCTATCAGGAACAATTACTTGATTGAAAAAGAAATCTAATTGGCGCATTCTAAGCAAAAAATAGTTCTCATTTCTTCAGCCTACCCTTACAGAGGCGGAATTGCAGCAACTACTGATAGATTAGCTCAAGAATATATCAAAAGAGGAGATGATGTAGAGATTTGGACCTACAAATTGCTGTATCCAAAAGTTATTTTTCCTGGTAAATCGCAATATTTAGACAAAGGACATGAGGCTCCCAAAGGGGTTATCATCCACAGAAAAATTTCCTCATTGAATCCATTCAACTGGATCAAAGTTGGAAGGCAAATTAAAAAACATCAAGCAGACCGCGTCATCATCAGATATTGGCTTCCATTTTTAGCACCTTGTTTAGGCACAATCGCCAAATTTGGAAAAACGAAAAGCAACAAAATTCTTTGTCTGGTAGACAATGTGATTCCACATGAAAAACGCTTTGGTGACAAGATGTTATCCTCTTATTTTTTTAAAAAGATGGACGGGCTAATTGTCATGGCAGAGAAAGGCAAAAATCAACTGGAAGAAATCTTCAAGATAAAGAAAGAAATCCGCTACTCCCCCCACCCGCTCTTTGACATCTACGGAGAAAAAACTAGCAAAGAGCTGGCCTGCGCACATCTTAAAATTCCTACTGACATAAATTACATTCTTTCTTTTGGACTGGTTCGAAAATACAAAGGCGTTGACCTACTTATTGAAGCCTTCAATGACATCAAAAATGACTTTCCGAATCACCAACTGTTAATAGCTGGAGAATCATACGACAACTGGCAAGATTATCAAGATATTATAGATCATCATCAATTAAATGATAGAATTGTGCGCGTAAATGAGTTCATTGCGAATGAAGATGTACATTACTTTTTCTCAGCCGCAGATTATCTGGCTTTAACTTATAGAACGGCCACTCAAAGTGGTGTGACGCAAATCGCTTACAGTTTAGAATTACCTATGCTAGTAACCAATGTGGGCGACTTAGCAAACATGGTGAGCCACGATAAAGTAGGTCAAGTTTGTGAGAGCAATATAGCCGCAATAGCTGCAGCACTTGCTAAAATGAATGACCAAAAAGCGCTAGATAAATATCTTACAGGTGTTAAAGAAGAGAAAAAAAGGTTTGAATGGAGCGTGTTGTGCGACAATCTTGATGCACTCTAAATTGTTCACAAACAATTCTTTCGTTCTTCTAAGCAAAAAACCTAAGTTTTATCTTTGTTTCAAATGATTATTAGAAGTAAAGCTCCTTTTAGAATCGGCTTGGCCGGTGGTGGATCTGACGTAAGTCCATATTCAGATATTTACGGTGGCGCCGTGCTGAATACCGCTATCAGTCTTTACGCTAAAACAACCATCATTCCAACAGACGATCAGCAAATCACTTTTGAAAGTATAGACAAGCATTTCAAATTTCAATTTGAAAGCACCACAACTTTACCGCTCAAGGAAGAAGTTATTTTACAAATTGGAGTGTACAATCATTTCGTTAAACACTATACAAAACAGCCATTGGCCTTTAAAATGATCACAGAAATGGATGTTCCAACAGGTTCTGGATTAGGCACCTCATCTACACTTGTTGTCTCCATTATTGGCGCTTTTTGCGAATGGTTAAACATTTCGCTATCACCAAAAGAGATTGCTCAAAAAGCCTTTGAAATTGAGCGAGAGGAGCTAGGCATGGCGGGCGGAAAGCAAGATCAGTATGCTGCGGCTTTAGGTGGCTTCAATTTTTTACTCTTTGAAAACCAAGTAAAAGATGAACCTTTAACGGTTTCGCACGAATTAATCAACGAATTAGAATTTAATCTCATCCTCTATTACAACAAGGTAAAACGTGAGTCAGCTAAAATAATAGAAGCCCAAATGCGTAATGTGAAGGAGAAGAAAACGCCATCAATTGAAGCAACCCATTTGGTTAAAAAAGAGGCTTTTTTCATGAAAGACGAATTGTTGGCCGGCAGATCTTCAGAAATAGGAGCGATCTTGAATAGAAGTTGGGAAAACAAGAAACGCATGGCGGATGGCATTACCAATGCTGACATTGACAAAGCCTATGAGGCAGCAATGCAAGCTGGAGCCTTGGGCGGAAAAATATCAGGTGCAGGCGGTGGCGGATTTATGTTGTTTTACACCGAGAGTGAAAACCGTTCGGAAGTAACAGATGCTTTAACTAATTTAGGAGGAGAGATTATTCATTTTCAATTTGTGTCACAAGGACTAGAATCATGGACAATAAAGTAACAGAAGCAATTGTTTTAGCGGGTGGATTTGGAACCCGATTGAAAGAAGTTGTGCATGATGTGCCTAAACCAATGGCAGAAGTTAATCGGAAACCTTTTCTGCATTACATCTTGCAACATTTATCGCTCCACGGAATTAAAACGGTGGTGTTATCGGTTGGATACAAACACGAGATTATCCAAGATTTTTTTGGAAGTCATTACCTACAAATGGATATCCTTTACGCCATTGAATCGGAACCTTTAGGAACGGGAGGCGCAATAAAACTCGCGTTGAACCAAATTAAAAATGATCAATGCTTTGTCTTGAACGGCGACACATTTCTGGATGTCGATTTTAAACAAATATCTACCAATCATAATGGGGCATGTACCTTAGCAAGTGTGCAAATTGAAGATGCAGAGCGATACGGAACCTTAGAAATAAACGAACAAAATCAAGTGCTTTCTTTTAAAGAAAAAGCAGCAGTGACTACTGGATGGATCAATGCTGGTGTTTATCTGCTTGATAAATCTATCTTTAATCAAGTCAACGAAACCACTTTCTCTTTTGAAAAGACAATATTACCTGAGCTAGCCATGCAAAAGCAATTGACAGCAATTAAATGCGAAGGCTATTTTAAAGATATAGGAATTCCAGAAGATTACTTTCAATTTCAAAAAGACAATTACAAGGAGCTCACCGAATTAGGTATTGATAAATCTTGGACCCTGTTTTTAGATAGAGATGGGGTAATCAACGAGCGCCTAATTGACGATTATGTTAAGCTGCTCAATGAATTAAAAATCATTGAAGGGGTTCCGCAAGCGGTGGCTGCGTTTAACAAATTATTCAACCGAATAGTTGTTGTCACCAATCAGCAAGGCATTGGAAGAGGCATGATGACCGCGGATGACTTGGAAGACATTCATGGCTTTATCGCCAATGTTTTTGAAGGATACGGCGGAAAAATTAGCAAATGGTATTTTGCACCTCAACTGCGATCTGAAAACAGTAACTATCGTAAACCAGGCACAGGCATGGGACTTCACGCCCAACGAGATTATCCTGAAATTAAGTTTTCAAAGTCAGTTTTAATTGGAGATTCAGAAAGTGATATAGAATTTGGTATGAAATTGGGAATGAAAACAATATTGTTGACAAACTCTAGTAACGTTTCTACGAAAGCAGATTATATTTTTAAAAATTTGCAAAGTGTAGCCAACGCACTTAAAACGGATATAAAATGAAGATAAAAAACCTTTTAATACTGTTCACCTTATTACTCGCAGTCCCAGCTATCAGTCAATCTGACATCAATAAAAAAGATAGTCAAGGCAGAAAACAAGGAGTTTGGAAAAAAGCCTATCCTAATGTCAAGGTATTTAAATATACGGGGCAATTTAAAGATGACAAACCGTACGGTGAATTCAGGTATTATCGTGAAAACGGAACTTGTGAAGCCATAATTACATTTAGTGATGACGGTAAAATTGGTCGCAGCAAAATGTTCCACAATTCAGGTTATCTCATGGCAATGGGGAAATACATCAACCAGAAAAAAGACAGTGTTTGGTTATATTTTGATGATAGAGGAACTATTTCGTATCAAGAAAAATATGAAAACGGACTACTGAACGGACAAACCGTCTATTATTACCAACCAAGAGATGGCAAACTACCGGTGGCGAGATACGAGTATTATGAAAATGGTGTTTTAAACGGAGAGTTTAAAGAATATCATGAAAACACAAAATTAAAAGCCGAAGGGCGTTATTTAGATGGCAACTTGCATGGAATGGTGAGATATTATCATGGAAATGGTAAGATTCAAAAAGTTTGCAGATACCAGCATGCCGTAAAACATGGCTTCTGGATATTCTATAACGAACAAGGTAAGAAAGTAGGCGACAAGCTTTATTGGGAAGGTAAACTCTTAAAAGGAGCAGCTCGAGATAAAAAGGTAGCCGAAATGAAATTAGAAAGAGATAAATAATTCTATTTTTCTTTAACTCAAATCATCTATTTCTCTAAATTGCTCAAAAAAAGGTTGAATGAAACTGCTTTTTGTAGAAGATGATAGAGAACTCTTAAAATCAGTATTGCTTTATTTTAATGAAGGCGGGTACACTTGTGAAACTGCCAAATCACTAAAAGAAGCAAATGAGAAGATTTCAGACCATTCGTATGAATGTATCATCCTTGATTTAGCCTTGCCAGATGGCAATAGCTTGCCTTTACTTAGTCAAATTAGAGCCAAAGAAGCCGAAACAGGAATTATCGTATTATCCGCCAATTCAAACATTGATGACAAAGTATTGAGCTTAGATTTAGGAGCAGATGATTATATGACCAAACCGTTTCACCTATCAGAACTTAACTCTCGGATTAAATCAATCATCCGCAGAAAAAAACAAAGGGGAACCACCTTACTAGAATTCAATGAAATTCAAATAAACACAGACGCCAAAGAAGTTAGGGTCAATGATATCCCTTTAAAGTTGACCAAAAAAGAATACGACTTGATCTTATACCTCTTTTACAATAGAAACAGAGTGGTAACTAAAAGTTCAATTTCAGAGCATTTGTGGGGAGATTACATGGATTTTTCAGAATCATCAGACTCCGTTTATAGCCATATTAAAAACCTCAAGAAAAAGCTTTTATCAGCAGGAGGAACCGATTACATTAAGTCATTATATGGCGTAGGATACATTTTTAAAGAAGATTGATATGGCATCCAAAAACAAAAAAAATGCAACTGAATACGCAGAAAACTTATCGCACGAGTTGCTAACCCCTTTAGCCATTATCCGATCAAAAGCTGAACTGCTTTTGCAATCACCCAATTTAAAAAGTGATGACTTAAAAAACATTGATGCTATCATCAAGAATGTAGCACGAATGAACAGTTTGAATCGTTCCTTGATTTTACTTTCTAAAATAGACAACAAGGTTTACGAAGACCGTGAAGAAGTCAACATTCAAGAAGTGTGTGAAGAAGCACTTGAAAATTATGAAAATCAAATCCGATTAAAAAGTTTAAAAATAAGAGTCAAGTCATCATCAGAAAGCACTATTACTACCAATCGCACATTAATTGAGATCTTGGTCAATAACTTGCTTAAAAACGCAGTAACGCATAACGTGCTGGACGGTGAAATAACAATAGTTATAGACGCATCATTTTTCACGATTCAAAACAGCTTTGACCAAAAGCATCCGCCCCCTAAAAATCACTTCAAAAGGTTCACCACCTCTAAAGGTGATAAAGGCTCTATTGGGCTTGGCTTATCCATTGTAAAACGAATTGTCAAGTTCCTCAACTTTGATTTGCATGTAGAACTGAATCACCACACCTACTCTACTAAAATTATCTTTTAATTTTTCTTCAGAATTTCTACAGATTTCGTTCAGATTTCATTCAGAATGACCTTATACATTTGGTTTAATAAATTATTAAACTGAATAAAAATGAGATCAGCAATCAATACAGTTCCGCAAAGGTTAGTACAACCTAAAGTTCAGGAGGTTTCAAAGGAAAAAATTAAAGAATTGCATTTTCCTAAATCAGAAGTATTGGTAAACAAGTTTGAGCAGGTAATGCGTGCAAAAGACTTGGAGCAATCAATTGCATTGGGCAATGTTTTTCATTCTAAAGTGAGCATTCATTTTGAAGACATTGAAGGTCATAAAAAAGTGAGTACCACCGTATGGGGATTAACAGACACTCATGTGATTTTAAAAGGTCACATTTTTATTCCTATTCACAGAATTGTATCTATTAACTATTAAATAATAAGCCATGAAAACTAAACACTACAAAGACTTAGCGAGCAATTTGAAGCGGTTAGTATTACTGAAGTACTTTCAAGACCCAATTGGATCGTTAATTAAAATTCGTTACCAACAAAGAAATGAAGAACATCAGGCCATTGAAATTTCAACTGGCGAGGGTAATTATTTAGTGCTTGTTGAACCAAGAATGTTGTCATCAATGAACTGGGATGCCCAATCAATTGATGATGAAGATGATGATTTTGGAATGGATTCGGATTTAGACGGAACAGACTTCTATGAGGACTTTTCTGATGATGCCGGGGATAACTTTTACGCGTAATTTCTAAACTAAACATATAAATGAAAAAAGCAGTTTTACTGTTCACCTTAATGATTGGATTTTCATTAGGTACACTGGCTCAATCTGGAATTAAAAAGGTAGTTGCTCAATACCAAGGGTATGACGACACTTATTATGGATTCCTAGACGAGAACGAAGATTTTATTGAATTTGCCGAATGCGACAAAGCCGTTTTAAGCAAATACGATTTAAAAACTGAGCAGTATGTCAACGAGTATTTCGTGATCACTTATACCGAAAGAGAAAACGAAGACGGCGATATAATTTGGGTGATAAAAACAGCCGAATTAGAAGAAGTACAAGATGAAATAGAGTATTAATTGAGCACTTTATGCAAACAAATTTAAGGTATAATCATAAGACCAAAAATCAAAAGGTTCCGCCTAGACTGGTTGTTATAATATGCCTGTCAATTGTTTGGTTTTTATTGTTTGCTATTGCAAAAGCATTTCAATAACACTTGTTTATGAAAAATTTAAATAACATAATTTTAGTTGGGCCGCTGGCAACAGGAAAAAGCACAGTAGCAGAACATTTGTCAAACATTACGGGCTTAAGAAACGTTCCGGTTGACAAAGTAAAATGGCATTATCGATTTCAAAATGGGTATGACTTGGTAAAATCACGAAACATTCTCAGAAGCAATGGATTTGATGCTCTTTTAGATTATGCCAAAGACTTTTTCGGACCAAATGATTTGAAGGATGTATTAAGCCGTTTTGAAGGAATCATTGATTTCGGCGCTACTGACACGCACAGCAAAGATTTGAGCAGACTTGCAGAAATCTATAAGTTGTTAGATCCATATCCCAACATCTTTTTAATCCTCCCTTATGAAGATGAAAGCCTCTCAGAAGAAGTACTTGAAAAAAGACTGAGAAAAAGGTTAAAAGACGACCCCCTGAAAGGACCCGTATTGGAAACTTACTTAAAAAAGAATAGAGAGTTTTTGTACAGTCCTAATAGTATTGCAGCTGCGAAACATGTTATTTACACAAATGACAGACCGTTCCATCATATTGCACAAGAAATTTATTACAAGTGTGATTTTGCCGGAAAAGGCTTAAGTCAAAACAGAAAGGCTACTATGGTTTCTTAAAATTTTCATCAGGTAAAAAAGGGGCCGAATGTGAACTTAAATGGTTTGCGTTCGGCTTTACTTTTTAAAACCACTTCTTTCTCTTGAAAATATAGATGCTGATTAAAGTAACAACCACCATTACACCGAGCAGAATGAAGTATCCGTATTGCATGTTCAACTCAGGAATATTGGTAAAATTCATTCCGTAAATTCCAGCTAAAAAAGTTAATGGAATAAAGATTACGGAGAATATTGTGAGGGTTTTCATAACCTCATTCAACTTGTGACTTTGGAGGTTGAAAATCAAGTTCATATTGCTTTCAATTTGTTGCAAATCAAAATCTACATCATCAATCACAAAGTTGATTTGTTCTTTTAAAAGTGTAAAATAATGATTGTGGAACTCTTCATTTTGCCAGTTTTCTAACTGAACGAGCACCTCTTTCAATTTAATTAGCGACTTTTTTAGCTCTAAAATATCTTGCTTTGCCTGCTCAATCTTAACTATGAATGACTCCTCTAGTTTAATCTTATCCATATCCTGAAAAACAGCTGTTTCTTCAGCTAAATCTTCATAGGCCTTTTCATAGTTATCAATAATTGCCTCTAACAATTTGTACAACAAGTAATCGGCCTTTTTTCTTCTGACCAATCCTTTATTATCGTGCAGGTAACTTCTAATTCCACCAAAATAGTCTCCCCTTTTTTCTTGAATTGTCCACAAGAAGTTGTCTTGAAAATAGAACTTTATACGATCGTATTTAAAGTCGTCTTTCTCACAAATCAATACGTTTACGGTTAAGTAAATGGCATCCTCAAGGTCGATCATCTTGTTTTTCTGATCTTCTTCGAGTACCAGAATGTTCAAGAAATCATCCAATTTATTGACCTTGATAATTTGTTTGATTTGTTCTTTCCATCCAAAGCCATAAACATTCAACCAATTGACGGTTTTATGGTTATTAGAGACATCTAGATTTCGATCAGGTGGGAAACTTCCTTTTTCATAGATTTCTTCGTTGTAATCAATGAGGCAAGATTCAGTTAAAAAATCGTTAGATATTGACATCCGTTTAAATTACTTTATTTTTTTGAAAGGTACTAATCTCTAAACTCATCTTCTGAAGAAGAAGCGGTTTCTTCTGGATTAATCTCTTGATCCGCATCAGCCGGCAAATATTGAACTGGCTTTTGTAGCATCACATTGTTCGGAATTGAAATAATTGCGCCATCAAAAGTTTTCAGTTTTAAAAACATGGCTTCAATATCCACTACTGTTCCTGACAAATCAAAGTCTTTATCTAAAATCTTGATTTTATCACCAATTCTGATGCTTGAACTGAAAAACATGATTAGACCAGATGTGATGTTTGAAACATGTGACCATTGTGCAACGAATGCAACACCCAATACGGTTAGAATGGAAGAAACAAAAAGAATGATATCTGATTGTTTGACACTCCATATAGAAGCACTTACGCCAACAAACACAATAACAAGAATAAAATTGACACTCTTCTCAACCATTTTTCTCCTGGCCTTTGAAAAACCTAAAGCCTTTATTCGTTGACGGATAATGGCACTCCCAATTTGCTTCACCAATAAAAAGACAATTAAGGCAATAGCGGTTAAAATCAACTCCCGGCTATAAGGAAAATCAAAAAATTTCATAAAGTAAAAATAGTGCTAAAAAGTCATAAAAAGAGCCAATCTTTACTGATTGGCTCTTTTTTTATTCATTAAACAATTGTCAATCAAAGTTGGCTTAATATAAACTCCCAACGTTTTTTATCAACTACTGCATTTAACACAGACAGCCAATAGTTTTTATCTTGCTTGTGAACCGGAGGATGAAACATCAAATCGCCATCTTCATCCCAATAAATGGTTTGGTCATCCACATGTTCAAGCACTAATTTTTTATTTATCGCATTTCTTACACGCTCCTTTTCAAGAATTGAATCTATATTTCTTGACACTAACTTTAACACTAAATAATTCATAACTCACATTTTAAAACGCCTCATTCACTTGAAGTAAATTCATTTTAGCAGGTTCATTTTTCAAATACATAATGATCATGTATTTGCACTTCTGGTAATCAAAAGCATAGCCTTTCACATGCATCCCTTTAAATGGAAAGGAAATTAATTCTGGATTTTTTTGATTTACCCAATTCTTAAAAGCCTTCTTGAGCTCACCGCTCAGGCTAGAATAAGAGACAATTCTGTTACTCATAGCTTCTGTTTTACTATTATTATTTTAATTTACTAAAACCATGCCATTTTTAAAATAAAAAACCCCTAAACAGACGTCAACTAAGTATTAATTACTATAATTGAATTAAATAAAAGTGAAAAACAATGAAAATAGACGAAGTTGATTTGAAAATCCTGGATTTTCTCCAAAAAGATGCCAACCTCACAGCAAAAGAGCTTTCTGCGAAATTATCACTTTCTAGCACACCTATTTATGAGCGAATTAAAAAGCTAGAGAATGCTGGTGTGATCAAAAAGTATGTGGCTTTGCTAGATCCTGAAAAATTGAACCAGCACCTCATGGTTTTCATTAACATTACGATTAAGGAGCACAACCAAGTGCGCCGAACTGCTTTTCTTGAAAAACTATTGAGTCTGGAGGATGTTCTTGAACTTTACCACACTTCTGGCTCACACGATTTTATGGCCAAAGTTAGGTTTGAGAATATAAAACAATACCGGGACTTCCTTGTAAACAAAGTAGCCCCGATACAGAATATTGGTGACATTGACAGTCAAATAGTGTTAGACGAAATTAAACTAACCACAGAGGTTCGCCTGTCTAATTACATCCCTAATAAATAAGCAAAAATCAAAGGTGCGACAATTGTTGCGTCTGATTCTATGATAAACTTTGGCGTATCAATATCTAGTTTACCCCAAGTAATTTTCTCGTTAGGAACAGCACCTGAGTAAGAGCCGTAACTCGTTGTAGAATCTGAAATTTGACAGAAATAAGACCAGAACGGAATCTCTTCCATTTCCATATCTTGATACAACATGGGCACGACACAAATTGGGAAATCACCCGCAATTCCTCCACCAATTTGGAAGAACCCTATTCCTTTTGACGATTCTTTTACATAATAATCCGCCAAATAAGTCATGTACTCTATTCCTGATTTAACGGTAGCTGCTTTCAATTCGCCTTTCATAACGTAAGAAGCGAAGATATTTCCCATTGTACTATCTTCCCAACCTGGAACAACAATAGGTAGATTTTTTTCAGCTGCTGCATACATCCAGCTATCTTTCAAGTCAATCTCATAATAATCTTCTAAAACTCCGCTCAATAACAATTTGTACATATACTCATGCGGAAAATAACGTTCGTTATTTGCTTCGGCATCTTTCCAAATAGCAATGATGTGTTTTTGTAATCTTCTAAAAGCCTCTTCTTCTGGAATACATGTATCTGTTACTCGATTCAATCCCTTTTCTAATAAATCCCATTCATCTTGAGGCGTTAAATCGCGGTAATTTGGAACTCTCTTATAATGGGAATGCGCCACTAAATTCATGATGTCTTCTTCAAGGTTGGCTCCGGTGCAAGAAATGATTTGGACCTTGTCTTGTCTAATCATCTCAGCAAGGATTTTTCCTAACTCAGCAGTACTCATTGCGCCTGCTAAGGTGACCATCATTTTAGCACCATTATTCAACTGCTCTTCGTAAGCCTTAGCGGCATCAACTAAAGCTGCAGAGTTAAAGTGCAAATAATACTTTTCTATAAATTCTGTAATTGGTTTATTCATTACTTAAGTTTTACGGGATAAAAATGTGTATAATTTCTATTGCAATTAATATTATAATGATCCATTCAAGAGTACTGCTATGTCTGTGCTGCAGGATATCTTTAAACAAATCTAAATTCTCTTTCACAACTTCTAAATTGAGTTGTAAACCTTGGTGTCTTTTAAAAATTTCTAATTCTTGTTTTAACTGTTTGTCAAGTGTACTCAAATGCTGTTCTGACCAGGCAATATCAGGTGTGTCAAAAACAAATAAATTTTCAGCTATTTTGTTTTTTAACACCATTGTTTTTCCTACCAACCTTCTCACCTCTTTTCGGTTGATTGCTAGGGTACCTTTTTGATCCAAATCATTTGAAAAACTTCTCGTGAGCTCTAACAAAGACGTCACTTGCATTTGAAAATCTTCTAGCGCAACAGATTGTGCAATATTTAGAGCTATTACATGAATTATATCATCATCAATTCTAGGAACTCTAATGTTTGAAAAGCCGACTTTAAACTCTACCCCTTCTTTTACATCTATCCAATAATCTTCTTGAGGCAATTTTTCAAGTTCAAAAGAAGTATCAATAAATCCTTTTAAAGTTGTTTCTTGCTGCTCTACTGAACAGTTCACAAATACAACTGACCCATAATTTTTAATATAGATCCAACTTTGAGGTGAAACCTTAAACAAACCGAAAGCTTTTTCATCTTTAATCAGTTCATGTTTAAAGTTTTCAATCACTTTTTGGATAGGAATGACCCCACCAATGTGAAAGGCTGAAACAGGCAGTCTCATTCTACTTTAAATTTATAGCTTAACATTTTATAGTAAAGCTTTGCCGCTAAAAAGTCTGACGCCTTGTCTTGTGGATTTGGACACAACTCCACAATATCGAATCCTACCACATTTTTTGTAGCAAAGATCTTTTTCAAATACTCCATCATGGTGTAATAAGTCATTCCGCCAGGTTCAGGGGTTCCGGTAGATGGCAATTCAGAAGGATCAAAACAATCTAAATCAATTGTGATGTAAACATCCTCTGTCATTTGACCGATAGAATGATCCATCCAACCTTTATTGTCATAGATTTTATGCGCAAAATAAACTTTGCTTTGATCCATGAACTCTAATTCTGAATCATCCATTGAACGAATCCCGACTTGAATTAAGTTGGTATTCTTGCTCGCCTCATGTACTGCACAAGCGTGGTTACAAGCAGAGTCATGGTATTCACTCCGCAAATCTGCATGCGCATCTAGTTGAACTACCGTTAAGTTCTGATAGTTTTCGTAGTGTGCTCTAATCGCACCGATTGAAACTGAATGCTCACCTCCAAATATTGTCACGAATTTCCCCGCTTTTATTTGCTTGCTAATTTCCTCATACACTCCCTGTGTCATACTTTCAGGAGATGCGTTTTCGGTCATAGCATCCAATAAATGGATACCAATTTCAAACGTGTTTTGCCCAGTCTCAATGTCGTATAATTCCATGTTTTCTGAAGCATCTAAAAAAGCATCAGGTCCTTTATCGGCTCCTTTTTGCCAAGTACTTGTTCCGTCATAAGGAACTGGCAACAACACTACTTTAGAAGTTTCATAAGCTGCGAACTCATCTGGAATTCCTGCGTAATTGTTTTTCATCTTAAGAAATTTAATAACCTAATAAAGACATCATTTGATCAGCCGTTTGCTCTTCACAAAAGACCTTCACTTCATAATCCTCATCAATAATTACATGCTTAGGACCTGGAATCAAGCAGTGATGTATTCCTCCATGGCCACCAATATTATCTTGATAAGCTCCAATATTGAAAAACCCAATATAAAGTGGTTTGTCGGTATTAAAATAAGGCAGATAAATGGCGTTTACGTGTTGCTCTGAGTTATAATAATCATCACTATCACAAGTCACCCCTCCTAAGAGTACACGCTCATATTTGTCATCCCAACGATTCAATGGCAACATCACAAAACGGCGATTAATCGCCCAAGTGTCTGGTAAAGTTGTAATGAAAGATGAATTAATCATATTCCATTTCTCTCTGTCGTTTTGTTTTTTCTGAGACTGAACTGAATATAAAATTCCTGTTGCTTCTCCTACCGTAAACGACCCGAACTCTGTGAAAATGTTAGGTTCTTCTACGCCATGCTCCTTACAAGCCGCTTTAATCTGGTTGATGATTTCTTCAACCATGTACTCATAGTCAAAATCAAATCCTAGTGAATTTTTAATCGGAAAACCTCCACCAATATCCAAACTATCTAACGTAGGACAAACCTTTTTCAGTTCGCAATATACACGCAAACACTTTGTCAACTCATTCCAGTAATAAGCAGAATCATTGATACCTGTATTAATGAAGAAATGCAACAGCTTCAATGTGCATTTAGGATTGTTTTCTATTTCATTTTTGTAGAATTCTACAATTGATTTATATCCAATGCCTAATCTAGATGTATAAAAAGGGAACTTTGGTTCCTCTTCAGATGCGATTCTAATTCCTACTTTGCAGTGCGCCTCTGTCATTGAGTTCAAACGCACCATCTCATCATGATTATCAATGATGGTAATAACATTATCATACCCCTGCTCAATTACTCCGGCAATTTGCTTCAGGTACTTATTGTCTTTAAAACCGTTGCAAAGAATAAAATTGTCTTTACTCACCTTACCAGTTTTAATCAATCGATTAACTATTTCAATATCATAGGTAGAAGAGGTTTCTAAATGCGTATCATTTTTCAAGGCTTCATTTACAACATGTGCGAAGTGTGAAGACTTTGTGCAATAGCAATAAAAGTACTTTCCTTTATAATCCTGGTCTTCAATTGCCTTATTAAACCATTTTTTTGCGCGATTAATATTGTCGCCAATTTTGGGCAAATAAGTAAATTTCAATGGAGAGCCATGCTCTTCAATCAATCCCATTAAATCGATTCCATGAAAATAAAGTCCATCATTCTTCACCTCAAATTCGTCTTGAGGAAAATCAAAAGTTTGATGGATTAGATCTGAATAACGTGTTTGCATTTATTTAAACTAATTTTAAAAACGAGGCAAATGTAGAGTAAGATTTAAACTGAGAATTGATTTTCAACACAAATCAACTGAAACTAAGTAAATATTTTACGAATTTTATATCAGTACAGTGATTTTCACTAATACTATATAAATCTTAAGCTCTAAAAAGTGAAATTCACCTTTGAATTACATCTTAATATAGACTACTTTCTTCGTCTCAAAGAACTCTTCTTCAAAAAAGTCAGACAACTCTATGATTTCCTTGTACCGTGTAATTGGTTTTAACTCATCTTTCAAGTCACCACCTTTCAAATAAAAAATACCGTTAGGATAGCCATTTTTGCCTTTTTTCTTGAACTTGTTTTGCACCCAAGGAATGAATTTAGGCATTTGAGTAACCGCCCTACTTACGACAAAATCAAACTCCTGCTTCAACTCTTCAGCTCTTTTATATCCTGCATAAACATTGGTTAGGCCCAAAGCTTCTTTCACCTCATTCACTACTTTAATTTTCTTTCCAATTGAATCAACTAAGAAAAAATCTGAGTCGGGAAACATAATCGCCAATGGAATTCCTGGAAAACCACCGCCGGTTCCAACATCTAAAATATCAGAGCCTGGTTGGAACTGGATAACCTGAGCAATTCCAAGCGAATGCAAAACATGCTTTTCATAGATAGCATCAAAATCTTTTCTGGAAATCACATTGATTTGATCGTTCCACTCTTTGTAAACATCATACAAAGCAGCGAATTTTTGTTTTTGATCTTCAGTTAAGTTGGGGAAATACTTGAAAATAATATCTACGGTTGTCATGGTGCAAATTTACGAATTTCAAGGCTCATTTGGCAATGTTGAATGGTTGATTTGTTGAATGGTTATGAGATATTGGTTGAATGGTTGTTCCCTTCGGCAAGCTCAGTGTAAAGGTTGTTGGTTATTGGTTGAATAGTTAGGGCTAGGGTTTGGTTGTTGACGTAAGGATCCTCTCCCTTAATCCCTCTCCAAAGAGGGAATGATTGAGCGACTTGTTCAGAATGAACAACAGCATAACCAACAAAAAAGTCTAGGAGTGAAGTGAATGGCGTAGCCATGAGCTAAACGGTCTAACAGTCTCGCCTCGGCTCAGCCGAGACCGAGACGATCTAAAAGTGATGCGTTGGGCAGCGCCAAACAAAGAACGGTCTATAAGACAAGAGCGAAGCGAATTGTCGATCTGCGAGCGAAGCGAGCTAAATAGTATCCTTCGTATGTTTCATCATATCTGCCAAAAAGGCTCTCGCTCTAAATAACTGCGCTTTTACAGTTCCGAGTGGTAATTGCATATCATCTGCAATCTCTTCATATGATAATTCTTGGAAGTAACGTTTTTCAATTAAATCACGGTATCTAGGCTTCAGCTTTTTAACGATTTCTCGCATGTGCTCAACTTTTTCACCATGCATTGCTTCTTCAGCAGGGTTTTTCTCTGTGCTACTTACGTCAATCCCGACACTCTCACCATCATCATTGGTATAGGCGTTATCCATTGAAGTAACTTTGATTCGCTTTTTACGAATAAAGTCGATTGCATTATTAGAAGCGATTTTAAACAACCAAGTTGAAAAGGCGTAAGATGGAGAATACTGATGCAAACGATTAAAGGCTTTTCCAAATGCTTCAATAGTCAAATCTTCTGCATCATCTTCGGTTCTCACCATTTTGAGCATCATAAAGTAAATTGACTCTCTATACATCTCCATCAAATCAGCATACGCCGTTTGATCGCCATTCATAGCTTTTTCTACAAGCTGTAAATCTCTTTTTCCTTTATCTGATAAATTCTCTCCTTTTACCATTTACCTGGTTCTCTTCGGTCAGTTGAATAAAAAATGAAAGGAATAATTATAAAATGTACCAGTTCAAAAACAGGAAATAACGCAATCAAGTCATTTTCTCCTAATTTTTTGAATATCAAACCATTAATCCACCAGTATAATAGGTATCTAAAAGCTAAGACGGATACAACAAATAACCACCATTCAAAACTAAACATCAAAATAATAAAACTTATGAGCATCAAAATCATGCTCATGGGGAATATTCCTAATAGGATTTTGTTAATAAGTCTATAATTAGATGACGTTGTAAAGTGTCTTTGTTTTTGTGTCACCCAAGCCTTCCAAGAACTTTTTGGATGAGAATACACAAAACTTTCCGGGTCCATTTCTATGCCAACGTTCTTTCTATTAGCTGCATCCTGCATGAACAGATCATCATCACCAGACTGAATATGATAGTGTTTTTTGAATCCATTAACACTAAAAAAAGTTGACTTTAAATAACTAAAGTTCCTGCCCACTGCCATGTAGGGTCTTTTGGATTTTGCAAATCCCATATAAGTAGCTGCAATTGCTGCAGTATCAAAACGAATCAATTTATTCAATAAACCTTTCGCCTTTTCGTAAGGGCCATAGGCTACCACAATTTCTTTTTCTTCGTGATAATTAGACATTATTTTTTTTATCCATTGATCGGATGCTGGATAACAATCTGCATCTATCATCAACAAACGCTCGTACTTAGCTCCTTTAATTCCAACTGTTAACGGAACTTTTTTTCCAAACTTTCTATGTTTATTACGCTCAAGCTCAATGTATTTTAAATTTGGATATTTTTCTTGATAAGCTCTTACGATATGCCTTGAATCATCAACACTTTGGTCATTCACAACAATCACCTCAAACTCCGGATAATCTTGTTCTAGCACTTTTGGTAAATTCTTAAACAAATTATCCTCTTCATTTCTTGAACAAATGATGACTGACACCGGCTCAAGGCTAGCTGCTTTATGTCGCTTTTTATGAAAGAGTAAACGTGTATGAAACCTAAATAAGTACAGCAACTGTATAAACACCATTGCGCAGAAAATCAAAAAGATGATTCCTACTAAGTTGAGCTCTATTTCAGGGATGAATTTCATTATCGATTAATCCAAAGGTCAGAACTATTTATAAGCCCTATATTTGTAGCTGCGATTTTTATCAACAAAATGGATTTTAAACTAGAACATCAAGACCCCAAGTCAAAAGCTCGAACCGGTACCATAACAACAGATCATGGTGAAATAAAAACACCTATTTTTATGCCTGTTGGAACCGCTGGAACGGTAAAAGCGGTACACCAGCACGAATTAGTTGAAGACATCAAGGCACAAATTATTTTAGGGAATACCTATCATTTATTTTTGCGTCCGGGCTTAGATGTGATTGAAAAAGCCGGTGGTTTACACAAATTCAACAACTGGTCTAAACCTATATTAACAGATAGTGGCGGTTATCAAGTGTATTCACTATCTGGAACTAGAAAGATTCAAGAAGAAGGTGTTAAATTTCAATCGCACATTGATGGTTCTTATCATTTTTTCACACCGGAAAGAGCGGTGGATATTCAACGTTCAATTGGCGCGGACATCATTATGGCCTTTGATGAGTGTACACCTTTTCCATGTGAATACAACTATGCTAAAAACTCAATGGAGATGACCCATAGATGGCTAAAAAGATGCATGGATCAAATGGAAGCCACAGAAGGTAAATATGGTTATTCACAAACCTTATTCCCGATTGTTCAAGGATCAACTTATAAAGATTTGAGAACCAAAAGTGCTGAAACGATTGCGTCTTTTGAAGCTGAAGGAAATGCTATTGGAGGATTATCCGTAGGTGAACCTGCTGAGGAACTTTATGCGACTACCGATTTGGTGTGCGATATTTTGCCAAAAGATAAACCCAGATACCTTATGGGGGTTGGAACCCCTGTTAACATTCTTGAATGCATAGCTTTAGGAGTAGATATGATGGATTGTGTTCTCCCCACTAGAAACGCTCGTCACGGAACTTTATATACCCGAAACGGAATCTTGAATATGAAAAATGCCAAATGGAAGGATGATTTCTCTCCTTTAGACCCTGACGGCACATCTTACGTAGATAGCTTTTACAGCAAATCTTATGTCAGACACCTTTTTCATGCTAAAGAAACCTTAGCCATGCAAATAGGAAGTATTCATAATTTGGCTTTTTATCTTTGGTTAGTTGGCGAAGCACGCAATCAAATTGAAAAGGGAACGTTTACCGAATGGAAAAATGAAATGGTTCCTAAATTAGGACAGAAATTGTAAGAGTGATACTCACTAAGTTAGACAGATATATCATCAAGAAATTTTTAGGCACCTTCGTGTTTATCTTGGTGTTATTGATGAGTATCAGCATGGTGTTTGACCTTTCTGAAAAAATCAACGACTTCCTTGCTGCAGGCGCACCTTGGAGTGAAATCGTATTTACATACTACAGTAATTTTTTCATTTTCTACGGGTTTCAATTTGTTTACCTCATCAACTTTATATCAGTTATTTGGTTCACGTCAAAAATGGCGAACAACACAGAAATTGTTCCTATTTTAAGTGCAGGCGTGTCGTTTAACAGAATGCTGAGACCCTATTTCATTTCAGCTTCAATATTGGTTTTGGTGACCATTGTAATGACCAATTATGTGTTACCTGAATCAAATAAATCAAGACTTGAATTTGAAGCCGTCTACTACAAAGATTACACAGGAAGAAGCAATGTTAGAGCAAGAATTTCTGAAAACGAAATTCTTTATTTCAGGTTGTTCAACGCCGTAAATGCTGAAATCTTAAACTTTTCCTATGAAAAATGGGATGGTGATTCTCTGGAATACATACTTGAATCAGGTAGAGCAGTTGGTGACAGTACCACCAACGATTGGCACTTTGACCGTTATGAATTAAGAAGATTCGGTGAGTTTAATGATGAGCTTTCTTTTGGATATAACGTTGACACTGTGCTTTCATTCAGCATTGGAGATGTTATTTTTAGATCAAACGTGATTGAATCAATGAACAATACCGAGCTGGATGAGTTTATTGCTAAAGAAACCATGAAAGGCTCTGATAAAATTCCGATTTATCTCATTGAAAAATACAAACGTTGGGCTTCGCCATTTGCCATTTTCGTATTGACCTTAATTGGCGTATCTGTTTCATCTAAAAAAGCCAGAGGAGGACTTGGGGTAAACATTGCAATTGGGCTAGCCGTAGCTATGTTATACATTTTCAGCATGCAGCTTACCACAGTTGCCGCCATCAAAGTTGGATTCACGCCATTCTTGGCGGTCTGGATTCCAAACATAGTTTTCGGATTATTAGCTTTAGTTTTATACAAAAGAGCACCTAAATAAGATGATAAAAAAAGACACACCATTGGCGCTAGTGAACGCCATGAACAAAAACACCATCCTAGAAGTTTTAGGAATAGAAACCATTGAACTAGGTGATGATTTTATTAAAGCTACTATGCCTGTTGATAAAAGAACACATCAACCAATGGGATTACTTCACGGCGGAGCATCAGCTGTGTTGATCGAATCCTTAGGTTCTATTGGCTCTTCATTAATAGCCGACATGAAAACAGAAGGAATTGTGGGCTTAGAAATTAACGCCAATCACTTAAGAGGTGTTAAATCTGGAATTGTGACTGGTACAGCAACTATCATTCATTGCGGCAGAAGAACGCACGTTTGGAACGTAGACATTCATGACGAAGATCAAAAACTTGTGTGCACCGGCCGATTAACCGTAATGGTTACTAAAAAGAACTAGTATCTCTACAGCTTATTTTGCATATCGATTACCTAATGCTTCAAACCCAATTTACTTGAAGGGTAAACTAGAAGTAGTAACAGATATTACTGAAATTAAAGATGGGATTGTAATTTCGAGTTTTGATGGTAAAACACTACTCAACATCATTGAAACAGAAGAAGTCGAGAAAAGTGAATTCGAAATATTTCACCATCAAAATAATATAGCTGAAACAAGCTACACTCAATACGAGAGTACTTTTAAAGGATTCCACAAAAGTTTAACGGAAGACCATTTTTCTAAAATTGTATTATCTAAAATTAAAGCTGTTCCAACTGATAAATCTGCAATGCATATTTTTTCAGATTTATGTGATAACTATTTAGATACTTTTAACTATTTATTCTCTTCAACCGAACAAGGCTGTTGGATTGGAGCCACCCCCGAACTACTCTGTGATTTTCAAGACAACCAGCTCAAAACTGTAGCTTTGGCCGGAACCAAATTACCGCACGAAACATGGACAAGCAAAGAAATAGACGAGCAGCAATATGTTACGGATTATATCGTCAATATTCTAGTTAAAAATGGAGTAGCTAGCTTTGAAACCACAGAAGCAAAAACAGTAAATGCAGGAACAATTCAACATTTAAAATCAGAAATCAAAGCCATTCTAGGAACGACTAATTCCTGGCAGTCAATTACTAAAGCCCTGCACCCAACTCCTGCTGTTTGCGGAATCCCAACCAATGAAACCAAAGACTTTATCTTGAAAAACGAGTCTCATGACCGAGAATTTTATACCGGTTACATTGGAATTATTAATGAAAATGTTCAATGTTTTGTCAATTTGAGATGCATGCAATTGCAAAAGGACATGGCATTTTTATACTTAGGCGGAGGACTTCTGAAAGCATCTGCGCTAGAAAAAGAATGGGAAGAAACTGAGCGAAAGGCAAAAACTTTGTTTAATGTCTTAATTGGCTCATAAATTAGTTCACAGCGAACCAATTACCTGCTAAATAAATTCAAAATCTACCCGGCGATTTAAACTCTTACCTTGTTTTGTAGCGTTTGAAGTTGCAGGATCTCGCTCTCCTCTGTATTCAATAATTACCCGATCAGCCTTCAAGCCCTGGGCGATAAGATAATCTTTAATTCGGTGAGCCCGCCTTGCGGATAAGTCAACATTATATTCATCAGTTCCATTTGAGTCGGTATGTCCGATTATTTTAATTCTTAAATCAGAATGAGACAACACAATTTTTACCATTTGGTTGAGATAGTCATTAAACTCTGGTTTGAGCTGATCCATATCGTGATCAAAATAAACTGGAACAAATTCAAAGTTGCGCATCTCGGCATCACGGACATAATAAGCTTTCCAGCCTCTTCTCAAATCCCCTACAAAATTATCAAACCAAGAATGGTATAAGCTATTAGTATCGGTCGTACTTAAATTATACTTTGATCTGAACATGATGATTTTACCTTGTTGCCTTCTACAATCTGACGACTTCCAACTTCCTTCTAAATAGCCGGTTTCTCGATTATATACCAAATCTCCTTCATTCAAGCACCAAATTAATCTGCTAGACTCTTTCTTTTGGCGGATGTTTATGTCTTCAAAATGCAAACTAGAATCTGATGTGGCATTTCCTTTCATCCTTTTGTAAGCAAAGAATTCTTTATATGGCTGTTCGGCTCTATTCTCTCCTGTAAATTCACCAGAATTGTTATCGATATTGAAATCCATCCAAAACGCTTTCCCTTCTTTTACTTTCTGACCATCTTCATAGATAATCCCTTGCCAAACGCCATCTAAGCTGTGCTCTTGAGTAAAGCTATTGTAGCTCAGCGCAAACAAGAATATTAAACTGAAAAACTTCATTAGAATGATACAATCAAGGATTATACCTTTTTATACGGGAAAGCTTGAAATTGTTACGAAAAGAGGATAGATTCTACTCTTTTTTTACTTTTTTCTTACGCTCATTAAGGTTGTAGGTAATCCCTAAAGCATTTGAGATTCCGGCTGCAGAATAAAAAGACACGCCATAATTAAACTTGAAACGTGTCAAATTGAGGCCCATTCCAAAAGAAATTCCGGCCGCTCCTTTTCTTCCGTCAACTCCCAAACCATTTCTTCGTGCAAAATTAAAACCCATTCTGATAAAGAAGTTGTCTTTTGGTAAAATCTCTATCCCAAAATTGGTATGATACGCCAACTTAGTAATGAAGTTAGCTCTTGGCACGGGAATGGTATCACCAGTTAGCTGATCAATCGTTGGCTCTAAATTCGGATCATTGTAAGTCAAATCCCAATTGGTTAAATCCGTTCCCATTAAACTTAACCTAAATGGCGCATGATGAAACTTATACGATATTCCAGCCAACACCTCTAAAGGCAATGGCTCATTATTTTTAGAAGTGTATCCTTTAATTTGATAGCCAATGTTTCGCACAACCAAAGCCGCGTTAATATTCGATTTTTCGTCATGGAACATAGTCGCCACATCTACCCCAACTCCCAGTGAAGAGTATGATTCATAATGCGAGAACAACATATTAAAATTGGCTCCAACAGAGAAGTACTTGTTCAATTCTTTGCCGTATCCTGCCCCTAATGAATAATCCCCTGCAGTAAAAGACCCTTGTTCCTGCCCTGTTTCATCAGTCCTGGTGAATTTGCCGTAAGAAACATACCTTAAATGCCCGACAAAAGTGCCTACCTTTTCAAAATTACGTCCGTAAGTCAGTTGGCCATAATTAATACCTGATGGATAAATAAAATGATTCAGTGAAATCAAATTGTGCATGTCACTGTTAATGGATGCGGGATTTGCCACTGCTAAATCAATATCACCATCTTTTAAACCGATATAATCGCCACCTAACGCCATTGAGCGTGCATTAAAATCCAAATCTAAAAATTGAAAAGTATGCAATCCTCCTTGCTGACCATGAGAAACAGCTGCTGATATAAAGGTTAAAATGAAAAGTAGGTTTTTCATATTTTCTAATAACGAAGGTAAACTTCTTTTATTATTTTTAGGGTACTCGATATGCAAGAAATTTTATCAATACCTCAACCAAAGAACAATCAACATATATTTTGGGAACATGCGATTAAGACAGTTTTTAGTACTTTAATAACTTACGCAATCCTATTCTTTGTTCCCATTATAATGTTTGGAAGAGAAAAAAACAGCGATTACATTAGGCAAAAAGGCGAAGAGATCAGTCGATATTTTAATGAAACTCCTGTAATGTTGGTAATTATATGCGCGATTGTTGCATTATTGCTAAATCTTTATTTATACATCAAGAACAGCAAAACAAAGTATATCTTCAAAATCCACAGAAAAGACAAAAATATTTTATTTAACAAATCAAATCTCTTTTATAAGAGCACCACTGAAGAATCATACCAGTTGAATAATGTAAAATTATTACTTATCACCTCTAAGTCGGAATCAGGAAAAAGAAGTACGATCCGCTTTTTTGATACTGAATTTTCAAAAATTATTGGAGACCTACATCTTGATCATGTACTTTTTCAATCTTCAAAAAAAGAAGCGTTAAAAGCTATCCAAGAGCTACAAAAAATTGGAATTGAAGTTCAAAAAGTGAAAGGGAGTTCTAAAAATTATAGTGAAAAAGTGCTGTCTACGCTAACCGGATTCAAAAAGTAAATCACTCAATTAAGTCGTCTGGAATAATCCCTTTCGGTGCAACCCGCGGTCCCAACTCAATGGCCTCCATGTTTTTAACATCTTTACCATCTACCTCAAATCGTAACAAAGTCTTCACTTTGTGAAATCCTTTATATCCACAAGCACCAGGATTCAACCACAATGTTTGCATCTGTTTATCAAACTGAACGAGCAATATATGTGAATGTCCACAGACAAAAATATTAGGTCTTACTTCAAGTAATTCGCCATAAGCATCTTTACTGTACTTATAAGGTTTACCACCAATATGCGTCATCAGCACATTCATGCCTTCACAGGCAAATCGCTGATATTTGGGCCAAGCCGCCCTCACTTCATGACCATCAATATTTCCATAAATTCCAACAACTGGCTTGAAAGCCTCTAGTTCTTGAATAACCTTAATACCCCCAACATCTCCGGCATGCCAAATCTCATCCACATCCTTGAAATACTCAAAAACTTTAGGATCAATATCCCCATGTGTATCTGACATCAGTCCGATTTTTTTCATTCTTAGTTGAGATTGTTTAGCTTTGTGATATGGGTCGAATTTTTATTCAATTGGCTTACAAAGGAACAAATTTTTTCGGTTGGCAAATCCAACCGGATGAACCTACTATTCAAGAAGAACTTGAAACAGCCCTAACCAAACTCAACAGACAAGTTGAAGTAAAAGTGGTTGGATGTGGAAGAACAGATACGGGAGTTCATGCTACTCAATACTTTGCCCATGCCGACCTTGCTTTTGAAATGGATTTAGATCAGCTAAAATACAAGTTGAATTCAATGATTTCAAAGGATATTGTAATTCATAACATTGAGATTGTTTCACCAGAAACTCATGCCCGCTTTGATGCTGAGAAAAGAACTTATCATTACTTGATCCATCAAATAAAAGATCCATTTGTAAACGAAATCTCTTGGCAAAGATCAGGCAAGTTGGACCTCACTGAAATGAATAAAGCCTGTCTACTTTTATTAAAACATAAGGATTTTGAGTGTTTCAGTAAGGTTAAGACCGAAGTCAATAATTTTAACTGTGATATTTTTAATGCACTTTGGATAACTTCTGACAAGGGCTATGTTTTTTCAATTACCGCAAATCGATTTTTACGCAACATGGTGAGAGCCATTGTTGGAACCATGATAGAAATAGGTGAAGGCAAAATGACCTTGGATGAATTTCAAGCAGTTTTGAACTCGAATAATAGATCTGAAGCAGGACAATCAGTGCCAGCAAGAGGCCTTTTTTTAGCGAAAATTGAATACCCTTGGATGAAAGACTAAGTCTTGACTCGTTTAATTATTCTTAAAGTGAGTTCACTCTTGCTTCTTTTTCATAATAATTCAATTATTTTTGTACTATGATATTACCAGTTGTAGCCTACGGTTCGCCCGTACTGAAAAAAGAAGGCGAAGAAATAGACGAGAATTATAAAGACTTAGACAAGTTAATTGAAAACATGTTTGAGACCATGTATGAAGCAAGTGGTGTTGGACTTGCTGCTCCTCAAATTGATAAATCAATCCGATTATTTGTCGTGGACGCATCTCCCTTTGCTGAAGTTGAAGAAGGAGAAGAGCCAGACCCAATGGCTGCAGGGTTAGAAAACTTCAAGAAAGTGTTTATCAACCCTATTATTGAAGAAGAAGAAGGAGAAGAATGGGCCTTTGCTGAGGGCTGTCTTAGCATCCCAACCATTCGTGAGGATGTGATGAGAAAACCGAAAATCAAAATCTCTTATTATGATGAAAACTGGGAATTTCATGAAGAAGAATATGAGGGCTACGCAGCAAGAATCATTCAACATGAATATGATCATGTAGATGGCATTTTGTTTACAGATCACCTCAGTCCGCTCAAAAGAAGATTATTAAAAAAGAAACTTACCAACATCTCAAAAGGAGACGTTGAAGTGAAATATAGAATGAAATTTCCAGCTCAAAAAAAAGGTAGAAAATAATGAAAAAGGTATTTATTTATTCAATGATGATTGCCTTAACGGCTGCATCTTGTAAAGGAGAAGAGACAGAGTACTCAGAACAACAAGAAGATTATGTGGTTGAATTAGACCATGATGAATTGTTAGCTGAAATTGATGCGTTAGAGACTGAAATCAATGCAGCTGAGACTCCTGATGAAGAAAAGTTAAAAGAAGCGGTTACAAAATTTCAAGATTTTGCCAACACTTTTCCAGATGATGAAAGAGCTCCGGAATTCCTATTAAAAGCATCCGACTTTTCAAATGCACTTAAACTTCCAGAAAAAAGTGTGAAGATTTTGGATAGAATCATCAAGGATTATCCTGAATATGAGAAAATGGAAGACATCTATTATGTAAGAGCGGTTTATCTTGATTTTGACTTGAGAGACACTACTAGAGCCAAAGAAGCTTACCAAACATATATAGATAAATATCCAAACTCTGGACAAAGAGTTTTAGATGCACAGACTAGAATTGATAATATTGCGTATAGTATAGAAGAATTGGCAGAAAAGTTCATCCAAGAACTAGAAGCACAATAAACTAAATGCGCATATTTCTCACTTATGATTACGAACTGTTTTTTGGTGAACCCACCGGTTCAGTTGAAAAATGCATAATTGAGCCTACCAATAATTTAAGAGCAATTTCTCAGCGAACAGGGGCCAAAATGGTATTCTTTATCGATACCGGATACCTTAAAAAACTTATTGAATACAAAGATCAGTTTCCTAAAGTTCAGCACGAATACGATTTAGTATTTAATCAAATCAAAGAGTTAGTTGCTGAAGGACACGATTGCCAGCTGCACATACATCCACATTGGGAAGATTGCACACACAATGGCGAGCAATGGATTATGAAAACAGATCGCTATAAATTGGACGATTTCTCTGACCATGGCATTGAACGAATCATTCTAGAATATAAAACTTTGCTCGAGCAAACAACTGGTAAGACAGTGAGTTCGTATAGAGCTGGTGGATGGTGCTTACAACCATTCAAAAGAGTGCGATTAGCTTTTGAAAAAGCAGGGTTAAAACTAGATTCTACAGTGTTTCCGGACGGCAAGTTTACGGCAGGAAATTATTATTACGACTTCACCAATAGCCCAAAGAAATCAAAATGGAAATTTTCATCTAACTTGATTGAAATTGATGAAAATGGTCCATTTTGGGAATATCCAATCTCAAATAAATACTACTCTCCTCTATTTTTCTGGCGACTTTTTATTTTGGGAAGATTGAATCCAAAAAATCACAAACCAATGGGAGACGGTTACCCTATGGCCTCACCTGGATTGAGAAAAAAAATGCTCACCAAAGGAATGAACTTGAGCGCATCTGCAGATGGTTATTTTGTTACCAAGTTAAATGCCGTTTTAAAATCGAACGAACGAAAAGGATTTGAAGAAATGGTGATAATCGGCCATCCAAAAGCCAACACACAGTTCGCTTTGAAAAAACTAGAACAATTTATCAAAGCCAACTCCACCTCCCACCAATTTATGACCTTTGCTGACTTGAACCTAGCATGAAGTTAATCAGCAGAGAACATATAGACACCGAACGTTGGAACAATAGAATTCAGCAATCAACAACAGAAAACATCTTTTGCTATAGCTGGTACCTGGATGCTTGTGCTAAAAACTGGTCTGCTATCATAACAGATGATTACAAAACAATAGTTCCCATTCCGTTCAGCAAAAAACTGGGTGTGCAGCAGGTTTATCAAGCCCAATTCACAAGAGAACTTGACATTTTTGGAAACGAGTTTAACTGGGAAGAGGTGCTTTCTTTTTTAGCGAAAGATTTCAAAGCCATTCAATTCAGAAACGGAACACAAAATTTACTGGATCAATTCGAAACCAGAAACCATCAATGGTTAGACTTAAAAGGAGAATTGAATTTTAAAAACAACGCAAAACGACTGATAAAAAAAGCGGACAAAATCTATTCGTATAAAAACTCAGAAGACCCAACACGCCTAATCGAACTCTTCAAAAAAACAGCCTTTCAAAAAATTGAGACGCTTAACAATGAAGATTTATTGCGATTAGAAAAACTCATGAAATCATCTTTTGAAAACGGACATGGCGAACTCATTGAAGTGTTTAAAAATGATGAATTTGTTGGTGCAGGTTATTTTTTAAAAGACAAAAAGCGAATCACTTACCTAAAAAGCGCCGCCATTGAAGAAGATAAAAAAGCCGGCGCAATGTACGGATTGATCAATTTTGCGATTAATCGATTTAAAAAGGATTACCTTATCTTTGATTTTGGAGGTTCTGACGTAGAAAATGTGGCTACTTTTTATCGAAAATTTGGAGCAGAAGACAGAAGCTACTATAATTACGAATTGAATAATTTACCTGCTTGGTTTAAAGCACTGAAACGAATAAAAGGATGAGAACTATACTAATCATGGGATCCTCTGGAGGATTGGGAACCGTTTTAACCAATTATTTTGGTCAAAAAGATGTGAATTTAGCATTGCATTACTTTAAAAACGAACCCAAAACCATTCCTTCTAACGCCAAAGCATTTCAAGCAGACATCAGGAATGAATCTGAAATCAAAGATTTAATAGATACTGTTGCCAACGAATTTGGGAGCATAGATGTTGTTTTAAACAATGCCGGCATCTCGAAAAGTGAAATCAGCTGGAAAGCCCAACAAGAGAGTTGGGAAGACACAATGGCAATCAATTTAACCGGACCATTTTTAGTTGCAAAACATGCCTTAAAGTACATGCGAGATCAACAATTTGGACGTATCATTTTTATGTCATCCATTGTTGCGCAAACAGGATTTATTGGAGCATCTGCATACGGAGCATCAAAAGCCGGACTTATCGGACTAACCAAATCCATGTCAAAAGAAGTGGCCAATAAGGGGATTACTGTAAATTCTATTGCACTTGGTTACTTCAATGCCGGAATGATTAATGATGTGCCCGTAGAAATGCAACAAAAGTTAATGAATGATATACCGGTTAGAGAACTTGGAAACCCAGAACAACTTGCAGAATTGATGAATTACTTAATCTCAGACAAAGCATCTTACCTTACAGGGCAAACTTTGAATTTAAATGGTGGATTGTATAGTTAAGATGAAAAAAAGAAAGCTTTTATTTTTAGGATGTCTAATTGCATTAGGATTAAATTCTTGCGCCATTTACGACATTCATTTAAATAAAGACGGAAGCTGCCATGTGAAAATAACAGAATGGTTAGCTGATGCAGATGGAGTTGAAGAACCAACTGACGAACCCATGACCGACTACTTTGAACAGTTTGACGAACACAAAACAGATTCAGAAGTATCAGGATACAAGAGAGAAATAATCAATAATAAAAATGTTGTAGAGTTTGATTTAAAGCACATTGACTCTTTAGAACATTATTTAACTCCAGACCCTCAGTTTAACCGTGATAGTCTTGAACAAATAGCTAACTTTTCGTACACCGGTAAAGAATTGATTATCACAAAAAATTATGAAGGCCTATCTGGACCAGGTGAAGTCACAATGTTCATGAACGTGGGGTATCAAGCCCATTTTACGTTTGACCAAAAAATCAAAAAATTTAATTCTGAACTAGATTACGTCAAGCAACCTACAAAGAAGAAAATCTCGGTGCACTCAAACTCAGAAACCATCAGTTACGGAGAAGGATCTTTTAAAACAATCATAAAATTGAAATAAATAAGACCTAACTTCGTCACTTAAATTAAATAATTCAACATTAATAATTCCTAATTAAAAAAGTGGTTCACGAAATAGGCAAAACGAATTCAGTTCTCAATCATTTCATTAATGAAATTAGAAATGTAGAGGTCCAAAATGACCGCATGCGTTTTAGAAAAAATATGGAACGTATTTCTGAAATCTTAGCTTACGAAATGAGTAAAAACTTGAGCTATTCGCCGGTTTCAATTCAAACACCTTTAGGAATTTCGAATTCAGTGCAGGTTTCAGACAACATTGTAATTGCATCTATTCTTCGTGCCGGATTATCTATGCATGAAGGTGTCTTAAACTTTTTTGACAAAGCTGAAAATGCGTTTATTTCTGCTTACAGAGAAGAATCAGACGACAATAAAGAGGTAAAAGTCATTGTTGAATATTTGGCTGCTCCTTCAATTGAAAACAAGACACTGGTTTTGGTGGACCCTATGCTCGCAACAGGAACTTCAATGATCCTGACTCTGGAAGCGTTAAAAGCAAAAGGAGCGATTAAAAATCTACATGTAATATCTGCTATTGCTAGTCAGACCGCTGTTGATCGATTAGAAAAAGAACTACCAACCGGAACACACCTTTGGATAGCGGCGGTTGACCCAGAATTAAATGACAAATCATATATCGTACCTGGCTTAGGAGATGCAGGCGATTTAGCATACGGAACCAAATGATAAATTGGGGCTTGGTAACATTTGGCTTTAGCATGGGAACTTTTAAGTTTCTATTTGCCCACTGGCTAACTTATGCTATGGCGGAACCAACTTTTTTTGACCTCTTACAAATTTTCATTTCAACTACAGCAGGAGCCTGGGTAACTATGACAATCTTTTATTGGTCTAGTGAATTTTTTATGAAAAGGGCTGCAGCCAAAAGAGATGCTGCACGAAAATTGGCAATTCAAAACGGTACAGAACTTAAAAAGAAAAAAACCTTTACCACTATGAATAAGGCCATTGTTTGGATTAAACTAAAAATCGGGATTTACGGCATCACTATTCTTGCACCACTCTTTCTTTCGATACCAATAGGTTCAATCGTCTGCGCAAAGTTCTTCGGAAGTCAGAAAAAAACTTTTCCTTTAATGCTTTTGAATACTGGGATATATAGTTTTTTAATGTGTTTATGGATTTACGCTACACAATGAAGCAAGTAAAACAAATATTCTTTGATTTAGACCACACCTTGTGGGATTTTGAAAAAAATTCTTCTGAAACCCTTTCAGAGTTATATGATGAATTTGGCTTAGATAAGATCATCCAAAATAAAGAGCGTTTCATTGCCACTTATCAGACGGTTAATGGCCAATATTGGAAAAAATACAGGGACGGACTAATAGACAAACAAACAGTAAGATTTGGGAGATTCTCTGACACCTTGCACAGACTCAGAGTTGTTGATGCGGATAGAATTGGACGTCAAATTGGAGACGAATATGTGCTAAGAGGACCTCACAAAACGCATGTGTTCCCCAACGTCCATGAAACGCTTCGATATTTGCAACAAAAATACCCACTTCATATCATCACGAACGGATTCAAAGAAGTGCAATCCATAAAAATGACAGGAGCAAATTTCAATCAGTATTTTAATATGGTACTCTGTTCTGAAGAAGTAGGTGTAAACAAACCTCACCGAAAAGTCTTTGAACATGCCTTAGAACGCACAAATTGTTTACCAGAAAACGCTTTGATGATTGGTGACAATATTGAAGCGGATATTTTGGGCGCTCAAAAAGTTGGAATTGCCACAATTTTATTCGATCCGAAGGACGAACATCCCACTCAAATATCTCGTAAAATACTTGACTTAAAAGATTTACGACAACTCTTATAAGTCACAACGACCAACCTCTCTTATTTAGAATCATTCTAAACTAATGATTTAGGGCGCAAACTGAAATAAAATTGCACCTAGATAATTAAATTTGTCGCTTAATCTAAATTCCAAAATCGATATGTCAAGGACTATCAAGTTAAGGAAAGGCTTAGATATCAAGCTTCTAGGAGAAGCTGATAAAGTCAAAACAAATGCAGAGCATTCTGCTGTTTTTGCTATTAAGCCACCTGATTTTCATGGACTCGTTCCAAAAATGACCGTAAAGGTTGGAGATAAGGTACAAGCGGGTACCGTAATTTTCGAAAACAAATACAGTGCTGACGTAAAGTTTGTTTCGCCTGTTGCAGGTGAAATTGCTGAAATCGTAAGAGGTGCTAAAAGAAGAATTCTTGAAGTACTAATCACTGCTGATGCTGAAAACAGCTTTGCTGAGTTCGGTAAAAAAGACCCTTCATCAATGTCTGGCGAAGAGGTAAAAGCAACGTTATTAGCGACTGGTTTGTGGCCATTTATCAAAATGAGACCAATTGATATTGTTGCTGATCCAGCAAACGAACCAAAAGCAATCTTTGTTTCTGGTTTTGATTCTGCTCCACTTGCTCCTGATTACGACTACGTATTACACGGAGAAAATGAAGCATTTCAAGCAGGAATCACAGCGCTGTCAAAACTAACTTCAGGTAAAGTTCATATTACTACGAAAGGAAATGTTGCCGCTGACCCAGCGATTGCTGGTGCAACTGGAGCACAACACAATAAAATTACAGGAAAGCATCCCGCAGGAAACGTTGGAACTCAAATCCACCACATTGACCCTGTCAATAAAGGAGAGTTTGTTTGGACGGTAAATGCCTTAGATGTAGCCTTAATTGGTAGATCTTTATTAGCTGGAAAGTTTGATGCTTCAAGAGTTGTTGCTGTTACTGGTTCAGAAGTAAAGAATCCAAAATATATTAAAACTACTTTGGGAGCATCTTTAAAAGATATTCTTGCTGACAACGTAAAAGAAGGAAACGTAAGAACCATTTCTGGAAACGTTTTAACTGGAGCTAAAGTAGCAGCTGACGGAAACATTGGGTTTTATGACTCACATGTAACTGTTATCCCTGAAGGTGATGAGCCAAAGTTTATGATCACTAAAGGATGGTTGAGCCCAGGATTCGGGAAATTCTCAACAAACCGATCTTACTTTAGCTGGTTAATGCCAAATAAGAAATACGCTTTAGATACAAACCTAAATGGTGAAATCAGATCTTTCGTAGTAACGGGAGAAATGGAAAAAGTATTCCCATTTGATGTTTACCCAATGCATTTGACTAAAGCAGTTATGTATAACGATATCGATTTGATGGAAAACCTTGGAATTTATGAGGTAGCTCCTGAAGATTTCGCATTGTGCGAGTTCGTTTGTACTTCTAAAATTAATATTCAAAATGTAATTCGTGAAGGACTTGATGTCATTTACGAAGAATGCATGTAATCTTATTCGTTAAACTTAAATTGAAATAAATTGAAGTCGATAGAAAAATTAATGCGTAAAATGGAGCCACAGCATGATAGCAAGTGGGCCAAATTCCACCCAGTTTGGGATGGTTTTTATACGTTCCTATTTACGCCGGGAGAAACTACACAAAGAGGTTCTCATATTCGTGACGGAATTGATTTGAAGCGTACCATGTTTATGGTGGTTACCGCTCTAATTCCTTGTCTATTATTCGGAATCTATAACACAGGACACTGGCACATGGTTGCGGAGTCTCAAAACTTAGACCTTCCGTACATGGACATGTTTGGAGATAAATTGATCTACGGATTAATTAAAGTGCTTCCTATTGTCATTGTATCCTATGGTGTAGGTTTAGGAGTTGAGTTCATCTTCTGTATCAAAAATAAACACGCCATTCAAGAAGGATTCTTGGTTTCTGGTATGTTAATTCCATTAATTATCCCTGCAGATACACCGTTATGGATGGTAGCATTCGCAACTGTTTTCGCAGTGGTGTTAGGTAAAGAAGTATTCGGTGGAACAGGAATGAACATTGTCAACATTGCTTTAACTGCAAGAGCATTCTTATTCTTTGGTTATCCAACAATGATGTCAGGTGACAAAGTTTGGATGTCTGGATTAAGCAATGTACCGGAAGAAAAATTAGCTCAAGGATTAGCAGACGGATTCTCAGGAGCAACACCTCTTGGAGAACTAGCTTCTTTCGTAGGACCTAAAGCCGATTGGGCATTGCCTTCTGCTGAAGCATTCGCCGCTAAATGGCCAATTATGGATTCATTCTGGGGATTCATTCCAGGATCTGTTGGTGAAACATCAGTTGCTGCTATTTTAATTGGTGCAGCCTTACTATTGTATACAGGAATCGCTTCATGGAGAATCATGTTATCATTTGTTGCTGGTGGATTTGTAGTAGGATTGTTAGCCAACTTAGGATTCGATAACCCTTACTACCAAATGGAAGCTGTTAATCACTTAGTGATTGGTGGATTTGCTTTTGGAGCTGTGTTTATGATTACTGACCCAGTAACTGCCGCCCAAACCAATACCGGTAAATTCATTTATGGATTCCTAGGTGGTGGATTGGCAATTTGTGTAAGGGTATACAATGGTGCTTATCCAGAAGGAATAATGATGGCAATCTTATTCATGAATGTAATGGCTCCATTAATCGACCATTACGTGGTAGGAGCAAATATTAAGCGAAGAAATAAAAGACTTAAAATTAAAGCTGCATAATTATGGCTGTTAACAAAGATAGTAACGGATACACGTTTATGTTTGCCATTGCCCTTGTGGTAGTGGTGGGTGCCGGACTGGCTTCCATATCCATTGGTTTGAAACCTTTTCAAGAAAAGAATGGGCAAATCAAAAAGAAGATGGACATTTTAGCTGCCATCAAAGTTAAAGAAATCAACGGTTCAGATACTTTAGACATTTCTCGTCAAAACGCTGAAAAGCTATATGATCAATACATCATTGAAGATGAATGCATTGTAATCAATAACAGCGGAAACGAAGTAGACAAGAAAGCCTTTGATGTTAATATCAAAAAACAATATAGAGACAAAGAACTTTCTTGGTGTGATAGAGATTACCCACTTTACGTTGCAGAAGTTGAAGGATCTAAAAAGTACATTATGCCAATGGTTGGTTCAGGACTTTGGGGACCTATTTGGGGATTCATTGCTGTAGATGAAGACAAAGAAACCATCTACGGAGCAACTTTTGATCACAAGACAGAAACACCAGGTCTAGGTGCTGAAATCAAACAAGAGTTTTATTACTCTCAATATGTTGGAGAAAAAATTTCTGGCGGAATCAAATCTGTAAAAGATGGTTCAGGTAAAGAAATCGGCAACGGAAGAGTTGATGGAATCACTGGAGGAACAATTACTTCTAAAGGTGTTGAAGAAATGGTAAATAGAACCCTAGCGGTTTATGTAAAATATTTTAACAAAGACTAAGATGAGCGAAAAAGTAAAAGCGCCAAAAGAGCCTTTGTTCTCAAAAAAGAACAAGAGGTTGATGGTAGAGCCGCTTGATGACAACAACCCAGTTACTATTCAGGTATTAGGGATTTGTTCTGCATTAGCGATTACAGTTTCAATTGAGCAAGCATTAGTTATGACTGGTTCTGTGCTATTCGTATTGGGAGCAGGTAACGTAATCATCTCATTATTGAGAAACTTAATTCCATCAAGAATTAGAATTATCGTTCAGTTAGTGGTGGTTGCCTCATTGGTAATTATCGTAAATGAGGTGTTGAAAGCATTCTTGCCAGATATTGCAGAAAAACTATCCGTATTCGTTGGGCTAATTATTACGAACTGTATCATTATGGGGCGTTTTGAAGCCTTTGCTATGGCAAACAAACCTTGGCCATCTTTATTAGATGCAATCGGAAACACAGTGGGATATGGTTTAATTCTAGTATTAGTATCAGTATTCAGAGAAATCTTCGGATCGGGTAAATTCTTCGGAATTCCATTATTCGGTGATAGAATTGAAGGTACAGGAGCATATTCTGTCGGATACATGGATAACAACTTTATCATCTTAGCACCATTCGCTTTATTCGCGGTTGGTATAATTATCTGGGTGCAAAGAGCAAGAAATAAATCATTAATTGAAGAACATTAAGAAATAAGACATGGTAGATCACATTAATATATTTCTAAAAGCAGTCTTCTCGGAGAACATGATTTTTGCCTATTTCTTAGGTATGTGTTCTTATTTGGCTGTATCAAAAACTGTTAAAACAGCAGCTGGTTTAGGTGCTGCAGTAATCTTCGTATTAGGAGTTACTGTTCCAGTAAACTACTTGTTAGAGAACTACGTATTGAAAGAAGGCGCACTAACTTGGTTAGGACCTGAATATGCTGAAATGGATTTAAGTTTCCTTTCATTCATCATGTTCATAGCCGTTATTGCATCTATGGTTCAATTGGTTGAAATGTTGGTTGAGAAATTTGCTCCTGCACTTTATGGTGCATTAGGAATCTTCTTACCACTAATCGCGGTAAACTGTTCAATCTTAGGTGGAGCTTTATTCATGCAAGAAAGACAGTACTCAACAATTGGTGAAGCAACTAACTTCGGTATTTCTTCAGGAATTGGTTGGTTCTTAGCAATTGTTGCAATTGCTGCTATTCGTGAGAAAATCAAATATTCTCACGTACCAGCTCCAATGAGAGGATTAGGTATCACTTTCGTTACTACAGGATTAATGGGTATCGCATTTATGAGCTTCTCTGGTTTAAATTACCCTGAGAAAGAACAAGAAAAATGTGATGACAGTTCAACAACTCAAACTTCAACTTCAAGTACTGAAGAAGAAGCAAATGATGAAACTGTTATGTTGTTTGACGCTAATTCAGAAGCACAATAAGATTTAGGAAATGGGACAAGTTATAATCATTACAATAGTTGTATTTACAGCAGTAATTTTATTGCTAGTAGGATTGTTATTATTCGTTAAAGCGAAGTTATCTCCTGCTGGTAAAATTAAAATCACAATTAACGGAGAGCATGAACTTGAAGTTGATGGTGGTGGAACGCTATTAAGCACGCTAGGTAGCAATGGTATCTTTTTACCTTCTGCTTGTGGTGGAGGTGGAACATGTGTACAGTGTATCTGTCACGTAGACACTGGTGGAGGATCTATCCTACCCACTGAAGAGCCTCACTTTTCAAGAAAAGAAATCGCAGATAACATGCGTTTAGGTTGCCAAGTGAAGGTGAAAGAAAACATGGAAATCCGTGTTGAAGAAGAAGTAATGGGAATTAAAGAGTGGGAAGCGAAAGTAGTTTCTAACTACAACGTGGCTACTTATATCAAAGAGTTTATCGTTGAGATTCCTGAAGACATGGATTATAAAGCTGGAGGATACATCCAGATTAAGATTCCACCTTGTACAGTGAACTTCTCTGACATGGATATTAAAGCGCATCCGCAAGATCACCCAGGTGAACCGGATAAGTTCGAGAAAGATTGGTCTGAAGGTCCTTACGCTATGCGTCACTTAGTGATGAAAAATGACGAAGAGACGGTAAGAGCATACTCAATGGCTTCTTACCCTGCTGAAGGAAGAAAAATTATGTTGAACGTCAGGGTTGCAGCTCCACCTTTTGACAGAAAGACGGGAACTTGGATGAAAGTAAATCCAGGAATTGCATCTTCTTACATTTTCAACTTAAAAGAAGGAGATCCGGCAATTATTTCAGGACCTTACGGAGAGTTCTTCATCAACGAATCAGACGCAGAAATGCTTTATGTAGGTGGTGGAGCCGGAATGGCACCAATGCGTTCTCACCTTTATGAGTTATTTAAGACTATGAAAACTGGTCGTAAAGTAACATATTGGTATGGTGGACGTTCAAGAGCTGAGTTATTCTACATTCACTACTTCAGAGAATTAGAAGAGCAGTTCCCTAACTTTAAATTTTACATGGTATTATCTGATGCTTTGCCAGAAGATAATTGGACCGTGAAAAAAGATATTCATGATGAAGAAGCTGACGGTTTCGTTGGATTCGTGCATCAAGCAGTTATTGATCAATATCTAGTGCATCATGAAGCACCAGAAGATATTGAGTACTACTTCTGTGGACCACCAATGATGAACGTTGCCGTTCAAAACATGTGTGACGATTGGGGTGTACCACCAGAAAATGTAAGATTTGATGACTTTGGAGGATAATTCCAACACAATAAATTATAAAACGCTCTTTGATTTTTCAAGGGGCGTTTTTTTTTGGCCAACCCCCGTCTCGGCTGAGCCGAGATGGGGCCGCGCTATTCACTGTAGTTGATTTGTGCATTTCGACTTCGCTCAATGCACAAATCAAGCTGCCGTTGCTATCGCTGTTGGATAGGTTAACCACCAAACACTTGTCTAGCCATTCCATCTTGCCAAATCACCAATAAGTATTTGTCTTTATTGTTATCTCTCACTTCCTTAAAACCCTGATCATAACAAAACAAGTAAGTATCACCACTATTCGTTCTGTAATAATGCGTGAACACTTTTGGATTAAAGCCCTCTTCAAGCAACACCGTTTTTCTGACTGTTGCTTTACTTTTTATATTATATACTATTGCGCCCAGAGACTTTCAATTCAAAATAAATTTGCAAATTGTTCACTAATTAGTTAACTTTGTATATGTGGTAAGAGATGTAGTTTTTTACGGAACTGATATAATTGAATTCTATGAATCACAAAATGAAAAGGTTCGCTTAAAAATCGGTTATGTTCTAGAACTTGTTCGGAATGAACCAAGGGTGCCAATTAAGTTTTTCAAGAAATTAGTTAGCACCGAAGACATTTATGAAGTTCGTGTAATTACTTCTCAGAAAAGCATTCGAATGCTTTGTTTTATTGAAAACGGAAACCTTGTTGTATTAACAAATGCTTTCGTTAAGAAAACTCAAAAAACACCTAAGAAGGAAATTAAACTTGCCGAAAAACTTAAAAAACAATACTTAGATGAAAAAAAATAAGAACATAACTTCACTTGATCAACTTCTTTCCAAAGAACATGGAGCGAAAGGAACTGAGAGCAGAGATAAGTTTGAATCTGATGCTCTTGCTTTTCGTTTAGGCGTAATGCTAAAAGAAGCTCGAAAAGAAGCGAACCTAACTCAAGAGGAACTCGCGGAAAGAACTGGAACTAAAAAAAGCTACATCTCTAGAATTGAAAGAGGTCTGAGCGATATACAAATTTCTACCTATTATAAATTAATCGAAATTGGGCTCGGAAAGCACCTGAATATTTCCATAGGTAGTTGAAAACTGTATAAAACATATTAAGTAAATATCATTCCCCCCCTTTGTCCATCACTTTTCCCTCCCATTCGCTTGTCCAAAATCCTGGGGTGCCAACGCGGGCGGAATGACTTGTATCCGGGGCTTGGCCAATCCCGAAGTTTCGGGAGCGCCATCTAAAAATGGCTATATTTACTCAAACGTTAGGTTTAATTAAATCAAAGTATGCTAAATATTGTTACTGTCAATTACTATTTAAAAGGAGATAGAGTTGTCAACACAGAAATAGATGGTAATGAAACCCTATTAGATGCAGACATTGTAATCTTTGACCCATCAGCATTCGAAGAAATTTGGAGTAGTTCAATTTCTAGATTAGATGATGGTGTCGCACGCTTATTTTCTCCTCATTCCGATAGAATTATTAACACTTTTGAATCAAGAAGAAATGAAGTAGAAACTCTTCTAGATAGCGGAAAAATTATTGTTGTTTTTATGCATCCTTTATCTGGTGTGTTGGCTGAAAAACAGAATAAGGGGAATTATAATCCATTTACATCTTATGACTTTCTGCCATTAAGACAAAATTTTTTTTTGGAAAAATTAAAAAGTGGTGTTAGTTCCAGCTCGGACTCAATTAAACACATCAGCGGAAAGAATTTATTTTCACCATTTTTTGGCGCATTCAAAGACGAACTTCAATATCAAGCATATTTGGATTTAGACCCGAAAGATGAAAAATCATTCTTTCTTTTAAATCGAGCAAATAAACCGGTTGGTGCAACTCTGAAATTTTCGAATGGCATTGTTGCTTTATTTCCACCAATTAAATACAATCGGGAAAATCAAAAGTTGCTTGGTGTCCTTCAAGGAATCGGTAAAAAGTTCATCACAAATCATGTTGCAACACCACCCCCTGGTTGGACAACTGATTTCAACATTCAAGGTGAAAGTGAGTTAGATGGTGCTCTTGAAGAATTAAATAGAGCACTTAATGAGTTAAAGGAGCAAAAAATTGAAATCGAAAACAAAAGAAAAGAAATTACAAAATACCGTGGTTTGCTTTATGAACAAGGTACTGCACTTGAGGAATTAGTTATATCAAGTTTTAAATTAATGGGCTTTGAAGCTGAAAATAGAAAGCTAGATGATTTAGAACATGACGTAGTATTTAAATCTCCCGAAGGCCAAGGAATTGCAGAAATAGAGGGTAAAGATAATGATGCGGTCCACATTTCAAAACTTGACCAACTAAATAGAGCTGTTGATGAAGATTTCGCGTTAACTGATGAATATCCTCAAGGAGTACTTATTGGAAATCACTACAGATTAACAAATCCAAAACAAAGGAAGGAAGCATTCACTGACAAAGTTAAAATCGTAGCCGCCAAAAAGAGCTTCGGACTTTTAACAACTTATCAGCTGTTTCTTGCAGTTCAAAAAATTAGCGAAGATCCTAGCAATAATGAGCTAAAAAAAGATTTTAGAACTAAGATTTTAACTACAGAAGGCAAAGAGATTCAATTAGTCTCAGAAAACTAAACCTAACATATTACCTAAAGTTCATGTCCACCCTTGGCCAGCGCTCTTTTCGCCCAGTTGTTTGTACATATCCTGGGGCGCCATCACGGGCGGACAGCCAAAATCCGGGGCTTTTTTGCCAACGCACCTTGCGGCGGCATCTAAAAATGCCTAATTTTACTCAAACGTTAGGAAGCCATTACCATGAACTACACAGATATTGAAGTGAACGACCGTGATTCATTCATTAAATTCACAAAAGAATTACTTGAAAACTACAGAACACAAGGCGAAAAATGGGAAAACAATACCTTGGAAACGTTTCTTGAAGCTCTTTCAACCTACTCTGAGGAAATTGATGGTTATTACCGAAACCTTCATCCTGAAAGAAATCATGAGGAACCAAGTTGGAAAGCATTCTCTGAAATTCTGAGTGGAGCAGTAATCTACGAATAGATATGAAAAAACTTTGGTGTTGGCGTTGTCAAATGGAAGTTCCAATGCTTGACGAAGATGAATTTAAAATTGCTAGCGAACTTTATTCGGGCATGTTCAGCAGTTCTGGAACAATGGAAGAAAGAGCTAAACCTTTGATTGATTATTATTTTCAACTAACTGGTATGGCGGAATCGAATAAGAATGCCATAATGCACCACAGAATAAGTCTATATGGTGATCCTTGTGAAAAATGCGGAAAACCTTATCGAACAAAAAAAGCATCTTTTTGCGCAGCCTGTGGTCATACGAAAGAATAAAACGTCTCCTAACATAGAACTATGCTAAAAAACAAGTAATATTTCTCTTTTTTTAGTTTAACATTGGCTTTTTACTTTTAAAATTTTCATCATAAACAAGACCTGATTCTGCAATTGCAAAAGCTTGCTTTAGCAGTTTATTACAAACAG
>JBDVJO010000007.1:0-215218 GCA_039939375.1 Crocinitomicaceae bacterium | reverse complement strand
TGATAACACGGTTCCAGGAACAAATGATGGTGGAACAACATTACCAACACCAAATACAGACGGAACAGGTAATGCAGACTATTTAGATATTGATGCTGATGATGACGGAATCATTGACAACATTGAAGGTCAAACTACTGCTGGGTACAACCCACCTTTAGGAACAGATTCTGACAATGATGGAATTGATGATCAATATGACCCAGATAATGCTGGTAACATCATCATCCCTAATGATCATGACGGAGACTCAACTCCAGATTACCAAGATTTAGATTCAGACAATGATGGAGAATCAGACTTATTAGAAGGGCATGACTTGAATGGAAACGGAGTTATTGATGGAGCAGAAGTTGCACCAGCAAATAATGACGCAGACGGAGATGGTTTAGATGATGCCTTTGATACAGTTGTATTGTCAGGAGGAACTTCAGGAACTAATGGAGGAAACGGAACAGTTGACCCAGCAACAGATGGAACTTTAGCTGATGCTGATTCACCACTTGTTGGCGATTTAGATTTTAGAGAAGCAGATTCAGATGGTGATGGAATTGATGATGCAACGGACGAAGATGACGATAATGATGGTATTCCAGATGTTGCTGAAGGAACAGGTGATACTGATGGAGACGGAATTCCAGATTCATTAGACCTTGATTCAGATAATGACGGTATTCCAGATATTATTGAAGCTGGCGGAACAGATGCAGACGGAGATGGAGAAGTTGACTATCCAGTGCCAGGCGATCCTTCATCAATGACAGATGTTGATGGTGACGGTGTTGATGATAATGTCGACCCTTCAGAAGGAGGAACAGCTTTACCTAATCCTGATTCTGACGGAGATGGTGTAAATGATGTTGTTGATCTTGATGCAGATAATGATGGTATTCCGGATGTTATCGAAGCTGGAGGAACTGATGTTGATGGAGATGGTGTATTGGATGGATATGTAGATGTAGACGGAGATGGTTTCAATGATACAGTTGATTCAGATGATAATACTAATCCAGGAACAGGTGACTTAGGAACACCACTTCCAAATGGTGATGCAGATCAAGATGGTGTGCCAAATAATTTAGATGTTGACTCAGATAATGACGGAATTACTGACGCAACTGAAGCAGGAGGAACTGATCTTGACGGAGATGGGCAGTTAGACGGATTTACTGATGTAGACGGAGATGGATTTACAGATGTAACTGATACTGATGACAATACCGTACCAGGTACAGCTGACGGAGGAACTTCTCTACCTATGCCAAATACTGACGGTACAGGTGGTGTTGATTATTTAGATATTGATGCTGATGGAGATGGTATTCCAGACAATGTAGAAGGTCAAACTTCTTTAGGATATACAGCTCCAACCGGAACCGATACAGATGGAGATGGATTGGATGATGCTTATGACACTGATAACGGAGGAACTCCAATCACACCTGTTGATACAGATATTGATGGAACTGAAGATTATTTAGATCTTGATTCAGACAATGATGGCGAATCTGATTTATTAGAAGGACATGACCTTAACGGAAACGGAGTTATTGACGGGGCTGAAAATGCACCTGCAAATAATGACGCTGATGGAGATGGTTTAGATGATAACTTTGATACAGTTGTATTATCAGGAGGAACTTCAGGAACTAACGCAGGAAATGGAACAACTGATCCGTTGACAGATGGAACATTTGCAGATGCTGATAATCCAGGTGTTGGAAATCTAGATTTTAGAGAAATTGATAATGACGGTGACGGAATTGATGATTCTGTTGATGAAGATGATGATAATGATGGTATTCCAGATGTTGCTGAAGGAACAGGTGATACTGATGGAGACGGAATCCCAGATTCTTTAGACCTTGATTCAGATAATGACGGTATTCCAGATATTATTGAAGCTGGCGGAACAGATGCAGACGGAGACGGTGAAATAGATTACCCAGTTCCCGGAGATCCAGGTTCTATGAATGATACTGACGGAGACGGATTGGATGATTCAGTTGATCCTGATAATGGAGGAACGCCTCTTGCTAATCCTGATTCTGATGGAGACGGGGTGAATGATGTACTAGATTTAGATGCTGATAATGATGGAACTCCAGATGCTGTTGAGGCAGGAGGAACGGATGCAGATGGTGACGGAATCCTAGACGGATATGTGGATGTTGATGGAGACGGATTCAATGATACAGTCGACTCTGATGACAACACTGTTCCAGGAACTGGAGATGGTGGAACCCCATTAGCGAACCCAGATTCAGATAATGACGGAGTGGTAGATGTATTAGATTTAGATTCAGATAATGATGGAATCGCTGATATTGTAGAAAACGGCGGAACAGATACAGACGGTGATGGTCAATTAGACGGATTTACAGATGTTGATGGAGACGGATTCGGAGATGCAGTAGATACAGATGATAACACAGTACCAGGAACTGCTGATGGAGGAACTAACCTACCAGGAGGTGACTTTGACCAAGACGGTATTCCAAATAACTTAGATTTAGATTCAGATAATGACGGAATCACAGATGCTAACGAAGCAGGCGGAACTGATGCTGATGGAGACGGAATCTTAGATGGTTTTGCAGATGTTGACGGAGACGGATTCTCTGATGTAGTTGATACAGATGATAACACGGTTCCAGGAACAAATGATGGTGGAACAACTTTACCAACACCAAATACAGACGGAACAGGTAATGCAGACTACTTAGATATTGATGCTGATGATGACGGAATCATTGACAACATTGAAGGTCAAACTACTGCAGGGTACAACCCACCATTAGGAACAGATTCTGATAATGATGGAATTGATGATCAATACGATCCAGACAATGCTGGTAACATCATCATCCCTAATGATCATGACGGAGACTCAACTCCAGATTATCAAGATTTAGATTCTGATAATGATGGAGAATCTGATTTATTAGAAGGACATGACTTGAATGGAAACGGCGTTATTGATGGAGCAGAAGTTGCACCAGCAAACAATGACGCAGACGGAGATGGTTTAGATGATAACTTTGATACAGTTGTATTATCAGGAGGAACTTCAGGAATTAATGGAGGAAACGGAACCGTTGATCCAGCAACAGATGGAACTTTAGCTGATGCTGATTCACCACTTGTTGGCGATTTAGATTTCAGAGAATCTGATAATGATGGAGATGGTATTGATGATGCTGTTGACGAAGATGACGACAATGACGGTATTCCAGATGTCGCAGAGAACCCAGGTGACACTGACGGAGACGGAATCCCAGATATCGTTGACTTAGATTCAGATAATGACGGTATTCCAGATATTATTGAAGCTGGTGGAACAGATGTTGATGGTGATGGTCAAATAGACTACCCGGTGCCAGGTGATCCAGGCTCAATGAACGACACAGATGGAGACGGTTTAGATGATTCGGTTGATCCTGATAACGGTGGAACTCCACTTCCTAATCCTGATACTGATGGTGACGGAGTAGCAGATGTCAATGATCTCGATTCTGACAATGACGGAACTCCAGATGTGATTGAAGCAGGAGGAACAGATGTAGATGGTGATGGTCACATTGACGGATTCACAGATAACGATAATGACGGATTTGATGACGCAGTTGATACAGATGACAATACAACTCCAGGTACAGGAGACGGAGGAACCGCTCTTCCTAATCCAGACACAGATAATGACGGAGTAAATGACGTTCATGATTTAGATTCTGATAATGACGGTATTCCAGATGTTATCGAGAATGGTGGAGCTGATGCTGATGGAGATGGTATCTTAGATGGATATTCAGATGTTGACGGAGACGGTTACTCAGATGTTGTTGATTCTGATGATGACACAGTTCCAGGAACAAATGATGGCGGTACACCTCTTCCTAATGGTGACTTTGATATGGATGGAATTCCAAATGCACAAGATGTAGATTCAGATAATGATGGAATCACAGATGCAACTGAAGCAGGAGGTGTTGATGTTGACGGAGATGGAATCTTAGACGGTTTTGCAGATGTTGACGGAGACGGATTCTCAGACATAGTTGATACGGATGACAATACAGTGCCAGGAACAAATGATGGAGGTACTTCATTGCCAGTTCCAAATACGGATGGTTCTCAAGGTGATGACTATTTAGATATCGATTCAGACAATGACGGAATTCCTGACAACGTTGAAGGACAAACCACTGCTGGATACAATCCACCAAGTGGAACTGATACTGACGGAGACGGTTTAGATGATGAATACGATCCTGATAATACAGGTAACATCATTATTCCAACAGATACTGATTTTGATGGAACGCCTGATTACACTGATTTAGATTCTGACAATGACGGAGAAGATGACTTAACTGAAGGTCATGACTTAAACGGAAACGGAGTTATTGACGGGTCAGAAACAGCACCTTCAGGAAATGACACTGATGGAGATGGACTAGATGATGCTTTTGATACAGAAGTATTAACGACAGGAACAGCAAATACAAATGCAGCTAACGGAACAACAGATCCATTCACTGACGGAGTATTTGCAGATGCAGATAACCCTGGTATCGGAGATCTTGATTGGAGAGAGTTAGATACAGATGGTGATGGAATCTCTGATTATGTTGATTTAGATGACGATAATGATGGTATTCCAGATTTATTAGAAGACTTAGATGCTGATATGGATGGTAATCCATATACGAATCCAACCGATACAGACAATGATGGTATTCCAGATATCTGGGATTTAGATTCAGACAATGATGGTATTCCGGATATTGTTGAAGCAGGAGGAACAGACGCAAATAATGACGGTCGTGTAGACGACTTAAATGTTGACGGAACGCTTATCAATGATACTGACAATGACGGATTAGATGATCTTTATGACGGAGACAATGGTGGAACAGACATTCCAAATCCTGACACAGATGGAGATGGTCATAACGACTTCCAAGATGTTGATTCAGATAATGACGGAATCTATGATATCGTAGAAGACGGAGGATTTGACAATGACAATGATGGTCAAGTTGACGATTGGGCAGATGCTGACGGAGATCAAATCCCTGATTATGCAGATGCTGACGCTACAGGCGGTACAGATGTAGACGGAGACGGAATTGATGATTCAGTTGATGTAGACTTCACTGGCGGAACAGATATGGACGGAGACGGAATTGATGACACTGCAGATGAAGATCCTGACGGAGATGGATGGGATAATGATGATGCAACTGCAGGTGATGAAGATACAGACGGAGACGGAATCCCTGATTATCAAGATTTAGATTCAGATAATGACGGAACACCAGATATCGTAGAAGATGGCGGAACAGATGCAGATGGAGATGGAATGATTGATGACTTCAATGATACAGATGGTGACGGAGCAGATGATGATGACATGACAGATGGACAAGATGATGTAGACGGAGACGGAATTCCAGATCATGAAGATTTAGATTCAGATAATGATGGAATTACAGATGCCAACGAAAACGGGAAACCAGATGTTGACGGAGACGGAGTTGTTGATGACTTTACGGATACTGACGGAGACGGATGGGATGATGTTAATGGTTCGTCAGATCCAACAGATACAGACGGAGATGGTATTCCAGATCAAGATGAACTAGATTCAGATAATGACGGTATTCCAGACATCATTGAAGGAGGAGATCGACCAGATGTTGATGGTGACGGAATGGTAGATGACTTTACAGATACAGATGGAGACGGTTTAGATGATAACGGCGGTTCAACTCCACCTGATACTGACGGAGATGGAGTTCCAGATTATCAAGATCAAGATTCGGATGATGACGGTGTTCCAGATTCAGATGAAAACGATCCTGATGGAGACGGTCAAGGACCAGATGATACAGACGGAGATGGCATTCCAGATTACTTGGACATTGATGATGACAATGACGGTATCCTAACTGCAGATGAGTTAGACAATGACACCAACGGAGATTATGATGATTGTGATGAGGATGGCTTACCAGATTACTTAGATGCAGATGCTTGCGGACTTGAAATTCCAGAAGGTTTCTCACCAAATGATGATGGTGTAAATGACTTGTTCGTGATCAAAGGAATCGGATCATACCCAGATGCAACGATAACAATATATAACAGATGGGGTAACAAAGTTTACGAGTCAATTAATGGATACGCAAATGATTGGGATGGACACAACCTATTTGGAATGACCACTAAATCACGAGCGCTTCCTGCAGGAACATACTTCTATGTTCTAGACTTAGGAGACGGAAGTGAAGTAATTAAAGGATACGTTTATTTAAATAGATAATATTTAAGATTGGGCAAAAGGGTGGTCGGCGAATCGATAGAGGGTTCGGCCACTTCTTTGCAAATTCAAGTCTAGGACACTGAGCGTAGTCGAAGTGCCCTGACAAAAACAAAAAGTATGAAAAAGTTAGTTTTAATAATTGCGACAATCGCATCTACCTTAGGAGCGAATGCTCAGCAAGATGCCATGTTTACACATTACTCTTTCAACACCTTAGGTGTGAATCCTGCTTATGCAGGCTCAAGAGATGCCTTAACAGTTTTAGGCTTACACAGAAGTCAATGGGTTAGTTTTCCTGGTGCACCAATCACACAAACGGTGACAGCTCATATGCCAATTGTAAATGATAAAATGGGAGTTGGTCTTTCATTGCTACATGATAAAATTGGTCCAACAAGAAACATGGGTTTCTTTGTTGATTTCGCTTATAGAATTAGAGTAGGAGATAAAGGAAAGTTAGCTTTTGGAATCAAAGGAGGAACATCAATGTTGGCAAATGAGTTGGCAGATCTTTCAACTACAGATGGAGGGGATAATACTTTTGCTCAAAACATCCAAAGTCAATTTTTACCAAATTTTGGAGCAGGAGTTTACTACCAATTACCACGTTTTTATGTGGGATTATCTACCCCAAGATTATTAGAGAATGACTATCAATCAAATACTACAGCAGGTTCAGTAGCGTCTGAAGCAAGACACTACTTCTTAATTGCTGGAGGTATGATTGATCTTACGAAAGATGCGAAAGTGCAACTTAAGCCAACAACTTTTGTAAAGTTGACAGCTGGAGCACCAATTGAGGTAGATTTAACAGCACTGTTTTACTTCAATCAAAAATTCTGGGCAGGTCCTATGTTTAGAACAGGAGATGCCTTTGGAGTTTTAGCAGGTTTAAACATTAACCCTCAATTCTCATTAGGTTATTCATTTGATTGGTCATATGGTCTAAACACCGGAAAATACAATGCCGGATCACATGAATTAATGTTGAGATATGACTTTGTATTTAGAGACAAAGGAAAAATCCTTTCACCTAGATATTTTTAAGTAAGACTAGAACAAAACATTAGAGATGAAAAAATCAATTTTAATAGTATCTACATTTCTTGCTGCCTCCTTAACTTATGGACAAGAAGAAGGTGGGAAAGAGAAGAAAGCGAAAGCTGCCTATGAAGATTTCTCGTATTCAAAATCAATTGAGAAATACGAAGAACTTGGGGCTTCAACAATTGAGCAAAAACGAAATTTAGCAAATGCTTATTGGAGAACAAATGAGCTTGCACAAGCAGAAACAATTTATGCTGAAATTGTAACTACTGATGGTTTCACAGCAGATGATTTATTGAGTTATGCATCTATCCTGCGAGAGAACAAAAAGTATTCTATGTCTGACGACTGGATGAAAAAGTTCTCAGAAATGAATGTTTCTGATTCAAGAGGTAAAATGTATGCTGCTAAACCTGGTGCATATGAGCAACTTCAAAAGGATAAAGGGCAGTTCAAAATCAAAAATTTAGATATCAACTCTGAACAACAAGATTTTGGAGCAACCTACTATAAGAGTCAAGTCGTTTTTGCTTCTTCAAGAGAAGGCACGAAGTCTATTTTAAGAAGATGGAACTGGAACGGCCTTCCATTCTTAGATACGTATGTTGCAGATATTGCGGCACATGATTTAACCAACCTTGAGCATTTTCACAAGAAAATCAATAAGAAATATCACGAAGGACCGGTAGCTTTTAACAAAGCAGGGGATATGATGATTTTCACAAGAAACAATTACAAAGAAAAAGCAGAAGATGGTGTCACTCGTTTGATGATGTTTCAATCAAAGTTGGTAGAAGGAAAATGGTCTAAGCCGGTGGCTTTGCCATATAATTCACCAACGCATTCTGTAGGTCACGCTTGTATAAGTGCTGATGGTAAAACGCTCTATTTCGCATCAGATATGCCTGGAGGTAAAGGTGGTTCAGACATCTATAAAGCACCTATCAATGATGATGGTTCGTTTGGAGAAGCCGTAAATATGGGAGCTGAAGTAAACACTGAAGGAAACGAAATGTTCCCTTTCATTCACCCAACGAACGAAATGCTTTTCTTTTCGTCAAATGGTCATGTTGGTCTTGGTGGATTAGACGTCTTTGTTGCACAAATAAAAGAAGATAATTCAATTGGAAAGATATTGAATGCAGGAGCACCTTTAAACTCAAGCAGAGATGATTTTTCTTTTGTTCTTGCTGAAGATGGCAAACAGGGGTACTTTGCTTCCAACCGTGAAGGTGGAAAAGGGGATGATGATATTTATTCTTTAGAAATGCTTAAAGACTTTACTTTCGGTAAAACAATAAAGGGTGTCGCAAAAGACAAAAAAGGGAATATTCTTGCTGGAGTTGCTGTTCAATTATTTGATGATGCTGGCGAGCCAGTTGAAACAGTTACAACAGGAGATAACGGTGAATATTCATTCTTGGTTCCTGCAGATAAAGATTGGTCTTTAGGCGGTGAAAAAGAAAAGTATTTCCCAGGTAAAAACACTACATCAACAGCAACGGATGAAGATGTTGTGATAGCAGATTTAGAGTTAGAAAAAGATCCAGGTTTATCACTTTATGCTTTGGTGACTGACAAAGAAACGAAAGAACCGATTGATAGCGTTCATATTAAATTAACTGATAATATGACAGGTGTTACTGAAGAGTTTTGGACGCCAGTGACAGGAGACTTATTAAAACCACTGAAAGAAAAGAAATTGAACGACAGAGGTTCTTATAACTTAGTGCTTGAAAGAGATGGATACCTTGGTAAAACAGTTACGTATAACACTGAGTTTGATAAAGAAGGGAAGTATGAGGTACATGCTGCTTTAGATTTGACTTTAGAGCCTATTCAAGTTGGTGGAGATTTATCCAAGATTATTGATATCAACCCTATTTACTTTGATTTAGGAAAACATAAAATTAGACCTGATGCTGCAATTGAGTTAGATAAAATTGTGAAGGTAATGAACGAAAATCCTAATATGGAAATTGAGTTAGGATCACATACTGATTCAAGAGGTTCAGATAAATCAAATGAGTCACTTTCTGATAGAAGAGCAAAAGCATCTGCTGCATATATCAAAGAGAGAATTACGAATCCTGAAAGAATCAATGGAAAAGGATATGGTGAGTACAAACCAAATAAAATTATCCTTGAAGACGGAACAGAGAAAGTATTATTAGAAGACTATATCAATTCATTCAAGTCTTCAAATAAAAAGAAGTATGATGAATTACATCAAATGAATAGACGTACTGAGTTTATTATTTTGAAGATGTAATCAGAATTGGGAATATTTATGAATAGGGAGATCTAAAAAGTCTCCCTATTTTTTTACGGCTATGCTAAAAGTTGATCAGTTATTCTAAAATACCTTCACTTGTAAACTGGAAAAGATTAATTAACTAAAAGACAGTAAATTTAAACACGCAATTAGCAAACGCGCTAATTCACTTTTCTGAAGGTAAGGCCTTTATGAATAAACTAAAACAAGACTTAACGAATTCACAATATTTCCTGCTAAAGGATAAAAATTGGGCAAAAGGGTGGTCGGCGATTCGATAGATGGATCGGCCACTTCTTTTTATCATTTAAAACTCTAGATCGTACTTAAATTTAATTTGACGTGAAAGAACTCTAAAAGAAAGACAGCTAAAAGGCTGTCTTTCTTTTTTTAAATAACGTAGTTTCCGCAAGAGACAGAAGCAAAATAAATGGTATTTTGCGGTCTGCCTTACTTATGAAACTTAATTTACTTCTTTCATTTTTCGTTCTTTGCCAGCTTAGTTACGCTCAGAATGATTCAACAAAATTCGAAACAAAGGGATTTCTTGATTTCAATGCTTATTATGATACGCGTGAACAAGCAGATTTTAACTTGAATATATTAGCGATTTTACCTCACAATTTCAGCTATTTTTCCTTGACCAATTACGTAGGTAACACCAATACCGCTGATGTTTCAGGTTTTTATACCGAGCAGAATATCATCTGGAAACCTTTAAAATCTGTTCCAATCAAACTTGACTTACAAGCTGTTTTTAAAAGTGGAGATGCAAATGATGCGCTTCGTTTTGGACCTAGATTTCAAATTACAAAAATTAAGCCTTGGCGTTCTTTTTTTGAGATGATTAACTTCAATTATTTCATGACTTCTTTTTTTATTGAAGGTAGACAAGGTTCGGGAATTCACTGGATGACACAGTTAGAGCATGTTTATAAACTAAAGTTGTTTAAAAATAGAATGTACATAGGCGGCTTTGCTGATCAAAATTTTCAATTTGACCAAGCAAAAAAAGTAAGTTGGGTGACAGAACATCAATTAGGGCTGCGCATATTTAACGAGTTTTATTTAGTAGCGGAGTATAGAATTAACCAGTATCTAGAAGATGATACCGGATTAGGTTTAGGTGTGGAATATAAAATTGTTTTTTAATGACTGAATCAGGTAAAAAATCTTTCAGCAGCATTTTTCATAATGCCTATACGGCGTGGGTTATTTTAATTATTTCCCTAGCATTAACCATGGTAGCATGGTACATGTCTTCAAAGTTTACCAATCAGCTTGCTGAAAATCGATTTTCTTCACGAGTTTCTGAATTAGTAACGTCTATTGAAGATAGAATGGGACTTTACGAGCAGGCCCTTTGGGGTGGCGTGGCGCTTTTTAATGCCTCTGATGAAGTAAGTAGAAAAGATTGGGAAAACTATGTGGCAACTTTAGATATTCAAAATCGCTTACCTGGTATTCAGGGGATGGGTTATGCTATTCCGCTAAATGAACTTGAAAAAGACTCCTTGGTCAATAAAATGAAAGTAGATGGTTTTGAAGACTTTTCTGTGCAGCCAGAAGGAGTCAGAGATTCGTATACCTCAATAATTTATTTAGAACCATTTGATTGGCGAAATCAAAGAGCGTTTGGTTATGACATGTGGTCAAATGAAATGAGAAGAACTGCCATGCAAAGAGCAGTTGATGAGAAGAAAGCAGCCACATCTGGAATCATTACACTGGTGCAAGAGACCGAAAATGATGTGCAAAAAGGATTTCTGACCTATATTCCTGTATTTCAAAAAGCGGACTCAACAAATAAACAAAATATAGTGAACGGTTGGGTATATGCGGCATTTAGAGCGGGAGATTTGATGAAAGGAATTCTAGGTGAAATCAAAGATTACGATTTTGAATTATTTGATGGCAAGTCCAAAACAACTGAAAACTTGTTATTTGATTCTGATAATAAACTAGAGGCAATTGATTCAAGTTTTAATCCTGTTTTAAAGAAAGAGGTATCTCTAAACATTCAAGGTAGGGATTGGACACTATTTGTGCATTCAAATGCTGAATACGTTCAAGCAAACGACCAAGTGTTACCTAAAATAATAGCGGTTGGTGGATTAATAATTGACCTTTTGTTGTTCTTTGTGATTTTATCTATTGCCAGAAATCAGTCTAAAGCAGAAGAGTTAGTAAATCAAAAAACAGCTGAATTAAATTTGCAAACGGTGTCGTTAGAAAAAAGAAATCAGGAGTTATCTCAATTTGCATATATCACGTCTCATGACCTTCAAGAACCTTTGAGAACAATACGTTCATTTATTAATTTATTAGACGAAAACTATAAGGATTCCCTTGATGAAAAAGGACAAAAGTTTTTAGATATCATTGTGACTTCTGCCGATAGAATGAGTGATTTGATTGTTGCTATTTTGGATTATAGTAGAATTGGAACGAGTTCTGAAGTAGAAGCAATTGATACCAATGAAATAGTCAAACAAACAATAGCAGATTTAAATGACCTTATAGAGAGAAACAATGCAACTGTAAATGTATCTGAACTTAGCGTTATTAAAGGTTATAGATCAGAGTTTCATCAGCTCATTCAAAATTTAATAGCAAATGCCGTCAAGTTTAAAAAAGAGGATGTAAATCCGGTCATCAATATCAGTTCAACTGAAAATTCTACGCATTATTTGTTCAAAGTTGAGGATAACGGAATAGGAATGGAAGAGAAATATTTAGAGCGAATTTTCTTAATCTTTCAACGACTTCATGGGAAATCAGAATTTGAAGGTACCGGTATTGGTTTGGCACATTGTAGAAAAATTGTACACTTACATGTCGGGGAAATTTGGGTAGAGTCTGAATTAGGTAAGGGAAGCACCTTTCATTTCTCAATTAAAAAAGACTTATGAAGTTCTTAGACCAAGAGTATGCAGATATTGTAAGTCTTTTTGAAGAAAAAAACATAGCTAGCGAACAGTATAGTTTTACAAAGAAAAGAGGACAATTACATATCGTGTATTCAAATAAAAAAGACACCTTTTGTTTTTACAGAAAAACTGAAAGCATGCTAACCAAAGATCTAAAGTTTGAAGAGGTTACCAAGTACTTAATAGGATCAAAAAAAGAAGTTGAAACTGATGATTGGAAACAGGTCCTTAATGAAATTAGAAAATGGCTAGATAAAGCATAAAAAAAGCCCTTCTGATATTTCAGAAGGGCTTTTCAATTAAACGGTTAGTTTATTTTCTATGAACTATTTTCTTGGTTGTTTCAAAATCTCCTGATGAGATTCTCAAAAAGTAAGTTCCCTCAGCTTTGTCAGTTAAGTCAACTGTAAATAATGATTGACCTTCTGTTTGAGCAATAAGAACTATTCTTCCAGTTACATCTACAACTGAAACATCTACTTTGTCTTCAGAATTCAATAGTTGAACATTGAATAATCCGTTTGATGGATTAGGATAGATTGTGAATGAGAATCCATTTTCTAACATTCCTAACTGAGAATCTACGAATGCATCTCTTTGGAAGGTGCACCCATTTGCATCTGTAATGGTTACGGTATAATCTCCAGATTCTAATCCACTTGGGTCTTCAACTGTTGAAGTGTATCCATTTGGTCCGGTCCAAGAGTAAGTATAAGGAGCTGTTCCACCAGATACCGTTAAGTCTATTGATCCATCATTTCCGAATATTTCATCTGTCGTTGTGCTTGATGCGCTAAGTGCAGTTGGCTCTGTTACTGTTCCAGAAGTTTGACCTGTACATCCATTGGCATCAACAATGTCAATAGTAAATGTTCCAGTACCTAAATTGGTGAACGTATCAGAACCTTGCGCACCTGAACCTATATCATAAGTGAACGGCGCAGTTCCGTTTGTTGTCACAACTTGTATTGCTCCGTCTGTTAAGCCGTTACAACTAATATCTGTTACGGTCGTAGTTGCACTAACTCCTGTTCCTGTAGTTAAGGTAACATTTTCTGTTACTTGACATCCGTTCGCATCTTCAGTGATTAAGCAGAATGCTCCTGCCCCTAATCCTGAGAACGTTCCTGTTGCTTGAGATGTTACGTTACAATCGTTAGAGTAAGAATAAGGTGCAGTTCCACCTGCCTCTGTAATCACAATAGATCCATCTGCTGAACCTGGGCAAGTTTCATTTACCAAAGTTGAGCTTGCAGTTAACTGTGTTGGTCCTCCTAACACGACATCAATCGTAGAAACACAGGCACTGTTATCTGTTACTGTTACCGTGTATGATCCTTGAGTTAAACCAGAGAAGGTTCCTGACCCTTGTGCACCAGAACCAATATCGTAGCTAAATGGAGCATCTCCTCCTGTTACCGTTACGGTAATTGATCCGTCATCATCTCCAAAACAATCTTCTTCAACTGTTGCAGAAGATAAAGTACCTGTGCAAGGAGAAACCACGCAGAAGTTATTTACTTCTTGATTTCCAAAATCTGAATCGACAGCTTGGATTGTAGCTAAAACTGAAGCCGTATTGTCTTGTGTGATTGTGTAGTCACCGTCTATAGTACAGCCACCCCATTGAGAACCGTACATTCCGTCACCATATGAATCATTAATGATAAAATCATAACATCCAGGATCTAAACAAGTATTAACTGTCACCATTTCTCCAGAGGTATTATTTACATAAGGTCCACCAGAAATAATTGTGTTTGTGCCAACATCTTGAATCTCCCAAGTAATCTCATCACCATAACAATCTAAGTTTAGTTCAAGCGTTACGGGCTGTCCGTTTGCCATTGTAGTAAATGATGAAGATGAAGCGTCATTTCCAGTATTTGAATCTGCATTACCATTTGGCAATGAAGTTGAAGCATTGAAAGTATGCGCGCCAGCAGTTGCTGACATAGCTGGTAAAACAACATTTTCTGAAGCTCCTGCCGCTAAAGAACCTGTCCAAGAGAATGTTTGGTTAGCACCGGCATCTACGTCATAATTAATAGTCGCTGATGTCAACGTATTGGTTCCATTATTCTTGATAGTAACTTCTGGTGTGAAAGTACTTGAACAATTCAATCCTACTGGTGAGATAACTGCCGAAATTCCACCATCATCTGGTAATGATGGTGAATTAGGGTCCCATCCGTCATTAGTTGTTGAAGAACCACAAGAACTTGGAGCTAAATAAGTATCGATACCCAAAGGCCATGATACTCCAAGTCTACCATAATAATCAAATGATCCATTGTTTGATGTTCCTGAACAAGCAGCAGCTCCACCGTAAAGTTGTCCGATAATTCTTCCGTTTTGGTCAAATAAAGGCGATCCTGATGACCCCGGTTCTGTTACTCCTTCTTCCCATTCATCAATATACCATACTGCGGCACCTGATGCTGTATTGTGATAAGGTGCATTTTGCTCTTCGCAAATTTTCTTAACATCTCCTGAAGGGTGATGAATACCAACAGCTGAAGTTACTGTTAATGCGTCTGAATTATCCCAACCTGCGTAAAAACAATTCCAGTTTTCAGCATCAGTTACGGTCATATTATCAATCTGTAATAAGGCATGGTCAGCTTGTGTTCCGCTAACTAACACGGTAGCTCCGTTAGCTGTTTGGTCATATGGTGCTCCAGGATCAGTTGAAGGAGAAGTAGTTGCACAAGAAACATCTGTTGGTGGTGTTTCCCAGTTAAATCTAAATGCCCAAGAACCAGTTCCTCCTCCTAAACAATGATTTGCTGTTAAGAAGTATGCTGTTCCATCATCACAAGTATTGTTGATTAAGGCTCCTGTACAAATTCCATTTCCACTTACAACAATCATTGCCACTGATCTAATTTGGTCGCCCCAAGGAGCTCCTAAAGGACAGTTCACGTCTATATTACAGTCTCCTGAAGAGTTTAATGCTTTCGTTAAGTCTTTTTGGATTGGATCTAAACTTCTGTAGCCATGAATGACATTCGTTATCGTGAAGTTCCCTTGTCCGGCAACATTAGCAGGTTCAACATACTCAACGATTATTTTGTCTCCATGAACCAATTCAGTTCCCAGTTCTCCGTCAGCTCTGTTATTTCTAGATGTATATGCACCAACTCTATTGGTTTTATCCACATCATATAGGTATAAATAAGCTCCTTTTGGTAAATCATAATCATCAAAAAGTAAGTTGATGGTCATGGCATCATCACATTCAATTGCCAACTGCCAAACCTTATTGCCATTTGGTAAGGTTGTCCAATTTCCTGAATTTTGAGGCGTGTAATTTACGTCATACTTATAACCAAATCGCCAAGGAGCATCCTTGCTTTGATCATTAATAGCGTCTTCTGCATTTATAACATCCTGGTCATATCCAGGCATTACTTCAACAGGAATGTTTTTGTCATCTAATTTTCCGTTCCAACCTAATGGCGAACCGAGATTAGTTGTTTGAGCTGTGACACCTATAGTAAGGCAGATACAAGCTACAAGCGTGTAAATTTTCTTCATGTAAACGTTTTTTTTGAGACTTTGAATGTACAAAAATTATTCTTATCTCAATCGAAGCGTTAAATAATAAACAGTCTAGAATTGGAAAGCTGACAAGCGAAAAAAAGGCCAATCTAAATGATTGACCTTTTTAGTTTTAATGCTTAATAATTCGTTTACTCCTGAATTGTTCTTCACCAACTATAGAAATGATATAGGTGCCAGATTCAAATTCAGAGATATCAATTAGGGTTGTTCCTAATGCATCTGTATTGGTTTCTAAAACTAGTTTTCCGCTGAGATCATATAATCTTACAGATGCGTTTTCAAACAATTCAATATAAAATTGTCCGTTGGTTGGATTCGGATAAACCTTGAAGTCTTTCGCTTCTGTTTCATCAATTGCATTTGTGCATTGAGAATAAACTACATCACAGAAAGTAGTGTCACATCCGTTAGCGTCTGTTATAGTTACACAAGGCGTCCAGGTTCCAGGTGCATAAGTGTGTATTGGATGCGCTACGCCTGAAGTACCTCCGTCACCAAAATTCCAGTAATAAGAGTAAGGAGCAGTTCCTCCCCAAGCACTAGAAACAAAATGGATATCGCATTGTGATGAATCAGAATACCATTGGAATAATCCTTGAACATTGCAAGGGGTAGCATTACAATTTACAGTTAACAGTTGGGTGAAAACGTCTGAACAGCCGCTTGTTGAGTTGCTTACGGTTAATACTACGGTATAGGTTCCGTTTGCCCCATAAGTGTGTGTTGGATCCATCAATGTTGATGTATTTCCATCTCCAAAATCCCAGAAGTAATCAAATGATGAGTCCATCAGTGAAGGTAAAAACCAAACAGAATCACAATCAATGAATACTGGATTAAATGTAGCATTACAGGCTGGGTCAGGACAATTTGTAGTTACCCATTGGCAGTAAGTGCTGTCACAACCGTTTGCATCAAATATGGTTAAACACACTTGGTATGGATTGGCTCCTCCAGGGTATTGATGAACTGGATTTGCTTGATTACTTGTAGTTCCATCACCAAAATCCCATAGGTATGAATACGGAGCTTGTCCACCAAAGGCTTGACTGTAATAAGCCACTTCGCAATTATTGAAATTCATTGTGTAAGTAAAGTCACCTGTTACGGTACAATTGTTTCCGCATGCTACAGTAACTTGTGCTGTGAAGACATCTTGACAGCCAGCAACAGAATCAATTAAAGTTAACACCACGGTATAAACGCCATCACTTGAATAAGTATAACCGGGATTATCATCCGTTGATGTGTTTCCGTCTCCAAAATCCCAATGATAACTGTATTGCGGTCCTACAGACACAGGGTAGAAAATGATTGTTTGACAATCTTGATAAGTGTATGTAAACTGAGCATCACAAGAATTTGGATTGCACTGAGAAACAAAAACGTCACAAATAGTGGTGTCGCAACCATTGGCATCTGTAATTGTTAAGCAAGGTTGCCATGTTGTAAAAGGAGGATAATAATGGAAAGGATGTGCATCTGTTGATGTGTTTCCATCTCCGAAATCCCAGAAATAAGAATAAGGTGCTGTGCCTCCATATGCGGTTGATACAAATTGCGTATAACAGTTCGGGTCTGTTGTCGCATTGAAAGCACCATTTACGTTGCAAGGAGTATATCCGCAATCAATAACAATGGTATATGCTGTTTGATTGAAACAGTTGAATAGGGTATCGGTAATTGCTAGATACACAGTGTGAACACCATCAGTAAATGTATGCGTTGGATTTTGTTCTGTACTTGTTGTTCCATCACCAAAATTCCATAAATAAGTCATTCCTGAACCGGATGCAACTGGGACAAAGTAGAGGGAATCACATCCAATATGTGTCCAAGTAAATGTTGGGTCGCATTGAGGTGGTGAACATTGTGAGTTAACCACCATGCAAAGTGTTGTGTCGCAACCGTTCGCATCTGTAATAGTTAAACATGGTGTCCAAGTTGAGCCATTTGGATATGCATGAACAGGATTTGCATCAGTTGAAGTATTTCCGTCCCCAAAATCCCAGAAATAAGTATAAGGTGCTTGACCTCCATAAGGTGAACTTGCGAAATAAGTATCGCAAGAGTTAAAGTCTTGATTGTATGTTATTGCCCCGCCAACTGTACAATTAGAACCGCAGCTGACCTGAATAGTTAAATACATTTGGTCAAAACATCCTGAAAGTGAATCAGTAACGTATAAATAAATGACATAAACTCCATCTGTAAAATCATGTATTGGACTTGCCTCTGTAGAGGTGTTTCCATCACCAAAATCCCAGAAATAGTCAAAGTTTAATCCAACAGAGGCTGGGTAGAATTGAACTGTATTACAGTCATTGTAAGAGAAAGTAAATTGAGCATCACAAGAAACCGTATTACAACTTGTTTGAACAACATCACAAATTGTAGTGTCACAGCCATTCGCATCAGTTATGGTCAGACATGGCGTGTAAACCGTGTTGTTAGGATAGGTGTGAACTGGATGTGCTTCTGTGCTAACGTTGCCATCACCAAAATCCCAAAGGTAAGAGTAAGGAGGTGTTCCGGCATAGGCAGTGCTGACAAATTGTGTACTGCAATCAACCGAATCAGTATAATGAGAAATAGCCCCATTTAAATCACAATTAGGAATATTACAGTCCACAATTAGAGTAAAAAAGAACTGATCTGCACAGTTGTTGATCGTATCAAATAAAAGTAACTGAACTACATAGGTTCCGTTAGATGCGTAGCTATGAACTGGAGTAGCATTAGTGCTAGACCCGCCATCTCCAAAATTCCAATCGTAAGAATATTGAGTTCCGTAAGAAACAGGAAAGAACATAAATGAATCACAGGCTATTTGAGAATAAGTGAATTGTGCGTCACAAGGCTGATAGGTGCAGTTTGAAGTAAAAGGATAGCAAATTGTTGTATCGCAATTGTTGGCGTCTGTAATCGTCAAGCAAGGGGTGTATACTCCTTGATTTGGGTAGGTATGATTTGGATGTGCTTGCGTGCTGGTGCCGCCATCTCCAAATTCCCAATAATAAGAGTAAGGGGCTTGTCCTCCCCATGCGGTTGACGTGAATTGTGTATTACAGTTATTAGGGTCTTGATTAAAAACAAAGTCTCCGTAAACGGTACATTGTGTGTTGCAGTTTATTGTTACCCAAACAGAAGAAGAATCCGTGCAGTTAGATATGGTGTCAGTAATGATTAGCCAAACTTCGTATACCCCATCTGTAAATGTATTTGAAGGAACTTCAGAAGTACTTGTATTTCCATCACCAAAATCCCAGAAATAATTATAGTTTAAACCTGAACTAACGGGTTGAAAGTATACACCATTACAATTGAAATAGGTATGTGCGAATGATGCGTCACAAGCGTTTTGATTGCAGGCAACTTGAACATAATCATACAAAGTAGTATCGCAACCGTTTGCATCTGTTATGGTTAAGGTATAGGTATAAGCACCCTGAGCAGCATAATTATGGGTTGGGTTCGCTGAAGAGCTGGTTTGACCATCTCCAAATTGCCAGAAGTAAGTATATGGAGCTGTTCCGCCATACGCCGTGCTTATGAAATTAACGGTACAATCAATAGAATCTACATAAGTTGCAGTGGCTCCGGTTACGTTACATGAAGTTCCACAATCAATGGTGATTGGCACCGTAACAATATCCTGGCAACCAGTAACAACATCTATAATAAATAAGGAAACTGAGTAGGTGCCGTCTGCAGTAAAGTAATTTAAAGGATTTTCTTGTGTGCTTGAGTTGCCATCATTAAAATCCCAGTTATACGAATATTGTGTGCCTAGTGAAGTCGGGTAAAAATAAACTGAATCACAAGATGCGAATGAATAAGAGAAAGATGCATCACAAGGTTGAGGAGTGCAAAGTACGTTCACTACTTCACAAATTGTTGTGTCACAGCCATTAGCGTCTGTTATGGTTAAACAGGGTGTCCAAACAGAGTTATTAGGATATTGATGAATTGGATTCGAAATTGTTGAATGATCGCCATCTCCAAAATCCCAATAGTATGAGTAAGGAGGTGTTCCGTTAAAAGCGGTGGAAACGAATTGAACTTCACAATTAGAACTGTTTAGTGTATGGCTAATGGCTCCGTTTACGTTACAAACACCACCACAATTTATATTAACTACAGCGGTTTGCGACTGAAAACAGCCTGCTACAGTGTCTTGCAAGGTTAAAATAACGGTATATGAACCTTCTGCGCTATAGGAATTAACAGGCGTAGCATTCATGCTAGTGTTTCCGTCACCAAAATCCCAAAAGTACACGAATTGTGGACCGAAAGACTGGGGCTCAAAATATACAGAGTCGCAGTCAATATTAGAGTAAGTGAAAGTTGCATCACATTGGGCATTGGCTGAAATGCTAATTAATAAGAAGGCAAAAAATAGTTGAAGGGATTTCTTCATGAGTAAAATTAGGTTCGTTTTTAACACTTTAATAACGAACCAAAAATCCAAAGGTTGACTGAAGTTGATGAATTATTGTAAAGAAAATCAAACGGTTAGCCCATCAGTGTGCCTTAATCCTTTTACTGGTTTAGCTTAGAACAAAATTCCCATGAACAGCACATCATCAATTTGTTCAAAATCAGATTGCCAAAGTTCAAAATTCGAAGAAACAACAGCTCCGTAATCTTTTTTATTATGATCTTTCAGTCCTTGTAAGATAGTTTTTGCCCCTGATAATTTTAATTTTCTACCAGATGGTCCGCCAAACTGATCAGGGTATCCATCAGAAAATAGGTAAAGTGCATCACCAGGTTTCATTTCAAAGGTTTGAAGCGTAAAATCTACAATAATTTCTTCACCACCTCCAATACCTCTCTTGTCTCCCGAAATAATTTCAATTTCGCCGTTTTTTTGAATGTAAGAATGTCTTTTTGCTGCAGATAATAAAACCGTATTAGTTGTTAAGTCTATTTCACATAAGGTTAAATCCATTCCATCTCTTGAGCGATAAAAATCTTCTTCTTTAGTAGCAGCTTCAACTTTTTGATGAAGTATTTTTTGGATTTCAGCATCAAGGACTTCTAACACTTTTTCAGGTGTCTGCCATTTGCCTGAGGTTTCCATCAACTTGTAAATATTTCTGAAAGTAGTTGAGCCAATCATACTCATAAAAGCTCCCGGAACACCATGGCCGGTACAGTCACAACAAGCCACAATGATTTTATTTTCGTATTCACGTATGAAATAAAAATCACCACTTACAACATCTCTAGGTTTAAAGAAAATAAATGAATCTGGGAAGTATTTTTCAAGAACTCCATCTATTGGTAAAAGAGCTGTTTGAATTCTTTTTGCATAGTTTATACTTGATGTTAAATCATGATTGATTTCTTCAATTTTTTCGGCTTTTTCAACAACTTCTTTTGTTTTAATAGCCAATTGTTTTTCAAGATAAGCTTGGGTAGCTTTAAACCTTTTAACACGCATTCTAATTAAAAAGTAGACAGAAGCAATAATGAAAGATGCCAATATAAAGTAGAACCACCACGTTTTCCAGTATGGTTTGGCAATTTTAATTTTTACTGTTGCTGCGTTTTCAGAACAGATCTTTTTGTCGGTACATGCTATTACTTTAAAAGTATATTCACCATCAGTAATTTTACCGTAAGAAGCATTCATCTCACTTGTTGGGATTGATAGCACCTCATCATGTCCAATTAACTGAAATTGATATTTAACTTTTTCAGGGTTTTTAAACGAGATTCCAATAAAATCAAACTGCATTCTATACTTACCATAAGGTAATTCTATAGTCTCTTTTATGTTGTAAGCTTTATCATTTATAGTTATACCAAGAAGATTTATAACTGGTGCAATATTGTTTTTTTTGTCTTTTTCTGGATCATATTTAATTCCGCCTTGATCGGTTCCAAACCATAAATTATTTTTGTTGTCTAAATAAACTGCTCTTGAGTTCAGTTGGGCATCAATTCCAGATTTGTAATCATAAAATTTAATTTGATCACCTTCTGGAGATACCTTAGATATTCCGCCCCTGTGTCCAACCCATAAAAAGCCTCTTGAATCGGAACCGATAGAATAGGTGTAATTTGATTTTAACCCATCATCACTTGAAAAATTAACGAATTTTCTACCAATTTTTTTGTAGATGCCTGATTCTGCCGTTGCCACCCAAATGTCCCCTTCAATATCTTCGGTGATTTGAATAACTTCTAATTCACCAACATTCGTCATTTCATATTCTTCAATTGAAGAATTATAAATGGCATATAAATACCTACTGTGGGTTCCCATCCAAACTTTCCCTAGTCGATCTCTATAAACTGATTTAATAGAATTATGAGCAAGTCCAAGTTGGGTGTCAAACAAATTGGTGCTTTTATTGGCGATATTATATACTATCAGCCCACCTTCTGTTGCAACCCAAACGGTACTTTCATCTGCAGTGATTTGATTGACACGATTCTGTAAACTACCAAAATTCCATTTAATTTTAATGAGTTTTTCAGTAATCAAATCTAACTGGTACATGCCATTATTCGCTGTTCCAATCCACATAGAATTACCAGATTGAAAAAGACTGGTTACCTGATCATTGATAAGACCATTTTGATTATTATAAAATTTAAACTTGTTTTCAAGTTGATTTGAAATTCTAATTAAACCATTTTCAACACCGTACCACTTGTTTTCATCATCAATCCAAATAGCACTAACATTATTTCCAATTCCTTGATTCGGGTCGTGCGAATAAAAAGTGAAGAAATCATCAATTAAGGTAGAAAGTCCTGCTCCAAATGTACCAATCCAAATATTTCCTTCTCTATCTTGAAATATTGAATTCACAAAATTGCTTGATAGCCCAGTAGATTCATTATAAAAAGTAAGATCAAACTCTCCTTCTTTTTCTGGGTTTGGATTTGTTTTAATCAAGCCTTGACCTGAAGTTGCAATCCATATATTGCTGTCCGCATCTTCTATAATTCGAGTAATTTTAAACTCATTCATATCTTGAAGACCGTCCCACTTGCTGAATTGTAATTCACCATTGTGCAGTCTGGTTTTGATAATACCGCCAGATTTTTTTCCAACGTAAAAAGTATTTTCTTCTGAGCATTCTGCAATCGTTGAAATCCATTCTTCTTGCAAATAAGCCCCTTTTGATGCCCATAACGGACCATTTTTCTCTACATGAATTAATCCTTCATCAGTGGCTAAAAGAATATTTTGTTCATTGATTACTTTAATGTCAAAGAAATTTTCTTTTCCGTAATCGCCTATACGAGTGATTTCATTGTTTTCGATCGCATATAGACCTTGATTCTGAGACAAGAAAAATAGGGTTTCTGAAGTTTCAGCAAAAGCGGTGATTTTGGAGATAACTGACTTATCTGTTTGTACTTGGACAAATTTACCGTCAACATATTTTGTGATTCCACCTTCGTTGTGTCCAAACCATTCAACACCGTCTTTACTCTCAAATGTACAAGTGATTACATCTTCGCTTAAACCATCAATTGTGGTATAGGTAATAAAGTTTTTACCATCAAACTTACAAAGCCCTTCTCCTGTTCCCACCCAAAGGTACCCATTGGCATCTTGATTGATAGTATATATAAAGTTTTGAGATATACCATCATCCGTTGTGTATTGATTAAAGCGATACTCTTGTGAGTGTCCGATAAACGAAACGAGGGCTACTAATAGAAATGATAAATTCTTTAACATTATTTTCCTTTAGGTCTACTTATGGCATTAGATTTTGGCTTGGGTACGCCCCCAATTGGAACCGCAAAAAATGGCATTGCTTCTCCATACTGATTCGTAATATAGAAACTTACATTGTTGTTTTTGGCAGGATTCTTCTTGTTTTTGTGAAATTGCACATCTAAAGAGGATTCTTTTTCTTTTGCTAAAATTTTATGCTCACTTCTTTTCCAGTTACCTTGCCCTGATCTTGCTAATGGAACACCATATCTTGTATTTGAGATAAATTTTAACTCTCCATCATTGTCCCAGTCAAAATTCCCTTGTTTTACAGATACTACTCTGTTATCAACATAAGGGTAGATGTGAGATATTTCTTTTGGGTCATCATGCATTCTGAAAGTATATTCAAATGTAAACGCATTTCCTCCTTCAATTTCTTGATTTTTTGTACCAGAGGTGCTCAAAAAATAACGATATAAATTCCCATCATCACCTGACTTTCCTTCTGCAATTACTTTGAATACATTTCCGCCAAACTTGGTAGAGTTTTCTCCCGTTGTAGGGTTAAACGGTCCAAAAGTATACCATTTTCCGTCATATTCATTCCCGAAAGTTTTGGAATCTAACAGGTTGCCACTTTTATAATTCCCAACTGGATCCGAACCTCTGGCGTCTTTTTCTGTAATACATCCTTTTCCGCCATAAACAGAAAACTTAGTTTTTGTATTAAATGCTCCTTTTTGCTCATCATATTTTCCTCCTGTTCCTGGGTCAAAAACGCGAATGTAAACGGGTTCTTTATTGGTTGGTGGAATTACAAAGAAAAAGACAGATGAAAAGTCATCATCTCCCCAGTCTTTCGATCCTTCGCTACCAAAAGTGACCAGGAATGGAATGTTCTCTTCTGCTGCCGGAACGGCTTGCGCTTTTACTAGAATTGAGCTGCAAATAATGAGTGTTAATAAAAGTAGTTTTTTCATTAGTGTGTATTTTATTTTTAATTGGCAAATACCCTGCCGTTATTCAGATTTGAGTATAAACTCAACTCTTCTATTTAATTCTTTTCCTTGTTCAGTTTCATTGGAGGCAATTGGGTTTGATTCTCCAAAACCATGTTGAATTAATCGTTCAGATGATATGCCTCTTTTTATCAAATAATTAGCAATTGATTGTGCTCTTTTTTCAGATAGCTCAAGATTGTATTTTTCAGTGTGCGTATTATCTGTGTATGCGTTAATAATTAAAACAGAACCAGGAATATTATTCATTAGTTCGAGAATTTTATTGAGGTCTGTTTGTGCATCTTCTCTAACGGTCCATTTGTCAGAATCAAACTTGACATTATTGAGAACGAAAATGTCATCAAGATTTATTTCTCCTTCGTTTTCAAGCAACGTTCTAACGACTGCATCTTGCAATCCAAGTAGTCTGAGTTCTTTCCAAAATTCGTGAGCTTCTTCTATGTTTTTAAATGCTCCAACATAATAAATAAACAATTCTTCTTCCTCTAAGTATTTTAATTTGTAATCATATTTCCCTTCTAAAAGTTTAAGTCTAAAATCGTTAGAGGCGATTTCTTCTGAAGCTTTAGCAATTTCAATTGTAAAAAAGGCGGAGCTATCTGAAGGGTCGGCATATTTTGATTGATTTTCAATAATGTTTACGCCTTTGTTTTCTTTGGGATTTTCAGAAAATAAACTAACATGATCTTTATCCGTTGAAGTTGAAGAGCCACAAACAACTGTTTTGTAAGAACAATCTTGTATCTTCATTTCACCATCAAAACCAATTACACCTAACTGCACTTCATAAATGCCTTCTTCAGTAAATTGGTAAGTCACGTTTTTACCTCTTAACCTTGCTGTGCCATCTATTAGCCAGTAATAATCGTCATCTTCAATGCTTAAAGAAGGCAAGTAGGTTTTTTCAGCTGATAAATCAAAGGTTTGATTGACTTGTACAGTGTCAGGACATTCAATGTATGGTTGTTCTTCTAGTTGAATTGAAATGTATAAATAACTCTGTTCAAAAAAGGTCTGGTTCACAATGGTGTCAACAATGTCTAATGTTATTTCATAATCCCCTGGTTCAGGAAAGCAATAATCCACTTTTACCCCATAAAGCTGTTCTCCATTAATGTTCCAGACATAAACTAAACCTTCTAAATTGTCAATATCAACGGCATATTCATCCTCTATTTCGTAACAAAAATAAGTTTCAACGATTGAGTCACAAGGACCAAACTCAGGGTACTCATAAGTGAACCTAAAAATTTCATCTTTACCATTTCTATTGGAAGTAAAAAAACCTGTTTCTAAGTTGTTTGAACTAATTAATCCGAAGTCGTCATAAATAGAATTCAGAGAAGTGTCAAGCAAAGTTGCTGAGTGATTAGAATTTAGCAAATAGCTATAGATATCTAATCCACCCACTTCATTTCTATTTGAAGAGAAAAATAAATTTCCGGCGTCAATTGAAGGAAAAACTTCATCATTTTTTGTATTTACTTCAGGCCCCAGATTGATTGGTTTTTTCCAAATCCCCATTGACTTAGTTGAATAATAGATGTCGTATCCACCATGTCCTCCTGGCATGTTGCTAGAAAAGTAAAGCAGGTCACCTGTTGCATTTAAATAAGGGTGCGTGACGTTATATGCTTCGTTGTTAAACGTGAAGCTTTCAAATTCTCGATATTGACCTTCTGTTAACTGAGTAAAGTAGATTCCCAATTTATTCTCAAACTGGTTCAATTGTTTAATTTTTTGATCAGCTTTAAGATTTCGAGAAATCGCAACTTGCGTAAAATCATCTGAAAATGAAATTGGTCCGTCATGATATTGTGTTCTGAAAAATTGATCAAATCGAGCAACTGAATCAGATTTCTCTGTGTTAATTATATACAGGTCAGCTGGTTCTAATCCATTATTATCCTTTACAGTTTTGTAAATACGGTCTTTTTGATCAGAACAAACAATTAGATTGTTCTTCCAATATGCAGGAGAAAACACATTTCCTTTTAATGGTGTTTGAACCAACTTTACTTCAAAACTCTGGCTGTAAAGCGGAATTGAAATCAAAAAAATAAAATATGTAAAAACAGCTTTTACCATCCTAAAAATCGTGGACTCGTTATTTTGGTTTTATATAAAAATGTGTACTTCAAACTTAGTTCGTGTGAACCAAAAGATTGTTTTAAAATTGGATTAAGAGGTGCGCCTGCAGAATACATTATTGAAAATTGTTGATTCACATTAATTTTAAATAAAGCAATCAATGCTTCAGCGGTACGGTAAGATAGTCCCATTTCAAAATGTTCATTGAATTTGCTCATTAGGTTAAAATCAAATTGCATTTTGCTATCCGCCTTATATTTACCCAAAAACGAAGGTTTTAATTCAATTCCATTTTTAAACGAGAAAAGGTATCCTGCGCCCAGCATGACGTTGTAATTTCTAACATTGTTTTCAATTTTAAATTTCATCTCGTCAAACCTGTGACTTAAGAACATTGGCAACGAAAGGTTCACGAAAAATTTATCAGTATAATAATGCATACCTAAACTGATATCAGGAAGAATTCCTAGCGGAGTATCGTTTAAAGCAGCCATGTCATCCGGATCATTTCCCTGTAATTGACTGTAGTTGGTTTTGATTAAGTTGACTCCTCCAGCTACACCAAAAGATAAAGAAGACTTTTTAGAGACTTGTAATCTGTAAGCATATGAACCAAAGATTCCTGTGTTTTTGCTTACCCCAATTTGATCTGCATAAACTTGAAGACCAATAGCCGATTTCATTCCTTTAAGTGGTGCATGTGCACTTAGCGATTGCGTTGTAGGCGCACCCGGAAAACCAAGCCATTGTGCGCGCATGCTACCCACAATACTAAAGGCATCTTCGCTACCAGTAAATGCTGGGTTTAGGGCTATACCATTAAACATGTACTGGCTTTGAATTGGAACCAGCTGACTAAATCCTAAACTCAGCTTAAAAAATAATATGGTGAAGATTAATTTTTTCATCTTTTCAACACTAAAAAGCCTTTATAGGTTTCTGAATTATCTATTGTGATGATGTAGAAATAGGTGTCATCCTCTAGCAATGTTCCGTCTGTTGAATGCCCATCCCAATCATTTTCATAGTTTTCCTGATCAAGGACGATTTGTCCCCAACGGTTAAAAATTTGAACCTTATTAATAGAATTCTCAATGCCCTTAATTTCAAAAGTTTCATTGTCACCATCTCCATTTGGTGTTACCAGATTTGGAATCCATAATTGATTTACTGTTATGATTACGGTATCTCTTGCCTCAGGACATGTTCCGTTTTCAACAAGCCATTCGAGAGCGTTTTGTCCTGAAGAAAGTTCTGTAATTTGAGAAGTAGGATTTGAAATATCTTCAAGTATTCCATTGCCGGAAATAATCGTCCATTCTGTAAAGTAAGGACTTGGAACCGCATTTAAAAAGGTGTTATCGATATTGTCTAATATTTGATCATCACCTGCGATTGCTTCAGGTGTTTCAAAAATTGTCAAGTATACAGACGAACTATCGGCGCAAGTTCCAGAGAAGATATATTTAACTTCGTAACTCTCGTTGTAATTAGAATTATTAAAATCTATTTCACCCGTGTTTTGATCGATAGATAAATTACCGTCTGATGAAGTAAAAATACCTCCTGTATTTGCTATGCTCTCAGGAACTTGGTTTCCTTCGGTGATACAATATTCAGTGCTGGTGTAATTGAATTCAGAAGATAAAAACTCCTCAATTGTCAGTGTCATTGATTGGGTGTCCTGACAATTTGGTCCTGGAGTAGTGTACTGAACTGTATAACTTCCAGGGGTAGAGTTTTGTAAATCTATTGTTCCGTTTGAATCATCAATCCAATTAAGTCCGTTTGTAGAAGTGAATAATCCACCAGGAGTTGCAATGTTTATGGCAGATGGGTTTGCTTCGTTTTGACAAAAAGTTGTTTGTGCATAGTCAAAAGAAGGATCTTCTAAAGAAACTATTGTGATTTCAAAAGTGGACGAATCTGGACAAGTACCATTTGTTAAATATTGTATTGTATGCGTCACATCAAGGATAGATGCATCCAAATCGATAAGACCTGTAGAATTATCAGAGAAGATGATTCCAGTTGTTGAGCTAAAAGTACCACCATTTGTTGCAATATTTGTAGCTGCCGGGTCAGAATCTATCACACAATAAGAAGGTTGTGGATAGTCAAAGTTAGGGTCATCTTCTGTAACAATTGTCAGGTCAAACGTAGTTGAGTTCGGACAATTTCCAGCAGTCGTGTAAGTGATAGTGTAGGTTGCAGGAGTAGAAGCACTCAAATCAATGATTCCGTTTGGTTGATCTGCCCAAACAAGGCCAGAAGTTGAAGAATAGGTTCCGCCAGCTGTGGCTACATTAGTCGGTGATGGGTCTGCATCTGCCGGGCAATAAGAAGTTTGAGGGTAATCGAAAAATGGGTCATCCTCGGCTTCAATTGTTAAGTGGAAAGTAGCTGTGTTAGAACATGCTCCGGCCGTAGTGTATGTTATGGTATAGGTTGCCGGTGTTGAAGCACTCAAATCAATAATACCATTAGGCTGATCTATCCAAACGAGTCCTGCTGTTGAAGAGTAAGTGCCACCAGCTGTTGCTACGTTAGTAGGAGATGGGTCTCCATCTGCTGCACAGTATGAGGTTTGTGGGTAATCAAAGGAGGGGTCGTCAGTAGGAAGAATATTGAAGGTTACTGAATCTATATTTGGGCATGTTCCTGATGTAGTATAATAAATTGTATAATCGCCAACAGAACTGTCATCTATTTCAACTTCTCCATCTCCTGAATCCAAATCAAGTCCAGAAGGGAAGCTAGAAAAAGTACCTCCAGGTGTTGCTATGAAGTTGGGGTCTTGATCGGGAGAACTTTCACAAAAATCTGTTGTTGCATAAGAGAATGCTGGGTCGTCTTCTTCAACTATTGTCAAATCAAATGTTGCTGAGTTAAAACAAGTGCCACTTGTGGTGTAAGTTATTGTGTATGTCCCAGGAGTTGACCCGTTGAGGTCAATTGTTCCATTGGATTGATTCGTCCAAACTAAACCTGCTGTTGAGCTGAAGGTGCCTCCTGAAGTTAGAACATTAGTAGCGGTAGGGTCAGTATCTCCCGCACAATAAGATGTTTGTGGATAGTTAAAGAAAGCTACTTCTTCAGGAGATATTGTGACATCAAAAGTGGCTGAATTCGGACAAGTACCACCAGTTAAGTAAGTGATGGTATAGGTTGCCGGTGAAGAAGCACTCAAGTCAATAATTCCGTTTGGTTGATCCGCCCAAGTTAAGCCAGCGGTAGAAGAGAATGAGCCTCCTGGGGTGGCAATAGTTGATGGCGAAGGATCTGCATCTCCAGAACAGAAAGTAGTTTGAGAATATTCAAAGAAAGGATCGTCTTCATTTTCAATTGTTATGTTAATTACGGAGTCGATCGCGCACAATCCTACCGTATAAGTGATGTCATATGTTCCCGGAGTACTACCAGCAAGATTAATGATACCGTTAGGTTGGTCTGCCCAAACTAGTCCTGCTGTCGAACTGAATGTTCCTCCACTGGTTCCTGAAATAGTAGGGGTGGGGTTGGTGTTTCCTTGGCAGAAAGTCGTTGATGGATATGACCATCCAGCATCATCAGGAGGTAATAAATTAAAGTCATCTGAAACTTCAGAATCAAAACCACCGACTGTAATTCCAACTGGAATCGCATCATCCCAAACGCCAATTACAATTTGGGCGCTATCTGATGATAAACAACCGGATGTAATATCCGCATCAAAGCAAAATGTGTATAAATTACAAGTGTAAGGACCAGCATTACCATCTCCCCATGGGTTTACAGAGCTATGATCAAACTCCCACATTATTGTGTTCGTGCTAGAGGTGTATGTGGCATCCCATTCACCATTAGTATCATAAAACCCTGTGTTTAGATTAGGTAAGTCAGGAGTGAGCGTGGCTGTGTTAATGTTTTCAAAACAAGGCCCTAATTTCATTTCAACAGAATCTAGCCATTCAAAATCATTAATGTTATTAATGTACAAATCGTGACAGATGTTAACCGTTTCGCATGTCTTTATGTCTAATACAGTTGACGAGGAATTAATTTTTGGAACGATTCCATCATTATTAGAGTCATTTCCGCTACAGTTGGCTGTGTCGAATTCAATTCCAGAGGTTAGACAGTCGAACCAGATATCATAAGATTGAATGCTATCTACTTCAGCATCTATTACCAAATAATAGGTTCCGGGACCAACAGCTAAAACAGACTCTGTATTGCTATTGTTCGTCACGAATTGCTGGTTAGCAATATCATAGGAGTAAGATTCTAAGCAAGATGCGCCAAGTGGACAATTTGAGCCTACCCAATAAGCATGTAAGGTGTCGTCATTAGAATCAATAACATTATCAATATTGAAGTAAAGAAAATAGTTTCCAGTAGGAACAGTAATTTGGTAATAAACATCTTGACCTGGAGTTGGAACAGATGAGCAGCTAAAGGAAGAAGATGTATTACTTCCTCCTCCGGTTGTTTGATTTGTGTAGACGTCACCGCAATCAACAACAATCGGGTTTACATCTGCCTCTATGGTCAAATTAAAAGTGCAAGAATCTATCTTACCTTCACTATCTTCAATGTAAAGCGAAATTTCATGCATACCTGAACTTAAAATTGTTCCTGAAGCAGGAGATTGCGTATAAGTTAAACCACCGCCGCAATTATCAGTAGCATTTATCAAAACTGTATAATCGCCCAAAGTATGGTTGCAAGAAGGGTCAGCTGTAACTACGGTGTCGTTTTGACATAGGTCTATTGTAGGAGGGGCACAACAAAATATAGGAGTTCCGTTTCCTAAAGTGTTCATTTTGGTTAAAAAGAAATTTCTATTATTAGTAGTGCTCGGAACGATAACTGAGGCTAATTGAAAATCAAGTGAATATTCTCCAGTCATGAACACATAGTCTTTACGATAAGTGTTGATTGCATATGCCTTATCGCTGCCAGACCCAACTGATTGTTGTGCCCACTGAAAAGTTCCGTCATTACTATATTTAAAGATAACTACTGATTGTTCAGAAGTTGCTAATAAAGTAGTATCTGAATTTGACACTGCATCTAATACAGTTCCACACACAAAGAGATTTCCATATCCATCAGCCTTTATGTCGTGAAAAATATCTACGTGATTGGTAGGGGAGTTATCAAACTCTTTCAGCCAAACTTCAGCACCATCTCCATGCTGAAGCTTAGCGATAATCATTTTATCATGAAAATCTGTCCCTACCACATCAGGGCCAGGAAAAATGGCACCATCATGAACATTTCCGGCAATATAAACACCTTCGCAGTCTGCCGAAATACCAAAACCTAGTTGATTAGGAGAGTCAATGTTGTCTATTTTTTGTGCCCAAACGAAATTACCGCTAGTATCGGCCGCATAAACGAAAATATCATTCCCCCCTGGGTTTGCATCCGTTAAGTTCGGGCTACCTAGAAGTGTTCCACTGCCGTCAACAAAACTTAAGTTAGTTCCACCCATGTATCCAATTACAAAAATTGTGTCTTTGATTGAAGTGATGTCCATTGAAGAGTTTTCAATAGTTTCTGTTGGGTGCACATCATCCCCATTAGATTTAACTTCCATCAGCCATTCTGCTGTTCCATCAACAAGTTGGTGCTTAGATAAGAATGTATTGAAGGTTGTATTGTTAGTGTTTTCAGAGTTAATCGACCCAAAGGTTGCAGAATTCTCATAGACTCCAGCAACATACAAGGCACCGGATTTATATTCAATAGCATGCGCTCTATCACTGCCAGAGCCACCTTCTGAAACTACCCAATCTAAGATGCCTGCAGGAGAATATTTCGCAATAAAAATATCTTCACCACCTGTTGCGCCACCTGGATTATCTTGTGACAAGTCTGATGAATGGGCTGCGATATAATTAGTGTAGTATCCCGCAACATAAGGATTGCCCATTTCGTCTAATGTTACGCTTGTTGCTTCGTCTGCTAAGTTTCCTCCTAAAGTTATAATCCAAATTAGGTTGCCGTTGAAGTCATGCTTTGCTAAAAATCCATCTTTATTGCCGTTATCTGAACTTCCGTTAAGAATACCTGCCGATATACCAAATGCATTTCTATCAGTTAAAGTTCCGGCTGTGTACACAAATTGATTAACTGAGTCAACTGCAATGTCATTTCCCCATTCTTCGTTTACTGTTGCTCCTTCATCAATCCATTGCCAAACTCCAAAAAGATTTACTTCTGGCCCTTTTGAGTAAAAAGTAGAGGGGTCACTAACCGTATTATAATCGGTCAATATCCAGTCATCCGAACGAACATTGTTTGAAATTCGTATTTCATCCTGTTTTCCATCAAAATCCTCAGCAGTAAATTGATAATTTTGTCCAACTCTGAATAACCCTAAAGTTCCTCCTAAAGGATCATTTGTATAAGTTGAGGGAACGGCATCAATTAAAACTCCATCTTGATAAAATTTCACTTCGTTATTGGTTACATCTCGACTGACCGTAATTTGGGTAAAACCTGAACTTGGTAAAGTGATGGGGTTGACTGAGGTTACTACTTCATCAAAGCCTAATCCATACTCCCACAGTAAATTTAGTCTTAAGTCACTTCTGACATTCAAAGAGTAAAGTTTGTTATCCACGGCAATTTCAAGTAATCCACCAAACTCTAGTAGTGAGTTTTCGAATGCTCCAAATTGCAAGTTGTCAATGTCTATCCATGTTGAAAGTGTGACATCCCCGTCAATTGCAATGCTTGCTGAATTTGGTGCTTGAAGATAGTCGCCAGGATTAAATTTTCTTCCTTTTGCCACTTGCGCATTTCCTTCATTGGATGTGCCGTTATTAGTGATGTCATTGTTGTTATTCGTTTTATCTTCAAAGTCATCAGTTAAATGATATACAGCTGCAAAATTAGCGTCCCAAACATTATCTGTACTTGCGTCAGTGGTGACATTTCCGTTTCCATAATACATTCGTATTTCAGTATCTACGCTTGCACTAAGTAAAGGGATTCTCACCCATGCCTCTAATTCACCGGTTGTTTCATCATAATCTTCAATTTGATGGTCAAGTAAAGTGGTTCCATCAGCAGCGGTAAAAGCAATATCGTAACCGTTGATGTTTTGGACATCTCCTCCAAACGAAAGGTGAGCCAAGTCAGCATCATTTTCGCTAATTAAAATTGGGAAATCTGTGTGTGATCCTGAACCAGCGACTTGTGAGGCATGAATGGTGATAGTCTTATAAAAGTAATACCCAGGTAATTGAGCTTTAACAATTGAAGCTGTTAGCAAAAGAAAAATTAACGATATGTTTTTTAAAGAGATCAAGTTAAAAAGGTGTACTTATTCAGAAACAGCTTTCATGATGAGGATGTCACCAATCAAATTTTTAAAATCCATTCCGGTTTCTTCCATTTCTAGATCATCTTCATCATAACGCCATTCAATTGTAACATTTTTATGTTCTTTTAGTTCATTCAATTTGAGTAAAATATTGATTAGAACCTTTGAAGTTGCAGTGTTGTAATACTCAAGTTGAATGATAGCTTTAATATTCTCAATGTCAGAAGTGTAAAATTTTTGAAACCACTCTCTGAAAGGGCGGTAAAACGACTTTGCATCTTCTGGCAAACTTTTGCCTACGATTTCTACTACCCCAGCAGAAATGTCTCCTTTGATTCTTGGGGTTTTAAAAGTCTCTTCTACGAAATAATTATTTTCCATGGGCGTCTATTCAATGAGTAAAATTGTTAATTAAATATATAAGTTGGGCGGTAATTTCGACAGAAGGACAGGGTTAATCGCTAACCTGCAATATTTTAATTAAAGTCTGTCAACTTCAATCAATTTAATTTCGCACTTCATGAGTTCATCATAATGCTCACCGATTTCTTTCATTTCTAAATCATCAGATTCATAGTGCCATTCAATAATGACTTCAGTTTTTAACGCGATAAGTTCATCTAGAGTTCTCAGCATTCTTGTAATAACAACAGCAGAACTACTGTTCATGTACATGAGCGCCATTTTTACTTTTGTGACTTTCGCAGGATTCATACCGTATTCGGCTAACCACCTGTTAAATGTCCAGTAAAATTCACCTGTATTTTCTGGAATTGAGCAACCAGAAATTTCAATAACTCCTTTGTTCTTATCAAACATTATAAAGGGTGTCTTTTTGGTCTTGTCTATTATTAAAATAGATTCTTCCTTGTTCTGAGAATTACTCATGTACTGGTTTCTAATTTGATCTAAAAATAGTATAAATAATACAGATAGTAAACCAAAAAGTGATTAGTTCTAAACGCTGTAAGTTGTAAAGCGTTAAAAAACACCTAAAATTTGCTCCAAAAGATACTGAAAACAGACTTTTTTGAATCAAATTCTGAAATTAATTCACGTGCATTTTGCATTAAAAGAACATCTTTTCTAAAATATCTAGAAGCCCCTGATTTTAATGCTTGATCTAAAATTGAAGTTTCTTTTTGAGCAGAAACTACCACAATTTCTGATTTTGGTAGAAGTTTAACAAGGTCTGGAATGGCGTCTACTCCATTTATTCCCGCTAAAAAGTGATCTAAGAAAACTATTTCAGGATTAGTTCTTTTTAAGGCAGGATTTGCATCTTCAACAGAGGCAAATGTATGTATTTCAACGTTAGTTTCTCCTAAGATTTTCTCTAGTCTTTTTTGAAACGTCTTGGCAAAGAATTGATCGTCTTCAATGATAAAAATATTGTTCAAATTCATGAATTCTCTGTTACCTCAATTAATAAGTTTTTTAAGTTTTTAATTGACCTGTTAATACTAACCTCTAGGTTGGAGTCTTTATTAACGAATTTGTTAACGGCATTAATTACTCCATCTTCCATTATTGCTGGCTGAAAAGAGCTATACGCATGCATTATAACAGCGGTTGAAAATTTGTTTCTACAGGTTTTTAAATAGATTAAATCTTCTAGGTCATTTAAGACAGACTCTTCGCTTATTAGGAATATAGTCTCTTTGTAATTGCTGTTGAATAATTCAAGAAAATTGGTAAAACTTTCTGTTTCGGCCATAATGTCAAGTTCACCAAGGGCGTGTTTTACTGCAACGGAGGCTCTTTCGATAAAAAGGTCATCTTTAGAGATGACAACGACTTTCATTGCAGTGGTATAGCTTGATAATGGTTGAATTTGTCTCATGTACCCCAAAGGTAATTCGTCATATTCAATTATTGTGAAACTTCTCGATAAGAGGTAAGGATTAATCGATAAGATAAGCCTTTAATAAAACTGAGTGCTGTTCAATACTTGCAATGGCGGATTCTCCCTCATGAACTAATTTGTCCAAATCATCTATATTAAATTCATCCAGCTCAATTTTTTCACAAAATAAAGCGGCAGCTTCAAAATTAAAGGTTGTAAATGAAGTTTTCATTTTGTGTGCTAAAGAACGCAGTTTCTGCACATCATTTTTAGATGCTTTAAATGATTTCAAATCTTCTTTGATATTGATAAGGAAAATGTTGAATAATTCGTTTACAAAATTCAAATCATTGTTGGCTAATTCTTCAAGTTTGGGCATGTTGATTCGCTCCCAAAAATCAGTAATCGCCGGTTTTTTATTAATTACTGTTGGTTTGTTTTCTATGATTTGGGCTAAGTCTTTTATTTTAAACGGTTTCGGAATGAATCCCGACATGCCAATTTTTAAGCATTTTTCTCTCTCTTCTTCTAACACATGAGCAGACATTGCAAAAATCGGGATTTCCGTTTTTTCCAAGATTTTTTCTGCAGCTTCGTATCCATCCATTACTGGCATTTGTAAATCCATCAAAATGATATCAGGGGAATAACTTTTAGCTAATTCAATTCCTTCTAATCCGTTCTTTGCTATCGCATACTCACATTCAGTTTTCTGAAGAATATGTTCGATTAAAAGGATGTTGATGTCATTGTCTTCAACGATTAATATTTTATGATTTTTAAATGACGGAAGTTCGTTTTTATTTTCAGCAGAATCTTGTATTGATTTTGATGCTCTGAGCGGGAGGTCAAGTGTGAAAGTAGTGCCTTCTCCAATTATTGAAGAAACATTAATCTCACCATCTAACAAATTCACTAATTGTTCAACTATTGCAAGTCCTAAACCGGTACCTTGGTGTTGCCTTTGAAAACTTCCATCAACCTGCGTAAATTTTTGAAATATTTTGGATTGTTCGTTTTTACTAATCCCTATTCCAGTGTCAATGACTTTTAGTTGGCAATGAAAATTTTCTTCGTCTTTTAATAGAGCTGAAGTCTCAATTTTTACTACGCCTTTATTTGTGAATTTAACCGCATTATTGATAAGATTATTCAAAATTTGAGAGATTCTTACCTCATCTGATTGAATCCATTTCGGAATATTATTATCGAGCTCAAGTTCGATACGTATGTTTTTCTCGTTTGCTCTTGCTTCGTAAAGTTTCACCGTTCTTTTTAAAAGGTCGTGGAAGTTGAATACTTCATTCCTAATCGTTAGCTTTCCGGCTTCAATTTTACTCAGATCTAGTATATCATTAATTATGTGCAATAAATTTGACCCACTAAATTGTATCAATTCTAGATATTCTTTTTGTTTTTCGTTTATTTTGGTGTTGAGTAGAAGGTCTGAGAAGCCTATTAAGGCGTTTAATGGTGTTCTAATCTCATGACTCATATTTGCTAAGAATTGAGATTTGAACTGCGCCGATTGTTCTGCAAGATTCTTTGCTTCTTCTAATTTTTTCTCGGTGTCTTTACGTACAGAGATATCTTGGTAAAATATGAGATTTGTTGGTTTGTTTTCAAAGTTAATTTCTGTAACTGAAATTTGAACAGGAATTTCTTTGCCTTCAGAAGTCTCCAGTAAACTATCCAAAACATCCAGCTTTCCTAATAAGTGTAATTGGTAATTTCTTTGGGATTGTTCTAAATAATGTTTGGGGATGGTGTCGAAGATATGCATTCCGATCATCTCAGAAATTTTGTAGTTATGAAGCTCCGCACAGGCAGAGTTTAAATCGACAATAGTTTTTGTTTCAAGGTCTTCTAGTAATATTGGTACTTCAGACCCTTCAAAAATCGACCTAAAGTTTCGTTCGTTTTCTCTGATTCTTTTTTCTGCCTTTACTCTGTGTGATATTTCTCTCATCACAAAAGTTACACCGCCTATTTGGCCTTTCTTTCCTATCGGATTCGTTCGTGTTTCTAAAACGTATGAAAGTCCGTCTACTTCAAAATCGAGCACAGAATAGCCAGTTTCACCTTTCAAAGATTTTTCAAATAGATCTTCCCAGTTTTTCTTGAATTTTTCTGGCACTAAATCAAGTAATCTTTCACCTTTCTTAATGGAAAGACCAAAGAATTCTTTAATAGTTTTTTTTGCAAGTGTGTTAACTATTTGCAAATGTCCCTCTTTTGAAAGTAACCAAATTCCATCTAATGAATTGTCTAGAATTGCTCTGGTGTTGCCGTAGTTTTCATCTAATTTAGTCTCAAGCTCAGCTCTCAATCTTTGTTCTTTCTGATTACGTTGTGCTAGAGAAACGAGACGCTGTATTTTTAGTTTATCGAGCTTGTCTTTGTCGATAAAGTCAAAAGCCCCTTTTTTAACTGTTTCAATAGCTAATCTATAGTCAACTTGTGAGGTTAACACTATGATTGTGTTCTGTTCAGTTATAAAGTCATTTTCTAAAAAATCTTCTGCTGTACCGTCTGGAAGGTGATAGTCACAAAAGATTACTGCGTAATCTGTGTCCTGACAGACTTTTATACCTTCAGATAAATTTGTGACACAATCAAGTTGAGCGTCTATTTCTGAATCTTTCAATTGCCTTTGAAAAAGTAATTGATCAGCTAGATCATCTTCTATTAATAGAACTCTTAACATCAATTTGATTTAGGTAATTTAATGATAAAGCTTGTTCCTAATGTTCCGTCAGACTCAGCATTTATAGATCCGTTATTTGCTTCTATTATTTTCTTAACAATAGATAATCCAATTCCAGAGCTTTCTCTAGAGTCATCTTCTTTCAATTTATGAAAGATTTTAAATATTCTTTCTAAAGAGTTTTGATCAATTCCGGGTCCGTTATCAGAAATTGTAAATTCGTGGAAATCCTTTATGTCTTTATAATTCAATGAAATTTCAATTTTTTCTTTGTCATTATACTTTATAGCATTTTCGATTAAATTCTGATAAATCTGAAAAAATTGTGTTTTATTAAATTTAATAACTGGGAAGTTGTTACCAATTGAAATGGTGCAATTTTCTATATGACTGAAATTGGAAACAAGCTCTTTGAGTTCTTTTTCTGAGTCAAAACGTTGGCTTTCATGCACGGTTTTACTGTCCATTGAATATTTTAAGATGCCATTAATCAACACGTTCATTTTTTCAGTTCGATCAATTAAGAAATCAAAGTACTTACTGGTTTCTTCATTAAGCTTTCCTTTTAAATCAGTTTTTAAAATCTCTGCGAATCCACTAATTGCTCTAAGTGGTGCTTTTAAGTCATGACTTACTGTGTGCGCGAATTCATCTAACGAAGAATTGGTATTTTCTAGTTTTAACATGATTTCTTTCAACTCTGAAATATCATGAGCAGTAGCGTAAAGTTCACCGGTAATAGGGTCTGGTTTACTTGTCCAATGTAGCCAAAGGAAACCGCCACCTTTTTTGATGTATCTATTTTCAAAACCAACGGTATCAATTCCTAAACTTAATTTACTTACTTCTTTCAAGGTGTTTTCTACATCATCAGGATGCACAAAGTCTATAAATGGTTTTGACAGTAATTCTTCTCTTTCCCAGCCTAATAACCTTTCAAATGAAGGATTAATTAATTTAAAATATCCATCAGCACTTGCAACACACATAAAATCAAAAGCCTGTTCAAAGAACTTACGGTATACTTCTCTTTCTTTTCGTTTTTTATTGTCTTGAATTTCAATAACAATTTCCTTGGCCAAAATTCGGAGCGCCCTTTTTTGAAATTCATTTAACGATTTTGGTTTGTCATGTAACAAACAAAGTGTTCCAAGCGCATACCCATCATCATCTATTAAGGGTTGTCCGGCATAGAATCTAATATTAGGTTCTCCTGAAACTAAAACATTGTCTTTAAATCGGACATCATTCAAAGCGTTTTCAACTTCAAGTAAATTTTCTTGCATTATGGCATGCTGGCAGAATGAAATTGCTCGTGGAGTCTCCGTTAATTCAGTTCCAATTTTGGACTTGAACCATTGGCGATTTTCATCAATCAAACTTACCAGACCAATAGGTACACCGCAAATTTCTGAGGCCAAACTTGTGAGATCGTCAATTCGTTCGTCAGCTGAGGTATCTAGTATATCATATCTTTTTAGCGCTTCTAAACGTTCTTTTTCATTTTCAGGAATGGGTAAGTCTGCTGACATGCTCTTAGATTAATTCTTAATAAAGGTAGAAAGAAAATACTGAAGAAAAAGAAGAAATTTGATGGCTATCATGAAAGTCGTTCTAGTGCTCTTTGCTTTTCAGAGTGGATGATGTAAACGAAGAACATTTAATGAAGTTATCGTTTGGCTAAAGTTAGCTATTATGTTATGCTTTGTTTTCTTCTCTAGTTATAAGGAGGTAAGATGTGCCAAAGTAGTTTTAGACATTCGAAAAGAGGATACATCAACATACATATTAGTAAGGTTCTTGTTTCAAGTTCCTTGTTCCAAATGAGTATTGCGATTCCAGCTGTAATAAGTGTTATAAATACTGAATAGTAGAGTGTTCCACTTGAGTAAACGGGTAAGGAACCTGAAAGGAATGTTAGAGTGGCATAGAGACCATGTAGGGCTATAAGAAAAATTAGAGCTATTGAAAATTTGTTTCTAGAAAATAACTTTGGACCTTCCTTTATAAGATATACCAAAACCACAATTAATAAAGCAATTGAAGCACCAATGTGAATGATGTTTAGAAACCAATGTAAGAACTTATATAGGCTGATTACTACCAAGGGCAGAGAACCAAATAGCGTAACTCCAAGTAAGACGTTATTAACTTTTTGCACTTGTAGAATCAGGAAAGCTAGAATTAAGGCGCATGAAATTAATATTCCGAAAAAACCTATTTGTTCAATTGGATCCTGATTAATTTTCAAACCAATAACGCCTATCGAGAAGGTTAGAGGAATGAGAATTAATACAATCTTATCAGCCCTATTTAAATGTGATATATTATCGCTTGTCATCTTGCCAATAATCTATAATAAAAAAACAAAACCCCAAGATTTCCTTAAATCTTGGGGTTTCTAGGTCTACAGCCATATAGACTTATCTTTACTCAAACTGAGTTGGCGGTCCGGACGAGACTCGAACTCGCGACCCCATGCGTGACAGGCATGTATTCTAACCAACTGAACTACCGGACCAATGTTGCTCTCCTCTGAAAGCGAAGGCAAATTTATATCTTTTTTTTAAATCAACAATGAAAAAAATAAAAATTAAATAATTTTTTGTCGCTTTACGAGATACTGCTGCAAAACAAATTCTACACCTTCCTGAATATCAACTTCTATGAAGTCAATTTTAAATTGAGAACATTTTAATTTTAGTGCCGCATTTAATTCAGAAACTTCTTTTTTGTAAGTTTTTTTAATCTCATTGGGTTGTAATTTCACCTTTTCTCCAGATTCTAAATCAATAAAAGTTGTGGGTTTGTTCGGGAAATCTAAGTCTATTTCATGTTTTTTATCGGTAACATGGAAAAGTAATACCTCGTGCTTATTGTGTTTTAAGTGCAGAAAAGCATCTGTAATATCTTCTAAACTTTCTCCTGAGAAAAAGTCGGAGAAAATGACGATTAACGAACGCTTATGATTGTTCTCGGCTACGTTATGTAAAACGTCTGTTAGCTTAGTTTTTATCTCAAGTCGCTCACTTTGAGTTTTCATCAGTTGTTCTAACTCATGATAAATTCGTCTGTGGTGAGTAGCTGAAGTTTTGATGGCGGTATCTAGTTTAATATCATCTTCAAAAACGGTTAAACCAACGCCATCTCTTTGTTTTTTTAGGATTTCAATAAGTGAGGCCATGGCATAAATGCTGAAGCCTAATTTGTTAAGTGGGTAATCTTCTGAAATTTCAGGAAAGTACATGGATGAAGACACATCCAGAATCATTCGACACCTTAAATTGGTTTCTTCTTCGTAGCGTTTAACGAATAATTTGTCTGATTTTGCGAAGAGTTTCCAGTCTATATGCCTTGTGCTTTCACCGTTGTTGTACAGTCTGTGCTCAGCGAATTCAACAGAAAATCCGTGAAAAGGAGATCTGTGCATACCTGTAATAAATCCCTCAACAACTTGTTTTGCAACAAATTCTAGGTTGCCGAACTTGGCCAATTCTTGGATGTTAATTTTTCCGTACATTCTTATCTTCGAAGATAGGCATTTCACCTATAATTTTTATCTTTCTAGTCTGGTTATTCAAATATGTCGCCAAAAACAGAAGATAAACGATCGTGTGCTCATTGCGGGGCAGAACTTTTTGGAAGAAGAGATAAGAAGTATTGTTCTGATTATTGTCGATCTGGAGCACATAATGAGGTGAATAGAGATTACTCTACCTACATGAGGCGGGTGAATAATATTCTGAGAAAAAATAGACGGATTTTGGCAGCGTTAAATCCAAAAGGAAAAGCCAAGGTTTCTGCTGAGTTGATGATGGAAAATGGTTTCAATTTTGCTTATTTCACGAATGTTTATGAGACAAAGAAGGGCGGAAAGTATTACTTTTGTTATGATCAAGGGTATATTAAGCTAGAAGATGGTGGATACGCCTTGGTTGTAAGGCAATCCTATGTGAAATGAGGCGAATCGTAAACGCTATTTTTATTTTTCCGGTTAAAATTTATCAGTGGATAATTTCTCCAATTTTACCTGCTAGTTGTAGGTATCATCCTACTTGCAGTGCTTATATGATTACAGCAATACAGCAGTGGGGACCAATTAAAGGGATATGGTTAGGAGTAAAAAGAATGATTACTTGTCATCCTTGGGGAGGAATGGGGCACGACCCGGTACCGGAGAATCCTAAAAGAAAAAAAGAGAGCACCTAAATGCTCTCCTTATAATGACTTGTTGCTGCTAAATTGTTTTAGATTTTTGCGACTTTTTGACTCTCAGTTTTAACGAAAGTTGAAATAGCAACAAAGTCATCTTTTTCTTTTTTCTTTAGTTTGGTGTCTTTGGTTTTCCAGTCAATTTTATAAAAGCAGTATTCTTCTCTACTACAGCCTTCTGCAAAAGTGATGGTTCCGTAAACAAACTCTTCATTGCTTTTTTCTTCACTTTTGTGCTGACTAAAGCCTGATGGGCATCTGCTGAAAAGTTTTTCTTTTTTATTGTATCCAACCAGATCTTCCAATTCAGGGAATACTTTTTTATTCATGTGTTCCCAAATTTCTGAGCTGCTAATTTTGGATTCTTCACCAACTTTACTGCTTGTTGATTCGGAATTATTGTTGAAAGAGTAGAAGCAAAGGGTGGCTCCTACAAAAAGTGTTAACGCGATTATCTTTTTCATAATGTCTGTTTTTTAAGTGAAAATTTAAAGGTTAAAATGAGGTAGATTTCTACCAGCAATAAGTTGATAATCCAGCTAAGCCAAGCAGTGGATACAATAATTTCTAGTTCAGTTAATTCTGTTGTTAAAGAAAATAATGGAACCAATATTCTTAATGTTACCGCGGCGAAGCTTAAGGCAAAACTCCTGTACATCCATTTTTGATGCGCCAATATGTTTCCTTTTCTTACAAAATAAATCGCCAGAATTGTCGTCAAAAACCACAAGACGCCCATCACCAAAAATGCGATAGTTGAACTCAGGCCACCTTCAGCATAAAATGCCATGATTAATCCAGTTGGTGCTGCAAAAAGAAGAATTCCGTAAGCGTAAATTTTCCCTAATTGCTTGTGAAGTTTGATGGATTTTTTTCTTAGCTGTGGCAGAAATTGAAGTGGTCCCACCAGTATTACGGCCATACCACTAATGACATGAATATAGAAAGTGGGTCTCCAAATAGGGTCAAATACAATATTCTCTTTTACCAAAAGAAAGTTGACATCTGGTTGAAAAGAAAGGTATTCAGAGGTAATGTAAAATAAAAACACTGAAAGCGCTAAGATGATTAGCCAGGATGTATTTTTCAATGTTTGTATCATGCTTTTTGGTACAACCTTTATCTTAAAAGGTTCATTTCTTTAAAGCATAATACAAAGACCGTCAGTTAGTAACAAAAAAGTCCTACTTAAACTAAGCAGGACTTTTTATTCGTTTTGAAAGTTTGATTATCTGAGTTCTATATCAGATTTTAGCTCTTCACCTCCTTCTACAGAGAAATTCTTCGATTCAGTGATGTATTCAATTTTTCCAAATACAACAGGAATGTCTCCTCTTTTTTCAAATTGTTCCTTACCAGACTCTAGCCATTTTTCAAATAAATCTGGACTTCCGTGACTTTGGAATGAAGCATCTGAGTTGATCATGTCGCCATTTTTATCAAGGATCACGTATTGAGGTTGTGAGTTTTTGTTAAAGACTTTTGATTGGAAATCAGCCCATTTATCTCCATAAGTATTTAATTCTCGACCGGAGTATGGTGATATTTCTGGTTTGTCAAGTTTTGCTGCATCATCAACATAAAGAGAGGCTATCACAAAGTCTTGAGACATGAGTGCGTGTACTTCGTCAGCAGACCAAACGTTGGCTTCCATCTTTCTGCAGTTTACACAGTTTTCACCAGTAAAGTCAATCATAATTGGCTTACCTGTTTCTTCTGCGTAGCGCTCTGCATCAGCAATATCATGGAATACAACCAAACCGTGTTCATAGCTTGCGCCTTCAGGTAAATCAGGTGCGTGTCCGTGGATTCCGTATGGAATTTCGCTATAGCTTTCTGGTGGAGCGAAGGCTGAAATCAATTTAACCGGAGCTCCAAACATTCCTGGGATTAAGTAAAGCCCGAAAATGAATGCTACCATACCAACTACAATTCTAAAGGTTCCGAGTCCGTTACCCGGAGGTGAGTCGTGACTTGTTCTGAAAATCCCGAATAAGTACATAGCCATAATAAGGAAGATACCTGCCCAAATTGCGATAAACAATTCTCTTTCTAAGATATGACCGTCATAATAGATGTCTGCTACAGATAAGAATTTGAATGCTAAAGCTAATTCTAGTAAACCTAAAACCACTTTTACCTGGTTTAACCATCCCCCAGAAGAAGGCAGTCTATTTAACCATCCTGGAAAGATTGCGAATAAAGCAAATGGTAATCCAAGCGCAATACCAAATCCTGCCATTCCTACTGTGAGGTTCCATGCGCCGCCGCCGCCACTAGAAGAGGCGCTCGCAAGAAGTCCACCTAAAATTGGACCAGTACAAGAGAATGAAACTAGTGCTAGCGTAATCGCCATGAAAAAGATACCGATAAGTCCTCCAAGATTAGATTTTTTATCTGCGCTATTTGTAAGCTTACTTGGCATTGTGATTTCAAATGCTCCTAAAAATGACATGGCAAACACGGCTAGCATCAGGAAGAAGAAGATGTTTAGCGGTCCGTTAGTTCCAATTCCATTTAAGATGCTTGGGTCTAAATTGTCTAATAAGTGGAAAGGCAAACTCAGTAATACATAGATTAAAAAGATGAATAATCCATACATGACTCCTCTGAAAAGTCCTTTCTTTTTGTCTTCACTTCCTTTTGTAAAGAAACTTACCGTCATTGGAATCATTGGGAATACACATGGTGTTAACAAGGCTAAGAGTCCTCCTCCGAATGCAAGGAAAAAGATTCCCCAATAAGAGCTTCCACTTATACCATCACTATTTTCTGAAAAGAATGCTTCTTCAAGCGGGATTGCGATTTCTGTTTCTTTAGATACAAATCTTTCACCAGCATCATTGATACCTTCGTAAGTGATCATGGCTTTAATGGTTTGAGCAGAATCATTTCTATCGATTTTGATAGATTGTATAATTTGTCCGGCGTCATAAACACTGAAAGTGATTGAGTCTTTAGTGATGCTAGAGTCTTTAAATGCCGGTAAATTTAGTTTTCCATCTGCAGTAAATGAGCCTTCAAATTTAACTTTAAATCCACCGTTCAGTAAGAAGTTGCCGCTATTGATGATTGGCGTTACAACTAGTCTGTAATCTGTTTTAGAAGAGAAAGTAGAGAATGCTTGAAAACCTATTGGAGAGTCAATTAATTCTACTTCAACTTCAGAAGTATCTGCCATTTCTGGGTCAACCTCTACAGCTTCACAGTCTCCTTTTTTACCGTCACATTTAATATCAACCTCTCTAAATTCTGGCGGGAAACAGGCTGTTTTACAGGCCATGAAACCATATTCAAGTTTTATTGTGAATGGCTTGTCCGTATTGATTTTAATTCGTTGCTTAAACTTTGCTTTATCTCCTGGGAAGTATTTTTCAGGGAATCCGTCATTGTCATGCTCTTCAGCACCATATTCGCGAACAGACCCGATTAATTCATAATCATCACTTTCTGCAAAAGTAAATTCAGTTGGGTAGGCAACAGATCCGTTGGGTTGCTTCTGTGTATAAACATGCCAGTGATCTTTCTGCTCTGCAGTCATATTAATGATAGCTTCACATCCTTCGTGGGTTACTGTAAAATTCCATTTGATGACTTCATCAACAGAGTTTGGCATTTCGTCTTGAGCGAAATTTGAAAATGCGCTAAGCAGGATGATCGATAAAAGAAAGAGTCTTCTCAACATAATTTTTAGTTTATGTATCAAAAGTAATAGAAAAGAAAAGACAACAATACTTTCTTTGCATTGTATTCTTGAACTTCTAAAATCAAAAAATGCGACATAAAGCCGCATTTATTATTTGTTTTGTTGGGTTGATTATATCATTCTTATGTCAACTATTTTGGAAATTGGAATCCAAAGTCCACCTTTCAAGCAGATAAAACTTTTACCGGTTGCCCAAATGGTTGTTTCAACCGTTTTGAGACCAGAATCTGCATAAAACTCTATTTGGCATTTAAATTTGTTCGTGTTTCCAAGTCTGGTAGCGTTATACAACTTCTCCATGAGCTGTGGATGCTGTTCAAATTCAATTATATTTTTGAATGATAATGTATCGATTGACTCTTTTTCAATCATACTAGGGTTTAGAATTCCGGGCATACGCTGAGGTTTTTAAGGTCAGTCTCTCATTTAACACAGCTTAAACTATGAGTGAATTCGTGTTAAAATATGATTCTGAGTGATTTCGGTATTCCCAATTTATGGAATTAAAGGTTCGCTTCCAAATTTATTTTTGGGCACAAAAAAACCCTGATTGTTATAATCAGGGTTCTAAAATGATTTAGGTAGAATTATCCTTTCATGATATAAGTCATCACAAAGTGGTTTACTTCCATGTGTTCACCGTTAACATCAATTTCAGTTACTTCTAAGCTCACAAAAAATCTTGTAATAACTCTTCTTGACATTTCGTCATCCTGAGCTAAAGTGAAAGTTACCGTGTGTCCTTCACCGTTTTCAGCTGTGGTTACCGTGAAATAATCTGTATAAAAAGCTGCTGTACTATTAATATCATCTAAAGAAAAATTAGAATCCATTGTAAAATTAAACTCTGTAGTAGCTGCTTTATCGTAATCACTTGATGCATCATTAAATGCAACACCGTGGTGAGCCATTGTGAATACAGTTAATAATAAACCAGTTGCTAATCCTAAAAACTTTTTCATTTTTCTTGTTTTAATTATTTAATGTTCCCTTATTCAGGTATTGTTGTTTTAAATTGTCAAAATTCAATTCTATTTGAAGACGCAATATACATGCCAAAGGTTGTTCGAAGATATGAAATTAATTTTGGTGTGATAATAAACAGGCAATCAAAAAAGTTGATTATTATTGGGTTTTAGAAAGAATATGCGTTTAAAAAATTCATTTAATTCAGGAGTGATTGAGGCCGGTTGTGATGAAGCCGGCAGAGGTTGTTTGGCGGGTCCGGTTGTTGCCGCCGCAGTTATTCTCCCCAAAAATTTTCGCCATAAATGGTTGAACGATTCAAAGAAAATGACCGAAAAACAACGCGAAGAATTGTATCCCATTATAAAGGCTAAGGCAGTAGCTTGGGGAATTGGAGTCGTGGATCACAAAGAAATTGATCAATTAAATATTCTGAATGCGTCTTTTGAAGCCATGCATAGAGCCGTTAATCAATTGTCGACTTCACCTGAATTTTTATTGATAGATGGGAATCGGTTTAATCCTTATCCAGGAATTCAACATGAATGCATAATTAAAGGAGATGGTAAGTTTAAAAGTATTGCGGCAGCTTCTGTCTTAGCTAAAGTTCACAGAGATGAATTAATGGAAAAAGCTCACGAAGCGTATCCGTATTATGCATGGGATAAAAACAAAGGTTATCCTACAAAGGAACACAGATTAGGGATTGAGAAACATGGCCCAAGTCCAATTCACCGAATGTCTTTTACATTGTTAGCTCCAGAACAGTTAAAATTGAAACTGTAGTGTTCACATTAGGCTGTGCAAATTCAATTTGGTTATAATCAAACCGAGGGCTGGCATTGCGTATTTTTGTGTTGATGTCTAAAGTCAAATTTATACTGAGGTTAACTGCGATTACCGCGCTCATGGCAATATTTGCTTATGGAGCAGTTTATTTGTACAAAAAACAGCAAGCCCAAATTAATTACCTGTCATTTCAAATTAGTGAAGATGCTACTTCCTATTTAGTTGGAGACTTAGATAAATTAAAATCTAAAAGTGATGTCAACACTATTCTTGAGGAGTTTCAGTTGGATAGTTCATATGCTGAAGGAATTCAACCGATTTTAAATGCGGATTTGAGTTTTGCAGATTATGACTTGAATTCTTGTTTCTTTTCTTTCGACCACAACTCCTTTTTAGTTGCTTTAAAAACTGACGTTGGTTTTCATGAGTTGGTAAACTTTTTAAATGATCAACTAAACGTTGAATGCCAGTTGAGCAATAACGTCTTGACCGTTGGTAAGACTAGCTTACAGCTTTCTAAGCGCGAAAAATATTTGTTGCTGACATCCGTTGAATTTGAACCAAAGGCGACAAAAGAGATTGTAGATTACACGAGTGCAGATGTAATTGAATACAGCTCAACTTATCCAATTGGCAAAAAGCATATACTTTCAAATCAAATGCATTATCAAGTATGGACTGAGAAGGGAGATGGTTTAAAAGGAAAAGCCGTTAGTTCAGAACCATTTTTTGCGTTGGTGCCTCCAAGTTTTGATGAAGCAACTTTTTACGGGTCGAGCAGAATGTTGGAAGATGTTCCTGTAGTTTTCAATCAACCCAGTGAAGGAAGTTTTGATTGGCTAGGAGATGGGTTGTTGTATTTCGCAAAAGATAGTTTTGAATTAATCATAGCCAGGCCTAGCGCAGAAAGGGATTTAGAGTTAATTCTTGAGGAACAAACATTAGCGTTTCAGGCTGATTCATTACAGGTGCCTTATTTTAATATTGGTAAATTCAAGGTGTTGCCATTTAAAACAGCTTTTAACTGGTCAGAATCGATAAGTGAATTAGATTCAGAACTTTCATATTACACAGAGTACAACAACTTTAATGTGTTGGCGAATTCAATTCCAGCTATGCGTTGGTATTTAAGCCAGGTTCAACTTGGTAATTTATTGGAAGGAAATGATGAATCATTGCGATTGTACCAAAAAACAGCTCCTACAATATCTCATAAGGTTATCATTGAAAAAAATACAGACTTGTATAGCTGTAGAAGCGAAATCTATCAAAAAAACGCTAATAAATTGGTGAGTTTAGTTAACCTAAACACTGGTTTGTCAACGGCATCAGGGGTTGAAGTTATACATGAGTTTACAATTGATTTTACAGTTGAAAACATACAGCTGGTAGAGACAGGTGGCGAAGTAAAGGTGTTATTATCTAATGCGAAAACCGTGGCGCTTTATACAAAGAAAGGAGAACAATTATGGAAAAGAGTGCTTCAGTCTTCTTTAGTGCAATTGCCTCAAATAGTTGATTTTGAAAATGATGGAAAAAAAGAGTTGGTGTTTTTTCAAACAAATGGCTTTGATGTTGTCAATGATAATGGTAAATCAAGAAATGGGTATCCGGTAAGTTTGGGGGCAGAATCAAAAGTAGGTTTAGCTGTAAATTATGATAATCAATTTGTGTACAGAATAATCGTCAATAGCGGAAACAAGGTGTTGGTGTATTCAGAAGAAGGTAAGATTGTTGATGGTTGGATGTTTGAAGGCATGACCAGTCCAATTAAAAGTAAAATCTACCATGTCTTAACAGCAGGTAAGGATATCATAGCTTTTAAAGACGTCAACAATAATCAATACATCCTGAACCGTAGAGGAGAAAGTAGATTGTCAAATCCCGTAGCTTTTGGATTACAAAATGAAACCGATTTTGTAGTAGGAGGAATGGAGACATCTCTGAGAAAAATGGGGTACTCAAATGGATATATTCTAAATTACTATGTTTTAGATGGTGAAAGAGATTCAGTAAAAATTGATCAAAATGTAGCTCCAATAGCAGTTCATTGGGAGTATAACACCGGAAATCCGCTCTTAATTATTGAGGAATCAAGTCGCTTATTGATTGTGGATCAGTTTGGTTACGTCAAGAGTGAAGTCTTAAAACCTTCTCAAACTAATAATTTCGTTGGTTTGGTAGGAACCAAAGAGTATGGCTTTGTTTTTTCCGATATTTCAGAGAATACCATATATTTGTTGAATAACTACGGAAAAATGATGCTGCCCAACTCTGTTCAAGGATCTTCGGTTTGCACCATTCAAGGTGATTTGCTTTACACCATTTCTGGAGTGACACTTAAAGCGTACAAAATTAAAAATTGACATGAAAAAATTAATACTTTGCTTAACTCTTGTTGCAGGATTGATTAGTACAGAAGCGTATTCGCAAGATTTTCTGGGCTATCGTCAAAGTAATTATTCTGGTGTTTCAGGAGGAGATTTAAATGCTGCTTCAATAGCAGATAACAGATTTATTGTTGATGTTACTCTAGGAGGATTTTCATTCTCAGGTTATAACGATCATCTTTATTTTAATACCAAGAACATGCCTTATTGGTGGTCGCAATCATTTGATTCAAGTGATCCAGCTGTAGATGCATGGATGAGTGATACGACAGATTACGGTCAACCGGTGTTTGGGAAAATTATTGGTGCGGATTCTGCTGCACATTTTCAAGCAAAGGGTCAAGGTAACTTTTTTGAGTACCCAAATCCTGGCGGAGATTTCAGACAAGCATATGTCGGAACAACGGTAGACGTGTTGAACGTAATGGTTTCAATTAATCGTCAATACGGAATGGCGGTAAGTTTTGGAATCAAAAACAGAACAATTTTAAATGTTGACCACGTTTCAAGTGCATTAATTGATCTAGCAAGAAATGGCTTAGAAGTTCCAGAACGTTGGGATGAAACGTATACGGATGAGTTAGTAAATATTTCTTTTAACTCTTGGATGGAATATAATGCAGGATTTGCCATGACCATTATGGATAAAGGAGAGCACTATATGAAAGCCGGAACTAAATTAAAGTTCTTACAAGGTTTAGGTTCAATGTATTTATATACTGACCAAGTTGAGTATAACTTTAGTAATGCCGATACTGCCTTATTAGTTTCTGGTGATTTCAATTATGGATACTCAGCCAATATTGATGAGCACTGGGATGCTTCTTCGTCTGCTTATACAGGTGTTGGCGGATTTTCAGATGTATATCAATTACAATCAAAATTAGGGTTCGGAGTTGATTTAGGAGTTGTTTACGAATGGCGACCAGATTACAAAGATTATAAATATGACATGGATGGTGAGACCGATTTGTGGAGAAGAGATAAGAATAAGTACAAATTGAAAGCGAGTTTTGCCATTAATGATTTAGGTGGTATGCGTTATGAAAAATCATCTAATAGCCGTGACTTTAGTGTGAACGCCAATATCTTAGATTTACAGCAATTCAATGATACTGAAGGGTTAGAGTCATTTAACAATAACGTAGACACTTTATTAGATCCAAACTTAAACGGAGGCGTGAATAACGGGTCATTTACTTCTGATGTCGGAACATATTACATGAACCTTCCAACGCATATTAATGCCGCTTTAGATTGGAATATTTGGAATGACTTTTATATGCAATTCAATTCTCAAATTGGATTCCAAATGAATAAAGATGCGCATAAAGTAAGAATGCCTTCTGCATTTTCATTGACACCAAGATATGATTTCAAATGGGCAGGTTTATCTGTGCCGTTATCGTATAGTGGAATGACAGGATTCAGAACTGGTTTAGGTTTAAGAATGGGACCAATCATTGTTGGAACAGGAGATTTGAAAGCGATTTTTGCTCCGACAAAAGATAAAAACTTAAGAGGTGCAGATATTTATGCCGCATTAAAAGTTCCAATTCTTTATGTTCACCCTAGCGATATTGATGAAGATAAAGTTTCTGATAAAGTTGATTTATGTTTAGAAACACCAGGTGTTTGGGAATTCATGGGATGTCCTGATACAGATGGTGACGGAATCCAAGATTCTGAAGATGCTTGTCCTACAGAGGCAGGGCCGAAAGAATTCAACGGATGCCCAGATAGAGATGGTGATAAAATCATTGACAAAGATGACCAATGTCCGGATGATGCAGGTTTAGCTGAATTTAACGGATGTCCAGATAGAGATGGTGATAGAATCATTGATAAGAATGATGATTGTCCTGACGTTCCTGGATTAGAATTATTCAATGGTTGTCCTGATACAGATGGTGATGGATTGAAAGATTCAGATGATTTATGTCCTGAAGTTGCAGGTCCTAAAGAAAACCAAGGATGTCCTGATACAGATAATGACGGAATCTTTGATTACTTAGATGCTTGTCCTACTGAAGCAGGTCCAGAAGAAAACAGAGGTTGTCCTTGGCCTGATACTGATGGTGACGGTCTATTAGACAAAGATGATAAGTGTCCTTACAATGCTGGTCCACCAGAAAATGACGGATGCCCTTACACAGATACAGATGGAGATGGTGTAATTGATAAAGATGATGAGTGTGTGAATACTCCTGGTCCTGTTGAGAACAAAGGATGTCCTGTGATTGATGTGGAGATCTTGAAGAGAGCATTTGATGCACTTCAGTTTGAAACAGCTAAAGCAATTATCAAAGAAGAATCTAAAGAGTCATTGACAGACTTAGCTCAATACTTGGTAGATAATCCTGATTTCAGACTGAAAATTGCAGGTCACACAGATAGTCAAGGTGCTGCGCAAGCTAACTTAATCTTATCTAAGAAACGTGCTGAAGCAGTTCGTGATTTCTTAGAGTCAAGAGGAGTTGCTGCAGACAGAATGATTGTTCAATACTTCGGTGAAGAACAACCAGTAGCAACAAATGACACTGCTGAAGGAAGAGAGCAAAACAGACGTGTTGAAATGGATGTTATTTTTGAATAACATTTCTTAATAAATTGAAAGCCCTCTGATGAATTTCAGAGGGCTTTTTTTGTGGCTTTTCGTAAGATTTGACTTATATTTAAAAGCACGTACCGTTATGAAAAGATTAATCTATTTATCGTTTATAGTCCTGCTTGTGAGTTGTAATTCTAAGCCAAGTTTAGATATTACACCTGAGCAAATTGATGATTACATAGCTGATTGTTTAGACACCAGTAAAGTCTATGATATTAATTTAGGTCCGCAATATTCAAGAGATGAAGAGTCTTATAAGGCGGACGAGTATTCACAATATGATACCTTAAAAATGATCAGTAGTGAGGAGTATTCAGAAAAGTTTTACACCTCAATGACTATTTTTTTTAAAGACGGTCTACCAGTTTATATTTCAGAATACATTTCCGCTTACAATGCTGAAGATGGCGATTTAGTTGAACGTCATATCTACTTAAATGGAGCAGAAATTATAAAAGCTAGTGAGCGCACCGGAGCCACTGAATATGATTTGGATGTTGCTCCTTGGAAAGAGGTAGAATTAACGATTGATAATTATGACTTTGAACGACCACGAAGAGCAGTGGCTCAAGAAGGTGAATTTGAAATGAAGTATAAAGAATTCCTAATCATTAATCCTGAATCATATTTGATTCTTAAAAATGATGAAAGTAAATATGGTGTCGCCCTATATATTTTAGAAGGAGATGATTTATTGGATGAGCTTTATGCTAAACCACTTATCTATCAAGGTAAAATCTTGAAGTTTGACTACGAGTTCTTAAATATGAACGGTATAGAGAGGATGATCTATAGAGGTGGTGAAGTAGTTGAAAAAGAGGAAGCTTAGCTTTCTAGTTCAATCGTTAATGACGTAATCTTATTTACCCCGCCTATTGATTTCGAATTCAATGTTACTCTGTATTTTGCATCTGCCGTTAATTCAGCAATAAAATATTCAGATTGTCCTGATTTTCCTTTGTGAATGATTTTGAAATCTTTGGGTGGATGTGCCACAAAAAAGTTCTTTAAAATCTGCTCAGATTGTGAATTTGAATAAAGATCTTCTTTAGCATCAATAGATAAGTCAATGTTATCGCTAAAATATTTACCAATAAGTTCAGCATTACCATTTTTAAAGGCCATTACCATTTTCTTTTCAAAGCTTTGTTGCTGCTGAACGGTTGTTTCAGTTCTCAAAACAGGCTCAAACTCAATTTCAGTTAAAAGTGGTTCAGACGGCTGTGCAAATGCAAATCCGCTTGCTAATAATGCGATTATGAAGAAGTAATTTTTCATCCTTTCTTAATTCAATTCTAAATGTTCTATTTTTACAGTTTGGAGCAAAAACTGAGCCACATTTAATTTCTGAGAAGTGAAGATAAAGATAATTTTAATCGGTAAGACACATAAAAAATTTCTAATTGACGGAGAAACCGAATATTTATCTAGGCTCCAACATTATATTTCAGTTGAAAAAATTGAATTGCCAGATGTGAAAAATGCCAAAAAACTCACTGAAGATCAAATCAAAACCGAAGAAGGAAAAATGATTTTATCCAAAGTTGAAAAAAGCGATTTGGTAGTGCTTTTAGATGAAAAAGGAAAACAATATGATTCAGTTGCTTTCTCAAATTGGACACAAGATCGAATGAATAGAGGATTGAAATACATCACATTTGTTGTTGGTGGGCCTTACGGTTTTTCAGATGAGGTATATGCTGCTGCTAACGAGAAAATGTCTTTATCCAAAATGACCTTTTCTCATCAAATGATTCGAATGTTTTTCCTTGAGCAATTGTACAGAGCGTTCACCATATTAAGAAACGAACCATATCACCATCAATAACTACTTCACTCCCTTTCTTAAACGCATAGAAAGATATTGGAAAAATCCGGGGTGATAATGCTGCTCGCTCTCAGTAGTTAATTTCTCTGTTTGCCCTGAACTTCTATTCAAGATGGCGTCTTGATATTGAACCAATAAATCCAAACCGGCTAAATACTGTAAAGTAGGGTAGGACTTAAAATTGTCTTTTGGTGCTGTCTTTACTACTTTCTGAGCAATATACGTACCGGTGTCAACACCTTCATCTACAACATGTAAAGTAACGCCAAAAAGTTCTGGTTCATTCTGATATAGTGCCCAATACCCTCCGTGAACGCCTCTGTATTTAGGGGTGATACCAGTATGAATATTCACAATTGGAACTTTGATTTCATTCAACAAAGATTTTTTTAGAATTCGCGTTCCGTTGATGATGATGTAATCACATTCAGTATTTTTTAAAAGCTCAATGACTTCAGAAGAGTTGATTGAATCCACTTTATGAATAATATCTTTGGGAATAGGTTGATCAGAAAGGTTGGCTTTTACTATTCGCTCTCGGCTGAACTTATCAGTAATAAAGGGCATAATCAAAGTCATGAAAAATGCTTGTGACAAACCTTTGAAAAAACCAATCTTTTTCATTCTCCTTTTTAGAAAGGTAAGTTTAGATATTGGTTGTTCAAGGATGACACGCACTACCTTTTGACCCTTCTGTAACTTGTTGAACAAAAGTCGAGTATTAGTGCCGTCAGTGGCAAGAATGATCACTTTAACTTCTGGCATGTTCTGCTATTTCTTGCATGTTTAGTGAAACGAAACCATAGGTTTTATTCAATTCATGAAAGTGTTCAAATAAGGTGTCTAACTGTTCAAAATGCAAATCAGTGTTTTGTGTAAAGTTATGAGGGTGCCACCAAAGATGATAGATTTGTTTGAGCTTAGCAGCTTTTGTCATTTCATCTTTGATTCGTTTCATCTTTTGATCTTCAAATCCCCATTTAGTAGAAATAGGTCGTAAAAAACGTGAAGCCGGAATGTTGATTATTTTCTTTTTTGCTCTGATATCATTTAGGGTATATCCAGTCGTTTTTACAATCGGATAATAAGCGTCAACTAACCTTTTGCCTTTTCTAAAAATTGACTCTGTTTGAAAGGTGCTATTGCTCCAAACCGCACTTCTTTGATTGCCTCTAAAAGCTGTATAATCTTTTGCTTGACACATTTCTATGAATTCAGGGTTGATCTGATTTCTAGGAAAAACAATAGATGTCATTTCAATACCCAATAATTTTTCAATTGTTCGCATTTTTCGAAGATCTGCTTCAAACACTTCTTTCGTTATTCCTTCTTCAAGACAATACAAATGCGAAAATGTATGACTCGCTAACTCTTGGAAGCGGGTAGCTTTTATTTTTTTTAGCTCTTCAAGTGCACAGCAAATGTCTTTTGGAATCCCTTTAAACTTATCTACTTCAAGCGGAAATGGAGAGTACTCTTTGTTTTTATAGGGGATTGCTTTAAGTTCTTGGTCTAAAATATCCTGAAAATTGGGGTGAGCCAATAAACCAACAAAGGCCCAAGTGGCATGTATACGATTTGACTCAAACACTTCAAGTAGTTGATAAACAACGTCTCTTACTTTGCTGAGTTCTGTTTCTTTGCTTTGCCAGTCGGTTATATCATGAATACCCCAGTACTTTTCAAAGTCAAGCGATATGCAAAATATTCCTTTATCCATCTTTACAGTGAATTTAAATAATTTTTGAACCACTTCTTTCTTAACCTTTGCGGTTTATTCACGTACAATTGGTTAGAAAGTCGGTAATGGGTTCGATAGGGATTTTTGATTGGAGCATTTGGGCGATATATTTTACGCTCATTTTTGTTTTATTGTTCTTCTACAGATCAATGAAATCAGACACCTATTACAAGTACTTTTTGAATGGATTTATAATCAAAGTATTTGGAGGCGTTGTTTTCGCCCTGATCTATGTTTATTACTACGGTTTTGGCGATACTTTTCTATATCACAACGGAGCATCTGTCTTGTCTCAAACTTTGGTAGAATCACCAGCAGATTATTTGAGTTTGTTAGGGTCAGAAGGCGGAAATCTTCCTCCAGAATTATCACCGTTTGCAGATAAAATAAAATATTCAAGAACCTACGAAGAGTGGTTTATGGTGAAGATATTATCGCCAATTAATCTCGTTTCTTTCCAGTCATATTTGGTCACAACTTTGTTCATGTCGCTAATTTCTTTTATTGGAGGATGGAAATTGTTTCAAGTGCTGCGCGATATCCTCCCAGAGAAAGAAAAATATGCTTTTTGGGCGGTGTTTTTGATTCCTTCTGTCGTGTTTTGGGGAGGCGGAATCATGAAAGATACCATTACCTTGTTCTGCATAAATTACGTCATTTACTTACTTTATTTCTCATTGTTTAAGAAGAAGTTCAAGCCCTTTTATTTTGTTGGAATTTTGTTTTTCTCTTACTTGATAATTTCACTCAAAGCCTATATTATCTTGGCATTTCTACCAGGCGCCTTTTTAGGGATTTATGTTTTGTTTAGTCAATCCATGAAAAGTAAATTGATTAAATATGTTGTAGGACCATTTGTGTTTATGGGGTTGATAGGTGCCAGTTTTTTTAGTTTGAATTTAGTAGGGGAGGGTTCTGAGAAATACCAAGCAAGTAATTTAGAATGGAAAGTAAAAGGGTTTCACAGTTGGCATACAGATGTAGGAGGCTCTTCTTATAATTTAGGAGAAATAGAATACACCGCAGCAGGTGTCAGTAGAAAGATACCTGCCGCTCTAAACGTGACTTTTTTCCGACCTTATTTATGGGAGGCCAGAAACCCCGTAGTTTTCATTGGGGCACTTGAAAGCTTCTTGTTTTTTGCCATTTTTATTTACGTCATGTTCAAGTTTAAATTCAGGATAATCAGAGAGATTAGGAAATACCCCATTTTGTATGGAATGTTCATCTACTGCTTGATTTTTGGATTTGCTGTAGGATTTACCTCTTATAATTTTGGAGCTCTAGCCAGATACAAAATTCCAATTTTATCTTTGTTTGGATTTATTATGTTCTTGCTGATGTATAAAGCCCGAACTAAAGCGCAGTCTCATAAAACTGAATTGTCTGATCAACCATACGATTTAGAGAATAATACTTCTTCAGCTTATTAAATCCGTTTTCAGAAAAGGTTGATTTTAGTTCGTCAGATTGCAATAATGTGATGATTTTCTCCGCCAATTCGGCTTCGTTTTTCAGCGCTACTAATAATCCGTTTACGCCATCTTCAATAATTTCGTTGGTGGCCGGAACATCAAACCCAATAATTGGGGTTTTAGCATTTAAAGCTTCTAAAAAGATTAATCCAAACCCTTCTGATATAGATGGGACAACCATGATGTCAGCATTGCCTAAATAATCATAAATATTGCTCTGATATCCTTCAAAAGAAACGTTTTGATTCAGTTGTAATTCAGTGATACGCTTTTTCAAGTGAAGAATTAAATCTTTGTCACCATGTCCTACAATATTTAAGTTTACAGCCGGATATTCATCTTTCACTTTGGCCAAGGCTTCAATCAAATGAATATGACCTTTAAAGGGAATGATTCTGCCTAATACGACTAATTGCTGAGGTGATTTTCGATAAGCTTCGCTTGGCTTTATATTAACCTCACCTAAGTCAAACCCATGATGAATGGTTGAAATGTTTTCACTTTTACAAATTCCCGCATCAATAAATAACTGACGTAATCCGTTAGAAACTGCATATGATTTTAAAATCTGTTTTTCTGAAAATTTACAGATCTTGAAATAACGATTAGCTTTCAAATGCTGAGCATTAAAGCCATGTTTAGAAATATAATCTTCGTCATATCCATGTTTGGTGGATACAACAGGTGTTTTAATTCTGTAGATTTTTTTAAGTAAGGCGCACCAAAAGTCAGCATGAATCAGGTGTGAATGAATCAAATCAAAATTTCCTTTTGAATGAATATTCTTAATGAACCTAACCGCCTTCAAGATTGATTTTTCAGACTTAATTTCTTGAATATGTAATTTAAGGCCTAGTTTCTGGTAGGCTTCAATAAATGGAATCGTTTTTTCTTTGTCTATTTGACTGTAAATACAAACAAATTCAGTTGCTATCCCTCTCGCTTCAAGAGCGGGAATCAATTCTAAAAAATACTTTTCAGATCCAACCAGTGCCTTTACTTTTTGAACGAATAGAATTTTCATAACAATTCATCAAATTGATTGAACATTCTTTCATTATTGCAATTTCGTTGGGCATAGCTCAGTGCCTCTATTGCTAATCTGTTGCGTTCGTCCGCATCATCTATAAGTTTATCAAGGGCTTTTTGAAGTTCTTTAGCATTTTGAACTTCTACTAATATTCCGTTGTTGTCATTAAACACGTTTCTAATTCCTGCAACGTCTGAAGCAATTATAGGAAGCTTACTTGCCATTGCTTGCATAATGGCCATACTAGAAGTTTCTCCTTTTGAGGCGTGCACATAGATGTCTATTCCGGCAAGAAATGCGGCAATATGTTCTTGATTCAAAACACCGTGCCAATGGATGTTTTCTCGTTTAAACTTGGCTTCTAATTTTTCTTTTAGAGGTCCGTCACCTGCAATGTGCAGACTGATATTTTTATGAGCGAGTTTAGAAAAGGCTTGGAGCAAGGTGTTGTGGTCTCTGAATTCATTAATTCTAGAAACCATACCAATTCTGATGTGCTCATTTTCTGGCTTCACGTTGTAATATCGATTTAATGCGATTCCGCTTCTAATTAAAACGTTTTTTTTTGCTTTATAAAATCGACCAACCAAAGCCTCGAGTCTTTTTTGATATTCTGGAGTTAATGAAACCACGCAGTCGGCTTTACGTTGTGCGAAAATAGACCAAATTTTTTCTTTTCTACTTTTTAAATGATTCGCCTGGTGCTCTACAAAAATGAGCTTACAAAAGTTTTTGGCAAGTGTTGACAAGGGTAAAATTAAAGAGTTTACATGACAAGTAACGGCAACAGGTTTACTTGCTGTTATGGCTAAAGTTACTCTTCTTAATGCTTGTCGATCAAGCCCCTTTCTTTTTTTGGTAATGTGAACATTATCTGCAATGGATGTTGCTTTTTCTAAAGTTTCTTCGTTCACATCTTCTATTCCAAAGAAGAAAATGTGATGGCGATATTTCTTTTCCTTATCGCCTTCAATTAAATTAAATACATAGTCTGTGGTTCCGCCTAAACCAGAATACAACACGTGTGCTATGTCTTTTTTATTATCCAAGTGCGAGTTTTTTATAGATAGCTAAGGTACGTTTTGTCCACCTTAAATAAGCTCTTTTTTGAATTGCTTTTGCTAGCAATTTTTTTGCTTGACTTTTTTCTTTGTTAATTGCCGCTGAAAGGGCTGCTAATGAAGTCAACTCGGCATCAACGTTTCCTTTAACATCATCCCCAACCTTTTCATCTTGACTCAAATATTCAAGTATTAAATCTCTAGAGGTAAGAATTGTGTCTGGTGACGCTAACTGCATACTTCTGTCATCATGCTGCACGATAACGCCTAATGCCTCATTGCTGAAATGGAGTTTATAACGAACAGCAATACGAAGAATCAAGGCCCAATCTTCGCCAATTTTAAGTGCTCTATTTTCACTGAATTTAAATTGTATTGCAATGTCTTTTCTTAAAAAGAACTGGCAGGCAAATCTATTTTGTCGCAAGGTTTTTTGTAAAACCTCATTTGGCTTCAGTTTTTCAGTTGTAACTGTTTTGTTGTCTTTCATTTCTTTATATCGAATATGAAAAAACTCGGGCTCATTTAAATCTTTTAAAGCTTCAGCAGCATGAATTAAATAGGTTGGGTAAACGAAATCGTCCGAATCAAGAAAAAAAACATAGTTACCTGTTGCCTCTTTTACTCCTCTGTTTCTAGCCGCTCCTCTCTCTGCATTTTCTTGATAAATGTACTTAATTCGGTCATCACCATATTGAGTAACGCGCTCTTTTGTGTTATCCGTACTTCCGTCATCAACCACAATCAGCTCCCAATCTTCAAAAGCTTGGGCGAGAATAGAGTCAATTGCTTTTGTAACCCTATCTGCACGATTATAAGTTGGTATGACTACGGAGAAATATGGCATCAATGAAAAGCCGCTTTTATAAAATCATCTTTAGATGAAGGTACAAAAAGGTAGTCTGATTTCGCCAATTCACTATGAATTCCAAACTCTTGAATAGACTCTAGCGTTATTTTTTCGCCTTTAAGAATGCGGTATATGTAGTATTCGTGGTCCTTCAAAAGGTGTTCAATCTGTTCTTGTCGTTCAATTCTGTCTTTGTTATCAGAATTATAGGCTGGTAGAATCTCACAAATGATAGTTGCTGTTTGGTTAACCGCTAAAATTGCTTTGATTACCTCTAATTCTGAGCCTTCAACATCTACTTTTGCAATGTCAAAATCAGTATGGCCTAGTTCTTTTAAGCTTTTGGTTTCAATTTCTATGGCTTGCCTGGTCTCGTTCTCTCTGAAGTCTTTAATGGTGGATGCTGTAGAGTCTCCCAAGTCTTTTCCTAAAATGTACAATTCAGATTTTTCTGACTTGGTAGATAAGCCATAAGGTTCAATTTTACAGTTTTCAAACTTATTCACCTTAATGGTGTATTTGGCGTATTTTACACAATGCCTGTTGGGCTCAAAACCTATGTAAGCAGAATTCGGACGAATGGATTTCCAGCAGAGCATGGTCTGCCCTACGTTTACCCCAACATCCAATAAAGTACTTTTATCTTTGCTGATAATCTGCAGGATAGTTGACATCCAGGGTTCAGAATTGTTGAAGTTAGCATAGCCCATACCGCTGAAAACAGGTACCCTGAATTTAACACCGTTTATTCGGTGTGGATAGGACCTTCTGATTCCTAGCTTGTTGAATATTTTCTTAATTAGATTCATCTTGTATTAGGGCAAATATTTGTTCAATTTTGTTGGTATAACTATTGACTACAGCAAAGTTTCGTCTTTTTTCTTGAAGTTCTTTTGAATTATGAAGAGAGATTTCAGATATAATTTGTTTAAATCTCAACGGAATTTCATGTTGGTCATCCACCATGGTAATGATTTCTGAAGATGTGTTTTTATGCTCGTCTATGTAATTAGATAAGGTTGTTTTGCCTGAATAAAAATAGCCCATTAATTTGTGCGGACTGCAGTGAATTCTTTGGTTTTCTTTTTTGAATAACACTAAATTAATATCCATTTTATTGAGATAACTCATTAATAATTGGGGTACCACTGAACCTATAAAAAACAAGTTTTGTTGTTGCTCTAACGCCTTGAGGTGACTCATTGAAATCTTATTACCAGAAGAAAGGTTTGAATCCAAAGTTGGACCAATCATAATGAAATCGCAATGCTGGTTTTCTTTGGTCAATTGCAAGAGCATTTCATAATCAATATGGTTGTGGAAATTGCCTACATAGCATGCTTTTAATTTATTCTTACCAGGAATTTCTGTGACTGATTCTTGCTCAAATCCATTAATATCCGCACCATGCCCAATTTTATGAATGGAAGTGTTTTTGGTTGTTAAAGATGATTTTATGAGCTCAGTCACGCAGATGACATGGTCTGCAGAATTTGCACAGTCCGATTCAAATTTGGCTGTTGGATGGAAATCTACCGTATGATAAAGATGTTTTTTTGCGTTGAAAACTGATAGATCCCAGTATCTATAAGGGTCAAAACTCCAAACAATATCAAATTCATTGATGTCTAAACCTTTATGAATCTGATTCGCTTGCTTTTTATAAATAGATTTTTGTACAGCTTTAGGTAAGTTATTCAGTTTAGGTACTAGGTTTTTATAGGTCAATGAATAAAGACCGTCTTTTAGTTTTTTATGCTTCAGTTGAATATCACCAAATGGGTTTTTATTGAAGCCCGAAGCTGGATTCAAAAAATAAACCTCATGATTTTCACTTAAATAGTTGGCATAATGATGCTTTGAGACAAAATTTGGTCCCCACGCTTCAGTTGATATGAGTAATATTTTTTTACCCATTTTTCACGAGTTTTTCAAAATGATCAAAAAACATTGTTCCTACTTTTTCAGGGTTATATTTTTCTATGGTTTCTTTAGAAATAGTTTCGGCCTGGTAACTAGAATAGTTTTCTTTTACCTTTTTCATGCCGTTCTTCCATTGTTCAGGGGTCATTTGGTCAATTAACAAACCATTTTTTTCATTAACAAAATCCTTCATACCTCCAATTTTTGTAGCTATTACAGGGGTTCCGGTTGCTAATGCCTCTATGCATATGGCTGAAAATGTTTCATAGTTAGATGATTGGCAATAGACATGACTATTTTGTAATGTTGACAAAACCTCTTCTTTCGGAATTCTACCTTTAAAAATGATATGATCTTCTAACCCTTCCTTTTTTATGGTGTCTTTGATTTCATCAGATAATTGTCCTGAACCACAAAGTAATAGTCTATTTTTTTTATCAGTTTCAAGTAAAAGTTTAAAGGCTTCTATCAAGACAAAAGGATTTTTAAGACTACTCCAATTATTTATGGATGAAAATGTAAATATGGTAGAATCTGGTTTTTCCTTGTAGTAAAAATCGTTAGGGTTAACAATGTTTGGAATTAACTTGAATTCAATCTTTTCTAATCCGGCAAACTTTTTAATGTCTTCTGCTAATGCTGATGAGACAGTGAATAGGGGCGCCTGTTGTTTGAATATGTTTTCTATTCTCTTTCTACCTTTATGATGAGGTGGTAAATTAAAAGCTTCGTAATAAGCAGACCATTGTTCGCTGATGGTAAAAGTTAGTTTGGGAAATTGCTGTTGAAATTTTTTTAGTGAAACGGCATTTGGATAGGCGATATAGAAATTGACAAAATCAAAGTCGTTCTCTCTTTTTTTTAGGTATTTGTGGATGTATTTACTTGCCAATTTTTCTTTAATAATCCAACGGTCTACTATCGGATTAATCTGTTTTCGGGTGACGGTTAATCCTTCGTAATTACCGCCGTTTTCCATTTTATTTGTACTGTTTAAGGTAATGTGTAACACTTCGTTATAACAATGACTTTGCAATTCTACAAGCTGTTTAGCTATGAAAACACCTTCAATGGGATTGTCCGTGTTCGGGAACCAAGGGGTAATATGAAGAATTCTTAAACGCTTCATATGCCTTTTATTTTATACTGAAATTTTTCTAACCTATAACCAATTCTATAAAGAATCTTAGTTGAAATCCAGTTGAAGGTTTTAGGATTAAATAGAAAGAAAATTAATTTTTGACAATTAGTTGTCAACCCGTTTTTATCTTTTTTACAGAGATCTTTAAAGTAGGTTTTTACTTCGTTAATTCTGTCTTCTACAATTAATTGATTCATCAATTCTCGATAAACATAGCGATATTCACGTTTTTTATAAAGCGCAGAAATCTTGGTAGATTGCTCATACTTTTCATAAATATGAATTTTACCAATTAACATTCGTGCTCTTTGTAAATGAATTCCACCCTCATGTAATCGATAATAAACTAATCTTTCTGGGTTTCCGTGGATTTTTTCAACTTTGTCTGCTATTCTTAGCCATAAATCAAGATCTTCGGTTCCTCTTAATACAGGAGCTTCGTCAAAGTAGCCGCAATAATCGAACAACTCTCTTTTAACGAGCACTGTATTTATATTTACAGCACAATCTTTGAATAGTATTTTAAAAAATTCCACTCCGCTAAATTGACCATAAACCCAATCATAGGTTCCGATTTCTCTATCTTTTCCTTCAACATCTTTTAGGGTATAACCACCGCCGTAATAAAAATCAGCTTGGGTATTATTGAAAGTAGCGATTTGAGCCTCTAGTTTATTGCTTGCATATAAATCATCCGAATCTATGAATGTAATGAGCTCTCCCTGACTTTTTTGAATACCATAATTTCGCGCTGATGCTTGTCCTCCGTTGTTTTTTGAAAATACTTTTATTCGATTTTCTTCCTTTTGAAATTCTTGGCAAATATGATGAGAGTCATCTGTTGACCCATCATCAATTAAGAGTAACTCCCAATGACTATAAGTTTGATTGATGACTGAAGTGATAGTTTCTTCTATAAATTCAGCACAATTATAGACCGGGCATATGATGCTGATTAATTTCATTTTGGAAAAGCAACTATGTTTTGGAACATGAATATTTCATGTTTTGGTTGCCATTCTTTTAAAGGGATTAAATCATGTTCATCAAGTCGGTAAAAATTATACCCAGGCAACATGTCATAAAAGTCTTTTAAGAATCTGCGCTTAACAATATTAATTTCATTGAATTCAAATTGAATTACACCTATTTTATTTTGACTTAATAGATTTTTAGCTCCTGTTAGAGCTTCTAGTTCAAAGCCTTCCGTGTCTATTTTTAATAAATGGATAAATTCAATTTTATGCGCTTCACAAAACTGGTCAAGTGTATCAATAGATATATTAACCGAAGTAATATCTTCTGCCTTTGCGATAACTTCTAGGATTTTTTTGTCAGAGGTTGCTTGAACTGAAGTTTTGTTTGAAGCATCAAAAAACAATTCGAGATTCCCGGCTTGTTCGCCAATTCCAATATTGAAGAGTTTAGCAACTGAATCACATCTTTTTTCTAATTGTTCAAAAGTGTTCGGGTTGGGTTCAAAACTAAAAAGCTGTGATTGCGGAAATGATTCGGCAAGTAATGAGGTGTAATCGCCCAAGTTAGCGCCAACATCAAAGAAAACGGGAGTATCTGTATTCAGGTGTTTTGAAAGTTCTTTTTTAATGAAATGAACTTCTCCGCTGGCTTCTAGAGAGTGAGATTTCATTATTCCGTTTTCAACGTAGCCAAGGGCAATCAAATCAATTTTAGCCTTTCTAGACAAAAATTTAATGATAGTAACGCAAAAGTTTCCTATGGCCAGTTTTAACTTTTTCATTTTCTAGTAGTTTTGGATCGAATGAGTTGTAATGCTCTTTTGACGTCCAGCATCTTTTCTTTGATCAAATATAAGGTGAATATGAAAATTAGTAGAGCTTTGATTGTTAGTAACCACATGTATTCAATTTCAATCAACAAATTAAGGTAACTGCCGGTAAAATAAAAGAGGCAAAAAATGAAAACTACTCTCCAAATTTTGCTTGATTTAAATTCAATTTTATACAATCTTTGAGAAATTACGAACAGGGTTAAATTGTTTAGTAATACACTAATTAAGGTGGCTATAGCTGCGCCGGTTAATCCAAATTCTATGATGAAGAAATAGTTCAAAGCAACATTTATCGCACTAGTAATGATGACCACCACGGCAATCATTTTGGTTTTTTTCATAACATGTAAGCCTGGCGAGAACATTCCCAATCCTGTAATTAAGACTGATAAATAGAAAAGTGGCATAAATTGGCTTGCCTCATAATAAATGGGTTGGGTAAAAATATAGAGGGTTTCATAAGAAAACAAGGCTAAACATAGTCCCCCAATAGTTCCCAGTGCGATAAAGAGCTTGAAAATTCTTCCTAGCTCAAATGGTGTTTCCTTTTCTCCATATTTTTCATAAATCAGTGGAGCTAGAGCGGATTGAAAGGCCATGATAATTAATGACACAATTGCCGAAAATTTAAAAGCCATATCGTAAATCCCAACATCTGTTAACGATTCATTTATTTCTTTGATAAAGATGCGGTCTGTGTAGTTTAATATGAGATAAGCGGCAGATGCAGGCACCAATGGTGCGCTAAACTTGAGAAGCTTTTTTAGGGCTTCTTTGCCCATATAAATCATTAAATCATCACGGAGAATATAAATTTGTGCAATAATAATTACGGGAGAAACGATTATTGATGCTAAAAAAAAGCTTTCTAATCTATAGCCCAACCCTAAAGCGAACAAGAGTATAAGTAGAATATTAAAAATAGCATACAAAAATGAAGTCACCGAGTAAGCTTTTGTTTTTCGAAGGAACTTGAGCTGAACTCCAAGGGTGTAAAACAGGCTATTCAGAAATAGGGTTCCGAGCCATAGGTAATAAACTGATGTTGGAACTCGTGCATCCTCTGATAGCAAATCAATAATTTGAGTTTTGAAAGCCAAAGCAGCAAGGATAAAAATGCTGTAGCTTCCCATTGTAAAGAATAGACTTGTAGAGGCAATTTGCTTTTTTTCTAGTTCAGAAGTTTCTTGGTCAGAAATAAACCTTCCCATTCCTTGATAGATTTGAAAAGAAAATACCGCTGCAATTAGAGCTCCTGACACACCTAAAAGTGCGAGTATTCCGTATTCTGCTCCTGTGAAGTACACTGAGTAAAAAGGAATCAACAGCAGACTTACTCCCTTGGTTAACAGGTTAGCCAGGGTGTATAATCCACCTTCTTTAATTAAATCTCTCAGCATTCTCTTAGAAAACGTACTTTTGCAAAGTAAATTAACGGAATTATAATTGGTCTTATTTTAAGAATTCGATTAGTTGTAAACATCACTCTATGAATATAGTTTTCGCAACTCAAAACAAGCATAAAGCTGAAGAAATTCAAGCCTTGCTTCCTGATAGTATCCAAGTAAAGACCTTGATTGAGATTGATTGCCATGAAGATATTCCTGAAACAGCCGATACACTTGAAGGAAACGCCTTGTTAAAATCTGAATATGTTCTGGAGAATTTCAAAATGGATTGCTTTGCAGATGATACCGGATTAGAAATTGAAGCCTTGAGTGGAGAGCCTGGAGTTAAATCTGCGAGATATGCTGGAGAAGCAAAAGATGCGAATCAAAATATGGACCTGGTGCTCAAAAAATTACAGGGGATTGACAATAGAAGCGCTCAGTTTAGAACGGTTATATCGCTTCGCTTAAATGGGGAGTCACACATGTTTGAAGGATCGGTTAAAGGTGTCATTCGGGAAGAGAAATCAGGCACTGCTGGTTTTGGTTATGATCCGATATTTGAACCAGAAGGATACAATATTACTTTCTCTGAAATGTCTTTAGAAGAAAAAAACAAGATTTCGCATAGGGGAAAAGCCGTCAGAAAGCTGATTGATTTTCTCAATAATTTATAATTTCAAACTAAAAAAATAAATGATACAAAGAATTCAAACCATCTATTTAACGCTTGCGCTAATTTGCATGTCGTTACTTATTTTATTTCCTTTATTCTCAGTGGATGCTACTTCTCAAGGCGTTCAAATTTCAGGTGAAATGAATTCGCATGGGTTTGCTATCACAGAAACCCCCACCTTGGATGAAAACGGAATGAGTTTTGAAAAACCTGAACCAATAGATTTGCCCATTTATTTAATTTTTATGTCGTTGGCATTAATTACGGCTGCTTCAATCATGCTGTACAAAAACAGGAAACGTCAGTTGTTGTTTTGCCGTTTAAATTTTATTCTTCACTTACTTCTAGTTATTTCATTCTACGCCTTCTATTATTTAGGGCAAGAAGCGCTTGCTAAAGCAATGACAGAAAGGGCTGGTGAGTCAGTTGATGTTGCTTTTAACATGGAAATCGGTTTTTATTTACTCATCCCAACAATTCCTTTTCTCTACCTAGCAATAAGAGGTATTAAGAATGACGAGAAGTTGTTAAAATCAATAGATCGCATACGTTAATGAATTATTTATCGGTAGAAAACCTTACGAAATCTTTCGGGGTAAGAGTCATTTTTGAAGATCTGACATTTGGAATCGACAAAGGTGATAAAGTGGCTATTGTCGCAAAGAATGGTGAAGGAAAATCTACTTTGCTTAAAATTTTATGTGGTGACGGAACAGAAGATTCGGGTAGAATAGTCTATCGAAATGAAATTCGAGTGGATTATTTAGAACAAGCCGAAAATTTTGATCCCACACAGACAATTTTTAATGAAGTTTTAAGCACGGATACTGCCGAAACTAGAGCACTAAAAGACTACGAAAAAGCAATTAAAAACCCTGATGATACGGAGTTTTATGAAAAAGCTTTTGAGCGGATGAATGCGATCAATGCTTGGGATTATGACGTGAAAATCAACACCATTCTATCGCAATTAAAAATTGAGGATAAACACAAGTTGCTTGGTGAGCTTTCAGGAGGACAAAAGAAGCGAGTGGCACTGGCTAAAGTGTTGATTAATGAGCCTGATATCATGATTTTGGATGAACCTACGAATCATCTTGATCTGGACATGATTGAATGGTTAGAAAGTTATTTGGCAAAATCTGACACCACCATAATTATGGTGACACACGATAGGTATTTCTTAGAAGTTGTTTGCAACACCATCTTTGAGTTAGCAGACAAAACCATCTATAAATACAAAGGAAATTTCTCTTATTATTTAGAGAAAAAAGCTGAGCGAGAAGAGATTCTAGCTGCTACAATAGGGAAGGCGAAAAACTTAATGCGTACTGAGCTTGATTGGATCAGACGTCAGCCAAAAGCTAGAGGTACCAAACAAAAAGCTAGGGTAGATGCCTTTTCAGATTTGAAACAAGTCGCTACCCAAAAGGTAAAAAAAGACGAAATGGAAATCACGGTTCAAATGAATCGACTTGGCTCTAAAATCGTTGAATTACATAACCTTGGAAAGCAGTTTGATGACAAAAAAATAGTGAACAGTTTAGATTACGTTTTCAAAAGAGGAGAGCGTATTGGGATTGTAGGAGGAAACGGTACTGGTAAATCTACTTTCCTAAATATGATTACGGGAGCGGTTGAACCATCAAAAGGAAAAGTTGTTGTTGGTGATACAGTGGTGATGGGCTACTATCATCAAGATGGTATGCAGTTCAAGGAAGACCAGCGAGTTATTGAAGTCATCAAAGATATTGCAGAATTTATTCCTTTATCAAAAGGTAAAAAAATGTCTGCTGCACAATTCTTAGAGAAGTTTCTTTTTCCGAGAGATATGCATTTCAATCAAGTTGCTAAGTTGAGTGGGGGAGAGAAGAAGCGGCTTTATTTGATGACAATTTTGATGAAGAATCCAAACTTTTTGATTTTGGATGAGCCAACGAACGATTTGGATATTTTCATCCTGAGTGTCTTGGAAGATTACTTGTTAAGTTTTGAAGGGTGCCTGATTATGGTGTCGCATGATCGATACTTCTTAGATAAACTGGTAGATCACACGTTCTATTTTGAAGGAGAAGGAGAAGTCAAAGATATTATTGGGAATTACACAGCTTATCGATCTTTTTTAAAACAAAAAGAGTCGGATAAAAAGAAGTTAGCGAAAAAAGCCCAAGCAGTAGTTGCACCTGTTCAAGAAGAAAAATCAGCTCCCAAAAAGAAGCTTTCATATAAAGAACAGCAAGAGTTTGATGAAATAGAATCAGAAATAGCCAAACTTGAAAAAGAACGGGATGAACTGACGGCACTGATGAATTCAGGAACAGAAGATGGCGAATCCATTAATAAAATTTCCATTCGATTAGGGGAGATTTCTGATGCGATAGAATCTAAAGAAATGCGCTGGCTGGAGCTTTCAGAGTATGCATAATTATGCCTGCCTAATAATTTATTGAAGATTAAATCGTTTTAAGTCAGCTTGCTGTCTTTATTAAAGGTAACTTAGACGAAATCCAATCTTTGATGTCAGACCAAACCGTAAGAATTAAATTCAATAATCAAGACCGCCCAGAATTTATTAAAGATCTCAGAAAACGAGTCGACAGCTATTTCAAAGAAAATAAGATTTCAAAGTTTGCAACATCCGGCATGAAGCTCAAAACAGTTTTCATGATGGGCTTGTATTACATTCCTTTTATTGTAATGCTCAGCGGAATCGTCTCTTCAACTACAATGATTTATTTGATGTGGGCAGTGATGGGATTTGGAATGGCAGGCATAGGGTTAACTGTGATGCATGATGCAAATCATGGTGCTTATTCTAAAAATCAGAAATTAAATAATCGGCTGGGCTATACCATGAATTTATTGGGGGCATATCATGTTACTTGGAAGATTCAGCATAACGTTTTACACCACACCTTTACCAATGTTCATCAAAGGGATGAAGATATCTCAAATGAAGTGATGCGATTCTCTCCAAACGAGAAGAGAAAATCGGGGTATCGCTTGCAAATGATTTATTCTATTTTTCTTTATGGATTGTTGAGTTTGCACCGCTTAATAAGTAAAGATTTTGAACAGTTATCTCGATACAGTAAACTCAATTTACTGAGTGGTCAAGGCTTGACTTTTAAAAGAGCTTTAACGTATTCTATTTTAATTAAACTGGGCTATTATAGCTTAATGCTTGTCTTACCAATGCTTATCTTACCAATGGCTTGGTGGATGACATTGTTAGGCTTTTTGTTGATGCATTATATTAGTGGAATTATTTTGGCATTGATTTTTCAAGCCGCACATATTACAGGCGAAACAGAATTTTTTAAAGTGAATACAGAAGGAACTATGGAAAATAGTTTCGCAGTTCACCAGATGAAAACAACCACTAATTTTGGAACAAAAAGTAAAGTGTTAACTTGGTTTGTTGGTGGCTTGAATCATCAAGTTGAACACCATCTATTTCCCTCTATCTGTCATGTTCATTATTCAGCTATCTCTAAAATTGTAGAACAAACTGCCAAAGATCATGATATCGTTTACAATAACGAACCTACCTTATTCAGTGCGCTCAGAAGCCATTTCAAGTTTATGAATAAATTAGGTAGATCAAAGTTTGACAGTGAATTTGCCTAAATAAAATACCAATCGGTATATTTTTTATATCTTTGTAGTCAAGATGGCTTCAAAAGGACAGTTAACTGCTGAACATATTATTAAAAGTGTTGCGCCTGTTTTCAATAAACAAGGGTACTCTGGAACCAGTATGTCGGATTTGACAGCAGCGACAGGTTTGACTAAAGGTGCGATTTACGGAAATTTCAAAAACAAAGAAGAGCTGGCATTCTTGGCGTTCAAACACAATGTTGATCGGGTAGTTAATCAAATCAAGAAAGAGCTTTCAGTTATTAGTTCACCCATACAGCAATTGTATGGTTTGACGAATTTTTATCGTAAGTACCGCTCATTGACTATAGATTTAGGAGGATGCCCCATTATAAATATTGGTGTAGATGCGAATCATGAGAATCCCGAATTATTGGCAAGGGTTCAAGAAGTCATCTCAAAACTTCAATATTATATTACTAAAATGATTCGTTTAGGAATAGAAAAGGGAGAGGTGAAGAAAACGGTGAATCCTGAAAAATATGGAAGACTTTTTTACACGGTGATAGAAGGAGCAGTTTTTATGACAGCTACCATGAATGACGAATCGTACCTTCAACAAATGATGGATCATCTTGACCAAATTATTATAAACGACTTGGCAAACTAAAAAAATTTAAACCATAATATACCGATTGGTATAAAAAATAAGACATATGCTCAAACTCATTCAGATATATTTTCAAGTGATATCCGTGCTTGCCCCCCGCAGAGCCGCCCACACTGGTTTTAAAGTCTTTCAAAAAGTGAGATTAAAATCAATTAGAGATCGTGAAAAAGACTTCTTCTCAAATGCAATACATTCAAAAGTCCCATTCAAAACCGAAAACATAGATCTATATGAAATGGGCAACCCGCAAGGCGATTTAGTGTTCTTAATTCACGGTTGGGAATCTAATGCAGGGAGCCTTTCTAAAATTGCTGATGCCTTGAATGAAAAAGGTAAACGCATTGTTGCTTTTAACTTACCTGGACACGCTTTTTATAAAGATGATTACACCAATTTATTAGTGTGTAAAGAAGCTTTTGAGACCGTTTTAGATCATCTAAAACCAACGGCTTATTTTTCTACGATATCTCACTCCTTCGGTTCGGCGGTTACAGCTAACGCACTTTCAAATCGATCATACCCGATAAGAAACATGGTTTTTTTAACCAATCCCAATCAAGTTGAAGACATCTTTCAAGAATTTGCAGAGCAAGTAAAAATGGGGAAAAAGGCACACAAACATTTACTTGAGATTACACAAGGCATGTTGGGAAGAGAAATTTCAAGCCTTGATGTAGATAAGAATTTAAAGCAAATTCCATTCAGAAAATTGCTCTTGTTGCATGATGAAAATGACAAGATTTTACCTTATTCAAACTCTCAAAAAATAGCACAAAATGTTGATAGGGTAGAGTTACAAACCCTAAAAGGAAAAGGGCACTATAGAATGCTTTGGGATGATGAGGTTGTCAGATCAGCAGTGGAATTTGTTTAATTTTTTCTGATCAGCAATTGCGAACTTCCTTTAGTGAATCCTGATTTATCTTTTAATAAAATAAAGTAAGTGCCACTAGCCAATTCTTGAACATCAATGGTGTTGTTCATCCCACCTGAGATCGTTGCTGACTTGACATATTGCCCATTTAAAGTGTACAATTCAAAAAGAATGGGCTCTTGTTTCCAATTTGTCAAATCTATCATCACATCTTGGTTGGTTGGATTGGGATAAATAGCATAGTTAGAAACCAAATAACTTTCATCTTCAATTCCTACAGAAGAAGTGCGGTATCCAAAAGTGTATTGGCCGGGTGCAAAAAAGTTGGCTGTCATGAATCCAAACTTATCATCTGTGGCGCCAGTTGGAGCGTAGGTGTAATCAGAATGAACTTCCCAGTCAGAATAATAGTCAGGGCGATATAACAACACTAAACTATCTTCAGTAAACAGTTCAGAACCTGTGTCATTCATTAGTGAGTTATCTAAATCTCCTGTAGGAATATTTCTTCCGTTGTATTCAAATCTTAACTCTCCTGAAACACTTTCAAGGTTTATTCCGTGAATGTTCCAGTACCGATCTTTTGAAATCAAGATATTTTCTGGATTATTCATAACATCTGGCGCTACCCAATTGTGCTCAATCCGCATTAAAGCAGAATCTGTGACTCCGTCAATAGTTACTTTAAGGTTGGTGTAATTTAAATTGAAAGATTGGGGACCGGTTATGGTTAAATTCTCAGCTGTAATGGCATCATTGATTCGCTCATTCATATTCACTGCTGCAAATATTGGGTCAAATGGCATAGTAAAGATAAACTGCTGATAATCCCCTGACATCAGAATCTCCTCTTCATGGCTATTCCAGTTTTCATCCATAAAAGTTAAGGTTAGTGGAACGTTTGTATGGTAATTGGATGCGCCCTTTAGTTTTTGATCTAAGGTTAAAGTGACATCATAATTACTTCCATTTTGAATCGAGAACTGATTTGCGAATGCAAAATGAGAAAATCCAGGTTGAAGCACCCAGTCATTGAAAAAATCGCCTGCAGCAGCATAACCTTGATTCACTAAATAGTCTCGCATTTCAATAGAAGATACAGCGCCGCCACCAAATTCAATTTGTAGTGCTTTTAGGGCTTCAAAAAAATCGGTATCCCCAAGGTAAGAACGCATGGTGTGCATCACATCAGATCCTTTGTTATAGACATGTTGGTCATAAGTATATTTCAACGGTACGGCACTTAGCGCGTAAAACCCACTGTCGCTAATGTGTGCTCTGTGCAATACGTTCTTGTGATTAGTGCGCATTTCAGCCATGTAAGCATCATAATCGTAAACATCTTCTAAAAATAAACGCTCACAATAAGTAGAAATTCCTTCGCTTATCCACATTTCTTCAGCTGATTGTGGGGTCACCCAGTCTCCCCACCAATGGTGCGCAATTTCGTGCGCCATTATTGTTTCGAACTGAAGATTTCCGTTAATCGTTAAAACTGGATAGGCAATATTGGTGGCGTGTTCAACTGCGCCAGCATTAAAAGGAACAGCAACATATCCGATTTTTTCCCAAACATACGGTCCAAACGAATCTTCAAAGTGCGCAATGGCCTGTTGCAAATTGGCAAACGAATTTTTCATATTCGTTGTGTCGCTGGGTCTTGCGACTAACCATAATGGAATGTTTGTGTTTTGTAAAGCTGAATAGTAATTCTCTTCTACATGTGCATAGTCAGAAACGGCTACTGAGGCAAGATATGCGGGAATCTCCGTATTCATTTCCCAACGGGTTAAGAGGCTATCAGTTCCAACGCTAGTTTCAAATATTCTTGTTCCGTTGCAATAGGCTGTCGCCCCTTGATCCGTAAGAATTTCAAAGTCGTAAGTGCAACGTTCAACAAAATTGTCAAAGCAAGGATGCCAGGCTCTGCCAAAAGAATGCGGCTGATTTAAGTAAGCAACACCTAAGTTAAAGGTATAATTCGGCTCAAAATAAAAGCCTCCCCAAGTTGAGGGGTCTTCTTTCGGGCTACCACTGTAATAAATGCTGATACTGTCTGTTGTTGAGGCTGATATAGTGGCTCCAAAATTAGCGACTAATAAGGTGTCATTATGGCTAAAACTAATTTGCCCTCCATGATAGACGATTGAATCTACATCTAAATCCTGCAAATCAAAAGATATTGTGCTAACATCTATCAAACTTTCAAATTTTATGGCAGCAAACCCACTTATAGTGTCGTTTTCATCATTAGTAAAATCTAAATAAATTGACGTATGAATCAAATCTATGGTGTCAGATCTGAAAATTTCATCTCCTGATTTGAATTCAGAGGTTTTTAAATTGTGCGGCTGTTGGTGTCTTTCTGCACATGTATATCCTGCAGATTGAGCATATCCAAAAAACGAAAGGGCAAATGTGAAAAGTAATCCTAAGAGGTATCGCATTTTTAAGCTTTGTATAAATCTACAAAATCTATGCGAAATGACTTCGAGATTTAGTCTGCGAGTAACATCATTAAGACAGAAATAAAATTCACAAGCCCAACTGCAGACATTACGGTCATGAATCCAATCTCATCCTTATAACTCTTCACGTCTTTAATTAAAGTGTAAAGGAAAAGTAGTAACGGAACTATGCCTAGTAAGAAAAAATACATTTTTGAAGGCCAATGCATTACAAAAGCGCCTATTGCCAATAAATGAATCAACGCCATAACCCCTAAAATGATGCGCTTTTGCAAAGCAAATTCTTCATTGTGGATGACATAGAATATAGTTAAAAGTCCCGCCATACCTAAAAGGTAATATCCATCAATAGCGATTACCGGGTTTTTCACAATACAAAGCCCAATTGAAATGGCAAAAACGGCATTCAATACTCGGGCGAAAATGTTTTTTGTTTTGAAAATTTGAACCAAAGCGAAAAGAGCAGAGGTTACTAGGATTATGATAAAACCCATTAAGCTTTAAAGTTTGGATTAATCCAAGCCATTAAGACTTGGTCGTGATATTTTCCGTCTATGCCTTTTACTCTTCCTTTTATAACTGCTTCAGAATTAAACCCAACGGCTTCAAAGAGTTTGATACGGTCTTCATCATATTGTACTTCCATCTCTAAACGAGAAATATCCGGACGTTCATTAAAAATGTGCTCTAAAAACCCCATGAAGATTCCTCTACCAATACCGCCTTTTTGTGCGTCTGGTGAAACAACAATTGTGAAATTATTTAAAATGTGACTATAAGCTGCAAGATTACTTTTTTCAGCATGTCCAAAACCCACAACGTCTTCATTGTCATCTTCTACGACAAGAAAAACACAATCTTCTTCAGGTTTATTCAAAAGTGAAAAAATGTATGTATCAGTAATTTCCTCCGGCCTTCTGGTAATTCCTTGAACTTTACCAGCTACCTCTTCATAGATATCTGCAATGCAGTCCCTATCAATACTATGAGCTTTTCTGATTTTCACGCTTGAAAGATAGAAAATATATATTAAAGTCACCCAGTCTGGTAAAACTCAATTCGCCATTTTTAGACCAATCTATTCATATTTACGACAATTACTTCTGATTTTCTAGTTTCTCAAGCTTGTGTGTGGTTTTTTTATCCATTGAAATAAATTCTATTCCAGCTTTTTAAATCTGATTTTCTAAACTCCATTTCAAACAAATGATGTGGACAACTCATTTCATCTGTTACTTTTTCGTACCCTTTTACCTATAACTTTATAAGTTAAATTCATTGCTGCTATGGAAATGTTGCGGGTAGAAAATATTGTAAAGCAATATGCAGGGCATAAAGCGCTAGACGATATTTCAATATCTACCAAAAAAGGAGAGATTTTTGGCTTGCTAGGACCAAATGGTGCTGGTAAAACAAGTCTGATTAGAATCATTAATCAAATTACTGGTCCTGATGCTGGGAAGATTTTCCTTGAAGGTAGAGAGATCAAACGGTCTGATATTGAAGCGATCGGATACCTTCCTGAAGAAAGAGGTCTTTACAAGAAAATGAAAGTGAAAGATCAAGCAATGTATTTTGCTCGATTAAAAGGATTGACCAAGCAAGAAGCTAAAAAGAGGCTAGATGAATGGTTTGAGAAATTTGATATTACTTCATGGTACGATAAAAAAGTAGAAGAGCTTTCTAAAGGAATGGCTCAAAAAATTCAGTTCATTACTACCGTTTTACATGAACCTAAGCTATTGATATTAGATGAACCTTTTTCAGGTTTTGATCCGATTAATACTGAACTAATCAAGCAAGAAATTCTCCGATTAAAAAAGAACGGAACCTCTATCATGTTGTCTACGCACAACATGAATTCAGTTGAGGAGATATGTGATTCTATCGCTTTAATTAATAAGGCTAAAGTAATCGTAGACGGACCACTTAGAGAGGTGAAAACAAATTACAGATCACATACCTATGCCGTGCAATTTAAAGGAATGATGTTCGGTTTTGCTAACGCTCTTTTTGCTGATTTTTCTTTAGAACATTCTGAGCAATTAGACGAAAACACTGCAGTAGCGCACGTCAAACTGTTAAAAGATAACTCGCTCAACGACCTCCTAAAAACGGTAATGCCGGTTGTTGATATAGAATCTGTTAACGAAATTATGCCCACTATGAATGACATATTCATTCAAGCAGTTACAGGCGATAAAAAAGAAATGGAAGGAGGTCAAGGTGAGTAAGATTGGCTTAATCATAGGTAGAGAATACTCAAGTAGAGTTAAAACCAAATCATTTATCATTCTTTCATTTTTGATTCCATTGTTAATTGGTGGACTCGCATTTTTTGGAATGTGGATAGGAATGAAAGAGCAAAAACACTTAAAAGTATTAGTAGCCGATCCGCGCGGGTTGTGCGAAGCAAAAGTGTTTATTGGAGCAAATGAAAAACCACCAGCAACCTTTTACTTTACAGAAGAGTTGGTGTTGATTGAAGACTTTGAATCTGCTTCAAAATATCAGGAATATGACATGCTCATTGCAATAGATCCTGACGTTATAACCAACAGAACCATTAATGCTGCGGCCAGAGAGAAACCTTCTGAAAAAACGAAAAGCTTTCTTGCCAAAAAATTAGAGTCAAGACTTGAAGAGTATTATGCATTGGATGAAGGAATCCCACTTGAGAAATACCATAAAATAAGACAAACCTATAGTTTTAAAGTTTCTGATTTAAAAGGGCAAGATTTTGATGACTGTGAAGTTCAAGATGTAGCCCAAGCAGTTGGAATGGGGTTCTCGTTTGCCATTTTCTTATTCTTAATTGTTTACGGCGGATTACTGATGCGCTCCGTGCTAGAAGAAAAAACAAGTCGGGTCGTTGAAATTATAGTTTCTTCGGTTAAGCCTTTCCAGTTAATGATGGGTAAAATCATTGCTGTAGGACTCGTTGGTTTGACCCAATTTGCCATTTGGTTTATATTGATTGTTGGCATTATGATGGCCATCCAACCATTTTTTGCTGGCGAAATTGATCCGGCAATGATTGCCGATATGACAAATGGACTAAATGCGCCCACAGTTGAAAACCTTTCAGTTGGAACCGATAATTGCGTGCAAGAAGCGATTTATAATTTCATCAACTGGCCCGTTTTAATGGTGCTGTTCGTGGTTTATTTCATTGGGGGATACCTACTTTACGGAAGCTTGTTCGCTATTGTTGGGGCAGCTTCAGATTCAGAGGCAGATACACAGCAATTAATGATTCCAGTTTTAATTCCATTAATGTTCGTTTACTTTTTGTCATTTAGTATTATTGGAAATGCGGACGGAGCCGCAGCGGTTTGGGGATCACAAATTCCTTTCTCATCTCCTATAATTATGTTGCAAAGAGTGGCTACCGGAACAGTCGGAATTTGGGAAGTGGTCATTTCTTTAATCTTATTAGCCGGAACTTTTATTCTGACCACCTATTTAGCAGGAAAAGTATACAGAGTAGGGATCTTACTTTATGGTAAAAAAGCCTCATGGAAAGAAATAATTAAATGGATAAAACACTAAGTTGAAAAAACGATTAGGCATCATAGATCTTGGAACGAATACATTCAATTTATTGATTGTAGATAAGGAGGATGGTAAGTTTGAAAAAATCCATTCAACTAAAGAAGGTGTAGGCCTAGGATTAGGCGGAATCAATGATGGTTTTATTGCTGATGATGCTATGCAAAGAGGTGTAGAAACACTAAAACGGTTTTTGCAGAAATGTAAAGAATTAGGAGTAGATAAAACCAAAGCCTTTGCTACTTCAGCCATCAGAGATGCTAAAAATCAAAGCGAATTTTTAGAGATCCTCAGAAACGACTTGGATTTAGAAGTTGAGGTTATTTCAGGAGATAGAGAAGCTGCACTTATTCATCAAGGCGTAAAAATAGGCTATCCATTTAACTTGCCTGCGGTCATAATGGATATCGGTGGAGGGTCAACTGAATTCATTTATGCCAATCAACAGGAAGTGCTAAAAGCGCATAGCTTCAATATTGGAACAGCAAGAATTTATCAAAAGTTTGAATTTTCAGACCCTTACACTAAAGAAGATGTAAAAAAGGTCGTAGATTACTTAGAAGAAAAAACAGCTGGATTTTTTGACGCGATTGATGCTTCAATTTTGATTGGGGCAAGCGGTTCTTTTGAAACTTTTTATGCAGTAATGAATCAGCGCGAATATCCAGAAGATAACTTCGAAGATATGAATGCACAACTTCTATTAAAGATTCTGGATGACATGATTTTCTCATCTTTAGAAGAACGCATGAAAAATCCATTCATCATTCCAATTCGAAAAAAGATGGCACCCATTGCTGCTATCAAAATCAAATGGATCATTGAAAAATTAAATATAAAAACACTCACTATATCTCCCTTTGCAATGAAGGAAGGGGTAATACAATTAATGTAATGTTGAATTTAGCACCACACTCAAGACTTTGGATTTATCAGGCAGACAGAAAACTAACTGATGATGAAAAGAACGTAATTTCAACTGAGATGAAAGATTTCATTTCAAAGTGGGCATCACATGGCAATGAATTATATGGCGACTGTAAAATTGAATTTGATTATTTCTTAATGGTAGGGGCAGATGAATCAAAAAGTCCAACCTCTGGCTGTTCAATTGACTCTTTAACTAGAAAGGTGAAAGATTTAGGAGATCAATTAAACATAGATTTTTTTAACCGAATGAATATCGCTTATGAAGATGAAGCTACCGATATTCATTTAATCGGGATGGGACATTTTAAAGACTTAATGAAAAAGGACTTGATTACCGGTCAAACCACTGTTTATAACAACCTGATTGACAAGGTGGGCGATTTAGACACCAAATGGAGAACAACCGTCAGTAATTCATGGCATAAAGACGTTTTAGTGATTAGATGAGAATACTGCTCTACATATTAATCTTTTTACCGATTTCTTTATCGGCGCAAGAGTTGGTGGATTCTACCAATTTTGATGTAGACCTGTTCAATAAATATGTTTTAAAAGAAGTCAATAAACTGAGAGTAAGAAATCGGGTAGATACCCTTGTTACTGATCCTTCATTGGATAAAGCAAGCCAAGATCATTGTGATTACATGGCGAAAGAAAATGTATTATCGCATGCTCAAAAAAGCAAGTACAAAAATTCGCCCTTTGATCGTGTAAAGTTTTATGGTGGCTCTCACTCAAAAGTAGGCGAGAACATTCAGTTGTTACCATTGCAACAAAAAATCAACAAGTCTAAAGGAAGACTAACCTATGAGAAATTGGCGAAAGAAGTTGTCTCTACCTGGAAAAAATCAACTGGGCATTATAAAAACATGGTGAATGGTGATTATACAGGAGTGTCACATACCTATGTGGTAAAAGATGGTATGCTGTTCTGTTGTCAAGTGTTGGCATCAAAACCATTTGTTGAAGGTTATGACTTTCAAAAAGGTGATGATTTATATGTAAAGGAAAAGCGTGAATGTTTGAACTGTAGAAGAGTTCAGAAAAAAATATTGAAAGATCAAGCACACATGGGTTGGTATGATATCTCAAATGATTCTGTCTATTACGTAAATTCTAATATCATTGGTGGAAAAAAGAACAACCTCAAGAAAATATTTAGAGCTAGAGGAATCATAACGGTAGATGTTATTCATCAAGAGCAATTTGATTGTTCAGGTAATCCAAGCTTCCACAATTCCTTGTACTATGATGGTTATTATATCGGATACGTAAATAAAGCTAGTTTGAGTAAAGACTTGCATCCATCTCCTAATTTGGTGAAGATATATGTAGGTCAAAAACCAGCCTTCGCAGATACTTTTTACCAAGTAGACTTCAATTTGGTAAAAAGATTCAAGCCTTGCATGCACGGAATGACCATCTACGTGAATCCAGATTTTTTAATGCCGCAAGAGTACTTTCAAATTCCGAAACCTCAAATTTTAGGCAAGAATATCATTATCTCAGATTCACTAGAAGTAAAAATCCCATATGAAAGTGGCCAAACCAATGAAGATACCAGCATTTTTATTCCACTCATAAACACCTTAGATAGTTTAGTTGAACAGAATTATGAAATTAAAACCATCTATTTTAATGGTGTTGCATCTATTGAAGGAACTGAAGAAGGAAATCAGTTGTTATTTAAGAGAAGAGGTGCTATTATCAAAGAATACCTAAAGAGATATTACCCTGAACTTGAAATGAAAAGTGAGTTTTATGAAAACTTTGATGACTTCAGAACAGGAATGGTGTCACTAGGGATGAATGAAGCGCTGACTATGTCAGAAGATAGTTTAAGACGATATGCTAATTTGAATAAATCACAAGTTGCAGTGTCAAATATTTTGGATGATTCTCGTTATTCTCAAGTACGAATCACCTTTGAAGATGTGATTCCGTTGCGAGAAGGTGGATACGGATTATCTGTGCGCCGCTTGCAAGATTTGATCAATGAACAAAATTACAGGGAAGGAACCTCTTTGTATGAAGTGCTGGCACATAGAACGATTGCTGGTGAAATAAATCAAAAAGATTCGCTTTTAGCATTGAATATACCTGACGATAAAAGTTTTGGAAAATTACATTGGTACGATTTCATTTTTAGATTAAATGTAGAAGATGATCAGGTTGATCTTGATGTATTGAACGGATTAGTTGAGAATGGAGCTATTCCAACTTCGGCAGAGTTTCTAGAATACCGCCTCATGTTTAATATTTTTAATGGAAATGAAAGTATTTCAATTGATGATTTTGGAGAGATTTTTCCAGAAATAAGAGGTAAAAGACAAAAGGCTTGGATTGAATGCCTAGAGTTGATTTCAGGTGTTCAAAATTACCGTTATTCTGATCAAATGGTAGCGCCCATCTTACTTCAAACTACGCTAAAAAAGAAGTTTAATCTGAAGCAAACTTATTTCATCTGCCAATACCTAATTGATTGGGGGTATACTACAGAACCCTATATTCTACTTTCTAAATTCGCAAAACGCCCCGGGCAATTGCCAAAATTGTATAAACAATATTTAAAGCTGGGCTACTTCTTAGGGCAATTCAACAATAAGAAAGAATGGAAGAAAATTAGAAATGTTTTCAAAAGTTTAGCAAATGCTCATCCTGATGAGTTTTGTGATTTGTTCCGGTGGAACCAAATGGGGGTAAGAGCCCTAGATATACCAGAGATAGCAGAGTTGTTCTGCGAGCAATGCAGAACAGCTGATTAAGTATTCTGCTGATTTTCAGATATCCTTCCATAAATTCTCTGCTCAGTTCTTATGATTTTTTAGCTTTGCATAAAAAAGAATTAGTTCATGGATTTTTTATATAAAACCTATTACGGAAACACAATTTTAGATTACGCAATTTGCTTTGGTATCATCTTAGGATCAGTTATCGTAGCTAAGTTATTGTACTGGCTATCTAAAAATGTAGTTAAGAAGTTAACGGCAAGAACAAAGACAAATTTAGACGACATCATAGTCGATAAAGTTGAAGAACCTGTTGTTTTTGGTGTGATTTTAGGATGTTCTTGGTATGCATTGACTTGGTTGAAATTAGGTGCTGCAGAGAATTTTGTTCATCATCTATTTGGATTCTTAGTTGTGATCAATATCACTTGGTTGATTTCAAGGTTGGCAGACGCATTAATTCAAGAATATGTTGTTCCAATTACTGAAAAATCTGCTTCTGATTTAGACGATCAATTATTACCAATTTTCAGAAAAGGACTTAAAATTATTGTTTGGACAATGGGTATCGTTGTTGGCTTGAATAATGCCGGTTATGATGTAGGAGCTGTTATTGCTGGTCTTGGAATTGGTGGATTGGCATTTGCTTTAGCTGCGCAAGATACCGTAAAGAACTTCTTTGGTGGAATCATGATTTTTGCTGATAAGCCTTTTGCTGTTGGTGATCGAATTCAGATTGGAGATATTGATGGTTTTGTAAAAGAAATCGGAATTAGAAGCACAAGAGTTGAAACTCTTGCAGGTAGAATTGTAACCGTGCCTAACTCAATGTTCTCTGATGATGCCGTTGAGAATGTAGACATGGAGCCCACACGTAAAATTGTGTTAAACCTAGGTCTTACATACGATATGACTGCAGAGCAAATGGAGCAAGGGATGACAATCTTGAAAGAAATTTCAAAAGAGAAAACGAATTTAATTGAAGATGAAGTACTCGTGTCGTTTAACTCTTTTGGAGATTTTTCGTTGGGTATTCTCTTCATTTATTACATTAAAAAAGAATCTGATATTTTAGATACACAAACAGCAATGAACCTGGAAATCTTAAAAAGATTTAATGCCGCAGGTCTTGAAATGGCATTCCCAACTCAGACGGTATATCACCAAGCAATGAAATAATTAAAAAGGGGCTTGATAATTTATCAAGCCCCTTTTATATCAATTGTTAACGTAAAGTTTTAATGCTTTCCAAATAAAGTGACAACTGCTCTTCCTTTACCAGCCGGAACCGACTTGTAATTCAGTTTTACTTTTTTAATAATTCTTTTATTTCCTGTTAAATCAATTACTCGCGTAAAAGAACCTGGAGCAAATTTTTTGTCAAATACAACATTTTTATTCTCTCCGTTTCCGAAAACAATGTTGATGTTTCGTAAGTGAATAGGAGCTTTCATGATTTTCAATCGAACTTTAGTGAAGAGACCATCTCTTACCGTTACAATAATTTCATCATGGTCGCCTGCCATGTTTACAACTCTTGAACCCAGTTTTTCCCATTCACCTCCGTGTAATTTGCTAACTGCTGTTTTTGCGTTGATGGTATAAGAAGAACTTCCTAATCCAATTAATAATACAAGGGCTAAAAATTTTAAAGTTTTCATAATGTGTGGTTTAGTTTAAAGGGCTCTTAAAAATATACAAATTAATTTAAACTGTAACGAGCGCATTTATTCATGTTATAGGTTCATGCAAAAACCCGTCCAAACTTTTTTAAAAACGCATAAGTCGTTCAAAAGGGTTGAGCTATTTTTATGATTTGTTAAGGTTTTTAATACTTAGACACATTTAATTATTGATAATTTTGACAGATTTTAGAGGTGTTGAAAATACATTAATTGTATTTTTGAATGCTCATCTAAATCACGGCAACAAAATTTAATGAAGGCACTTTACTTAAAAGAAATAAGAAGTTTTTTAAGCTCGATTATTGGCTATATTTTTATTGCCTTTTTTCTGGCTGTAAATTCGTTGTTTTTATGGGTGTTTTCTTACGAAACTAATATTCTAGAAGGTGGAACCGCTGACCTGTTTCCATTTTTCAGTATCAGCCCCTTAATATTCACAATTTTGATTCCAGCAATAACCATGCGTTCTATCTCTGAGGAGAAGAGAACTGGAACCATAGAGTTGTTATTTACCAAGCCAATTTCAGATTTAACCATCATAATGGCCAAGTATTTTGCTGGATTAACACTGGTGCTAATTTCAATGTTGCCCACCTTAATTTACTTTTTAACGGTGCATCAATTAGGTGATCCGGTAGGAATAATAGATACAGGAGCAACGGTTGCATCTTATGTAGGGCTTTTTTGTGTTGGAGCCTGTTTTACTGCTGTTGGCATCTTTTCGTCAAGCATTACAGACAGCCAAATTGTTGCTTTTATTTTGGGCCTTCTGTTCTGTTGGTTTTTATTTTTAGGATTAGACTTATTGGCTGTATTCAGCCAGTTCGGAGGATTTGATTTAGTGCTTAGAAACCTTGGAATCATGGAGCATTATGAATCCATTCAAAAAGGAGTGTTTGATTCAAGAGATCTACTTTATTTTGTCAGCTTTATAGCGGTATTTATAGTGTTGACTAAACTCGTTTTACATTCAAGAAAGTGGTAATGAAAGAAACGAAGAAAAATAACAAATCTATTGATGTGTTGAGCCATATTGGTGTCATTGCAATCATTGTTTTAGTGAACTATGTGCTGTCTTTTTCATTTGCCAGAATAGATTTTACCGAAGATCAAAGACATTCACTTTCTGAAAATACCATTGCATTATTAGAAGACGAGTCACGAGTTGACGATCGTATCTTTTTCAAGATTTATTTAGATGGCGATTTACCTGCAGATATCATGAATATTCGCTTGGCAATCAAAGAAAAACTAGATGAATTTATTGTTTACGCTGGTGATAATATTCAGTACGAATTTATTGATCCAAACGGAGAAGAGGATGAAGATTATAACCTGCAAGTTCAAAAGAATATTTATTCTGAAGGAATCGTTCCTTGCGATATAGAGATTATTAAATCTGGTAATGCAGAGATTAAAACCATTTGGCCAGGTGCATTAATTGAGTTCGGCGGAACAACAGTTGATAGAGTGCAATTCTTTGATAAGAAAGTCATCTTCTCTGGCGAAAACATTAGAGGATTGGCTGATAAAACCATCAACAATCTTGAATATCAACTCATCTCAGCAGTGAGAAGAGTAACGGCAGAAAACAAAAAAACGGTTTCATTTTTAGGAGGGCATAACGAATTAAAGCCGCATCAAACTATGGACGTAAGAAACGGTTTGAATCGTTATTACTTAGTAGATGATGTTGAGATTAATGGGCAAATAAATGCGCTAGATGAAACAGATGCGTTAATAATCGCCCAGCCTAAAAGCCGCTTTTCTGAAAAAGATAAATTCGTAATTGACCAGTTCATTATGAATGGTGGGCGAGTGCTGTGGTTTGTTGATCCTATGGACGTAAACAGAGATTCTCTCTACAGAACAGGTCAAACTTTTGGGATGTCTGCTAACTTGAATATTGAAAAAGACATGCTTTTCAAATACGGAGTCAGATTAAATAGCGACATTATTATCGACAAAGATTGTACACCACTTTTCGTTCCAGGACATCCACTAGGTAATGTTGATTGGTATTTCTATCCAAACTTGCAAAGAGTTGATCATCCAATTACTAAAAATATTGACCCAATAAAATCAGAGTATGTAAGTTCAATAGACATTGTGAATGCTTCTGATACAGAGGTCAAAAAAACAGTGATATTGCAGTCTTCTTACAACTCAAGAATATTTAAATCTCCAGCAAGAATCAACTATTCGATTATTGATGTAGAGCCAAAATTTAATGACGGAACTACTGGTGATTATCCTACGGCAATTATGCTTGAAGGAAAGTTTACTTCAGCTTTTGAAAATAGAGGGTTAAGTGAAACCTTCTTGAATTCTTCAGATTTCACCACCAGATTTAAAAGTGATTCAACTAAAATGTTGGTCGTTTCTGACGGAGACATTATTAGAAACGAAATCATTGATTCGGCTTACGTAAATGACCAGTGGAGATATCGATTTATGCCAATTAACATGGATGTATATGGGGTGAGAAATCCAAACGGAACGCCAAAATTCTCATACGGAAATAGAGATTTTGTGCTTAACGCGGTGGATTACATGCTAGATGATTTTTCATTAATTGACATAAGAACAAAAACCATTAAAATGCGTGTGTTGGATACTGAAAAAGTAATTGAAGAAAAGGAGTTTTGGAAGTTCGTCAATATTGCAGTTCCATTGCTGTCAATTTTATTACTTGGTATCTTACAAGTATTCTTAAGAAAACGTAAATACGCTCGAACAATCTAAGGATTTATGAAAAGAGTTAAACTTATAATTATAATCGTAGCTGTTGCGGTTCTTGCCGTGATGGCTTATCAATTGAGCCAAAAAGGGAATGGTAATTCAAAATTGTCAGACGAAGCTTTGTCTGATTTTGCTATTACTGATACGGCAAGTGTAGATGAGTTGATTTTAACAGATACCGAAGGCAATGAAGGGGTACATTTAAAAAGAGCCGAAGACGGTAGCTGGGGAATGGAAAATGGTGCTTGTGTACAGCAGCATTTAGTGCAAACCATGTTGGCTACCTTTAAACACATTAAAGTAAAGTCGCCGGTTCCAAAAGGTGCGGTAGAAAACGTCAATAAAAATTTGACATCTCACCACCGAAAAGTAGAGATTTATCAAAACGGAGAATTATCAAAAACTTGGTATGTTGGGCAACCAACTAAAGATCAATACGGAACTTACATGTTGTTGAAAGATCCTGAAAAAGGGAAATCGCCTGAGCCTTTCATAATGTATCAGCCAAACATGTTCGGTAACTTGGAGTCTAGGTTTATCACAAACCCATTAGAATTTGAATGTACAGGAGTGTTTAATTATAATCCTTCAAACATCAAGTCTATTGAAGTGCAATTGCCAGATAGCTCAGAATATAATTTCAAAATTAATGTCTTAGACAAGAATACTTTTGCCTTGTTGAATAACAACAAAGAGGTTCCAGATTTCGATACTTCTAGAGTGAGAGATTATATTTTAGGATTCAGAAAAGTCCATTACGAGCAGCATAATTATTTGACCAGCTCAGAGCAAGCAGATTCAATTTCTGCAACTACACCTTGGTATGTCATTGAAGTAACAGATAACGAAGGAGATAAGAATAGAATTCACTGCTATAAAAAGCACATGATGTATGAAAAATACGATTATGATGGAAATCTTATTGAGTTTGATCGCGATCGTTTATGGGTTAAAATCAGAGATGGTAGGTTAGTTGTTGGGCAGTTTTATGCCTTTGACAAAGTGTTACAAGATTTAAGATTCTTCTTGCCAGCACAACCAACTGAGTAATCTTGGATTCCTAAATCCAGTTCAATTCTTTCAAATCTTTTAATTCATTGGGAAATTAAGTCCTTTTCCTTAATTTTACATCATAATGAGTATGCGTGGCTGCGGCCGCTTTAAACCTGATCAATGAAAGTATATTTAGACAATGCGGCAACAACGCCAATGGCATCTGAAGTGATTGAAACTATGACAAAGGTGATGACGGATAATTTTGGAAATCCATCTTCTATACATTCTTTCGGAAGAGATTCTAAAGCAATTATTGAAATTGCAAGACGTCAGGTGGCAAAAATGATCAACGCAGAACCTAAAGAAATCATCTTTACTTCTGGAGGAACAGAAGCGGATAATATGGCAATTACTTGTGCTGTAAATGATGGTGGCGTAACAAGAATTATTTCTTCAACTATTGAGCATCATGCAGTAGGGCATACGATTGAAGGTTTAAAGGGTGTAAAAGTAGATTGGGTAAAACTTTCTGAAACTGGCCAAGTAGATTTGGTGCATCTTGAAGAATTGTTGGCGAGCGGAGAAAAGACCTTGGTTTCTTTAATGCATGCAAATAATGAAATTGGAACCTTGCTAGATGTGAAAGCAGTATCGACTTTATGCAAGAAGTATAATGCGCTTTTTCATTCTGATACTGTTCAAACTATGGGGCATTATCACATTGACGTTGAGGAGTTAGGAGCAGATTTTATTACCTGTGCTGCCCACAAATTTCACGGACCAAAAGGTGTAGGGTTTTTATATGCAAAGAAAAACCTAAACGTATCACCGCTAATTCAAGGAGGTGCTCAAGAGCGTGGTCTTAGAGGAGGAACTGAAAACTTAATTGGAATAGCAGGTTTGGCAAAGGCCTTAGAACTGGCCACTGAAGACGTTGAAGGACATATAGCACATGTTCAAGGCTTAAAATCTTACATGATGGAACAGCTAAAACTAAAAGTTCCGGGCGTACAATTTCATGGTGAAACAGAGCCGTCAAAGAGTTTGTATACGGTACTTAATGTGTGCTTTCCTCCATTTGAGAATAAGTCAATGCTTTTGTTTTTATTGGATTTAGATGGGGTAGCGTGTTCAGGTGGATCTGCGTGTACTTCAGGTTCAAATGTAGGTTCTCATGTTTTGAGAGGAATCAATGCAGATGCTAACCGACCAAATGCTCGTTTCTCTTTTTCAAGATATACCACAAAAGAAGAAATCGATTATGCACTTTCTATTATTGAAAAGGTAGTTGTTGGGTCATTGGTGAAGAGTTAGTGCATTGGATATTAAATTTCGAGCCAAATCAAATCTGTTTTTTTAGACTATAGATCGCTCCCTCGGCTTCGCCGAGATCGCTTATAGATTAAAGAGCAAAGACTGATTTCCGTGCAACCCAGTTGAAAGTTTCCCCTATCAAATCTTTGATCTATACTCTCTACTCTCATGCAAGATAACGACAGACGTGCAAGATTTAATTTGTATCACAGAGTTTCTCGGAGTTTTCACAAAGTTTCACAGAGTGATTTGAACAAAGTCTTGATTCTGTGCATCAGCGTTGAACTTTCTCCAAATCAAGTCTATACTCTATGCTCTATACTCTTTGTTCTCAGTTTAGACTATAGATCGCTCTTTCGGCTAAGCCGAGATCGCTTATAGATTAAAGAGCAAAGATTTTATTCTGTACAACCCGGTTGAACTTTTTCCCAATAAGCTCAAAACTCTCCGAGACCTTTGCGCCTTCTCCGTGTTCTTTGCGGTTAAAATGGACGCATAGTTTCAACCACAGAGTTCACAAAGTTTTACGCTGAGCACACAGAGTTAAATATTGGTATAGGACTCATTAGGTCTTTGTTCTATGCTCTATACTCTATGTTCTCAGTTTAGACTATAGATCGCTCTCTCTGCTGCGCCGAGATCGCTTATAGATTAAAGAACAAAGACTTGATTCTGTGCAACCCGGTTGAAAGTTTCCCCAAATCAAGTCTATACTCTATACTCTATGTTCTATACTCTCATGCAAGATAACGACAGACGTGCAAGATCAAGTCTATACTCTATGTTCTATACTCTCACACAAGATATCGACAGACGTGCAAGATCAAGTCTGAACTCTATGATAACTTTTTTACTACTGCCCTATCAACTAAATCGTTAAATTAGTGTCAAATGAAATGGTTCGTTAGTATATTTTTCTGTTGCCTAGTGAGAATTTTGTTTAGTCAAAACCACATAGCTGATTCTACGCTCAAGAAACTTGAAAAAATAAATTCTCCTGAAGAAAGGATGAGGGTTTTAATTCAAGATGGTCTTCAGATTTTAATGATAAGCCCATATCAAGGCTTATATTATTCTGAGAAAGCAAAAGAAGATACTACTTCTGTGACAAATCCTTATTTACTGGATAGTTTATATAAATTTTCTGCATTTTGTTACGGTGATCTGAATAATAGGTCAAAAACCCTTGAGAATCACTTAAAACGAATTGAAGTATTGTCTGCTTTGGATACAAATTCTAAGCAACTTTCTTCCGCTTATTTTGAGACTGCTCATGTATTGAAAAGTCAAGGTAATATAGAGCTGGCTATGCCATATTTTTATCAATGTCGTGAAATTGCTGAAGAAACTGGATATAAAACTCAAGAAGGTCAGGTTCTGATTGAGTTAGGAGAGAATGCGTTTCGAGAAGGGAAACCTGAAAAGGCGATTGCCTTTTATAAAGAGTCCATAGAAATTTTTGAAGAGGATGGGCGATACTTGTTTTTAGTTGGTCTTAATAAATCTAAAATAGCACTTATTTTAAATACTCAAGGTAAAGAGGCTTCGGCTATATCAGAAGTTGAGCAGGCCCTTTTATTGGTGGACACTTCGGAAACAAGGTTTGTCGACTATACGGGTGAAATTTTTATCAATGCAGGAAAAGTTTATTTAGATCAACAAAAGCACAGAAAAGCAATTACACAATTTTCAATTGCTAGAAAATTGTATGAAGAAAATAACAAATATTTTTACTTGCCCGAAACCTATAAATTGCTATCCAAAGCTTTTAAAGAGGTTAATGTGGACTCTGCATTTGTTTACCTGGACTGGTATGTTATGACAAATGATAGTGTTATAAATAAAGAAAATAACGATCGAATTTCTCAGTTAAGATTCGAATTTGAAGAAGAACAAAAAGAAAAAGAAATTGCCTTATTGAGGACAGAAAAAGAGCTTATAGAGGAAAATCGCCGTCTATCAGAGGCTGAAAGCGAAAGGAAATCAACCCTCATACAACTAGGTACGGTAGCCATTATTGTGACACTATTATCATTGTTTATTTCAATTTATTATTTCATTTTATCTAAAAAGAAAAACAAACTACTTTCTGATCAAAAAAAGATCATTGAAGAAAGCAGCAAAGAAGTGAACGACTCTATTGCATATGCGGAGAGAATCCAAAGAGCGGTTATTCCTCAAGATGAAAGATTGAATTCTATTTTTAGAAATGCTTTTGTTTATTATGAGCCTAAAGATGTCTTGTCAGGAGATTTTTATTGGGTATACAACGTAGAGACGAATGACAAAACTTTGTTGAAATTATTTGCTGTAGGTGATTGCACTGGTCATGGAGTTCCTGGGGCATTATTAAGCGTTTTAGGTGTGAATTATCTGAATTTAGGTGCAGTGAGCTCCGAAATAAATAGTCCAGCGCAAGCTTTAGACTTTTTGAACGAAGGAATAATTCAGACTTTTGGATTTAGTAATGAAACTATAAGGGATGGTATGGATATTGTGATAGGCGCATTAAACCCAATCGATTTAAAATTATACTATGCTTGTGCAAAAAACCCAATCTATATCGTTAGAGAAGGTAAATTAATTACCCTAAAAGGTGATAAAAAGGCAATCGGAAATGATTCTTTTTCAAAAGAGTTTAGATTTTCTGAACATGAATTTCAGTTGAAAACAGGTGATATGATTTATGCTTTTTCTGATGGGTACCAAGATCAATTTGGAGGGCCTAATGGACGTAAGTTTAAAGTAAGGCAGTTTAAAGAATTATTAACTTCTATTTCAGATGAAGAATTAACTTTTCAATCCGAAAAAGTACAAAGTATATTTAATACTTGGAGTGAGGGATATGAGCAAATTGATGATGTTACATTAATGGCAATCAGAATTTAATGAATTTCTTTAATTTTGTACTATGCAAAAGATGAAAATGATTTTAATGTTGGCAGGATTATCGGTTCTTGCGAGTTCTTGTTTTAAGAAAGGATGTAGAGATATAGACGCTATCAACTATAACGAAAAAGCTAAGCGAAATGATCATAGTTGTGAATACTATACAAAAGTGAAAGTTTCGAGCGTTACAGTTTCAACTTTTTCATCTGTCAATACTAGTGGTTTAAATTGGGACACCGCGGATGATCCTGACTGTTTTATCAGGATTAAAGATTTTTCAAATAATATTATGCACCAATCTAATTTTATTGAAAATCAATCTGGACCATTAACTTGGACGATTAGTCCGGCATTGACAATAGAAGAATTTTCTGGAGTTACATTGCAACTTCGCGATTATGATGCAAGTTATACGGATGGCGGTTCTGAAAAAATGGTTGAAGCATTAGTTCCGTTCACGGATTATATTGGAGGAAACAGTCCAGTTCAAAAAGAAGAGACCGGGAATTATCCATCCTCTTTCGAGTTTAGCGAAGCGGGGGCAACTTTCACCTTCAATGTGACTTGGGAATAGCACTTTTTGAGATCGCTCTCTCGGCTGAGCCGAGATCGCTTATAGATTAAAGAACAAAGATCTGTTTCTGTACAACTCGGTTGAACTTTTCCCCAGTAAACTCAAAACTCTCCGAGACCTTTGCGCCTTCTCCGCGTTCTTTGCGGTTAAAATGGACGCATAGTTTCAACCACAGAGTTCACAAAGTTTTACGCTGAGCACACAGAGTTAAATCTTGGTAAAAGACTGATTTCTGTGCAACCCAGTTGAAAGTTTCCCCTTTCAAATCTATTTTTTTTAGACTATAGATCGCTCTCTCGGCTGAACCGAGATCGCTTATAGATTAAAGAACAAAGACTAATTTCCGTGCAACCCAGTTGAACTTTTCCCCTATCAAATCTTTGCTCTATACTCTATGCTCTTTACTCTCGTGCAAGACAATGACAGACGTACGAAATCAAATCTATGCTCTATACTCTATGCTCTATACTCTCATGCAAGATATCGATAGACGTGCAAGATCAAAACCCTACTGAACCACAATTCGCTTCGTTACCATTTGCTGGTCAGATTTCACTTGAACAAAGTAAATGCCTTCAGCTAGTGCAGATAAATCAATTTGCTTCTGAAGATAGCCTTCAACATTGTTGTCAGAAATAGTTTCTTGGAAAGCGATTCCTCCAAGTTCAGTGTAAACCGTCAAGTCTATTTGATCACCTTTGAAGTTATCCATGCTTAAGTTGAAAATCCCCTCAGATGGATTAGGATATACTTCTAAACTATAATCAATTTCATTTTCCTCTTGTCCTAATGCGTAGCCAACTGTGAAGCTATGACTGGTGTAATGACCAAAGTCATTTTGGAACACTTTAAGCATTCCTCCATCAACTTCTCTTAATCTTAAAAACCCTGAAGTTTCACCTTCAACCTGATTTGAATACCAGAAGCCTAGACCATCATGGTCTGAATCATATAACTCAACGGTGTAGCATCCAGGAGACAAATACATGGTGTCTTTGTATTCAGTTTGGTTCGTCAAATTAGTTCTTGAGAAAATTACATTTCCGTCTTCATCTTTCAAAAACAGTTCGTTCTCTGAAGCCTTGTTGTTGGTCATAAACCAAATGTAAAAAGGGTCGTTGTAAACTTCAGTTGCTTCAAACGGAACGGTGAAGGTGTTGTTGTTTGCGTATTCATCAGCTTGTCCGTTTGGTAAGTGAACCATTGCAGAGAATTCTAAAGATCCTTGGAAATCATACCACCAATCATCCGTTACCGGAATCTCTACAACTTCTTCTTCCAAAAATTCTAAGCTTCCTGTCCATTCAAAGGCGATTACATTATCAAATCCACCAACCCAAACATGGATAAATACTGAAGTCAATGTGTTTGAGCCTGTATTCTTTAAGATAACTCTAGGGTTTTGACAAGTTGGATTCCATTTCCCATAATACTCCCAACTGTTTGGATTTAATACATCCACAATCGCAGCATCATTTGTAAAGTTAGGTTCACCATAAGTCACTAAATGCATTGCCATTACATAATTTCCGTTTCCTTGATCCGGGTCTCCCGCAGGTACATCTTGAATGTCATAATCAATAGCGGTGGTTGTTCCAGGAGTTACATAAGGTGTGATATCAAATTCATAATCCTCAACCTTGTCGCCTGGGCACCATCCTTCTCTTGCATATGGCCACGTTCCGCCCTGACCTGTGTTTGGGTTGTCTCCACATTCTGTAGATTGCCAAATCTCCCAGGTAAATCTTGATGTTCCGTCAATTAATAACTCGTGATCTCTTCCTGAACCGTTACCCCATTCACAACAGTTGTTTGAACCATTATGCCCGTGGCCTGTGATTCTGGTTCTAATTTTAAACATGTCACCATTCTGGTCTAAGTCAATATCCATTGAAGGTAATTTCACGTCATTATCTAAGTCTGCATAAGTATGTGAAGCTTGACTTCCCCAAATTTTCTCAACTTTAATTAAGTCTCTAGGAGGAGTTCCTTTAATAAAAGCAAATTTCACATCAATTAGTTCTTGCGTGTTGTGAGCAGCAAAGTCAACATCTTCCATCAATAAATCTTGATAATCCGTTACGTCATAGAGGTAAGTGAATCCATTTGGGCCTAAATCAAATCCTATTCCGTAAGGAGTAATGAATCTTCCAATTTCAAAAGGGTCAATAATTTCAAACGGTTCTTCATAGTAAAAGATAGAGTCATTTGCTATCAAAACATCTTGGTTATGGAAAGTAGAATCGATCTTGTTTCCTTCAAAGTCATAGGTGTAAGAATATCCTTCTGGATATGCATGAATTAATGAGTTAATCACAAATTTTCTGCCGTCAACTGCGAATTCAGTGATGTCTATTTGATCCACTAAAACTGAATCGGTAACTAAAGTTGAATCTAAAGAAGAAGTGTACGTCCCTTGCACAAATGTGATGTTTGGTCTGATGTTCGATACCTCATGACCTGCTTGAGATTCTTGATAATATTCTATCATTCCTGGTGTCGTCATCATTCCGTCAACTCCGTTTCCTGATTTATCTACAACGGCTTGGTCTCCATCAAAATCGTAATACAATACTAAATCGGCATAATTGGGATGTGCTGGAGTGATTTTTTGATCCATCCAAGCGGCAATCTCTGCTTCGGTCAATTCAACATCCCATACTCTGAATTCATCAATTTTACCAGGCCATCCATTTTCTTGAGATCGGTTTGCACCTATTTTGAAAGTGTTTACAACTCCAACTTCTCTGTTTTTTCCTGTTCCGCTCAACCATTCAATACCATCTTTGAAAATTTTCATTTCACCAGAAGTTTGGTTTTTTGTGAATGCCCAATGATGCCATTCTCCAGCAATTTCTCCTGTTGAAGCAGCTTGGTCAATTCTGTCGTATCCTGATCCCTCTCCTGCATCCCAATAATGTCTGCCGTTACTCCACGGAAAGTGAACATTAAATATTCTATTGTCCAAACTATCTGCTGCTTCAATAATTGAAGTGTTTACAGGTAAGATTCCTGCGTCTCCATTCGCCCAAAAAGAAATGGTGATTTCATCTTCAAAGTCATAATCACTCATTGCAATCTCTACAAAATCATCTTGAGGCACATTTAAGTAACCTAATTTTTGATTGGTAAATACAACTGAATTATTGGTGGTTTGAGTTGCCGTTAACACATTGTCCGTTGAGGCCGTTGCATTTTCAAATGAAATGTCCATTAAAATATCAGAAGCCCCGTCATAATTGAACGGATAAGTCAGATTTAAAGTAGCAATTCCAGTTCCTCCAAAGGTTGTGTTTAAGTGATATACTTCTGTCCATCCTTGGTCGTCAAAACTTGAAAGATCTGTTGCAGACGTGTGTTTCATTTTAATAGTCAAGTTCGCTAAATCTCCTCCTAATGAATTGATATCAAATCGCAACTTGTCGATATTTCCGGCTGTTATTCCAGCTCCGTTAATCTCTGCTACTGTCCATAAAATTTGAGTGCGTTGATAATTGTTTTCTGCACCGAAAGTATGAGAAGCATTATCTGTACCCGTCCCAATTGAGTAATCATTATCCGCTTCGGCTGTGTATGTTATATATTTCTGATAATTCTCAAAATAATCGTAATATGGGTTGTTGACATATTTGACATTCGTAGGCCATTCGTTATTTACCAGGTATCTCGGACCTTCAACCAAAACAGAATCATAGACGCCTGTGTGATCAAAAATTCTTGAGTAGGCGAGATAGTCCCATTCTCCACAGTTGTAACCATCCCATGGAGTTAAAGGGTCACATTTGATGTTGTAATACATTAAAACTTTCTCAAATTCTTCTCCTTGCAGTTCAGCAGGAAAGTTAAAGATGGCTCTACGTGTAGAAATACTATCGTAGGTAAAAGTTTGAACCATTATGGTGTCTTGGCCAAAAACGGAAAGACCTCCAAAAATCATGAATAAAAAGGCAAATTTTCTCATTGGATATTGAATGTTTCTCGATTGTATTAATCGATTTAGCACAAAAATAGGCTAAAATTGAATCAATGTGAAATCAAAAGCCTCTAATCATTGAATTGCTACCTCAATACTAGACTTGGGTTTTCTGCTTTCTTAAAATGTTAACCAATAATGAAATCCATGCGCTTATCATTAATGTTCCGCCAATTGGAACAAATGCGCCTAGAATTTTTAAGTTGGGATTTAGCTCTTTAAAAGCAAGGATATAAATCAAGCCTGAAAAGATAGCCACGCCCAACATACTTAGGCGGTGAAACCACTTTAGGTCAAACGTAAATTTGTCAGCGTTTAGACCTGTAACCAGCAGTCCCAATCCTGTGTACATTTGATATTTCACCCCCTTTTCAAAAATGATAATTTCATCAGCTCCAATAACTTTTTTTAATCCATGCGCTGCGAATGCACCTAAAATGATACTTAAAGCTATTAAAACGGTGGCCGAGATGACAATTTTTTTATTCATAAAAAAAGCCCCTTCATGTTTGAAGAGGCTTAAAGAAAGTGATTTCTTGTCAATTATCTTTTCGAATCCATATATTTCTGAAGCGCTTCTTTGTCTCCAGAATAAGTTAAGGTTTCTAACAATTTGTAGTAATTAGATTGATCGTAACAGTTGTCATACGCTGATTTTAAGAAACTCAATTTGTTATCTTCAAAACTGAATTTTTCAGCTACCATTTTAATCTGATCTGTTGTCATACATTTGTTTTGAGCTGCAGTATTTGCTACTCTTGACTGGTCCTCAGCGAAAGCTTCGTTTTCAACTTGATTAGCCAATGCTAAGGCAGCATCATCTGTCATTGTGCATCTTGAATCAATAGGTTCAACGCTTCCAGTGTTCTCAAATGCGTTACCTGTGGTTACATTTCCACCTGTAGTGGTTGAAGTAACTGTAGTTTCTTCATAGTAAGTTGTGGTGTTACCATTGTTGCTTTGAGTGGTAGTCGTTGTGACAGTTTCTTCATAAACACCATTTGAAGATGTTGTGGTTGTCATTGTTTCTGAAGTGTTCAGGTTCGTATTCATGTCGACATTCTCTGTGCCGTTTGCATTCACATTAACGTTGGTGTTCATTCCATTTTCATTAATTGAAATGTTCATGTTGATTCCTTCAGTGATTGTGTTCTCGGTAGGGCGTGTGTTGCCTGTTGTCTGGACGGTAGAGGTTGTACCTGTTGTTGTAGTGGTTACCGTAGTATTTCCTTTTGTTCCAGTGTTGGCAGTTGTCTGAACCGTTTCTGTTGGAGGGGTAACAGTTTCAGTTGCGTGATAAGCAACTACAGTTTGATCTTTTTGAGCAGTTGTTGTCCCTAAAGATGCCTCAGTGAAAAATCGAAGTTTAAACTTCCCTTTTTTCTCAATGATTCTGTAGGTAATTAAGGTGTCGTATTTTACAACAATGTTTTTTTCTAATTCAAAATTGTTGTTTGCCGAAATGATTTTGCAGCTGTAATAAGGATTCGTCAATCCCGTAACTTTTACATTAGTTTCTGGTTTGTCATTTTGACGAACGCCATTTAAAATAACGTAAAACTTATCTCCTGTATTCGAATAAACGGTCACGCCACCTTGGCCTTGTGAAAAGCTTAATCCGGCAGTTAAGAGTGCAAAAAATAGTATAAAGTGTTTCATAATAATTTAATTTTTAGAAATCGGATAATCCAATTTCAGTGCCATAGATTTCAATTAAGAAATATTTAACAAATGTAATGCATTTTCTTTGGCTGCATCTGTGATTTCTGCCCCGCTTATCATTTTTGCAATCTCCTCAACTCGCTTATCTTGATTTAGTTGCGTGATATTGGTTTGAGTTTTATCAGTGTCGTTGTTTTTAGACACATGCAAATGCTGGGCTCCTCTAGAAGCAACTTGTGGCAAGTGAGTTATCGCAATGAGTTGAATTTTGCTCCCCATTTTTACGAATTCATTCGCAATTTTAGAAGCAACCTCTCCAGAAACACCCGTGTCTATTTCGTCAAAAATTAATGTAGGTAGATTTTTGCATTCTGAAAGAATTGACATGATTGAAAGCATTAAACGTGAAAGCTCTCCACCTGAAGCAATCTTCTTGAGCGGTAAAAACTGACCTCCTTTGTTCGTTTTGAAAAGTAAATCAATTTGGTCTAATCCATTTATTGATAGCCGTTCTAGCTCTTCTAGTTGAATTTCAATTTCAGCATCTTCCATTGACAATTGATCTAGAGAAGTCTTAATTTTGCTGGTTAATTTCGGAATATGAGCAACTCTGTTTTTTCTAATGGCGAGCGCTTTTTCTTTTAATCGTTTTTTGTCTGCTTCTATTTGGATACCAATTTTATTCAGCTCATCCTCAACTCCGTCAATTTCTGCCATGTCCTGCTCCAATTTGGCTTTTAATTCAATTAATTCAGCAACTTCGGATAGATTGTGCTTAAAACATAGAGAATTAAGTAAATCCATTTTCTCTTTAATCGCAACGGCATCAACTTCACTAAAGTCTTGATTATTTGCTTGAGCTTCTATGTCAGACTGTATATCTTGTAACTCAATTTTCAAACTGATTAGTCTACCATGTAAATCTGCATATATAGGGTCGTAAGACTTTAATTCTTCAAATGTTTCAATCAATGTTTTAATTCCGTTTAAAGGACCATATGTTTCGTTTTCAAAGACAGATACTGAAAGTCCAAGACCATCTGAAATCTTTTCTGAAAACTCAATTCTGTCATTCGCAATTTTAAGTTCTTCTAAATTTACATTGTCTAAATCTGCTAAATTCAGTTCGTTAATCAGGAACTCTAAATAATCTTTTTCTTTCCTGTTTTCTTTGTCTTTTAGCTGTAGTTCGATATGTCGGTTAACGCGCTCACGATATTGCTTAAAGTCTTCTTTGTAATCTTGAATTTGTTCTATTTGATCCGCAAAATTATCCAACACATCTAACTGAAAGTTTTTCTCAAATAAATGGAGTGTTTGGTGTTGTGAATGTATGTTGACAAGTTGTCCGCCTAACTCCTTTAATATTGCTATTTGAACAGGGCTATCGTTTACGAAACATCTTGATTTTCCACTAGTCGTGAATTCTCTTCTGATGATACAAGGTGATTCAAAATCTAAATCATTTTCGTCAAAAAAGCTTTTCAGATTCAGATGGTCAATTTTGAATTCTGCTTCTAAAAAACATTTCTTCTCTGACTGTTTTAAAATAGAAGTGTCCGCACGGTCTCCTAATAATAAATTCAATGCTTTTAATAAGATCGATTTACCAGCACCGGTTTCTCCAGTAATAGTTGTAAAGCCTGATTCAAAGCGAATTATCGCATTTTCAATGAGGGCGTAGTTTGAAATTTCAAGTCTGTTTAGCATTTTGTCGGATTAACCAATGCTAATTTAGTATTTCTTGATATTTTGAAGAGTTTGCTGGGTCTAATCTTTTCAACACACTTACCGCTTCGTTTTTCTCTTTTACTTCAGCTTGACTAAATAAGTCAATCAATTCTTGAGATTTAGAGGTCAAGAACATTTGAAGATTTAACGAACCTGGTCTTGATCTTTGTACAGTAGATAATGAAGCCATTGCTTCTAAAACTACCTTTCTTCCGGCCGCCATGTCGTTGTACATAATGTCAAATCCTAATCGGTGATAGTTGTAATATGCTTTTCTGATGGGTTTAAAAACAGATTGAAGTGCGTTGTCTACCATCCAATATCTGTTTGTTTTCTTTCCTTGCGGCAGCCAACCGCTACCTCCGTTATTTTTAGCGTTGTTTACAATGATTTGCGCTTTAGTAAAATAGGGTGTCCCGCCTTCATCTGAAAATGAATCATAATCATAAGCCAGTGCCATGTATGCGTAAAAAGCTAAAGTTGAAGTTAAATTATCTCTGTGTTGATCAATTGAGAATAACAAAGCGGTGTTTCTTGCATAACTGATGTTGAAATCATTATCAACATGGTTAAATAAAACGGTGTTGTATGAGGTGTTAAAAACCGGCCTTGTCGTTTGAACTTGTATTTTACCTTCGTAAGAAGTCGTTGAGGGTATGTCTGTGATAGTAATTAGGATAGACATGTTGATACGCTCTTCAATTTCAAAAACGTCTTTGGTCCAACGTGTATTGTTCATGAAGTCGTAAATGGACGACTCAAGTTCGCCAAATATTTCTTTTTCTACAGGACCAACTTGAAGAGCAGGAGCACTAATGACAGATACTTCGCAATTCAACTCTTGGCTGAAAGAAAAGCTACTGAACAATACAGCTATTATGCTAATTACTTGTCTCATTTATTGGTCAAATCTAGTTCAATTTCATTAATAATATCTGCCACTACGTCAGATTTATCTTTTAACTCAAAAGTAGAAATTTTATTGTTTGATTTCAAGAAGGAAACCTTATTTGTGTCATGCCCAAATCCTGCGCCTTCGTCTTTTAATGAGTTTAAAACAAGGAGGTCTAAATTTTTCTTTTTAAATTTTTTGAATCCGTTTTCAATCTCATTTTCAGTTTCAAGTGCGAATCCAACTAAATATTGGTTTTTTTTCTGTTCTCCTGCCCACATTAAAATGTCCGGATTTTTAACCAGTTGAATAGACATTTCGTTGTCATTCTTTTTGATTTTTTCATCTGCAGGATTTGCAGGTCTGTAGTCAGCCACTGCAGCAGAAAATATACCTATATCACTGTTAGAATAATGTTGCTCAACAGCAGATTTCATTTCAACAGCAGATTGCACTTTTATAGTAGTAATGTTTGGGTCTTTTGCTTTGTGTCTGGTGGGGCCTGTAACTAAAACGACTTGGGCACCTCTTTTGGCGCACTCATCAGCTAGTAAAACACCTGTTTTGCCAGAAGAATGATTTCCAATAAACCGAACTGGGTCAATGGCTTCGTAAGTCGGTCCGCCAGTGATAATTATTTTTTTACCTCTAAGAACAGAAGGAGCTGTAAAAAACTCATGGATTTTTGAAGCTATGACCTCTGGTTCTTCCATTCTTCCTTTACCTTCTAAACCACTAGCTAATTCGCCAGAAGTTGGTTCAATCACATTCACGCCTTTGGCTCTTAGCAGGTCTAAGTTTTCTGTAGTGCTGAAATGCTTGAACATGTCAAGGTCCATGGCAGGAGCAATCCAAACAGGACATTTAGCACTGAGATAAGTTGCGATTAACAAATTATCAGCGTTCCCTGAAACTAATTTTGATAAAGAATTGGCTGAAGTAGGAGCAATCACGAATAGATCGGCCCATAATCCCAGTTCAACATGGTTCTGCCATTCACCAGTTTGTTCGTCTTTCACGAATTCAATGGCAACTGGATTTTTAGAAAGGGTAGATAGGGTAAGTGGAGAAATAAACTCGCAAGCAGCATTCGTCATAACGACTTTAACCTCTGCGTCAAGTTTAATTAATTCTCTAATAAAGTAAGCTGATTTATAAGCAGCAATGCTTCCTGTGACTCCAATTAAAATTTTTTTCCCAGAAAGCATAAGATGTTTAGTCCTCTTTTTCTGCAGAAGTTTCTCCAGCTTCTCTGATGTAAATCTTGTCTTCAAGATACTCTTGAATCGAAATAGCAACAGGTTTTGGTAAACTTTCGTAGAATTTTGAGATTTCTATTTGCTCTCTGTTTTCAAAGATTTCTTCAAGATTGTCAGTGTTAGAAGCAAACTCAGCTAATTTCTTAGTCAACTCTTCTCTCATTTCTGCGCTAATCTGGTTAGATCTTTTAGAAATTGCAATCAACGATTGGTAGATGTTACCAGACTTTTCTGAAAAAAGGTTAGTATCTCTAGTTACCGTTGTTTTCTCGGCATTGGTGTTCTTGTAATTAATGCTCATCTCTTTTGTTTTACTACTTGGCTTCTGCCATTAATTCCATTTCTTTTTCAGTTTTAGACTTGATACTTTCTGCATCACTAATCCAAGCTGACTCCGGAAATGCGGCTACAAAGGTACGATAACTTTTCAACGTAGCCTCTAATCGTTCTAATTTTTTAGATTCTATACTGTTTATGGCTAGAGAATAACTGCTCTTTAAGCTCAGGTATAACGCCTCTTCTTTGTATCCAGAATTGGGATATTTTTCCAAAAATCCATCAAATGCAACAACTGCCGCTTTATAATTCTCTGTTTTATGATACATTCTCGAATTTTCAAATTGCTTGCGCTCTAATTTTCCATTCAAACGATCCATTATTTGATTACAGGTATCAATTCGATTGCTTTCTGGATATAAATCAATGAAAATTTGAAGCTCGTCTAAAGCATTTAAGGTCTCTGTTTGGTCCAGTTTATATTGCGGCGAATTGTGTACGGCACACATAGCGCTCAAATAAGTTGCCTCCTCTACATGTTTTGAAGTTGGGTACTGTCTGATGAATCGCTTCCAATAATATCCCGACAAGTAATAGTCTCCTAATTCGTAGTTGGCCATGCAATAAGTGTAATACAAGTGCTCGCCAGAAGGAGTTAATTTGTAATAAGGGATAATCTCTTCAAGTAGGGTGATACTTTTGATGTATTCTTCTTCTTCGTAATATTTTAAAGCTCCCGCTTTTTTTGCCTCATTGTCTGTGCTTTTGACAAGTTTACTGAACTCGGTACACGAGAACAATACAATACTCAAGGTTAGTAATGAAAAAACACGGTAAAACTTCTTTTTTATATTCATTGTTCTTGTAAAACTACTTTAGAAACTAACGACAAAGATAGCGCTTCATTTGTTAAAAAATGTCAATTTATCTGCTTGCAAACGGAATTTTGTGAATAAAATTTGATGAATTATGCGGTTGTTCTCAATTTTCGCTATAATTTCGCATAATAATCAACCGTGTAGAAAAGGTTGGAAATTAAAATTATGGCGTTAGATATTTTTGAGAAGATTAAAGCAAACAGAGGGCCTATCGGTCAGCATGCTAAGGGAGTTCATGGTTATTTTACTTTCCCAAAATTAGAAGGGGAGATCAGTAACAAAATGACGTTTAGAGGAAAAGAATGTTTGGTTTGGAGTGTAAATAACTATCTAGGATTAGCAAATGATCCTGAAGTGAGAAAAGCTGATGCAGATGCTGCAGCTGAGTGGGGAATGGCATACCCAATGGGGTCTAGAATGATGACTGGTCAAACTTCTGAGCACGAAGCGCTTGAGAATGAGATTTCTGAATTCATGAATTATGAAGATACCATCTTATTAAACTTTGGATATCAAGGAATGCTTTCTGCTATTGACTGTTTAGTAGATAGAAAAGATGTTATTGTTTATGATAGTGAGTCTCATGCATGTATCATTGATGGTGTAAGATTACACGCTGGAAAAAGATTTGTTTTCCAACACAATGATATGGAGAGCTTCGATAAGCAAATGGAAAGAGCAACAAAACTAGTAGGTGAAACTGGTGGAGGTATTCTTGTAATCACCGAAGGTGTTTTCGGAATGGCTGGTGACCAAGGTTTATTGAAAGAAATTATTGAGTTCAGAACTTCAGGAAAATATGATTTCAGACTGTTCGTAGATGATGCTCACGGATTTGGAACATTAGGTGAAACTGGTCAAGGTACTGGTGAACACCAAGGTTGTCACGAAGGAATTGATGTTTACTTCGGAACCTTTGCAAAATCTATGGCTTCAATAGGAGCTTTTATTTCTTCAACAGAAGATGTGGTAGAGTTTTTAAGATATAACATGCGTTCTCAAATGTTCGCTAAATCTTTACCAATGCCTTTGGTTGTTGGAGCTAGAAAAAGATTAGAATTACTAAGAACGCAGCCTAAGCATAAAGAAAACTTGTGGAAAGTAGCGAAAGCCCTTCAATCAGGTTTAAAAGAAGCTGGATTTAATATCGGTAGAACAAATTCTGCAGTAACGCCAGTATTCTTGCAAGGAACTCTAGGAGAAGCGACAAACGTTACTTTTGATATGAGAGAAAATTATCAAATTTTCTGTTCTATCGTAGTTTACCCAGTTGTTCCTAAAGATGTGATCATGCTGAGATTGATTCCAACAGCTGTTCACACTTTAGAAGATGTGAATTATACTATTGAGACTTTCAAAAAGGTTCAAGAAGGTTTGGCTGCTGGAAAATATAAAGCAGAACAGTTAAAAGAAGTGGAGACGGATAAATAGTCTTCAAATGAAATAATAAAAAAGCCCATCTTGAAATTTCAAGATGGGCTTTTTTTATGCGTTGTAATTTATTTTGACTTAGCCGTAGACCCTAGATTGATAAGATCTTTCGCGCCCATCATTCCAATATCTGAGTGCACAACTTTTTCATTCATATCAATAAAATATAAAGACGGGTATGCTTCTAATTGAAACTTTCTTGAAAGTCTGGGGCCTTCAATATTTTTTTCCATGTCCATCTTAAAATTGATAAAGTTTTCGTTGAAGAATTTACCCACTCTTGCATCAGTAAATGTGTTTTGAGCCATGATTTTACAAGGTCCGCACCATGATGCATAAGCATCTAGAAAGATCAATTTATCTGATTTTTTCGCTTCGGCCAGCGCTTCTTGCCAGGTTCCTTTAAAGAATTTAATTCCTTCTGTTTTGTCTTGAACAGAGATTTTCTTTGGGTTAAACTCATTAATTTGTGGCTTGGCTTGTAGGGCTAAGGCTGTTATTCCAATTGAGAAGAATATTCCTAAGGCGATTATTTTTTTCATCTTTTGCTTTTTCTTATTTACGGTAATTTTCAATATTGTTACATTAGTACAAATAATGTTCCAATGTTGAATGATATAATTCTTCTAGACGATCTTGATGAAACCTACTTACAGTCGGTGAAAGATTTCATAACTGAATGGGAAAACGATTCAACAAGCATTACTGTGGCCACTTCTGGTTCAACCGGCGAACCTAAAATCTATCAATTAGATAAAGAAAAGGTAAGGAGGTCAGCTTTAGCCACGGGTCAATTTTTTGATTTTGTTCCCGGCGAAACAATCTTATTAAATCTGTCACCAAACTATATTGCCGGAAAATTATTGATTGTAAGAGCTATCGAACATCAGATGAAATTAATCGTTGCTCCTTTAAGCGTAAATCCGTTATCGAATTGTGAAATCTTAATTGACTTTGCTGCCTTTGTGCCTTCACAGGTGGCTGCAATAATGAAGAATCCTGAAACTAAGCAACGATATAATGCCATTAAAAATGTCATTATAGGCGGAGCACCATTGTCTACAACGCTTGAAAATGAAATCGCCATTTTAAAAACCAACTCATACGCATCTTTCGGAATGACAGAAACCATCACTCATTTTGCATTGAGAAAAACCGGAACTCCTATTTACAGATGTTTAGACGGGTTTGATGTCGGTGTAGATAATCGATCTTGTCTTGTGATTAAGCCAAATCCAATAGTAGAAGAGACTTTAATTACAAATGATGTCATTGATTTGGTAGATGATACTTCTTTCAAATGGAGAGGACGTTTTGATTTTGTAATTAATTCAGGAGGCATTAAAATTCATCCTGAAAAAGTAGAAAAAATGATAGGGCATTTAATTCCGTCAAATAACTTCTACATCACTTCTAAGCAAGATTCAGAGTTAGGTGAAATTGCTATTTTATTGATTGAAGGAGAATTTGAAATTGGAAATTTATTAGAAGATGCCAAATCGTTTTTACCTAAATATCATGCGCCAAAAGAAGTTTACTTGAAAGGGGCGTTTAACTATACTGAATCAGGGAAAGTGATTCGCGAAAAATTCTAACTCCCCATCTTCCGGTAGTAAGCCAAAAGCACCAAGTCATAACTGAAGTGCCCGGCAATTGCGTGCCAAAGGGAGTACTCTCTGGCGCTCCAGCCTAACAATAAAATAAATGCTGTTAGGCAAATAGCAAAAACATTCACTTTAAAAGATTTGTAAGAATAATACCCGTGAATAGCGACAAACACTATTGCTGTTAATATGATTCCAAATAACGGTTGCAAAGCCCCTCTGAAAAACACTTCTTCTCCAAAGCCTGCGCAGATAGACAAAAATACGACTTGAAGTCTGGAGATTTTAAACTGAGAGAGTAGGCTTGTATATTTGGATAAAGCTTCTTCAAAATAGGATAGCTCCGTCATCCAAATCATAAGCATCCCAAAAATTATTCCTGCAGATAAAAAAGTTGGAATACTATACAGTTCGCGCATTGTGATTGCAAAAACTTCGAAAAAACTAATGTCCTGAAAGTAAAATATCGGCCATGCTAACAAGGGAAACACAATTAGTGTTGCCAAACCCATTACCCAAAGTGAACTGAAAAACTTTCTCATGATTGAAAGTCCTAAATTAGCGAATAATCATTAAGCTAAACCACTAAATAAGTAAAGGATTGAAAGGCATTCCAAAATTAAGTCGGTTTGAATTAACTGATTTATCTTAACAGAAAAAAAGATCGTGAAACAAGTCGCTAAGCCAAAAAAGAGAAGTGCCCTCAGAAAGAAGTTAGGTAAAGAATATTTCTGTTTAAGGCAAAAAGTGAATTGGATCTCAGGTCCAGAAAAATTTGCAAGAGAAGTTGATCTTTCTCCTTTGTCACATGAATTGATTCATCATCAATCCTTTTTATTACGCAGATTAAAAGATGTTGATATGTACTTGCAACATAACAAGGTGGTAAACTTGAGGTTAGCGATTGCAAGAATAAACGGAGTTATTATACAGCCAGGCGAAACCTTTTCTTTGTGGAAAATGGTAGGAAGACCAACAAAGTCTAAAGGTTATCTAGAAGGAATGACTTTGAGTAATGGTCAGGTAACTAAAGGGATTGGCGGAGGATTGTGCCAGTTGGGGAATTTGATTTACTGGATGGCATTGCATTCTCCGTTAGAGGTAACAAAGCGGTGGCGACATAGTTATGATGTTTTTCCTGATGTGAATAGAAAAATTCCTTTCGGAAGCGGAGCGACCTTATCTTACAATTATATTGATTTGCAACTTAAAAATAATACACAAACACCTATACAAATTAATTTGTGGCTGAGCAGTAAGCACCTAGAAGGCAGTATTTGTGCAGGCGCTCCTATTGAAAATGAATACACCGTTTTTGAGAAGAACCACAAATTTGAGTTACAATGGTGGGGTGGTTATACGCGACACAATGAAATCTGGAGAAAAGTAATTGATCTTGCAACCCAGTCAGAACGGGAAGAGTTGATTACGGAAAACCACGCAATCATGATGTACAATCCTTTAATCGCACATTCTTAGAAAGATATAATTTTGATTTTTTCTGTCAAAAAACGGCTGGTTTATAGCTGTTAAAACGTTTAGATTTGACTAAAACAAAACCTAAACGATATGAAATATTTAATACTTTTATTAACAATAATTGGACACTCAGCTCTTTTTTCTCAAACTGCTTTCAGTTTTCTGGAATCAAATAATACAAGTGCAATTGTAGGAAGTGGCGGAACATTTTTTAATGACTTTGCCAATTCTGCTCCAGGTTATGAATATCCTAAAGGGAGCGGCAATCATCTAATTTATGCCAATGCTTTTTGGTTCGGAGGTGAAGATGTAAACGGGAATATCAAACTTTCAGGTCAACAGTACGATTGGGGAAAAGATCTTTTTCCGGGTCCTTTAACAACTGATGGTACAGCCGAAGTAACATCAGGAACCGCAGCACTTTATGACCAAGTTTACACAGTAACCAAAGAAGATATCGATTATCACATACAGAACTGCTACACGTCAGGTTATGTAATTCCGAGTTCAATTTCTGATTGGCCAGCCCATGGTGATGTTGTGTTAGATCAAGATTTTTATTTGGCACCTTTTGTAGATGCAAACAATGACCAGGTTTATACACCTGAGTTAGGAGATTATCCTCTAATAAGAGGTGATGTCGCTTCTTATGTCATCATGAATGACAAGTTAAATGTGCATACTGAATCAGGTGCAGATCCTATTGGGATAGAATGTCATTTCATGTTTTATCAGTTCGCAACTTCAGATGATTTGAACAACACCACTTTCGTAAATATTAAAGTGATAAATAGAGGAACACAAACAATTTATGATTTTTCTGTTGGTGGATTGTTTGATACAGATTTGGGTGATCCTAATGATGATTACATGGGAAGTGATTCTACTTTGAATTTGATTTATGCTTATAACGCAACTAATAGTGATGCGCAATATGGTGCAGGGGCGCCAGCAGTTGGCCTGGTAAGTTTAAATCATGAGTTAGGAGTTGCAGGGTCTTATGCTAGTCTTTCTGGACCAACTTCAATCGCTCAAATTCCGCATGATTATAATTTGAATATGAACGGTTATTACAAAGATGGATCTGTGATGACTGAAGGAGGGAATGGGTATGGTGGAACAATCCCTAATACTTTCCAATATCACGGCGATCCTAATGTTTCTGGTGAATGGAGTGAAGTTGATGAAGGAAATATACCTTCCGATAAACGATTGTTTTATGCTACAGAACCAACTGTTTTGCAGCCGTTTACTGAAGAATGTTATGATTTTGCAATTGTGATAGGTGATGGGGGAGATCATTTAGAAAATGTCACTCACTTAAAAACCGCAACGGCATTTGTTCAAGATTACTATAACGTTGAGAATTATGTTTGTGAAAATTATGAAGGAGTGATGTCTCTTGAGGATAATAGCGATTTAGAAATTATTATTTATCCTCAACCAGCTTCAGATGGATTCAGAGTTAAGATACCTGAAACATTTAATTATGAGATTTTAGCTATGGATGGTAAACTGGTTGACAAGGCTTCAGATGTGCAGCCAAATTCGTTGATTACACCTCAATTATCTCCTGGAGTATATCTATTTAAGGTAATCCTTGATCAAAAAGAATGGATGCAGCAAATTGTCATTGAATAAGGTAAGTACTGACAGTTTATTTAAGATGAACTCTTTATGGTGAATCGTTAAATCTTATTAATTTTGCTGTAAAATCAAGTATTTATGGCAATTGATAACGAAGGTTTAGGGAATGAAATCCAAGTTTCTAAAATTAAAATGGAGGCAAGTGAAATTGTTTCTAAGTGCAATGAATGGTTGACAGATTGGGGATTAGAAGGAAGTTCCCTTGTCTATACGAGAACAATCGCATTGGCTGTTATAGTTGTCGGTAGTAGTTTTTTACTCTGGTGGGTAACTAGAAATATTACACTTCAAATCATCCATTCAGTTGCAGAAAAGACTAAAACTCACTGGGATGACGAGCTTGTAAAAAATAAGTTTTTCTCAGCATGTGCTCATTTGGTGCCGCTTATTTTGATGGATTATTTCATGAGTGTAGTCTTTTTCAGTTTTCCGAAAATAGCCGAGCTTGCTATGCGATTGACTGATTTTGTAATCATCTTCGTGCTGATTATTATCTTTATGCGCTTTCTAAATACCGCAAGAGGTGTGCTTTCAGAAAAAGAAAGATTAAAAGATAAACCTATTCACTCTTTCTTTCAATTAGGTAAAATAATTGTTGGAATCGTTTTCGGGATATTAATGATCTCAGTGGCATTTAATGTCGATTTAGTCGTGATTTTGACTTCTATGGGTGCAATGACCGCCGTTATTCTATTGGTGTTCAAGGATACCATTTTAGGATTTGTTGGAAGCATTCAGTTGGCTGCGAATGATATGGTGAGAATCGGTGACTGGGTAACCATGGAGAAATACGGCGCAGATGGTGATGTTCAAGAGATTACGTTGACTACTGTAAAAGTCCAAAATTTTGACAAAACAATTACGACTATTCCAACTTATTCGTTTATATCTGATTCTTTCAAGAATTGGCGTGGAATGGAAGAATCTGAAGGAAGAAGGGTTACCCGTTCTATCAATATTCAAATTAGCTCAGTAAAATTCTGCACTAAAGAGATGTTAGAAAAATTCGGAGAAATCGAGATGATTAGGACATATATAGAGCAAAAAGAACGTGAGATTGAAGATTTTAATGCCAATAATCAAGTGAACCGATCTGTTTTATTGAACGGAAGAAATCAGACCAATATTGGTGTTTTCAGACATTACATGGAAACTTACTTGAAAAAACAAAATGAAATAAATCAAGGGATGACTTTAATGGTAAGGCAGTTGGCGCCAACAGAAAAAGGAGTCGCTTTACAGGTATATGCTTTTACTAAAACAAAGGTATGGGTAGATTACGAGTCGGTTGTTGGAGATATTTTTGATCACCTTTTAGCCGCTGTCCCGTTTTTTGATTTAGCTGTATTTGAAAATCCATCTGGTAAAGATTTCAAGTCTTTGACGAAATAATTACTCGTTAATATCCATTTGTGGATGAGTAACTAGAACTTCCATCTGTTTTCCTCTTTTGTATAAGGCATGGAATTTTACCTTACCTGACTTCGTGTAAACGATTTTTTCACCTTCTTGAAAGTTCATGTCAAACTGTTCTTCAATATGAACTTGACCATTGTCGTGATAGGTGACCATTTTTCCATTTACTTTTCCGTCAAGAAAGTTTTTCTCTAACTTTTTTTGACCGTTCCCAAAAAACTCTTCACAAAGACCGGTAAAACCTTCTCTTCTTTCAAAACGATAAAAGTGATTATAGCCATCATCAAAAACCAAATCATTACAATCACAATAGTTAGAGTCAATTTCTGATGTTTCAGAATTATCAGAATCTGTGCTTCCAGAGCAAGAGGCAAAAACAAATAAAATAATAGTAGCGAAAAGTAATTTATACATGGAGTAAAGTTTTCTTTTTAAATCGACAGTGCAAAGATAGAAACAATATAAAAAGGCTAATCTTATACAAGTGAGAGGGTTAGAATTTTTAGGGTTGAAAAGACATTTTTTTCTGCAAAAAGATTGTCTATGAGAGAAACATGCAGTATATTTGTCGCCGCAACGAGAATATAGGATACAAAAATATATTGCGGGGTGGAGCAGTTGGTAGCTCGTCGGGCTCATAACCCGAAGGTCATAGGTTCGAGTCCTGTCCCCGCTACTTTGAAACCGATCAGTTTACTGATCGGTTTTTTTGTGCACTTAGTTCAAAGGACGAGAAGTTTATCCCGATTTGAGTTTCAAGAAATCTATGATTTCGTAGAAAATCATTTTCGGGGAGTTCTGTCCCCGCTACTACTGAAAACAGTAGGTTTTGCTTAATGGGTAACAAAACCGGTTGACAAAAATTCATTTTTCTAAGATGAATAGGAAAAAGTTTTCGTAAGTTAACATAACGAGTTAGCTGGAAGAAAGCTAGTCATTGAGTAGCTTTTGATAACATTATTTTTAGATTTAATTATCAGGTAATGCAAAGATTTTTTTTACATATGCTGTCTTTGTCGTTAGGGTTTATCTTGGCATGTAATAAGCCTTCGATTGAAGAAAATGACCTTGTTGAAGTTTCGTTGGAAAATGAGCTAATAACAATGGGGTCTTTTATTGCTTATGTTGAAGACGGCAATGTGAATATGGATGAAGCAATAAGTAAATATTTTTTAGAACCTGAGTTGATGCTTTTGGATTCAAATGCACATTCAACTAAGAAGGCTCATTATATTCGGTTTTTGTTTTTTGCGAGAGCATTAGAAAATAACTGGAACCTTAAATATTTATGGAATAGTCAAATATATGATACCAAATTTGCATGGATGATTGATAGAAGATATTGTGAAAACATTTTAGTAATTACAGAATCAATCGAAGATCCGGAAAAGGATAAAAGTTTTTGCACTTGTTTTCGAGAATCAAAAATATATTCGGTTTATCCTTTTCAGCAAGGAGATTCTGTATTTTGGGCACGGAGTTTGAGTATAGGCCCACCTTAAAACTAAGTTGATTTAAAGGGGAAAGAAATTCGGTCTTCAAAGAATGTTGATTATAAAGAAGTTTCACTTGCATTTTTACCTCAAGGTGTTTATTTTATTGAACACTCTTATTGAGGACCAATCCGCAGCGCAGCGAAGGATTGAATCCTGTTCCCCATTAGAAACGTGTCAAGCTCGCTTGTGTAAGTTTTTGAGGAACAAAAAAACTGAGTTTAACGAAAGGTTTTCTTTGGACTGCTTCATTTCGAGGACCAATCCGAGGCGCAGCGGAGGATTGAATCCTGAATTTATTTCTCTGCATATGCCGGGAATAAGCTTTTATGTTCAAAGAAGAATTCCCTCCTCCTAGCAATAGGGTTTTGCAGAAAGAGGGAATCACATTAATTATTTAAAAAAGTGAAGTTGTGTTTCGTTCGCTTTTAAGTGCACTGCTTCAGGGAATTCTGCATGCACGATAAGTTTGTTTTCATGGTGATGCTCAAGATTTTCTATTTCTTTTCTATTTAATAACAGTATAGTGCTATGACCATGATGATCTTTCTTGTCAAGAATTGTCTTTTCATTATAATCACATTGCCAGTGAGTTTCTGCCATTGCTTCGTGATACTCAACTCTCAATGTTGGTGTGTCATAAAATTTTCTAAAACTGTTTGTTTTTGAAAAATCAAATAGAAATCTAATGTGACCTGATTCAAAACTTAAGTCTTCTTCGTTAATGCCTAGGTCGCTCAGCGAAATATTTCCAGCTGGGCATTCTTCAAATATAATTTTTAACTCTCCTTGATTTTTTTCTGTTTGAACTTTCATTATTTCTTTTTTTTTTTTTTTTTTTTTGAATACTTAAATTTCGCCAAGATTTTTTTAGCTTTTAATGATTAAAATCAGTCTCGGAAATGATTTAACTCTGATGCTCGTCAATTGACTTGGCAGATTGAATCGTCAACGCTATTTTAGCGGCAGCCTCCTTCAATTTTTCTTGCTCAATTTCTGTTAATTCTAAAGGAAATTGCTGAATGGCTCCTTCTTTGTTTACTGAGCTATATAAACTCATAGCACATTCTTTTACTTCAAGTTTTGAAGCGAATTGGTCGTTTAAAACCGTGCAAACCGGCAAAATGGTTCCTTCTTTCGATTGAAGGTGATTAAAAATATCTAAGGCACAGAGAGCAACTCCCAATATGGATGCATCTCCGTATTGCTTGATTTCATGGGCCGCATTTAAGGTTTGGTCTAAGCAATGTGCAATCAATGAAGAATCAATTTCACTTGATGGAACTCTTTCCTTATTCTTGGTAAATAGCGAGGATATAAACACAATAGCTTTTCCATGCTCACCGAGCAAAATGCTTTGATAATTTTTTAGACTTAATTCATTTAAGTAGAAATTCATTCTGATCGTGTCTAAATAGGTGCCCACGCCAATTACTTGTTTTTTAGAGAGACCAGAATATTTCCAAGTGAAATAGGTAATTGAATCAAGAGGGTTAGTTATGACTATGATTTTACAATTCTCTTTAAAGCATCTACTAGAAAAAAGTTCTTTGGTAATACGTACATTTTCATGTAAAACTGAGTTTCGGTCGTGGTTTTTAGAAACACCTATTCCAGCCGAATGAAATATGAAATCAGATTTTTCAAGCAAATCAAAATCGTTATAGCTAATCTCGCAAGATCGGTTGATTTGGTTGGCTTGCTTCAAATCTAGCAGGGCTCCTTTTACGTTTTCATCACAATCTATAATGTTTAAATTGTAGGGTTTCTGCTGTGAAATTAAATCAAAAGCTATAGTTTTTCCTATCCCACCAAACCCAATTATCGATATGTTTAACCTTGTTTCGATAATTTATGAGTTGGCTGCGCGCTCACGTTCATTTAAGTAAGTGATAAATTCTTTTACAAGGTGCTCTTCTTCTCCTGTAATTGGAGGTTCAGCACTAACAATGTCTAACAGTAATGATCTGAATTCGCTCGCCATTGCAGGAGTTAAATGTGCATCTCCTAGGTGAAACTCATGAATACCTCTTTCAAGTAATTCTTTGCTTGTTTCAGTGTGATACTTTTGATAGTCCTTCAAGACAATCTCAACTAAAGTTAAATTAACTTCTGGGTTTTTTCTAGCTCGATCTAGGTGTTTTTTTACGGTGTCAATTTCAGACTTACTAACTTTTCCATCTACTGTAATAGCTGCAAGAACGATCTTGCCAAATCCGTAGTATATATGATCTACAATTTCCATAATTATTGTGTTAAAATTAATATTGGTTGTTTGTTTTCTTTGATGAGTTTTCTTGTCACACTGCTCTTAAATAGCTTCTCAAAAAAGTTTTTATTGTGAGTTACAATTGCTAAAGCATCAGCTTCATTGGTGTGCATCCATTCGTCAATTCCAGCCTTAATATCTTCATGTAACACAATTTCAACTTTACCAGTGAAATCTTTACCCGTAGAGATTTCATGATAATAATCTTGATTGCCTTCACTATGGTTGTTAACATGAAAGGTTTTTAAGGCAGACTTAAAATATGAAGTAAAGAAGGACAACTGATTAAGTACGCGATCTGTCAGTGGTTCTTTTTGGTCTATTGCAAACCCAATTTTATGTAATTGGTTGATAGTTGCTCCTTCTGGAATTACTAATACCGGTGGTTTTATTTCTCCAATTAGACCCAGGGTTTTTCTTTTGTCCATCAACTTATCAATGCCTTTTCTTGATTTGGAAATCAATACAATTAAATTTGGTTTTACCGTGTTTATGGTCATTTCTAGGTCTGAATCAAAGTAGCCACATAGCACTCTGCTGTCTATCGTTAGCCTTGTTTGATGTTTGTCGTTAATTTTTTGAACCAGCAAGGCCATGCTTTTCTCTGCTTCTTCATAAAGCAATTGATCCATATTCATTACACCAGTTGATCCTGCTGTTTTGGCTTCAACCGAATGAAACAGAACTATTTTCGTTCGATCTTCAAGGAGATCTAGAAAATCAAAAAAACGCTCTTGCGTATTGTCGTTAAAATCTGTTGGAATTAATATCGTCATGGTTTTTTCTTTCAAAGGTACTGGCATACCTGCGCTTTCCATTTGATGTTTGTCATGGTTTAAGATGATTATCGTCATTTTTACAAATAAAATTCAAAGATGAATTCTGTTGCTTTATCTAATAATTTCAACTTATAAGCAATTGGATAGCAAAAGACAAGGACGTAGCGCCTAAATTTACTAGCTTTGCAAAATAATGGCACACAAGTCTGGATTTGTAAATATTATCGGAAGCCCAAATGTTGGGAAATCTACATTGATGAATCAAATGATGGGAGAGAAATTTTCTATCATTACTTCTAAGGCGCAAACTACGCGTCATAGAATTCTTGGGATCGTGAATGATGAAGATTATCAAATCGTTTTTTCTGATACTCCAGGAGTGCTAGATCCGCATTACAAGTTGCATCAAAACATGATGAATTTTGTGAATTCGGCTTTGAAAGATGGTGATGTGATTTTATTCGTAACCGATATTTACGAAACGAAAATGAATCACGAAGAAACCTTTAATCGACTCAAGAAAACTTCTATTCCGGTGATATTATTAATCAATAAAATCGACCAAGCTGATCAGGCTAAAATGGAAGAACGGATTGAGTATTGGCACAAAGAAATGCCTAATGCTGAGATTTTACCCATTTCGGCTTTAGAAGGATTTAATCTTGAACCTATTAAAAAAAGAGTGTTGGAATTGATTCCAGAAAGTCCTCCTTATTACGATAAAGAAGAGATTTCTGACCGACCAATGCGTTTTTTCGTGAGTGAAATGATTCGTGAAAAAATCTTCATGCATTACAAAAAAGAGATTCCGTATGCTACTCAAGTTGAGGTTGAAGAGTATGTTGAAGACGAAAAAATCATTCGGATAAGAGCAATAATTTATGTTGAACGAAATACCCAAAAGGGAATCATTATCGGTCATCAAGGAAATAAATTAAAACATGTAGGTATAGATGCTAGAAAGGACATTCAAAAGTTTGTTGAAAAGCATGTACACCTTGAACTTTACGTGAAAGTAGATAAAGATTGGAGAGAAGACAATCGTAAATTAGAACGTCACGGATATTAAATTAGATGTGCGGCCATTCAGGTTAGCATGCAATCAAACAAAAGCAAATGTCAAATATCATAGCCATAGTAGGACGACCAAATGTTGGTAAATCAACCTTGTTTAACAGGTTGACGAAATCAAAAACGGCCATAGTTGAAGAGGTGAGTGGAGTAACAAGAGACCGTATTTACGGAGTTTCTGAGTGGAATGGTATTGATTTTTCTGTGATCGACACAGGTGGGTACGTGCATGGGTCAGAGGATATTTTTGAAGAAGAAATCAGAAAGCAAGTTCAGATTGCAATTGATGAGGCAAATATTATTCTTTTTGTCGTTGATGTCACTACCGGGGTAACCGATTTAGATGAAGCAGTTGCTAAAATGCTAAGAAGAACTAAAAAACCGGTTTATATCTGTGCAAACAAAGTAGATAACACAGCAAGACAATTAGATTCTGCTGAATTTTATCAATTTGGATTTGGTGAGTTATTTAATATCTCGGCCGTGAATGGTTCAGGAACGGGAGAGTTGTTGGATCAGTTAGTTACTGAATTTACCGTTGAAGGCGCGCCAGAAGATGAAGATCACATTCCTAAAATTGCGGTAGTTGGAAAACCAAATGTTGGAAAATCATCTTTCATAAATGCCATTACTGGTGAAGAACGAAATATCGTTACGCCTATTTCTGGAACCACGAGAGATTCAATCGATAGCCGATACCAGTTGTTTGGATTTGACTTTAAATTGATTGATACTGCAGGTATCCGTAAAAAGAATAAAGTACATGAAGATTTAGAGTTTTATTCAGTGGTGAGATCAATTCGATCTATTGAAAATTCGGATGTATGTGTGTTTATGATTGATGCAACAGAAGGCATCCAGAAGCAAGACTTGAATATCTTCTATGTAATTGAAAAGAATAAAAAAGGAGTGGTTGTTTTGGTGAACAAGTGGGATTTGGTTGAGAAAGAGACCATGACCACTAAAGAATATGAAGACAACATTAGAGAGCAGCTCGCGCCTTTCAATGATGTGCCCATCATTTTCACCTCAACGGTGACCAAACAACGTTTGCACAAGGCGCTCGAAACAGCCATGGAGGTTCATGAGAACAGAATCCAAAAAATTCCAACTTCAAAATTGAACGATTTTGTTCAAGAGTTGGTCGCAAAAAATCCGCCACCAGCAATAAAAGGAAAATACATTAAAATTAAGTTCGCAACTATGTTGCCTACGCACTCGCCATCATTCGCTTTCTTCTGCAATCTGCCTCAATATGTAAGAGACCCTTACAAGCGATTTTTAGAAAATAGATTGAGAGAAGAATATAATTTTGAGGGTGTTCCTATTCGAATATTTTTCAGAAAAAAGTAACTTAGAGGGTGACTTTTGACGAAATTCTAAAACAATTTAAGAGTCGGAATTTTAAACCGATTTACTTTCTTCACGGAGAAGAGGCATTCTATACAGATGCCATTGTAGAGGCAGCAACCAACAGTATTCTTGAAGAATCTGAAAGAGATTTTAACCAAACGGTGGTTTATGCAAAAGATACACCACCAATCAACGTTATAGATGCTGCAACGCGTTTGCCCATGATGAGCGAATACAATGTGGTAATTGTAAAAGAAGCACAAGAATATAGCAAAGCAACGCAGTGGGAAGTGTTTGAAAAATACATTGAGTCGCCATCTTCTTCAACTATTCTGATTTTTGCCTACAAATACAAACGATTTGACAAGCGTTCAAGAGTCTATAAACTATTACAGAAAAAGGCCGTAGTTTTTGAGTCAGAAGGGGTAAAAGACTACAAACTTCCAGCTTGGATCAATAATCATGTGAGAGCAAACGGTTATAACATGACCGATAAGGCCGTTGCTTTGGTAGCAGAATTTGTTGGAAACGATTTAAGCCGAATCACAAAGGAACTTGAGAAGTTGTTTATCATCATCAAAGAAGGTGAGCAAATCAATGAAAAACACATTGAGAAGCACATTGGAATCAGTAAAGATTACAACGTTTTTGAGCTGGTAAATGCCGTTTTAGAAAAAGACGTCCTCAAAGCAAATCGTATCATTAAATACTTTGCAGAAAATCCTAAAGCAACACACATCACGGTGGTACTCGGAAGCCTTTACGGGTTGTATCAGCGATTATTTAAAACACATTTCGCAAAAACCAATGATCCAGGGGTGTTGGCCAAGGCATTAAAAATTCATCCTTATCCAGCAAAAGAATTATTGCTGAATAAACGAAAACATCCTGCTAAAATAATTTCTAGAAACTTTAGCATCCTCAGAGAATATGACCTACTTTCTAAAGGGGTGGGCACCGGTGGAACAACTGAAGCCGAATTAATGCGTGAATTGATTTTTAGATTGTTACACTAAACACCTTAAATTCATCTGACGACCGCTTATTGACAATTCGCTACACTTAAATAAGCAATGTTTAAATATCTACAAACGTCATGTTATTTGTTTTATCTTTGGACAAATTTTGAACGTTATGCTACGTAGTTTACTATTGATTTTTGTATTTGTTTTAGGAGGTAACGCCCTTTTTGCACAAACAGGTACTGTCCGTGGATCTGTAAAAAGTGATGAAGATGGAAATGGAGTACCCTTCGCAAAGGTGGTGGTTTTAGGTGCCGATAAGTTTGCAAGTACAGATGTTGATGGATTATTCTCTATTCCTGGTGTTCCAGTAGGGATCTATACCATTAGAATTTCAGCATCTCAGTTTACAGAATTTACTAAAGAAATTGTCGTTGAGGCCAATAAGATTGAAGACATTAATATTGAGTTGACAAAAGGAAAAACCTTAGGTCCGGTTGTCATTGACTTTAAAGACAAAGACAGAAAAATTGATCCTGAAGTTTCAGTTAAAAAGATTGATAAAACAGACATTTTAAGAGTTCCAGTAACTGGAGGTGTTTCTGATATTGCTGGATATTTCCAAACGGTGCCAGGAGTTGTATCTACAGGTGACCAAGGTGGGCAAGTGTATGTAAGAGGTGGAACACCAATTCAAAACAAAATCTTGTTAGATGGAATGACCATTTACAACCCTTTCCATTCAATTGGATTCTTCTCGGTATTTGAAACAGATTTAATTAAATCAGCAGATATCTATACAGGTGGATTCAACGCCAAGTATGGAGGTAGAATTTCATCTATCATGGATATTTCTTACAGAGACGGAAACGTAAAACGATTCGCTGGTTCGGTTGGTGTTTCGCCCTTTACTTCAAATTTATTGTTAGAAGGTCCTATATCTAAAGCGAATAACATTTCATTTGTTCTTTCAGGTAAAGCTTCATTGTTAGAGCAAACTTCTAAAACATTATATCCCTACATTAATCAAAATGAAAATGGTGAGTCACAAGGATTACCATTTAACTTCTGGGATTTATACGGAAAAGTAACCATTGCTGGAGATGGTGCCAACAAATTTTCATTTTTCGGATTTTCTTTCAATGACAACGTTCAATACCAAGCAGTATCTGATTTGAACTGGAAGAGTTTTGGTGGTGGAACCAACTTTATTTTTGTTCCTCAAAATTCTGAGTTATTCATGAAAGGTAGATTGAACTTTTCATCTTATGATATCGCCTTACAAGAAGAAAACTTAGAAGACAGAACTTCAGGTATTTTTGGAGGTGAGTTAGCGTTTGACTTTACTTATTATTTACCAAATAAAACGAAATTAGATTATGGGTTTGGTTTCTCTTATTTCCAAACTGAGTTCAAAACGTTCAACGAAGTAAACAGACCAATTGAGCAAAATGATAACACTATGGAGGCTGGAGCTTATGTGTCTTACCGTCATGTTTCAAAGAGTAAAAAATTGATTTTAGAGCCAAGTTTTAGAGTGCAGGCTTATTCATCTGTAGGTGTTGTAACAGCAGAACCAAGATTTAGTATGAAATACAACATCAATGAGGTGTTTAGATTTAAAATGGCGGGTGGATATTATACGCAAAACTTTACTTCAACAACTTCTGATCAAGATGTGGTGAACTTGTTTTATGGATTTATAACGGGTCCAGAAAACTTACCAAGTGATTTTACTAAGCCTTCAGGTGATGAAAAAGATATTCAAAACGGACTGCAAAAGGCATGGCATGGTGTAGGTGGATTTGAAGTTGATCTTTCTAAGAAATTAAAGTTGAATGTTGAAGGATACTACAAGTTCTTTAACCAGTTAACGAACGTAAATAGAAACAAAATTTTTGAAGACAACATTGAGAATTCTGATGTTGATGATCAGTTCAAAAAAGACTTCATTGTTGAAAGTGGTGTTGCGTGGGGTGGAGACGTTGTTTTGACTTACACCACCAAGAAATTATACTTGTGGGGAGCTTACTCATTAGGTAAGGTAACAAGATGGGACGGGTTTATTGAATATGCACCTGTTTTTGATAGAAGACACAACATCAACTTAATTGCAACATACAAATGGGGTAAAGAAGATTCTTGGGAGGTTTCAGCAAGATGGAATTTAGGAACTGGTCTACCATTCAAACAAACAACAGGAGTATTTGAAGAACCAGAAATTAATTCTATTACGGGTGATTATGTATCAGGAAACGCCAATGAATTATCATTTAGCTATGAAGATATCAATACAGGAAGACTTCCAACTTACCACCGTTTAGACATCAACGTGAAAAAGACTGTTGCTTTTAAAGACAAAAAGCACATGAAGTTGGAGTTGATTGGTGGTGTTACCAACGTATACAGTAGAGAGAACATCTTCTACGTGAACAGAGTAACAAACGAGAAGGTAAATCAATTGCCTGTAATGCCTTCAGTAGCGATCAACTTTAAGTTCTAGAAACTCCTTTACTGAGTACTGTTGCCAACTTTGGCAAGCTGTTTGCTTTATATCATCTAAAACGTATAGATTATGAAGACAACAGTACTCCTTTTGATGCTAACTGTTGCTGCCATGAGCATGGCGACAGAAAAAGATAGCACACAACGAATTGATGCAGATTTCCAATCAACTTCTGAAGTAGATCCTATTGATTTCTCAAAATTTAGATTATTAGATAATCCAAGAAAAAGTAGACCATTAGGAGTAAACCTTACAGCATTTGGTCCAGCCGGATTAGTTTCTGGATCATTAGACGGTTACTTGACGCCAAATATCGCCTTGGAAGGTGGAGCCGGAATCAGAAACAAAGAGGCAGATGTGAGTTACTATGTTGGAGCACGCTACCATCTATTCGGAAAACTTCCAACGCGACTTACGCCTTATGTTGGGGTTTATACCGCATTTCACAACGAAGAAAGAGATGTAAGCATCCATAGTTTCTATGTTCCAGTAGGATTGAACCGAATTAAAAAGAACGGATTCAACTGGTCAATAGAAGCGGCTTATGAAAAGAATGATTTTAAAGATGGAACTTTAACTGGTTCATTTAAAATAGGTTATAGATTTTAATCAGGATTAATTAAAGATTCTCTCGGCTTAATATAATACAGTTTGTATATTTGTAACACTATTTAAAACCATTCTAAATAAGTGATTACTTTAATACTAGCTGATAGCAATGAATTGATTCGAATTGGATTGAGAACCGTATTTAAAGAATCGGATTTTCAAATCATTGGTGAGGCAAATTGCACAGAAGAATTATTGAGTCAAGTAGAATCTTTTAAGCCGGATGTGGTGTTAATTGATTATACATCAGATGGGTTTACAGTAGACGCGATTCCTGCAGCAAAATCAATTTGTGATGGTGTTAAAATTGTTGGTATCACGCCACTTCAAGATGCACAAACTTTGGTGCATGCTATTAAAAGTGGGGTTACCTCTTACATCAAGAAAGATTGCAGTCTTGAAGAAATTAAGAATGCCGTTTCTGAAACGTCTAGAAACAACACTTTTTTCTGCGGAACCATCTTAGAAACCATCCGTCAAGAAGGCATTAATGTTGAAAGCATTGAAGAAGTAGACTTTAATTGTGATCCGGTAATGTTGTCTGAAAGAGAACAAGAAATTATCACCCTAATTGCTGAAGGAATGACCAATGCAGCCATTTCAGAAAAGCTGTTTTTAAGTAAGCATACGGTCAATACGCACCGTAAAAATATCATGGCAAAACTTGGTGTAAAAAACACCGCCGGAATTGTGATGTACGCAGTAAAAGAACGCTATACTTCACCTAATAAGTATCTGTTCTCGGCAGACTCTTAATAGTCTTTAGTTCCCTCAATTACGACAGATTCGTCTGTGTCCATTACACACATAAAAATTTTATAGCCCTCATCTCGTTTTACTAAAACCACTTTTTCATAAACGTGATAATCTGGAGTATCAAACGTGTATCCTAACTTAACGGTAGTTACGCCATTGCTATACTTTTTGTTGTAATCCGTTGTTTTTACACGATTCGTTTGCGGTCCCCAAGTAGCAACGATATTTAAAAAATCCATGAACTCTTCTGGTAAATCAGCTTCTGCTTCTGTGTCAATTAAGTTCTCACAGATGTAATCAAAGTTTCCTTCAACCATGTTCTTGTGAAAATCATCCGCCACAAGTTCTGCATCCGCCGTGCTGCATGAGGTGAATAAAAGCGTGAATCCTATAAATAAAAGTGCTAAGTGTTTCATATTCGGTTTTTTATCGGTTGGAATAAATATAATGCTTTCGCTGAAGCTTCAGCATGAAGCTAGGGTTTATTTGGTTGATACTTCTGATAGTTATTGGGAAATGGGTGAGTTAATGGGTGGGAAGAGAGGTGGACAAAGGAAGGAACTTGATTTTTACTTAATATGTTATATACTGTTGTCCACTGTACCTGGTACTTATAAATTCAGAATTTCCAAAAAAGCTTTCTGATTAATGATATCGAAATCAATAGCTGTATCGTACTTGAGTACTTGACCATTTTTCGAGCGTAGACTTACTTTGTTGATCCTATTATTTCGAACAAATTCAATTACTTCATTGTCAATATCAATATCAAATTTTGTGATACCAACTTCAGTAATTTCGGAATACATTCCTTCTACTATTTCGGATTCTGATTTTAACAACAAACTTTTATCGGATTCCGCAAAGAGTTCAATATAAACGTGAGAAATCGTATTTATTTCTAGAAAACCTGAAATTGTACATGCTAAGCTTTTGTACCCATTGAGTTCAACAAATTTCATGTAGAAATTGGATTTCGTATTCGAAAATATAGGATTCCCTTTGATTTTTGAAACTTTCGCTTGTATAAAATCATCATGTGCACCTAAATCTTTTTCGATTTTTTGGTCCATATACTTTCTGAAAATTGATTTTAATATACTCATGGGTGTAATAATAGCTAGCGTTTGAGTAAAGTTAGGCATTTTTAGATGCCGCCGCAAGGTGCGTTGGCAATTCCTGCGTGGAACCCCAGGATACTGGATAGATTATTGGGAGCCTTTTGCGTTGGACAAGGGAGGGAGTGAATTTTACTTACTATGTTGTAGACAGTTTTTCACCCTTAGAAGCCTTACTGTCATGTTTGCCAGTCATCATATATTGCGTATATAATTTCATGACGATAATGAGAATGAAAGGAAAACTTCCGGGTATTATTTTACCAATTATAAAGGCAGGAACGGCACCTATTAAAAAACCTAGAGTCATCAAGCTAACATATTTAAGCTCATAAGGTGCTCTTTGTGGTCCAGTGAATATCGATCCATTTTTAATTCGATTGAAAAGGATGTTAATCATAGATGCAAATAAAATTACTACAGCTGACCATCCAAATACTACAAATGGCATCTTTAATAACGAGATCCAGCTGCCATGACTATCCAGATATATTAATATCTGCTCGGCACTCTCGCTATAGAATAGGTCTAATTCTGTTAATGAAGGGGAGTTTAGAAAAATTGTGAAACCCAAAGGAAATGATAAAAGAAATAATGTTAACCCCAGCAAAATAACATAAACGAAAAAACGACCTATTGCTTTGGAAAAACTCTTGGAAATTATCATTTCGTATATAGTACCCATAAGCATCATCCCAACGCATTCAGGTAAAAGATATAGGATCATTTCATCAGGTCGAGAATCAAGCAGAATTGCTACAACACTGTAGAGCAAAATCATCACCCACATCTTAAAGTCTCTTAATGCGGAAGTCAATCTAGTTTTTCTTTTTGAAGGCATGTATGAATTGGCTACAACGTTTGGCTAAAGTTAGCAATTTATTGCGTGTGAAGTGTGCTGGCAAAGAACCCCGGATACTGGCTGTCCGCCAGTGATGGCACCCCAGGATTTGGTTCAAGTAATGGGAGAGAAAAGGGCTGGCTAAAGGGTGGACATAAACTTTAGCTAGTATGTTAGGCACAGTTTTTACAAATTAAGTGTACTGCACCAATCTCTTATGGCTTGTCTGTCAGCCTCAGAAATGGAACTATGATCAAAATCAGTGGCATTTTGAAATGGAGGTGGCATAACCAGTTCATCTAGTGGGTAATTTTCGAAATGCTGCGTACATTGAGGACGGTGACAACCAGTACATGAATTTTGAATATTCGTGGTGTGTGGTTGCTGAAACTCTTGCCCAATGACTGAATATGGATGATTACCAGTAAACGGAACAAGTAATTCTGACGTGTCAGCAGGATTTCTAAGTTGGTCTATAGCTGGTGTATGTAAAAATGGGCTTGCCATATGGCAATTGACACATTTGTCGGCCGCAACAACACTAGGTCTCATCCAAGATTCGTTGTATCCATTTTCACCTGGCTTTGGTGGGTTGATGGGATCTGCGCCGTCAATTATTGACAAGAAACAAGTTTGGCCTGTTGAAAATTTATGACCAATAACGCCTAAGCCGCCATCTCTGCAAAAAGTTATAAACACCACATCCAGATTTTCAGTGCTGTCGGGGTTCATCCCTTGATAACGTCCAACTCTATTCCCGTTTTGGCATGCAAGTCCGAAAGCCCATGGATTGTCGCAATCATTTGGATTTGCACTTCCAGTGCCTTCTTCTCCACTTCCGTTAAAAGTGACGGGAATTCCATTTTTTGTTGTCGGAACCTCAATTGCATCTTCACAGCTAAATTTAGGAAGTGGACCGAAGATTTCTTCGCATTCGTTAGCATATTCCAAGGCAGTTCTTGAATAGGTCTTGTCTTTTAGACATGAAGCTAATACGGTAGTTATAATTATAACAACAAGAATGAGTTTTAAATGAATGTTCTTATTTTTTAAAAAAATGCTCAACATTTAGCTTGAATAAGTGATGGTTTGACAAAATCAAAAACGATCGTTTGTTTTCATTATTGTGCCTAACGTTAGAATAAAGGTATGTCTTTTATTCCTTAAGATATGTTATTGAGTCACTAAGGTAAGGTATCCTTATAAAGGTTATTAACGGCTAACTTGATGGCGGTTTTTAGTTTTCAATTTTACTTAAATATACTCCATGCGCCCCAGAGTTTCACGGTTATAGCTTTAATTACTCAATTCCAAAATCTAATTCTCACAATGAGATAACCTCTTACACACCCAAAAGGAATGTTCTTTGCAATAAAAAATGTAACTTCATTATTGAACCTTTTTGAAGATGGGTTGTAATCAAGATTAAAGACGAATATGTTAAGATGTTTATTGGTCATATTTTTAGTGGGAACCGGCGTTTGTTTCGGGCAAGATCTACCAGATAATGCTGCGGATGCTTTGAAGGCGTATGAAGACCTGAGAGAAGGATACAAACACAGTTCTACTAAGCAGTTCAGCAAAACAGAGCAATTGGCTTTAGACGATTGGTGTCATGCTATGCAAAAGAAATTTCCAGATAGTTATGAGTCGCATTTTGCCTGGTATTTGAACGATCATTTTAAAGATGATGCTCAAGCAGATTTGTTCAAGGCCTACGAAAAAGCTCCAAAAAATAAAGAAGTTGTAAAAGCAGTTTTTGCTCACTACATGAAAATAGAAGATTACGGAAAAGCAAAGGGCTTGCTTTCTTCGGTTTCAAGCTACTATTCGGCGAATACCTTGGGGTATTATAAAGATGCAATTCCGGCAGCTGGTGGAATTTTTGTGAGCGGAAACAGAGAAGCGATTCCTATTTACATCAACCAGTTGAAAGCAGGAACTCAAAAAGATGTATTGATCATCAATATGGATTTTTTAATCAATGATACTTACCGCAAAAGAATGTCGAGCTATTTGGGGATTGGTGATGTGTCGTTTTTCGGGAGCGAATCGGCTTATGTAAAGAAAGCTATGAATCAGAACAGCAAAATTCATTTGTCATCTACCGTTTCACAAAATTATATGTCAGGAAACGAAGAAAATGTATTCTTGACGGGATTGTCTTATCAATCGCAACCAGCCAGCCAAATTGTTGAATTAGAAGCATTCTGGAACAAGGTATCCAAAAAGAATTTCTTGAACATGAGTTTAAGCTATTCAGATAAGAAATTATACACGAATTACTTGCCGCCTTTATTGACACTTTATCGCCTTCAATTATTGAGAGGATCGAAGAACGAAGTGTTGAAAAAAGCAATTTTGATTTTAGCAGAGAAAGTAGAACAAACCAAAAAAGTGAATACGATACTGAACGACTACGAATAGGCATACATGCAGCTCTTTAAAAAAGATTATTCAAAATACACGGATGAAGATCTAATGCGCTCGTTTACCGAGGGTGATAAGAGAGCCTTTGAACAAATTTATGCGAGATATGAGAGTTTTATGGTGAACTTTTTTTATCGAAAATTATGGAGTGACCGCATTAAAGCAGAAGATTTTGCGCACGATTTGTTTACAAAGATTATAGATAAACCAGAGTCGTTTGATTTGAATAGAAACTTTAAAACATGGCTTTTTTCAGTTGCCAATAACATGTGCAAGAATGAATATAAAAAGCAGGAGGTTAGAAAAAATACAGGATATGATGTTCCAGAGGGAGTAGAGGCGAAGGATGAAACAAGACAAGCAGATGTCGCAGTAGATGCATCAAATTTTAATGAAGAATTAAAGACAGAACTAAATAAATTAAATGAAAAACATAGAGAGGTATTTATGCTACGGCATTTTGAAGGACTCTCTTTAAATGAAATAGCGGAAGCACTCGAAATCAATGCGGGCACGGTAAAGTCAAGATTGCACCATGCAACAAAGACTTTAGCAGAGAAATTGGCGGTTTTCAGAAAAACAATGATATGATAACAGAAGCAGAAAATATCATCCTAAACAAGCAGTACTTTGAGCTGACAGCAGATGAATTGGCTACCGTAAGCGAATTGGTTCAGAACGCAGAAGAGTTTGAAGAAATGAAATGGTTTTTAACTTCTACGCAAGAAGCCTTAGCTGGTGAAAAAGTAGAAGCTACACCTGAACTTCGCAAAAAAGTAATGGAGCACTTAGATCAACCAAAAGCCAAAAGACGTTTTTGGTTAAATGGTGTGATTCCTTTCTTATTGCCTGAAGACAAGAAGTTCTATCAAAAACCAGCCTTTCAAATGTCTTTTGCTGCACTATTGGTGATTGGATTCATCTTATTGATGCCAGGGAAAATTGGTGAAGATCAATTGGCAATGAATGATAAAGAGTCTGGATTAAAGGAGTTTGATAAAGTAGGAGGAGAGACAGAAGCAACAGAAATGATAGATGAAGTTGTTCCGGCACAAGAGTTGGCCAACACTAGAACAGAAGATCAATTAGATTTTGTGGTAGAAGAAGTTGAAATGGAAGAGAATGCTGAAGAATTGAAATCAGAAGTTGATGAGATTTCAACGACAACTATTGCCGATCATGATGGTTTCTATAACGGACCAATTACTGATGCCGATAGAAAGCGTATGGAAGAGTCAAAGAAAACGACTGCAGGAAATACCAACACAACTGGAGCAATTACACCTAATGATGTAACAGTTGCACCGGGCACGAATAATGTGAATAACCCTGAGTTAGCACCAGTGGTTACCTCTTCAGATATTAGAGGCGATTTTGGTTCGTCTGATAATAAAGATGTGAAAGGTAAAAAGTACCGTGATGCAAACAAGGATAAGTTGGCCAAAAATGCTGAAAAGAAAGAGCGTTTTGATACATACAATGATGATGAAGTTGTGATGGATGTTCCTGCCAATAATGAGCAAATTGCGGTTGGTGGAGCATTGTTAAAAGAAGACTTAAATCAAATGGCAGTTACCGATTCTACTTCTAATTATAGATGGGATAGTGAAAAAGATCAAGTGTCAAAACCTAACGAGATTAGACCGTACAAACTTCATGTGAACGAAACGAAAGAATTGAAGAGTTTGTTCACGACCTTTAAATAGTTAGCTGGGCTATTCTAACTAGCCTCAACCGCTTGCAATCTTCTTTTGAGTTCGGCGATTCTTAGCTCTTTTCCAGGTTTTCTTAAGTTGATAGCGGATGTAGTATAATACTGATGCTTATTTTCTAGATAATCAATTTGGGCCTCTATTTGTTCTCGTTCAGTCATCTTATGACCTTGCGCTTCTTTCTCTTTGAAAAGTTTAGCTGCAATTACGTGATAATCGGCTCTTCCTAAATAGTCATGATCAGAGTCACACATAATTTCTTGCATTAAGTTCTTAGGCTCTATGTCGTTAGATGTTGACTTAATCATTTCGGCAATGACTTCAATATCGGCCTCATCATAACCGAAGTCAGGCGCATACTTTTTAAGTATACGGATGCCAATTTCTTCATTGTTATCATACTGCACCAGAAATCCTGAATCATGAAAAAGAGCAGCTGTTCTGCATAAAGTGAGTTCTTCTTTTTTCAAGTTCTCTAATTGCGCATATTTGATGATGGCCTCTTCAACATTTAAGGTATGATTGTATGAGTGATAAAACAAATTATCGTCTAGTTCTGCTTTTAGTTTATTTAAAATGAACACGCGTAAGCCTTCAAAATCGGCTTTCGGTAAATCGACTACTGATCTTAAAGCCTGATTTGGGTTAACCCCTTTACCGTAAAATGAGTGTTCAGGTTTGATACGCTTTAGAATATACATTCCTATTTCTCCGCGATTCTTTATTGCAATTTGCCCTCGGTGTTCACACTCAAAATAATCCTGAATTTTTTCTCTGAAATCTACCGAAATATTGACGGTGCTGTGTTCTGCTGTTTGCTCACAACGCGCGGCAACATTCACTGTGTCTCCCCAAACATCAAAACTAAACTTATGTTTTCCAACAACTCCCGCCACAAGCGGACCTGTGTGAATGCCAATTCTGATTTCCCAATATTCGCGACCTAAAGCTTTCGCGGTTTCTTTTTCGGTGTGCATGAAGTGCTGAATTTCAATGGCCGCGAGTGCTGTTCTAATGGCTGCAAAAGGTTTCTTTTCTGTTACGCCGCCAACCGCCATGTAGGCATCTCCAATGGTTTTGATCTTTTCAAGATGATACTTACGAATAATCTCATCAAATTTGGTGAAATAATAGTCCAGTTTTTGAATTAAAAGATCTGGATTCATATCTCTGGTAATCTCTGAGAATCGGACAAAGTCAGTAAATAATACCGTGGCATTTTGATGCTTTTTCGGACTTGATTTACCGTGGATTTGAAATTCTTTTAACGTCTGCTCGGGCAAGATATTCTCTAATAATCTAGAGACTCTTTTTTGCTTTTGACTGAGGTATTTATAAACTCCAATTTTGGTCGTTACCAGTTTTTCTTGAAAAGGCTTAACCAAGTAATCAACTGCTCCTTTTTTAGAATGATCAATGGTGTCATAAAGTTTTTCACTGTCCAGCGAAGTGACGATAATGTTGATGTTCAAGAGTTGATCTCTGGAATTGATCCATCTGATTATTTCATAAGGCTGTAACTGCGGACCGTCTAGGTCAAGCATAACAATTGAAATTTCTTTTGTCTCTAAAATTTCAAGCGCCTCTGCATTTGTTTCAGCTGTAAAAATGTTATTGCCTGGTTTTCTGAGGATTTGCAGTAAATCCAGTAACTCATTCGGATTACTTTCAATAATTAGAATATTACAAATACGTTCAAGCATACATCTAATGAGTAGGTGGTAAAGATAACGCTTTTTTGCTCTTTTTGTTGGCTGTTTTGAGTTGCGAATAACTAATCACTCATAACCAACAACCGACAACCAACAACCAACAACCAATATCTAAATTCAAAGTTCCCGAACTTCTCCCGCGCTAATCCAGCCCTTGTTACCGTTTATTTCTATCTGAATCCACCCTGCAGTTTCTCTCTTCATCTCATAAGGTAAGAGCTCAACTTTTGCCCCCGCACCTAAGCTGAACGATACCACTGCATCCGCCATGGGCGACATTTTAACTTCAACCGATTCGGCAATTATAATGCCTTCATCTCCTGACGAAAGTCTGTTTTTATCTAACAACCCAATTACAATTCCAGCAATTAAAAACACGAATAAAAAAGAAGATGTCAATAATAATAACCCTCTTTTTTTACCAGCTGCTGATCGAACAAAAAAGAATCCGAAAACAGCGAGTAGAAATGAGCAAACCACAGAGAAGTAGGCCCAAAAATTGACTTGTTCTGTAAACATCATGCTTTTTAACCAATGACCGAATCCGCCTCTGGTAATGTCAATTTTATCAATCGTTTGCGCATTTACAAATTCTAAATTGAAAAGGGCGTCTTCATGGTCGGGATCTAGTTTTAACGCTGATTCATATCCCCAAATGGCAAGCCCCAATTCACCAAGTCGATACTGAGCATTTCCGTAATTGTAGTAAACATCTGCTGATAACTTATCATCCGCAATCAGCTGTTCGTACATTTCAGCTGCTTCTTTGTATTTGCCTTGCTCGTAGAGTTCGTTCGCCGTTTCAAAATCTTGATTCGAGAATCCTAAAAAAGCAAGAGATAGAACTGATATGGTCATGATTAACTTCATCATAAAACTTTATTCAATTCGTTAATAATACTGCTACTTTCGTTTGCCAATTTGCCTAAATTGTCTGAGCTGACTGGAGCATATTGAGCCATTTCTAATTTGTCCCAAAGTGAGGTGAACCTGTTTTTCAAAGATTCGTCAACTCCTTTTTCATCTAGCTTTACAGAAATTATTTGTTTGGATAATTGGGATCTACTGATATTTAAATTGGTCATTAAATAGGCCTCTAATTGGCTTTTCAATCCTTTAATGTTTAATGTGTCATTGTCAGCTGACTGCAGTTTAGATACTTGCTTAGCCGTAGATTTTTTAACTTCTTTTTGACGTTTGGCAACCACTTCTTCGTCTGTCAATCGTGATTTTTTTCTTTTCGCCATGATGAAAATGAAGAGCAAGATCAATGGTAATAAAATCAACATCCAGAAGATTAAAGTTCCAAAGAACAAATAACTGATGCCAAATAAGTTTCCGCCTTTCTTAATGTGTCGAATGTCGTATTCTTCAGGAACTGAACTGGTGTTGGTTGTGTTTTTAATGTCACCACCTGTTCCTTCAGAAACATTTATAGTAAAGCTTTCTGTGGCTACAGATTTGAAGTTGTTGGCTTTTCTGTCAAAATATGCGAAGGAGTAGGGAAGGATGTTAAATTGACCTTCTTTTGTTGGGGTAATAACATAGGTGTAAGTCGCTTTTCCTTCAATTCCTTCTTCTGTTAAATCAAAGTTTTCTTCAATTTCAGGCTCGGCCACTAAAAAGCTTTCTGGAAATAAAAAGTCGGGAGTTCTGAAACTATTAAAATTTCCGATTCCTGAAATCTCAACGGTCATTTCTATGGCGCGATTAGCTTGGATAGATGTGGCTGATATTTCGTGAACCAAGTTGAACTCACCTGACATACCGTAATAATTGGGCGGCGCGTTTGAAGGGACATTAATCACATCAATTTCAAGACTGTTTGAATATCCGTCCATGTATTTGGCGCTAAAAAAGTCATATTCCTCAACTGCTCTTCCAAAATAAGGTTCGATTTTTAATTTACCTGCGGCAGATGGAATGCACACCTCTTTTCTTAAATGGATAACATAGTAATCATTGCCTTTTACTTTTTTAATGGTCATTGGAAAAGCAAAATCAGATGCCATTTCATTGAATAAACTTTGTCGATAAACACCACCGGCTTTTCCAGAATTGATAGCGTTAATGTCTTGCGGACGTTTTTTTGTGTACATGTAAAAGTTCAAGACAAAAGCTTCGCCAACTCTGACTTTTTCTTTGCTGCTTTCTAACTTGAAATAATAATCAACCTTTCCTTCGTTCGCCTTATGCACATCTTCTGCATTCAATACTTCTACTGTAAAACTTTGTGAAGTTTTATCTGCCGATTTACATTTTACTTTAGCTTCTCCTATTTCGAATTTTCCTTTTTTCTTTCCACGAAGGACGTAAGTCATTGTACTGGTACAGGTCTTTTTGGTAGACTGACCGTTGAATGATTGCATAGACTCATAGTGCCCAGGCATGGCTTGTAATACGTCAAAGTTTGAAAGGTCTGGCGGAATAATATCACAATCACAATCAGTGGTGATTTTATAAGTAAACTGATCGTTACTCGTCACGGTAGAGGCGCTAATTGCTGCATCTACATAGGCTTTCTGACTCCATCCGTTGAATGAAAGTAAGAGAACTAATATGTAAATTAACTGCTTCAAATTACCAATCTTTTTTTCTTGGTGCGCCCCATCCAACTCGCTTACCTTCTTCTAAACGCTTCTGTAATTCCTTTTCTTTTTTGTAGTAGGTGTTCAAGATTTTTTCAATCTCTTCTTTTGACATTTTATTGGTGTATTGCTGTCCATTGCCATTTTGGTTTTGCTCATCTTCTCCTTGCTCTCCTTGGTTAGATTCGTCTTGATTCCCTTCTTGTTCTTCGTTTTCTTCTTGATTCGTGTTTTGATCTTGGTTTCCGTTTTCGTCATTAGATCCATTCTCGCTTTGGTCACCATTTTGCTCTCCTTGACTACCGTTTTCACCATTTTCGCCATTCTCACCGTTTTGAGATTGTTCTTGCTGCTCTTGTTTTTGTTTCTGCTGCAATGCCCAAGAAAGGTTATAACGCAACTCTTCATCTGAAGGATTGAGTCGTAAACCTTGTTTGTAAGCTTCAATGGCCCCATCTAAATCTTGAGACATGATCTTAGCATTCCCCAAATTGTGATAAGCTTTTGATTTGTCTAATGAGGTTGGACCCAAGTTGACAATATTTTCATAAGTGTCAATGGCACCTTCATAATCTTCTAACCGCAACTTAGTATTGGCTAAATTGAAGTTGGCTTTAAAATCTAAAGGTGAATAGCTCACAGCATTCTCAAAGTAGTGAAGTGCATCTTCGTATTCTTGCTCTTGAAATGCCATATTACCATAATACATGTTCTTTTTCGTCAAATCTTGCGCGATTCCGAATTGAACTGAAAATGCCAATAGTGCGAAAATGAGTGTTTTATGCATCATATTCTTGTAATTTATAAACTACGCCTGAACGTCTTTCAGTGAATAAAAATTCCGCCAAAATGAAAATCAATCCTACCGCTAAAAACCAATGGTATTGGTCATCATAGTCTGTGTATAAAGAAGATTCCATTTCTGTTTTTTCAATTTTTTTAATTTCTTCTAATAAGCCCTCAAGGTTTACAAAGTTTCCTTCAGCTCTGGTATAAGATCCACCACCTGCCTGAGCGACACTTAGCAGCATGTCTTCATTAATTTTAGTGTATACAGTTTGTCCGTTATAATCTTTTTTGAGGCCAACTATTTGACCGTTCTTCACTTCAGGAATGGTAGTTTCATTTTCTGTTCCCATTCCAACCGTATTCACAATAATTTTATTTTCATATGCTGCCTGTGCCATTTCTTCTGCAGCTTCTTCGTGGTTTTCACCATCAGACATGATAATGATGGTCTTGTTTACACCGTTCTCCATGTCAAACGATTGAATGCATTTATCAATAGCATGTCCGATATCGGTTCCTTGATTGGTCATCATTTCTGGACGGATGCTTTGCATGTACATACGCACTGCTCTGTAATCTCCGGTCACCGGAACCTGTAAGTGCGCGTCTCCGGCAAATACAACGATTCCTACTTTGTCTCCGTGAAGTGAATGTAGCATTCTGTCAATTGACATTTTGGCAACTGTTAATCGATCACGGGTTGGATCAAGGTCTAGTGCTCGCATTGAGTTGGAGATATCAATTGCAAAGATGATTTCAATTCCTTCTGCTACCATTGAGCTTTTGCCTTTTCCGTATTGTGGATTTGCCATGGCGAGTATCAAAAAAGCCAATCCATTTCTGAACAAAAAGAATTTGGTAAATGATTTTAAGGTGGATACCGGAGCGGTTAGGTAAGGAAGTAATTTTTCAGCTGCTAAATTACGGAGTGATTTATTCTTCCACTTCAGTAAAACAAAATATCCCAATACCACTAAAGGAACTAAACATAATCCCCAAAGCATGTGCTCGTTTTCGTATCTGAAATTATTCAAATCTTGCAGATAGTAATACACAGAAAAGAATATCGCCCAGAAAATAACTTCCCAGATGATAATGGCAATTGCCAATTCTTTAATGTGATATTTATGCGTACTATCTGACACTTATGGTATACTTTTTAATAAGGTGTTTTGAATGACTTTGAATGACAAAATAAAAATGATCCCCAAGAGTAAAAATCCATAATACTTTTCTGGTGGACTGATCTTAAAATCCAGCACTTTTACTTTAGATTTCTCTAATAAATCGATCTCTGAATAGATGTTTTCTAGTTCTTTTTTGTTTTGAGCACGGAAGTATTTTCCTCCGGTCATGTTCGCGATATCAGTTAATAATTCTTCATCTAATTCGGTAGGGACAGTTGATGTTAACCCGCCAAATAAAGGCACTTCTGCGCCTCCTTCTTTACCCATTCCAATGGTGTAAACACAAACGCCCATTTCCTTTGCAATTTGAGCTGCATCTTCTGGCATGATGTCGCCTGAATTATTCATTCCGTCTGTCATTAGAATGATCACTTTACTTTTAGCATCACTCTCAATTAATCGATTCACAGCAGTAATTAACCCTAATCCAATAGCTGTTCCGCCAACCACCATTCCTGATTCAACATCTTCTAATTGTTGGATTAATAATTCGTGACCGGTGGTTAGAGGGGAGGCGGTATAAGCTTCTCCTTCGTATACAACCAATCCTATTCTGTCATTAGGACGTTCTAATATAAAGTCTTTAGCACAGGTTTTGGCCGCAGTTAATCTGTTAGGTTTGATGTCTTCGGCGAGCATAGATCCTGAAATATCCATAGAAATCACCACGTCAATTCCTTCTATGTTTTTTTTATTGAATTCATCAATATCTTTTGGTGCATGCGGTCTGGCAAGAGCCAAAATCACAAAGGCTAATCCGAGGAGGAATAATCCAAGGTTGGCATGCCTAAAAAAGGCGGTCCAATTAAATTTTTGCTCACCAAAACTTCTTGTTGACGGTAAGTTGATGTTTTTAAATCCCGCTTTATCGCTGTAAATGTGCCAAACAACAAGACAAGGAATAACTAGTAACAACCAAAGCACTTCAGCTCTGGCGTATTCAAACGAAAATGGCCATATGTCAACTATCCAATTATTCGTCATCTGAGTGTTCTTCCTCTTTTTTCGTTTTTTCCACAAATTCAATCGACTTGTATAGTGAGTCTTTTCCGTGATCTGCGTCTGCTTTCATTTTTGCAAACTTGATCATGTCTGCCTGACTCAATAGTTTTCTTAGATGCATTTTATCTTCTTCAGATATGTCTGCATACTTTAATTCGATTAATATTTCACGTGTGGTATGCTCTACAGCTTTTATTCCGAATCGTTGCTCCAAGTAAAGTCTTACCGTGTAGGTCAGGTCTGAATAATATTGTTTTTGCTCAAGAGATGCCCAAGCTTGTTCTTTTTCTAATTGTTTTAAAGACTTGAGGGCGGTAATGTGGGCAGGAATAGGAGGGATATATGGTGCAGCTTCTTCTTTTGGTGTTCTATTCTTCCAAAGGCGATAAATAAAATAAGCAGCTATGATGACAGCTAACCAAGCTAGCCATTTCCAGTATGAACGAAACCAATCTTCAACTCGCTCACCTATCGTATAGTCTACTGTGTAGTTCTCTTTGATGTCAACAATACTTTTGCTGGTATCAATTTCAACTGCTTCTACCATTAACGAAACTGGCGTAGTGTAATAAGTTGAGTCGTCTAATTCAATTCCAATTGCCGGTATAATGTGGAAACCGGGTTCAAAACAGGTAATCTGAAACTCCTGGCTTCTGATCAATCCACCAGTGGTGTCTAATTGTCCTTCAAAATCAACCGTTCGGTCAATGATTTCAATATGTTTTGAAAGTGTTTCGTCAAATCTAGGCCATCCAACCAGTTTTTTATGTTGAGGATCGTAATAAGTAAGTTCTAAGGTGGCTTTTATTTGTTCGCCAATTCTTATCTTCTCATAGTCTAAAGACAGCCTTGCTTGCGGAACTACATCTTGAAAAGCAAAAGTTGAGCTTCCAATTAGAAAAAGTGATATGTACGACAACCACTTCATTACCTGTTCTTAAATAAGTTCATTAGTGGTTTGATATAACCTTCATCTGTGAAGATTTCGCAATAGTCTGTTTTAGATCTTCTGAATAATTGCCTGATTTCTTCTTCTTTCTCTTGTGCAGCTTTTTGGTACTTATTTCTGACGTATCTTAAAGAAGTATTGATCCATTTAGCTTGACCTGTTTCTAGATCTTTGAATTGAGCTAAACCAATGTTCGGTATTTCAAATTCAGCTTTGTCTTTGACTTTCAGGGCAACCACGTCATGCTTGCGAGAGGCTATTTTTATGGCGTCAGAAAAATCTTCTGCCACAAAATCACTCAAAACAAAAGCAATACTTTTTTTCTTCACCATTTTGGTGAAATATTTCAAAGCCTCACCAATATTCGTTCCTGTGTTTTTTGGCTCATAATTAATCAACTCTCTAATGATTCTTAAAATGTGTGATTTTCCTTTTTTAGGTGGAATAAACATTTCAATACCTTCAGAAAATAAAATCAATCCAATTCTATCATTATTAGATACGGCTGAAAACGCCAGTACCGCACATAGCTCGGTGATGGTTTCACGTTTTATTTGATTCTTTGTTCCGAACATTTCAGATGCCGAAACATCTACTAAAAGCATCACAGTGAGCTCGCGTTCTTCTTCAAAAACTTTTACAAAAGGTTCGTTAAATCTTGCGGTTACATTCCAGTCAATGGTTCTGATTTCATCACCTACGGCATAGTCTCTTACTTCAGAAAAAGCCATTCCACGTCCCTTAAAGGCAGAGTGATACTCCCCAGAAAAAATCTGGTTTGAAAGACCTTTGGTTTTAATCTCGATCTTTCGAACTTTCTTTATGAGCTCTTTCGTATCCATTAGTCAATAATCTTCCAGTTTTTGAGGTAAGAGCCTTTTTCATTTTGAACCAAGTAACCTTCAACCTTAATGCTTTTAAATTCTTCTTCTTTTGTCCATGGAGTATGATCTTCCAATATGTAAGCTTCTGAATCTGCCCAATTCCAAGATATTGCAGCTTCGCCCGTGCTAATGTTTATGGTAGAACCTTCATATGTGAAATTTTCTGGTTTATCAAATTGGCAATTACTGAGAACTAATGCAAATTGTTCTTTTTTCGAATCATCTATGTATGAAACTTTAGAAATCCCTCCGGTAATATTATAGTATGCTTTCTCAATTTCAATACCGCAGTATGGCTCAATATTTATCCCTTTAACCTTTTTGGTAGAATCTGAAATTCTATTTCCATATTCACCTTGAATCGTGACCTTTGCACCATCTTTATAAAATGGATTCGAATAAATTTCCCACATTTCAGTTTGTGCACCGAGCATTCCATATCCTGCGAAATCATAAACTTGAATTTGGTTTTGATTGTCATAGAAGAATAATCCTCCCCAATTGTATCTCAAAGTAAATGAATCTTCAGCTGTGTTAGGGTGTAAGAAAACAGAATCATCTTGAACAAGAACCATTGTAGTGTCAAATTGAAATCCATCATTATTTTCAAAACTGGTTTGAAATAAAGTGTCATTCAATTGAAGGATGTATAATTGTCCAAATTCGCTGACGTATAAATTGCCAGTTAAGGAATCCTCATAGTTGTTTTCAACCTTTGCAGTTTCTTGCGAACTACAAGAGGTTGTGAATCCTATCAAGAAAATCGATATGTAAAAAAGTCCTTTCACTATGGTACCTCTACGAAATCCATTATTTTGTTGACAATATCTGTTTGAGTGATATCCTCAGCTTCCGCCTCATATGTTAATCCAATTCTGTGTCTTAACACATCAGGGCAAACGGCTCTAACATCTTCCGGAATCACAAATCCTCTGCGGTTGATAAATGCATATGCTTTTGCTGCCAATGCCATGTTGATAGAGGCTCTTGGTGAAGCTCCAAAACCAATTAAAGGAGCTAAGTCACTCATGCCATAATCGGCCGGAATCCTTGTAGCATAAACTAAATCAACGATATACTGTTCTATTTTTTCGTCTAGATAAACTTCTTTTACCAATTCCTTCGCTTTGATGATTTCATCTACCGAAACAACAGTTTGAGGTTTTGGAAAACCTGCTGAAGAAATGTTGTGGCGTACAATCAATTTCTCCTCTTCTTTTGTTGGATAATCTAAGAATACCTTCAACATAAATCTATCCACTTGCGCTTCTGGTAACGGATAAGTTCCTTCTTGCTCAACTGGGTTTTGAGTTGCTAGAACCAAGAATGGTTGAGGTAGAGGATAGGTCGTTTCTCCTAAAGTAACCTGGCGTTCTTGCATGGCCTCAAGCAAGGCTGATTGTACTTTGGCTGGCGCTCTATTGATCTCATCTGCCAAAATAAAATTTGCAAAAATTGGACCTTGCTTCACAGAGAAATCTTCTTTCTTCTGATTGTATATCATGGTTCCAACCACATCTGCAGGCAGTAAATCTGGTGTAAATTGAATACGATTGAAATCACCACCTATGGTATCTGAAAGTGTTTTGATTGCTAAGGTTTTAGCTAATCCCGGAACTCCTTCAAGAAGCACGTGTCCATTGGCTAAAAGTCCAATCATTAAACGGTCAATCATATATTGCTGACCGATTATCACTTTAGAGATTTCGGCATTCATTTTATCAAGAAAGCTGCTTCCAGCCTGAATCTTAGCATTGATTTGCTCGATATCTGTAGCTGCTTGGTTAGGCGTGCTGTTGGTAGATAAATCTTCCATTAAATTCTTTGTTTTTGTCTGTCTTCAGTGACAGTATTGGTTTAACTAACAAATTTACAAGAGTGTACGCCTATTAAATTTAATTAGCTGTTAAAAAATGTTAAGGTTCTTAAGCCTAGTGAAAATAGGCGTTTCTGAAGATTCGATTGCTTGGTTTTATGAAAGTTTTAACAGTCTGCTAAACTGACTTTTATGGCAAGGCCGCCCTGAGATGTTTCCTTGTATTTTAAGTTCATATCTTTTGCAGTTTCCCACATGGTGTTTATCACTTCATCCAACGGAACTTTTGCGTTTTTGGGATCAGAATCTAGCGCCATTTCTGCTGCATTAATTGCTTTAATTGCTCCCATTGCATTTCTTTCTATGCATGGAATTTGAACCAATCCACCGATAGGGTCGCAGGTCATTCCTAAATGATGCTCCATAGCAATTTCAGCCGCCATCAATACTTGCTCGTGTGTTCCGCCAGAAAGTTCGGTTAAAGCCGCCGCGGCCATAGCAGATGATACTCCAATTTCAGCCTGGCATCCACCCATTGCGGCAGATATCGTTGCGCCTTTTTTAAAGATGCTGCCAATTTCTCCAGCAACCATTAAAAATTGCTTGATTTCTTTGAAACCAGCATCATGGTTTTCTATTGTTAAATAGTACATCAATACAGCAGGAATTACACCTGCTGAACCGTTTGTTGGGGCAGTAACAACGCGTCCTAGAGATGCGTTGACCTCATTTACGGCTAGCGCAAAACAGCTTACCCATTTTAATATTTGCCGGAATTTTACTTCAGTCGTTCTTATAGTATCTAGCCATTCTTGAGGTGTCTTATAGTCTTGACTCGGCATCAGTTTAGCATGAGAATCAAAAGCTCTTCTTTTTACATTGAGTCCACCTGGTAAATGACCTTCGGTATGGCAACCAATAAACATGCATTCTAACATGGTTTCCCAAACTCTTTTTATTTCATGGTCAATTTCAGATTCAGAACGTAACATTTTTTCGTTTTCAACAACAATTTCTGAAATGAGCATGTCTTTTTGAATGCAATATTTAGTCAGATCTTTTGCATGTTGAATTGGGTAGGGATAAGTTCCGGCATTTTGAATTTCAACCGCCTCTTCTTGGTGTTTTTCTTGAATTATAAATCCGCCGCCAATTGAAAAATATGTTTCTATGTAGGTTGATTCATCTTCAAAGGTTGCGGTAAATCTGATGCCGTTGGAATGAAAAGGAAGAAAATCAGAATTAAACCGTATATCGCTTAATGGGTTGAACGGCGCTTCATATTTTCCAGCTAGTTGTATAACTAAATTGGCCTGAACTGCTCCTAAAATTGAAGGGATATCTTCAACTGGAACCATTTCAGGATCTGCTCCGCTTAAACCTAAGATGACAGCAGAATCTGTAGCGTGACCTTTACCTGTGAGCGATAGCGAACCGTACAAGTCAACTTTAATGTCTTTTATGGTTGTGATTTTCGCAGCATCAAATCCTTCAAGCCACTTTTCTGCAGCTCGCCATGGACCCAAAGTATGAGAACTTGAAGGTCCAACTCCAATTTTTAGCATGTCAAAAACACTGATGTATTCCATTTTCTTTTATTGTTCGGCGCAAATTTATACTTCCTTTCTATCAAAAATCGCTTGTATTAAAAGGATAACATTATTTATCTTACTTGTTAAATCATCTTATTTTGTGGGCGTCAGCAGCTTTTCTCACCGAACCATGTTCTTCTAACAAGGCTTTGGCTTCGTCATAAGTTAAACCCGTTTCTCTCATGACCATTTTGGTGCCTCTGTCTACTAGTTTGTTGTTGCTCAGCTGCATATCAACCATTCTGTTTCCTTTTACTTTTCCTAAACCAATCATGATTGAAGTAGAAATCATATTTAGAATAAGCTTTTGAGCTGTTCCTGATTTCATTCTTGTACTTCCGGTCACGAATTCAGGTCCAACAATTGGTGTCATAGGAAAGCGGGCATGAGCAGCTAAATCACTTTCTGGATTACAAGTAATGCCACCAGTTAAAATATCATTTTTGTTACAATGTTGTAACGCTCCAATCACATAAGGTGTGCTTCCGGATGCCGCAATTCCAATTACGGAGTCAAGGTCTGAAATATTATGCTCTTGTAAATCTTTCCATCCTTGTTCGGTATCATCTTCGGCAAATTCAACTGCTTTTCTCATGGCCGAATCTCCTCCGGCCATAATACCGATAACCACCCCATGTTCCACACCAAAAGTTGGTGGGCATTCAGAGGCGTCTACAATGCCTAATCTACCGGATGTTCCTGCTCCAATGTAGAATAATCTTCCTCCCATTTCCATTCGGTCTAAAGCTTTTTCTACAAAGGCTTCAATTTGTGGAATACATTTTTCAACTGCAGCTGCAACTAAATGGTCTTCTTTGTTGATGTTGGTCAATAGCTCAAGTGTTGACATCTCTTCTAGATTGTCGTAGTTTGAGCTGCTTTCTGTTATTTTTTTAGCGTATGTCATTTAATTTTTTTCTGTCATTAATTCGGCTAATTCTTTACCTAACAAACTCCCTATAGCTACTCCCATTCCACCAAGTCTAATACCGCAGTATATGTTTGGTTGAACCTCTTTCATTATAGGGTTTTTCTTTTGTCCAACACCCATGGTACCGGCCCATTTATGTTCTACAGTGAAGTTATTATTCGGAGCTATTTTTTCTCTGAGTATACTTTCTAAATGCTGAGTTATTTTATCCGTATTGGCAATGATGTCAGTGTTTTCTTCTTCAAATGCGAGATTCCTTGCGCCTCCAAATAAAATTCGATTGTCAATGTTTCTGAAATAATAATAGCCTTCATCAAAATGAAAAATGCCTTTCACTTTCAGATTTTCGATTGGTGAAGTAACCAAAACTTGGGCTCTGGCAGGTTCTAAATCTATGTTTGGGAAAAATTGCTTTGAAAATCCATTCGTACAAATGGCTAGTTTTTTAAAATGCAGTTTTCCAAAATTGGTATAGATTTCATCAGAATTAATGGTTTTGACTTCAATGCCATTAAAAATTTGAACGTCTAAAGATTGTGCCTTTTTTAATAAAGACTTCATCATTTGCCCGGTGTTGATTTGTCCTTCGGCAGCATGAGAAATGGCATGATTGAATCCGTCAAATCCAGCAGCCTTGCAAACGTGATCCGCTGAATTGAACACTCTTGGTTTGCCTGTGATTTCAGACATGGCAAGATTTAAATCGTCCAAATTCTGCATACATTTTTCGTAGACGGACTCTTTACCGGCTTCAAATAATTCGTGGGATCCAAGAGATAGATATCCAATATTTTCTTTGCCCAACAGGTTATTTAAATTCAATAACCCTTTCCATCTTTTTTCAACAGTTGCAAAAACTTCATCCTTTGAATGCTTGCTGAGGTCATCTAGTAATTCTGAAGGAGAACCGATACAAGAAAAACCAGCGTTTTTAGTGGATGCACCAGTTGGTAAAAAACCTCTTTCTAAAACTGTTACTTTTTTGCCTTTTTCACGTTGTTTAAGATAGATGGCGGTAGATAATCCAACTATTCCAGATCCGATTATGATATAATCAGAGTGGTTGATGAAGGATTCTTTTTCCCAGAAACTTAAATTTTCAAAGTTGATCATAGCTAAAAAATGTCCGAAACTCAGTTTTTTTTGGGATATTTGTAGATTAAGTCTAACGGATAAAATTAAGTTATAAAGGCTGTTTAGCGTGAAGCAGGTGTTTCAAATTGCAAACATTAAAATGTTAAATGAACCTTTTAAAGAAATAGGTGTATAAAAGAATAATGAGGTTAATAACATTACTCATATTACTTACAATTGGTGGTTTTGCGTATTCGCAAGATCCAGTTATTTCGTTGGATGTAACGACCAAAGATGATGATACGGGTAAAAAATTATCCGGTTCTACAGTAGAAGTTTATAAAGACGGTTCTTTATTTATCACTAAAAAATCTGCGTCTAACGGACGTGTTCCGCCAATTGATTTACCGTTGGGAGCAAACTACAAGATTGTTATTAAAAAAGAAGGTTATGTCGCTAAAGTAGCAACGCTTTCTGGATATTTTGACTATCCAGAGGATTTACCACCGTTCGTCCCTTTCCCTATTCAAACATCTTTATTTAAAAAAGTTGAAGGGGTTGATTTTGCCTGGTTAGAGACTACACCAATGATTAAGTTTGAGTTAGATCAATATGGGAATCAGACCTGGGATAAGTCGTATACGAAAGACATGTTGGCTAAAATTGAAAAACTTAAAAAAGAGTTAGCTGAAAAAGCAGAAGAAGAGGCCAAGAAAAAAGAAGACTTTGATGCCTACGTTAAAACGGGTAATAATGCACTCGGTAAAGAAGATTATCAAACAGCGATTGATAATTACGATAAGGCTCTTGAGTTGTTTGATGACGCAGAAGTAAAAAAGAATAGAGATAAAGCTCAGAAAGCCTTGGATGATAAAAACGCAAATGAAGCGATAGAAAAGAAGTTCCAAGAATTAATGAGCAAAGCGAAAGATCAATATTCAGCAAAAAACTACAAAGAGGCTCTGGCAACTTATAAAGAAGCATCTGGTGTTAAACCAACTGAGCAGTTACCAAAAGATAGAATAGCTGAAATTGAGAAGTTATTAGCTGATGAAGCATCAAAAGAAGCAGACTTTAAGAAATTCGTTGATGCTGGGGATAAAGCAATGACAACGGAAGCTTTTGATGACGCTATTTCTAATTATGAGAACGCGTTAAAAGTGAAAGATGATTCCGGTGTTAAAGCCAAATTAGAAGATGCGAAGAAGAAGAAAGCAGATAAAGAAGCGGCTGACGCTGCGGCAAAAGAAAATGAACAAAAGTACAATGATCTGATGGCGGACGCCGATAAGGCCTTTGATTCAAAGTCTTATGAAGATGCTAAGAGTAAATACGAAGAAGCTTTAAAAATCAAGCCAGGAGAATCTAAACCAGCGGCCAGAATTTCAGAAATTGATGCCATTCTTAAGAAACAAAAAGAAGAAGCAGATGCGCTTGAAAGAATGAATGAGCAGTTCAATAAGTTAGTTGAAGAAGGTGATGCGGCTTTTGATGAAGGAAAATGGCAAGAAGCGATAGATACTTATAATGAGGCATTAAAATTAAAACCAATTGAGAAGCACCCGAAAGATCAAATTGAATTAGCTAAGAAAAAATTAGAAGAAGAAAAAGCTAATTCAGCTAAAGAAGAAGAATATAAAAAGCTAATGGCGGATGCGAACAGTTTCAAAGACGCTAAGAAATATGAAGAAGCCATTGCAAAATATAAAGAAGCGCAAACGGTAAAACCTTCTGAAAAAGAACCAGCAGATAAAATTGCTGAAGTTCAAAAATTGATGGAGGATTTGGCGAATGCTGAGGCGAAAGAAGCCGAGTATCAAAAATATATGGCTGACGGAACTGCGGCACAAGGATCTGATGATTTAAACGGAGCTTTAGAGCAGTTCAAAAAGGCAATTGGAGTGAAACCTGGGGATGCAACTGCGCAAAAGAAAATTGACGAAATCAACAAATTAATTGCAGATAAAGAGGCAGCTGAAGCAAAAGAAAAGGAGTTCAATGATTTAGTGGCGAAAGCTGAAAAGAGCTTTAATGATAAAAGTTATACGGACGCCAAAATGAATTACCAAAAAGCTTTGGACATTAAAGCAGATGCTGATATTGAAGCTAAAATAAAAGAGATTGAAGCGCTAATTGCGGCAAATCAAAATGCTGAGCAACAACAAAAGAAATATGATGCGGCTATGAAAGAAGCAAATGATGCTTTTGCAGCTGATGAATACGAAAAAGCGCTTGCCAAATATGAAGAAGCTTATGCTACTAAAGAAGAAGCAGATGCTAAAAATGGTATTGACAAATCAAAGGCCAAAATTGCAGAGTTAAAAGGTGCTGAAGAATTAGAGCAAAAAATCAAAGACTTCATTGCCGCAGGAGATGATGCTGCGGGTAAAGATGAATACGATAAAGCCATTAAAAATTATAGTGAAGCCATTAAATTAAGGCCAGACCCATCACTTTCTAAAAAGATTCTTGACTTAGAACAGAAGAAAAAAGAGGCTATAGAGAATGATGCAGTTTTGGGACAATATTTAGCCAAGATTAAGGAAGCGGATGAAGCCTTTAATAGTTCAAGTTGGGAATCTGCTAAATCACTTTACAAAGAAGCTATCGATATTAAAGGGGATGAACAATACCCGAAAGATCAGTTGGATGAGATAGATCGAAAAATGAAAGAGGAGTCAGAAAACGAAATTGAAAAGCAATACCAAAAAATTCTTTCAGTAGCGCAAACTAAAATGGATGCTGAAGATTATGATAAAGCGATTGAGTTGTACAATCGTGCGAAAGACATGAAGCCTTCTGACCCACTTCCACAAGAACAAATTGACAAGATTAATGCGATTAAAGCAGCCAAAGAAAAAGAGTTAGCTGATAAAGAAGCATTTGAAAAAAAGTACAAAGACCTAATCGCCAAAGCGGATAAAGGATTTGATGCGAAAGAATATGAGGCAGCCTTAAAAGATTACAAAGAGGCCATCAATATGAAGCCCAATGAATCACACCCTAAATCCAGAATAACTGAAATAGAAGGCCTGTTAGCACAAAATAATGCCGTTGATGAAACCGAAGAAAAATATTTAGCAGCGATTAAAAAAGCAGACGGTTTGTTTGATGACGGAAGCTACCAAGAGGCGAAAGATGCTTATTTAAAAGCCTTAGATATCAAAAGCACAGAACAACATCCGAAAGATAGAATTGATGCTTGTGATGCCAAACTTCAAGAACAAGCAGGCAACGAGATTGAAAAACAATACCAAAAAATTCTAACGGTTGCTCAAAAGAAATTTACAGAAGAAGATTATACAAAAGCACTTGAGTTGTATACCAGAGCAAAGGATATGAAGCCTTCTGATCCACTTCCGCAGCAACGTATAGATGAAATTAATCAGTTATTAAAAGATATGGCTGATGATGCCGCCAAAAGAGCCAAGTACAAAAAGCTATTGGCTGAAGCGGATAATCTTTATGAAAGCAAAAAATTCAAAGACGCTTTAACGAAATATCAAGATGCATTAGATGTAATCAATACTGAGCAATACCCAAAAGATCAAGTAGAGAAGTGTAGAGAGGCTATGAAGCAAACCGGAGGTGGAAACGCCCAATATGACAAGTTGATTAAAAAAGCAGATGAGTATTTTAATGAACCGAATTATACAAAAGCAAAAAGTCTTTATCAAAGGGCGGTGAAGTTAAAGCCTTCAGATCAATATCCTAAAGATCAATTAAAAGCCATAGATAAAATCTTAAATCCACCAAAAGTATTAACGGCTGAATCAGGTCCGTTGAAAGATTACGGTCCTGCCATTAATGAAACACCTATTGATATTGAGGCCATGTTAAGAGAGGCTGAAGAAGAGGCACGTTATTACGAGTATCAGCAAATTTTTGATAAAAGAGAAGAAGCAGATGCAGCAAATGCTGAATGGGCAGGTGATGGTTATGATCTTGGATTTAAAACAAGAGAAGAATCTGAACAATTGCAGTTGAGCTTTGAGCGATCTGGTGAAAGAGGTGAGGCCGGAAGAGTTATTTCAAGAGAAGAAGTGGTAGTGATGGAGAACGACTTTGCTGATTACCGCTCTGAGTATGTTGTAACTCAAGATAATGATATCCAATATCAGAATAAACGAATTGAGGCAATGACTCAAGAGATTATTGATAATGAAATGGGTGATGATAAACCCAGAGAAGAATACTTGTTGGATGTAGAAATCATTAAAGATGCCGTTAATGAAAAGACGGAGTCAGATGTGAATGATCAAGTGAATGTCAATCAAAACGATAAAGTGGGCATTGAAGATGTAAAAGATGAGCATGTAACGAGAGATCCGAATAATGATGTCAATAGATTAAATGTATTGGTAGAGGTTGAAGATTTTAAAATTGTGAACTTGAATGAAGCAAACGAAAACGTTTGGGATCAAGAAGATGAAAATCAAAAAACAAAGAATGATACTGAATATTTAAGGGATGACATTTATGCTAATTCTATTGACAATGACGTGAACAGAGAAGAAAGCCTTGAGGTGATTGAAGGGATTACTATTTCTTATTCTGACAGAGAAGGAAAAAATTCAGATACGCAGTTGAATAACAACATGACCACTAAAAATAATACAGAAGATTTAAAACAAGATATTATTGATAACCAACTTGGTAACGATATTCCGCGTCAGGAAATGGAGTTGATTGTAGAAGAAAAGCAATTAGAGTTTGCAAACGTAGAAGGTGATTTGAAAAATGATCAAACGAATGTGATAATGAATGCTGACGCAACTATTGAAGAGCTGGAAATTAAAAGAGAAGAAGATTTTAATGCGAAAGAAAAGCAAAGAGAAGGTTACGAAGAAGTGGTCGTAGAAATCACAGATGATATTATTGCTCAAGACTCTAAATTGTCACAAGAGAATGAAGATAATGGTATTGCCATGAAAGACGTCACTGAAGATATGCAAACCGACATTACCAAAAAGAATAATGAAGGAGCAGATAAATCAATTAAGAATGCTGACGCGGCAGATGATGCTATAGAGAATTACAAAGAACACATTTCTGACGATAAAAAAGAAAATGAAGAGTCGTTAAACAACAGTGTTGATTATGCTGAATCGTTAAAAGATATTGATGTTAAAAAGATCACACCAGAAGTTGAAAATGAATTGGGTAAAAAATTCCCGGCTGGTGTAACGGAAGAGAGTTTCGCAATCAATGACGCGAATGGCTTAATGAAAGCATTCGTAGTAAGAAGGATCGTTGTTATCAATGGCGCTGGAAAGGTTTACGAAAAAACATCTACACGTTATGGGCATGTTTCTTATACGAGAAATGGTGAGCCAATTAGCGAATATCAATGGAATGACGAAACAAGTTCAGCACAAGTAGGTAGAAATTAATCTCAATGAAATACATCATTTTTGCACTTCCGCTTTTTTTAATGGCATGCGGAGGATCTACAAACAATCAAGTAGAAAATAACGAACAAGAAACTTCATCAACAATTGAGTTTTTTGGAAATACGCAAGGAACAACATTCTCTGTTTTTGTGAATGATCCAATTAATCTGGAGTTAGAAGAGATTGAAACTACCTTACATAATTTTGATTTGGCATTGTCTACGTATATTCCAAATTCAATTGTGTCCCATTTGAATGATACCAAAAGCAATGTATTTATGTACCGTGATAGCTTTGGCTATTTTAATAGATGCTATTTGTTGTCGCAAGAAGTTTACAGAGTTACTGAAGGCGCTTTTGATCCAACGGTATATCCATTAATTGATGGATGGGGATTTTTAAAAGACCGATCTCATAGACCAGATTCAGCTGCTGTAGATTCGTTACGTTCATTAATTGGCTTCACGGCTGGATATCATTTTAATCCCATTCAAGTTTCAGATACTGCCGTTGCTTCAACAATTATTAAAAATACACCCAACGCTAAATTAGATTTCAATGCCATTGCACAAGGAATTGCTGTAGACGTTTTAGCAGAGTTAATTGAATCAAAAGGCGGGAAAAATTACTTTGTTGAAATAGGTGGTGAGATAAGAGTTAATGGTAAAAATAAAGACGGAAATTTCTGGAATATTGGAATTGATAAGCCCGTTGAAAACTCTAGTGCAAATGATCGTGTAATTTACGAAATCGTTTCCATAGATAATCGTTCCATAGCGACTTCAGGATCCTACAGAAAGTTTTATGAAGAAGACGGAATCAAGTATTCACACACGATTAACCCAAAAACTGGATATCCGGTAACCCATACCTTATTAAGTGCAACCGTAGTTGCCGATAATTGTGGATTAGCTGATGCTATGGCAACTGCAATGATGGTGATGGGACCCGATAAAGGGATGGATTTCGTGAAAGCTCATCCAGAATTGAATATTGAGGTTTATTTGATGTTTAACAATGCCAAGCACCGCCTTGAAACGTACTACACTGAAGGTTTTAAGGAAATGATTGTTGAGGATTAGGTTTTAGATTCAAGACATAAGACATAAGACATAAGACATAAGATCCAAGTCTCTTACTATAGTCTCTCAAAGTCTAATTAAATCAACCCAAAATACCTTTCTTCCAATACATTAAAATGATGAATTGGGTGACCGATCATAATGAATCCCATAGCTAATACGGAGATTTCTTGACCGTTTGCGACACCAGTTCGCATTAATTCTTCTGCGTTGAAATTTGAGAACATAGCAATGCTTGCTGATCTAAGTAAACGGTAATCGCTTAATAATTTTCTTAGCGGAATCTCATTTGAGCGTGCATTGGTAGCATAAAAATCTTCATCATAACCAGGAATCTCCGTCTTGTCGTTTCTTGCAAATCGTAATGCTCTGGCTTGGAAAAGTCGCTCTGTATCCATTAGGTGTTCTAGCATTTGTTGTACCGTCCATTTGCCCTCGGCATAAGTTTTTTGACCTAATGCCTCTAACTTGTCAGCTGCATTTACATAAAGTTCTAGTCCACCTTGCATTAATTCAGCCATTAAATCGCCGTCACCAGCTAATTGAATGTATTTGTGATAATATTCTGGTGCTACTTTAATGTCGTTTTTGGTCATGTTCTTCTTTTGTTAAAAGGTAATGAAAATCCCAGCACTGGTCCTTCTCGTTCCAACGTTTACCTTGATTCACTAAATTTTTATCCAATATTTTTACCGAAGCTACATTTAAAACGTCTGCTTCTGCCCAAATCACATCAACTTTGTAATGGTCAAACACATAAGAAATAAGCCCTGGTGTGAGTTCAGAGCCATAGCCCTTGCCCCAATGCTTTTCGCGTAAACGGTATCCAATTTCATGTTCGTCATTGCCTCTGATATAAGCACAAGTGCCCACGAATTCATTCGAAGCTTTCAAATAAACCCCCCATACCAAAAGCGGATCTTTTTCTTCTGGATAGTTGGCGATTAGAGTTTTTATTTCAGCTTGACACATCTCGTAAGTACTTACCGGAGATCCTGTAAATTCTAAAACTTTTGGATTAGACTGCAGGTCAAAAAACTCCTCAATGTCAGATTCGATTAACTGTCTTATCTCTAAAGATGCCGTATCAAATAATTTATGGCTCATATTCAGGACATTCAATTTGCGGCAAGTCTTCAAGCATAGATTCTGCGAGAAAATAGTGTCCATTGGATAGAATCACAGTTCCAAATTCAGGATCCATCCAAATCTCACTCAATTCGGGTTCAAATCGATCATCAATCATTCCATTTCCTTCTTGGTCTCTTGTCCAATAATCTAATGACACCAATAGTTTCTCTGAAGTGACTTTCACATCAATGTGGTTGATGAAGGAATAATAAGTGTCTAGGTCACTTACGTCATAAAAATAGCCGCTCAATCCAAAAAAATCTTTTGCCTCTTCACCTCCATAAATGTTGAGTATACCCTCATAATCGGTGTCGCAAGTTTGACGATATCCATTTTCAAAAGGAGCAACTGATCGGAAAGTGACCCCTTCTTTTAAAGCACCAATTTCTTCAAGCACCCATTGAATGTCTTCAGTTTCATCAAGAGTTACATCTTCCTCAAAGCGGGTCAAGAAGATGTCTTCTTGTATAGTAGTTTCTTCGCTCAACTCATCAGGACTATCTTGAAGTTCGGTCACTTCAATGTCAAGTTCATCAATATCAGAAGGTGCAGAACAAGCACTAAAAAGTAGAAATAAACTTATGTAACCAACTTTTTTCACTAATACGTCTCTTTTAATTTGTTTTCTTGTTTTGGAGCTGTATCATTTATTTTTTCAACTTTCGTTGCCCATCCAGTCGCACTCATAATTCGGTGATAGATTCCGGTGTTTTGATAGATCCCTGCAAATCTTCCTGAACCTGGTCCGTAGGCTAAAACTGGAATCAAAGTAGTGGTATGGGCTGCGTAACTCATAGTTGTATCATCCGCACCTTTATAAAAAGTTGGGTTGATTTCATTGTACTGCCATTGCCCGTCTTTTGCTTCTGGAGCTAATGCAAATCCACCCGTTTCATGATCAGCGGTTACAATAACCAAAGTTTCTCCATCTTTACGAGCAAAATCTAATGCGGCTCCAATGGCTTTGTCAAAATCCTTAACCTCTTCTATAATTCCTTGTCCGTTATGGGCATGTCCTTCCCAATCTATTTGAGAACCTTCAACCATTAAGAAGAAACCATAATCTGATTTTGAGAGATAACTCAGCGCCAAGGTAGTGGCATCAGTCAAGAAATCATCTCTACCATCAAGTTTAGATTTTAAACCGTTTGGAGCTAGTAAATATCCGTAACGTTTGCTTCTAGCCAATTTAGCATTCGGATTTAATCCTGTGGTATCCATTACAAAACCTTTTTTAATTAATTCTCTGTAATAGTCTAAACCGTCTCCACGTTTGTTGAAAAATTTTAATCCACCCGCAGCAAAGAAATCAACACCTGATTTAGGAAGTTGTTTGGCAATTGCTTCCGCTTCACTTCTTGATTTTGCATGCGCATAAAAACAGGCAGGTGTGGCGTGGGTAATGCTGGATGTTGCGATTAATCCAGACATGATGTCTTTATCTTGAATTACCTCAATCAAGGTAGGTAAACTTCGCTCATTGGTATCAACAGAAATTGCGCCGTTGTATGATTTTCTTCCGGTAGCAAAAGCAGTGGCGCCAGCTGCCGAATCAGTGATTTTTTGTTTGGCAGATGAGGTATTGATCAGTCCAACTACCGGGAATCGACTAAAATTAGGTTCTACACCATCATTAAAATAGTAAGCCGTAGATAATTGAGATAAGCCCATTCCATCTCCAATCAGAAGAATAACGTTCTTAACTTTTTTCTCTTGGCTAAATCCTAAAAAAGGAATAAATAGAAGTAATAATAGTGACTTTTTCATGCTGTAAATTTTCAGTTATAAAGATACAGAATAAATTTCGTGCCATCATTTTATTTGCATGAGGTGTTTTGAGGATTATCTTCTTTTTCTATGCGCCTTTTGTTTTTTCAACATATCAATGACTTTGTTTTCCATTGGGATATCTGTCATTTTATCAAGGCTTTCAAAAGTTTTTAGTGCTAAACTAACTTTGGTAAAGCCATTCAGTAAAAAAGTTTGCTCTAAGTCATTAGTCAAGATAAGATCATAAGTTTTAGCCGTAGTATCACCTTTGTCCATATAAATTGGTCGAACGGTGGGGCTGTGTTGTGAATTATATTTCAATTCTATTTTTATAATTCTATCTAAGGGGTGAGGAGTTCCAGTCTTGAAAACGGTCCAATCAACATATTTTCTAACTGTTTTTTTACTCTGGTTTATTTCGATTCCCGTTTTAGAGATACACATAAAGATCCCAGCAAAAAATGATGTAACACCTATAGCAATGCCAATAATGGGAATTTGGAAAAAAGAGAAACCAACAATTACGCCACCTAGAATGGTCATAATTCCGTGAATTAAATATTCATAAGTTAAGCCTTCATTAATGCGAATTGTCGATTTCATTTTTGAATATAAAAACTTGATTTTTTAAATCTAATTAAAATGACCGCATAAAAAATGTGAATTTTTTCATCTTTTTTAATTTTTATACTACTCAGTAAAATAGGGGTTATAAATGTATTTAAACATAAACAAACGTATAAAAAACGTAAACAAACGGTTAACTAACGAATAATGTTTTGAAGTCGTCATTCCTTTGCAGTGTCGAAACGAACGGCGAATAAATTATTTACAAACTAGCGAGCCTAAAACAAACAAATACAGGTAAGCACAAAACAAACATTATGAACAATTTAAGAAACAAAGTACAGTTGATCGGAAACTTAGGACAAGCTCCAGAAATTATTTCTTTTGAGAATGGAAACAAGTTGGCAAAAGTAAGTCTGGCGACAAACGAGTACTACAAAAACTCAAAAGGAGAAAAAGTACAAGAAACGCAATGGCACTCAATTACTGCCTGGGGGAAACAAGCGGATATTTTTGAAAAGTACATCAAGAAAGGACAAGAAATCGCGGTAGAAGGAAAGCTTGTTACCCGTTCATACGAAACCAAAGAAGGCGAGAAAAGGTTCCGCACAGAAGTTCAAGTAAGCGAAATTTTGATGTTAGGCGGGAAGGAAGTTGAGGCGTAAATAATGGTAGGTCATTACTCGTGTTTCGTGTTTCGTTTTTCGAATGATTACGTTAAACGAACCACGAGTATGAACCACGACAAACTAATGAAAAATTATGAATGATTATAAAAATTTAGATGTGTGGCATCAATCTATGAAGATCAGTAAGCTAATCTATGCTAATTCTAGGTTGTTTCCTAAAGATGAAAGGTTTGGATTAACTTCTCAGATAAGGAGAGCTTCAGTTTCAGTTATGTCCAATTTGGCAGAAGGTTGCGGAAGACGCCATAGAAATGATAGACTTCAATTTTTTTACATCTCAAGAGGTTCTTTATACGAAGTGGAATGTCAGTTGCTTTTAGCGCAAGAACTGGGCTTTATTGGTCAAGCCGCTTTTGAATTATCTAATCTGAACATTCAAAAATGTAAGAAGATTCTCAATGGATTTATTGCACACCAAAGAAAAACAACACATTTAAATTAAACACGAAACACGAAACACGAAACACGAAACACGAAACACGAAACACGAACGCAAATTAAACAATATGAACAAATTACAAAACGCAGTAAACTTAATCGGAAGGGCAGGAATTAACCCGGTTGTAAGAACATTTGAAAACGGAGTAAAATTGGCAAAATTCTCTTTAGCGACAAACGAAACCATTACAGAAGTAAACGGAAAAAGACAAGAGACTCAATGGCACAATGTTGTTGCTTGGGGCAAGAAAGCTGAATTGATTGAGAAATTCGTTAAAAAAGGTCAACTAATGGCGGTAGATGGTAAACTCATTAATAGAGTGTTTAAAGGTAATGATGGGAGTTCTAAAAAACTAACTGAAATACAGGTGAACGAGATTCTACTCATAAATCCGAAAAAGAAGTTAGAAGAACAAACAAAACTGACTCCAGCTCAAATTAAGGAAATCAAAAAGAATCAAGTGAAACAGCTAGATGCAGCGAATAAAGCTGAAAGAGCAATTAAAAAAGCGAGTTAAACAATAGGAGAGGAGCGTCTTAAAGTGCGAGAAAGATAGCTCTGAACATTGAAACAAACTTGTTTCTTGGCGCCGGTGCAAATAAGTAATTTGGTAGAAGATAACTTATTTCGCCGGCTTTTTTTATTCTATTTTAAACCCCGTAATCGTAGTCGAAGTAACATGTCCAGGTAAATTTGACCCTCCTAATGCTTGGCAATAAGTAGAGTCTATATGCCAGCATCCTTGAGGACCATTTCCCCCTGTCTGAGGATCATTATAAAATCCATATTTGCTGCAATCATCCACACAACTTAAATGACCTTGCGAATTAACGACCATTGATAAAGCCGAATGATTTTCAGAAAATTTCACAATTATTTGATTCGGGTAAGGAGATCCCTCAACTGTGCCGGTTTCGTATTCCCAATTGGTACTTGTTGTTTGATAATGCTGAAATCCACCGCTTCCAGTGCTATCAAATTCATAAATCCATTGATCATCCTGAGTGCTACTTTTGAAGCTCCAGTTGCCTACATAATCAAATCGATAATCAGTTGAGTCTATGTAAACAGCTTCTTCAAATCCTTTATCTTTTCTACAAGAATCAAGGCTGAAAACAGCAACTGTCAATACCAATAAAACAATCAGGGACTTTGTCATACTACAATGACGTGAAATTATCTGAAAGTGTTGGAAGATTTAAGCTAAATGACGTTTTAATTATCAATTTTAACTTCATTTGAATAGATGTTTACCTGTCCTGTTACTTTTTCTAATTCTTGGTTGTTTATCAAATCTGATACTCTTGCAGAAAATACTTGCCAATCAATATTTTCGTTTAATGAGGCATCTGATAAATTTTCTAGATTGTTTAAAAAGTTAATCTTTGAAACAGCAATTTTTTTGTCCTCATGTCTTTTTTGCAAAGCAGCTATTATTGCTGGGTGAAGTTCATCTCTTGTGTATGATTCTATTGAGTTAAAACTTAAATTGTCAGATGCCAATTTGACTTCTTCATTTTCTATAAAAAATCGCCCATTATACTTGAAAGTGACAGAAGAATACATAAAGCCATTGCCGTTTTCATGGATCATGTAAAGTTGAGGGGTTGTAGGGCTGTTCGGAATATCATTAATGTTTCTAACGAAGTTTAACATCAGCCTAAGTTTACTGCAATTTATTTTTGGAAAAGCATTCACCGCAAACCAACGTATGTCTGCGATAGTTTCTTGATAATTATTATCATTCAACTCTTTTTCAATAAAAACATGAATGGTATATTCTGTTTCATTATAATTGACACAACTTAATTTAAAAGAGCTGAATTTTTCTTTGCCCAATGCAATTAGGGAGTATGATGCATCTACGGCATTTTTGGCCCTGTCAAAATAATTCTCGAATACTTCATCTGTAAGATTTACAACATCATTTTTTATTTTGAATTCGATATTGAATTTTACATTTGAATCTTCCTCCCATGCTAATGTTGCTTTATATTTTGAAAAATCAAAATCCCCTTCGTTCGCGTTGCCCGAAAAAGATAAAATTTCAAATTTTTCTTCCGTAATTTCAGCAATTCGTTTTAATAAGAGCTCCTTGTTTTTAGATTGATTTACACTAAAACATGATGTTAAAAAGAAGAATACCGAAATATAAAGAAGCAGATTTTTCATTTTTTAAATTGGTTTTACAAGCCAACTTCCTCTTCTTGCTTTAAAAACAACCAGTGGAAATAATCAAACAACTGAACGTTAGTGAAATAGAAATTCAAAATTTGCTCATAAGAATAATTCAGTTTAGCCATCTTCATAGCTCCTTCTTGACACAATCCTACGCCATGTCCAAATCCTTTTCCTTCTAAAACTACATAGCCGCCTTCTTCGTGAGTTGAAAACCAAGTTGATTTCAATTTGAATTTTACACGTAGATCTCGCAAAGGAATACCTAATTGCGGAGCGACATAAAAAGCTTTTCGCATGGGTTGATTAAAAGTGTAAATAGACTGTCCAAATATCGAATCTTTCAAAGGGTAGCCAAAATGATTAGTGAGGTAATTTTTCCAAGTGGATTTTTCTATTTTTTTGGTCCAAGTGGCTTGTCTGGATTGAATACAGAAGGTATCAACAATGCTTCTGCAGTACGGTACTGCGACATTCCAAACGAAATCCGATTCTGAGGTTTGACCTCCGCAGTTTGCAAAGAAAAATCCATCTGCTAATTTTAAATGCTCATCTATCATGATGATGCCTTTGGTTTCGGCTACCGCTTCTTTAATTGTTGGTGTGAATCGCAACATGCTATGGTAGGCTTGACAATGTACTCGGTCACAAACCGAAAACCCTTCTTTTCTGTGCTTTCTTAAGTGGTCTAAAACATAAGTTCTACTCAAAATGGCTTGAACTTTATAATATTCTTTGTGTTTTCCGCCTCCACCTTCACTTTCAATTACGCCACCTAAATAGTTTTCTAATTCTACTTCATTGATAACAGTGATTTCAGTTTTTCCGCTTGCTACAATCATCAGGTCATCTTCATATTTTCTCACTTTTGAGCTGGATGGATTGATGGGCTGAATAGTGAAATTGCAATCTTGAGATACTTCTTGAACGTAAACGGTATCGTATACGCCTAAATTTTTCCCGGCTTTCTCTACTTTAACACCTTGTCCAGATCTTCTGAAATAAACCGATTGACCTTTCCAAATAGTGGTTAGTTCTGTGCTGTCACCAATGATTCGGTAGTTCCCGTTGTTGTATCCGATTTTGACAGAAGTTAAATCGTATCCACGTAATATTCCCACCTTCAATTTTTGCGAAAAACTGATAGCGCCTAAACAAATCAATATGCCTAAAAAGAATAATCTCATTTCATTTTCTCTAGCAATAATGATGCTATTTCTTTTGAAGCACCACCTGCACCTAAAACCTCAAACAGTTTTTGGTAATCGGCTAGCATAGCTTTACGTTCAGCAGTTTCTCCTAGAATTAAATCCAATTCTGCTTGCAATTTTTCAACCGTCAAGTCATTTTGTATCAATTCAGTTACTACTTTTTGATTCATGATTAGGTTGGGAAGCGAGATGTAATCTACTTTAACCAGTCGTTTCGCAATTTGATAAGACACTGCACTGCCTTTATAACACACGACTTGTGGAACGTTAAACAAAGCAGTTTCAAGAGTTGCGGTTCCAGAAGTTACCATTGCCGCATAAGAATTGTTCAGCATGTCATAAGTTCTGTTAGAGACCCATTTCATTTCCCTTCCGGCAGCAACTTCTTGATAAAAAGCTTCGCTGAGATTGGGTGCGCCAGCAACGATTAATTGATAAGCTGGATATTTCTTTGCTGCCTCAAGCATGATGGGCAGTTTAATTTTGATTTCCTGTTTTCTACTTCCAGGTAACAAGGCAATAATTGGCCGATCATCCAGATTGAATTCTTTTTTGAATTGATCTTCGCTTACTGCTTCTGACTGAAAATTTTGAACAGCATCCAAAAGTGGGTGACCAACATAGTTGACCTCCATGTTGTAGTTTTCTTTGTAAAAAGCTTTTTCAAATGGAAGGATACAATACAATTCATCCACCATGGACTTCATTTTCCAACCACGTTTAGGTTTCCAAGCCCAAACCGAAGGAGAGATATAGTAATGTACTGGAATATTATGCTCTTTTGCAAAAGCTGCAATCCTCATGTTAAACCCAGGATAATCCACCAATAAAAGAGCATCAGGTTTATTTGCAAGGATATCTTTCTTACAAAATTTAATGTTCCCTAGGATGGTTTTTAGATTAGCAACAACTTCTATGAATCCCATAAAAGCAAGGTCTTTGATGTGTTTAACGGGCTCACCTTGAATAGCCGCCATTTTATCACCGCCCCAATATCTGAATTTAGTTTCGGGACTTTTTTCTAGAATCGCCTTCATCAAATTTGCGGCATGAAGATCACCAGAAGCCTCTCCTGCTATGATGTAAATATTCATTGTGTTTGATTGATGATGGGATTAAGCATAACTACAAAAATAGGGCAAAATTACCCCCTGTTTTCAGCGCTATACACATACAAATTAACACTGTGATGTGAACAGTTGAGCTGGTTTGTTGTACAAATACCAAAGGATACAAGCTAAATTTGTAGTATGAAATGGATGTTAGCCATATTTTCATGTTTAATCTTAACTCAATTTTCAATTGGGCAGGATAAAAAAATAGACCAGCTAGAGATTCTATATGACCAAGGCTATTATGCAAAGGTCATTCGAAAGGCAAACAAACTAATGGCGAATCCTGAGTATGATTATTCGGCACTGCCGGCTTACTATAAATCAATTTCTTTGTTCAGAATGGCGAATGATGAGCGTTGGTTCAAGCGTCATAAAGATGCAATAACAGAAGCAGTTGAGCATTACGAAATCTTTGCACAACATAGCAACTATTCAGATTATGTTCATGCGCATTACTATGAAATATCAAGCATTAAAACTTATTTAGATAAGCTTGGAAGAAAATTTGAAGAGTTGGGTTATCGAACGGAGTCAGAACAACTATTTGACTTTAGTTTCAAGTATTTAAAATCGATAAAAGGTAAGCCAGATAAGCACGAGCAATTGAATGATCCAACTGAAGAAAATAAACCTGATGTTGCGGGTGGACCATCTACTGATAGAGAACGATTAGTGGTTTATGCAAAATCGTTGGTCGGAATTAAATATGTTTGGGCTGGTTCTGATGAAAGTGGGTTTGATTGCTCTGGATTTACGTCTTACGTTTGCAAAAAGTATGGTTTTCAATTACCCAGAACAGCATCCGGACAGCTTGAAGAAGCTAAAAAAGTAAAATTAGATAATGCGCAAAAAGGAGATCTTGTTTTCTTTGGATCTGGTGCAAAAATTACACATGTCGGATTAGTCGTATCCAATCAAGGCGAAGAAATCGCAATGGTGCACGCGTCTACAAGTAAGGGTGTAATTGTTACCAACGTTGAAAAATCTACTTACTGGAAACCCAAGTTAAAGGCGGCTGGAACTTATTTTTAGTTTTATTGTTGAATAGGCAATAGTTGGTTTTGTGTTTTTATTTAGCATTAAGTAATCAAATAAACTCTCATAACACATCATACGCCCTCGTTCCTCTCGACTTACTTCGACTGCGCTCAGCACAAGCCGCTCGATTAACTCAGTCATCTCGCAACGAAAAACGAGTTCCTCCACCTCGACTTACTTCGACTGCGCTCAGCACGAGCCGCTCGATTAACTCGGTCATCTCGCTTCGAAAAACGAAAAACGAAACACGAGTCTCCAGTCTCCAGTTTCAACTCCAGGTCATCTCGCAACGAAAAACGAAACACGCCCCCCCCCCCCCCCAGTCATCTCACCACCAACCCCTAATTCAAAAACAGTTCTATTATCCGCTAAGCCCAACTTATTTTCTGATAGTGCCAATTAGCAACTTGCTGTTTACCTTTGCTCGTGGCCAGATTAACTTTGATAATGCTTGTTTTAATTTTCCATTTAATTGGGGTTTTTGGCTGTACAGCAATTTCAAATCGGGTGGATGCAGTCCCTATTTTGCAGAAGCCCGATTTGTTTAATTTTAAATCATGAAGAATTTTCTTTTTGCCCTTTGTTTCTGTTTTCCATTTTTTGGTTTAACTCAAGATTTTAAAAAATCAACCAATTACACTTTTAATGATATTGAACCTTTGATGACACCTGAATATTTCGCAGTGCCTGATACCTTGAGAGATCCGTTAATTGTTGAGGTTAAAGATAAGTCAAGTGGTAAAGTGATGGAGAAAATTGAAGTGTATTCTGCTGAGTCTTTTTGTGGAGTGCGGGTGTATGAAGCAGAGATTACCGGATTTAAAAATGTCAAATCTATGGTGAGGGTTACTTATGAATTTTGCGGATGCTGTTCTGATGTCAATGAAATTACCTATTTGGTAAAAACTAATGGTGATTGGATTGCTCTGCCTGAGGTCAATTATTTTACGTGTGATTATCCTGAAGAGAAGCCGGCGTACCAAGTTGGTGAAGAAAATCATCCTGTTATTCAAGAAGTATTTTTCGTGACAGAGTATAGAAACGAACAAGGTGATTTATACAAATCCAAAAAATTAGAGACTTATCAGTGGAACGGTAAATTTCTTGTCAAGAAAGAAGATTAAACTTTAACTTTGCAGCATCTTAATTCATTGAGATGTCAGAAGGAAAAAGAATCAATAAATATCTAAGCGAAATTGGCTTTTGTTCAAGAAGAGAAGGTGATCGCCTAATCGAACAAAAAAAAGTACGTATTAATGGTAAGGTTCCTGAATTGGGAACTAAAATTTTTCAGGGTGATAAAGTTGAAGTGAATGGCCAATTGGTTTCTGAGCCAGAAGAGGATTTTGTGTATTTGGCATTTAATAAACCGGTCGGAATTGTTTGTACTACTGACACTAGAGTTGAAAAAGACAATATCATTGATTATATCGGTTACCCTAAACGTATTTTTCCAATTGGTAGATTAGATAAGCCTTCTGAAGGGTTAATTTTTTTGACAAATGATGGGGATATCGTAAACAAGATTTTGAGAGCGAACAATAATCACGAGAAAGAATATATTGTGAAGGTGAACAAGCCCATCACCAAAGACTTTATTTTTAAAATGAGTAACGGTCTACCAATTTTGGATGTTGTGACCAAAAAATGTCAGGTTGAACAACTCAATAAATACGAGTTTAGAATTATTTTAACTCAAGGCCTGAATCGACAAATTAGGCGAATGTGTGAATATCTGCATTATGAAGTTCTGAAACTGAAAAGGGTACGAATTATGAATGTGCATTTAGATATACCCGTTGGAACTTATCGCGAAATCTCAGCAAAAGAGATGGATGTACTGAACGATTTAATAGCCGATTCAAAGAAAACACAACATTAATCATTAACCTTTTAGTGGTTTTGCATTATATTTAACTGTGAAACAACTTTTACTTCTCTTTGCCATCTTTTCTTGTACTTTTTTAAATGCGCAAAAGCGTTTTGAGAAAATTGATAGCACACAAATGGCTGATGGACGCGTGTTTTATGGACATACTTTTGGTTTTTTGAAAGGGCGAAAACGTGTGGGGGAGTGGAAATATTTTCAATCTTCAACAGCTGATACGAATAAGCGATTAGCCTGGAGTGCCAAATACGATAATGGAAGACTTTTAGAAGAAGTTAATTATACGTTGGATTCATACACCATCAGAGAATATAAATCAAAATCTATATTGAAAAGAGAAGCGAATTACCGCTACGGTAAAATAGTTTCTGAGCGATTGTTTCATTCTAAAACATCCGTCATATCAAAAACCTACTATTCTGATGGAACATTATCGGGAGAAGGAAAAGAAGTGTTGGTTAAAATTATTGCTGGGTGTGATGCCGGAATGAAAGTTTACAAAAAGTTCGGAGTTTGGAAATACTATGACACTGCCGGTAATCGCTTAGATGATTTGGAGCATACCTTCAATAAAAATGTATTTGAAAAAGTTTAAAGCTTTTTCTCAAAACAGATAAATGGACCGGATGTATATTCTAATGGAATTTCGCCAACGGCTTGATATCCTCTTTTTTCATAAAAACTCAACAAGGGTTTGTTTCCTTTAAATGCATCTAAACGAATACTTTGATATCCTATTTTTTTCGCTTTTTCTTCGGCGTGTTTTAACAGTTTAATTCCTAACCCAATGCCTTGAGAGTTCGGGTCAACCGCCATTCGGTGAATAACACAAATTGGTTTTTCATTATATTTCCAAGCTACTGAAGCATATTCTGGTGATTGATTTTGATCTAAAACGTATACCCCTAATAAGCGTGTTTGTAAATAAATCCCTTGTACTGATTTTGAAGCAATGTCAGATTTAATAATTTCTAAAGAAGGGTAGGTGTTGTCCCATTGTTGTATACCATCTTCTAACAATTTCTTGGCACAATTAGAGGTGAGTTCAAAAACTTTTGAGGCCTCACTCAGTTCTACTATCTTAAATTTCATTCGGTATTTTCTATCAGTGTGAACAAGATTGGAAAGGCATTGTTCAGCGTTTTGTTGTTAGACAAAGTTAATTTTTTCTTAACGCACATTCCTTTTACGTAACGCTTAACTACTTTTAACGTTAGTTTACAAAAGTTAACACTCCTTTTAACGGTATACATCTACCTTGCGTTAAACTTTTAAGCCCAAATTCTATGAAACTAATGTTAGCCTTATTGGTTCTTTTAATAAGTACCAGTTCTTTTTCGCAGTTGATTACTGTAAAAGGATCCATCCCCCAAGAAATCTTAAATGACCAAATCGGTCAAATCACGATATTCTCTGCAGTTGATTCCTCTCTTAAAAAAGGAAGCTATATTGATACTTCTGAGTTTGAGTTGGCTTTTAACGGAAAATTGAATCAAGATTATTACGCAAAAGTTAAATTACAAGGGTACGTAGATACACTAGTAAATTTCACGACAACTTCAAAAGAAGTCAACTTAGGAATTGTTCAGTTATCGCCTGATTTGAATTTAAATACTGTTGAAGTTGTCTACAGAGAGCCAGCTTTTGAAAGAACCATGGATGGAATAAAAGTCAATGTTTCTGGAACAACACTAGAGCAGCTAACCAATCTTTTTGAAATCCTAAAAGCATCCCCAAGGTTGACATCTCCTGATGACGAACGCATAGAAATAATCGGAAAAGGTTCACCTTTAATCTTAATTGACCGGCAACCTATCTTATCTAATGATGAACTCAAAGCGATTCCGGCAGAGATGGTAGAGAAGATTGAGATTATTACAAACCCATCTGCCAAGTATAAGGCGCAAGGAAGAGGTAGCGGAGTGATTGAGGTGTATACCAAAAACTTCACCTTGCAAGGATACAATGTTACTTTAAGCGGAGCTGGAGGAATCAATACGCAACTAAAACCAACAGCAAATGGTAATATAGGTCTTAGTTTGAAAAAGAAGAAGTTCTCACTAAATGCAAATTTAGGAACTAATTATCGCGAACAATATTCATACGGTTCTGGGAATTTTCTAACTACAGATGGCACTGAAAGAAATGAAGTTTCTGGTTTCAACGCCGAATCGTCCAACTTTAGTCCGCATGTTAATGTAAAAGGTGCATACAGCATTAAAGACAATCATAAAATAACAATGGGTTTGAGAGGGCATGCGAATCACTATTCAGGTGATCACATTGACAGTGCGTTGTTTTATCAGTATGATGAATTGATGGTGCGTTCTAATAAAGAGTCTCATCAAGGGTACACCTGGGTAAACGCCAGTAGTTTTATGAATTATGTTTGGGAAACGGATACGTTCAACAGTGCATTTGAAATTAACGTGAATTATCGAATTAAAGTAGATGAAGGCTCTGTAACTGCTCGTAACGTTTATTTTGATGAAAACACGAATCAATTTTCAGATTTTAATGTTCAAAACCAATCTAGAAACCGACCAAATGTCGCAGAATTTAGAACCAATTATGAGCATAATTTTGATACCACAGGATGGAAATTAGGCGGTGGAGTTTCTTATAATTTGGTCTTCAACGGAAAAGAGTTTGATCAGTTTAACGAAGTTGGAAACGACTGGGTGATTGACCCAAATCTTTCTAATTCGTATGACTATGTTGAACAAAACGGAAGCAGTTATATAGAGCTGTCAAAAAAATGGAAGAAGTTAGGTTTTAGGGCAGGATTATCAGGTGAGTATACCGATTTGAATGGCTACAGTAACTCCTTAAATCAGCAGTTTATAGATTCGGCCTATTTTTTACTTTTCCCATCCGCCAGCATTATGATTGATCCAAACGAAAAGGTGGGCTTGACCTTCACCTATTCTTCAGGGATAGATCGACCAAGATTTTCTAATTATGACCCTTTTGTGGTGGTTGAAGATAGTTTAAATGTCCATTTTGGAAACCCGTATTTATTGCCTGAGGTGACCCAATCTTTTGGCTTTGAATTGAATCTATTGTATAAATACAATTTAAGTGTTAATTATTATCATTCTGAAGATCCTCAGGCACAGTTGTCTTTTATAAACCCCGAAACTTTTGTCTATAGTAATACACCTTGGAACGCAGATAAAAAGCAAGGTTTTTCAGTTTCTATCAATGCGCCAATAAAAACGAAATGGATGTCTGCCTGGAATTCTATTTGGTTAAATTATGACAAGTATTCATTTACACCAATATTTGAAAGAGAAGACTTTTTCACCTTAACTTATGGTCTTTGGTCGTACGCTAATTTCTTTTTACCGAAAGATTTTACCATAACCAATCGTGTTTATTTCGGAAGATGGGGGAGTGATGACAGAATTGCAAATGCGCGTGTGAATTGGGGGATGCGTTTAACCAAAAAAATGATGGGAAATAAATTCCAAATTTACTTGGACGTTCAGGATATCTTACCACCTTCAAACCGAATGGAGGTCTATTCAACCAATTATCAAGGATTATCTGAAAATAGATGGGCCTTCACGGCTTTCAAACTTGGGTTGTATTACAAATTTGGACGTTTGACGCAAGATGCAAATATCAAAGAAAGCAAATCAGGTCAATCAGGAAGGATTTAGTTTAGCTTTTTAGATTTCTTTCTATAAATAATATCGATTAAAACTAAGACAGAGATGGCAAATACAGTTGCCACGACCAATTGTATTTTATCGGTATGTTGAGAGATGTCAAATTTTGGAAGTGAAATAGTTTCCGGACTACTAAAATCTCCAAAGATTAAACTACACGTAATTAAAGTTGCAAATCCTCCAAAAATTAACCATCCCATAGGAGTGACTAAGCGTTTTTTAGCACTGGCTTTTCGTTCTACTTCTTGCTCAATTTTTTGCATCATTTGATGCGTAAAATTAGAAGGTAAACCTTCTGAGCTAGATTTGTTTGCAAAGTCTTCTAATGCTTTATCTATTGGTTCTTTGTTAGTTTTCATGTTGAATGCTTTTAAATTCGTTTTTCAATAGGTGCGCTAAAATATCGTGTAGTTTTTTCTTCGCCCGGTGAACAGTGACCTTTACATTTGATTTTGAAAGTTTTGTGATTTCAGCCACTTCTTCAATATTCAATTCCTTCATAAAATAAAGGGTGACTACCGCTCTTTCTTGTGGCTTTAAATGCAGGATAGCTTTGTTGATGACTGCTGAGCGTTCTTGCTTCTCCAAGTAATCAAATCCATTTTCACTTACTGTGTTTGTGTGATCGTAAGTAATTTCAACTGTTTCTATCTTGTTTTTTCGCAAGGCATTTATTGCCGTGAAATAGGTGATTTGATACAGCCAAGTAGAAAACTTAGATTTCTTTTTGAAAGATTTTAATGATTTAAAGGCTTTCATAAAAGTGTCCTGAGCTACCTCTTCAGATAATTCTTGGTCAGCCGTAATTTTCAAGGCAACTGAATGCACCATATCCTTGTACTCATCTACCAGAGGAGCAAAGGATGCAGTGCTGCCAGAATTTACTTCAGCAATAAGTGTATGAACTTGTTCTTCTTGCACTTATTCTGCGTCTTTTGAATCTTTGTTTTTTAAAACTGTTTGCTCTAAGATATACGTCAAAGACAGACCTAATCCTCCAAATAGGAAAGCAAAAATCAATTGGCAAATTTCAGCTTCCATCCCAAGTTGTTTGAACATGACTCTTCCTACTAAAATTCCAAGAGGAACAAAGACAAAAAGTAAAGCGCCCCTTAATTTGTTGTGGCTTTTTTCTTTCTCCTCTTTAGGATTCATTCCGGCCTCAATCATTGCGATTTTTTCTCGGTGACTAGTGGTGATAGCGAAATAGACTATGCCAAAAATCATGGCAAAAAGTGAAATAGGAATTAATAAATGTGCGATATCCATAATTTAAATTGTTTCGTTTCTTAGTTAGTCACTCTTTTTTAATTAGCGGTTACAACTTTGATCATTTATTTTAAAATAAATTTTTATCAGTCTGCTAATCAGCTCTTAAACTTGTTGTTAAAACTATTGTTTAATCAGAATAATCCCTAAATTGGGAATGAACTAAACTATAATTATGAAAAAATATTTTTATGCTGCAATGGCATTAACTGCCTTTACAGCAACTGCTCAAACTGAAATAGAGCCTTTTGCTCCCACAGTTCCAGGAACTTATTTAGGAGATTTTGAAGGTTATAATCCTGGAGATGATCTTCCTGCAAATTCAATATTTACCGCGGAAGGCGATTACACAGGGACAAATCAAATTGTAGCGGATGACGGAACGGCTATTGCTCCTTTAGCAGGAGCTGTCGGAGATTGGGCTGTGGCATCAATTGAACTGAACGAGTCAATCACTTTGATTAGCCCTGAAATGGATTTTGGAACTTATATAGCAAGCCCTACATTAAATCTTAGATATTTAATTGATGATGGAGCATCTGCTGGAGCGCCAGGCTTTTTCGGAGATTGTAATATTGAAATTATGTATAAGGAATCTGCCGGAGGCTCTTGGAATACTTTGGCAACTTTTACTACAGTAGACAATAGTTGGCATGATGAGACTATAGATTTGTCTGGCGCAGGAAGTTACGCTACTTATTATCTAGGTTTCAGGTTTTATACGGTTGTAGCGGGATCATTTTATACGAATGGTTTTGGAGCAATTGACGAAATTGTAGTTACTGGAACAGACAATTCAGGATGTTCAAATTCAACAAGTTCTTTCACGGTAGATGCTTGCGGTGAGTACACTGTCCCTTCTGGTGATGAAACCTATACGGCTGGTGCAACAGTAATGGATACTATTCAAAATGTTGCTGGTTGTGATAGCATTATGACAATCACCGTAAACGTCACTAACGTAGATGTTTCAGTATCAACTGCGGTTAATGTGATATCAGCAGGAGCAGCTGGCTTGACCTACCAATGGATAGATTGCTCAGATAATTCTGTTGTTGCAGGAGAAACAGGACAATCGTTTACACCAACTGCCAATGGGGATTATGCCGTAATTGTTACAGATAACGGTTGCTCAGATACTTCAGCTTGTGAGGCAATCGTGGATTTAGGGATAGGTGATGATCAATTGTCATTCCTTGAAGTATTTCCGAATCCAACAAATGACATATTGAACGTAAACATCTCTAAACCTGAGATAACTCAAATTCAAATTTGGTCTTTAGACGGGAAATTGATTCAAACAAGCCCTGTTATTTCAACCGGATTAATGACACTTGATTTATCAGAAAAAGAAAACGGAACTTACCTCTTGCAGCCATTAACAAATGATGGTAACTTGAAACCAACTTTAGTGATAAAGAAATAAAATCACTCAGCATATTGAAAAGGGGAGAAGACGTAAAGTTTTCTCCCCTTTTTTTGTTTAGTTTGTTAACTGCTATCAATTTCGTAACTTAATCGCATGAAGCATTTGGTCTTTATACTGATCCTGCTGGTTTTTACGACCTCTTGCAAAAAGAAACACAGTATTACTATTCAGGCCCAAGATTATATTACGGGTGATGGTTTAGCTTATGCTAACATGCCTTTTTCAGTAATTCAATCACTGCCTGGCGGCGGTAAAATCAAAACAGTTTATGAGGGGGTGTTGGACGAAAGTGGTCACGCAAGTTTTGACCTTAAAATGCACCGAAATTGGGTATATGTGCTCAGTGTAAGCCAACCTGATAATATTTGTTACGGCAGTGCGGTAATTCACTATTTAGACAATGAAAGCAGTAACTTCGTGCCAATTGATTATTTGAAATGTGGATATATAAATTTACCGAGAATCAATTCTAACTGTGAAAGCGAGCAGGATCGTTTTAGGTTTAAATATTATTTTACTGCGAATCCAGAAGTTTACATTTATACTGGCTATTTGGATTCAGAAATGAATTGGGACCCTGATGATTATTTAGAGGGGTGTATCGATTATTCTACTGCTCAATCTTATAATGATCGACCTGTCGGCAACTATACAATTGAGTGGATGGTTGAAAGAACTAGTGGGACAACTTATGGTGTAGATACATTTGAAATATTTGAAAACGATAGTACCACTTATTTAATTGAATATTAGCATGAAAAACACCTTCTTTTTTCTGATTACAGCGCTTTTGTTTACTTCTTGCAAAAAAGATGATGAAGAAAACCCAGATTTGCCATCCAGCACTGCATCTTGCTCAACTAATAGCGGAACCTTTGAAATAGAGGTTCTTGGTGAAACCCATGAACTAGTAATTGATAACGAAACCAATTACACGATTCTTTACAACTGGTTTGGATATGAAGAAAGCGCTTTTGTGTTAGACGCTAATGATGCAAATGGTCTGGATCTTAAATTAGAGTCTGCGTTGCCTGGCGTTATAAATGAGGGAGAGACGACATACACGGATGTAGAAAATCCTTTTGATTTTATGGATATAGCAGCAGGAGGAAAAAACTTAAGAGTTTCTACGGTTACATTTGACGTGCTTGAAAGCGATTTAGATATGAATGAGGGAATATACAAACCAGTAAGAGCTACTTTTTCAGGTATAGGTCACCAAGATTCAGTTTGGACAAACGGGGTTCCTCCTCAAGACACTACTTATTTCAGTGGTGGGTTTTGCTTAAACGGCGCTATTTTTCAATAAGCTGCTTCTAAAACTCTAAAGTCGTTCTAATACCTTCTGCAACTTTAGGACCGTTCGTCAATAACTCAGTTTCTAAAATTGAATTTAACGGAATAGCAGGTGTGTCAACAGATCCAACAATTTCAATTGGAGCATCTAATGAAGTGAAACAGTTTTTCTGAATCTTTCCAGCAACACCTAATGTAAATGACGCTTCTCTTGATTCTTCTGTTACCAACACAACTTTGCTGTGCTTTCTTACAGAATTATAAACTGCTTCTTCGTCCCAAGGAGATAAGGTTCTTAAATCAACGATTTCTACTTGACCCGGGAATTGCTCAGCTGCTTCAAGCGTCCAATAAACGCCACGTCCATAGGTGATCACGGTAACGCTTTCTCCACTGGCAATTTTGTCAGCATCTGCTTCTAAAACGGTTCGTGCTTTTCCAAACGGAACCACGTAATCTTCATCTGGTTCAATAGTCATAGCACCTTCTGTTCCGGCAATTTTTGACCAGTACAAACCTTTGTGCTCTAACATTACTACTGGATTCGGATCATAAAAAGCAGCTTTCATCAAGCCTTTTAAGTCTGCTCCCGTAGATGGGTAAGCTACTTTGATTCCTCTAATATTCGTAACGATAGATTCTACAGAAGATGAATGATATGGTCCACCAGATCCATAAGCCCCAATTGGCACTCTTAAAATGGAAGATACGGGCCATTTACCATTTGATAAGTAATAAGAACGACTCACTTCAGTAAACAACTGATTCAGTCCTGGCCAAATGTAATCGGCAAATTGAACTTCAACGATTGGTTTTAAACCAACAGCTGACATTCCAACGGTAGATCCAATAATAAATGCTTCTTGAATAGGTGTGTTAAATACACGGTCGTCTCCAAATTGTTGCGCTAAAGTCGCCGCCTCTCTGAAAACTCCACCTAATCGTCCACCCACATCTTGCCCGTACAATAAAGCTTCTGGGTGTTTCTCCATAATTTCACGAATACCAAACAAAGCAGAATCTACCATTACAGTAGCTTTTTTACCTGCTGGCTCACGTTCACCTTTCTCTTCAGTAATCGGAGTAGGCGCAAAATAATGATCTTGTATAGAGTCTGGTGAAGGTTCTTCAGCATTTAGCGCTTTATCAAACTCTTCATCAATATAATTTCTTGTTTCTTTTTCAATTGATTCAATATCCTTTTTAGATAATCCTGAATCTAAGGCTTGCTTAATTAATTTTGGATACGGATCTCTCGTTGCCGCCTCCTCTAAATCATCTCGGTACCATTCTTTTCTTACCCCTGAAGTATGGTGGCCTAATAAAGGAACCTTGGCATGAATTAAAAAAGGTCTTCTTTCTTTTCTGATGATTTCAAAAACTTCTTTTACCGTTTGGTAAGCCAAGTCAAAATCACTTCCGTCAATTGTTCTAACTTCAATTCCGTTAAAACCTTTCATGTAATGCGTGATGTCTTGCGCTCTTGTTTCTTCAGCATTGGCAGAGATGTCCCACTCATTATCTTGAACCAAATAACAAATCGGAAACTGTTTTAAAGCCGCCATTTGAAAAGCTTCTGAAACTTCTCCTTCTGTGCAAGAAGCATCTCCTAATGAGCAAACCACCACTGGGTCTTCTCCTCCAAAATCTTCTGCTAAACCTTGCTTTTCTTTATACTGCACGCCCATGGCAACACCAGTAGTCGGAATGGCTTGCATACCGGTAGCTGAAGACTGATGAGGTATTTTAGGAAAATTATCACGCTTTAAAGAAGGGTGAGAATAATACGTTCTTCCTCCTGAAAAAGGATCATCTTTTTTAGCAAAAACTTGTAACATTATCTCATAAGGATCCATCCCGATTCCTAATAAAATACTGTCATCTCGGTAATAAGGTGCTACCCAGTCTTGAGGTTTTAATTGCATTCCAACAGCTAACTGAATAGCCTCATGCCCACGTGAAGTGGCGTGTACATATTTAGAAGTCACTTTCGCGTTTTCCTCATATTTTTCAGCCATAGTTTTGGCCGTACACATTAATTCTAATCCTTTCTGAATGATTTTTTTATCAGACTTTATCTTTGACTTTTTTGTAGACACGCTTTTCTTTTTACTTGCAGTTTCTGCCATAAATTGAGCTTTCTTGGGCTAGCAAATATAAGAAATTTAAAGCGAAGATCTAGTCCCTTGATAACGACCTTAAACCTTTTATAAAGATATCTTCAGAAGATGGTATGGTTTTCGTATTTTTAGCGATTAACAAAGAATTGACCAAATATTAAAATATGCATTTAAAAAGTTTAGTTATCGCATTTATTGCTCTGATTGGTTTTACAGCAGTTGGGCAGCAAGAGTTAACATTGAGTGATGCCGTGATGGGGCAGTACAGACAGTTTTATCCAAAAAGCTCAATCATGGTGAATTGGATTCCGAACACGAAAACGTATTCGTTTTTGTCTGGAGATTATCAAACATTAAAAATGAGTAATGTTAAAAAAGCTTCATCAACAGACTTAATCACCACAGCTGAACTTGCTAAGTTAACAGGGCAGAATTTTGGCTATGTGAAAGTGCTTGAATGGAAAGACGAAAACAGCTTTTATACAGAATCTAACGGTAAATACTTTTTGGTAAATGTCGCAACCAAAACTTCTAAAGCCTTAGGTGAACTTCCTGAAGATGGCGCGAATTCTAAAATGCACGCGGCTTCAGGTCACATAGCATATACCATAGATAATAACTTGTATTTACAAACGAACGAGAACAAGCAAATTCAAGTCACGAATGCTCCTGAAGATATTGTTTCTGGGCAAGCAATTGCGCGTTCAGAGTTCGGAATCACAGATGGAATTTTTTGGTCAAATTCTGGAGATTATTTAGGGTTTTATCAAAAAGATGAATCACAAGTTGCCGATTACCCTTTGTTGGATATTACCACACCAACAGGGTCTTTAAAAAATATTAAATATCCAATGGCAGGTCAGGCTTCAGAAAAGTCAGCTGCTGGAATCTATAGCTTAAAAACAGGAAAAACAGTTTACATCAAACCAACGGGAGATGAAGAAGATTACATCACCAATTTTGGATGGGGACCGAATGACAAGTTCTTTTATGTAGCTGAGGTAAACAGAGATCAAAACCACACAAAAGTGATCAAGTACAACGCTGAAACCGGAGAGTTAGTTAAAGTTTTGTTTGAAGAGAAGAATGACAAATGGACAGAGCCTGAGCATCCAGTTTACTTTGTGAATGACAATCAATTTGTGTGGATGTCAGAAAGAGATGGATTTATGAATTTATACCTGTATTCTGACGAAGGTGAGTTGGTAAAACAACTGACAACAAATAAATGGGTAGCGCAAGATATTGTTGGGCACACAGGTGAGACTATTTATTTCAAAGGAACAGGTGAATCACCTTTAGAGACGAATTATTTTTCAGTAAATCTAGCCGGAGAGCAAACGCAATTGACAAAAGGCGGAACCCATTCAGTTTCATTTTCTTCTGATTATAAATACATGTTTGATCAAATGAATTCTACCACCGTTCCAAATGTTGAAACGATTTGTGATACTAAAGGAAAGATGATAAGAGAAGTAATGAAGGCTGATAATCCCTACACCGGAGTAACAATGGGTACAGCTGAATACGGAACAATCAAAGCAGGAGATGACAAAACAGATTTACATTATCGATTAATTAAGCCATCAAATTTTGATGAAACAAAAAAATACCCAGTGCTGGTTTACGTTTATGGAGGTCCACACGCGCAGCTCGTAACTGATTCTTGGTTGGGCGGTGCAAGTTTATGGATGTACTGGATGGCAGAACAAGGATATTTGGTATACACAGTTGATAATAGAGGGTCAGCGAATAGAGGATTCGAATTTGAAAGTGTTATTCACAGGCAGTTAGGAACCGCAGAAATGGAAGATCAATTAAAAGGAGTTGAACATTTGAAATCAATGCCATTTGTTGATGGAGATCGTTTAGCTGTTCATGGTTGGAGTTTTGGTGGATTCATGACTACTTCGTTGATGCTTAGAGAAGCAGGAGTGTTTAACGCGGGAGTAGCAGGAGGACCTGTGACAGATTGGTCTTATTATGAAATTATGTACGGAGAACGTTATATGGATAGACCAGAACAAAACGTTGAAGGATACAAAGAAAATCGATTAATGAATTACGTGAACAAACTTGAAGGAAAGCTGTTATTGATTCATGGTACAATAGATGACGTTGTAGTAATGCAGCACAATTTAGGTCTGGTAAAGGCATTTATTGATGAAGGTATTCAAATGGATTTTTTCCCATACCCAATGCATCCTCACAATGTTAGAGGAAAAGATAGAGTGCATTTAATGGAAAAAGTTTTAACTTACGTTATCGAGAATAATAAATAGGGCTTACAAAAAAGAACTCTTTAATGAAAAAAATAGGCTTAATTTTTAGCTTCATGATATCCTTCATTTCCTTTTCGCAAGAAGGGGAGATTGAGTTAACAGATGAAAACTTAGGTCAGTCTTTTGCGAAAAACGTTCAGTTAATTGAAGACCCAGCAGGTGAATTGACACTTGAAGAGGTGCTCGCCTTGCCGGATGATCAATTTAAAAACCCTAAAAACATTATCCCTAATCTTGATTTTACCACTTCAACTTGGTGGATAAGATTTTCAGTAAAGAATAGCAGTTCTTCGGCGCATTTTATTCTAGAAACAGGTCGACCTATTACGAATGAGGTTGAGTTTTTTCAAATGCGTGGTTCAAATGTTGAGAATCATTACAAAAGTGGAGACGATTATCTGTATGACGAAAAAGTGATTCCGCATAGAAAAAATCTCTTTCCTATTGTGATGTATCCGGGTCAGAAGAAAAATTACTGCGTCCGATTAAAAAGTGATGGAGAGGTTATTTCGTTACCAGTAAGGATCTCAGATCGATTAAGCTTTTTTGAGAAAGATGCAAAATCACAGTTTAGCTATGGTTTTTATTACGGCTTAATGTGTCTTGTTATCATCATTTATTTCTTCTTCTTTATTCTATTAAAAGACAGAGCTTTTTTCTTTTATATAGCTTATGTGGGTGCTCAGGCCTTGATGCAATTCACTTTAGATGGCTACGCTTTTATTCACTTGTTTCCATCTGGCGGATACTTAGCCAATCATTTTGTAGTTTTTAGTGCCGGAACAACGATAGTTGTGCTGTTGCTTTATGTGTCTAACTTTTTGAATTTAAAAGAGAAGAATCCTTTAATGAAGAAAGTGTTTTTGGTTTGCCAAGTGTTGGTGATTTTAACCATTTTACTTTCCCTGATTCCAGGTACAACTTATGTGATTTCATATCCTGTCATTAATGGTGTTTCATTGGTTTCAATTATCTTAAGTGTAGTTGCGATTTATCGATTAAAATACAAAGGTCACAAGGTAGACAACTTCTTCGCCATTGCCTTTACCGTTTTAATTACCGGAGCAGTTATTTTTATTCTAGGAAACTTCAATATTATTGGTAATGCTGAAATAGCTCAGGCGGCCTTGAAAATTTCATCAGCATTAGAGGTTGCTATCTTAAGTATTTCAATGTCTAATAAGTATAGAGCATTACAAAAAGACAAAGAAGAAGCACAAAAGATTGCAATGAAGAGCCTAGAAGAGCAAAACGCCTTAGTAGAAGGCATGAATGTGAAACTAGAGGCTCAGGTAAAAGAGCGTACTGCAGAAATTCAACATCAAAAAGAAGAATTGGCCGAGATTAACCAAGAAATAGTCTCCTCAATTCAATATGCTAAACGTATTCAAGAAGCAATCTTGCCACAAGATGAACAAGTAAGGCAAATGTTACCAGAGTCTTTGATATTTTACAGACCAAAAGATGTAGTTTCTGGTGATTTTTATTTTGTTGATAAAACCACTACCAATAATGGCTTAGGTTTGGTGCTGTTCGCTGCTGTTGATTGCACAGGGCATGGTGTTCCGGGTGCGTTTATGAGTATTGTGGGTAGTAACTATCTGAACCAAGCGTTGACAGAACCTAAAGTAAATTCACCTGCAGAGGCACTCAACTTTTTAAATGTTGGGGTCAACCATTCTTTGAGGCAAGATGTTAATACTACGGTTACAACTGTAAGAGACGGAATGGATATTGCGCTTTGTGGCTATGATAAATCAACCAAGCAAATTCATTTTGCCGGAGCTAAGAATCCTATTTATATAATAAGAAAAGCGGATAGTTTAGAGGAACTCGGATTTGATTTTGAAAATGAAAGAGACCCATTGAAGGATGCAGATCAACCACTTTATTTACAAGAAATAAAAGGAGATTCACATCCAATTGGCGCTTACGTAGGCGATAAGTTAAAGCCTTTTACTGACCATACAATTCAACTGCAAACAGGAGATATGATTTATGTATTTTCTGATGGTTATGCTGATCAATTTGGAGGGCCTGACGGCAAAAAATATAAGTACAAGACCTTCAAAAAATTCTTACTGAAAATATCTCAATTGCCAGTAGAAGAGCAAAAACGTCTTTTAATAGAAGAATACGATAACTGGAAAGGCGGTTACGAGCAAATTGATGATGTCCTAGTGATGGGTATCAGAATCGAATAAAAGATTTCATTAGTGTGTATTGAAATTTGCGAGTAGGTTGCTGTAATATGTTCACTTGATTGAATATTAATTGTTTAAAATCACCCTCAGATTTTTAGTTCCGATCATAATCCATTATTTTTGAAAATAAAAACGTCCTATGAAGTTTAGATTTGTTTTGTTTCTTGTTTTAGCAAGCCTTGGATTTGCCTTTACTCAACTTGCAACTGATGGTTGCGAGCCTTATTTTCCATTAGAAAAAGGAATTACTTGGGAGTATCAAGAATTAGATAAAAAAGGAGAAGTAAGCGGATACACGAAAACAACTGTTGAGAATGTGAGTCCTGAAGGAGCTGGGATTAAGTATGACTTGAAGGCAATTACGGACGGACCAAAAAAGAAAGAAAAGAATCATCACGAAACCGAGTTGTCTTATGTGTGTGAAGATGGTGTGCTAAAGATTGATTTAGAAAGTCTAATTCCGCAAGAAACGAGAGAAAGTATGGAGAGCATGGAGATAACCATGACCCAAAGCGAAATAATGATCCCTAAAACTCTTAATGCTGGAGATAAACTAAATGATGGTAACGTACACATGACCGCTTCAACTAATGGTATCAAAGTAATGGATATGACGGTGAATATTACCGACAGAAAAGTAGAGAAAATAGAAGAGGTAACTACGCCGGCAGGAACTTATTCTTGTGCATTAATTACCTATAAAACCTCTACTAAAATGGGTTTTGTGAATGCAACCAACACTTCAAAAGATTGGTACTCATCTAAGGTTGGAATTGTAAAATCTGAAACTTATGATAAGAATGGAAAGTTATCAGGTTCTAGAATTTTGACAGGGTATAGTAAGTAAAAAACTTCTAAACTATTTTTTTAGATAGATTTCGTTTCTTTGGATATTAAAGAAACCATAGGTGTTTGTATCGAAACAATATATTTTTCCTTGATATTCTGGAAGATTAATTTTTCTAATGGTATCATTTTTAAAATAGTAAGTTCCTAGTTCACAACCAAAACGAAAGTCATTTAAAGTTCCTGTAAAATTAAATTCAGAACGGCCTAAATTTTCCTTAGTAGAGTTTGTATACTTCTCAACTTTAGAGTTCTCATGAAATATTAATCCTTTGTTATCTACTTTTTCTTCGAAATCGTAAAATCTTTCGTCATCACAAGTGTAAATATCTATCTTCTCAATAGAGTCTAGTTGCCATTCACCTATGATTTGGTCAAAATATGGGTTTTGTTCTTCGGTAATTTTAGTGCAACTAGCTGTAAAAATTAAAATTAATAATGTTGAAGTGATGAATTTCATTAATTTGTAATACGTTTTTTAATGATCATAAGTTGGTTGTTACTTGAAAATCTGGATTTCAGTTCTCCTATTTAACATTTTCCCTTCTTCTGTTTCGTTTGATTCAGCTGGTTTCATAGAGCCAAAATGATGCGTGACCATGCGATTACTGGCAACGCCTTTTTTGTTAAGATAACTTTTTACAACCGCCGCGCGTTGTTCTGAAAGGCGAATATTAAAGGCGTTACTTCCTGTGTTATCCGTAAAACCATTCAACTCGATTTTTAGATTTCTAAATTTGGTCATGAAATCTGCCAATTCATCCAATTTTTTAATCGACTCTTTTGTCAGACTTTGAGATGAATGTGGGAAATAAATAGTCGGAATTTTATAGTGTGTGAGTTCATAATTGCCGCCATCTTTTAACACTTTAGGGTCATCACATAAAGGGCCAAATTTAGGCATGTGCCAATAACCCTTCATATTATCGCAATCAATCATGGTGCTGGTATAGGTTCCGCCAATTACTAATGGGTCTCCTGAAATTTGATTGGGTTCAGACATGTAGATTTTATTCCCTACAATCTCTCCTTTTAAACGAGATCTGCTATCCGCTGAAAACTGGCTTGCTGGCCAAATAAACATGCCGCTAAACTTAAGCCCATCAACTTCATCAATCATCAAAATCATATCATAAGTTCCAAAAATGGTGCAAGAATATTGGGTGAACTTCCCAGTCCACATCCCGTAAATAAAGTCAGCTGATTGTGGTTCTCCTAAACAATCTTTTATTGATCGAAATTCAATCTTCTCTTCATATTCTTTTGAAACAGCAATTGTTCCAGGACGACAGGTAGTGGAGCTCCACCAGTTACCTGTCAGATTAGCTCGGTTATTGGCCACACTAAAATTCAATTCACCTGATTTAATGCACCAATAAAAGGTGTTTGATTTCCAAACCGTATCCATTTCAGATCGGTCTTCTTTCACCAATTCTGTTTCATTGAATTTTAATATTGAGTCTTTGAAAATCCCAGTAAATGCAATTACCCCATAATTCCCGGTATACTCATCTCTAATGACCGTAGTTCCTGAAACTTCTTCGCCTGAACCCTCAATGTTCATTTCAAAATAAAACTCACGGTTGGGTTCTTGGGTGGTCAGCCCAATCCATTTACCAGAAATATCTTGAGCAAAGCAACTTGAAGAAAAAACTAAAAAGAGAAATAGAAGGGTTTTCATTGCCAGAAAAATACGAAAAAAATGACAAAAAAATACCTCTTGAACAAAAGCTCAAGAGGTATTTTGTAAGGTGTTTTGAAATTAGTTTCCTGTAATTTCAAATTCTGTTCTTCTGTTTTCTTGACGACCATCAGCAGTATCGTTCGTAGCAATTGGTTTGCTTGAACCATAACCTTTGGCTGTCATTCTGTTTTTAGCAATTCCTTTACTCACTAAATAAGCAACAACTGCTTCAGCTCTGTCTTGAGATAATGTTAAGTTACCTTTTGCAGATCCTGTGTTATCCGTGTGTCCAGAAAGCTCGATTTTTAAACTAGGTACGTCTTTCATTAACTTTACTAAACGATCTAACTCAGCATTTGATTCAGAACGCAAAGCAGATTTACCAGTGTCAAAGAAAATGTTTCTTAAGGCAATCTTACTTCCAATTTTGATGTTCTTCAACTCAATCGTTTTGTTTACCAAGTTGTAAGCAGATCCTGCAGGAATGTCAAAGTTCTCAGAGTGGAATAAATAACCATCTGCTTTTACGGCAATTCCGTAATTCGCTCCTGATGGAAGTGAAATTAAGAACTTACCAGTAGCTGAATTCGTAGTAAATCGCTCCGTAACTTTTCCTGAAGCATTATCAGTGATTTCAATAACAGCTTCAACCGCTTTTTTAGTTAAGGCATCAATTGTTTTACCTTTAAAAACGGTTAAGTTAGCTGAGGTTGTTACCTTAACTTCTCCTGCCAATTCTGGGTCTTGAATCGGCTTTGCGATAGATGCTAATAAGTAATCTTGTGTTGCTAAAGCTGGATCTTTTTCTGGTCCCCAGAAAGTTACTTTATAAATGTCATAGCCACCTTTACCACCTTCCCTGTTTGAAGCAATATAAGCGAACTTTCCATTGGCAGTAGCTGCAAAGAAAAAGTCATCATAAGGTGTGTTAATTGGGTATCCTAAATTCTCAGGTTTTCCCCAGTATCCAGATTTAAGTTTTTTAGAAACAAAAATGTCATATCCACCCATTGAATTAAATCCTTCTGAAGCAAAGTACATGGTTTTACCGTCAGGGTGCAAGTAGATAGGTCCATCATTAAAGTTCGAGCTTACAGACATTTCTCTGTTCGGTAAACCGTACTCTCTATTTTTTCTGTTCATCACACCAGAAACCATGATGTCAAATCCATTTGTTCCTCCGTCTTTATCTTTAGAGTAATAGATTAACTTGTCATTGAAGTTATAAGAGGCATAGATGTCATTTGATTTTAAGTTGATGTTTCTTGAGAATGAAATTGGCTCTGACCAAGTGTCTCCTTTTAAGAAAGTCTCATAAATATCAAAGTTTCCTGCTGAGTTGATTTTATTCATTAACATCTTTGTTCCGTTATAAGAGAAGTTGTTTGAGATGTCATCATTTTCAGTATTAATCTTTCCTTTAATCGGCTTAGGTGTTTGCCATTTACCATTCACTAAAGTAGAAGTGTAGATGTCGTCATCATATTTGCCAACTTCATTTGGCGTGTGAGAATTCGGTCTGTCTGAAGTCAATACCATTTCTTCTCCATCCATAGTAACTGAAGGAGCGTAATCGTTAAATTCAGTGCTCAATTCAGGAACGTGGTCTACCCATGCTCTAATCGGATCTGCTTTAATTTTTTTACCTGCAATACATTCCGCTTTTCTTTGTTTTACGAATTTCCCAAATCGGTCTGCTTTTCTGTATTCAACTTCAAATTTTTCGTAAAACTTTCTAGCCTCATCAAAGTCATTTGTAAGCTGCAAAGCCACTCCCATGTAATAATTGATAAACGGGTGTACTTCAGGGTTGAGTTTATGCGCTTCTTTAATGTATTTAACACATTTCTCTTTGTAGCTAGAATGCGCATAGCAAACTCCCATTTTAAAATTTAGGTCTGCACTTTTAGGGTTGAACTTGTAGGCCTTTTCAAAGTTCTCTAGCGCTTTCCAGTAAAACAATTCAGGGTCTCTTACTAAGAACACTTCTGCGTTTCCTAATTCCCATTGTTCTGTTCCTGCTTCGTAAGCTTCGTTTGCGGCTTTGAACCCGTCTTTATCATCTTTAAAGTTAGATGATTTAAATTCTACATCTCCTTGTCCAAATGTTGTAAAACCAATGGCAAAAACAAGTAGTGATAATATTCTTTTCGTAATCATGTCTTTTATATTAAGTTTTACTATTAGTTTGAGCAGTTAGCTGAGTTGTAAGATTTTCCTAGTTCTGATCCTAATTCTTTTGCTTTATGCCAATCTTCACAAGCGCCATTCATGTCTCTCAACATTTCTTTTGCCATTCCTCTGTTTACATAAGCATCTGCTAAGTTTTTGTCTAAAGAAATTGCCTTGTCAGCGTCTTTTTTCGCTTCAGCATATTTACCTGCCTTGAAATAAGCACCCGCTCTGTTGCTGTATGCCGGAGCATAATTTGCATTGATTTCAATACATCTCGTAAAGTCTTTAATCGCATCTTCCCAACGCTCCATTTTCATCTCAGTAACTCCACGATTATTATAAGCTAAGTAGAATTTTGCGTCAATACTTAAAGCTCTGTTAAACGCTTTTAGCGCATCATCATAAGATTTCATTTTAGTTTTTGTCGTACCGATATTGTTTAAGACAAAAGCCAAACTTTCATTCATTCGTGCGGCAGCTTCATAATCACTAATCGCTTGCGGATATTTCTGCAACATTCTGTAACAAGAACCTCTATCGTTAAAGGCGTAGGCGTCTTTCGGACTTAGTTCAATCACTTTTGAAAATTGAGCAGCCGCAGATTCGTAATCTTTTTGCAAGAATCGTAGGGTTCCAAAATTGTAGTATGCTTTAGGGTTAGAAGCGTCCAGTTGAATCGATTTCTGATAATCTTCTTCAGCTTTTAAATAATCTTTCAAGCCTTGATAAGCCCTACCTCTTTGGAAATATGCCTTTGCATAATCTGGTTTTTTAGCAACCAATGCATCTAAGGTTTTAATAGCATCTTTATACTTTTCTGCTTTGTTCTCAGCGATAGCTTTGTTGTAGTAAGCAGGTGTAAAATTAGGGTCAGATGCTATTGACTCTGAGAATTTTGAAATAGCTCCTTCATACTTTTTCTGTTTGAATAATTCAATTCCAGCATTGTATGCAGTTTGAGATTTCTCAATGGCAGCATTTGTTTCATTGAGGTTTGCGATTGAATCGCGATACGCTTTTTCTTCAGGAGTTAATTCGTCATCCGGTTGAGCGAATGAGGCGAATCCTAAAAAAGCAACGGCAAGGGTTAGCATTAATTTCTTCACAACGTTTGTTTTTTTAATTGGAGCATGAAAATAACTGAAAATCCCTAAAAACAAGGGTTTTCGGCTTCTGAGTTATCAACAATTGTTAATAACCCCAGCTCTAAATCGGTTAATACAGATTATTGCAAAGGGAAAATCGTGCCAAGTTCAATTAGTAACTATGTTGCATTTGAATTACTTAGTTTTTTTATTTCAAAAATTGATACTTTTATTTTTAAGGATATTCTATCGTTCAATTTTGGTAAGTTTACAGGAATATAGAGCAACAATGGCAAAATCAATGGGAAATATTAATTATGAGTGTTTTGTTCGGTATGTTGAAACAGAAAAGGTCATTGTTGGTCTTAGAAAAGATCAAATTCTCCAAATTTATTTCAAATCAGAACTAACGGTAGATTTGGAAACACAACATTGGTTAATTATAGTCTACAATTATGTTACAGACGAAAAAGAGATGCCTGCGATTTTAGAAGGTGGTGAATTTGTAAGGATAAGAAAGGAGGCTGCCGCCTATGCGATAAAGGCGCAAAATTGGATCCCAATAAATTCTAATGCCATTGTTGTTAAGAATACTGCTCAGTACATTACTGCTCGTTTTTTCATAAAATTTATGAAGACCGGGTTTCCTATGAAAACTTTTAAAACCTTTGATACAGCCTTGGCCTGGTCTAAAGAACAACGACTTCCTTAAAAGGTAAGAGCTAAGCGTGTGCCTTAATCCGCTCCATGATTCTTTCAGCCAACTCATTAGCTTTTGTCTCGTCAGCACTTTCAGAATAGATTCTAATGATAGGTTCAGTGTTGGATTTTCTCAAATGCACCCATTCAGACCCAAAATAGATTTTCACTCCATCAGTTGTGTCAACTTCTTGTGCTGAAAATTCTTCGGCCACATTTGCTAAGATTCCATCTACATCCATTCCTTCTTCTAACTGAATTTTATTTTTTGAAATGAAGTAGTTAGGGTAGGTGTTTCTCAATTCTTTTACAGTCATTTGAGATTGTGCCAAATGTGTTAAAAATAAGGCAACACCGACTAAGGCATCTCGCCCGTAGTGCAATTCAGGGTAGATAACTCCACCATTGCCTTCACCGCCAATTACTGCATTGGTTGCTTTCATTTTATTCACTACGTTCACTTCACCAACGGCAGCAGCAGCATATGAACATCCCTCATGTCGCTCTGTTACTTCTCTTAATGAGATCGTAGATGACAAATTAGACACCGTATTTCCTGGCGTGTTTTTTAATACGAAATCAGTAATAGCAACTAAGGTGTATTCTTCTCCAAACATGGATCCATCTTCACAAACAAATGCTAATCTATCAACGTCTGGATCTACTACGATTCCCAAATGTGCGCCTGTTTCTTTTATTTTGCTTGATATTGCAGTTAGATTCTCAGGTAAAGGTTCTGGGTTATGCGGAAAGTGACCTGTTGGCTCACAGTATAATTCAATCACATTCATTACCCCTAGCGATTTTAATAATGCTGGAATAAAAGTTCCGCCGGTTGAGTTTACGCCATCAACTACAACAGTGAAATTAGATCTTCTTATCAACTCTGGATCTACTAGCTTTAAATTGAGAACCGCTTCAATGTGCTTTGAAAGGTAGCTGTCATCTAAAGTCAATGAACCTAATTCATCCACTTCGGCATAATTAAAAGCATCATTTTCAGCCAAGGCTAAAATCTCTTTTCCATCACTGTCTGATATAAATTCGCCTTTTTCATTTAATAATTTCAGTGCGTTCCATTGTTTTGGGTTATGGCTAGCGGTGATGATGATCCCGCCATTTGCATTTTCCATAGGAACAGCAACTTCAACCGTTGGCGTAGTTGATAAATCTAAATCTACCACATCAATCCCAAGTCCCTGCAGTGTAGAGGATACTAAGTTAGATATCATTTTACCAGATAGTCTTGCGTCTCGGCCAATAACCACTTTTGTTTTACCTCCTGTGCCGCGGTTTTTAATCCACGTACCATAGGCAGATGCAAATTTTACGGCATCCAAAGGTGTTAATGCTTCTCCTGGCTTACCTCCAATGGTGCCTCTTATTCCTGAAATTGATTTTATTAAAGTCACTTGATTGTATTTTTTATAAAGATATAGATTTGATTCATCTTTAATTTGAAATCAAGAATTTCCAATTAAAAGTGATTTGTTAGAAAAAAATGAGTGGTGGGCTGAGAACAGTTCAATTAAATTCGTATTATTGCAGACAAGTTCTTGTGAAAGCACATCTTATTTCACATTTATTTACCACACTTTTTCAGATTATTATCGAATATCAAATCACTTTATGAGTAATCCCGAATTAGGCGCTAAAAAAGTAGCCGAATTAAGAGAAATGGCAAAACAATTAGGTATTGCCGGCGTTGAAGGAATGAAGAAAGATCAGTTAATTGCTGCAATTTCTGGCGGAGATGCTAGTGCTCCGGCAACTGAAGCTAAAGAGGCTGCTCCTAAAAGGAAGAGAATCAAAAAAAATCCTGAAGAAGCTGATTTATTCTCTAAAACAGAAAAACCTGTTAAAGCGCAAGCTGCTGATAAAATAGAGGAGAAGAAAGAAGAGGTAAAGGTTCCGGATGCTGTTAAAGCAGAAAGAATTGATGAAAGCAAGCCAAATCCAAGAAGAGAAAAGAAAACGGAAGGTAAAGCGGATGGATCAGATCATAAACGACCTGAAAAAAGAGATCGAAAACCGAATCCAAATCAAAATCAAAATAAAAAACCAAATCATAATCACAATAAGCGAAACCCACAAGAAGACTTTTATGGGTACAACTTTGACGGATTGGTAATCAGTGAAGGATGTTTAGACATGATGCAAGATGGTTATGGATTCTTGAGATCTTCGGATTACAATTATTTACCATCTCCAGATGATATTTATGTATCGCAATCGCAGATTAAACTATACGGATTAAAAAGAGGAGATACAGTTAAAGGAGCTATTAGACCGCCAAAAGAAGGTGAAAAATATTTCCCTTTAATTACGGTTGAAAGCGTAAATGGTAGAGACCCTTCTTATGTAAGAGATAGAGTTCCGTTTGAATACTTAACGCCTTTATTCGCTCAAGAAAAATTCACTTTAACTGGTCATAAAGACGAAAGTATGTCTACCAGGGTAATGGATTTATTTGCGCCAATTGGTAAAGGACAAAGGGGAATGATTGTGGCGCAACCAAAAACGGGTAAAACTGTGTTGTTAAAGGATGTGGCCAATGCCATTGCAGCGAATCACCCTGAGGTTTATTTGATTGTATTATTAATTGATGAGCGACCTGAAGAGGTAACTGATATGGCACGTTCAGTTAATGCTGAAGTTGTAGCGTCTACTTTTGATGAGCCTGCAGATAAGCATGTGAAATTAGCGAACATAGTTTTAGAGAAATCTAAAAGAATGGTTGAATGTGGACATGATGTTGTGATTTTGTTAGATTCAATCACACGTTTGGCAAGAGCCTATAATACGGTACAACCCGCTTCAGGTAAAGTATTATCTGGTGGTGTTGATGCCAATGCATTACATAAACCTAAAAGATTCTTTGGTGCGGCTAGAAAAATTGAAAATGGTGGTTCATTAACCATACTGGCAACTGCCTTAACTGAAACCGGATCTAAAATGGATGAGGTGATCTTTGAGGAATTCAAAGGAACTGGTAACATGGAGCTTCAGTTGGATCGTAAAATCGCGAATAGAAGAATTTATCCGGCTATTGATATTCTTGCTTCTGGAACAAGAAGAGAAGATCTATTGATGCAAAAAGAACACTTACAAAGAATTTGGGTGTTAAGAAAGTATCTTGCAGATATGAATCCTGTTGAGGCTATGGAGTTCATCAAAGAAAGAATGGAAGGAACGTTATCTAACGAAGAGTTCTTGATTTCTATGAATGGCTAATTACTTAGTCAGCACAATTAAAATTCCAATTCCCAGAGCTAAGCTGATCAAAATGTTCAGTATTGCATACATGTATAATTGATCTTGCATCAGTTTTACAGTGTCTAAACTGAAGGTTGAAAAAGTGGAGAATCCTCCGCAAAAGCCGATTACAATTAAGTATTTGATCCAATCGTTTTGTTCAATTCGCTCGCGAAAATAATACACCATTAATCCAAGAATTAAACAAGCTACGGTATTGGCTATAAGCGTCCCAATCGGAAAGCCGCCTTTATAAAACTTGTGTGCCATTGCTCCAACTCCAAATCTAGATAGGCTGCCTAAGCCGCCTCCTAAAAATATCATTCCTATAATTCCTGCTGTATTCACAAATTACTTTACGGATGGTTGAAGATTAAGTTTTGAACTGAGTTTGAATATCGAGAATCCAATGACAAAGCCCAAGAGTGCACCGCCTAAAATATCTCCAGGATAATGTACGCCCAAATAAATGCGACTGTACATGACCAGTGCTGCCCAAATTATTAGAAACAGCCATTTTTTAGAAAACCGGGTAAAAGAAAAAAGTATAAATGTTGCTATCGCTCCTATGTTGGCTGCATGTGAAGAAACAAAGCCAAATTGTCCGCCTAAATATTCTTGCCCGTTTGGTTTTTTGACAGTTTTCACCAAATCCATAATTTCAAGATTGTGTGTTGGTCGATAGCGCAGGAATACATTTTTAAATAAGTGGACTGAAGTTAGATCAGCCAATAAAACACACAATAAAACTCCCCCTAATATGGTAAGAGCAAATTTGAGTTGACCTTTTTTAAAAGCAAAATATAACATGATTAGATAAAGAGGAATCCATAACCAAGTGGTACTAGAATACCACATTACGGTGTCTAACAAGTCAGTATGTGGACTGTTTAACAGGAGAAATAGATCTCTATCTAATTGTTCAAGGGTTTCTATCACATGTCAAAAATAGTGGATTAAATAAAAAACGGGCAATTGTCGAAACAATTGCCCGTTTTAAAAATCTTAAATAATCTTATTTCAAAATTTCTAGCTGCTTGTTCAGAACGGCTCCTGATGCCAATTTAACTTTGGCAGCATAAATACCGTTAGCCATTAAATCAACATCAATTTGAATTTTAGATGCGTTAGTGTTTTCTGAATAAACTACTTTTCCGCTCATATCAAAGATTTGAACAAGAGCAATTTCTTCAGTAGCTTCAAATGTTACTAAAGAGCTAGCCGGGTTAGGGTATACGTTGAACGTTAGTTCATTTTCACCAATTGTTGCAGGTTGATCACAAGTTGACTTGGTAATCGATTCAACACAGTTTGAAGTCCATCCCATGATTGTATCAGTCAAAGTCACGTTATATGTTCCTGTTGCATAGGTGTGCATTGGTCCAACTCCTGTTTCAGTAGCTGAAGCATCACCCCAATCCCAAGTGTATTGATCTCCCTCTAAACCAGCATATGCAGCTGCAGAATACATTCTGTTTGAAGCTACTCCGGTTGACATGTGATTCGCAGTTACATCTCCGCCGTCTTGACAGTTTGGTGTTAAGGAGAAATCTGCTGTTAAATCATAAGTTACATACGGGTGCATGAACATATCCGCATCATAAACTGCACCACCTACGTTCACGTTGTAAGAGCGAATCCAGCTTCCACCAATGTTTGCCGAAGACAACCATTCTTGTGCTCCGTCAAACGTTGCATAATCATTAGAGTACATGTTAATACTGTTAGCAGAGTTGTTTGAAATAACTATACAGTAAGGTCCTGTAACAGTAGTTGGAACAGAGAAAGTTGCTGATTTAGTTAATAAGGTTAAGTTACCACCATAAAAGTTGGTATCAACCGCGACTAATGCAGAAGCTAAAGCAGTTCCTGTTGGTAAAGAGTCGGCTCCGGCATTATAAATTTCAACATCAACGTTGATTGAAGTTCCTCCAGTAGCATCCGCTTTAACAGCAATAAAATCAACTCCTGAAACGGTGATTGCTTCTGGTGCATCAAAATATTGAGCCATGCCAGATGCAGATGTTGCATTGTTAATTGCAAGACCTGATGTTCCCGTTGCTTTTGCAGTTAAATAATAGCAAGTGTCTAGGCCACAAGTAACAGTTCTGTCTTGTTGCATTTTTCTGAAAATATTTTCAGGATTGAAGTTCGGTAAGCGATCTGCTTCCTGTACTTCTTGAGCCATAACAGAAAAAGTTCCTGCCACAGCAAACATTAGTAAAATTCTTTTCATGATAATTGGTTTTAAATTTCAAGCAATTTATGAAATTTAGTAATCGAGCGTATTGAAAAGATTCGTTTAAATTGTTGTTATTTAAACAGTTGAAGTGTATTGTGTGAGAATCAGCGCTTACTTTTTTGCTTCTGCTTCAGCAAATGCCTTGAAATCATTCATGTATTTTAATGACTGTTTCTTGAACATACCAGGCATAAGAATTAGAAAGACTTTAATCATGCCAGTGCCTTTAAATACATTTGATTGTGTCCACTTTGTCTGGTTTTCAGCAATTGCATCAAAATGGTTGTCGTTCCAATTCTGAACACCTTTAGCTTCAAAGATAAAATTGAAATGTTCAGGTAGATTCTTTTTTGTAATCGTCTCTTGCATTTCCATGGTGCGCTTGCCATTTTTGAACACCATTTTAGAAACTGCTCCTTCTTCACCTTCAACTCCAGAAACATGATCAAAGCTCTGCAAACCTTCTTGCCACTTGAATAGATTTTCTTTGTCATCAAACAATTCAAGGACTTTTTCTCTAGGCAAGTCTATCGTTATTTCATGTGAATATTTCATAGCGAATATTTAGAATGAAGGGGTAGGTCTGTATCTTGTTCTAGATTGGCTTTTATTGGATAAGAATCCCTTACCTTGTCCATGAATGAAATAAGTAAAGGCAATTTCATGAGAACCGACACTGTAATTTCTCATGTCTGAGGTAGTGAAATCATAAGAGTATCCAAAACGCATTCTGTGAATATTGATTCCAACCATTGCTGAAATTGCATCATTATGTCTATAACTAACTCCTGCCCAATATCTGTCTGAATAAATGAATCGTGTATTGATATCAAACTGCATAGGTAATGCTTCAATCATTCTGAAAACTAAGGTGGGTTGGATTTTAAATTCTTCGTTCACATCAAAGGTGTATCCACCATGTAAAAAGTAGTTTCGTACCAATTTGTTTCTCACTTGATTACCTAAGTTATAGATGTCAACTCTTGTTTGAGCTAAACTCATAGCTGATAATCCTACTTCCCACTTCGTTCCTTTATGCAGTAACACTCCAAAATTTACATCTGGAATTAAAGAAGCGTCATAAGCAGATAAAATAGTAGGGTCATTAGGCAGGTAAGTGGTTAAAGAGTTTTTATCTAAGGCATGCTGAGTAACTGTTGCTGCTAAACCAAAAGAAAGCGTCATTTGGTTGGTACGGCTACTGCTTCCTTTCAAAACCAAGTGATAGGCAGTGGTGAAATTCAATCCTGTTCGTCTTGTTGGACCTGTGGTTTCATTAAAAATTCCACCTCCAATACCAAAGTTGTATCCGTTATAACCATGTGCGGTAACGGATTGTGATACAGGACCTTCATTGATTCCAACCCACTGTTTTCTAACAGAAGTGTGAATAGGTACGAATTCCTTAGATCCTGCAACGGCCGGATTTAGTAAGAAGGTATTAAACATATACTGAGAGTTTAATCCTACTTGTTGAGCTTGCGTATTAGAAAGGCTAATTACACAAATTATTAATATGATCAATCGCTTCATTTTCATCATCTAACTATAGTAACGGCGCCTGAATAAGGTTCGCTATTATTATTTAAGGTTATTATGTAATAATAAGTTGCAGCAGGCAAATTATTATCTCTAAATGTTCCGTCAAATCTCGGGCTATATCCACCGGTGACTTCAAATACTTTTTTGCCCCATTCGTTTAAAACTGTAACAGCAGCATCAGGGTACAACCAAATGTTTTCTATTTGCCAATCATCATTATAGCCATCAGCGTTTGGTGTGAAAGCTGTCGGTATTTCAAGGCATTGAATTGGGTTTACTGCTACGTTTATTGTGGTATCTCTTTGACATCCCACCAAATCAGTTACCACCACATTATAATCGCCACCACCTAAATCCGTAATTGGGTTATCATATGTGCCGTTAGACCATGCATAGGTGTAGTCACCGTAACCGCCAGAAGGAAATAGTTCAATTGATCCGTCAGATTGATCTCTGCAGCTAACAATGGTTACTTCTGCATTAAACGTAATCACTTCAGGTTCAGTCAAGTCAATTGTATCTGCGTATCCGCATGCGTTTTCGTCTTTAATGAAATAGATATAAGTTCCAGCCGATAAATCTGTTAGGTCTTCTGTCATTGGACCGTGTTCCCAGATATACGTGTAATCAGGAGTTCCGCCAGTTATGGTCAAATCTATTCCTCCATCTGATCCGCCCGCACATGATATGTTTTGCGTCACATAGGTTACTTCTAGAGGGGTAGGTTCAGTGATTGTGAACGATTCAGTGAAATCACAACCATTTACATCTGTTACTGTTACGGTATACGTGTCGTCAGGGAATCCTACTAAATCTTCATCTCCTGTAGATAATTCGTAGGTTGAATTGGTCCATTCAAACGTATAAGGAGTGCTACCACCTGTTGCGGTAATATCAATTTCTCCGTTGGACAATCCAAAACAAGTTACATCTGTAACTGCACCCGATATTAAAACGAAGTCAGGTTGAGTTAAGAAAATTGAATCTACTCTTACGCATCCGTTTCCGTCTGTAACGGTCATATAATATGCTCCTGAAGTAAGATTAAATGCGTTTGGACTGAATTGACCATTGCTCCAGAAGTAGGAGTAAGGCTGAGTTCCGCCGGTCGCTACATAAAAAATCTGACCGTCTGAGGCTCCAGGGCAAGTTGGTTCTACAATATTCCAACTGGCATCTAAGGTATCTGTAGGTTGAGTAATTTCAACTGAATCTACCAGAATGCAATTGTTTCCGTCATTCATGGTAACCGTGTACATTCCGGCTGAAATGTTATTTTGGTCAGGAACAATCGATAGGTTAGACCAGTTATACGCGTAAGGCTGAACACCTCCAGTTAAAGTTAAGTCAATGGCTCCGGTGGATGCTCCGTAGCACAATACATGAGTAGGGTTCAAGCTAGCGGATAAAGCAGTTGGTTCGGTGATCACAATGGTGTCTATAAATACACAGTTGTGATCGTCCGTAACGTTTACATAGTACGTGTCAGCCGCATAGTTTAGTAAGTTTTCTGATGCTTCAGCCAAAGCAAAAGTTGAGTTCGCCCAATTGAAAGTATATGGAGTAGTTCCGCCGGTTGTTGTCATGTCAATAACTCCTGTACTGTCTCCGTTACAAAGCACATCTTGAACTAAATAAGTTGCGGCTAAAGGTTGCAGTGGTTGAATAACGGGTACTACTGCAGAACCAGTGCAACCGTTCATGTCAGTAACTACAACAGAATAAGTTGAGGCAAATAAACTACTGAGGTCTTCAGTGATTGCAGAATTTGACCAGGTGTAAAGATACCCAGGGGTTCCTCCGGTTACAGTAATGTCAATAGCACCTGTGTTTTCACCATAGCACAACACATCTGTTTTGGTATAGCTGACACTTACAGGTGTAGGTGGCTGAAGAATTTCCATGGTTTCTGTATAAATACAATTGTTCGCATCTTCAATTTCAAGTGTATAGGTTTCAGCAGGAACACCAATGAGGTCTTCTGTTGTAGCTACAATAGATCCACCTGAATTTTTCCAAGTATATGTGTTGGATCCTGAACCGCCGGTAGTTGTCACATTGATTTCGCCATCCGAATATCCATAACAACTTACATCTGTTTTGGTTAAGGTTGCAGTGATTGCGGACGGCTCTGTTACCGTATAGCTGTTAGTAGCTGTACAACCGTTATTGTCAGTGATGGTGACATCATATTGGTCAGCAAATAATCCACTTAAATCTTCTGAGTTTCCTAGCGTGAAGCTGCTGTTTGTCCATGTAAAACTGTAAGGAGGTGTTCCATTTTGTGGACTTAGGTTAATGGATCCCGTTGCATCTCCGTTACATAATACGTCTACGCCAGAAATTGTTGATGATAACATGGTTGGTTCACTAACAATTGCACTATTCGTTTCAACACAACCTTTTGCATCTTGGACTAATACGGTATAGGTATTGGCCGGAATATTATTTAAATCTTCAGTTAAATAGCTTCCTCCATTCCAATTAAAGGTGTAAGGAGCGGTTCCTCCAAATACTGATAAGTCAATGGTTCCGTCTGAACCAAATTCACAACTTACGTTGGTTGCTACGATTGAAGATTGCACGGCCTGCGCAGGTTCATTTATTACGGTAGGGATTGACCCAGAAGAAGTACAACCATTAATATCGCTAATCGTTACAGAATAACTTCCGGCAACTACATTGATTAAGTCTTCAGTGTTTGCACCATTTGTCCAAGAGTAGAAATAAGGAGAGTTTCCTCCAGTTACTGTTAAGTCTGCAATTCCCGTAGCATCCCCTTTACAGTCAATATCAAATGAGCTAATTGTTCCAGTTAATTCATCTGATTGGAAAACCGTAATGGTTTTAGTAGAAGTACATCCAAGTTGATCTACTACATACACTGAAAACACACCTGCCGGTAATCCACCTTGAGTGGTTGTGTTACCAGAAGGAACGTTGTTGAAAGTTCCACTTAAGGTACCTAAACTCCATGAAATGTTAAAAGGTCCGTTTGGGCCAGTTACGACAATGTCTACACCCCCATCAAAACCACCGTAGCAAGTGACATCACTTGAATTTAAGGTGATTGTAGGGCAAGTTTTTCCTAAAAAACCGAATCCGATTAAAAGCCATAACAAAAGAATATTTTTAGTTGTTAACATTATTCTAAAATCACAATTGTTATAGCTCCTGAATAAGGTGCTGTTCCATTATTTAAATTAATTACGTAATAATAAGTTGCAGCAGGAAGTTTCTTACCATTAAACGTTCCGTCCCATGGCTGATAAATTCCGTTTGACTCAAAAACTTTATTCCCCCAAGTATTAAATACTGAAACAATTGCTTCTGGGTAGTTTTCCATGTTTTCTAAAATCCAAGTGTCATTATAACCGTCTCCGTCTGGTGTAAAGGCTGTAGGTGCATTTATGCAATCGATATCGGTTACGTTGATGTTTAAGGTGTCATATTTTTCACAACCATGTTCGTCCGTCACGATTAATACATATTCGCCAGGAGCTAAATTGTAGATGCTCTCAGTTACTTCAGAAGTTGACCATAAATAACTGTAATCCGGTGTTCCTCCTTCTGCATAAATACTTATTGATCCGTCTTCATTGTCTCTGCAAGTTGGCTCAGTAATGGTAGAAGTTAATTCTATATCGTCTGGCTGCATGACTTCCCAGCTTCCTTCAACGGTACATCCTTGGAAGTCAATAATATTTACTGTGTACCATGCAGCAGGAACACCCACTAAGTCTTCATTTGTAGTCGCATTTGACCAAATTGTGGTATAAGGAGTTGTTCCGCCTTCAATCGTAATGTTAACCGCTCCATCTGAGCTTCCATAACAAAGGGCGTCATAGATTTCTCCTGTTACGGTTAATGTGTCTGGTTCGCTTACACTAACACTGTCTAAGAATCGGCATCCATTTCCGTCTTCAACCTGAACTGGATAAGTTCCAATGCCAAGGTCATTAATTGTGTAACTGTTTAAGTTGTTGGTAAACAAGTTGACAGCAGTATCTCCAAAAATAACCGTGTACGGAGTAGTTCCATCCATTGGTGTAACGGTAATAGATCCATCATCTGCGCCATAACAGCTAGCATCTAATGAAGTGTAAGAGAAAGTAACATTTGTCAAAGGCTCGCTTATTACTGTTCCCGAATTTGCAATACATCCATTATCATCAATTGCTTGAACTGTATACGATCCTGCTACTAATGAATCATTCAAATTATCAATTTCGCCATTGCTCCAGTTTATCAAGTAAGGCTCTACACCTCCAGTAATTGTGGCGTATGCCCATCCTGTGTTTTCGTCTTTACATAAAACATCTTTTTTAGAAACAATGATTTCAACATTGGTTAAAGGTTGCTCAATTTCAAGGCTTAAACTGTCTTGACATAAATTATTATCTGTAACAACTACTTTGTATGAACCGGCTGCAACACCTGATAAATCTTGCCCGGCAAATCCATTAGACCAATTATAGACATAACCAGGTGTTCCACCAGTAACAGTTAGGTTCACAGCTCCTGACAGGTCTCCTTTACAAAGTACATCTGTTATTTGAGTCGTTAATGCAATTGGTGCTTGTGGTTGTGAAACATTAATTGATTCTACAAATTGACATCCATTATTATCAGTAACAATCACTGAATAAGTATCAGAGCTTAAGTTTGACATGTTGTCAACCGTTGCACTTAATTGGTTTCCAATTCCGTTGCTCCAAGAGTAAGTATAAGGCGTTACGCCACCATTTACCGTGATACTAACTGCTCCATCTGTTCCGTCATAACAGAGCACCGCAGTGGAAGTTGTTGTGTTTGTTAGCGCAGTTGGTTCTGTTAACGTTGTTCCGTCATTTCTAATGCACCCCTTGCTATCTGTTACTGTTAAGTTATACGTGCCTGCAACTACACCGTTTAAATCTTCTGTGCTTGCACCATTGTCCCAGGCATAGGTATAAGGAGCTGTTCCACCAGTAATTGTCATATCTATAATTCCGGTGGCTTCACCATTACATAAAATGTCTGTTTGCGTGAATGTAGATGCTAATGCTTCTTCAGGTTCTGTTATGTCCACTGTAATTTGTTCAGTACATCCATTTCCATCAGTAACATCCAAAGTAAAAATTCCAGCTGTTAGACCTGATAAATCTTCAGTAGTTGAGGCGTTGCTCCAAACATATCCATAAGGCAATGTTCCGCCAGCCGTTGAAATGTCAACCGCACCATCATTTCCGGCAAAACAAGACACATTAGTTTGAAGCGTGTTTGTCAGAGAAAGAGCATCTGTAGGTTCTTGAACTAAAATGGAAATTTGGTCTTCACATCCATTCGCATCTGTCACTTCAGCGGTGTAAGTTTGAGAAGTTAAATTGTTTAAGTCTTCTGTTGTGGCACTCAATTGAATCAGGTCTTCATTAAACCATTTAAAAGTATAAGGAGCAGTTCCACCTGTTACAGTTAAGTCTATGGCGCCATCTGCACCATTTTTGCAAAGCACTGCTGTTTGTGTTGCAGCAAGTGAAAGAGCTGCAGCCGGCTGAGTGATATTGAAGTTTGATGTTGAAGTACATCCTTGCGCATCAGTAACAAGAACTGAATGAGCACCATTTGATAATCCGGTTTCTGTTGAAGCTAGGCCACCTGTACTCCAGTTGTATGAGTATGGATAGGTGCCGCCAGTTGCCGTAACAGTCGCTTGACCGTCAGACCCAGCAAAGCAAGAAACGTTTTGATCAATTGCTACAGTTGAACCAACAGCTGTTGGTTCAGTAATGTCATAAGATCCTGTTGTTGTACATCCTTTGGCGTCAGTTACTGTTACCGTAAAGGTTCCTGCTGCTAAATTAGAAGCTACATCTGAAGTACTAGCGCTTCCTGTCCAAACGTAATTATAAGGGGCAGTTCCGCCTGTTACGTCAATCGTGACTTCACCATTATTATTTCCAAAACAATCGATATTTGTAATGACATTGTTGTAGATGTTCAATTCTTGTGCAGGTTCGTTGACAAAGTAATCCGTTACTACTTGACAATCATTGGCATCTTCTATAGTTACGTAATTATATCCTGCTAAAAGTGAAGAGTATGTTGACGTTTGTCCAGCCGAAGTTGTCACATTTCCGTCAGGCCAGAAGAACTCAAAAGGTGGAACTCCGTTCACGACAGTAGCTGTCATTTCACCAGTTGCATCTCCTTTGCAATCGACATCTACACCAACTGCGCTAGCAGTATACTCCATGGCGTCTAGTGTAAAGGTGCCTCCAGTAGCGTCATTAAATCCACCCAGCTGATAAGTGCCGTTGTACCAATCGTATTTAAAATTGGCTAAAGAAAAAGGCATAGAAATAAGTGGGCCACCTGTTCCAATACTAAATCCAGTAATGTTAATAGGCGGGATTAACCAGTAAGCAGGTGTACAAATAGTTGATGAACACCATTTCCATGGTTTGCTCCAAGTAGGGCATGGGTAAGGAACAGAGATGCAGATTTCAGGAATATAGATACCAGGGAATAATTGAAACGAAGGCATGGTCAGGTCAAACTGCAGTGCTTCGATAATAAAATCTAATGCTAAACTATCGTAAATGTGACTTGAGAAGTTGTCTTCATCTTTAATGTTGTACTCCATGCTGATGTCTGCAAATTCATAATTGCATGGGTACTCAACGTTTAAATCGTTTCCTAGTTCTACAGTTGCAGACTGAGCAAATCCGGTTTCAATTGTTGTTCCGAATTGATCAACTTCTGTATAATTTAAAGGGATAGGGAAGTTAAAAGTTCCTTCAACGTTAGGGCAAAAATCAAATCTATGATTGTTGTGAACGGATAATTGTAAAGTTGCGCTGAAAATATTATAAGTAAAGTTTACTGGTCCGATATCATAACTGTTGGATAAGTTAGACATCACTGTTCCAACAGGAGGTGGAATAAAATTCCCCATAAATTTAAACAAGTCTACACCAATAGTTGCGTAATTTTTTGTTCCGAAAGCACCAAGGCATTTTCCGTAAAGAAAATCATCTGTTTCAGTTGTAGGTAGGTCTAGTTCTCCAGTAATCCCTAGACCATTGTCAGGCATTTGCACCGGAAAAGTTGTTTCTTGCATCCACGCTGGAAAACAATAAGCAGCACAAGGAATGGGATCAGTACAGTATCCAAAACCCGGCGGAGGACAATCAGGTGAATAAGAACCAGTTCCACCAGGAAATATAGCCTCTTGATCATTTATTTTAAAAATTGGAAAAGTTTCATTAACATTTATGTTGATTGCCGGGTTGGTGCAGGCATAAACGCAAATTAAAGGGTTGATGTAGGCATTTACATTGGTCGTCATTTCTAGCCCAATCTCTCCTATTGAAGGTGGGTTAGAATTCAGGGCCCATCCGTTCGCAACGTTATAGTCGGTTTCTATATTGACCCAAGTACCTCTGTCAATTGTATTTGGAGCAGGGTAGGTAATGTCAGCTTGAATTGGGTAGTCAACGTCTACGTATCCAGCGGTAACACCTTCTATATAGAAACGAGAACCAATTTCTCCCCATGTTCCAGCAGAAAGTTCTGCTCCCCATGTTCCAAATCCATAACCTACGTTTGTTACACCACCTACTGGTCCAAAACTAGTGTTCCAAGGCAGATTGAATAAAGTAACATCTACATCAGACACGTAAGCGTTGCCTGGTCCCCAAATACTTTGTTGAGTTGTGGAAAACGTGACATTGTCAGACATGGTAACGGTTTGTGAAAAACCAGTAACCGCACTCAACAGGCAGGTGAATAATATGAGGGCTTTAGTCTTCAAACTCTATAGATAAAATACTTGCTCTCATCACTGGACCTATTAGTGGGCCTAGCATGGCAGGGAAATTAGCAATAACCATGTATGTTTTACGCTCTGTACCAACAAAACAGACTAATCTTTCAACGATTGTATTTTGAACACTGAAATGAACTCTGTATAAATAAGCCTCTTTTCCGTTGTTCAGAATCAGCTTCTCGCTTGCCATTAATTTAGAATTACTTGCAGCAAAATCTCCTGTCGCGTATTCTTCTCCTGCATTAATGTATGATCTGTACAATATGGGGATGATAGCAATTGAGGCCCCAGCTGTTGGGTGCAAAAAACCGAAAAAGCCAGTGTCTTGTTGCACAAAATGTAAAGGTGCTTTTATAGAGAATTTGATAGAGTCAAATTCTGTCCGTTCGGCGAGATCTACTTCACTTCCTTTGGCTGGATCATTTGGTACAGTAGTCTGTCCGAACGAATAAGCCAGGGCAAGCAAGAAAAATAAAAGTAAGTTAACTTTTTTCATTTAGTTCAATTCAAGCGCAATATATAACGATTAACGGAAAAATTCAACTAAAGGCAGCTCTGAAACATATAATTTTTTAACCCATTCGTACATAAATTTTGGCGCTCAGATTTTATTAAAAAAACTAAGTTTAAAAATAGGTGTGTAACTAAACGTTTGAGAGGAGGTGTCTTGTTTGTAAAATGATGATCGTATTTGCACTTAAAACAATGAGAATGAAATAATTAATTTTTTATTAGTTCTGTCTTAGTTATATTTGTTTTCAACTCGCATTGGTTTTTTTAGGATCAATGTTAGGATTGATTGAAAATGAAATTTATCTTATCTACGCTCCAATTAGGTGATAGACTGAAGTTTATTACTGTCTTTGTTATTTTTTGCTTGTTTGCAAACAATGCAAGATCAGCAGATTATTATTGGGTAGGCGGTCAGGGAAATTGGTCAGAATTTTCAACGCACTGGGCAACTACTTCAGATGGCTCTACATTCCATACCTCTGTTCCAACCTTAGCAGATGATGTTTATTTTGATGCGTTTTCATTTTCGGTTGATGATACTGTTTTTATTGATGTTGTAGGTAATTGCCAGAACCTTTATATTACAAGTGCAGCTGGTGTTATTTTTGCCAATAACACGTTGAATTGCGCAGGTACTTTTGACGTTCTATATTGTTTCTTTCATTCTAACGGTAATACTATCAACGTGGATAAACTCGATTTGAGTTCTTCTAGTTTTTTAGGTTCAAGAACTTTTGATGTTGCTAATTCGACAATTAACATATCTGGTTCAGGCTTGGCTTATGATTTAGAACACTCCTTTAACTTATCTGAAGATTTTACCAATACGATATTTAATTTCAACTATGTTGGATTTTCAAGTGTTTCAGCTAATGTTGGAGGTTCTAATTTAGCTTATTCAGAATTTAATATAAACACGACTAGTTTCACTTTTGGAGAAAATGCTGTCATTGATACGGTTAATGTAGTAGCTGGTTGCGATTTCAATATTACTGAAGGTTTAGCGGCTGAGCTAAATGTTTATGAAATTAACTTTAACGGAAATTGTGGTACACCAGTTTATTTAAGTTCAACTTCGAGTAATGAAGCTTATTTAAACATTAGAGGGCAGACTTTAAATGCAACGAATTTGGTTATACTCGATATTAACGGAACAAATGGAACCTTTAATGCGACAAATTCAATTGATCAAGGTGGAAACACGAATTGGTCGATAAATGAAAACCCATCAAATGTTACTTATTATTGGGTAGGAGGAACAGGAGATTGGAGTGATCCAGGACACTGGTCTTTAACTTCTGGTGGAGCAGCTGATGCATGTGTTCCGGGCCCTAGTGATACCGTATTTTTTGATGTAAATTCCGGTTCTGGATTTACCACAACTGTTGACTTACATAGTTATTGTGGCACAATGATTTGGAATGGGGTTTTAGGTAACCCTGATTTGGCGGGAGCAAACGATCTAACGTTGAAAGGATCATTGATGTTTGATGCTAATATGACCGCTACAATGACGGGGAATTACAATTTTATTTCTACCACTGCCGCATCTCTAACATCTGCAGGAGTTGTTTTTAACGGGGATGTCCATTTTACAGAAGGTGCAGGAACTTATGGTTTTGCAGATGACTTCACATCTAACAATGATATTTATTTAGAATTGGGTGATTTATCAACCAACGGCAATACTTTGACCATTGATGGTTTTGTTTCTTATCCAGCAACTGCGAGAACTTTTGATATGACAAATTCAACCATTGTTATCACTGGAACAGGTGATGCTTGGTACATCAATCCAACAGGAATTGGGTTAACTTCTACAGATTCAGATGTGTCTTTCAATCATGCGAACACCAACTTATCAATTATGGATGGTGGAGGCCTTGATTATGCTGACTTTAGTTTTTACAATGCGCAGTCTGAGATTAGAGGTGATAACACTTTTGGGATGTTGTATTTCAATGAAGGAATTACCATAAACATAGAAACGGGTACTGACCAAACGGTAGATACCATTATCGCGGTTGGAACTTGTTTAGCTCCTATTACCATTCAATGTACCAACAATAACAGTCCTCCTGGAAATTTCACATATAACAATTCAGGGTTGTTAGATACCATGGAAGTTTATTATTGTAATATTTATAATGTCACTGCAAGTTCAGTATTATTAGGAGCATATTACAGAGCGAACAATTCAAATCTTGAATATACGACAACCGGATGGAATGCAACTGGATCTATTATTGGTACTGCTTACTATTGGGTGAATGACGGTGGAGATTGGTCGGATATTACGCATTGGGAGTCGCCTGCAGGAACGCCTGCTACTTGTTTGCCGACAATTAAGGACACCGTTTATTTTGATGCTAACTCGTTTACCACCGCTGCCCAAACAGTCAATACGGATATAGAAGCCGCCTGTTTCAGAATGGATTGGACAGGTTCAAACGGATTTAATCCTGTGCTCAATTTGACAGGAAGTTTATCCATTAGAGAAGATGCAATTCTGAATTCAACCGTTTCAATAACCAACTCAGATACGCTTGCACAACTGCGTTTTATTCCAGACATAAATACAGCCGAGTTTACTACTTTTAATAGACCCGTTCATGCCAACGTTTTTTATGAAGGATCCAACGCATTGCTTGATACCTTCAAATTGAACGGTAATTTGTTTATGGATGACAACTCAGCACTGACCTTAGGGCAAGGAGCATTTAATTCAAATTCTGATTCAATTCAATGTGGAGTATTTCAAGTGTCTGGGGTAAATGCGCGTTACATTCATTTACATGCCAGTGTCATAGAAGTAAAAACCGGAATTAGTTTGATTGATTTTTCTGTGCCGGGAAATTTGGTTAACCTATTTCCTGGAACATCACATTTTCATTTGTTAGGAAGCGCCGAACTGGATTATTTTGCAGGAGATGATCAAACCTTTAATGACGTGACTATTTATCCGGGCACTGGTTCATATTCTAGCATCCTTTCAGGAAGTAATATCTATAACAATTTTACATTAGAACCAGGTTTAACTATAGTTATTGATTCAGCAGAAACACAAACGGTGAACGGCTTGTTTACAGCAGTGGCTACTTGTAATGACAGTATTTTTGTGAGTTCTTCAGGTGCTGTTACAGCTACGACATTTGATTTAGCGGCAGCTGGATCTGCAGAGTGTATAAATGCTGAAGGAATCAATATTACAACAACTCCCTTAACGGCTTTTTATAGCAGTGATTTAGGTAACAATAATGCAAGTTTAATTTTTGATCCTACCAATTCAACGGATGCAAGTTACACTGTACCTTTTGATGTGTGCTTAGGCGATCCTGTAACTTTTACAAATACTTCTGTAGCAGTTTCAGGAGGAATTGGTGTGTTGACTTTTGAATGGGAATTTGATGATGATACATTGACAACAGATACCTCTTCATTACAAGATCCAACTTATACCTATACCACTAATGGTAAGCACTATGCGACTTTAACATCTTACTTTACCAACGGATGTTCTAATACTTACTTAGATTCAGTGCGTGTGAATGATCCAACATTTACCATGACAATTTCAGAAAGTGATACGACAACTTGTCAAGGTGATACGGTGACTTTTACAGCATCAGCGTTCAGTGGAACCGGAACCGTAACCTATGATTTTCAAGTGAACAATGTATCTACACAAAATTCGGCTGCTAATGTATTTATAACGCCCAATTTAAATAACAATGATGTCGTAACGTGTATTATGAACGCGAACGGATGTCTTGATACAACAGATTATGTTTACACTATGACCGTACATCCAAATCCGGTGGTTTCTATGACTACATCCGTTCCGGGTGATGTTATATGTGATGGTGATTTGGTGAATTTCACAGGGTCAGGAGCTGAAAAATACCAGTTTTATATTGATGGATCGCCAGTGACTTTCTTAACCACTAATAACATTCATTCTACTACCACATTAGTAAATGGAAATGTAGTTACTTTGATCGGAATAGATACACTAACAGGTTGTTTTACAGAGGCACCAGAAATTTCAACAATGACGGTGAACGCATTGCCTTCACCAACCATGACCACTTCAGATGGTGATTTGGTAATATGTGATGGCGACTTTGTCAGTTTTACAGCGGCAAATGCGGTACAATATGAGTTCTTTATTAACGGTGTTTCAGTGCAAGGACCATCTGCAACCGCGAGTTATGGAACAACCGGATTGAATAATTTAGATAACATTACGGTTGTTGGTTATGAGAATAATTGTCCAGCAACTTCTCCTGATGATTTTACTTACTTCGTTAATGACATTCCGAATACGATATTATCGAACAATACGGGAACGACAATCTGTGAAGGAACTACAGTTACGTTCACGGGATATTTTGCTACTACCTACGAGTTCTTTTTAAACGGAACTTCGGTTCAAGGACCTTCAGGAAATCCAACTTACACGAATGGTGGATTAACAACAGGTGACCAAATATACGTTGACGGAACTTCTAACGGCTGCGCCCAAAATTCGAGTACATCTACCTTTACAGTAAACGCGTTACCTTCGGTTACATTAGTATGTAGTGATCCGGACAGTACAATTTGTCAAGGGGATACGGTAACATTTACGGCTGGCGGTGCAGATTTATATCAGTATTATTTAAATGGCGTTCCACTTGGACCTTCATCTACCGTTAATACATACACTACGTCAACTTTAGCAAATGGTGATATCGTAAAAGTGAGAGGATTTCAAAGTGGTTGCTCTGCATTTGGACCAGTAGAATTTCCTATGACTGTTATTCCTGAGTTTAATGTAAACCTCTTTGATTCTGATTCTGATAATTCAATTTGTTTTGGAGAATCTGTGACATTTACCGGAACAGGAACTGCCATTACTTCGTTCGAACTATTTGTTGATGGGGTGTCTCATACTGTGAACGGAACAGGAAGTTTCCCAGTTTCTAATCTGCCAATAGGCAACCCTCAAATTTCACTAAGTGGATCAAAATTAGGCTGTACGTATTTTGCTGATGATACTTTAAGCTTTACCGTAAATGCGATTCCAACTGTTGACATGACGAGTAATGATGTTGATAATGTAATTTGTGATGGAGACTCATTAATTTATTTTGGAACAGGAGCTTCAACTTATGAATTTACAATTAACGGAGTATCTCAAGGAGTAAGTGCAATTGATACACTTTATAGTGATGGCTTTAACAATGGAGATGTTATTGACCTAATTGGATATGTAGGAGGTTGTTCTTCTAACAGTTTAACTTCGTTTACAATTACTGTAGATCCGGTTCCGCCAACAGTTTTATCTTCTTCTGACATTAACAATATTATATGTGCAGGGGAAAGTATCACATATACCGCCTCAGGAGCAGATAATTATGAGTTTTTTATTGATGGTGTTTCTCAAGGTGCGCCTAGTACAAATACAATTTTAACATCAAGTAGTTTTACCGGAACCTTGAATATTTATGTTGTAGGCTACAATACTGGATGCAGTGGGACATCTAACGATTTTGATTTAATTGTGAATGAATTACCAGATATTGCTATTAGTATTTCTGACGCTGACACCTCTGTTTGTGACGGCGAAACAGTGACTTTTACTGGTTCTGGGGCTGGTACTTATGAGCTGATGATCAATGGTGTTTCGCAAGGTCCTGCAACGATAAATAATGTATTTAACATCAATAATTTAGTTGATGGAGATCAAGTAACTATGCAGGGTGATGGAATAAACGGATGCTTCAATACTTCACCAGATTTATTTGACTTTACAGTGATTCCAAATCCATCCGTAAGCATGACTTCTTCTGACGCAGATAGTAGTATATGCGTAGGAGAGACGGTAACTTTTACCGCTTCAGGTGCTAGCTCTTACATCTATTATGTCAACGGAACACAGGCAACAACTGGAGTTACTTACACTACAGATTCTTTAACCAATGGACAAATTGTTCAGATTTATGGAACAGATAATATTTGTTCAACTTTTGGAAATTCTATTCCGTATGCGGTATACAGCTATCCAGTAACTTCCATTATTTCAGATGATGTTGATGAAACGATTTGTCAAGGAGATCAAGTGGTGTTTACGGGGCAAGGAGCCTTTGATTTTGAATTCTTTGTGAATGGGGTTTCTGTTCAAGGACCATCAACTCAAGATTCTTTAATTACAACTTCTATCAATGATGACGACATAATTACTGTTGATGGTGGAAATAATGGCTGTACCACCTTATCTTCTGGTATTACGTACACTGTGAATCAATATCCAATCACAACGCTAACATCTTCAGATGTGGATAATCAAATTTGCTTTGGTGATCAGGTAGATTTCACATCAGGAGGAGGGGATCAATATGAATTTTATATTAACGGCATTTCGCAAGACCCTGTGTCTGCCTTAAACACATTTAGTACGGTAGAATTGAATGATCAGGATGTAGTTTCTGTTCTTGGATACGTTGGGGAATGTGCTGCATTCTCAACGACAATTACTATGGGCGTTGATGTGATGCCAATCGTGTTGGATGTGGTACCAGGTAATATTATTTGTGTTGGTGATCAAGTAGACTTCACTGGAACTGGAGCAGATACTTATGAGTTCTTTATAGATGGCGTTTCGGTTCAAGGGCCAGGAGCAACGAACACCTATTCAACAACAGCATTAACAGACGGACAAGTAGTAAGTTTAGAAGGATTTTTAGCGGCAACAGGATGTACGCAGTTTGCACCAACATCTCAATTGTTTGTAGTGATGGATAACCCAGTCATCACGGCCTTGAGTGCTACAACTATTTGTGAAGGAGATTCAGTGGTGTTGGTAAGCGATTATAGTGTTTGGAATCAGTGGTACATGGATGGAAGTCCGTTAGGAGGAGAAACAGATACTTCTTACGAAGCTTATTTACAAGGACAATATCATACTGAGGTAACTTTGGGCGGTGTAGATGAAGTTTGGGCCTTAGGAAATAACGTGGATGGCCAATTGGGTGATAATTCAACCAACAGTTCGCTATCAGCAGTAGAAACTATTGGAATGACAGGAATTGTTGAATTAGAAGCTGGAATGAAATACAATTTAGCAAGGGATAACTCAGGTGCTGTCTATGCTTGGGGTGAGAACACGCAAGGTCAGTTAGGAGATGGAACCTTTACTTCAAGTGTGGCGCCGGTGGCTATGAGTATTACAAATGCGGTTGATGTCAGTGCTGGTCATGAATTTGGGTTAGCGGCATTAAGTACCGGTGCTGTTATGAGTTGGGGTAGAAATAACTTGGGTCAACTAGGTCAAGGAAATTTTGCTACTACTAACTTCCCTTTTGCTGTGACAGGATTGACTGGAATGGTTGCCGTGGCAGGAGGTGAAAATCATGCATTGGCATTAAAAGATGATGGAACAGTTTATAGTTGGGGTAACAATACCTTCGGTCAATTAGGGCTTGGTGATTTCGTTGATTATAATTCACCTCAATTAATTCCAGGTTTAACTGGAATCGCATCAATTCATACGGGTGATAATCATTCATTTGCAGTGGATAGTTCGGGAGCGCTTTATGTTTGGGGATCAAATGCTCACGGTCAATTAGGGATAAACGGAATTTTATTTTCAGAAACTCCAATTCAAAACCCAATTCCTAATGTGCAAGCTGCAGATGGAGGAACAGATCATTCGATTGTTTTAACAACCAATCAAAAGGTATACACATTTGGTAATAACGACTACGGACAATTAGGTAATGGAACTTTAATTTCAGAATATAATCCGCAAAAAATGGATACGCTAGATGCAGTAATTCATGTAGAAGCTGCGTTTTACCAGTCAGGGGTAATTAAAGGAGATAACTCAACATGGACTTGGGGAAGAAATGACGCTGGACAATTAGGAACAGAGAATACCATCCAGCAAAATGAACCAAACTACATTCCTAATCTTACTGGTGCTGGAGACTTTGGCTTGGGTCAAGATCACACTGCTTATATCGTAACGCAAGAAAATTCTTGTGCTTCTAATACGATTGATGTGATTGTGAATCCAGAACCAGAAGTTACGATTACGAGCTTTGGCGGTTTGTTTACAGCAACACCTCCTGGTGACTCTTATCAATGGTATATTGACGGAATTATTATTCCTGGCGGTACCACACAAAGTATCGTACCAACTACTTTTGGATGGTATACATGTGAAGTAACTTATCCAGGTGGATGTACAAGCTTGTCTGATGCATATCCTTGGGGAGTTGTTGGAATAAATGATCTGGATGCCTTTGCATTTAGCGTTTATCCAAATCCTTCATATGGGGTGTTTAATATACAAGGAGACTTTTACAAATTTGAGAACTTTGAAGTTACTGTATTGAATGTTCTTGGTCAAGAAGTATATTCAGAAGAATTTAACGCAATTGGCAACTTTGTTTCTATAGATTTAGATGCTGTTGAAAGAGGGACGTATACGGTACGTATTACTTCTCAAGGTACCGTAATCGGAATGAGAAGAGTGGTGCTGCAATAAGGCATAAAAAAAGCTGGTTCAGTTTCCTAAACCAGCTTTTCAATTCATTTCACTCAATTATCTTTTCATGAATTTTTTAGTATTCACGATTCCTTCTTGACTTGTCATTTTAATCAAATATACCCCTTCAGTTAAATCTGTAATATCGATTTTGCCATCTATACTTTTATCTGAGATGACTCTTTTACCGCTTAAATCAAAGATTTCGAAAGTGATATTAGTTTGAGTTGACATTACGAAATCTGTTGCCGGGTTAGGGAAGATGTTCCAGTTAGAAATATTCTCTTGATCAACAGTTAATCCACAAACATCTGTACCAAATGTAACCGAAGAACCAACTGTTCCGGTGTTTAAACCAAAGGCACCAGAAGGCGTGTTGATATGTAAAGTTCCGTTCACAACACCGTCATTCACACTTGCTGCACCAATGTACACAGTTCCAGTTCCTGTTAAGGTATCACCACCACAAACAGCAAAATCATTTTCAACGCATAAAATACCGTTATTGATATACATTGCGTCCATGCTTTGAATATTACAAATTGAGGCATCCAATACAACGGTCATTAAATCATTATTGGTAAAATGGCCTTGGTTATTAAAGTTATTAGTTACTTCAATTATACCGTTGTTTTCAAAGGTAACTCCTTGGTCATGTGCAAAATCATAAACTGTAATTTCACCATTGTTTATCATCATGTCTTGAGACAAGAGGCTATCTAACAACATCAAACCGTTGTTCACTACATCTCCAGAATCTAACCAAAATCCGTCTAGGTTAACGGTTCCATTATTGACAAAAGATCCACCATTGATATAGATGTCTTTATCAACTCCTCCATCAGAAAGACTACCAGAGGCATTTACGGTTATGATTCCCATTGTATAAGGAATTCCAAAATTCATGTGTACGTCATGACTGATGTTTACCGTGTCACCATCAGCGGGTAAGCAAAAGCAATCCCAGGTTCCGAAAGCGAAAAAATCTCCGTCTTGTACAGAGTTTATGGTCTGCTGTCCAAACGACATTGATGAGATAAGGGCAAATCCAAGTAAAATTCTTTTCATAATCTAGTTTTATAAAAAGGTATACGGAAAAGATGGTGAAATGGTTGTTAAGGGAATAGAGAAGCTGTGATAAATATCATCTTACCGTCTCAATATTCGTAATCAAACCAAGGTCGTCAAATTCTGTTCTTGTGCAGACCTTATTGACATCTGTTACTTCTCGCCAAATCATTCGGTCAGTTTTTCCGAATTTTCTAACTTCTGTAGAGAAAAGTCCTCCCCCAAACTGTTGTTTGTGCCAAGTTGTTTCAGTTGAATCAGAAAGATTGTATTTGTATTCAATGCTGAAGTGAATAGTTTTATCGCCTTTTTGAACCATTTCTGTTCTCCGTTTGGGTAGTCCGTATTCATTGAATTCAAATTGCACCGAGTCATTATCAGGTGAGTAATCCCAAGTGGGGCTGATTTTGTTGTTAAAATAAGCATACAAGCTAGCGCTATCTACTTCTTCTTGAGACGCTTTTTCAGGATTAGATACTTCGGTTGGATTTGTGCAAGCTGTAAGTGTTGCTATTAAGAAAAGAGCTATTAATAATTGATACTTCATAGAAATCAGCTTTTTTACTCAATCAACACAAAGGCTGCCCAATAATACGGGTCATACTTTTCTCTCATTACAGATTGCGCTTTATCAAATGCTGATCTGATATTTTTACTCGCCATTAACTCTTTGTAAAACAAGGTCATGAACTCGGCAGTTTCTTCATCTGGAACTTGCCATAAACTCATGATTAGGTATCTCACGCCAGCCATCTTAAACGCTCTTTGTAAACCATAAACACCCTCACTTCCTTTAATGTCACCTAGTCCTGTTTCGCAAGCAGACAAGACGACCAGCTTAGTTTTTGTCATGTTTAAATTAGAAACTTCTTGAGCAGAAAGTACACCATCTTCTCCTGTAGCAAATGCATCTCGTTGCCAGGCGTCATTTGCGGCAGCTAAGGCAATTCCACTTCTCATGAGTGGATTTTCATTGTTCACGAAATTCCAGATTCCATAATTAGAAGCACCACCTCTAAAAGCGATTTCTTCCATGTCAATATCAATCTGCGCTTCTTTTCGCACTGTTTCAGGGTCAGGATAGAAGAATCCGTGCGAAGCAATATGAAGAATTGTACTTTGCCCAGCGCTTTTTTTAAAATTTTCTTCATTGGCAGCATACTCTTTAAAATAATTGACCGTGAGCTGCTCATCTAAAATGTTTTTAATGGAATCAATCTCTTCTAACGTTCCCGGTAAGTAAGTCCAAATGACATGCTCAGAAGAATCGGTATGATATTTTACTCCTCCAAATAAAGTAGCTTGAGTAGAAGTATTAAAATCTATTTGCTCTTTATTCAATAATCCACTGGTACTGTTGAGTTGAACCAAATGAAATCGATCACTTAGCAATTGTTCGTTGTTAATACTAATTGCGGCAAAAGCCACCTTGTGCAATAAGCCAACAGGTGCAAAATAAATCTTTTCTATGCCTTCCGTTTTATTTTTCAGTGGCTCCCAAATTAATTCAGAAAGCACGGCATTTGAATTTGCAGAGGTTCCGTAAATATCTTTGACATGGTCTAAGTTATTGGCGCTAATCTTTCCGAGCACTTGCTCTAAAGCATCTTCTGTGCAAAGTTGAATCAACTCTGGTTGTTTAGATTTAGCTTTAAGCAGCAGGGCTGAATAAATTATTTCAGATTCAGGATTTTGTAAATCTTTCGGATAACGAATGAATTCAATTGCCGCTTCATTTTTTGCCAGACCGTTTTGAATATCCTTCCAGCTGGTTTGTGGTTCTTGGTAAAACTTGTCAAAATCTGCAGATTTCTGAACCAATTTGGCTTCTATCGTTGTAGCCACTTTTTCAAGACTATCTGAGTCGAAATTTCTGGCATAAGCATCCGCAATATTGACCTTCAATTCTATCCACTTTTCATACTCAGCTATCAGAGCTGTATCTTCACTGTTAAGAATTGTTTCTCGCATAGCAGCAGAAGACTTCAGCAAAAGACCTTTTAACATGATGGTATTATCATACAAGGTTCTTGTGATTTCAGGATTATTTTTATAGGTCAAATTACCATAAGCATAAAGGTTTTGATATTCTTCAGCCATGGTATTGAAATAGAGTTCTTTTTCACGCTCGGCCAAAATTGAAAAATTAGTTTTAATGTCTTTTTTTCTGATCTCAACCAATTCTTGTAAATAAACTTCTGCTTTGTCATATTTCCTTTGCCAGAGATACGCTTTAAACAAATTTACGAGTGCTTTTCTCGTGTCAATATGGGCACCGACTTCCTTAGCAATTTCTAATGATTTATCCAGATGTTCTATTCCTTCTTCGTATTCATCTTTAAGTAGATGAAAATATCCTAAATGACATAAAGCACTAGAGATTCCGCGTTGATCTTGTAATTCTTCAGAAAGTTCAAGACCGTAATTTTGATATTCAAAAGCAGTTGCGGTATCGCCGTTCATAACAGATAGGTTGGCTAAATTGGTTAATGAGATAGCCATACCTTGTTTATCCTCAATATTGGCTTTAATATTATAGCTTTGAAGGTGATATTCTAGCGCTTTGTCGTGGTGACCTATGAATGATTCAGTTGCGCCCAAATTACTGTATTCGCTAGAGAGACCTGACCAAAATTCAACATGTTCATGAAAAGCAATGGCCTTTTTATAATCTTTAATTGCTTGATTGTAATCCCCGTGCATCATGTGAATGATACCAATCGCATTATAAGATGCGCCAAGTCCTAAAGTATCTTGAATTATCTCGCGTATTTTAAGTCCCTCAACATGGAACTCAAGTGCTTTTGCCATTTCACCTTTGGTGCTATAAACAGAGCCAATGTTATCAATAGCATTTGCAGCACCAATTGAATCGCCATGCTCTAAATAGAGATCGCGAGATCTAGCGAAAGTCTGAATGGCTTTTTCGTATTCAGTTTTGTAAAAGTGTCCCCAAGCGGTGTAGTAAACAGACCCTGCTCTAAACCTACCGTACATGAATTCTAACGAATCCGTTAAGTCTTCTTTTAGCTTTTCATTAGCTTCTTTGTAAACCCACCTGTTGTACTTCGGCCAAACATTGTTGTCCCAGCAATTTCTAACTATTTCATGGATAACGCTGATTTTGTATAAGTCATTATCGGTATTGTGATAGTAATCTATGTAATAGTCTATTATTTTTTGATAGTCGGGAGATATGTTGTCGTATTCTAAAGAATCGACCAAGTATACTTCCTTATCCGCATAGTTTTGGCTATGCCCAGTTAAGCTGATGGATATCAATGAAATGAATAGTAGTAGTCGCATAATCAAATGTAGTTAATTGTTGCGATTTAATAAAAACAGAAAATTAAGAAACGGGTAGTGTTTTTATCTAATTGAAAACTATTTAATGCTATCCCTGTTGAAGTTTTAGATGAATTACAGTCTGAGGAATTTTTGCAACTGCCCAAAATTAAAGTGTTTTATCGGTATTCGGGATTTTCAAATTCCCAGCGTTTACCGTCATCCCATTCTTCGCGGGAATTACCATAACTCGAATATCCTCCATTATTTTTTAACATCATTGCCAAATGGAGTAAATTATAAGTCATAAACGTGGTGTTTCTATTGGTAAAATCACTGTCAAAACCAACTGGTTGATCTAGTTTTTCACCTTGCCATTCTTTATCGCCATAACTTGGTCCAGGTCCTACTTTACCAATCCAACCACAATCGGCTTGTGGCGGTATTGAATATCCAACGTGCTGAAGAGAATATAAGATTCCCATAGCGCAATGTTTTACCCCATCTTCGTTTCCAGTGACTATACATCCTCCTGCCTTGCCGTAGAAGAGGTATTGTCCTTTATCATTGGTCATGCCACTTAACGAATACAGTCTTTCAATAAGTTTTTGTGCTTCAGAAGATTTCTCGCCTAACCAAATCGGAGTGCCAACAATGAGAATGTCTGCGTCCAAAACTCTTTTAGAAATTTCTTTCCATTCATCTACTTCCCATCCATGTTCAGTCATGTCGGGGTATACGCCGCTTGCAACTTGATGATCAATCAAACGTATCTCATCAATTTTCACATTCTCCTTATTCATAATGGATTTTGAAACTTCCATCAAAGATTGAGTGTGACTTTTTTGAGGTGATTTTTTAAGGGTGCAGTTAATGTAAATTGCCTTTAATTGACTAAAATCGATTTGGTTCATGATTTGTGTTTTCTTAAATATAATGATTTAAGAAAGGAATTTCGATCCAAGTTTTCTGAACACACTGAAATTCTAAAAGTTGTGTAGTTTTTCAATTGAAGAAATTTTGATTATAAATCTGTGAAAATTCGTTTTCAAGTTTCCTTTCAATGTTGGCTTATGTTTTTTTACCTCTGGGTGGATTCGATTCCAGTTGATTCCAGAAAAGTTAAGTGTTTATGGAGAAAATGTTTTGGGTTTTTATACATTGTTGTATGCCGCAATAATTCACATTTTTATAAGTATTTTTCTCCGATTTCTCGTTTTCGAATCTCTTTGGCTGGGACACCATACGTTATTACATTATCACCGCAGTCATTAATAAGTAATGCACCCGCTCCAATTACTGAGTGTTTACCAATTGATACCCCGTGTTTTATTGTTGCTCCAATAGATATTGCAGAAAATTCACCAATTAAAACACTTCCGCCAGCTGTTGCATTTGGTGCTAAACTTGAAAATTTTAACATTTTACTGTCATGGTCAATACTTGCTTTGGTATTGATTATTGTAAAATCTTCAATAAGGGTATCGCTATTGATAATTGCACCAGCCATTATCGCCACACCTTTTCCAATTCTAACATTTTTTCCAATTTGTGCGGATGGATGAATTGCCGTGGCAAAATCAATATTTGGCATAATATCTACTATCTTGTCCCTTACTTTCTTTCTAACACAGTTGTCTCCAATCGCTATAAATATTTTACAATTTGGATTATTTGAAATCAAATCTGGTAGATCATCTTCATTGCCAATCACTTTATAACCTAAAGTTTCTTCTCCAATTTTTCTAAAAGCGTCAAGAAGTCCTATGATTTGATAGTTGTCTTCTTTTTCAAAAATGTCAATTATAACTTTTGAATGTCCAGAAGACCCCACAATTATTACTTTCTGCTTACTCATACTTCTTTGTCTTTTTTATGGCATACAACAACACGAGTATTGTTTTCAATTAAATATAGTAAACATAATCACAATAAAAGAGATAGAAGCTTTTGTGTAGGTACAATAATTTTGACCATCCTTTTATTGTTTTCTGCTAAGCTTGAATTAGTAACTAGGTTCAATTAAATATCACTGCTTTAAAAGCAAGACAGTGGGGGGAATACTTTTTTAGTATGGTTGTATGTTAGGTGCTTTTTTTTACTATGGTAGCGATAATGGAGTAACCGTACCATAGCCGTCATTTCCTACAATTTGGAATTCTGCTCCATCAGGAAAAGATTTTGAAGAGAAAGAAGCTTTCAACCACAATGCGACCAAATCTACAATGCAATCATTAACATCAAAATCTACTTCAAATGGGTCGTCAACAGTCGGGATGTAAGGTTCTATTCCGTTCGAGGTAAACTTAGGATCAAAAAGATTTGCATATTCTTTTATTTCTTTTTGACGAACATAAAGATCTGGTCCGATAGCATTTGCATAAATACTAAACATTCCATCACCGTCTTGAGAGGTAAAAATTCCGATATTAATTCCAGATATTTTTTCCGTAAGATTGGATATTAATTGGTCTATATTAATCGAAATTGATGATTTGTTTTTCTCAAGTTCCGCTTTAAGTTGATTTTCAAATTCTGGTTTACCCATATCGTAATTGCATCCTAACGTTTGAGTAAATATAGGCATTTTTAGATGGCGCCTTGCTTTCGCATAGCTTCAGCGAAGCAAAGCGCGAGTGCGCTGGCCAAGCCCCGGATACAAGTTATTCCGCCCGCGCTGGAACACCCGGATTTTGGACACGCAATTGGGAGGGAGAAGTGATGGACAAAGGGGAGGAATGATATTTACTTAATATGTTGTGTGCCTTTTTTCACCCAAGTGTAGTGGTCTTTGTATTTGTCTCCGGTAAAGATCACTATTTCGTCTTGGTTGAATTGTATTTTGTGCTCTGTCAGTTCAAATTGATCTGGACCTCTGTGCTCGTTGATTCTGCCAATAAAGATTCCTTCTGTCGAGTCAATTACTTCGTCAATTATTCCAAACGTTTGTCCTTTAGTCCAAGATTCAGAATAACCATATTCACTGCATGAATCGAACAAGAAAATTAATTGATTTGAATCTCTTGTAAATTCAAATTGAAAGAAATCATAAGTATGCAGATTTTCTTTTGATCGATCTAATTGATACATGCCTAACATTCCCTCAAAAGGTTCAATTGTTCCATAGAAAGTCTCAATTTCACCCCAATCTTCAAATAGTGAATCGTCCAAATCTCTATCAACATAATTGACCAGTTCTCCGAGCTCATTTTCCATGTCGGAAGAATTCTCTACTGAAGAATCATTGTCTGATTTGCAAGAAATCAAAAATGACATGATGACCAGAAACAATATTTGAGAATTCTTCAATGGCATACAACGTTTGAGTAAAATTAGGCATTTTTAGATGCCGCCGCAAGGTGCGTTGGCAATTCCGGCGTGGAACCCCAAGATACTGGACAAACTAATGGGAGCTTTTTGCGGTGGACAAGGGCGGGTGTGAATTTTACTTACTACTTAAGCTTGTAATCGTTACTTTAAAGATATAATCAAGAAAGAACAAAAGAGAGGAATAAGATTAAGACTTAGTAGGAGACTAGTGATCTCGTTAACATAGATAATCCCCTCTCTTTTCTACTTCAAATTCGGATA